>NZ_QVTD01000001.1 GCF_003429105.1 Peribacillus glennii
CCTCCAGCTTGCATGCCTCCATATTGGGGACCTCCGTATTGCGGGCCTCCAGCTTGCATACCTCCATATTGGGGACCTCCGTATTGTGGGCCTCCAGCTTGCATGCCTCCATATTGGGGACCTCCGTATTGCGGGCCTCCAGCTTGCATGCCTCCATATTGGGGACCTCCGTATTGCGGACCTCCAGATTGGCTTCCGTACCCACCAAAAGCATCATCTTCGTCCACCTGACGACGGTTTTCAAACTGTTCTTCATCTGCTACATTGATATGAAATTGCGGGTACATTGGTCCGTATCCGTACATATGCATTCACCTCGAGTAATAAATTCCTATTATACATATGTAGACGAAACCCATGTGTGCCTGCCACAAACCGGGGTCAATAACAGAAAAGGATAAACGCTCATTTTCTGAAACAAATGAAAAAAGCCTGCCATCCGGCAAGCTCCGTTCCTTATTGCACCATTCTGACAAGCATATGGGCCAGCTTATGCTGCTCCTCTTCATTGCCGACTTTCCATAGTTCCTGCAACAACTTTTCTTCGCGATTTCGTGGTTCTTCATGAGCGGCAAGATAATCCGCTACCTTTTGGGCGGTTTTTGCAAGCTGTTCTTCGCCCATTCCCAACTTTTCGCCTTTTGCCACTTTGTCACCTAAATAACTCTTAAACGTTTCAAAGCTTGAAAGAATCTCATCCTTTTTGCCTTCTCCCATTGATTGCAATTGTTCTTCAACTTTTCCTTGATTTGCTGCATTGTTGTTTGTTTCCATCACATTTTCTCTCCTTTCGGTGGTATGTGTATTCAATCCCCGATATTAAATAAATTCAAACATTAACAGCAGCAAATTTACTGAATTTACCCCAAATTAATTGTTCACCCTTCCATCAATAGAGCTCTGTCCCTGCATCATGTAATGAATAGATATTATCCTGAAGAAGTGTTTCTATCATTTCCCGGTCTGAATGGGCTGGAAACGAAAACATCTCTTTATATAATTCAGGCCCTTTTCCGGTAATGAATACCCAATCTCCTGCTTGTGCGTTTTCCCAGGCTTCTGAAATGGCAACAGTCCTGTCCGAGACTACTTTTCCTTTTCCATTGCCATACTGAATGGCTAGCTGTTCCAGTTCGGTGGCCATTGAATCTCCATTAACGCCATTCAAGTCATCAAAAGTCAGGATAAAGCTATCACTCATGCCTGCGGATGCTTCTACGATATGCTTCCTTTTTGAAGGATCACGTCCGCCGCGAAAACCGTAAATATGGGAAATATGCTTTGCACCAAAATGTCTAGCCGTATTCAGGCAATATTCAACTGCATCCTGAGTGTGGGCGTAGTCGATGACAAATGTGGCTCCCGCCGGATGGGCGTACATTTCAAATCGTCCCGGTACCCCATCAAAGCGTTCTAGCGCTCTAATGATTTTTTCTTCCGGAATGCCAATAAGCTTTGCGGCCGCAAAAGCGAGTGCTGCATTATAACCGTTATGCAAGCCAGGAAAGGAAAGATGTACGATATGTTTTTTACCATCTTCATTCAGCGTGATTATGCTTTTTTCTGACGTATTCATTCGGCCGATCCGCATGTTGTTATGGCTGGATTTTCCGACAGTGAATATTTTCTTTTGTTCCATATGTAAAAGATTGGTGAGCCTAACCCCCCATTCATCAAGCTGATTGATTACCGCCCGTCCATCCCTTTTTAAGTGTTTCAGAAACAAGCTTGCCTTTATTTGAAAATAGTTTTCCATTGTATGATGGTAATCCAGGTGGTCATGGCATAAATTAGTGAAGATTCCCAGGTCGAATTCGATTCCCTCCACCCTGGATTGGTCCAGGGAATGTGAGGACACTTCCATGATGATATATTCATCCTCACTTTCTGCCAGTAGTTTTTGTAACTGTATGGCATCTGGAGTTGTATGGGAGGACTTTTTATTTTCGCCGTTTATGATGTAGGCCACTGTTCCAAGCAAGGAACATGACAGACCTGCTTCAGCAAGAATATGTCTTAACATATAAGAAATCGTTGTTTTACCGTTTGTTCCAGTTATGCCTATCAGCTTATGCTTTTTGGCCGGATTTTCGTAAAAGGCACCTGCTAGCTTGGCAGCCGCTGCCCTGCTGTCGGTTACCCTGATATAGGGGACAGATAGGTTTTCATTTTTTTCGCCCACGATAGCTGCGGCTCCTCTTTGGATGGCATGTCCGATAAAGTCGTGCCCATCATGGACAAAGCCCGGAATGGCTACAAAAATATATCCCTCTTGCATTTTTTGGGAATTCGTTTCAATCCCGGTTGCATGTATTTCAGGAATAGAGGGAATCTGCACAGCAATTTCCTTAATAGCAGCTATAAGCTGTGATAATTTCATCAACAACACCCTTTGGTAATATTCGACTTTTGTTATCTTTCGTTTTCCCAAAAATGCCGATTATCATTAAGGAATTCATATGTTTTCCTTTACCCTTTTTTGAAACCGAAAAATAACCGCCGGCTCACCTTCAACAGGGAGCCGGCTGCCTATACATATTGCAAATTTTTTTTTGTTTCGAAGCATGGTGAATGTTGCGGATTTAGTTGCGAAATAATAAATTTGGTTGCGAATTTCGAATTTTTAATTGAGATTCCACACGGATTATTTGACGCGCGGGAAGCCATAGCCTGAAGCGTAATCATCACCTGTTGATGCCCCATGGCCGCCATTTATATCATAGGCTTTCGCTTTGGCTTGAAGTTGTGCCCTGAGACCGGTATGTGTAAGGGATGGATTTGCGGCCCAGAGTTTCGCGGCCAGGCCCGAGATATGCGGTGTGGCCATAGATGTCCCGCTTATCGTGTTATAGCCATTGTTCAGCCATGTAGATTCAATATTCGCTCCGGGAGCAGATACTTCGATATCCTTTTCGCCTATCACATAGTCGCCGTCAGTTTCAGGATTGCCGCGAGAGGAAAAATCAGCAACCCTATAAGTACCGTTTTCCTGTATATTTTCTAATGCGGCAACAGCAACTGCATTTCTCAAGGCTCCCGGGTATCCGATTGTATTCGCCTCGTATCCTCAATTTCCCGCTGCTGCGACGACTAGTACGCCCTTGCTATAAGCATAGTCCACTGCACCCGCAATGAGCGAATCTTTGGATGAAGATCCTAAAGACATGGATATGATTACACGCGAACCGGTACTGGCAGCTTGATCGGCAGCATGCCGGATAGCGGCGGCGATATCATCTGAATACCCAGTACCTGAATCGCCCAGTACCTTGTAAGCCCATAATTTCGCTTCCGGGGCTACTCCGAAAATACCGGAGCCGTCTGAGCCGCCATTTGCCAGGATGGTACCCGAAACATGGGTGCCATGCCCATTTCTGTCTGTACACGAATTATTGACAATAGTAGAAAATACGGAGGTAAAATTTTTGCATTGCTCGATTTTGGAGGCTAAATCTTTATGGGTTTTGGATGTACCCGTATCAAGAACGGCAACTTTAATTCCTTTTCCGCCCGTCGTTTGTGCGATGGCTGGTTCGCTATAAATCGCTCTGATTCCCCAAGGGGTGCGTGAGGAAGGAACCGCAGCCGGAAAAACAATGTCTAATATATTAGTTTGGGCGATTTTTACGATTGAGACTTTTTGAACTTTCAACTTCCTGTTCTTCTTTATCGCTTTTAATTCCTCTGGATTCACGATTGCCGTAAAACCTTCATCGCCAAAATCCCTTTTCGTTTTGAATTGTTTCCTGACCTTGGTGATTTCGTTTTTGGTTCCTTCAATGTAAACACGTAAATCTTCCTTGCTATCCCCTGTAGAGTCACCAGAATAGGCATTTGCAGCACCAGTGAACGATGAAAAAATGATGCCAAGACAGATTAGCATTGCGCCAAGCTTTTTCCTTCACATTTTTCCGCTCCTCTCCATTTTTCAATCTGTTTTAATATTAATCTTGTTGTAGGTTTATTTTATTTATAATTTTCAAAAAAATTTTCGATAAGTCTAGCTCACCATTTTTCTCCGTTTAAAACCACCCTCACTTGCACATAAAAAAGGGATTTTGTTCCCAGTTTGGTTATAAAGGGATATGAAATACCGAAAAGAATCGGGCCCCTTCTACCCGGATAAAGCAAAAACAGAAAATTTTGTAACAAAACGAATCGAACATTCTTCCTACAACGCAAAAAAAAACTGCCGTTTTGGCAATTTTCGTTAAAATAACACAGGCCGTCCGACATAGGTGTCGAACGGCCCGAAGTCTTATTGATGTTGGTGTTTACTTACCAGTTGAAAAAAACTGGTTACATAATCAAAATCTGTATAGAAGAAGAGCAGAAGATCTCCTGGTTTTGAAAGCTCCCATGCTTTTTTAAAGGCCTCTAGTTCGTTGAGGACGATAAGGGTTTGTTCTTTTTTTAATCTCCTTTCAATTGCGGCCCTTTGGATAAGATTTGCCAGTTCATATTGCCGTCTGTCCCGCAAATCGTCATCCTCTTTGATCACCAATAGATCCGTATGCTCAGCGGCAATGTAAGCCATTTTAGTGATGTCCTCATTTTTCCTGTCTCCCGGACCGGCCAATACGGTGATGACCCGCTTGTTTCCGAAGCCGCTGACGGTGTCATAAATGGCTTCCATTCCTGATGCATTGTGGGCGTAGTCTACAATTATCGTCCGCCCTTTCATATCCCTTTTGTTGAATCTGCCTTTAGAAAGGGCAACATCCGGTATAAAAGCAAGGGCTTTCGTTGTTAATTCGTGTAATGGCACTCCTTGTGTGTGGGCAGCAGCCATGGCTTGGAGCAGATTGGAAATATTGTGTTTTGCCGCTCCTCCTATTGTAATGGGAAAGTTATTGCACGGATGGACGGACTCTAAAATCCCGTTTGAAGCGTAAACAATCCAGCCAGAATGGTCGACATACCAGGCTTTCTTCTTTTCAAAAATGGCCTTCTGGATATAAGGGTTATTCTGATGAAGCGACGTAAAAATGACCTCGCCCTTTGTATAATCTGCCATTTTTGCCACATGTTCATCATCCGCATTCAGGACGCAATACCCATTTTCAATCACAACCTCCGGAATCAAGCGTTTCAACTTGACCAACTGTTCAAACGTTTCGATCCCATCAAGGCCCAAATGGTCTTCGGCTACATTCGTTACGATTCCAACATCACAATGCCGGAAAGCAAGCCCTTCCCGGACGATGCCGCCCCTGGCCGTTTCCAATACAGCAAAATCGACTGTCGGGTTGTGCAAGATTTTCCTTGCGCTGATCGGTCCGCTGCAGTCTCCTTGATCTATGGCAACATTGTCCACGAATACACCGTCAGAGTTCGTCATTCCTACCGTTACGCCTTCTTTTGCAAGGAAATAATTCACCAGGCGGGTTGTTGTCGTTTTACCGTTTGTCCCGGTCACGGAT
The DNA here is from genome assembly GCF_003429105.1 of Peribacillus glennii. GTDB lineage: Bacteria > Bacillota > Bacilli > Bacillales > DSM-1321 > Peribacillus > Peribacillus glennii. The sequence goes on from NZ_QVTD01000001.1 coordinate 5,424, forward strand.
ATGATTGGAATGGAGGCTTCTTCACGTGTTTTAAAAAGGTAGTCCAGAATCGCCTTGCCTACATCCCGGCTTTTCCCTTCACTTGGGTAATGGTGCATTCGGATTCCTGGTGCTGCATTGATTTCGATAATCGCCATTTCATGTTTATCAAAAGGCTTAGAAATATCTTTACAGATAAAATCAATCCCGGCGATATCCAAACCGATCGCTTTTGCCGCCGTCACGGCTATTTTTCTTATCGTTGGATGTACCTGGTCTGTTACGTCAATCGCCTTGCCGCCTGTAGATAGATTGGCATTTCCAACGACCTGGATGATTTTTCCCTTGTCAGGAATGGAATCGAGGGTTAAATCCAGTTTTTCCAAATAGCAGGAGACGGTATGGTTGAGCGGGATTTTAGACATTGCTTTTTCATGTCCATCCCCTCGAAGAGGATTTTTATTTTCCTCATTAATTAAATCGCGGATGGTATCCACTCCATTACCAATCACAAAGGGAGGTACACGGAGGCTTGCGGCAATAAGCCTGCCATCAACCACAAGTATCCGGTAATCATTCCCTTCATAATGCCTCTCTAAAATATACTTGTCCACATGCTGGTCCAGGCAGCTCACTACATTAAAGAGTTGCTCTTTATTTTTGATATTTGTGATGACTCCCTGCCCCTGCCTTCCATTCAAAGGCTTGATCACTAGCGGGAAGCCCATGATTTCCGACTGTGCAAAGATTTCTTCCATCGTCGAAACCACTTCCCCATCAGGAACAGGCAGGCTGCATGATTTTAATATTTCTTTTGTCAGTTGTTTATCACAGGAATTTTCGACAGCGAGGCTAGATGTCTGGCTGCTGATGGTAGCCTGAACGAATTTTTGCCGTGATCCTGTGCCCAGGCGGAGAAGGCTGTCTTCGCCGATTCTTTCCACCGGGATATTCGAAAGGATTGCTGCTTCATATATTGCCTCGGTACTCGGCCCGAGCTTGTTTTTATAATAAAGTTCAGCCACTTTATTGACGTATGGACGGGAATCGAGATGTTTTTCCCCTTTTAACAGAAGCCCGGCTATTTCCATTGCGGCTTCAAAGGAATAGAGCCCGGATTGTTGCTCCTTATATGCGTATGTCACATAATAGATTCCAGGCTTTTTGGCCGTAATTGTCTTGCCGCGCCTTACGTCAATTCCGGCAGCGAGCTGGAGCTCAATTGCCATATGTTCCAGGATATGGCCCATCCAAGTCCCTCGTTTCAGGCGTTCAATAAATCCGCCTTCGTATCCTAGGGAGCATGTATGCTTTTTAAGACCCGGCAACGTTTCTATAAGGGCTTCAGTAAAACCAGGTATTGTATCTGATGGCCGAAGCTCAAGATCCTCAATATCTACTTCAATAAACATCATCGGTTTATAGGCGAAGTAGTTAGGTCCTTTCAAATACCTTACACGGTTGATTTTCATTCTGTTTTCCCCTTTTTGAGAATTAAGATTCGACGGGATAGATCAAAACTGTAGCCCCGGGTAAGCGCATGCAGCTTAAATCCTGAAATAGTGAGCTCTTCGCTCCCATTTTCTCCAATCTTGATATCGACAAATTCGCTGCTTTTACCATCGATAACGAGAACCTGGTGTTCCCCATAAACTTCAAACTTGTTATCATGCACTAAAATGGCTGTATTCTCATCAATACCGATGCCGATAATTTCCCTGTTTTCCGCTATCGCGCTCAATAACCGGTCAAACCTGGCCCGTTGTGAAAAATGCTGGTCAATCAAGATATGGTCCAAAAAGCCGAATCCGGTTCCTAATTCAACATTGAGTTTATCATCATTTAGCTTGGTGTCTGCAGCCACTATCATTGACTTGGCCATGATTGATGCCCCGGCACTTGTCCCTGCGAGGACCATGCCATTTTTCCATTTATCAGTCAGCTTTTCGTGCAATCTTGTACCGCCGATTAATTTTGAGAGCCTGCTTTGGTCACCGCCTGTAATAAACACAGCGGAAAGCGACTCTACAAGCTCTAGGATTTCCGGATTTTCCGCCCGTTCCCTTGAATCTACATCAATCACTTCCACACGCCCAACACCCAGCTGTTTAAAGGTTTGTATGTAGTCAGAACTTACTTCGTCAGGAATTTCCGAGGCAGTCGGCAGGATTCCAATGCCACTGTTTTGCCGGCCGGCGAGGTCGACGAACTTTTGTAAAACCTCTCCGCCATGAAATTTCTCTTCCGCTCCGCCTATAATCAATAATTCACCAGGTTTCATGAATTTCTCACCTTTGCTTAAGAGATTGAGGATGACCAATCAGGGGCCCTGAACCCAGAAGTCTTCAATTACATCATAAATTAAGCTTCAGAACTGGAGTTGGAGTCTTGGGTTTGACCCCTTTGCTTCCTGATTCAGCCTCATTTAAAAATACATACTTTGTATTATGTATTAATGGTATGTTAAACATTCATATTTTCGACTTTCATTACGCCGGAATACCTTTATTTGGATGGTTGTTTATTAATTTTATGAGGAATGATCCGGAAGAAGACGTTCAGAAGAAAATATGGTTACAAGAAAAGGACCCGCGATTCTCCGCAGGCCGCTCCTACTTCTTATTAAGCTTTCGCTGAAGTTTCGAATCCAGTACGAAGTTTCCAAAAGGAATGAACGCAACGGCCACCGCCCCGAAAACCCACTTCCAAAACCAGCGTACCCTAAAGGCAGTATACCCTATGGCCAGGATGTACATGATGAAGAAGAATCCATGGAGCGAGCCTACAATCCTGACTGCCATCGGCATATCCATCATATATTTCAGAGGCATGGCGACAGCGAGTAATACAAGGAGCGAACCGCCTTCAATGACACCCATAATACGAAACAGCTTGATTGGTGATTGCAGCATAGTAACCCCCCACTTTTTTTAGCGATATACCATCATTATAACCATTAGCAAAGGAAAAAAGTTACTATATTTAGATTTCCTAGTAAAATGATACTGGATGTTTTTTTGCCGGAAGGAACGGGAATGGAATAGTATACGCATTAAAGGAGGAATCTAACATGTCAGAAAAAAAGAAACGCATTGAAAACAATTCTGTGGAACAAAATGAGAAAAAGGAACGGAAACAAGACATTAGCCCTCAACGCGACCCTGACAAAAATGATCCTCCGAAAAAATAGAAATGGTGAAAAGCCTGCTGTCCGGTGGACAGCAGGCTTTCATTGTTTTAAACAAGCTCTGACTGAAGATAATGGACGAGCAGATTTGCGGTATGGCGCAACGAAGAAATATGCGTCCGTTCAAAGGCATGCGATGCATCGATGCCGGGACCGACCAGACCATGGACCACATCATGTCCGGCACGGATCGCGGCAGATGCATCAGAACCGTAGTAAGGATAGATGTCGACACGGTAATCGACTCTGTTTTCCTTGGCAAGGTTCACCAGATGTTGCCGTAATTTATAGTTGTAAGGGCCTGAAGAATCCTTGGCACAAATAGAAACACTGTATTCATCAGTCGCTTGCCCCTCACCGATGGCTCCCATATCGACCGCTAGATATTCAACCGTTTGATCCGGAATATTGGAATTTCCCCCATATCCGATCTCTTCATTATTCGAGATAAGGAAATGGGTTGTATAACGCAAAGCAATGCTCCCTTTTTGAATCAAATCCACTAAATGAAGCAAAATGCCCACGCTCGCTTTATCATCCAGGTGCCTAGATTTCAAGAATCCGCTTTCTGTTTGTTCTATCCGGGGTTCAAATGAGACAAAATCGCCGACTGATATACCGAGAGCGCCCGTCTCTTCTTTTGATTTTACCGGCTCGTCTATCCTTACTTCTATCGTTGTCTCATCGCGTTTTGCTTCCCCGGCGTTTTTGTACACATGGACCGATGTCTGGTTAATCAAAATGGTCCCCGTATATTCCTTGCCTGTTGCCGTATGGATCTTACAATATTCCCCCTCGACCGAATTCCATTTAAAACCGCCAATCATCGTCAAGCGGAGACGGCCATTGCTTTTAATTTCTTTTACCATCGCCCCAAGGGTATCGACATGGGCCGTCAGCAGCCTGTGCTTGCTTTCGTCCTGCCCTTTTATGGAAGCGAGCAATGCGCCTTTGTTCGTAATCTGATAAGAAACCCCTTTGTCTTCCATAAAGCCGGCAACATATGAAATCGCGGCCTCCGTATAACCGGATGGGCTTGGTATGGAGACCAAATCAGTTATGTATGAAACCATTTCTTTTTCATTAACTATTGACAATATCATTTCCCTCCTTATTCCCTTACAATTATAAACCTTCACTGGCTTGTTTGTTAGGTAAAGGTATAATCATCATTACAGGTTTTAGTTCCTCCTGCATATTTTACCCATAAAAAAAGCCGTTCATTGGTAAACGGCTTTTTTCATCCATATATTTTTCACCTTAAGGTTGAAGCAATAGGGGCTATGGCCATTACCAAAGCAGGCACTGCATACAAGAGGGCATTTTCCATGTTCACTTTGCTTTTCCAGCGGTTTCTCCACTCTTTATAACGGGGTTCCCTTTTGGCATACCAATCTGCAAAATTCATGGCATTTCCTCCTTTTGTTTGAATAGATTACACGTTCTATTTACCCTTTTTTTAACAATGTAAGCCAGCTGCCCATAAACAAGAGTAACGAAAAATGCCCATAGCTGAATACCGTGTATTCCTAATACAAGATTATTACCTGATGAAGGTGATTTCCTGCCTGATACTGGGATTCCTTCATAGCCCCAAAGAAGGCATATTACGTGCCTGATTCCCAATCCTCATCTCCTAAATCTTGATAATCAAAGAAGGGGAAAAAAAATCATGAAACTTACTGCCCGTTCGTACGTATAACTTGTGTATAGACTTATTATGAGGTGATTTTATGTACTCTCAAGCGGCACAAAATTATATGCCGTCGGTTTTAAGGACGTTTGCCCTTTCACTGGCAGTGTCGGTGCTTGGCATGGCTGTGGGGATGTACGTCCCGCCTGCGTTGTTCCTGCCTCTGGCTATTCTCGAGCTGATTATGTTAATCGGGGCATTCATGCTGCGAAGAAGAAAAGCGATCGGTTATACATTTCTTTACACCTTTACATTTATCTCGGGCGTTACCACCTATCCGATCGTTTCCCATTATGCAGCAGCTGCCGGCACGGAAATCGTGCTGCTTGCGGGGGTGACAACTACCGCGGTTTTCGGGGGATTGGCTCTTTATGCAGGGACAACGAAGAGGGATTTTTCCTTTCTTGGCGGCATGCTGATGGCTGCGCTATTAGCATTAATCGTAATCGGGGTTTTCAATATCTTTGTACCGCTAAGCTCTACAGCGATGCTGGCATATTCATTCATAGGGATCCTCGTTTTTAGCGGGTATGTCTTGTATGACATCAATCGGATGAAGCGTTACGGAGTGAGTGCAGAAGAAGTGCCGCTTATGGCCCTTAGCCTGTATCTTGATTTCATTAACTTGTTTGTGAACATTCTGCGGTTTTTTGGCATATTATCAAGCCGTGATTAAATGCTGGAAGGTGTCCTTTTTCAGGACACCTTCCAGCATTTTTCGCCAAGGCGCGTTTGCATTCTGCTCTTCACCAAGGTAAATCCGCGCCAAAAGTCTTTGCAAGCTGTTCGGTATCTTTCCGCCTCTTTTTTCGGATTTCCGCTCTTAGTTTCCCTGTTTCAAAGAGGTTCTTTTCCGTCTCTGTTTGAGGTACAAGCCTTGGAACCGGTGTTGGTTTTCCCTCTTTATCAATAGCGACAAAGGTTAAGAAAGATATCGCACAGACATTTCGCTCCCCAGTAAGCAAATCCTCCGCGATTACCTTGACCATAACCTCCATGGAAGTGCGCCCGGTATAGGTTACGAATGCCTCAAGGCAAACAGAATTTCCTTCATATATGGGATGCATAAAATCCACTGAATCCGTTGACGCCGTTACGCAATTTGTTCTTGAATGGCGCATTGCCGAAATCGCTGCCACGTCATCAATATACGCCATTAATTTGCCCCCGAACATCGTGCCAAGATTATTCGTATCGGGAGGGAGGACGATGCTTGTTTTAATGACTAGTGAGTCTCTGTTGTGTTTCGTTTCTTCCATAGTTGTTTCTGGCTCCTTCGACTGAATATTCTTCACTTCTACACTTTATTACAAACAATTTGGCAAGGCAACATTCCTGCTATTCGATTCCGGGCGGTTTCTTGCCCCTCTGCAGCTCCCTTAAGGTGAGGCCGAAATCCATTTGCAAATGAGGATAATCTTTGAACTCGCCTTCCCAGTCTGCCCCTGATTCAAATCCGATTTCCTTTGCAATTTCCACGACCTCGTCCCAATCTTTCCTCCCATTCCTGTTTCCATCGTATTCCATATCCCAAATGGCTTCTCCGTTTTTGTCCAGCAAAGCAAAGTCGATTGCCAGCCCAAAATTGTGGAAGGACTCCCCGCCCTTTGCATTCGTCACGACTTTTCCAGGAGTGGTTCTTCCCTGGTTATACAACTGGTTCTGTTCATCAATCGATCTGAATCCCGCCGTAATCAGAATTGGGATTCCTGCTCTCGCAGCTCTGCCCGTCAGCTCATCCCTTTTTTCTGCCACGATCGGATGCAGGCCATCGGGAACTTCCAATTCATCTAGATCCGGTGGCAACACATAATATTTAAACAGCCATGCAGCAAGCAATATGGCTGTGAAAAGCAGCAACAGGATCCTAGCATACTTTGCGGCCACTATTTTCCCCTTCCAAAAAACCCTTATCGTTTTTTATACTAATATTTGTAGATTATACCTGTCCATGCCAACCCTATACAATAAATAAAACTCTGTGGTATCCTACTCGCTGATCGGGGACCTTTTGTAAAGGCGAAGACTAAGGCCAGCAGTACGTATACAGACAAGAAAGTTCTATACTTTCTTACCTCCCCCAAAAAAAGCCCGTACCTTATAACAGGTCCAGGCAACATTCTATTTTTCTTTATAAAACCTTATCTTACAAATTGGTATCGTTCCACTATTCGTTCCGTTATTAATTGATATCCTTTTTCGTTTGGATGGAGGGTGTCACTAAAATAGATTTTCTTGTTTTTGTTTTTGAAAAGATCATTGGTTGGAATGAATGTGGCCTGCTGCTCACTTTTAACGATATCCTTAATCTCCCGATCCCACTCATCTATATGTTTTTCGAGTTGTCCATTGTCCGGGACAGGGTTGTAAAGCCCCAGCACCAATATTGGAGCCCTCTTGTTTTCTCTACCAAGTTTATCCAAAATGGTTTTCACGTTTTTTAGATATCCAGCCTTTTCGGCATTTATTTGTTCATCATTCACATTTTTTACATTGCCGCCGTTGCTGTTGATCAAATCGTTTGTGCCGATAAACAAGATAAAATAATCGGCCTTATCCAGCTTGCTTTCGATACGGGCATCCCCCAGTTGTTTTAAAACACCCTCTGTTTCCTGCCCGGTGATTCCATAGTTCCAGATTCTGAATTTGTCTATGCTTCCTGGTTCGTTCAGCGCTCTCTCCAAGCCATCGACATATCCTTCCCCTTTTTTATCTCCGTATCCGTACGTCAGTGAATCGCCGAATGCCATGATAACCGGGTCATCGTTTCTGGCTTTTGACTGAAAAGAAAACCAAGTGACCGATGCTATTATAAAAACAATCAATACAATCGATAATTTCTTCATGATAAACTCCTTCATAATTATTCAGATATAATAAAGTCTACTTCCTTTTACCCAATTATGGCGAAAACTAACATATCGGTTCATTAACAGCGAAAAACGGGGCTACACATTTGCTAAAGAAAGAAAAAGGCGCCCTGCATCAAACAGGACAGCCCTTTTGGTATGAAGTATAAAAATTATGATCTAGCCGCATAAATCAGCAAATGCTGGAATAAGTTCGTTTTTCCAATAAAAATGTGTTCATTAATTTATCCAATTCCTGGCTTGCCTTTACAGTATCCGGGTTTGAATAGCCAAAAGCATGGGCCAGGTTGATCATTTCTTCTCGTTTTTGTTCTATTTCAATTCCCTTTGGCTCATCCACAATCATTCTCCCAATCCCTTTCTATCCTTCTATATATTTACAATGATTTTAATAGGATAACGCCGGATTAACAAGTCTTATTACCTATATAATTTTGAACTTTTTTTGACAATCTGGAATATAGCATATAAAAAGACTCGTTTTTTTATATACGTATAAGAACCTTGGATCCCAATATAAAGGGTTTTTGTACCAAAATGTGAAATAAGGTTGATTTTTCATCGCTTCATGTTATGATGTCAATAATTACATATTTTTTTAACACTGGGGGAGCCTTCAATGGGCTGAGATTGAACTTTGTTCTAAACCCTTTGTACCTGAACCGGGTCATGCCGGCGGAGGAAAGTGGCTTATCGATTGGATCATTTTATTCATCGCACCCCGCTTCCCTTCTTAGGGAGCGGGGTTTTATTTTTTTGCCAATTTCATAATTTCACTGCTGGGGGAGCCATTTGGCTGAGAAATCGATGGTTAAACCCTTTGTACCTGATCTGGATCATTCCAGCGGAGGGAAGCAGGCTCGAAGAGGATGATACAAAATTGTGTATTGTCAGGGGCCGCTTCCTGTCACGGGGAGTGGCGTTTTCTTTTGCCTGCCACTATCATTTTTTAGGAGGTTTCATATGGAACTGTCAAAAACAAAAAGCTTTTCAGAAAGACTATTTCAATCCGCAAAGCCCATTTGGGAGAAAAACCATCTGCACCCCTTTGTCCAGGGCATCGGAGACGGCACCCTGCCCGAAAATATTTTTGCTTTCTATATGAAGCAGGATTATGTGTACCTGATCGAATATGCCAAGCTTTTCGCTTTGGGGGCGGCAAAGGCCCCTACCTTGGAAACGATGGAAAGATTCGCCCATATTCTGCATGAAACACTTCATTTTGAAATGGAACTGCACCGCACGTACGCAGCCGAATTCGGAATATCAAGAAGGGAATTGGAGCTGACTGAGCCAACGCCCGTCAATCTCGCATATTCAGGATATATGCTAAATGCGGCCTATGGGGGCACTCTCGCAGAACTCGTTGCCTGCCTCCTGCCCTGTGCCTGGGATTACCGTGAAATCGGCCTGCTTCTAAACGCACAAAATGGAGAAAATCTTTCTTTAAACCGTTACAACAGGTGGATTCAGACTTATGCTTCCGATGAATTTATTTCTATGTCAGAGTGGCTCATTGGGCTTATGGATGAGCTTACGGATGGGATGCCAGAAGCAAGTCTTGCTAAACTCGAAAAACACTTTTTGACCACTTCACGTTTTGAATTTTTGTTCTGGGAATCCGTCTGGCGCCAGGATAGCTGGCCTGTTTAGGAGGGGATGGCAAATGGATAGCATACGTAAAATTTCTATGACAGCCATGATTACTGCCCTTACAGCAATTACCAGTTCCTTTGTATTTATCCCGGCCGGAGCCGCGAAAATTTTCCCGATTCAGCATTTAGCCAATGTACTGACGGCTGTTATGCTGGGCCCTGCTTATGCCGTTGCCCAGGCCTTTACTGTATCGGTGTTAAGGAACATGGCGGGGACAGGTTCAATATTTGCATTTCCCGGAAGCATGATTGGTGCTTTGTGTGCAGCCTGGTTTTTTAAGAAGACGAAAAAGATTACACTTGCCTGCCTGGGTGAAGTTATTGGCACCGGGATCATCGGGGCACTCGCTTGTTATCCGATCGCGCTTTTGTTCCTGGGAAAAAAGGTTGCCCTCTTTGGCTTCCTCCCTGCTTTCGTGCTAAGTTCCTTCACGGGTGCTGCCATTGCCTACATATTATTAAAAATCTTTTTAAAAAACACTTATTTGGAGGGGAAAATCCATGGAAACGGCAATGACAATCGTTCGCTCTGATTCCGGTCGGGTGCCGGATCCAGGAGGCCCTGAAATGGGGTGTTTTCCACTACGTATGGCCATTTATTTTCAAATGCCATTAATATATTGTATAACTTTAAGCTAAAAAAACGGCAGCCCCTCGCAGGGACTGCCGTTCTTCTTTCATCCAGCAAGCTCGGTATTTTTTGTTTCTTTCCCAAATAATCCGACAACAAGCGCCCCGATCAGTACGGAAATCGTAAAAATGGTAAAAATGGTTGTCATTGAATACTTTTGCGCAACCATGTAACCGACCAGCAACGGTCCAAGTATCCCGCCAATCCGCCCGATGGCGGCGGCCATTCCCGCGCCTGTCCCTCGTATTGAAGTCGGATACTGCTCCGGTGTATACGCATATAACGCGCCCCACGCACCAAGATTGAAAAATGATAGAAAGATGCCGGAAGTCATCAAGAAAGGCAACTCCTCTGCCGTACCGAAAAAATAGGCGCTCACGGCGGTACCTGTCAAATAAGTGACCAGCACGAATTTCCTGCCAATCTTTTCAATAAACCAGGCAGCGGTGAAATATCCCGGAAGCTGCGCAAGTGTCATGATCAACACATATTGAAAGCTTTTGATCATGCTGAAACCCTTTAATGTCATCACACTTGGAAGCCACAAAAACATTCCATAATAAGAAAAAACAACACAAAACCATAGTACCCACAGTGTAATGGTTTGGCGCAAATGCTCTTTTGCCATTACACTCTTAATATTTTGCCATATAGAAGGTTTCTTTTCATTTTGCCGGGAAACATATCGCGGTGAATCCGGTAAATTCATGCGGATATAAAGGGCATAAACAGCCGGTAAAGCACTCAATAAAAGTGCAATCCTCCAGCCATACTCGGGAATGACGAAATAAGAGATCAAAGCGGCTATCAGCCAGCCCCCTGCCCAGAAACTCTCAAGGAGCACCACAACTCGCCCCCTTCTCTCGGCCGGGACACTCTCTGAAACAAGGGTTGAGGCGACCGGCAGCTCCCCGCCAAGCCCCATCCCGATAAAGAACCTCAAAATTAAAAAAAGTGCCAGGGATGAAACTAATGCTGACAGGCCGCTTCCAACCGAAAATAACAAAAGCGTAATGATGAAAACAGCTTTTCTCCCGATACGGTCAGCCATAATGCCAAACAAAAATGCACCGGCCGCCATTCCGATAGAATTCATGCTTCCAATCCATCCGACTTCCCTCGATGACAGTCCCCACTCCTGAGACAGTGCAACCACTATGAATGAGAGCATACCCACATCCATAGCATCAAACATCCAGCCCATGCCGGCAATGCCCAGCAGCTTCCGTTCCGAAACCGTTTTATGTTTGGTAACCATATAATCCTCCCCAGTACAAATCTGCAAAAATGAAACTCTTACCTATTTTACCTATTATTCCACATTTCTACTACTTGAAAAAAGTTTGAAACTCAGAAATATTTTCCAAAAACATAGTATCTTCTGGTACAATAGTCTTACTTTCTCATATAATCACCATGGAAAACAGATAGTCGCTATGTTTCTCTCTTTTATCATTCTCTGCAGAGCCGGGAGGTCATTCACATAAACATTTACTATATTATTGCTGCTGTCCTCTTCTCCATCCTTACAAGTTATTTATGTTTGTTCGACAAACGGGGTCTGGCAAAAACCAGTGAACTTTTAATTCGCTCAGTCGGAATCGGGATATCCTTCTGGATGACACAGATATTTGTACCGTTGTCTTTCGGATCGCCTGCCACTTTACAAAACATTGCTGCTTATTTACCGTTCTTGTTCCTCGCTGGCTTCTTTGCTTCTTTCTTTGTTCTTAAATGGATAAAAAAAAGTCAGCATAGCAGAGACGGAAAATTCCTTCCCCTCATACTAGCTGTCATTATCATGATTGCTCTTGTTGATTTCGCCCTGGCGTATTATCACTTTACAGATTTGATATCCCTGAAGATTTTCCAGCTCGCTATGGCACTTCTGTTTATTACTGGAGTCACCATGGCAGGGGTGAGGTTCGTCATTCAGTTCTCACTCGAAGGACGGAACAGGCTTGCTTTAATATGGAAGCTGGCAGGCTCCGTAACTATTGGAATTGCTCTGGCCGGACTTCCCTATGTGATGATTTTTTCCATCACGGACTTACCGGCATTGTTTGAAAATGATGTAAGCGGCATTACATTCATTCCTTTTAGCTTCCAGCTATTGATTATGATTTTATTGTTCTTGCTTCCCGATTTATTGAGGGAAAAGCAAATTGTCGAGCAGGAAAAACGCATGGAAGAACATATCCATAATTATGAAGCCCTATTTAACCACCATCCGAATCCTGTATTTTTGCTTGGGAAGGATGGAAGCTTCCTTAATGCCAACCATGAATTTATTTCCTGGGCAAGGCTTCCAAAGGAATCAATCATTGGAAGCAGTATATTGAATTTTGTCGCAGAAAAAGATACCAAAAGAGCAATGGAGTATATTGTGGATTCGTTCAAGGGGAATGCCAACCACTTTGAGATTTCCGGAATAAGTTCCAGGAATTACATATATGAAACACGCGTTACTTCGATACCAATGTGGAGCAACGAACAAATCACAGGTGTATATGGAATCGTCCAGGATATCACCGAAGCAAAGGCAAATGAGAAAAAAATCACCTATCTCGCCTACCACGATGAACTGACAGGTTTGCCTACACGCCGGGCTTTCTTCGAAAAAATCAGTTCCTTGGAGACGGCCTATAAGGAACAGGGTGATACATTTGCCGTGTTATATATCGATTTGGATAAATTTAAAGAATTGAACGACCTTTTCGGCCATTCATATGGCGATGAAGCATTGAAGGAAGCGGTCTTAAGGATTAAGCCCTGTTTACCTGAAGGTGCGTTCCTGGCGAGGATGGGCGGGGATGAATTCAGCCTCCTTCTCCCCGGAATGACCTCAAATGATCAAATTGGCAAAATTGCAGCCAGTATAGTCGAGAATATCAGAAAGCCGTTTATTATTGATAAGCATGAGTACTTTCTCACGGCAAGCGTGGGCGCGGCCATTTATCCACGGCATGGCAATAATCAGGAAAGCATTCTAAAAAGTGCCGATACCGCTATGTACCATGCAAAGGAAAATGGCAAAAACAACTACAAAATGTTTTCCGACGAACTTGCGCAAAGCACAAGGCGAAAATATATCGTAGGCAACGAGCTGAGGAATGCCATCATAAGAAAAGAGTTCGATGTCTATTACCAGCCAAAGGTAACGCTGACCTCCGGTGAAATTTCGGGGGCAGAGGCACTGGTCCGGTGGATTCATCCGAAAATCGGCATTATAGGCCCAAACGAGTTCATCCCCATCGCGGAAGAAAACGGGTTGATCATTGAAATCGAGGATATCGTTATCGAAAAGGTTCTCCGGCAGCTAAAGTCATGGAACAGCGGGCGTTCAAAAGCATTACCGGCAGCGATTAACCTGTCGCAGCGCCATTTTTACCAGGAAAATATCGTCGCCAAATTCAAGGCTTTACTGCACGAATATGAACTCGATCCAAATTTGGTGGAAATTGAAATTACGGAAAGCATCATGATGGATCAAAATCCGGCGGTCATTACGAGGCTGCATGAACTGCGGGACCTCGGCCTAAAAATAAGCATGGATGACTTTGGCACTGGCTACAGTTCACTCAGCTATATAAAGAGGCTGCCCATCGATAAACTAAAGATAGACCGTTCTTTCATCATGGACCTGTCTGACAATGAAGACAGCCAGGCGATTGTTTCGTTAATCCTTTCGATGGCCGAGTACTTGAAGCTCGAAGTAGTCGCAGAGGGAATTGAAGACCAACAGCAGCTGCAATACCTTCAAAACCTCAAGTGCAGCGAGGGGCAAGGATTTCTATTCAGCAAACCGCTAGCCATAAATGACTTTCAGGAACTCCTCAAACAGACAGCAGATTTATAACAAAAGAAGAGGTTCTCCATAGCCTGAAATCAAATTCACAAATGTGGATGAATGAACGTTTTTAAGCAATGAAAAGGCGGTCTCATAGTCGGAAAATCAACTTATGAGACCGCCTCTGTTTTTTTGTGGAGAAGGTACTGGTTTCGTTGCGTAATATTATGTTTTTTTCGTGGAATTTCAGGGATTGTTTCATAACTTCCGATATAGCTGCGATTTACGATTTTATGGCGATGTTCACTTACGGAATTCATGATTAGTTATGATAATCGTCTAAACTCCAGAGTTTTCTCACATACAAATCAGCTGATACCCCTTGAACAAACGGAGTGAATTCGCCAGGACTGCATATATAAAGCTCATGCATTGCCCTCGTACAAGCTGTATAAAAAAGCCTCCGTTCACTTTCCCTATGGTAGCTTTCCCGTGATCCGTCATAAATGATAACGGCATCAAATTCAATCCCCTTCGCCAAATAGCAAGGAATAATAACTATTCCTGCTTCGTAATCCGTTTTCCCTGTCCCAATGAGTTTTACCGGCAACCGGCCTTTTAAGTGTGAATACGCATCCTTGCTTTCAGCAGCGGTCTTGCAGATTACCGCGATGGTTTGATGGCCGAGCGACTGCATATCAGTGATGACCGTAACCAGGCAATCAGTGACTTCACCCTCTTCCTTAATTTCTACGACAACAGGCTTATTTCCTCTCCTATTAAAAGGCTGTATTTCCTCCCCCCCGTGGAGGAGGAGCTCCCGGGTGAATTCCACAATTTCAAAAGTCGAACGGTAGCTTCTTGTCAGGATGATCGTTGCTATTTCCTCCTCTTCATATAATGACGTCAACACACCGAGCCCCTCTTCATTGCCATGAGCAAAGATAGTTTGGTTAAAATCCCCCAGTACAGTCATTTTGCTTCTCGGGAACAGTCTCTGTATGAACGCAAACTGGAACGGCGAGTAATCCTGGGCTTCATCAATGAAAACGTGGCGGATTAAGGTATTGGTTTTAAGACCCATTAATTTCTCTTTGAAAAATAAATAAGGGGTGGCATCCTCATAATATAGTTCTCCGGATTCAAGCTTTGCCACCGTATCGGTGCAGATTTGCCCCCAATCCTCTTCATGGCCCGCAGGCCCTTTCCCTTCAAAAAGTTTTCGATACATTCCAGCGGCATCAAGAAAGGCAAATTCCTTTACCCTTTTAAAAAGCGGGCGGAACCGCCTTTTTACAACTGAGGCCGCCAACACTTGCTGCTCCTTTTCAAAATCATCGAAAGTATCCCGGTTTCCTGCTTTGTGTTTATCTACTTTCTGATAGCTTTTCAAATAATCTTCTTTGCTTAAGTATTGCAACTCTTCTTCTACCCAGGATTTCTTCAACTCTTTTTTCTCAAATCGCCTGAGTTCCTTGCTAAGCCATTCGGAAACGAGCAAAAGCCTGTTCGGGATTGGCAGGGTATGGCTGAAACTA
Source organism: Peribacillus glennii (assembly GCF_003429105.1). GTDB lineage: Bacteria > Bacillota > Bacilli > Bacillales > DSM-1321 > Peribacillus > Peribacillus glennii. The sequence goes on from NZ_QVTD01000001.1 coordinate 20,767, forward strand.
TAAAAATAGCTATGGATGGACTGGGAGGAAATCAATATCTTCCCCCGGAACTTAATATCTTTAAAGATGAGTCCGGCTTGCATTAGTTCCCGCGAGTATCCTTCAATCATTTCAAGGAAGTCAAGCGAAGATTTGAAAGCTATCCCCGTTAGCCTTGTTTGATATCCTGGGTTGATTATAGAAGTCAAAACATATTCCAATTGCGCAAAGGCATCTTCCATTTCAAAATCATCATCAAGCATTTTCTCAATGTATTGCTGAAAGGTGCTTTGCTGCATATTTTCCTCCCCAAGCTCGGGCAGGACATTGGAAACGTAGCTGTTAAATAGCGGATTAGGAGAGAGCAATAAAATGTGATCGGCAGTAAGCCGCTCCCGATACCTATACAAAAGGTAGGCCACACGCTGGAGCGCCGCGGAAGTTTTCCCGCTTCCGGCAGCACCCTGGACAACGAGCAAGCGGTTTCTCTCATTTCGTATGATGAGATTTTGTTCCTGTTGGATCGTGGCCACTATGCTTTTCATCTGGGAGTCAGCCTGGCCCCCCAGTACCTCTTGAAGCAGTTCGTCGCCAATTGTAACCCCGGTGTCAAACACGCTTATTAATATCCCGTTCCGGATGATATATTGCCTCTTTAATTCCAGCGACCCGGTAATCTTGCCATATGGGGCCTGATATTCTGCAGGTCCTAGCGAATAATCATAATAAACGCTTGAAATCGGGGCCCGCCAATCATGCACCAGGAAGTTTTGTGTTTCTTCATCATAAAAAGATGCGATCCCGATATAAATGCTTTCCGCTTCTTGTTCTCCCTGCTCGGTAAAGTCGATCCTGCCGAAATACGGAGACCTTTGTAACCTTTCAAGAATTCGCAGCTGATTTTGGGAATGACGATGCCTTCGCTCCTTCTCATTCAAAAGCTCTGATTGCTGCTTGATGCTCGTATAAGTTTCTATGATTTCGTCGTCATTGTCGAGGTTTACCGTCACATCCTCCCAAAAGTGCTTTCTGATAGAAGTGATTTCGCCACCTGCCCCGCCGATTGCCTTTTGTAATACGGCTGTTTCTGTCGCAATCTTGGCCGTAACCTGATGTACCCGTTTTTGTTCCCCTGCCATCCCCACATCCCGCTCGCTCATACAATCTCTCCTTATAAAACTTTTTAGTAGCGTTACATGTATAGCTGAAAATAGAAAAAATTTATCGAAGGGTTGCGTTTCCTGTTGACAACAAATATATTTCACTATATAATATATTATAGATAGTCATATCCTAAATTAAAAATAACTTTAAAATCCTGTTAATAATACCACACCACCAATGCAGATACAATATCTGTATTTTTTTATGCCTTTTTTCAAACATAGCCCCGCTGTCTATTGCTGTTGCAATCTGTCGTAAATTATTGATTGAAAATTAAAAATAGTTTGTTTATGATAGGTTTGGAGAGCGTAAACGGTTACGGCTCTTGCCTTTCATCATGATTTGAACAGATACCAACACCAATATTCGAGGAGGGTATTCATGGCAAATCTAACACTGGAAATCAGCGAAAAGTTACAAAAATTTCTGCAAGGTCCCAAAAAGCTCTTTATTAACGGGACGTTTGTCGAAAGTGTTTCTGGAAAAACTTTTGCTACTCCAAACCCGGCCACAGGCCAGACACTTGCAGAGGTATACGAAGGGGATAAAGCAGATATCGATTTGGCCGTAAAAGCCGCCCGTAAGGCTTTCGATGAGGGCCCATGGTCCAAAATGAGCGCTGCTGCAAGAAGCCGTTTAATGTACAAGCTAGCCGATTTAATGGAAGAAAATAAAGAAGAATTAGCCCAATTGGAAACGTTGGATAACGGGAAGCCGATTGGTGAGACGTCCAATGCGGACATCCCGCTGGCCATTGAACATATGAGATATTATGCCGGCTGGTCCACAAAGATCGTCGGCCAGACTATTCCGGTAAACGGAAATTATTTTAACTACACAAGGCATGAAGCTGTCGGCGTCGTCGGGCAGATCATCCCTTGGAACTTCCCTCTGCTGATGGCGATGTGGAAGCTTGGCGCAGCCCTTGCTACAGGCTGTACAGTAGTATTGAAGCCTGCCGAGCAAACTCCGATGTCAGCTCTTTATCTGGGAGAATTGATTGCAGAAGCAGGATTCCCTGAAGGGGTCATCAATATCGTTCCAGGGTTCGGCGAGACCGCTGGAGACGCACTGGTTAACCACAATTTGGTGGACAAGGTCGCCTTCACCGGATCGACTGAAGTAGGAAAACTCATCATGAGAAATGCCTCTAATACCTTAAAGAGGGTTACCTTGGAACTGGGTGGAAAATCGCCGAATATCATTCTCCCGGATGCGGATTTATCAAAGGCAATCCCTGGCGCCCTGAGCGGTGTTATGTTTAATCAGGGACAGGTATGCTGTGCCGGTTCCCGCGTTTTCATCCAAAAGAAGCATTATGACAATGTTGTGGCTGATATGGCATCCCACGCGAAAAATATCAAGCAGGGCGCCGGGCTTAATCCGGAAACGCAAATCGGGCCGCTTGTTTCACAAGAACAGCAGGACCGTGTCCTCGGTTATATTGAAAAAGGCTTGAATGAAGGCGCCGAGGTGCTTGTAGGAGGCGGAAAGCCGCAGGATGATGGCTATTTCGTATCCCCTACCATCTTTGCAGCTGTAAAAGATGAAATGGCGATCGCCCGTGAAGAAATTTTCGGTCCTGTTATCGCCGCGATGCCGTTTGAAGATCTCGACGAAGTGATCAGGCGTGCCAACGCCAGCGAATACGGACTGGCAGCCGGATTATGGACGCGTGATATTTCAAATGCCCACTATGTGGCAAGCAAACTGCGAGCCGGCACTGTGTGGGTAAACTGCTACAATGCCTTTGACGCAGCGTCTCCGTTCGGAGGCTATAAATCCTCAGGTCTAGGCCGGGAAATGGGATCCTATGCACTGAATAACTATACAGAAGTAAAGAGTGTTTGGGTAAATTTGGATAAATAATTAGCTATGCTGTCGGCCTTCCTGGGAAGGCCGGTTTTATCGTTAACCGAAAAAGGTACCATGATGATCGTTCAAGCACAAAACTAGTGCCTACTCCCTTTAATTGATAAAATAAATATGAAAATTCAGAATAGGAGTTTTTTTTATGTACGATATCGCAATCATCGGAGCAGGTCCAGCAGGAGGCAGTGCTGCCCTTTTTGCTGCGAAGGCAGGCAAAAAGACTTTGCTGCTCGACAGCGACCAAAGCATGACGAAGAGGGCATGGATTGAAAACCATTATGGTTTGGAAGAAGTAAGCGGCCCCGATCTCATTGAAACCGGAAAACAACAAGCGAAAAAATTTGGGGCAGAACTAGTAGAGTCGAAAACCGAGAATATTGAAAAAAGCAATGAAGGGTTTAAAATCGTTACAGAAAACGGTGATTTCGAGGCCAAACACATCATTCTCACAACAGGCGTTTCCGTTGAACTTGCAGATAAAGCCGGTGTACATACAAAGCCGGGAACTGAACCAAGAATCAAGACAGTCATCGATGCTGACCCTGCAGGAAAAACAAACATAGAAGGCATTTGGGCTGCCGGCACCTGTGCCGGTGTAAGTGTCCACACCATCATTACAGCGGGAGACGGCGCAAAAGTAGCGATTAATGTCATCAGTGAACTAAATGGTGAACGTTATGTTGATCATGATGTATTAAAAAAATAGATTCCTGGCTGGAGGGCAATTATATGATTGCTCTCCTTTCTCATTAATAATATGGAATTGGAGAAATTAAGGCCCCTCCCTCTTTTTTATGAAAGTTTGAATAAAAGGTCATAAAAGTATCTTTTTTCACGAACAATAGCTAAAATATTAATGAAGATTTTGGTAAAGGAGACTATGCTATGAGTAACTTTCAAACAAATTTGGAAAAATATGCAGAGCTTGCCATCAAGGTGGGGGTTAATGTCCAAAAAGGGCAAACGCTCGTCATAAATACAACATTAGAAGGTGCAGAGCTCGTCAGGCTGATTGTAAAGAAAGCCTATGAAATCGGTGCGCGGAATGTGATCGTGAACTGGTCGGACGACACTGTAAACAGGACAAAGTTTGATCTGGCACCGGATGACATATTCAAGGAATATCCTGAACATCGCGCAAAGGAAATGATTGAGCTTGCAGAACAGGGTGCCGCGTTTATGTCTGTCATTTCTTCAAGCCCTGACCTTCTCAAAGGCGTAAACCCTGAGCGGATTGCAAACTGGCAGAAGGCTTCCGGCACGGCGCTTAAGCAATACCGCCAGTATATCCAATCAGATAAAGTCAGCTGGACCATTGTTGCCGTTCCTTCACAAGGGTGGGCCGATAAAGTATTCCCTGATGCCCCGAAAGAAGAAAGAATACATAAATTATGGGAAGCTATCTTTAAAGCGACACGTGCGGATGTGGAAAACCCTGTCGCAGCCTGGAAGGAACACGATGAAACACTTCACGAAAAAGTGAATTATTTAAATGCCAAACATTATAAAAAGCTGCATTACAAAGCACCTGGGACCGATTTGACAATCGAACTTCCAAAAAAGCACATTTGGGTTGGAGCTGGAAGCATTAACGAAAACGGCCATGAATTCATGGCGAACATGCCAACTGAGGAAGTGTTCACGGTTCCCGTTAAAACTGGCGTAAACGGTACGGTAGCCAGCACAATGCCTCTCAGCTATGCCGGAAACATCATTGACAAGTTCTCTATTACCTTTGAGAATGGAAGGATTGTCAACGTTAAGGCAGAAGAAGGGGAAGAAATCCTAAAGCAATTGGTGGAAACGGATGAAGGGTCCCACTACCTGGGAGAAGTTGCACTCGTCCCCTATCATTCACCGATTTCCCAATCGAATATATTATTCTTCAACACTTTGTTCGATGAAAATGCTTCTAATCATCTTGCAATCGGCAGCGCTTATGCTTTCTGTATTGAGGGCGGCAAAAAAATGTCACAGGAAGAATTGGCGGAAAACGGACTGAACGAGAGCCTGACACATGTCGACTTCATGATTGGTTCCCCGAAAATGGACATCGACGGCATTAAGGAAGATGGCAGCATTGAACCGATTTTCCGGAATGGGAATTGGGCGTTTTAATTACAAGGCAGATGCTTTGTTCAAGAACTGTTGGATGGCCATGTGCAAATTGTATTCCCCTTTGCACATGGCGTTTTTCATTGTCAACCGCCCACCGGCACATTATCCTGAACACTGCCTGCGAGCCCCCTTTCTCTTGACAACCTGCCCAAACATTTAAACTCCCTAGTACATATAATAATTGTAAAGTTTGAGAAACAGGTGATGGAATGAGAAATCTCAAATTAAAGTTACTGGCCCTCCGCAAAAGGAAGTTAATGCAGCGGAACAAATACAGCCATCGCTATTGGGACAATATTGGCGACGACCTATTTTATGACGACCGCTTAAAATATAAAAACGGAGCAAAGTATCAATCGTATAAATGGAAATAAGTATTACAGCCTTGTTTTGAACTGGGCTGTCACATTGTCGACGATCTAAAAGAAGCGTATAGTATTCTTCTTTTTAGATTTTTACACCGCTTTGTTCAAAGAAAATTTCTTGCCCCTGAAAAATGAATGGAACATCTGGATTCGGAAGTGAAGAGGCGTTTCAACCTTGAAACGCCTCTTTGCTATGCCAGCATTGAAATCAATGTTTCACTATGATACGTCACTTCATAGAATTGATGTCGCATATCACGAATTATTTTAAACTACGGATCAAGAAAGATCTTGTCCGTTCAAATTTTGGATTGGTGAATAGCTCATCGGGATGGCCGGTTTCAATGATCTCTCCATTGTCCATGAAGATGGCCCGGTTTGCCACTTCTTTTGCGAACCCCATCTCATGGGTTACAACAATCATTGTCATTTGATCTTCCGCCAGCTTCTTCATTACTTGCAGTACTTCGCCTGTCAACTCCGGATCCAAGGCCGAAGTGGGCTCATCAAAAAGAAGGATTTCAGGGCCCATCATGAGCGCCCTGGCAATGGCTACTCTTTGTTTTTGACCTCCTGATAGATTTGCAGGGTATGCCGTTGCCTTGTCAGTGAGACCAATCTTCTCCAACAGCTCAGTGCTTCGTCTTTGGATGACTGAGTTCTCCTCCTTCCTTGCCATCCTGGGAGCAAGTTCCAGATTTTCTTTGACAGTAAGGTGCGGAAAAAGATTGAAGTGTTGAAATACCATTCCCATCTTTGAGGTGATCCGCTTGATCTCCTGCGGTTTCGAGTATACCCCATCCTTAACCAGATCCTCTCCGGATACTCTGATGCTGCCGCCGCTTATTTCTTCCAGATGGACAAGGCTTCGCAGCATCGTGCTTTTTCCGGAGCCGGAGGGGCCGACCACGGCAACGACATCGTTTTTATTGACATTGAAAGTGATTCCTTTTAGGACATCCAGTTTTTCATAGGATTTTTTCAGGTTCGATACTTCAATGATAGACACATTCACCACTCCTTCTTATTGAAATTTAAATCGTTTTTCGAGCCACTTGAAGAGAATTGTCAGGAAGAGAGTTATGAGCAGATATATGATGCCTGCGAATAGGAATGGCATGATGGTAAAATCGCGGTTCACGGCAGTCTGGGCATAATGCAGCAATTCCGGGACCGCCACAGCATACAGCAGTGCGGTATCCTTGACCAGTGTAACCGATTCGTTTGAAACCGCGGGTAGTGCGACCCTGAACATTTGGGGCAGTATCACTCGTGTCATTGTCTGCCATTTATTCAAACCGAGAACTTGCGCTGCCTCATATTGGCCTTTATCAATTGCCAATAGGCCCCCGCGGAAGATCTCTGCGAAATACGCAGCATAATTCAAAATGAAGCCCAAACAGGCTGCGACAAACCGGTCCATTACTAGATATTCTCCGATAACAGGCAGCATCGGCAACCCAAAACATATAAACAAGAGCTGGAGCAACAGCGGAGTGCCCCGCATCACATAAATGTAGATCTGGGCGAGCCAGGCTACAGGCCTTATGCTGCTCCTTGCCATGAGAGTTAATAGAAATCCCAGCGGGATCGACACAAGAATGGCAATCAAAAACAACAGGACTGTCATCTGTGCACCTTCCAGCATGGGCATAAGAATTGTGTTGAAATATTCAAAGCTCATGAATGTATTCCCCCAAAAAACAGGGTTTCCCTGGGAAACCCTGTTTTTCTTATTTTTATTTAGTCGATTACTTTATTACTTTAATACTTTATCTTCGCCAAACCATTTTTCCGAGATTTTAGACGCAGTTCCGTCCTGATTCATCTCATCAAGAGCTTTTTGAAGTTTCTCCAGGAGTTCATCGTTTCCTTTCTTTACGCCTACCCCATATTCTTCAGGTGCAAGAGATTCATCAAGAATTTTAAACGCTTCTTTTTCCTTGGACATGTAATACTTAATTACGACCTCATCAATGACCACCGCATCCACGCGGCCGGATTTCAGGTCACTTAGGGCCAGTACATTGTCAGAAAACTCGGTGACTTTCTTGATTTTAGATTTCACTGGATGGGAATTTAAGGCATCGGCTGCAGAAGAAAGAGATTGAAGGCCTACTTCTTTACCTTCCAGGTCATCGAGTTTGGAAAGATTTGATTTTGCAAGAGTGACAAGCACCTGTGAATTTTTTAAATAAGGCTTAGTGAAAAGAACCTTTTCTTTACGCTCATCGGTAATTGTGTACCCGTTCCAAATAAGATCAATCCTCCCACTGCTCAACTCGGTTTCTTTTGTTTTCCAATCGATGGGTTGGAATTTAACCGTTGTTCCCATTTTTTCGGCAGCTGCTTTTGCATAATCGATGTCGAAACCAACGATTTTGTTATTTTCATCCCGGAACCCCATGGGTGCAAATTTATCGTCGATCCCTATTACTAAAGTTTTATCTTGCTCGTTCTCCCCTGGTTTGTTGGAGGAGCATCCTACTAGGAGAGCCACTGCCGTTGAAACGGTCAGGATAATAGAAGCTATTCGTTTCATACTGAGAAAAACCACCTTTGACTTGAGTATTCATACACTTTAATTCGCTAATGTATTAGAGTGATAAAATAAAGGTAACATAAAATAAAAATGATAGCAACGGAATTTTTTAGTATATTAGTATACTATAAGATGAGTATTTCCTTTAAAATCATTCCTTTAAACATGCTATAGTGGGCAATAATTTACTGGCAATTTAATCTCTTTCTCTGCCAATATCTTTTTACTCATATAAAATTCCCCCGACCCGTTTTCATTCTATTGTACAAACATACTTTTAAAGTCGTTTTTTAGTGTCTACTTTACAGAATCCAGTTTACGATTTTGGATGCTTCCTTTTTATATGCTGCAAGCTGGTCTTTTTAAAAATCTTAGAAAAAAGGGTACACTAGGCTTATCTTTATTCTGCGAAGGAGTTTTACCATGCAGCTAAGCGTACTCGATCAATCTCCTATCTCAAAAGGTTCTAATGCCCATATCGCGTTACAGCAAACATTGGAACTGGCTAAGACAGCCGAACAGCTGGGTTTCACCCGTTTCTGGGTGGCTGAACATCATAACACGAATGGATTGGCAAGCTCATCTCCTGAAATATTGATTTCCCATATAGCGTCACATACAGAAACAATCCGGGTCGGTTCAGGTGGAGTGCTTCTGCCCCAATACAGCCCATATAAAGTGGCGGAAAACTTCCGGACCCTTGAAGCGCTTTTTCCCGGGCGGATTGACCTCGGGATTGGCCGTTCGCCCGGCGGCGCTGCCGAAACACGTCTGGCACTGACGGACTCGATACGTAAAAGCTTGAATGAATTCCCGCGCCAATTGAGGGATTTGCAAGGTTTTTTATATGATGCCCTGCCTGCCGGACATCCATATGAACATGTAAAAGCAGCCCCGCTGACAAATTCCAGCCCTGACTTATGGCTACTGGGTGTTTCCCACCGCGGTGCCCGGTTAGCTGCGGAAAACGGTACCGCCTTTACATATGGCCATTTTATTTCACCAGGAGAAGGACGCAGGGCTGCTGATGAATATTTCATACACTTCCAGCCTTCCGCGACATTACCACAACCTACAATGAATGTGTGCATCTTCGTTGTGTGTGCAGAGACACAGCAGCAAGCAGAGGAATTAGCATTAAGCCAGGATATTTGGCTATTGAGGGTAGGGAAAAATGAAGATACCCAAGTTCCATCTGTAGATGAAGCAAAAAATATCTTCCTCAGTGATGAAGATAAACGAATCATTCAGAATAACCGCCGCAGGACGGTTATAGGAACTCCGGAAAAAGTAAAGGAAGAGCTAACATTGCTGCAAGAAATATATCGAACGGATGAATTTATGATCATCACGAATATCTACGATTTTGAGGCAAAATTACACTCATACCAGTTGCTCGCCGAAACCTTTTTATGATCAAAACGAAGGGATCCCCGTTCCATTTTCTAGTTCTGCATCTACTAAAAAAATAGAAAACAAACGCTTGCCGGGCCATTTAGAGGCAAATATTAGCCTTTATATCCAATAAAAAGACTTAGTTGAATATTGCCTGGTACTTATTGATATAAATCTGAATTTGTTGATTTAACCTATTGTAATATATAATTTTGAATTTGTTCAGATAACATAGACTTTGTTTGAAAACGATATACAGTTCAAACCAGAGAAAAGGCAAATTCCCCTACTAGGGAATTTGCCTTTTCTGCTTTAATTGCCTTTTATGCGGGCTATAATCCCTTCTTCATCATCGAGAACAAGCTCGATTCCTGAATATGGATTCATATGGAGCTCATGGTCCAGCCATCCGCGAAGGGCTTCAATTAGGTTTTGCGTGATGAGCACCTGTTTTCGATCAGCGACATAAACCTCTGCAGAAAACCCGTAGTCATCATCAAACATTAATTCGACTTCCACTTCCTGGGGCTTGAGTTGCTTTTTATCTGCGATATAAATGCACACCGCATTGATAATGTCCTGTTCAGGAATGATTACCGTCTCCATTGATTATCATCCTGGCGTCTGCGATTTTTTGACAGCATTCTGAATACACCGCGGATTAGTGCAATTAGTACGATAATGGCAATAAAGTTAATCAAAAACCCGATAACGGCACCAAAAGCACCCAGGTTTCCTAACAGGCCTCCCAGCATCAGCCCGGCCAGGCCGCCGAATAACATACCGCGCATAAAGCCGCCCCGTTTTTGGACTGACTTTGTAAAGCCGTCATTAGATCGTTTTACATTGTTATTCTGCCTGTTTTGAAAATTACTTGACGGGTTATTGTTGTTAAAGCCCCGCTTGCCGGATTTGTAGGATTTAGCGCTTGCGACATTATCATGGCCGTCGAATACAACGCTTCCTACAGGGGTAAAGGCAATCGAGAACATTAAGATTGCTGCTGCGAATATTTTTTTTAACATAGTATAATTTCCTCCAATTTTTTTAAATACTTACACCAGCTATCGCCATTCCATTCTGGATTGGCATTTTGTTTTCCGCATTAGTTTATACGATTCAAACACAAAAAAGTTTCACTTTTTTTGATTTTTTTCTTCCCTATATATTTTCCTTTTAAGATGCTCTTTAAACAATCAATTGCAGGAAATAGTAGTTTACTAGGAACTATAAAAAAATAAAGACAGGGAAAGCCCCCTGTCTCATAATTCATCAAATATTATTCGATGATCCGCACCACGCGTCCGTTGAACTTCTGTGCATAATATCCGCTTGACATGTTTGCGATGGCGATTCCGGTTGAACTCTGGGATCCGATGAATTTGCCGCCTCCGACATAAATGCCTACATGCCCGTCTTTTTTATACGTATCAAAGAATACGAGGTCGCCAGGAAGTGCTTGGCTAAGTGTAATCTGGCGTCCAGCATGCTTTTGAATATCGGTATGGGCGCCCAATTTAATTCCTGCCTGTGCAAATGCCCAAGAAGTGAATGCCGAGCAATCGAAGCGTCCATTTGCGATATCGGAGGCTGTCCTTCCCCCACCGAATACATAGACAGAGTTTCCGATATATTTATTTCCCGCATTGACTACAATTGATCTCGCCCCGGATCCTTTATACGATACCCTCGGTGAATTATTGATGGGGCTTTTTGATGCAACTGATCTCGCCTTGGCGGCACGTTCTTCAGCCGCCTTAATGGCAGCCTGCCGCTTGGCTTCAAGCCTCATATCCTCTTGAAGCTTTTTTTGCTGGGCCGCGAGCACGGCATCCTTTTGTTGAAGATTTGCCTTCAATGCAAGCGCAAGCTTTTGTTTCTCCGTAAGCTCTGCCTTCAAGTTTTTAGCCTGCTTTTGCTGGTCTTTGATCTGTGCCATCATACCTTCAAGTTCCAGCTTATTATCAGTTAGGTCGGAAAGCTTGTTCTCGACTTCTGCTTTCTTCTCTTCCAATTCAGCTTTGTCGGCTTCGTGCTGCTCAACGATTTCACGGTCTGCTTCCACAATCGTTGCCACTGCGCCTACACGATTGACAAAATCCCGGAAACTCGAGGAACCTAGCAGTACCTCAAGATAGCTGACATCCCCACCGGTTTCCTGAAACGAGATGGCTCGGTCTTTAAGGATTTCGTTACGCTTTTCGATTCTGTCTTGCAATTTGGAAACATCTTCCTTTAAAGTCTCAATATCGGACTTTGTATCGGAGATTTTCCCTTTTGTTTCTGTAATCTTTATTTTATTATCTTCAATCGCCTTCCCAATGCGGCCGATTTGGACATTTAGCTTGTCCTTCTTTTCCTGGAGAAAAGCAATTTCCTGATTCGCATTCTCAATCTTTCCATTGATTTTTGTTCGATTGCCGGCAACATCGTTCTCCCGGTCCTTTATTTCATGAATCGGTGCAGCTTTAACGGCCGGAATGGCGAAAACACTTCCAGCTCCAAGTATAATGGCAGTATTTAATGCGATTAGCTTTCTTTTCAACACTCTCGTTCCCCGCTTTCTCCCCAAGCCAAACTCTGTATCTATTTTATTAAAAAGCGATCTTATTCAGGTTTATACAGCAATTCGACACGTGATCATTTGATTTGTTTTCTTCCCGGATTCAAAATCTTTACTTGTATTCTCATAAGCAACCAGGTACGTAGGACGAATCTGCTAGATTGATTGATGTTAACTTCTATAAATATACCTAATAAAAGCCTATTTATTTCCACTAAAGGTAGTATATCATCAATTTTTGACAAAAACGTAATAGAAATATTACATTTACATTTCAAAGATTACAATAAACTACAAGATTCTGTCTTTTCTGCATATGTACAATGAAACGAGGCTGTCCCATATGGGGCCTGTACCTACACTAACATCTACATTTAGATCTAAAGTTCAGATCTTCATATATCGTTGCGGGGTCTACCCTTTCCTTATGAACACAGCCTACTGATCTCGTTATTTTTTCTTAATCTATTTCCCTGCTAAATATTTTCTCCGTGATAATGTATAAAAAATTATCAAAATGGCGGTAGTCATTAAAAAAGAAAGCAGCGGATTTACATCTGTTACTCTAAAGATTGCCGGCAGTTCCCCGCCTACTGATTGATCATCTGAAATGAACCAGAACAAAAACATATTATTGGCGGCATGGGCTCCGATGGAAAGCTCAAGGCTGCCCATTTTAACCGCAATCCAGGTAAGCATGAATCCTGTGAAGACATAATCCATCCCTACCCATACTGCCGACCGGCCCATTTCCGGGTTCCAAAAGTGCAGAGAACCGAATATGGCGGCCATTATGATGGATAAGACAATAGGATTGGCAATCTTCTTGGCGAACCACTGCAGCAGGAAGCCCCTAAAGAACAACTCTTCTACCGTCGTCTGGATTGGAACCAATAAAAGGACCACCAAGAACAAATAAAAGAAAGCACCCCAAGTAAAATCATTGAGAACCGTATCACCTGGAAAAACAATAAAATCGAGCACTTGGAAAGCCATCATCAAACCAAAGAATACACCAAACCCCCAAGCGGCTTGCTTCCAGTCTATCTTTGACCGTTTTGTCACAAGTGTCCGAAGATCACGCTTGTGAATTACCTTTACAGAGAACCATAATCCCACAAGCCAGACCACATTCATCATATTACTGTAAATCAGGTCATTGGTTGGGCTCACACCGATAAATTTATCTGAAGAACCCGCCAAATAAGCAGGCAATGTTCCCTTTATGCCCATCTCAATCATGCCCAGGACCCCATATATGAGGCTTCCCAGCACAATGGATATAATAATTACGAGCAGCGAAAGAGAATACCTCTTCCAGCTGTTTTTTCCGGGTACATTAAATAAATAGCTAATAAAAATCTCTCCTTAAACAGTCTACCTTAAATGTCTATTTATTGATATTTATGAACTTCCTTCAGTTTTTGACGCGAGCGCTTAAATCTCCAGCTCTATTATAACATTGCCATCTGGTCATCGGGTGCATGGCAGAAACAAAATCGATATTGCAATAATTGGATTTCTTATCGCACTCTTTCGGCAGGAAGGCAACTTTCCGGGTTCATTAATAACCAGAAGGCCAATTTCATCGCCTCCAAATTGGACACAAGATTACTTATGGCCGAAATTTTCATGTTTTTTAATTCCAGTAAATTAAAAATGGAAAAAGCCTGTCTATAAAAGCTTTGAACATGTATCAGTAAAAATCAATTAAAAAAGAGGCAATTTAGAATTACCTCTTCTCCATACATTTATATTATACAAATCTGTTTTTTACACTTTAAATTTATTTAACATTTCTTGTAAGTCCATTGCTCTTTCAGACAACGAGCTTGCTGAAGCTGTGATTTCTTCCATCGAGGCGAGTTGCTCTTCGGCGGATGCAGCTACGCTTTGTGAATGTCCGGATGTTTCCCGGGATATTTCCGAGATGCCGTCTACTGTGGCCGATACTTTCTGGGCACTGTCGGACATTTGCCGGGAAGTAGAGGCCATCTCATCAATTTGCCGATGCATATGTTCCAGAGAGTACATAATTTGCCGGAAACTCTCTTCAGTTTTCCCGATTATAACCAATCCCTCTTGCACGTCCAATTGCACTTGGCCAATCGATTCCGTTGAACGTACCATATCTGATTGTATCTCAATAATCAGTTCAGCTATCTGAGAAGAAGAAGCCTGGGATTGTTCAGCTAGTTTACGAACTTCATCGGCAACAACCGCAAAACCCTTGCCATTCTCTCCTGCCCGTGCCGCTTCTATAGCAGCATTTAAAGCCAATAAATTCGTTTGATTAGCGATTCCCGTAATGACCTGCGTTATTTCTCCTATCTGCCGGGATCGTCTTTCCAATAGATTAAGTACTTCATTGCTTATCTGGACGGATTGCTGGATCGCATTGATTTGTTTGGCTGTCGAGCCTACATGCTCGCCTCCCTGAGTTGCCTGCCCGGTTACAAGGGATCCCGCCTCTGCAACGGCTGATGCATTTTCTGCGATGTTTTCGATTCCTTTCGCAACTTCCACTAAAGAATTGGAGGTTATTTCCACTTTTTCAGTTTGGCTTTCCGCTCCATTCGCTACTTCCTGGATTGCTTCAGTAATTTGCTCCGTAGCTTTGCTAGTCTGTTCAGCTCCGGCTGATAATTCTTCCGCTGTTGCTGCCACGTGTTCGGATGTTTCATAGATGGCATGAATCATATTTCGGATGTTGTCTTTCATCAAATTGTAGCTGTTTGCAAGATCGCTAAGCTCATCCCCTGATTTATCGGCCACTTCAATGGTGAAATCCCCATTTCCGGCATGAACAAGTGCATTTGAAATTGTTGTTAACCTCTTTTTCAAATTGCGTGTAAACCATAAAATTACCAGGAAGGAAATCAGGATTACAATTATCAGCACAAGCAGGAATGTCATCACAACAGAGGATGTGATGTTCTGTACAATCTTATCAGAGACCCCCACATAAAAAACCCCAATTGTTTCTCCGCTGCTGTCTTTAATCGGCATATAGGCAGTTTGATAATGCTTCCCGGCAACATCGGCTTCTCCGTAAAAATTCTCCCCATGCTCCAATACGCGGCTTCCAACTTCTGGTGAAATTTTTGTACCTATTGCCCGCTTCCCATCAACCATTACATTGGTGGAAATTCTTGTATCCCCCAAAAAAATCGTTACAGTATCTCCTGTATCGCTTCCAATCTTATCAACGGCTTCAAAGTTGCCATTCATCAGAGTGGACCCTTTGTACAACTGGCCCTCCTTTACAGCCCATTCACCGGGATATTTATTTTTCATGTATCGATAGGCAAGGCCTAAGTCTCCCTTTGCTTTTTCTAAGGCAAATTGTTTTAGTCCCGACCCCACTTGCTGAACGACAGCTACACCTACTGTCACAGATAAAAAGAGCAGAACAGATAAAACAATCAAATTTATCTTTGCACCTAGCTTTAATTTTATTGTCTTTTTATATTTACTCACCCATAATACATCTCCCATATCAAGTATAGAAACCACTATTTATCTGCTGCATCCTTCCAGCCGCCCGTATTTACGTTGAACGCTTACGATAGAACGATTTAGCCGCCCAGCAACTTCCTTAGCCGAGTAGCCTTCTGAAAACATCATTAACAGCTTTTTTTCTTCCTTAACGCTCCACGCTTTATAATTTACCGGTTTTTCTTTTTTTCTTTCTAAAGCGACCCAGGAAGGTTCAGGAATGATAGATTGATATTCTATTTTTGAAAAGTCCAGCTTTTTTCTGTTCACTTCTGCCCACTTCCAAAAATCTTCAGGATGGATCAAGTAAAACTTTTTCGTCATTCTCGTTGCTTTTTTGGTACATGATAGTCCATGCCTGGAAATCCAGCCTCTGACAGTAGCCGGATCGACCTTTAAAACTTTGGCTAGTTCACAGGTTGTTAAATATCCTGTCTGTGCCTTTGTGTTAGAGATGCCAATCCGCTTCATTTTGCTTAGCAATGCCTGTTCAGTGCGTTCCAGCTGTCTTGCAATTGTCGAAAGCTTAACGATGCCGACATTCTCTTTCATAAATGTTATTTCTGCTTCCGTCCAATTCTTTCTCATTTTTATCACCTTTTTGCTTAATTTCTATGATCACTTTCATTATTCGGCTTTTTTTTAATTGCTGCTAGCGGCATAGGTTTCCCAAGCACTCCCCCAGGCCAATCTGGAGTTTCAGCACTTTAGCCATAGCAAGGTAAATCGGTTTTTCAATGCCTTCCAAAATCACCTGAATTCCAAAAAACTGGAAATAACCAGAAATATTAGAAACCAATATTTCCGATTCGGCATTTTCTGAGAGGTCTATCAAGAAATAAAGATCCAATTTTATATAATCTGGTTTAAGCTTTATCATCTTTTGCCAGGAAGCTGTATTTCTCCCAAAATGATCTAATTCGATTAGAAATCCTTTATTTTGTAGGCATTTCAGCGTTTACCTCAATCGGGGATCATGCCACAGACGCTATTCAGCATTTGTTGCAGTTAATTGGAAATCAAGCTGGCGGTTAATATTGCGATTGGCCTTAGTTATACCCTCAATGAAAGCTGGAAAATCCGGGTTTACAATGGTACAAGGAAAGATATTGCTAAACAACATCTTTTTCTGGTAGAAAAGGGAAAGCTTCAATTGCTTTTAAAATAAATAACGTGCCAAGTTCGTATAAATGAATATTTTTACGTGCATGATAAAAACGCTCTTCAGGATTTTCAAAATCTTTATAATACAACAGGACTTCATACCCATATACCCGCCATTCACTTAAAGTCCATAGTGATTGGAAATGGTGGTGTATGCACCCCCCTAACATTCCGTCAGTTCCGGTACAGCTGGTCTTTCCATATTAGTCCTCCACTTCCTTCTAAAAACCCTTAGGATTTTCGACCCAAGCGATTACTGGTACATTAGGAATATAAAAATATTTTCAAAAATTGTCCAATCCCTATGAAACGTGAATTTACTGGATTCAATCCTTAATTCAGTCCTTCTGGTCACGGATTATCACCATCTATGCAAAAATTAACGAATTGTAAAAAAATAAAGACCCTGCAAGGATGGCAGGGTCGAACGAATTTACATGGACTTATAATATTGCAACTCACCCAATTTATGCTTTGAGATTTTTGCTGTTTCCACATAGTTATTGAAATAGGCTATATACATTTGCCCGCAGGCTTCAATTCTTGATAAGTATTCCAGATTGATGATATAGGATCTGTGAGAGGCCATAAATCGTGTATCAAGCAGCTTTTCAAGGGCTGTTAACGCTTCTTTCGCTTCTATTTTTTTGTGTGTGGTGTGAATGACCGATTTCCTGTCGGCTCTTTCGATAAAATAAATCTCGTCGAACGGAATAAACATAATGCTATTTTGCTGCTTGATCATTAAATTCTTATTGCTTACAGCTTCATTATTATTATTTTTGTGAAGCCCCTGGGCAGCCCTGTCAAGAGCCGCGTACAGCCGATTTCTCTCGATCGGTTTGAGAATATAGTCGATGGCGCTGACATCAAAGGCTTCCAATGCATAATCTTCATTTCCGGTAATGAAAATAACCTGCAGTTCCGGAAAAAGTTCCTTGCAGGACTTTATCGCTTCCATTCCGTTTAATAACGGCATTCCAATGTCAACAAGGGCAACATCAGGCCTTCCGGTTACGATTTGGCGGATTAATTCCTCTCCATTCACCGCTTCTCCGGTTACATTGTAGTTTGGAAGGGCTTCAATGAAGTGTCTTATTAACTTTCTTGAGGAAGAATCATCCTCGGCAATTAAAATGTTCATTCATTCCTCACCCCCTTGCTTTCATTCCTTTTTACTAAATTCAGCGGTTATCCATTCCAAATGGCAGCCTATTTTTTATTTAGAAATAAATAACATAAATTACCAGCTAAATTGGAAATAATTGCTGCATGTATAATTGATTTTTTATACTATTATTATAGTAGTAATATGAGTATATCAAAATAGTAAAAAATGGGTATTTATTTTGTAAAAGGATGCATTCTAAGAATGTTTCTAATAATTTTTCGAGGTGCCAAATTGAAGGAAATAATACTGATTTTATTATTGCAGCTGGCCTATGTTCCCCTATTGACCTTGCGGACCATTTTCCTGGTGAAAAATGTTACGGTTCTTGCTTCTATCATCGGCATTTTTGAAATGCTGATTTATGTATTCGGCTTGTCGTTGGTATTTAGCGGCGACCAGAGTTTCTTAGCTATGATCGTTTATGCGGTTGGGTTCGGACTCGGAATCGTGTTGGGTACGAAAATTGAACAGAAGCTGGCCATTGGTTATATAAATGTGACAGTGAATACCCAGGTTAAAAACAAAGACCTGATTGATACATTGCGGAATAACGGATTCGGTGTCACTCTCTATGTAGGGGAAGGAAGGGACAGCAACCGTTACCGGATGGAGATTTTGACCAAACGGAATCGCGAGGGTGAATTGATTGCCACCGTTGAAAAATTTGAGCCAAAAGCATTCATCATCTCCTATGAGCCGCGGCGTTTTAAAGGCGGGTTTTTACTGGATCGAATGAAGAAGCATAATTAAAAGATATATGTAATATGTAAATGGGCGGTCTCCCGAAGAAATGGAGACCGCCTCTTTTCATTTTTAAGCAGTTTGCTTTATTTTATTAATCCTTTTTTCTTTAAAAAATCTCTAGCAACTTCTCGTGGGTCTTCTTTATCCAAATCAACCCGGGCATTCATTTCGGCCATTTCTTTCTCAGAAATTTTGCCTGCCAGACCATTCACAACGTCTTTTAATTCAGGATATTTTTTCAGGGTTTCTTCCCGGACGATAGGAGCTGCATAATAAGGAGGGAAGAATTTTTTATCATCTTCCAGCATCTTAAGATTGAAACGCACAATCCTGCCGTCTGTTGTATAGGCTGGAATGGCATCCACTTCCCCTTCTTTTACAGCGGAATACATCAGGTTTGGATCCAGGCTGCGCTTTTCGCTGAAACTCATGTTATATGTTTTGACAAATGCATCATATCCATCTTCACGTTCAAAAAAATCCGTCGGGCCGCCAAACCTGATTCCGGAGGCCTTTGGAGCAAGTTCGGAAATCGTTTTTGCCCCTTGTTGTTTATAGGTTTCCTGATTCAGGGCGAGCGCATAGGTATTTTCAAAGCCTAAGGGCTTAAGCCATTCTAACTTGTATTTTTCGCTATAGCCTTGTTTGACCCTGTTGTATATTTCATCCGCACTGTCTTGTGGCCTATATTCTTCTTTCAGGATCGTCATCAGGCCCGTTCCGGTATATTCGACAAACATATCGATATCGCCTTTTCGAATTGCCTGGGTCATAATTGGTGTTTCGCCCAGCCCTTCCTGGACAGTTACATTATAATCTGTTTGGTCCTTCACATATTCAGAGATGATATGAGGGAGAATATATTGCTCAGTCCACTTTTTACCGGCAATCACAATTGTGTCTTCAGTGTTTGCTCCCCGCAATCCAAAGAACAAGGCGACTGCAGCAATTGGGATCAAGACCAAAGATAGTCTTTTCCAGGAGATTTTTTTTCCCGACCTCGGATCTGTTGCCGTTTCAAAACGCTTTAAAATGAGATCGATGACGATAGCAAGAACCGCAGCAGGTATGGCGCCAGCCAGGACCAGTTCATTTCTTGCAGTCGATAACCCACGATAAATTAAATCACCTAAACCGCCGGCACCGATAAATGCGGCCAACGTGGCAACACCAATCGTGAGGACAGTTGCTGTCCTTAATCCCGCCATAATAATCGGCAGCGCCAGGGGAAGTTCAATCATCCGCAAAATCTGGTTCTTCGTCATACCCATCCCGCGCCCGGCTTCCACTGCTGATTGGTCGACGCCGGTTATCCCTGTAAAGGTGTTTCGCAGGATTGGCAATAGGGCATAGATGGTAAGGGCGATGATCGCTGTAATATTCCCGATTCCAAACAGCGGCAGTAAAAATCCGAATAATGCAAGGCTTGGTATGGTTTGGAAAATGGAAGCGACGCCTATTACCGGTTCAGCGAATTTTTTTCGTCTGGCGATGAAAATGCCAACAGGTATGGCAATGAAAGTTGCGATCACTAGTGAGACAAGAGATAAAAACAAATGCTGCTGCAGTGCTTCAAGGATTTCCGGCCACCTTGTTTGGAACGTATCCATCAATTTGATAAAAAAGTTTTCATTATTCATTTCTTCCTACGTCTCCTTCCACAGGTGCCGGTGGTGCAATTTTCATTCCAGCCAATCCTCTCATCATGGTTGAACGGGTGATCAGCCCCACTAGTTTTTCATTTTGAAGGACGGGGATCAGAACGGCCCCTTTGGCAAAGAGTTCAGCGACATCCGTATAAGGAGTGTCGGCTGCAACGGATTGATAGTCCCTGTCCATTATATCCTGCAAGGTTTTTTCTTCCTCCGCATAGTAGCGTTCTACGTTATCAATGGTAGCGATTCCTAGCAACTGATTTTGCTGGTTTATTACCAGTAGTGTGTCAACCTTATAGGTTTTCATCGTTTTCAGGGACTGGGCAAGGCCCCTTGTCGGCCGTGCAGTCACCACTTTCTTAAGCATAAGATCCGCTGCAACCGGAGGTGAATGATCCAATGCTTCAAGACGTTCTTCCCCGATGAACCCTTTCACGAATTCATTTTTTGGATGGCGCAGTATTCTCTCCGGCGTATCAAACTGCACAATTTCACCATCTTTCATGATCGCGATCCGGTCTGCGATCTTGATTGCTTCGTCCATATCATGGGTAACGAAGACAATCGTTTTCTTAATGTCCTCCTGCAGATTTACCAGCTCATCCTGCAGCTGTTCACGGCTGATTGGATCAAGCGCAGAAAAAGGTTCATCCATAAGGATAATAGGCGGTTCGGCCGCCAATGCCCTGATAACACCCACACGTTGCTGCTGGCCCCCGCTGAGTTCGGCAGGAAAACGAGACTTATATTCCGCGGGATCCAAGCCCACCATATTCAGGAGTTCATCCACTTTATTCTGATATTGTTCCGGATTCCACCCTTTCAATCTCGGCACAAGGGTTATATTCTCTTCAATCGTCAAGTGCGGAAGAAGCCCGATTTGCTGAATAACATAACCGATATTCCTGCGCAGCCGAACGGGATCGATTTTGGAAATGTCTTCACCATTTATAAATATCCTTCCGCTGGTCGGCTCTATCAACCGGTTTATCATACGCATCGTCGTTGTTTTACCTGAGCCGCTGGGACCGATTAAAGCAACAAGCTCTCCCTCTTCAATGTGAAAATCAATATCCTTCAATGCGACAAACCCATCCGGATATTTTTTCCCGACATGTTCAAACGTGATCAATAAAAATCTCCTACTTTCCAAAAAAAATTATGTAATTATATCTGCATATTTATCACTTATTAGTGATTCCCAATAGTGGATTGTTTAATAAAGTGAAATTTGTGGGAAGACCAAGCATCAAATTGTGTTTCCATCAGGAATTAGAAAAAAGGGTGGCAATAAAGATATTTGTGGAGTTTCCCTTCCAGCCGGGGAGTTTCAGGTAAGGGATTTATTCAGTATCGTTCCTGAAAATAGAAATAAATTTCGCGCAACAAATAGGGGGTATCTGAAGAATTGAATTCAAGATATCATGGCTGATGCACCGAACCTTACAATCTATCAAGCCAAAACCCACAATCAAATAAAATTTGCTCCAATTTATAAATTAATTTCAACCTTCATTTTAATAATCCTAATGGCTAAATGCCTGACACATCCCAACTAATAAACAATGCGGCACAGCATTTAAAACAATCCTACCGAATGTTATTACCCCTGATTGAACCATGATAAACCACTTTTGATAATTTTATTAAAAGGCTCTGTATTGATATTTCACCAAAACAAAAAGGACCCCTAAAAAAGGTCCTTCAGTTTATCTTCTTGTTGAACCACTTTACTCCACCTCTGTATCGTTATTTTTATTGCAAATGCAACAATTTAGGTTAAATTCAATATATGTTGTTTTTATTGTATATGCAACAAAAATATGTATGAAGGAGTTAATGATGAAGGAGATTCTGCGTGAAATCGGCATGATAGCAAGGGCATTAGATTCGATCAGTAATATAGAATTCAAAGAATTTGACCTGACAAAAGGGCAGTATTTATACCTTGTGCGAATATGTGAAAACCCGGGAATCATTCAGGAAAAGGTAGTTGAGATGATAAAAGTAGATCGATCAACGGCGGCTCGTGCTATACAAAAACTTGAAATGAACGGCTTTATTGAAAAGAAAGAAGATCCACACAACAAAAAAATAAAAAAGCTCTTTCCAACTGAGAAAGGGAAAACTGTGTACCCCTTCATAAAAAGAGAAAATGATTATTCCAATCTCGTTGCATTAGAGGGATTCTCCGAAAAAGAAGCAGAAACCACTTTCGATCTTCTACAACGAATAAGGAAAAATGTCGAAAAAGACTGGGAATTTGTCAAAAAGGGAAACAAGAGAACCTATTAATCAGCAGAAGGAGCGATCTATTCAAATGACGATGAATATAAAGAAGTGTACCCTTGAAGATTCACGCGAACTTCAACAAATCAGTGTTGAGACATTTAATGAGACATTTAAGGAACAGAATTCACCAGAACAGATCAATGCCTATTTGGAAAGGGCATTTGATTTGAAACAATTAGAAAAAGAATTAGCCAATTGTTCTTCACAATTCTTTTTTGCTTATTTTAATCATGAAGTCGCTGGATACCTAAAGGTCAATACCGATAATGCGCAGTCGGAAGCAATGGGCGATGAATCACTTGAAGTCGAGAGGATTTATGTAAAGAAGAAATTCCAAAAACATGGGCTTGGGAATCATCTGCTAAATAAAGCGATGGAAGTTGCCATGGAATACAAGAAAAAGAAAATCTGGCTAGGCGTCTGGGAAGAAAATGAAAATGCCATTGCTTTTTATCAGAAAAAGGGGTTTGCCCAAACTGGCGCCCACTCTTTTTATATGGGTGATGAAGAACAAGTGGACTTAATAATGACCAAAACACTCATCTAACTTTTCTTGAAAGGTGGATTATTGTGTATATTCCTAAATACTTTAAAGTCACCGATATTAATGAAATTTGGGATTTTGTTCAAAAAAACTCTTTTGGTGGGAGAAATTCAGGCTGCATATAAATTAAGTCAGAACCGAAATGAAACAGAGTATATTAACATCATTGATTAATTAAAAAATGAAGGAAATCCAAATTCGAAACAAACAGCAGAACTGATGGAAAAGAGATTAACAAATCACATATAAGCCCACTTGTATTTAACCCTCAGATGCGGGAATTAAAGGATGAAACGGAGCTGTCATATTGGCATCTTCTCTTCAGATTGTAAAAGATTGCACTTAAAGTTTGTTTAATATCCCAAATGATCAATAAACTGCGAATATGCAAGTTCTTATTCATACTTTGTATATTTTCAGCATTTTATATTTAAAAAACATACTGCCATAAACACCATTGTTTAATTTCCAAATACACTTTATTTAGTTTAATGCACTCTTTAATCTATAAAGATAAACAGCTGACGTAGTAGTTGTAGTATACGGGGGAAACAGGACTAATTTAAAATGATCTGATTAATGCTATACTTGGTAGCATATATGGCATTTGAAAGGAGTTAAATATCACTTGAAATACATTAAATCGCAAATGAAACAGCTGATCAAAGAAAATAAAGAATTGCAAAGCCGTTTAAAAGAAATGATGGAAGAACACGACCTTGAGAAAAACTTTGCCCTCAAGGCACTGTACCATGCAGAAGTTGCTGAAGGGGGAAAATACCAGCTAGCATACCAAGCACTTGACTTGCCAAAAGGGTAGGTCATTTTTTTATATTGTAATCACACTCCAATCGCAATCTGCCCGATCCCGTTAGCTAAATAAAAAAATTAAACCTTTTCAGAATAAAACCAAGGGATAGCAGGTGGTATTCCTGCTTCTGGTAAAAGATACACAAAAACGAAATACAAACAAATTAGGATCCCAAAAAAAAGAAACGAATATAGAAAGCAATGGACTAACTCTTTTAAAAACATCATATAGTCCGCATACAAAACTGGATAATCCACGGGTTAGCTCAAAAAATGCTATGGGACATATAGAAAAGTGTTCAATTATAAAACTTTAACATTGTTGAAGACAGTAATCACCAAGAAAAATAAGGCTTGAAAAATTAATCCCCAGACAGGAATATTCATCTATATACACCATCCTATATTGCAAACATCTAAAGGGATTGTAACAAACAATTCGGCCTTTAGTTGAATACCTTCAAAATACGCAGCAGATTCTTTCATATAAACTGTCACAAGAAGGGACAAAACCTTTCAATGATGTTATAATTAAAAAGTAATATGGTAATTATTATTAAAAAAAATATTACTTTGGGTCTTTTTCTGACTTTCCTTAGTCACTTTCCCTCCGTAATGGGAAAGGAGACTAACAAATGTCTCAAGATCAAATAGAAAAGATGTTAGAACAACTCTGTTACTTCAAAGATGTAGGAATTACACATACATTTTCACAAAATCAAAAACCAATACTCTCAGTTATATGTATAACCCTTGATAATCAAATCGAAATAACGCAAGCCTTCCGAATTAGGTATATAGAAAGACAAACAACTAAAATTTATGGTAATGTTAAATCGACTGCCCTTGCGATCAATGAAGCAATAAGTAGTAATCTAGAAACAGCCACTAATTAAATTTAGTGGTTTTTTTATGTACTAAAGTTCTAAGCTATGTCTACAGATAAACAAACTACGAAACGAGATATACATTCACTCATCTTCAACGAACCTGCCTCGTTAGCCCAATAAGAAAAAGCTGCCCGTGCGGACAGCCCTACTCTTCAACTCTTACACCCATTAGTTTAAAAAGCTCCCTTTATCATGTGTTAATACTGTTAAGTATCATTTCTTTCTATAATTAAAAAAAGTAAATCCCTCTTTTTAGAATTTATCCAACCAAATAACACGTATATATGTGTTAATTTATATGTATTTTTATTTCTCCTGTCTCTTTTCAGTATTTTTAGAAGATGATATTTCTAAAAAATAAGCGATCATTAAAACCAATATGACAAGAGATAAAATAAAGTTATCTATGGGATCATCACGGTTTACTATAATAAAACGTAATGTCGCTGTTATACCTATATATAAGAGATATCTTATCGGAAAATGATACCCTTCTCTAAAATACTTAACGATTGTGGATAGAAACGCAAAATAAAGAAAAAACACAAGAATTTCCTGTAACATATTATGAACTTCCAGGCTTGTCCCCATTACCTCTAATACAATCATCCATAATTCACGTATCATTGCTAAGGTTAACATGAGTCCTAGTATTATTAATGAACCGTTAAGGATATATTGAAAACCATTAGTAATCCTGTCATTCATTTTTAAAGCCTCCTAAGAATTATCCCAAAATAGTTATATCATACTTAATCATTATATCTCTCAATCTCAATGAAATGTTTGAACATGTAGTGACTATTTTCGAATTATACGAGTATGGTGTAAATTCATTATAAAAAGCCAACATTTCTGTTGACTTCTTCTGATTTCTTATGGCTAACCAATGGTTATTTTATCATTCCTATTCTGTTACTGTTACAATTGTATGTGATGAATAAGCGTTTTCCAACTCCATTTACTTCATAAACATAGGGCGAATGCCAAGTATTGTCCTTTTCGCTGGCCAGCTTCAGGACTATCTATTTCTATCGGCAGGTTATTACTCGGATTTCATTCATTACAGGAAATTCTGCCCCGTTAATCAGTACATTCCTACACGATCTCTGACCTTTATATAAACAGAAAAGATGAACTTCACGTCTATTTTTATTATTTTAACCCCCTATATCTAGAACCTTCTTATATATCCAACAGGATTAATTAATCTCTATTTAATAAAGACAATCAAACCCAATTGTTATTCATAAATATAGTTTTGAATTGTTTTCTTTTTTTTATAGATATTCATTCCAGTAAGGTATACACATGAAATACTTTAGGATTATGCTTATATATAAAATTAAACTTATTTTTTTAATAAATTATTTGTTATAATTTTTATAAAATTCAAATAATAGTAGGAGGATACTTCCTTGAGAAACTTTGGAAGCTGGTTTAAAGGACCATCAAACACTTCGAGAAGTGAAAATATTGAGGATTACGCGATAAAAAAAATTCCTTCTCATTATAGATGGCCAATACCTGCTATTATCTTGGTATTAATCGGAAACTCAACTGCCCTTTTCTTTTTTACTTTCGGAACTAAGCTTAGTTTTACAGTTGGGTGGCCAATTATGCTGCTACCACTTGGCTATTTATTTATTGGAGCTAGTTTAATAGGGATGGTTATGATTCATCTTGCCAGCAAGGAAGGCTTAACGGTTGATATGATGACAAGAGGAATGGGGTTTGGTTATATCGGCTCATCCGTTACATCCTTGATCTACGGAATTAACTTTATTTTTTACTTTATTTTAGAAGGAACCATTGTTACAAATGCTATTGCGTTTTCATTTAACCTTACTGTGCATTCCTTTGAAAGTAATATGATTTTTGCAGGAGTGGGATTATTAAAGCTTGTTCTAGTGTGGTATGGGATGAAGGAACTACAGATTTTCCAAACCTGGGGAGTCCTTATTTATAGCGCTTTACTGGGAGTAGCCATATATTTGCTCATTACAAATTTTGATGTAGCGGGGCCAAGCCAATGGCTTCCACTTGAACCGATTTCCGTTGATTCTCTGGGTATGGCTTTTATGTTGGCTAATGGACAAGTTGTTTTTCAAGGATTAATGGCGACCGACTACGCACGTTTTGCTAAAAGCGACACCGGTTATCGGGGGGGGTTTCTCTGCATGGTGGGCATGTTAGCCCCTATGATCGGAAATATACTGATTGGCCCTCTTTTCGCTTACACTCTTATGTATTCCATGAAAGAAGAATCAGCAATGACATTTGCTGATCCTGGTTTTATTTTCCCATTAATAATAGGAGTTTGGGGTACATTCTTTGTACTTATCACGCAAATACGAATCAATGTCATGAATCTGTATTCCGCTTCTCTTGCTCTATCAAATTCATTTTCTCTGATATTTAATTTTACTCCTGGGAGACCGTGGTGGATGGTGGCAGTCTATATTTTGAGTTGCCTTTTCTATGCTGTGAATTTTTTGAATTATATAGATGTTTTCCTCGCCGTTACAGGGATTTTAACAAATACTTGGATTTTAATTATCCTAGTGGACCATTTTATTTGTAGAAAATTATTAAACTACGGACCATCAGATTTTATTGAGTACAGGAGACCTTTTTTATACAAATGGAATCCAACTGGAGTATTCTCTCTTGCCGTCGGAGTGATTGTTGGGGGGGTGGGAATTTTAGAAATTTACCCAATCTATTACTCTTCCTTTTTGGCAATGATTGTGGGATCTTTGCTCCACATTATTTTAACCATAAGTACAAAGGGACAATTTTATTTTACTAGATTTCCAATGGATCGCGAAACGGAATGGAATAAATTTCCCAGATGAGAAGTCAAATAAATTATTCTTTTCTGTATATATATAATATAATAGTTAAAAGAAAATTACTTTAAGGTGTGGTCCATGTTGTACGCGCAGCAATGTGAAGTTTGTCATAAAAAAATTGAAGGAAATTATATTGAACATACGGCGGGGTTCCCAGAACGCGCGCATGTATTATGTTCTGTTAAATGCTTGCGTCTCTTTCTTCGAATGGAAGACGACCAACTGGAATACGAAAAAAGTATAGTGAAAGAGATTGATAAAAAGAAATAATAGGAGGTGTTTCGATGCATCTAAATCCTGTTAATAAGAATAATCGAATGTTCGAACAAGTTTTAGACCGGATCCAGCAAAGCATCTCATCAGGTATGCTGGCTCCTGGAGATAAGCTAATGACAGAACGGGAATTCGCAAGCTCGTTGCAAGTTAGCCGTTCCTCTGTCAGGGAGGCATTAAGAATCCTTGAGATTTTCGATGTAATTTCATCCAAGCCAGGTGAGGGAACTACTTTAAAGAAACCAAATGTTCCGAAAATTCTCACGAAAATCCTACCTTTTCTAACATACCCTCTTGATGAAACAATGGAATTACTTGAATCAAGGAAAATATTAGAGGGTGGCATCGCAAAGCTTGCTGCAAAGCGAAGGAAAAGTAAAGATTTGCAGAATTTAAAAGAAGCTCTTAACAGAATGGAAAAGACGGAAGATATAGAGGAAAGAATTCAGGCAGATTTAGATTTTCATTTATTTTTGGCAAAGTCTGCTTACAACAACACGCTTTCAGATATTCTCATTGTTGTTTCGGATGTAGTTAGTAAAAACTTATATACTACTGGTTTTCAAATTCATACACATGATGCAGCATATCGGGATATATTAAATCAGTATTACCGTATTTATGATGCAGTTGATAGTAAAAATCCTCAACAAGCTCATTTGGAAATGGAAAATCATTTGGAATATATGGTTGATTTCATAAAAAAATACGCTATCACTAACAACCATTCGGATGAAACCGCCTTCAATTTTTAAATTAGAGGAAATCGGCGGATACCGATTCCTCTAAACTCCCTATTAGTTTTTTTGTGGAAAGAGAACTTTACCTTCGATCAAGCCCTCATTCGTTAACTCCAAACTGATCAGGTCTTTGTAAAAATGTGGTTGTCTCATGAGTACTAAATCTTTTCGCTTTACTACATTTGTTGGGTACGTTGGATCTGCATTTGATGTATCGACTTCAATATATGCCAAGCCCTCTTCCTCTATCACGACAGACTCATTCCTTGGATACTTGAATGTTTCCGGCCCAAAGATTCCACTTTTTCCGTAAAAGCCCTTTTTACTGTCAAACGCGTTCGCAAAAACTAAATACACGTTATTTTCCCCTGCCCGAACGCGATGCAAATGCCAATGAAGAGGATCTCCTCCCGTAGGAATAGGGTAATTTTGCGGAACGCTCGTTCCTGGATGTGCTGCTGGCACAGGACTACTCAATAGAGATGGACAAAGAAGAATATCACATCCGCGAAGCGCTAATACACGTCCTGCTTCAGGGATTAATGTATCATAACCAATGAGTAAACCAACTCTTCCAACTTTCAAATCAAATATTTTCCATTCGTCTCCAGCATTAGCCCAAGTAAGGTCTGTTTCATCAAGATGGATTTTACGATATTTTCCAATAAACCCTTCTGGGCCCGTTAATACAGCTGTATTATATAATGAACCATTGTCAATTTCTACTAGCCCAGCAATGATATACATGCGGTGCTTCAAAGACAGTTTTACAAGCTGGTCAGTGCTTTTTCCTGGTACAGGCTCTGCACTGCTTTCGTCATGAAACATCCCACTAATTGATAGCTCAGGAAATACAATTATTTCTGCTCCATTCTGTTTTGCTTCGCTAGCCAGCTCTTCGATTTTAGCTAAGTTAGTGCTTTTGTTTGCTCCTGGCATAATCTGGGCAACGGCAACGATCGACTTTTTACCTGTCGGAAATGGCTGATGGCCATAAAGGCCAAAAAGATCCAAAGGATTCCATGTATAGGAATTGGTCATTATTTCCCTGTACTTTTCAGGTCGTCGATCCTTGATGAGATTTCTTCCGTTGACGTTTTTGTTTCGGGCTTTATCCAAGTCGATTTCTGCATAGGCAACAGCATCCCCGTTATCAATGACGGCCTGAATTTGTCCTTCTGGATCAATCACACAGCTGCCTCCACTAAATTTAACCGTACGTTCCCATCCCCAACGATTACTTTCGATTACATAACAGTTGTTTTCAAAGGCTCTATTAATCCAATAAGGCGCAGGGGTACGCTCATCCAGCCAGTTGCTAATATGACAGATGACGTCTGCTCCGTGCAGAGCTTGCACACGTGATGTCTCAATAAAATGCATATCCATACAAATTAAAATCGCAATTCGTCCAATCGTGGTTTCAAATACCTGGTGGCCCAGCTCTCCATTAACCGCCCATTTTGTTTCAGCAATGTATGGGTGCGTTTTGCGATGTTTACCGACAAGGCCTTCTGGGCCGATTAGCGCAGCAGAGTTATAGTATAGATCATTTTCCGGATCCACTTCAGGCATACCGATAACAATATAGCACTGGTATTCCTTGGCGAGCTTTTCAAAAATTGCTGTTGTATTCCCTGGGATTGGCTCCACAAATGGTGCGATTTCTTCACGGTTATAAAAACAGTATCCCGTTGTTCCCATTTCAGGAGTAACAATAAGCTTTGCACCATTTTTGGCACTCTCTTCAACTAAGTTATATAACTTTTTAATATTATCTTCCTTCTGAAATTGTGTAGGCTCAAATTGTACAGTGGCAGCTTTAAATGATTTGGTAATCATAATTCATCCCTCTTTTCTTTAAATACCGATATCAACATCTTGCCCAGCCATAGTACAACAGGGGTTGTTTCGAATTACCATCTAGAAGTAAGCATTTTCCGTCTTGTATAAAATTCCACTCCATCCGGGCCGTTTGCATGCAGATCACCGTAGAAGGAATTTTTCCAGCCAGAGAAAGGGAAAAACGCCATTGGAGCAGGGACGCCAACGTTAACGCCTAACATTCCCGCTTCGATGTTTTCTCTGAAGTAGCGAACATCACTTCCTTCTTTAGTAAACAAGCAGGCACCGTTTCCGAAATCAGATTGATTCGTTAATTCAATCGCTTTCTCTAAACTGCTCACTCTTATGATTGAAAGCACTGGTGCGAAGATTTCCTCTTTCCATATTTTCATAGAAGGATCTACCTTATCAAAGATCGTAGGTCCAATAAAATATCCGTTTTGATGGTACGACTCGTCTTTACGTCCATCACGAACAAGGATCGCTCCTTCTTCCTCTCCGGATTCGATGTATCTCACGGTTCTTTCTTTATGCTCTTGGCGGATGACCGGACCCAAGAATACATTATCCTCAAGTCCGTTCCCGATTTTAATATGATCTGCCTCGTACTTTAGTTTTTCTAGCAATGGTTCTGCGGCATCACCGACAGCGACTACAACAGAGCACGCCATGCATCTTTCACCTGCTGATCCATAGGCTGCATTAATGATGTCTTTCACCGCAGCATCTAAATTAGCGCTTGGCATCACGATGGAGTGATTCTTAGCTCCTGCCAATGCCTGAACACGCTTTCCATAGCCTGCAGCAGTTTTGTATACATATTCTGCGACTGGTTGAGAGCCAACAAAGGAGATTGCTTGGACATCTTTATGTTCTAGCAGTCTATTTACGACATCATTGGCGCCGTGAACGATACTTAAAACACCTTTTGGAAGACCTGCTGCTTCAAAAAGCTCTGCTAAACGATTGGCTAATAAAGGAGTTCTTTCGGATGGCTTAAGAACAAAGGTGTTTCCGCAAGCAATCGAAAGTGGAAACATCCAGCAAGGAACCATCATCGGGAAGTTAAATGGAGTGATTCCACCTACGACACCGACAGGATAGCGATACATTCCGGATTCAATATCCGTAGCAATATCTGGAAGCTGTTTCCCCATCATTAAGGTAGGTGCCCCTGCAGCGAATTCCACACATTCAATTCCTCGCTGAACTTCGCCATATGCTTCCTTAAAGCTTTTTCCATTCTCTTGAGTGATCAATCTTGCAAGTTCATCCCCGTGATTGACTAATAATTGCTGGTACTTGAACAAAACTCGGGCCCGTTTCGGAACAGGAGTCTTGCTCCAGGATTTAAATGCTTCCTTTGCAGCTTGGACGGCTGTATCAACATCTTCTTTTGAAGAAATAGGCACTTGGGCCAATTCCTCTCCTGTTGCGGGGTTGGGAACACTTTGGTATTGATTTGTTTGAGCATCTACCCATTCCCCATTAATATAATTTTTTAGTAGTTTAGTTGTTGTATTGATAGTCACGACAAATCTCCTCTCGATATATAAATATTAGAAAAGTAAAACTCATTTATGATAATTATCGGTATGTTCTGAATATTTCAGTGGCGCTATTATACATTTTGTGTTGAGAGAAACTGATAATCATAACAAATAAAATATAGCTCTTGTAATTCTTTTTCAGATGGAACGCGTGGATTATTTGCCGGACTTCCACTATTAAGAGCATCATGTGCCATTTTATTGATGGCTATGTTAAAGGCTTCTTCATCAATTCCCCAATTTTTAAGGTTAGGGATATTTAAGTTTAAGCAAAGTTTTTTCACTGATTTTACGGCGGCATCTGCAGCCTCGCTATTTGAGATGAAATCTTTGTGAGGGTCGAAAATTCTTCCTAAGTCTGCTAGCCTGTCGATACACGCTTCTTTACTAAATTCTAATACTGCAGGTAGCAACATAGCATTCGAATACCCATGTGGTACATGGAACATGGCTCCAATCGGTCTGGACATTCCATGCACTAAGCATACGGAAGCGTTGGAAAAAGCCATGCCTGCCTGGAGCGATCCTAATGACATCGCTTCACGGGCTTCGATATTGGATCCGTCATTATAGGCATCTTCGAGATGATTAACAATTAGGTTCATCGCTGATAAGGCAAGAATATCTGTCAACGGATGGGATAATTTTGAAATATACGCCTCAATTGCATGGCTTAAAGCATCCACTCCTGTTGCAGCTGTTATCTTTTTTGGTGAGGATAATGTCAGAATAGGATCCACAATGGCAACTGTTGGCATGAAGGCCGGTTGTTTAATCATCATTTTTACATTATTTTCTGTATTTGTAATCACGGTTACATCTGTTGCTTCTGACCCTGTCCCACCAGTTGTAGGAATGGCAATGTGCGGAATTGCTGGCTTTACTGCCATTTTTCTCCCACCCATATAATCTCCAATGTATCCGCCATTTGCAGCAATTACAGCGATTGCTTTTGCTGTGTCTATACAGCTGCCTCCACCAAGGGAGATAACCAAATCACATTGTTCATTTTGGAGAATAACTAAAGCCTCATCAACATATTGATCGGTCGGCTCTGATTCTACGCCAATGTAGACTAGGCTTTCAACCCCTTCATCTTGAAGGTACTCTCTGCATTGCTTTACATTTCCCAGTTGATCCATGATTTTGTCACTAATGATCAATGCTTTCTTTCCTCTGCTTGCTGATTCCTTGCCGACTCTCTTAAAAGCATTTTTTCTGTATAAAATTGTCTGTGGAGTTCTAAATGTTGAAGTGGTATCCATTTGGCACTCTCCTCATAATCATTATTATTATCTAAATATGCAAGATGTGTGCCAACATAAAATGTGTTTTAACCGTTGCTGTTTTGTTGCTTTGTGTAGTGGTTTTCTGATAAATGTAGTCATCGTGTAGGGGTTTCCCAACAAACAATCTACTAAAAGATGTTATGCCTTTTTAACTTTTGGTAAAGAGTAGTTCGATGAATCCCAAGGATTTCAGAGGCTTTCTTTTTGTTTCCTCCTGCTTCCCTCAGTACGTTGATGATCAATTCTCTTTCCTTATTTTTTCCCACATCCTTCGCCGCCTGTAAAACGGATTGATTAGAGCTGTTATTGGCTGGATTAGGTTTGGGCAATAATTTTGGGTCCGTGATATTTTCGGACAAATGACCCTTACTAATGATTTGTCCATCTACGAATGTTACCAGCTGTTCAAGCGTGTTGATCATTTCTCTTATATTGCCTTTCCAATCATAGTCGACAAAAGCTGTCACTGCTTCCGCAGTAAAGGTTTTTGTAGGTATCTGATATTTTTTGCATAACTTTTTTAAATAATTGGATAGCAGAATTGGGATATCATCCTTCCGGTTTCGTAATGGAGGGATATGAAGCTGGATGACATTCAGACGATAATAAAGGTCTTCTCGAAATAATCCTTGTTCCACCATCGCTTTTAGATCTCTATTTGTAGCAGCGATGATGCGGACATTGATTTTATATTTTTTCAATCCACCAACTCTTTCAGCCTCTTTTTCTTGAAGAACACGAAGCAGCTTTGATTGCATGAGCAACGGCATTTCACCAATTTCATCTAAAAAGATGGTTCCATTATGTGCGAGTTCGAATTTTCCTGGTTTTCCTCCTTTTTTTGCTCCGGTAAAAGCTCCTTCTTCATAACCAAACAACTCTGACTCAAATAAAGCTTCAGGAATGGCCCCGCAATTCACACTAACAAATGGGCCATTTGACAGTATACTTAAATGGTGAATCCCTTTTGCAAACATTTCTTTTCCTGTGCCACTTTCTCCGGTAATCAGTAGGGTTGCTAATGTTTTCGCAGCCCTACGGGATAAGCGTTTCACTTTTGAAATTTCCTCGCTTATCCCAAGTATTTGATCAAGCGTGATCTGTTGATTTTCCTCTTGGCCAAAATGAACGTCTCCCCTGCTGTTTCTTTCCACTACATGATCTTTTTGCAAAGACTCATAGAGTTTATAGACCTCCGATACGCCTTCAAAAATCAGCATGCCGATTGCCCCAGTAACCCTCCCTTCCTTCCAGATCGGAATGCGGTGCACCACCATGTCTTGGCCCTGTATATTTTGGACTACACCTCGCTCAGGGATTCCTGATTTAACTGTTAAATGGAGGTTAGTATTGTCAATAACTTCCGTTACGTGTCTTCCAATAGCTCCTTCTCGTTCTATCCCCGTAAAGCGACTATAGGCTTCATTGAATTCTACAAGGATTCCGTCCTCATCTACTACGGCAATACCCTCGTAAGCACTCTCCAAAATCGCTTGTAGGACCTCAGCTATATTTCCCTTTTGCTGGAGCCTTGAAATGAGTAACGAATTCGCATCCAAAATATCTCTTATACCTAAAAAACCTACTACATGATTGTGATCATCGATTACCGGCAGGCCGCTGTGGGGCATTTTTTTAATATTTAATAATGAATCAGTTGTACGCATACACGAGAAGTTTCTTTTTACAATATTTCTGATTAATATTCCATCAGGATTGCCGTTTAACAAATAGGAAATGAGCTTTTTTAAAGTAATCATTCCAAAAAGCTGATTATGTGCATCTATAACAGGCAAACTCTCAATTTGAAGTCTTTCCATAATTTCAGCGCATTCTCTTAAGGTTTGATGACCCTGAATACAGTATGGATTTGGAGTCATCCAATATTTTGTTTGAAAAATCTCAAAGTTTTTAGAGTCATGATTATCTATATCGTTCAGATGTTTAATAGACATACCATTCTCTCCATTCTAGACATTATGAATATAAAATTTTGAGCATTTTAGTACATATTGTTAAGTGGGAAAAAAAATTACCTACGTCTTATAGCAACTGTAGGTAATTTTTTTACATATTTACTATAGTTAGATAAAACTTTTAGATTTTTAGGTGTTAATCCAACTTTGTATATTTTTTATCTATCTTTGCGACTAATGAATAATAAGTGTCTACCATATTACCTACATGCAGCTTTCCGATTTGGGTTAAAGCCTGGTAAGCTTCAAACTTATCCCAGCCCATTTCTTCCATCCACTTTATTAATTCAGAGTAGGCGATTCTTGCGGCATCTTCCATTGGACGGGCACTACCTACTACCATATACTCTGAGTCACTTTCAATTCGAGGCCATTTAATCTCTTTGTTTTTAATTAATTCAAACTTTAACCTTACTCTTGCCGAGATTTCAAGCGCTACGCCACAAAGCTCTCCATCTCCTTGTCCAGCGTGAGCGTCGCCTGTAAAGAAGAAAGCCCCTTCTGTACGAACAGGAAGATATACCTTGTTTCCTGGTTTGGTATCAGGTACATCCATGTTCCCTCCATGATTAAATGGTGTTAATGCAGAGAGTGCTTCCACCTCTGGAGCTGTTCCAATGGTTCCTAGGAAAGGCCGCAATGGAAAGTTAAGCTGATCATTGCAGCGAACCATGCCATCTTCAATTTTATAAATCCACACTTTCTCTGGAAGAGGGTCTTGGAGCATTGGTGTCAGATCAGTGGAAGTTAGGCCACCAAAACTTTCCTTCATGACACTTACAGCCCAGTCCCGGTCAGGTTCAATATCAATAATATGTACAACCAAGGTATCTCCAGGTTCTGCCCCGTCAATGTAGATAGGTCCTGTTTGCGGATTTAAATAATCCCCCAATATTTGGGATGGGAGATCTTTTTCACTGGTAATACGGTTTTCAAATGCATCTTTTGTATAAATCTCTACAACTTCCCCTGGTTTTACATGAGCAATTGGCTCAAGATACTTTGAAAATACATAACTATGTTCTCCAGGCTGGATGATTTGTCTGACTTTTTCACTAACTTTTTCCATATGATCTCCTCCATATCAATCTATTTTATTAGGCGATTAAACTGCCAAATACCTCTTTAAGATTTCATAATTTTTGACCTCTTCGTTTTGAATTTCTCCAACAATTGTCCCTTTATCCATTGCATAGCAGCGCTGAGACATTTGTTGAATTAATCCTATATGCTGTTCTACAAACAAAACAGTTAGTCCGAGGTCTTGATTGATTTTTGTTATTATGTCACTAATATGGTGAACAATATTTGGCTGTATTCCCTCGGTCGGCTCATCGAGTACTAATAAATCGGGATTCCCTACAAGGGCCCTGCTTATAGCTAAAGCTGCCTGTTCTCCTCCACTTAATGTGCCAGCTTTTTGCTTCTTTCTTTCTCGTAACCGTGGAAAATAATCATAGACTAAATTGAAATCAAGATTTGATTTCTTTTTATTAATTAATTGGCCAGTCATCAAATTCTCTTCCACAGTAAGAGTTGGGAAGACCCCATGTCCTTGAGGAACATAGCCGATTCCACTCCATGCTCTTTCATGTGCTTTCACATTGGTAATGTCTTGTTCTTTGAAAAAAATAGAGCCTTCCTTGTTAGGTAAGATACCCACCAATGTTTTTACAAAGGTGCTTTTGCCAATACCGTTTCGTCCAATGATTGATACGATTTCACCTTTTTCAATTTCAATATTAAAATCACGAACAACAATAACTTTTCCATATCCTGAAACAATATTATTGACTTTTAAAATGGCGATCACCCCCTTAAAGTTTAAGAATTGCCTAGATATATATCTACGACATCCTGATTCGCTTCTATCTCTTCAATAGTGCCTTCAGCAAATTTTTTACCTAAATGTAATACCGTGACCTTCTCCGCAATTTTTCTAACAAAATCCATATCATGGTCGATAAAAAGGATTGTAACTCCCTCACGGTTTAATTTCTGGACTAGCTCTGCGGTAAACTCAGTTTCAGTCGGCCCCATTCCTGCGGCTGGTTCATCCAATAATAAGAGCTCTGGTTTACTTGCTAAGGACATTCCGATTTCTAGCCATTGCTGTTGTCCATGTGATAAGTTATTGACGATTTCATACTTTAAATGGATAATGTCTAAAAATCTTAAGAGATTATCAATCTCTTCATCTCGTTCAGAGGATTTCATATGTTTCTGTGCTGAAATTCTCATGTTATCGTAAACAGAAAGTTCTCCAAATACCCCTGGAACCTGCATTTTAATGCTCAATCCCAAATTTGCCCTGTCCCAGTTTTTCATTTTGGTAATGTTTTTTCCATTATAGAAAACCTCTCCTACCGTTGGTTCATAAACGCCCATGATCATTTTGAATATCGTGCTTTTCCCAGCTCCATTGGGACCAATTAAACAGTGAAGTTCTCCCTTTTTTATGGATAAATCGATATTATCTACAGCTTTAAGACCACCAAAATGCTTTCCGACTCCCTTTAAGGTAAGAATAGCATCACTCTTCTCAACCAATCCTTTGCTCATGTAAACTCTCCTTCTGCTTTAACTTGGGTTGCTTTCTTCCTATTAAAAAATAAATTGTCACCTAACTTAAATAAGGAAACAATGATTCCTTCTGGTACGAAAAGAATTACTAGAATCAAAGCAGCCCCTAGAATTACTAGAGCATACTCATTTCCACTTGCAGAAAGGGTTTGTGAAAACCAATAATAGATGAAAGTGAAAATCATCGCGGCTGTAAGGTTCTTTCTTCCGCCTGCAGCGGCAAGTACCACCGGAAGAGTTGCAGCAGTTAATCCAGCTGCGGAAGGAGTCATATATCCTCCCCAAGTGGCATACAGAATCCCACTTAGCGATGCTAAAGCTCCTCCTAATGCAAAAATAAGGGTTTGAAAACGTGGCACATTGTAGCCAAGCAACTTAGTTCTTTCTCGGTTTTCCCGAATAGCAATAGCCGTGTAGCCAAAACGTGAGACAACAAAAAGTCTTAGTCCGATATAGACCACTAGTAGAACAATTAAAATAAAGTAATAAAAATTAACATCCGCTAGAGCGAAAGATCCAAGCGAAATGGTAGGAATCCCATTGATTCCGTTATACCCACCAAGCCCGACAGTCCCGATCTTCCATTGAGATCCTGCTGTCTGAGCCATAAACGTCTCTAAGCTCACGGTTATACACAGCGTAATTAACCCTACAAATACATCGTTGATTCCCCCATAAAACATAAAGTAACCGATTATTCCAGCAACTAGGCCGCCAACAAGTACCCCAAGCAACAATCCAATAGGGGTTATTGTTGAAATACCGCTATTCATGGTAAAAATGGCATAAAAATATCCACCAACTCCAAAAAATGCAGCCTGCCCGAAGCTGAAAATTCCACCATATCCCCAAATTAGCGATAAACTTAGCGTTAGAAAGACCATGGAAATAAAATAAGATAGATTTAAAATCTGATAAGGCGTTACGAATAACGGATATATAAAAAGAAACAAAAATAACCCAATGCCTATTACATTTTCTGTATTTAATTTCATTTTTAAATTTCTCATATCAAATCCCACGCCCACGCATTAATTTTTTTTCAACCAGACCCGAGAAACCTAGAGGCAATAATCGAATAACAATGATGGCAACAACAAGGAGGCCAAGCCTTCCATAAAAAGTTCCCCATAAAATGTCTAAGATGCTATTCACAACGCCAAGAACACCGCCAGATAACGAGGTGCCAATTAATGGATTTGCACCCCCGACAATTACGGTAACGAAGCTTGGCATTAGAAAAGCTGATCCAAATGTCGGGGAAACGGCCATTGTCGGAGCGTATAAACCACCAGTAAGACCCGCTAAAGCAGCACCTAGCATAAAAGTCAGGGAATACATTTTATTGGTATTGATCCCCATTGTATTTGCGATATCATGCTTTTGCATGGTGGCTCTTGAATATAGGCCGAATTTGGTATGCATAAATAACCAATAGATGATCCCTAACATAACTATGGCGATGAAAAAGAGTAGGATGCGGTATGTAGAATAAGTAGCACCAGCAATAGAAATAGATCCTAAAGGAGTAGAGGATCCTTCCAGTGAAGGACCGAATATAATTAAAATCCCTTGGCTTAAAATCATACTGATTCCCCATGTCACTACTACGGAATCCAAGGTTCTTCCATATAAACGGTTAATGATTAAACGATCGACAATAAGACCAAAGACTCCTACACCTGCTGCGGCCAATAATATTGCTAGAGGAAGAGGAACGCCTGAAGCAGTAGCTAAGGTTGTAATATAAGCACCTAGCATAATGAATTCCCCATGCGCTAAGTTAATAATTCCCATCATTCCAAAAATAATGGCAAGACCAACTGCAGAGAGAATTAAAAAAGAAAAATTATTCATAAACTGATAAATCAATTCAAATATAGCCATATAAAACCTCCTAATTAATTTAGGGGCTGGGGAAACTAAAGAGGGGGTCTAGCGCAAACTCCCTCTTTAATTGCCAACCAATCCTTTAGTCCAATGGAGTATATTGCTTAAATTCGTCTTTCTTAGTTAGATCCACTCCCTTTTCTTTAGAGAGCCAATCGGGTACAACCGCTTCCCATTGTTGTGGGAAGGTAATTTTATGCTCCTTATCTGCATAAGCAAGGTATACATTTCTCACAGCATGATGTGTTGCTGGATCAATCTTGGCAGTTCCAGCTGGACCGTCATAGCTTATGCCGGTTTCCAGTGCGTCAATAACAGCCTCAACTTCAGTTGTTCCTGCCTTTTCTACAGCTTCAGCCCATAGCATTACTCCTGTATATTGGGTTTCCGCTTCCATACCCACGTATTTATCATCGGGGAATTTCTTATAAAACTTGTCAACAAACTCCTTTGCACTTGGCAGGATATCGCCTAACTCTTCCATAAATGTAACTGTTACATACATGTTCGCTAACGAAGGAGGATCAAATCTCTTATGTTCATATGCTTGCGCCATATTTACGGTTGTGGCCATTGGAAGTTTAGTGTTTCCTGACTTTGCCCATTGTCCATAGAATGAGGATTGCTCTTGTCCTACCAATAATGTCACAAGCACATCTGGATCTGCCGCCTTTATTCGGCTGATTGTACTAGCAAATTGTGAAACTCCAAGTGGGATAAATTCCTCACCAACAATTTCACCGCCTAGTCTTTCTGTTTCAGTTCGCACCCAATCGGCTGAAATTTGACCAAAGTTATAATCGGCAGCAATTGTATATACCTTTGGACCATATTTTTTAATAACAGCTTCCATTAATGTTCCTATTTGGTGATCAGGAATAGCTCCGGTGTTAAATGAGTATTTACTAGCTACTCCACCTTCATATTGGTTATTGTAAAAATAGAGCATTTTGTTTTTTTCCATAATTGGTCGAATGGCTTCGCGTGATGCACTTGAAAAACCACCCATAACAACATCGACTTGATCTTCTAAAATTACCTTTCTAGCCATTTCCTGAAAACGTTTATTATCTGATTGTGTATCTGGTGCAACAATTTCCACCTGACGACCTAATAAACCGCCATTGTTATTAATTTCTTCAACAGCTAACTGTGCAGCGTGTAATTTTTGAATACCCACTAGGGAAAAATCTCCTGATTGATCTTCAAGAATCCCTATTTTGATAGGTGCATCTTTTTTACTCCCGCCTGCGCCAGATCCAGTAGATGTTTCAGCACTTTGACAAGCTGATAACAATAACATGAAAATCATAGTTAGTATTAGACCTATGTAATTTTTGGTTTTCTTTTTAGTTAAATGCATATTTACCTCCCTAAGAATCCTTTTTTTTATTTTGGTCAGTTGGTCTGACCAGAGGAAATCTCTTAACTAATTCTACTGAAAGTCAACATTAATCATTGGACTATTGGTCAGACCAAAGGCATTGCAATTATCCCTTTTTTACTTGGATTGATGGTCAGACCAAAAGACTTATACTATCACACACCTTCCTTCTTGTTTATGTTTTTATTTAAATTAAATCGCTAACTATATTGTGTATATTCTATATATAATAAATATTTTGAAAATTTAATCATATTATCTATAAAGTTTTTCTGTGTGTCAAGTCAATTTAATCTCTTTTTCTTTTTTATATAGGATTTTATGGGAAATTTTAAAAATTAAATTTTTAAAGGTTATTATAAACATGTTTATAGAAATGAATGTTTTATGTATTTTTTATGTATGATTAGTCACAGGCTTTCACATATCAAGATTAATTCCATTAAGTTGTCAGATTTTCTAACTAAAATAATAAATAAAAAAACTTATTGAAGGGTCCCTGCAAAATTCAAGTTAAAATATTGCATAAAAGTAGTTTTACTATCGAACAGTTGTAGACGAACTAAAAAGAGCATATTTTCACACCCTTAAATGAATGGAAAACATGCTTTTTATCTGTTATGACTCTTGATTTCCTACATCGTATAATTATTACACCTGCTTTAATTTTTCTTGAAGAATAATTTCACATTTCCATTCCTCAAATCGACCCACGTTTGGCACAAATCCCTTTTGATAAATAAGAGGATTTACTTTTCGCATCTCCTCCACTATCTCTGAACTTCTTCCTATAACTTTAGCTAGCCCATAACCCTCTTATGGATAGATATAGTATGTTTCATCTCAAAAAGCTGTATGATGGATTCATGGCATTGATCATTTTAAATCTCCATGCTAACATAGATCCATTCGATTAACAGCTGCGATAATTTAAAAGTATTATTCCAATAAATTATTATTAATATTACATAATACTAAAAATATAAATTTTACATTTTTTTATAATCGACCTGACTGGAACACTTCCCAATAATTGCTCATTATATTTTACGTCCTATGAATAGTCCTTAATTAATTTGATTTGGGTGAATTTTGAAATTCAATGTTTTTAAATCTTTTTATTTCCATCTTCCTGAATCATTTCGGGATAACGAAGACATAGAATCGTTCACTGTTTGCAGTTCCTCAACTTTTCGCCGAAGCTCTTCCTCACGCCTTTTTAAGTCTTGTTCTCTCGACACGTTCCTCCACCTCCATATTCCAGAATTAATATATTTCCTAATTCTATTTCAACACAGAACTGTAAATATCTCTTTTTGGAAAATATCAAATTTATTAAGCATTTCATTAAAATTAAAGACTAAATTGACCGCATTATCCAAAACGGAGTGCTTATTCCATTAATGCCCCCTTTAGTGTAAGTACATCTTTTCACATTTAATCAAACTTAAACTTAAAACGTACAAGTTTAGCTTATCAAAAACGTTTCATATAGTCCTTTTTCGTTGGGCACATGAAACTGGACATATTTTAAAGAATCCAGTTGCAAAAATATATTATGTCTTATAGTTTGAATACTGTATTTTTAACTTTGGTAATGAAAATAAGCCAAAAATATGCAACACTGTATAAAAAGCTGCATAATAACGGCACTAAGGATTTTATACGTTATAGAAGTACATTAACAGAGCCTTTCTAATTAAAAATTATAGGAAAAGTAAATGTAACGAAAGCTGCCCAAAGTCCGTAGACCGGCAAATACTTAGTAACGGCATCTTGGATGGGTGAAGGTCCGGATTTGTGATGTAGAAAACGCATATAGGAGAGCATAATCCAAACCAGATTTACCCAGATAAGTATGTTTACTCATAAAACAGCAAGTCTATTATGCGTAATCCCATAAGAAGAAAG
Organism: Peribacillus glennii; assembly: GCF_003429105.1. Classification (GTDB taxonomy): domain Bacteria; phylum Bacillota; class Bacilli; order Bacillales; family DSM-1321; genus Peribacillus; species Peribacillus glennii. Next base: position 63,829 of record NZ_QVTD01000001.1, read on the forward strand.
CCTGAACACGATGGCTGACAAAGCCACACTGTCAATGATAAGCGCAAGAACAATTAAGAAAAAATTTATATAATCTCAAATGTTCTTTTTCTCGTCAGAGTCGCTCTCGATAATGGAAAATATGGTAACGGCCAATACAACAGGGAGTATTCCGTTGAAGGCTATCAGGAAATTGTGGTCCAAGAATGGATTTTTTCCTACCCATATAACCGTTATAAGATAGACCAAACATGTGATCATGATAAGAGGACTAAAAATTTAGCTATATATGGTGTAATATTCTTAGGAAGTTTAAGATTCAATGATACCAGGTATGCAGCCACAATAGCGAGAGCGGCAGCACCAAATAAAACGACATTACTAAAATAGAAGTAAAATAGAAGTCTTCTATATCCAAGCGACAATCTAGTAACACGGTGCTAATATAACACCGAGGTAGAAATGCTATTTTAAATATGTTCAATAACGCTTAAATAAAATATGTACATATTTGCTTTCATTTTACATACTAGTCATGGGGTGACTAGCTGTGTATCTATCCTTAAAGATTGATGTTGATTTTGGCATTAAGAGCCTTTTTGACTTGCCAAAATTCAAGCAGCTAATGGAGTATATGAAAATGAAAATTAATAAGAGTAAATTGCAGAGGAACTAGGGGTTGACCGGCGAACAGTTGATAAATATTTAAGTGGTTTTGTCGCTAAGAGGACGAGAAAGAATTCCTCAAAAATTGATGAATAACATGAAGTAATCGCAGCCCTTCTATCAGAGGATTCCAAGATTGATACGCCTTGAATTAAGCGCTACGATTAAAATATTGATCCTGTAGATGGAAGCCCCTAAAAAGCCGGAACTATGATTATTATATTGTAAGGAGTACGCTCACCTTCCAAAATTGGCAAATAGATAAGACCCTTACTTCCTCTTTCCACTTGAGAAGCTTGCTCATTAATTCGTCATACGATAACCCTTTATTCATTCCCACCTTGAACCAACGCAGCGATTCACCTGCCGACAAAGTTAAACCCTAACATACCACATGTCTGAAAGAGCATGACGAAAATATGTAATGTCGCATTCTGTTCCATGGATTGTTTGTATGAAGGGGTGATCCATACAGGAAATTACCACACCATATGTCCCGATTGTAAACAAGGCGTTGGCTTTCACTAGCACTCCCTTTCCAACTGCAGCTCCTGCTAGCACAAGTGTAACTTGCAAAAGGCCCGTGCTTCTTTTCTCATGCAATTCATAAAGCCCGAAACAGGTTTGACCCCATTATCAGGCTTTAAGAGATGAATTAATAAACGCCTCCACAAAATCCTGCGCAGCCAATAATCACCAATAATACGAAGATTACAAGGATAAAAGCAAATTGGCCGCCGTAGCCACCGCCAGTGTACTCACCCATATAGTTAGCCTCCTTTGTGTGTTAGTGGAAAAGCTATCTTACAATTTCTATAGTATGTACAAACCCTGTAATGGACAGGGTAAAGAGTTTGTCCTAATGAAAATGTGTCTTTTCATCAATTGAATAAAAGTCTTTTAAAAAGGCTGTCACTTTGATAGCTTGTACATATTATAAATTAAGCCGAAGCCAACCAGCATATTCGTCATTATTCTCCTTTCCGAAATGGCAAAAAAGAAGCCTGATAATTAGGAATCCCTGATTAATGGGCTTCTTTTGGCAAGCTTATAAAAACTTTATATGGCCGTATCTGGGTTAAAAAGCTAAATCTTTCTAGAGCAAGAAACTATGCTGGAAATTGGATTGAAAGCATTGGATCAACTAAAGCAGTATATCAAGCAAGGAAGCAACTGAGGAACAACTATGTAAAACTGGCCTATTCCATCTTATACAATCAATTGCAAGTGCAACGCAGAAAATTTCTCCCTGAAGATGTGTTTTACAAATAGTTAGAGGAATAACAAGTCCTGGAGGTAGAACTAGTGGTAAAAATTTATGATGCACTTAAACCCATAAGAAAACAACAACAAATTATCAATAACGCATTTAAACCGCCCGCAATCCGTTGAACAAGTCACCAAAACCGACTGATACACCTTGTTGTAATTCCTTTGCCTTCTTTTCCATACTCTTAAGTTTTTTGTTTAACTCCTTAAACCCCTTTAACTTAACAGCCACACTACCGCCTCCTTGTTTATCAGTAAAACAAGTTGAGACAGGATGAAATTCTATATGTACTTAATCCTATTTAATATAAAAAGTTTAGGTGATTTTGTATTTATTTGTTTAAATTGTCAAATAAAACAAACAAAGCAAAAGTGCGTCAAGGACATTTACCTATACACCTTATATAAAATAAACATATCCCTATAGAGAAAGATACTATAGAAAAACAAGGGAGGCCCATTTTGAATCCATATATTTATGTAAATCAAGATGACTACAGACTGCCTTTTGGCGGATTTGGACGGTCCGGTGGTTTCGACGGATTTGGCGGACCATTATTAGGAGGCTTAGCAGGAGGCTTGTTAGGAGGCCTTGCAGCTGGTGCGTTGTTTGGTGGGTACGGCGGCTATGGAGGGTACGGTGGTTTTGGGGGTTATGGCGGCTATGGAGGGTACGGTGGTTTTGGGGGTTATGGCGGCTATGGCGGTGGAGGTTATCCTTTTTATTAACTTAAGCCTTTAAAGAAAAAACACCTACCGTTAGGCACACGCTTAGTAAATACACATTAATTTTAGGAAACACTGGAATAATAGAACTCACCGTAATAATGTGAAAGGTATGTATGGTTTGGGCGCTTATAGAACGAAGGTATTATTCATTCGTTTTGCGCCCTTTTTATAATCCAATACCTTAACAACAGACTTTAACACCAGGATGCTCTTCGTTCATACCTTTTCACACGAACAGGAAAAAGCTCTTTTACCCGATAAAGGGTAATTAAAGCAACCCCTTGTCTATAAAAAGCGTTCGTAATGCATCATTTACTATCTGGATTTTACACCTCGGCCACCATTTTTTGCTAATTGATCAAGTATTTTTACAACTTCTTTCTGCAGATAAATACCTGTCAAAATAGTTTCATTTTCCTTCTTCTTTAGATTGCCTTTAACGAGATTATACAAGTAATCCCCTGATTCTCCTGCTTTAATAGTGGTTTTGGGCGTTTCATTAACAGATTCGTTAACATTAACATTAGCAATATGACCAAAATTAGCTAAGTTTCGGTTCTTCCTGGCCAATCCGTTCGACCTCCTTCAGTAATTCAAAATAACTTTTACTAATGGGTTTTTAAAGTCAGTTAGTGTAGCTGGCTTTCTATCATAAGCAACGCTTGCCGCGAATCTGACAGAACGTAGAATAACCGTTTCAAACATATGTATTCCATTTTCAAAACAATATTTTCTGCACTGCTGCAGCACCTCATCGTGAAGTGTTGTTCTCTGGTACACCAGGGCAGCAACTACCCCTGTAATCTGTAATTTTGGATTGTGCTGCTCTTTAAAATTATGTATAGCATTAAGTATTTTTTTTAAGGATCTCATATTGTAGCCTTCTGGTTGGAAAGGTATCAATACACTTTTGGCATATGAAAGAACATTCCCTTGGACTAAACCTAAGTTAGGCGGGCTGTCTATAAGCACATAATCGTATTCTTATCCAGGATCCCCATCACTTTTTTCAGTATTTTAAATGGATCCGGATATTCTTCGCTGTGTGTTAAAACGTCAAATTCCAAAAAATTCATATCGTCATTCCCCGGTAAAACATCAATATTCGGGTGGATCCAAGTCGTCAACTAAAACATTATATAAAGTCTGTTCAACTGAGTCAGGATTGTTACCTAATGAAACCAGCACATTACCTTGATTGTCCGTGTCGATTATCAAAACTTTTTTGTTAAGACTTAAAGCTCCAGCCAGGTTTGTCGTAATGCTTGTTTTTAATACCCCGCCCTTATTTGTGGGAATAGCTATAATCTGCATAATATCCCCCTTAATTCTGCACGGATAATCACTCTATCGGCATCCTAATAAAATACGCTGGTATTAAAATATTTTAGACAAGCTTCCTACATCAGGAGGACTTTTTTTTACGTAAACACAGAGTTTTGTATGGAGCGCAAAATGAAGTTGCCACTTTACCGTAATAAAAAAAGCCTCTAAAGGAGGCTTTTTCTTTTTAACAGTAGGCTCCGTATCCGTATGCTGGGCCGACTGGAGCAAACCCTCGATAACCGCCACAGAAACATGCTCCTATTATAACTAAAAGCACGAACAGTACAATTATCAATGCTAAACCATTACCATATCCTACTGGCGCTACACCATCTGTCATAGAACCACCTCCCATTATGTTATTGAAAAGGCATTTATACGGGTTACTGCATATTATGTTGATGATAACTAAAGGATACAAATACCTACCAGCTTTTTAAAATGTTTATCCTTACTGGGTAATTACCTATCCCATCCTATTTATGGACACATATACTACTTCTGCAAGTTCGAATGAGAAGGAAGTGCAGAATGGATAGACATTTTTTTGGTGGTTACACAGGAATGATGGGGTATGGGTATCAATAATCTCGTAAGGTTTGACTTTTTAATAATAGTAACCATTAATAGAGCCTATAAGGAGGAGAGATTCATTTTAAAAATCTCTCCTTAAGGATTATTTTTCTCTTCATCCTTCCGCCAAAAAAGGTCGTCTGATGATTTATCTTTGAATTCGTCCTTCCAAAGCAGCAAAACCGCTTTTCCGTCAGAAGGGGTGCCGCTTGGGTAATACATCGGAAAGATGGACCAGAAAAGGGCAATAAATGAAAAATAAACAAACTGATACCACCAAACGCTGGGTTCCAGCACTCTTATATAAATAAGGATATTGACAACACCGATACTTACCGCGTTAAAAATCGCCCCGCCAAGAAAAATAAAAGTGTCGCTAACCCTGCTATTAAACTTAATCTTCTTAAATTCACAGCCGCCTGCCCAAAAGTAATACTGGCGAATTTCGAATTTCCAAAAACTGAAAAGCTTTTTGCCATGCCCAATTACTACCTTCTTCTCTGTTCCTCCAAAAATGGCGACAAAAAACAAATGGCCCGATAAATGAATAATCGTGACAACCGGATAAATCAAGAAAAACGCGAGAAAAAATTTCCAAAAGTCATTAAACCCAAACATGCAAGTACCTCCTAGCTGAAGGCTTTCAGCCCACGGTTTCATATCTACCCGGTGCACATTGATATAACCTAGAATTTTTTTCTTTTTAGGTAAACCCATTCCATCTGTGGAATTCTGCCCATTTGCGCCTGGATTCGTCTTAGAGCAAGGCAAACTCAGCCGAATTGTTCCCGGATCCAGCCAAACAGCATATGAATACAGCGAAATGCCAGATGAAATCTGAATAACTATGAAGATAGTTAATAAAAGCAGCATTTTTTCACACAAAAAACCTTAACGGATAACCGTTAAGGTAAGCTTTGTTCACTATTAAGTTATTACGGAATCTTCCTGGAGGTCCTAACTTAGCGTTCTATAAATATAGTTACTGAGATTCTTAATTTACACTAGCCGTCCTTTTAGTTAGATCTTCTTTACCCTCTGCTTTGTTTTCTTCTTCAGGCAGCTTCATGAATTTCATTAAAACAGCACCACTAAAGTAGAAGATCGAGAATACCCATGCAAGCCCTTCTGCACCAATGCTATTGATGAACAAGCCAACAATTGCCGGTGCAATAAAGTAGGACATTCCCGCACCAAAGCTAACAATTGCCATCGCTGAGCCTTTTTGGTCCGGAGCCAAAGCCGTTACCAGGGCGGAAAGCGGGACGAAACCACAGAGAACGATTCCAAATATGATTGCAACCAATGTCATAGCCCAGAAATTATGTCCTACAACGTGCGGTGTATAAAATAATACGAGAGTCATTACACCACAGCCGACACTGCCAATCCACTGGATCGTCTTGCGCCAACCCAACCATTTGTCACTGATGTAGGGGATGACAAGGTTAAATGCGATGTTTGCCAGCCAGAAGGTTCCCCAAATAGTTAGCCATTCACCGGTTGAATAATTATATTCAGAAGCAAGGTAAAGCGGGAAAAAGATAGGAAGAGCCCCTACACCGACTGAATTGATGATACGCACCAGTCCGCCTATTGCCACTTTTGGTTTTTCGATACAAATCGTAAATCCGCTCAATAAGCTTTTGATTTTTTCCTTTGCGTCACCCTTGTCCTCGCTGACTCTGTCATTGCCGACAACTAAAAGTCCAACGATTCCGCCTACCAGTACCCAGGCAACAGCACTCCACAAGAGTCCCATATACCCAATTTTATCAGTCATGAAAGCCGGGAAATAACTCCCCACTACATATAGACCGCCGCTCCATGCAGCCCAGAAAAGGCCGACTGCTGTAGCCATAATTCGCTGAGGGCTGCGATAAGTTACCCAGACTAAAAATGAATAACAAAAGAAAGGATAGCCAATGCCTCGCAGCGCATAGGTTGGCAGCATCCACTCAAAGCTATGGAGCTTTAATCCCAATTCAATGAAAAGGATCTGGCCAACGAGCCAGGTAATCAAGCCGATAAGCATAACCTTTCTCGGCCCCCATATTTCCGTAAGCACGCCTGAAAAATAGGCGGATACTGCCAATACTGCTCCATACGCTGTAAACAGGGTTGCTGCCTGTTGTACAGTCAAACCCTTTTCAATTAAATAAGGAGATAGCCAAGCATGTTCAAGACCGTCGCCGGCCATAAAGATAAGCATCGCAACAAAGCCCCAAATCATTTTACCCGGAAGGCCCGCCTTATTTTGTTGCTGTTCTGCAATCGCATTCATTTTATTCACCCCAGAATCTCATGTTTTTCTTCTCAAGATGCCTGTTAATAATCCCAATCCTTTTTGCAAGGTGAGGCAGGATACCCTCTTGGGGATTCGAGACAGGCACCCTTTTTAAGGTACCTGTATCGAATCCCCAGAAATATTAGGCCCACCACATTTCCGTTAGCTGCTCTTTGAAAAGTGCTCCCTTTAATAAAGAGATGGCCTTGCCCAAGCCCTCATCTACGGAAGCCAGCATGTCCTCATGCTCAATCGAAATGACATAGTCATATCCAACGGCGCGAAGGGTGCTCACCATGTCTTTCCATGCCTTTTCATCCTGGCCATACCCAACTGACCTAAACGTCCAGGAACGATTTAATATATCACTATAATGCTTAGTATCTAATACGCCATTTACACTTATATTTGCTTTATCCAAATACGTATCTTTCGCATGGAAATGGAAGATCGCTTCCTCTTTTCCAAGCTTTTTAATGGCTTCCACAGGATTGATTCCTTGCCATAAAAGGTGGCTCGGATCAAAATTTGCACCAATGGAAGGTCCCGCTTGCTCTCTTAATTTTAAAAGCGTTTCGGGATTATAAACGACAAAACCAGGATGCATTTCAAACGCAATTTGGTTGATTCCATGCTGTTCGGCAAACTTTGCCTCTTCCTTCCAGTAAGGAATCACTACCTCATTCCATTGCCAATCCAAAACCTCTGTATATTCAGGCGGCCAGGAGCATGTGACCCAGTTCGGAAACTTCGCCTGGGGATGGTCACCCGGACAGCCGGAGAAGCCATTGATGACAGGGACTTCGAGGCGTTCCGCGAGCTTTACAGTTTTTCTCCATGTTTCATGTGCTGACACCGCAACCTTTTTATCAGGGTGAAGCGGATTTCCATGGTTACTTAACCCGCTGATGATCATTCCCCTGCTTTCAACAGCTCGTTTGAAGCCCTTTAATTTTTCCGGGCTTTCCAATAATTCATCAGGATTACAGTGGCTGTTTCCAGGATAATTGCCTGTACCAAGTTCAACAGCCTCTACACCCATCCCGGCCAATTTATCAAGCATTTCTTCAAAAGGAAGGTTTTGATAGAGAACAGTAAATACGCCTAATTTCATGATTAACCCTCCTGCTCTGTCCGGACTTTCACCCATTTTTGTTGTTCGTGGCTTTCTAAGATGGCGTCGGTAATGCACATCGATACATGCCCATCCGCAAAAGTAGCAAAATTAGCCTGATCACATTCAGGGTCTTTTTCGTCCCGAATGAAAGAATAGAAATTCAACATTCCGTTTTTCAACGCATCCGGCCAGCCTTCATTATGTCCTCCAGGATGGTGGATTCCACTTTTTGCTTCAGGCAGGAATAAGGCCGGATCAGCAAGAAGGGTTTCATTTGGTTTATCTCGATGTCCGATCCATAATTGTGAAGGTTCTTCCTGATTCCAGAAAGCAGAGCTTTTGCTTCCATTGATTTCAAAGCTTAGTCTGTTTTTGCGGCCCGCACTTACCTGGGAAACCGTAAACACACCCCTTGAGCCATCTTCAAACCGCACAAGAACCGACGCATAGTCTTCTGTGTTAATCGGAACATCTTCATATTCCACTTCCTGATCTTTTTGTGCGCCAAAAGTCGCTACATTAGATTTGGATTTTTTCCTTACCGGAATGACTGTAGCCAAATCGGCGAATACTTCGACAATTTTTTTACCCGTCACATATTGAACCGTATCACACCAGTGGGAACCGATATCCGCAATTGCACGTGACTTTCCTCCAACTTCTGGAGCCAGCCGCCAGTTAAAATCAGTTTGATACAAGAGCCAATCCTGCAAATAACTTCCGTGCACGAGATTTACTTTCCCCAGTTGCTCATGCTTGACCATAGCGGCTAACTGTTTCACAATCGGGAATTGGCGGTAGTTAAAGTTTACTCCGTGTACAACCTTGTGTTCTTTGGCTAAAGCAAGCAGCTCTCCAGATTCTTCACTGGACATTGCAAGCGGCTTTTCTGATAAAACGTGCTTTCCTGCTAAAATAATTTCTTTATTAATCGCAAAGTGCAGGTGATTCGGGGTACAATTGTGCACGACTTGAATTTCATCGTCTTTCAGCATTTCGCGATAATCACCATAGGCTTTCGGAATTCCTAGTTCAGTTGCCTTTTGTTCAGCTGCCTCCTGGCTTGATTCCGCAAGTCCGACCACTTCCACAAACCCGAGCCTTCTGATGGCTTCAATGTGTGTTGGCCCTATAAAACCCGTTCCAATGACACCAACTTTAATTTTTTCCATGGTTGTCCTCCTTAATTGACGATGTTTATGGCATATTTAACGCGACTTTTCTATACCTTTTGGCCTTTTTAATGAAGGCCGCCGCGAGGGTGCAGCAGCCTTCAAACTTAAATGAGCCAAGAATGAACAATATTTAATTATCCATGATTATTCTAGTTCAGTTTAAAAAACCCCTTATTTTTCCTCTAATTCGTTCACATTTACCCATTGGCCTTTTTCGGCTGATTCAAGAATAGCGTCAGCGATAAGCTCAATACGGTATCCGTCATTGAAGTTTGGAGAGAATTGGGTATCTTCTTCAACAATTGCTTTAAAGAAGTCATGAGTTTCGATGATTTTTGTTTCTCCATATCCGATACCTAATGCAGGAATCGGCCATAAAGCTTCTCCGTACGGTGTAGCGGGACCTGTATATACCGTTCTGAAGCCCTTCGCATCGCTTGGATCATCTGAGAAGCTCACTTGAAGTTCATCACGATTTTCATAGTTGAAGAATAAAGAACCTTTAGTCCCATGGATTTCAAAAGTCAGGAAGTTATTGCGTCCCCAAGCATTACGGGTTGCTTCAATGGTTCCGATTGCACCGTTTTCAAACTTGACCATTGTAATGACCTCATCATCCACATCGACTGTGCCTTTCGGTACGTCTGCGCCACTGTTTTTCACAGTACCCAGCTTGTCAATGCCACCCGTTTGCAGTGGTCTTTCCGGAATCCATGTTCTAGTGAGGGCGTTTACATCTGAAATTTCGCCAACCAGGTACCGTGCAAAGTCTACAACGTGTGTACCGATATCACCCAGTGCACCCGAACCGGCAATTTTCTTTTGGAAACGCCAAGATAGCGGCGAATTCGGATCGGCAGACCAGTCTTGCAGATATGTTCCACGGAAGCTAAGGATTTCTCCGATTCTTCCTTCTTGAATGTATTTTTTCGCAAGCGCAACAGCAGGAGTTCTTCTGTAGTTGAAAGCAACCGCATGTTTAACGCCTGCAGCCTTAACTGCCTCTAACATTTCTTTAGCTTCTGCAGCACCCAGCGCCAACGGCTTTTCAGAAATGATATGCTTGCCTGCTTTTGCTGCAGCAATCGCAATTTCAGCATGTGTATTGTTTGGAGTTACAATATCAATTACATCGATTTCCGGATTGTTTACTACCTCTCTCCAATCGGTGGAATAATGTTCAAACCCTAATCTTGCAGCTGCATCTTTGGCCAATTCTTCTTTTACGTCAACGACTGTGTGGCGGTGAGGGATCGCGGGAGCAGGCCAAAAGAACATTGGCATTGCTGCATATGCAAGTGAGTGCGCTTTCCCCATGAATCCTCCGCCGATCATACCTACGTTTAATTTTTTCATTTTCGTTATCCTCCTAAACTTGAATTAATATTTCTAAGTACTTTTAAACCGCTTTCAAAGCCTTGCTAATTTATTTCTCGTATTTTGATAAAAACCCTCGGCTGATTTCTGCACCTTTTTTAGGATCTGAATAGCTGTCAAGTTCAATGGTAATCCAATCATCATAATTATTTTCGTTTAACAGTTTGACCATTTCATCGAATTTTTGGTGTCCTTCTCCTAATGGCAAAAATTCTCCGTTCGCATAATCCTTGAAGTGCACGTATTTAATCCGATCTGCGTACTTTCTGATAACTTCCACCGGATCTCCGCCGCCTGCTTCGATATGAGCCGTATCCGGACATAAATTAATTTTTGTCAGGGCCATGAGCTTGTCCAGTTGGTCGGGAGCTTCCACATTTGTTCCTAAGTGCGGGTGATAGCTCGGGATGAGATGATTCTTTTCTGCAATCGCTGCCACTGTATCGAGGGCATTCGCCAAATCTGCGTAATCGCTTTCTTTAATGCCATTGCCACGGACAGCTCCTCCGCCGATAACCAGATGTCTTGCACCTAATTCAGAAGCAAGAACGGCTACTTCCTCAATTTTTTGCAATTCTTCTTCCAAAACATCCTGGTAGATGAAATTCGCTCCGGTGTATACACCGATGAACTCCAAAGAATATTGTTGAAGCAATGCTTTGAACTCTTCTTTTTTATCTTTATATTCCATTAAGTTTCCGTCGAAAATTTCAAACCCTTTGTACCCAGCTTCCGATATATCTTTCAAGGCTTCTTCTGTAGAGCCATTCGCAAGATAATAGAGATCCTTTATCGATGTAACCCCGGCCGGATGTCCTACAACACCGCCCCATGTATTGGTTTGATAGCCTAGTTTCATTGTTCTAATCCTCCGTTTCCAATTCATGTTTTAAGTACAAAATATCCTTCTCCAGTATTTCTTGGTATTAAAGTATGATTCTTACTTACTAGAAATACTAATTTTACTTGTAATCGATTACATCTTTTAATAAATAATATCAAAAATCTATTAATTTTGAAAGCATTTAATCTTCTGTTTTCTGTAATCGATTACATCATTGAATAAAAAAACCTTATGCTTTATAAGGTTTTCTATTCATTTGACTACGTTATTAGTGTAATCGATTACATTGTAATTTTCAACTCTTTTAAACTATTTTTTAATTTCTCATAGTTAGTAGTGATAAAATAAGTTAACACTTTAACTAAGGGCGTCAATTACATTCTACAATAGCTTTTCTGTTTGAATGACCTGGTACCCTCGGACATGCGGCTGTCGTTGGTTTTCTTCATGCATTCTTTAGCGTAAAGCGAAGTAGTCAGTGTTCTTATCCTCCCAATATCCAATACCTTCAATGGGAGAGCAGAATCTTCTAATTTAACCTTAAGGTTTAGTGTTGACATAATTTGTGAACTGAATTAAAAAAATTCGCTTATTAATTTAAAGCCAAGGTTTATCATGCTTTTCACAAATTTGTCCCAACCAAGTTAAATTACGACGACATCATCTATTCATTGGTTCCTTATCTTAACCATCCCCTGTGATACAGCCCAAACCGTTCGTTCATCGCAGAATCAACATTTTCACTTGACGTTTTGTTTGCCATGCCTTCCTAACCTCGACCTTAGTTTTTCACCATCGCCTCGTCCTGTTCCTTAAGTAATTCAATACATCAAGGGCACTCTTTACATCGTCCAGTGTGTTTTTCACTGTGCATATTTCAGTCTGATCGTTCCCATTATTTAACCGCCCTTTTATGTCAGATAATGTACTTTCGAGTTTATCATAAACCTCTTCCCCTTTAGCCAATAAAATAGTTGAAAAATCCACGATCCGTTCACCTCTGCATGAAAATATATAAAGCATTTATTTACGCAAATTCAGTTCTTTTGATTGAAATATAAAAAATATAGTAATTTTCATTTTCATTTATTTTTTTAAACCTGCTCAAGCAATTACACGAAAACCTCAATAAATGAAAACAAAGACCTACTCAGTTTTCCAACCAAATGCCTAAAATTGGCTGCTATAAATTTATATATGTAAACCATATATAAAAACTAGTTGACATTATTTTTATAATTCTATTATCCTGAATTTATAAAAAACTTTTCTGGAGGAGACAATTTCATGAAAGGCAAAATGAAAACAATTGATTTAACCCTGGTTGCCGTATTTGTGGCTTTGATGGCAGTTGGTGCCAATACGTCGTTCCTCGTAGTGGGTGGGGTTCCCATTACTTTACAAACCTTTTTCGCCATTTTGGCCGGGGCGATTCTAGGGAGCAGGCTTGGTGCCATTTCCATGGTTGTATATGCGCTGGTCGGAATGGTTGGGGCTCCTGTATTCGCCCAATTTACCGGCGGCATCTCCATCATTATAAAACCTACTTTCGGCTTTATCATTTCGTTTATTTTCACAGCATACATCGTTGGAAAAATGGTGGAAAGAAACAGAAGCTTGCCAAGTTATGTGACTGCTTCTTTAGTGGGTATGACAGTCAACTACTTATTTGGAACGAATTGGATGTACTTTGCTTATGATTTATGGGCGGGTGCTCCGGACGGATTCTCCTATAAAATGGCTTGGTTGTGGATGGTTGCGCCGCTGCCAAAAGATATCATCTTATCTGTATGCGCAGCATTTTTTGCCCACCGGATGGAGAGAACCGTGTTATCGAGAAGCACGTTCAGAAACGTAAAAAAAGCAGCCTAATTATGAGGGGAGTAATTTGGAATGGGAGATTGGAATCAGCTTGCATTAAGAGTTTTGGATGGCTACGAACTGACCGATGAAGAGGCTTTATCGATTTTGGAAAGTCCTGATGAACAGCTTCTGGAACTGCTACAGGGCGCCTATACCATACGCCGCCATTATTACGGCAATAAGGTAAAATTAAATATGATCATCAACACAAAATCCGGGCTGTGCCCAGAGAACTGCGGCTACTGCTCCCAATCCAGTGTATCCACAGCGCCGATCGAGAAATACCGCATGGTTGACAAGGATTCCATTTTAAAAGGCGCCGAGCAGGCCTATAATCTTAACGTGGGTACATATTGTATCGTGGCGAGCGGAAGAGGGCCCAGCAACAGAGATGTCGATACCGTCGTTTCAGCTGTAGAGGAAATAAAGGACAAATACAATCTGAAAGTTTGTGCCTGCCTTGGACTTCTAAAGCCTGAACAAGCAAGCAGGCTGAAAGAAGCAGGTGTTGACCGCTATAACCATAATATAAACACTTCAGAAAGCCACCATGAATCCATTACAACCTCCCATACTTACCAGGACAGGGTAAATACCGTGGAACTTATTAAAGAAGCGGGAATATCCCCTTGTTCAGGGGTTATTGTAGGCATGAGGGAAACCAAACAAGATGTCATTGACATGGCAAGAAGTTTGCGGGTACTGGACGCGGATTCCATCCCTGTTAACTTCCTCCATGCAATTGACGGGACACCTCTGGAAGGAACCGATGAGCTGGAACCAATATATTGCCTTAAGGTACTCTGCCTGATGCGTTTCATCAACCCGACAAAGGAAATACGCATCTCCGGAGGAAGGGAAGTAAACCTCCGAAGTCTGCAGCCGCTGGGACTTTATCCGGCAAACTCCATCTTTGTTGGAGATTACTTGACAACTGCCGGACAGGAAAGCACAGCTGACCATCAAATGCTTAAGGATTTAGGTTTTGAGATTGATTTCGTGAGGGAAGAAACAAATGCTGTTTTGAGCTAATGAATACCGGCTGCCGGAGAATTTCCGGCAGCCTTTTCCTTTTTAATATAAAATACATTTTGAATTTCGCCAGTGTCATCTGCAGCTCCTCGCAAGATGGGAAAACGCTTGTGCGGAGGATGAGACTTCTTCCATTGTTGCCAGGGATTCCTGGCTTGTCGATGCGGTTTGCTGGCTTGCACCGGCGCTCTCCACCGCAGTTGCTGTTTATGTATCCATTGAACCCACGGTCAGCCTGCTGCCAGTGACATTTGCTGGACGGCGGCTGAAACCTCTTGTACCTTGCCTGAAACGCTTGACACTGCCGTCTCTATTACTGAGAATGCTTCACTCACCTTTTCGGTGACAGAACCCCCCCTCCACTTTTTCAGTGCCACGGTTCATGGGAACCACAGCGTTTTGGGTTTCTTTTTGTTTATAATACTGAGGCAGGGTAAACAGCTTTTCATATGTGGTCCTAAACAGCTCATTTAAATCTTTTTTTACTTCGAGGGTTTTAAGGTCTTCTTCCCTTTGTACCATTTTTTGGAAACATTGTATTTAGGGGAATTCCGTGATTTTGTCTGCAAAGAAACCCAGAAAAAAATGCCGAAATATTTGTTGTGGAAATAAAAAGCCCTCACCCAAAAAAATATATTGCTATATTTAAATTTTGCGAAAATTCGTCAAAGCATTTGACTTTTCTTACAATAATACTTAGGATTATAAGTAAACAACTGGAAATTTTAAAAAGGAGGGAAAAGTGAGTAATCGTAGATCAACTCTAACTCGTGACCATATCTTATTGGAAGCCTGCCGACTTGTTTCAAGGGATGGAGTTTCAAATTTAACCCTGGAAAAAGTAGCGAAAGAAGCTGGTGTCAGTAAAGGGGGATTGTTATATCATTTTCCGTCGAAAGAAACCCTCATAAAGGGAATGATTGACGATATGTTAAAAAGGTCCTACCAAGACATCGACTATTATTTATCAAAAGAAAACGATGAACCAGGTAAATGGCTGCGGGCCTTTATCCAAACAACCTTTAAGGAAGTTGGCCGAAAAGACTTAATCAGCCCAGGTTTAATGTCTATGTTGCTTGCCAATACAGAATTACTAGATTCCTGGCGAAAAACATACGCTGATTGGACAGAAAACATAGAAAATGATAATCAGGATTTACTTATTGCTTCTATTGTTCGGTTAGCATGTGAGGGTTTATGGTTTACCGATTTACTTGGTTTTTCTCCAGTGCAAGGAGAGTTTCGCCAACAAATCCTAAACACCTTAGTCGAATTAACAAAGAAAGATCACTTATAAATATTACAATAGTTTTTTATAGTAAAAAATGGACATCGCCTAATCTAATTAGACTAGGGGATGTCCATTAACAATTCCAAACGATGAAGAGCATTCTATGCAAGTGTATATTCAAACATCTGGCTTTGATATTTGTTAATTATATCTAGAAATTCAATGCCTATCATCGTATTTTCCGCAACTATTCCCCTTGAATTGGTCATTTCCAATTCAAGTTGATCCGGTTTTTCAGAATATACCGTTCGTGGTTTAATCATCAATAGACCACTGCAAGTTCCTCGTTCAGTATATACCGTGACCTGAAAATGCCCTTTTTCAGGAAGCAGATAAGGTTTTGGGACCATGATTTTTACTATGTCTTTCTCTGATGCCCGTTTATCCTGAGCTAATCCTATGCTTTCTCCTTCTATGTAATATGGCCGTCCCAGCAACTCATTTACAACAGATACATTTCCTTGCTTTACATATTCCCGGATGAGCGTACTTCCTACCTTTGCATCATAGCGTTTTATGGGATTTATTATATATACTTCAAATCGGCCTCTACTCCACTGTTTCATATACTCGGGAGTCCCCGTTCCTTTTGATCCAAATTTATAATCAAAACCTGCTACAACATGCTTAATCTTTAATGGGATTAAAAAATTTTCTATGAAATCTTGGGGTTGTACTCTAGAAAGGGCTGGGCTGAATTGTACAACATAGGCTATATCAACTCCCATTCTTTCTAAGATTTGAAGTTTATCTTCCAGAGGGGTTAAATAGCTTGAATATCCACTTTTACCTAATACTTCCCGAGGATGGGGATGAAAGGTCATTACACCGCTTGCCAATTTTTTGTTTTTAGCATGATGAATGGCTGTTTCAACCACTTTCTGGTGCCCTAAGTGGACTCCATCAAAGTAACCCATAGCAACAGAGGATGGATCATATTTTTTCGATAAATCCAACGGGTAAGACAAATAACATACCTTCATTATAATCACGTCCTTTTTAGTTATTCCTGAAGAAGTCATTCTAAACTGGTAAAGAAAAAGGACAAAAAGAAGATCATGCCAACCCTGCCTCTGTCCTTTTATCCGAAAAGTAAGTTATACAACTGATTCTTGTTTGCTGAGTTATCTGTAAAACTTCCAACTAGTGATAAAAACGTAGCCAGAGGTTGGTTTGATCCTCCCAATAAAGCATGCTCCCTAATCACCTTTTTCGATTTCTCATTTTTATCAATTTCCACAAAATAAAACCGCCCCTGTTTTTTAAATAGATCGGTTACTTGTTCTACAGCGTCTTCCTCTTTCCCGGCTTTACTGTAGAAAATCTATAATGCTATTTCAAGATTGAAAGATTTATATCGGAAGGAAAAGAGCCTGCCTATCTATTATGATAAGGCCCGCCCTTCCGACCTGTACTTTCTAAACTTTATTTTAAATCATGTTTATATAAAGGTTTTACCTCTCCATTAGCTCTTGGTAATTCGAGATAATCACGGATAAAGTTAGCTGGCTCTGTACGATCATAAGATCTGTAAAGCTCAGACCGGATGATCGGAGCATTCGTAGCATTTAGGTTTTCAAACAAACCAACCCTGGAAGCATGGCTTGAACAAGTAAGATCCCAGATGAAGTTAAAGAATTTGTTTTTCTCACGAGCCGTAACACCAGCTCCAGGCAGATATTCTTCCAGTTTTGCACCGATTTCCGGATGGTCCCAGACCTTGCTCGGGAAGCGGCTGATTAGTCCCTGTCCGCTCATATCGCGAAGGATGTGCATGATTCGCGGATAGGTTTCGATTGAATATAAACGTCCTGCAGTTAAGAATCTGGTAGATGGAACTAACACACCATTCCACATCTCTGATTCTTCTTCAGCAGCAATAATCGCCGCTTTTAAATTAGAAGAATAAGTGATCACTTCTGCCACGGCATCCCTGACTCCCTGGAAGGAATCGATACCTAGGACATCAACGATCGTTTGCACTGCTCCCACCAACATTTCTGCACGGTACATCAGGCGGCCCAATATGTGCCAGTGGAATAGAGATCCTGAAACTCTATATAATCCTAACATCTTCATGTTATAAAGGCTGAAGACATATTCGCGTGGCACGAAAACATTATCAAACAAGATCATGTTATCAGTTTCCTCGCCGCGTGAATCGATAGGGTGGTCTTCAAAACTGGAATCAGGAGAAGTGACAGGCTCCCGAAGCACTAAAGTTATTCCAGGTGAATTCAACGGAACTGCACACCAAAGTGCTGCTTCCGGCTCTAAGTTAGCGGATGTAGCCGTTGAGATTGTTGCAAAGTGTGCTTGGACTCCTACAGATCCAACTGGTTTTGCGCCGCTTAAAACTATACCGTCCGGACGTTCTTCTACCACCCTTAAAGTACCTTTTTTCTGTGAAGGAGGCAAATTTTTATCTGTTTGGACATCTGGAATCAAATCTGCACTGATAATATTATGTTTCTGGCTAAATTCAACAAACCTTCGTACGTTTTGTGCATATTCAGGGTTTTCCTTTTCAATTTTATCAATAATGGAAAGGAAACCCATGGCCATCATGGAGCCGTAGTCATTTGGGCGGCCAAAGACGCCAAGAGTGCTGTAAGTACTCAACTTTAACATTTCGCGTCGAAGTTTATAGTCCTCTTTCGTTTTAGGAACAAGCCAATTAGTACTATATCTTTTGCCATCCTCTGGACTTATAAAAGTCGTAATATCCCTAGTGGCAGGGTCGAATTGCATATCATATATCTTCGCTAAATTTTCCACGCCACGCTTTATGGCAGGATGATTCGGTACATCACTCACTTCGTTTCCCTGGGAATCTATGACTCTCCTACCGTCTCTCAAGCTTTCTTTGTATTGCTCACCCGTCATTAAATGAGGCTCAGTTCCTTTGCTTAATACTTCCTTAAGTTTGTTTGAAGTCGTGATTACACTCATTTTCTTACCCCTTCCAATCTAAATGAATTTAATTCAGGAATCCGGCCGTTGTAATAAGGAAGCTGTACTTCACGCGGATTATATGTTCCGTTATCGATGCACTTTCTGACGTGCAATGCGATTTCTTCCATAGTCGCAAACCACACATTCCCTTTATCCATCATATACTGGATCATTTTATCGATTCTGCGGCATCTGGCTAACCTGCCTGATAAGAAAGGATGCCATACCGAAACCCACATGCCCCCAAATTCCCATGCAGCTTCAAATTCATCGATCCACACTTCCATGGCACGGTCTGGCGATTGGATTGGCATATCGTACGCGAAATCAGGATTGTGTGCGTACTGCGGCCAATCGTCCATAGCCCAATGAGTTGGCAATTCTATAACTTCATTAGATCCTTTACCTTTTAGAACATACGGTACGTCGTCTGCCATCAACGACGAGTCGTATATGAGCCCCTCTTCTGCTAAATAATTAACCGAATTTTTAGAAAAATTCCACCAAGGTGCTCTCCATCCTGCCGGTCGTTTCCCTACATGCTTTTCGAAAACTTCAATGCTGCGTTTAAACCAATACAGCTCTTCTTCTTCAGGCAGTTCATTAGGATGCTCATGCAAGTACCCATGATGAGCGATCTCGTGTCCGTCTTTAAGGATTGCTTCCACATAATGAGGATAACGTTCAATATTCCAGGCTGGAATGAAGAAGGTTTGTTTAATGCCATACTTTTTATACATATCAAGAATGCGGGGGATTGCCACCTCGTCATACCTTACCCAGGAATTTGATGAAATTTTTGTATCCGCTTTATCAGGATGATCTAAATGCAAGATGCTGTCGGTATCGACATCGAATGTAATGGCAACTGCGCATTTTGCCCCGTTAGGCCATGGAATAGGATTTTTTATCATTTAATTCTCCTCCTCTATGATTGCGATAGCTTCTATTTCTATTAATAGATCTTCCCACATAAGACCAGAAACACGAATGGCTGTTCCAACAGGACCCGGGTCAGCTAAGTATTCCAATCTCACTTTTGTCATCTTCTCCCAAAATTCTGTTGTCTCATTTTCATTACCTTTATATACATAGTAAGTATTTAGCTTTACGATATCTTTTATGTCAGAGCCCACTTCATTTAAAACCTTGCGAATATTTTCAAAAACCGTTCGGGTTTGCACTTCTATATCCCCTACACCTATAATCCCGTTTTCATCAGCGGAGATTTGTCCACCGACAAAAACCATGTTTCCAACCTTCCATCCTTGGGAAAAAGGTACCGGCATACTCCAATCCCAGTGGCCTTTAGGCATTATTCTCGTTTTTTCCATAATTGTCTTTTCCATAATTCACCTCAATTAGTACTTTGATTTCATTCACCGATATATTTAATCTGTAAGGAATCTGAAATGGTGTCCCAACAACCACCTCCTTAAAGGAAACTAAACGGTCGTTCCATATAACTTTCTCTCAATAGTTAAATTGTCTTTTCTACATTTTGTTCAGCTTCACTAAGTGCACTGCCATTTGTGATGCTGTTCTTGACCAGAAAGTAGTATAACACTGCCCCAACAATCGCCGATGATATGAAACTGACATCAATTCCTCCAAAAGAGTTTGCCAACGGCCCCACAAAGACAAGAGTATTAGTAAATAATAACCCTACGACTACTCCAATGACCCACGATAGAACGGCCGGAATATTATAACCCTTGGAGTACCAATACAATCCGCCTTTTTCTTTGTGTAATTCCAATGCTGAATACTGGCCTTTAAACAGGTATAGTCCAATTAATTTAATTGATAGCCATGGAGAAACAGCAACGATGATAAGGGTAACGAATGCATTGACAACATCAACTAGATCATAGACAAATACCGCCAAGAAAGCTGCAATGATACTAACCACGCTGATAATGATGGTTGTCATGATTCTATTCAATCCCCAGCCAAGTGTTTCTAACCCCAGACCTGCACCATATATTGCAAAACTTCCTTGTGTTAAACTTCCAACTATTCCTACTATAATCAATGGAAGGACAAACCATGTCGGGGACATTTCAATCATTCCCTGAACTAAAGGGGTATCAAGGCTTTTAAACATCGTGGTGAAATAGGCTGCAGTGATCATGGTAATCCAACAACCAACGAAGATCCCTGCTCCGGTTCCTAGCATGACAGACCGGGAACTAGTCGTTGTTGGGATGTATCGAGTATAGTCATTGATGTAGGGGACTAAAGAAACCGGGATAGATAGTGCCACACTGGCTGATAAAAGCCATGTAGCCCAATATCCCCCAAGGAGATAATCACCACCCTGGTAGGTTGCATCAAATTGAGGCAGAAACACGAAGATTGATAAAATTAGTGTTGCGCCAGCCACAACCGTTCCAAATTTTTCTATTTTGACAACGATTGAATGTCCATAAGTCGCAACAATACTGATAATGATTCCGATAATCAATGCACCGATGATGAGACTGATATCTCCCTTCGGCAAACCGAATAATTTATTTCCGCCATGTACAACGGATTCAGATCCGGTCCAAAGCACCAAGGCATAAAAGCCGATCCCCACGACTATCGTTAATATAGCCCCTATGGCTCTTCCTTTAGTGCCAAAGTGAGCACCACTGCTGACAATTCCATTCGTTCCAGTTCTTTGTCCAAATAAAGCTATTGGAGCTACTATAATGCATCCAACCAAAAGGCCTACAGTAATAGCAAAAAATGAATCCCACCAACCCATTCCGAACAAAATGGGCAGGGCGCCAATAAGCATGATCGGATAACACGTTTGCGCACCGGCTAAGACAAAGAATACATTCCATGGATTTGAGTGTCGTTCTGATTCAGGAATAAAATCAATACCTTGAACCTCCAGCTTACTTTCCTGCACAGAATTACCATTTACTTCCATACCCTTCACCCCTACTTATAAATTGGTTCAAACTTTAATAAAACAAAATTCTGTAAATTCTGTAAATTCAGTCTAAAGTGACCGTCCGGACTGTAAAGCAATAGGTAAAAGAATCTAAGCGACAAAAGGTTCAAACTCCGCTGTTAATTAACTGCTTTAAATTGGTTTATTACAACAAAGATCTACACCACCTATCGTATTATTATTCTGAATTATTAAACTATTAAAACCGTCTAGACTGTACAGTTTGATGCAAAAAATAATTTCATGGGTTACAACTTCCACAACTATAGGTCTTTTTCCTCCCTTTTTTTCAATATTTTTTTCAACTGAACAAACAGAACTTCGATCATTTTTGTTACCGTCTGTACCGTATATTTATAAGTGTAAATTATTCTTTTTATCTATGTTTACTTAGTGTAAGATCTTCTTACATATTTTTTGATCTTTTTGAATCTTTTGTCAGCATTTTCATACATATTTTTATATACATGCTGCTTGCTTTAGAAGGAAATCACCAATACTTTCGTAACTGTATCCAAGAGAATCCGCTACAGCTTTGTATGTTACTGACCCATCAACTACGTTGATTCCTTGAGCGATTGCACTATTTTCAAGAGCTGCTTTCTTATAACCTTTGTTTGCAATTTCTAAAGCATATGGAATAGTTACATTAGTCAAGGCAATCGTGGATGTGCGTGAGACCGCACCAGGCATATTCGCAACAGAATAATGAACGACGCCATGTTTTACGTAGGTCGGGTTACTGTGTGTCGTAACACGGTCGATGGTCTCAATGGAACCGCCTTGATCAATGGCAACGTCCACGATAACGGATCCAGGTTCCATTAATTTCACCATATCCTCTGTTACAAGGTGAGGTGCGCGTGCGCCTGGAATAAGGACTGCACCGACAAGAAGATCTGTATCCTTCACTGCTTTGGCAATGTTATAGCGATTGGATACAAGCGTTTGTACACGTCCTTGGAAAATATCATCCAGGTATCGGAGTTTATCAAGGCTTATATCAAGCAATGTGACTTGTGCACCCATTCCAAGTGCAATTTTCGCTGCGTTAGTACCAACAATGCCTCCACCGATTATAGTTACGCGTCCTGATTGTACCCCTGGTACACCCCCAAGCAATACTCCTTTTCCGCCATTGGATTTCTCAAGAAACTGGGCGCCAATCTGCACAGCCATTTGGCCAGCGACCTCACTCATTGGCGTTAAGAGCGGGAGAGCACCGTTGCTTAATTGAACCGTTTCGTATGCAATGGCAGTTACCTTAGTGTTCACCAGTGCTTTTGTAAGTGCAGCTTCTGGGGCCAAATGAAGGTAGGCAAACAGTATAAGTCCTTCTCTGAAGAACTGAAATTCTTCTTGAAGCGGCTCCTTTACTTTCAATACCATTTCGGCACCCCAGGCTTGTTCAGCTGTTAAAACGATCTCTCCTCCTTGTAGTAAGTATTCTTCGTCATTATAGCCGCTCCCAATCCCAGCCCCGCTCTGCACCAGTACTTTATGCCCTGCATCAACAAGTGCCGAGACCCCTGAAGGAGTTATGGCTACCCTTCTTTCATGATTTTTGATTTCTTTAGGTATTCCGATAATCATAGAATTTATTGCCCCCTATTTATTAGAAACATCTTTGTAAAGAAATATCCCTGATTTCATATTAATTGTATTCTGAATTTTCTTCATTATTAGAAAACACAAAAAGTTAGGCTTTTGTTGGTGAAATTTCACAAATGATCAAATTCACCTGAATCCATACCCCTATTAATAATAGCTAAATCATTCTTCTAGGTAGGAAAATAATTCTCCTTTTTTCCCGTAGTTATCCTTCGAAAAATCCTCAAAAAAAATAAAGATTACATTGGGATCGACTTCGAAAGTTTCTGAGATTACATTAGTCAGCTTTTTAACTAAAATCCGTTTTTGTTCTACTGTTTTTCCTTCAATGTTTTTAATTGTGATAAATGGCATAACGGTGTCCCCTCTCAATACAGCTTTGATTTCATTACCTTTGAGTATGAACAATGTATTTATAGCTTTTTATCAAAACGTTTTTTTATTTTTGCGAGAGTTCTCTTTCTTTACTTGATATTGACTCTAAGTTTCCTGGTGCTAAATTCTCTGAAACGAGGGAGATAAAAAGTTTTCCAATAATAAGCATGGCTTGCTCATCAACATCGAACCTTGAATTATGATGTGGATATGTGGCCTGAATTTGCGGATTTCCTCCACCAACGAAGAAAAAGCTTCCCGGTACCTTTTGCAGATAATAGGAAAAGTCCTCGCCTGCCATGATCGGTGCTAATTTTTTCACTTTATCCTCACCGACTATTTTTCTTGCTATATTTTCTACCTTCCTTGTTTCTGCAGCATCATTTAATACAGCTGGATATCCCCTGATGAAATCATATTTTGCTGTAGCCCCGGCACCTTCACATGTAGCGGCTGCAATTTGCCCGATGGAATCCTCAATTAAACCCCTGACACTCTCATCAAAGCTCCGAACGGTCCCGGTGATGTTTGCAGATCCTGGAATAACATTAAACGCCTCTCCTGATTCGAATGTCCCAACTGTTACAACGGCAGGTTTAAGCGGGTCTACACGGCGACTTACGATTTGCTGCAAATTAAGCACCAATTGGCTTCCAACGACCAATGAGTCTACAGTGGCATGTGGAGTTGCTCCATGCCCTCCCTTACCAATGATTTCAATCTCAAACGAGTCCATGGAAGCCATCATTGGGCCTTCTCCAACACCAACAGTGCCAATCGGTTCAGGGGCCCATACGTGCGCGCCGTATATCACGTCCACCCCGTCCAAACAACCATCCTCAATCATTGATTTAGCACCGCCAGGAATTTTTTCTTCCGCAAATTGATGGATAAATACTACGTTCCCCTGAATTTCATTTTTTACTTCGCTAAGTACCTTCGCCACTCCCAATAATGCCGCTGTGTGAATATCATGTCCGCAGGCATGCATTACACCTGGAACTCGCGACTTGTAGGATACATTCTTTTCATCCTGAATGGGCAATGCATCGAAATCTGCACGCAGCGCTACTGTCTTGCCTGGTCTTCCCCCTTTTAAATAACCAACAACACCCCTGCTCCCAACTCCTGTTCTCACCTCTAAACCCAGACCAATCAAATAGTCTGCGATTTTTTTGGGAGTGTTGATTTCTTCAAATGAAAGTTCCGGATACATATGAAGGTCTCTTCGAAACTCTACCAATTCTGGATAAATCCCATGTAATTTTTTAAATAAATGTTCTAAATTCAATCGTGACAACTCCTTTTTA
Source organism: Peribacillus glennii (assembly GCF_003429105.1). Lineage (GTDB taxonomy): Bacteria > Bacillota > Bacilli > Bacillales > DSM-1321 > Peribacillus > Peribacillus glennii. Next base: position 88,555 of record NZ_QVTD01000001.1, read on the forward strand.
CTAAATCTTTATATGAAGCTAGCAGTTGTATCAGAAAATTCTCAAAGAAAAAGGACAAAAAGAAGATTTAGGTTAATCTTTCCATTGTCCTTTTAGTTTTGATGTTAATAGCATTTACACAACTGTTTCTTTTTGTTCCGTCTTATCCGTAAAACTTCCAAATTGACGGTGGAAATGTAATAATGGCTGCTTAAATTCACCCATTGTCACATGTTCAACCAATCCAATGAATATGGTGTGATCGCCTGCAACAACAATGTTATCAACTTTGCAATGTACATGCGCCAATGCGTCTTTGACCATATGGGTTTTTCCTGTTGGATCAAAGTCTACAAAGTCTTCAAAGAATTTAGGTGTACCAGGTTTCGCACCAGCTTTTGCTATGTCTGTTTGATCATTGCTTAATATGCTGACACCAAATCGCTGCTGTTTTTTTATCGCCTCAGTGCTGACGTTTTTTGTGAATAAACTGATCATCAGCAACGGAGGCTCCATTGATATCGAACAGCATGCACTAACGGTCGTACCCCATGGACGGCCGTCCACTTCTGCTGTAACTACTGTAACTCCTGTAGCCAAACGGCCCATGGATTCTTTGAATAAATCAGTAACTTGTTTCATTTCTCTTCCTCCTTACCAGAGTGATATTTCAAAGGAGAATGGCCTACAGCTGCGGCCCATTATCTGTTCTTGCTGAATGGTTATTTTAAATCGGTTTTGTATAGTCTCTTAATTTCCCGGTTCACTTCAGGCAGGCCAAGATATTCACGCACATGGCTGACCGCTTCGGACCGGTTATAGGATCGGTAAAGCTCAGATTGGACGACTGGTGCATTTGTAGAATTCGTATTTTCGAATAAAGCGACCCTTGATGCATGACTGCTGCAGGCAAGATCCCAAATAAAGTTGAACAAAATGTTTTTCTCTCTGGCTGTTACGCCTGCTCCAGGCAAATAGTCTTCCAGAATAGGGCCCAATTCTGAGTGTTCCCACACCTTGCTTGTAAAGCGGCTGATCAATCCCTGTCCGCTTATATCCCTCAGTATGTGCATGATTCTTGGATAAAGAATAATGGACTGAAGTCTGCCTGCTGTTATGAATTCTGTCGAAGGCACTAGAACGCCATTCCACAGCTCCGCTTCTTCCTCAGCTGCCAACACGTGCGCCTTAAGCGATGCCGAATAAGATATCACTTCTGACACTGCGTCTCTGACACCCTGGAAGGAATCTGTACCAAGAACATCGACAATGGATTGCGCTGCACCAAGGAAAATTTCAGCGCGGTACATAAGGCGGGAAAGAATATGCCAATGGCATAAAGCGCACGATTCTCTATATAATCCTAACAGTGTAGTATTTCTTAAACTGAATATATATTCACGAGGAATGAATACATGATCAAAAATCATCATGTTATCTAGTTCCTCACCATGTGAGTCAATAGGATGGTCTTCAAAATTGGAGTCAGGTGAAGTTACAGGTTCGCGCAATACCAGCGTCAGGCCAGGTGAATTGATTGGAACAGCACACCAAAGTGCCGCATCAGGATCTAGGTTTGGAGATGTGGCCGTCGATACTGTGGCAAAATGCCCTTGTACTCCTACAGACCCACATGGCTTTGCCCCACATAAAACTATACCGTCCGGACGTTCTTCTACAACCCTTAAAAGACCCTTTTTCTCACTCGGCGGTAAATTTTTATCAGTTTGGACATCCGGTATCAAATCGGCACTCATGATATTGTGCTTTTGGCTAAACTCTATGAATCTTCTTACATTCTCTGCGTATTCAGGGTTCTCAGCTTCAATCTTATCAATGATTGAAAGAAAGCCCATTGCCATCATCGAACCATAGTCATTAGGGCGACCAAAAACTCCAAATGTATGAAAAGTGGAGAGACGCAACATCTCGCGGCGGTGTTTTAAATCTTCTTTCGTTCTTGGGACTAACCAGCCCGTGCTATATCTTTTTCCATCCTCGGGATTGACAAAAGTGGTAATGTCCCTTGTAGCAGGATCGAATTGAGAATCATAAACCTTGGCTAAATTATCAATTCCCCGTTTAAGGGCAGGATGAACGGTGACGTCCGGAATTTCATTGCCCTGGGCATCAACGACTCTTCTGCCATCCCTCAAGCTTTCCTTATATTGCTCGCCTGTCATCAAATGAGGTTCAGACCCCATGCTTAGTACTTCCCTTAGTTTATTGGACGTTGCAATTACAGTCATTGTTTAAACCCCTTCCATTGTGTTTGATTTTAGTTCAGGAATTCGTCCATCATAATATGGAAGTTCAACCGTGCGCGGTTTATAAGTTCCATCCTCAATGCATTTTCTAACATGCAAAGCAATTTCTTCCAAAGTGGCAAACCACACGCCGCCTTTTTCTTGCATATACTGGATCATATTGTCGATGCTTTCACATCTTGCCAGTCTCCCAGAGACAAAAGGATGCCATACAGATACCCACATTCCCCCATGCTTCCAGGCAGCTTCAAATTCAGACATGTATACTTCCATGGCACGCTGCGGGGAGTTGATTGGCATGACATATCCCAATTCGGCATTATGGGTATATTGCGGCCAATCATCCATGGCCCAGTGTGTCGGCAATTCTACAATTTCCCCTGATTTGCCTTTTAATATATATGGAATGTCATCACCCATTAATGTTGAGTCATACAAAAATCCCTCTTCTGCTAAAAATTCCAGGGAATGCTTAGAGAAATTATACATTGGTGCTCTCCAGCCTCTTGGCCGCTTTCCCGAAAACTTTTCGATCACTTCTATACTTCGTTTAAACCAGTACTGCTCTTCTTCCGCTGACAATTCATTTGGGTGTTCATGCAAGTATCCATGATGGCCTAATTCATGGCCATCCTTTAGTATTAATTCTACTGTCTTTGGATATCTTTCAATACACCAGGCCGGTACAAAAAAAGTTTGTTTGATATCATATTTTTTGTACATTTTAAGGATGCGTGGAATAGCGATTTCATCATACTTCAACCAGGAAGTAGTTGAAATTCTTGTATCTGCTGTGTCTGGATGAGCTAAATGGAGTATGCTGTCAGTATCCATATCAAAGGTAATGGCAACCGCACATTTGGCACCATTCGGCCATGGAATAGGGTTCTCTATCATTTTTTCTCATCCTCTCTTATTTATTATCTGGAATCACGGCAATTGCTTCTATTTCTATTAAAAGATCCTCAAACGCAAAACCGGAAATACGAATGCCAGTGCCTGCAGGACCTGGATCAGAAAGGTATTCCATGCGTACTTTAGTCATCTTTTCCCAAAATTCAGTTGCTTCGTTTTCATCGCCATCAAAAACATAATAGGTATTTAGTTTGACAATATCTTTTAAATCAGCACCAGCCTCGTTTAATACTTTTCGAATATTTTCAAAACAATTTCTCGTTTGAGTTTCAATATCGCCAACACCTATTGTTTTACCGTTTTCATCAGCGGAGATTTGTCCCCCTACAAAAATAAGGTTCCCCACTTTCCACCCCTGTGAAAACGGAACAGGCATACTCCAATCCCAATGATTTTTTGGCATAATTCTTGTTTTTTCCATCATTTCCACCTCATTTGTTATTTTTTAATAGCACATGCCTAAAGCTTGGGCGTTTCTCCACCAAAATTTCCTACCCCACCCTCTTTCAAATCTGTATCAAACAATATATATATGCTGTAAAACAGCTACTTACTAACAAATCCCAAAAAATGATTAAAAGAGTTTACTGGTGTCATAAGTTCCAGTTTTGATTCGGCTCTGATAAATTCAGTTCCCATAATTAAAGACACAAATTTGATGACCAACAGTCAATGACGGGAAACTATTATCAACGAAACCTTGAAATTAGACCAGCCCGTCTACAAAAACGCTGGTATTCGAAAATAATAGTCTTGCGATCACTGCTGCTATGCATGGTTATTGATGCGGATTATTAAAAGAACATTTCAATAAGCCAAATACATCAATATGATTGAGTGGTTAAGAATAAAAGAAATAGGTGATGAAAGGATTCAGTAGAAGGGATTCCTCAATGAAAATACAGTTGCGGAATCTTTTTTATGTGAAAAGACAAGGAAGTTTAATTAAATTTCTGAAAATTAACTATTTTCAAATTTAATATACCGTCTGGACTGTTTATTTGTCAACAAATATTTTTTGCCGATAGTCTCTTACTTGAATGGTATAAAGAAATCAGCCCGCTATTACGAACTGATCACCATATCCCGATTTCGCTTATTGTTATAATTTGTTTACCCGTATAGGACTCACCATCAATACAGCAAGTAGGATTGTAACATAGGCATTGCTGTAATGAAACGCACCCATCAGAGCCATGACGAGCCCGGCAAAAGTAATCGGGATGCCGATAAAATAACCAAATGTTGGATTTGCATTGAATCTCGCTAACCTTAAGGCTCCCATTGTTGGATAAATCATAAATGCAAATGACGTTAACCAGGAATGTGGCGCTAATGTATAAAATATTAATATAGGCGCAACCCCAAAGCTGATGATATCTGCCAAGGAGTCCAACCCTACCCCCAGTTCGCTATTTACTTTAAGCCTTCTCGCAATCCGGCCATCAAACAGATCTAAAAAAGCAGCCAGAAATAGTAACATCGCTGCTAGCCTCAGGAATCCATTCATATTCGCTGTGATTGAAAAAATGCCGCATAATAAATTCCCTAAGGAGAATAAGTTCGGGATTGTTTGGACGAGTCTTTTGGACACAAAAGGGCCACCTTTCAACATTACAGGAAACTAATATTTTCTTAGGTTACCTATTACTGCCCTTAATATACGCACATTCATATTTCAGCAAATCAGTTACCACCCTCCTAAATACTCCCACAGTTCGAATATGACAATCGAAAATAAAAAAGGATAACTCTTTGGTTAAAAACAAGTTCCCCCAAAAAAAAACAATTTCTCTGCGTTTCTAATTTATCTTTAACGACACCAATAATTTATGTAACCCCATTTTTTTAGATTGATTGTATGCTTAAAGCTCGTTAATCACACTGAAGGAATAACCTCGCTACCAGCAGAAAATCCATTACTATGTTCGTAGGCTCCTTACGATTTACATGCCTTACTTCCAGCAGCTTCATTAATATTCAACAGTAACACAAAAAAGGCTGCTCAACCTGAGCAGCCTTAATAGTTAACACGATGTAAATCCTTATTTATTGTTTTGCAGCCCCTTGAATGGAGTCAGGTGCATCTGTATGGTACACAAGCTTCCATGCATCAAGGATATTATCACTGGTTACCTTTAATGCAGGCACTGCCACATACGCCGGAGTCTCTTTGCCAAGAAGCGCATGACCGGCTAAAATAGCCTCTGCAATACCCTGGTCAAAAGGAAGCTGAGCCCCCAGACCTTTAATAATTCCGTCAGAAGCAATTTCAACAGCAACGTTTGTTCCAAGATCGATTGTTGTTAAAACAATATCTTTGCCAGATGTTCGAACGGCAGACAATGCACCTTCAGCCGGAACATCCCATACTGCAAAAATCCCATCCAGATCAGGATTTTTTGTCAGCATTCCTGATGCAACTTTTTCCCCTTGGTTAGGATCAGTGATACCGCCGCGGGCAACAATTTTCATATCCGGATACTTTTCTTTTAGCGTAGCTTCAAATGCATCTGTACGCTGTTTTGTTACAAAGAAATCCGCGTCATGGAAAATAACTCCGATTTTCCCTTTTTTGTTAAGCTTTTCAGCCATGATGTCTGCAGCCTGTATCCCATTTCCGTAGTTATCTGCAGAAACAACACTTATATAATCCTTACCGGCTTTAAGGCCGCTCGGGGCATTATCCATGAATACCAGTTTTACACCTGCCGCTGCAGCTTTTTTGTACGCATCAGCCGTAGACACGGGATCAACAGGAATACTTACGATAATATCAGGTTTTTTTGCTAAAACAGTTTCGATATCAGAAACTTGTTTTTCCGCCTTGAATTGAGCATCCGTGACCGCTACAACCTTGATTCCCATTCTCTCAAACGTTGCCTTTAAGCCGTTGATTTGAGCTGTTGCCCAGTCATTGCCCGCATAGTGCATTACAAGCGCGGCAGTATATTTACCTTCTTTAATTTTTGCAATTTCATCTTCTGTAAGCTGTAATGTTTTTGCTGAAACCGCTTCTTCACCATGAGGTCCCTTACTTTGGATTTCCTGGTCTCCAGGAATATCCGGATTGATGGTGATTGGACCACTGGAAGAAACATCATTTCCAGTTTTTACTCCCTCTTTTTCTTTATCTTCAGAACTGGAAGAGCTTCCTTGACTGCAACCCATTAGGGCAAGGCTGCTAACTATCAGAATCATAATAAACACGGATAATACTTTTTTCATAAATAACCCCCCTTTTCTATTTAACCCAATGTTCATCCAATGCCCCTTTTTATTCTTGAAATATTACGGCCCAAGCTGAATTATGTAACCCGGATCACCCCCCTATAAAGTTCTCTAATGTGTAACCGATTACATTTAATGATGTCACAATTACCTGATTTAAAAGTAAAAGCCTGTCCACCTTATAAATGCAAACTAGTATTTGTAGGAGTAGGCGTTGTACCTTGCTTGTTATTCACCTAAATCTTCAACTATTTAAATAATATATTCTATAATAGGCGATTCTCGTAAAATAGAACATAGCGGGCAATTTATCAATAGCAAACAATTATAGTCCTCTTTACCTATTTGGATTGTAAACGATTACAATAACGAAATCAATAAGTTTTCTAAAAATTTTAAATTAAATTTTTCCATTCAAATTAATAAGTCTTTCGTTTCTCCTAATCTAATAAAGGACAGCTTAAACAGGGTAATATCCTAACATCATGATACTGTTTAAGCCCACCACATATCTGACATTTCCTCTTTAAACAGGATTTTTTTTAACAAAGCAATTGCCTTGCTTAAACCCTCATCTGTAGAAGCCAGCATATCTTCGTGTTCAATAGAGACTACATAATCATATCCAACGGCACGAAGGGTGCTGATGATATCCTTCCACATTTTTTCGTCATGGCCATAGCCGACTGATCTAAAGGTCCAGGACCGGTCCAGAATTTGGCTGTAATGTTTGGTATCCAGTACGCCATTGATTTTTATATTCGCTTTGTCAAGATAGGTGTCTTTTGCATGAAAATGGAAAATTGCCTTCTCACGGCCAAGCTTTTTAATGGCTTCAACCGGATCGATTCCCTGCCAGACAAGGTGGCTTGGATCAAAATTAGCACCAATGCTTTCTCCTGCCTGTTCCCTTAACCGCAGTAATGTTTCAGGATTATAAACAACAAATCCAGGATGCATTTCAAAAGCGATTTGAGTTATACCATGTAAATTGGCAAACTGTGCTTCTTCTTTCCAGTAAGGTATTACTATCTCTTTCCATTGCCAATCCAAAATATCTAAATATTCCGGAGGCCAAGAGCATGTGACCCAGTTTGGATATTTTGCGTTCCCATGGTCACCAGGACAACCCGAAAAGCCATTTATGACTGGAACCTCCAATTTCTCAGCTAACAAGACCGTCTTTCTCCATGTTTGATGTGCAGCTGTTGCAACCTTTTTATCAGGATGCAATGGATTGCCATGACAGCTTAAACCGCTGATACTTATTCCTCTGCCTTCGAGAGCCCTTTTAAACGATTTGAACTTTTCGGGACTTTCCAGCAGTTCATCCGGATTGCAATGGCTGCTTCCCGGGTAATTCCCTGTTCCTAATTCTACTGTTTCGACGCCCATGCCACTCAATTTATCCAACATCTCCTCAAAAGAGAGATTTTGATAAAGCGGTGTGAACACACCCAGCTTCATAGTCTGCACCTCCTGGTTACTTATTAACCTTTACCCATTTTTGATGGGCATTGCTTTCAAAAATAGCATCATTTATACGCATGGACACATGTCCATCCTCAAAGGTGGCAAAATCAGGCTTATCCTTAGCAGGGTCTTTGCCTTCCCGAATAAAGGAGTAAAAATTCAACATCATATTTTTGAGGGAATCAGGCCATCCCTCATTATGGCCTCCTGGATGGTGTATCGACCCTCTTGCTTGTGATGTAAATAATGCTGGATCGGCTAAAAGCACTTCGTTCGGCTTTTCTCTATGTCCAATCCACAATTTTTCCGGTTCCTCTTGATTCCAGAAAGCAGAGCTTTTACTCCCATCTAGCTCAAAGCTAAGCCTGTTTTTTCGGCCGGCACTTACCTGGGAAACAGTGAAAACTCCCTTCGTACCGTCATTAAAACGAATAAGTACAGAAGCACAATCCTCTGTTGAAATTGAAACATCCTCATAATCCACTTGTTCACTGCCTTGGGACCCAAATGTGGCAACATTTGATTTAGGTTTCTTTCTAACAGGCAGAACCGTGGAAAAGTCAGCAAAAACCTCTACGATTCTTTTTCCTGTTACATACTGGACTGTATCGCACCAATGGGAGCCTATATCCGCTATTGCCCTTGTATTTCCGCCCTGCTTGGGATCCAGCCGCCAGTTAAAGTCTGTTTCGTACAATAACCAGTCCTGCAGATAGCTTCCATGTATAAGATTCAATGTTCCAAATTCCCCGTTTTGAACCAGCGCCTTTAAGTTCCTGATGGTTGCATGCTGACGATAATTAAAATTAACGGCATGGATAACCTTATGTTTTTTTGCCAAATCAAGAAGCTCGGCAGACTCTTTGCTATCCATCGCCAGCGGCTTTTCAGACAGGACATGTTTACCGGCTAAGATGGCTTCTTTGTTGATCTTGAAATGAAGATGATTCGGTGTACAGTTATGAATCACCTTGATTTCATTATCATTCAATAATTCCTGGTAATCTCCATAAGCCTTGTCAATATTAAGCTCGGCTGCTGCCTTCTCGGCCGACTCCCGGGTGCTGCCAGCAATGCCGATTACATCCACGAAACCGAGCCGCCTAATAGCTTCAATGTGAGTAGGACCGATGAATCCTGTCCCGATGATGCCCACCTTAATTTTTTCCATTCATGAATCCCCACCTGCTCAAACAGTTTTCGGTATTTTAAAAATGACTGGCTCATTCGCTTCCTAATATAAGTTACGAATGAGCCAGCACACTCTTATCCAAGATTTTTTCCCCGGACTCTTACTTTTTAAGCGTCTTTCTTCCGAATGCCACTGCAATAATAATGATAAGTCCTCTTACAATTTGCTGCTGGCTGACGTCAAGGCCCATAATGATCAAGCCATTATTAATAACACCCATCATTAAAGAACCAACCACTGTACCAATTACAGTTCCTACCCCACCTGATAAGGCTGTTCCGCCAAGAATTACGGCAGCAATAACAGATAGCTCATCGCCTTCACCGAAAGTAAAGCGGCCTGCGTGCATGCGTCCGGCATACAGGATTCCTGCAAAGCCTGCCATCAATCCAGTTCCAATAAATACAAGCAATTTAACCTTACCTGTTTTAATCCCGGAAAACTTTGCGGCATTCTCATTACCGCCGGTTGCAAGTGTCTGGCGGCCAAATGGTGTCTTGCGGAGCAGGATATGCCCAATCACTGCTACAATAAGTGTCCAAATCAGTAAGATTGGAATCGGTCCAATATCCCCGGAACCAAAAACATAGTTAAATGTAGAATCCACAATTGGAACAGGAGCCGTGTCTGTAATCCACATTGCCAAACCTTTTACGATCCCCATCATTCCAAGAGTTACCAGGAAAGATGGAATCGAGACTTTTGTGATAAGCAAGCCATTGACCAATCCAATAACCAAACCTGTTGCTAAACCAACGACCAACCCGCCGATTAATCCATATCCCGCCTGTAATGCCAAGGCTGCTGTCAATGCGGAGAGGGCAGTTATGGAGCCTACAGAGAGATCTATCTCCCCTGTACTGATCACAAAGGTCATGGCAACAGCCATGATTGTAATCATTGCCGACTGACGTGCGATATTCAGCATATTATTGGATGTCAAGAATCCATCATCGAATAACATAATGGAGAAATATATAAGTACGCCCACAAAAGCAAAATATACAATATAGTTGCGCCAGTCAAACGTCTTTCCTGTTTTGTATGTTGTTGTATTTAATGAGTTATCGACCTTAATATCCTTGGATTGCATGTTGAAGCTCCTCCTCCGAATTAATCTCCCTTCTATCCAGTTCCTTCACCACTTTCCCTTCATGAAGTACAATGACTCTGTCACTTACCGCCATAAGTTCAGGGAGTTCAGATGAAATAACTATGACTGCTTTGCCGCTGTCAGCAAGTTCGCGAATAATATCAAGGATTTCTGTCTTTGCCCCGATATCCACCCCGATTGTAGGCTCATCCAAAATAAGAACCTCAGGGTCATTGGCCAGCCATTTTGCCAGCACAATCTTTTGCTGATTCCCGCCTGATAAAAGCCCGGCAGTTTTGAAGATGTTATCGGTTTTAATTTTCAGCTTGTTAACTAGTTGATTCGACAGCTCGTTGGCCTTGCGTTCATCAACAAAGAGTCCTTTTTTCACTTTTGAAAGGATAGGCAGAATCATATTATCCTTTACGCTGTGTTCAAGGACCAGTCCCTGCATCCTTCTGTCCTCCGGAATAAGAGCAAGTCCTGCTTTTACTGCGTCCTCAGGGTTTTTGATGTTCTGTTTTACTCCATTTATTTCGATTTCACCGCTGTCTATAGAATCGATTCCAAAAATCGATCGTGCAATCTCTGATCTTCCGCTTCCCATCAAACCTGCAAAACCCAGAATTTCGCCCGGTTGAAGCGTAAAGCTGACACCATTCACTTTTGAACCAGACTTCAAGTTGTTCACTTTCAGAATAGGCTTTGCATTTGTAGAATAAGAGCGTTCCACCCATTCAAACGCCTTATCCATTTCAGCCCCTACAATATGCTGGACAACGGTTTCCATACCAATATCTTTAATATTTTCGGTAACTGCGTTTTTCCCATCACGTAAAATAGTGATCCGGTCACACACCTGAAAAATTTCGTCCATACGATGTGATATATATATAATCGAAATTCCCTTGCGCTTTAGTTTCTCGATAAAAGAAAAGAGAACTTCCGTTTCCTTCTTGGTCAGGGAGGATGATGGTTCGTCCATGATCAGGATTTTTGCTTCCTGCGAAAGTGCTTTGGCAATCTCGGTCATCTGCCAGTATCCGACGCCAAGATCCTGGACCACATCATTTGGATTGATGTCCACTTCCAATTCCTCTAATAAAACCCTTGTTTTTTTAATGCCTTCTTTATCATTGAGCATTCCAAAAGAATTCTTTGATTCTCTTGTCAAAAAGATATTTTCTGCAACCGTTAAGGTCGGTATTAAGCTAAACTCCTGAAAAATCATGGAGATATAATTATCCCGTGCATCCTGCATGTTATTAATCTCTACTTTTTTCCCATCTATGAAAATTTCTCCGCCATCTGCCTGATAGACTCCTGTTAGCGTTTTCATTAATGTGGACTTTCCAGCACCATTTCCTCCCATTAAGGCATGTACCTCGCCTTTTTTGACAGAAAAATTAACTGAATCTAAAACAGTAACCCCATTAAATGATTTTGAGATATTCTTCATCTCAAGAATAGGCTGTTCCAATTCATTCACCTTCTTTTTTAACAAAGGCTGCTCCAACGAGCAGCCTTTATAAAATTGTCATTTATATAAAATCACTGTCCAACTTTTACTTCAGATTTATTAATGTTTACCCATTCGCCTTTTTCAGCTGATTCCAGGATTGCGTCTGCAATAAGCTCAATACGGTATCCATCATCAAAGTTCGGTGAAACATGTGTATTCTCAACGATCGCTTTAAAGAAGTCATGAGTTTCAATGATTTTTGTTTCTCCGTATCCGATGCCTAGTGCAGGAATTGGCCAGAGTGCTTCCCCATATGGTGTAGCAGGTCCTGTATAAACGGTTCTGAAGCCTTTTGCATCACTTGGATCGTCTGCGAAGCAAACCTGAAGTTCATCACGATTTTCATAATTAAAGTATAATGATCCTTTAGTGCCGTGGATTTCAAATGTCAGGAAGTTATTGCGGCCCCATGCGTTTCGGGTAGCTTCAATGCTTCCAATTGCACCATTTTCAAATTTCACCAATGTAATGACTTCATCATCGACATCTACTTTACCTTTTGGTACATCTTCACTACTGTTTTTAACGGTTCCTAATTTATCTACCCCGCCTGTTTGGATCGGCCTTTCAGGAATCCAAGTTCTTGTTACTGCATTTACATCTGAAATTTCACCAACAAGGTAGCGGGCGAAATCTACAACATGTGTTCCGATATCCCCCAGGGCGCCTGACCCGGCAATCTTTTTCTGGAAACGCCATGATAGCGGTGAATTTGAATCTGCAGACCAGTCTTGAAGATAAGTTCCCCGGAAGTTAAGGATGTTTCCGATTCTTCCTTCTTCAATGTATTTTTTTGCGAGAGCAACAGCCGGTGTTCTTCTATAATTGAAGGCAACCGCGTGTTTAACTCCAGCAGCTTGAACCGCCTCTAGCATTGTTTTGGCTTCTTCGGCACCTAATGCCAATGGTTTTTCAGAAATAACGTGCTTCCCTGCTTTTGCAGCCGCAATCGCAATTTCTGCATGCGTATTGTTTGGTGTCACAATGTCGATAACATCGATTTCCGGATCATTGACCACTGCTCTCCAGTCAGTAGAATAGTTGTCAAAGCCCAATTTTGCAGCAGCGTCTTTTGCGAGCTCCTCTGTTACATCCACTACTGTGTGACGGTGCGGGATTGCCGGCGCCGGCCAGAAAAACATCGGCATTGCTGCATATGCAAGCGCATGAGCTTTCCCCATAAATCCTCCGCCGATCATACCTACGTTAAGTTTTTTCATTGTCTGTGTCCTCCTAATAATCAATTTATTATTGTATGAAGCTACTAATTTAATGCCTTTTGAATGGTTTCAGGAGCATCCTCCCTGTAAACCAGCTGCCATGATTTCAAAACATTTTCCTTTGTAACACTCAGGGATGGCACAGCTACATATTCCGGCGCTGATTTGCCCAGTATTGCATATCCGGCCAGTATTGCTTCTGAAACACCCTGGTCATACGGCAATTGAGCACCAAGGCCTTTCACAACACCGCCAACCGCAGTCTCCAATGCCACATTTGTACCTAAATCTATTGTTGTAATGACTAAATCTTCACGGTCAAATATCCTGGCTGCAGCTAACACACCTTCCGCCGGGACATCCCATACCGAGAAGATCCCGTCCAAATCCGGGTGTCTTGTCAGCATGCCTGAAGCTACCAGTTCTGTTTTATTAGGATCTGTTATTCCGCCACGGGCAACAATTTTAATGTTTGGATATTTTTCTTTGATTCTTTTTTCAAATGCTTTTGTCCGCTGTTTCGTAACAAAGAAATCAGCTGCGTGGAAAATGACACCGACTTTCCCTTTTTCATGAAGTTTTTTGGCCATAATATCCGCAGCCGCTACTCCATTGCCATAATTATCAGCCGAGACAACGCTTACATAATCCTTGCCAGCTTTTAATCCTGAAGGTGGATTGTCCATAAATACCAGCTTTATTCCGGCCTTTGCTGCTCTTTTGTATGCGTCTGCAGTAGAAACAGGGTCTACCGGTATGCTAACAATTAAATCTGGGGATTTTGCCATTACAGTTTCAATATCCGACACCTGCTTTTCAACCTTGAATTGAGCGTCTGTAACAGCTATTACTTTTATCCCCATCGTTGCAAATGTTGCTTTCAGGCCGTTGATTTGTGCATTGGACCAGTCATTCCCTGCGTAATGCATAACAATTGCGGCTGTATATTTTCCTGCTTTGATCTTCTTAATTTCTTCCTTAGTGAGTTTCAAGGTTTTGGCAGACACAGCCTTTTCCCCATTTGGACCTCTACTTTGAATCTTTTGTCCGTCGGGAATCTCCGGATTTATCGTAATCGAGCCGGAGCTGTCCGTTGTTTGAACCGTTTTCGTTACTGAGCTTGTCTTGTTATTGCCCGAATCGGAGGATTGGTCCTGTACACACCCCGAAAGGATTAAACCACTAACGAGAAGAGCGATTGAAGTCATCGATATCAGCTTTTTCATGTATAGCCCCTCTTTTTTAGGAATAAAATCAGTCTATTTTCATTCAAATTGTGACAGGTATTTGCGGCTGATTTCAGCGCCTTTTTTTGGATTCTCATAACTGTCTAACTCTACAGTGATCCATCCATCGAAGCCTGATTCTTTTAAAATTGTGATCATTTCATCAAACTTTTGATGTCCAGCTCCTAAAGGAAGGAACTCACCGTCTTGAAAGTCTTTAAAATGAACATATTTGATCCGATCAATGTATTTTTTTATTACTTCCACCGGGTCACCGCCGCCAGCCTCAATATGCGCAGTATCAGGAACTAGATTGATAGTGGTTAATGGCATTAGTTTATCGAGCTGGGCTGGTGATTCAACATTCGTCCCCAAATGGGGGTGGTAACTCGGAATCAAATTGTATTGTTCAGCAATTTGAACTACCTTGTCCAGAGCTGCTCCGAGATCTTTATAATCGCTTTCTAATATACCCTTGGCACGGATGGCTCCTCCACCTACAACAAGATGCTGGGCTCCAAGTTCAGAAGCCAGGGCAGCTGCCGCTTCTATTTTTATTAGCTCTTCTTCTAGAATATCAGGAAAAATAAAGTTCCCTCCTGTATATACTCCGATGAAATCAAGAGAGGTTTCTTCCAGCAGGGCTTTAAATTCCTCTTTTTTATCTTTATATTGCATTAAATTCCCATCAAATATTTCAAACCCTTTATACCCGGCTGCACTTATGTCCCGTAATGCTTCCTCTGTAGATCCGTTGGCAAGGTAGTATAGGTCTTTCACCGAAGTAACGCCTGCTGGGTGTCCGACTACTCCTCCCCAAGTATTGGTTTGGTATCCTAATTTCATTTTGTATTCCCTCCATTAAAAAGTGTCAGAGCCTTGCAATTGGTTTTTGTTAAAACTCCCCTTGCTGAACCCCATCACCTCCCTGATGTTCAACATTGTAATCGATTACAAAATATTGATTATGATAAACATTTTTTGCTCGATTCTCTTACAATCAACTTATCTTCTAAAATATATTGATTCTTATCAAGTTCATCCTTGTTGATTAATTTAATTAATAATTCGATTGCTTTTTGACCAATCTCATATGATGGCTGGGCGATTGTTGTCAGGGCAGGTTCAAAAATGGAAGCGAATTTAATGTTATCAAACCCAACAACCGAAATGTCTTCTGGAACCTTTAAGCCTTTTGATTTAATGGCTTTTATTGCGCCAATCGCCATTTCATCGTTTGCGGCAAAAATAGCTGTCGGAGGAACACCCAATGCCAGGAATTTTTGCATTACATTACAGCCGCTTTCAAATGAGAAGTCTCCTTCCTGCACCAGAAGCGAGTCTAGAGGAATGCCATGCTGGGCCATTGCCTGCTGGAAACCTTTTAGGCGGTCCCTGCCTAATACACTGTCAAAGGGGCCCGTTATAGTGCCGATCCGCCTATGGCCTAAGGTTATCAGGTGTTCCGCAGCTTTTCTTGCACTGCTGACATTATCAATCGAAACAGTTGGAATTTCTGATCCTTCGGTATATTCACAGGCTATGACAACAGGATATTGTTTCGCTATATCTTCAACAACTTGTCCATCAACCTTGGCTGTCAGCAAAATCATGCCATCTGCTTTTTTCTGTCGAAGTATATTTAAGTATCCGCTTTCACGCTCTGCATCATTTAGGGTATCCCCCAGTAAAACCTGATAACCGCTGTCAATGGCCACGGATTCTATGCCTCGCAGTACTTTGGAAAAAAAAGTATTCGTTATGTCAGGGACAACGACGAGTATCGTTTTGGTTTCCGATCTTCTAAGCTGCCTTGCCAGAATGTTAGGTTGATAGTTCAGTGACTCGATCGCTTTTAAAACTCTTTCAGTTGTATCTTTTTTCACAGTTCCTGAGTTGCTTATCACCCTGGAGACAGTGGCCGTGGAAACGTTTGCTTTTTTAGCGACATCGACTATCCTTACCATAGGTTACTAAATTCCTTTCAGTGTTTCTATGCATCTTATATTGAATTTGTCTATCTGATGAATTCATTGTAATCGATTACATTTTGAATAGCAACAATTTTATTGATTTTATTAAAATTTTGTAACTAATGAAATTCATTTACATACGGGCTAGGATATGATGTCGGTAAAATTATTTTGTTTACCTGCTCTCTCTTAGTTTCCTCAATTGTCATAACGTTATTTCCAGGTCTGAACATTACCAATGCAATCGACTGTACATGTGTGGTTTGGGCCTGACCCCTAACTGGTTATTCGCACAGCATGGAACAAAAGAAGATGATCTGTCCAATCGTCTAGCAGCATGTAATTTATATGAAAACTGTACAATGAAATCAACACATTTTTCCATAATCACTCTAGGTTGAAAATATCTACATTGAAAAGGAACGCAGCGCTCCGTTTTTTCAAGGGGGGGCAGACCCCTCATGACAATTTTTCTTGTTTACACCTATCTAACTGTGATTCAGGCTGGTAATTGTTCCTTATTGTTTGTGTTTGATATTTAAGATTTTTGACCTTGTCCGCTTGTCGCCCAGTGCCTGGAGTCTTCAGCCTTGGCGTTTCCACGTGACAGAAAGCCAAGGGCGATGTACGTCTGTCCCAACCCCCATTGACCGCTGTCTTCCATACTCATGCCCCCAAATAAAGAAGCCAGATTTGCGACCTCTTCTTCTTTTTCCCTCAGGCGGTAAACCGGGATTGAACAGTATCGGGCAAATTGGCAACTGATAACTGTACAAGGATTAGGATATGAAAGTGTTCCAGTCCTGGGTTTCGACCAGGATAAGGTGAAGGGAATCCTTGCCTTCCGGAACATGTAAAATTTGCTGCGATGGTTCCCATCGGCCGCGCTGCCGGTGGGTTTACCCTCATCACCGTTATGGATTAGATAAGATTGTAACCTATCACTGAAATTTAAGGTTCATGCAGCTAAAAGAGGGGATGGCTTAGCCATCCCCTATCTTCAAAGTAATCATATATCTTTCTCGCCTTCGACTCCATTAAGAGAATAGCTCACTGAAATTTCTGCATTCAATGACTGTGAAACCGAGCAGTACTTATCTTTTGATAACTGAATCGCCCTGATGACTTTATCTTCAGGCAGCTCACCTTCCAGAGCGTAATGAATGTGCACATCGGTAAATCTTTTCGGATGGTCTTCAGCCCTTATCCCTTGAACCTCCATATGAAAAGAGGCAGGGTTCAAACGCATCTTTTGCAAAATAAGAATAATATCGATCCCTGTACAGCCTGCGACTGCATGTAAAAGCAATTCTGTGGGTCTTGCCCCACTGTTTTGGCCGCCTGCTTCTTCTGCTGCATCCATTGTAATTTGATGCCCTGAAGGTGTGATACCGGAAAAAGCAAGGTCCCCAGTCCATTTTACCGTCGTTTTCACACTGATCCATTCCTTCCTATTCGATATCCTTTAATATGAACCGCCTTTTATTGCGGTATTTTCTACGTTTATTTTTTTATAAAAAAGGCAGACCCGCCAATGATAATCATCTAGTGTCTGCCTTCTGTTCATTGTCTTTTATGCTTTTGACCATTTTGTTTCAATTGGAATGCCTGCCGCTTCAAGGGTAGCATAGATTGGACATCTGGAATCGGTGATTCTTTGCAACTCATTGATACGTTGCTGCGGTTCGCTTGTTTTCACTGTTGCGGCAATCGTTACGCTCTGAAAATATGGCTTAACATTCGGATCACCCATGAATCCACGGCGGTCCAATACCGCCTTGATATCAAATTCTATTCCTTGCAGGTCGAACTCCATTTCTTTCGCCACAACATTGGCGACGATGTTTTCGCATCCTGAAAGTGCACTTAGTAGTGTTTGCAGCGGATTGGGACCTGAATCCTGGCCGCCCATTACAGGCGGTTCATCTATGGTAAGTGTGTGCTTACCCGCCTTAGTGATGGTTTGTAATCCCTTTGAAGATCCGGTGACATGAAAATTTATGATATTTTCCATTTTTGCGTTCCTCCTAGTTTAGGCTGTTAAGCTTTGACCGCATCACACTCATTGTTTACCATTAACGGTTATATATTCCCATTTTTAGGAGATCGTTCTTAAACCCCTGGGAACCATCCAGGTGTATTCACGATAGCTTGCCACAGCGGATCTGGTATGACAAGCTGCTGCTGGGCATCCTTATCTATTTTTGTTTTGATTTCCGATTCCCTGCCTTGCTCCACCTTCTCCACCCAGTCCGGATCAATGATGATTTCACGGCCCAATGCCAAAAGAGGTACTCCGGTTTCAAACGCTTTTATTGCATCATCTGCTGTAAGGATTGAGCCCACTCCTATTACCGGAACACGCTCTCCTGCCTTTTCGAGGATCAGTTCGATACGCGGACGCTTATCTTCTACACCTCGTCTTGGGACAGACCAGAAATCCTGCAGTGAAACATGGAGGTAATCAAGACCCTTATCTGCCAGAGCATCGACAAATGTTAAGGTATCTGCCATCGTAATGCCTGGTGTTTCAGGCTCCTCCGGTGAAAATCTGTATCCAACGATGAACGGTTCTTTTGCATGCTCTGAAACTGCCTTCTTCACTTCATCAATAATTGCCATCGGAAATTTCATGCGTTTTTCCAGGCTGCCGCCCCACTCGTCTTCGCGAATATTGGAATGCGGCGAGAAAAATTGTTGAATCAGATACCCGTTCGCCCCGTGAATTTCAACACCGTCATATCCTGCCTTAATGGCACGGCGTGTTGCTTCTCCAAAGTCATGGATAATCGATTCGATCTCAGCCTCGGCCAGGGCCCGGGGAACAGTTTGTCCTTCTCCCTCCGGAGCCACGGCGCTGGCACTGACAGTTTCGCCATTCGGCACAAGCTCTGGCGGACACATACGGCCGCCGTGGAAGATTTGCAGGATCGCTTTTGCTCCTTCTTCCTTAATGGATGTGGCCAATTGCCTTAAACTTGGTATCAGCTCGTCCCGGTCAGCACCGAATTCACCATGGAATCCTTTGCCGTTTTCAGTTACATATGTACAGGCTGTTATGACCATTCCGACTCCCCTTGAACGGCGTACATAATAGTTAACTTCGTCCTTAGTAACCGTTCCGTCAGGATTTGAAGAAAAATTCGTCATAGGTGCCATAACCAGGCGATTTTTCAATTGAATGCCTTTGCGCAAAGAAATGTTGTCAAATAATGGTGCATACTTCTTATTCATTATGTAAATCCCTCCAGATAGTAATAACGGTAATCAACAATAAAAACCTGAATCGCTCTTTAAAAGCAAAGGTTAGAGTTTTTCTGTTGCCAAATACTTTTCTACACGTACAGGTTCAAGCAAGAATGGTTGCAGGTTTTTCACAAACAATTTAAAATGCTCAGTTTCCTCATGTGACACAATTGCTTCTGCGTCTTTCCATACCTCTAAAAAAACAAACTCATTGTCACGGCCGCTATCCTCCAATAATTGATAGCTAATATTTCCTTCTTCACCCCTTGAATGTAAAACTACTTGTTTCGAATGTTCAAGAAAAGCTTCCCGTTGACTTGGATCAACCGTAAAAAAGGCATGAATGATAATCAAGTTCGTTCCTCTCCTCTTTTCACAAATATTCATTATATTTTTCTTTCCCTTAAAGGTTAATGGAAACCCTCAAACATTAGCTAAAGGAAACCGTTAAGGATTCATGAAGGAGGATTTCCATCGGTATTTCATGGTCCCTGAACTACTAGTGCCCTGTATCAAACTTTTCCATTTTAATGATATCAGCAGGATATACAATATTGATAGTGGACTCCTTCTTTGGTGCCTTCCGGAGTTCATTCAATTTAGCCGTTAATTGGGTAAACCATTGTTCATCCTTGGTCAATAACGCAACGTCAATTAAGTCCAGCAGCTGTTGTTCATTCATTTTTTGTGATACAGACAGCTTTTCAACTGATTTGTTTTGAAGGCTTATCGACTTTCCAATTATTCTTTCATTATCGCTTTCAATAACGAATACTTTTACTATTCCCTGTAAAACATCTACAGATTCGATATATCCGGTCACCAATTCTCCTTCCTTGGACTTCCCCATGACCCAATCACTGGTTTCAAATTGATTTTTTCCGTTCATTGCCATTGGTATTCACCATCCCAATAATTGTTATAAAAATAGTTACAGTTTATATAAACAAATAAATTCAACGGGTTTGTTTAATTTTTTCTAAAACAGAACGTAACGTAATCTGATCCAGGTATTTCTCTAAATGACTTTCAGCATCACGGAAAACTTGGTCCATTACAGCCTGTGTCCCGGAAGAAATCGGACAAGCTTCTTCCGGATTTCCTGTACACCAGTTTGGTTTTAAAGACCCGTAAGACACCGAGCGTAAAACTTGTGCCAATGTGGCTGTTTCCGGGTCGCATTCGAGGATGTACCCTCCCCCAATACCCTCCTTGGTCTTAACTAATCCATTTTTTCGCAAGCATCCCATAATTTTGCGGATTCTTGCCGGGTTTGTCGAAACATTTTTTGCAATCGTTTCGCTGCTGGCCATATGGTCGGGTAAATAGGCTAAATATATTAAACTGTGAACGGCTATCGTAAACTCACTATTCACCAGGGTCTGATCCTCCTTCAGAAGATTACTGTAATATTATTATTTACAGTTTAGAAAGGCAACTAAAGTGCTCACCGGCATTTCGGGTGCCCCACACATTTTTAAGCGATAGAAACTATCAATCGTCAATTGCTTCCGAATAAGTTGATGATGTTGAAATTGGATAAACAGCTTTATCGGGGGGTTTTGGATTAATCGGAGGGGAAACTTATCACAATTAAATAAAAATTATAGGAACCGGAAGTATTAAAAAAATCCAGCAGACACACTGCTGGATTGATCGTTTATGTATAATTTATTTCTATTTAGAGTTGAATAAATTGCAGGAAAATCATTGTCTGCTTGCTTAACAATATTAAGCATTATCTTTAACTTGTTGTATATAAAATAATTCCTTATAATCAGGCCATCTCATTTTACGTTTCAGATATTCACGAAAGGAATAACAGTTTTTTTCTTCAGGTTGATTGTAAATGGACGAAACAAAATCTTGCAAACGAACATGAACCTTAAAATAATAATGATTGTTTTTTTCTAATACAGGGATTTCAGTCACTTTTACCATCTGTCCACCAACATTTTTGAATTCCAGCGTCTTATACAACAAAATACCATCTTCTTTTTATCAGTTTTTTATATTATAACTCATTTCAATTTTGAAACGTCTAAATATTTTAAAAAAGCAGAAAAAAATGTTGAAGAAAAAACCAGACTCATGTTTTTAGAGTCCGGTTCAATTAAATGTATTTTCTGTTGGGCAGCATCCAGCCTGTTACAAAGATCTTTTTATGCCAGTCTCATCTTAAAATCTTGATAGCCAAATTCCCGAACGACTTGACAATCACCATCTTTGTCTTGTACTGCAATGGCTGGCAATGGCATGCCGTTGAATGTGTTGGTTTTTACCATTGAGTAGATCGCCATATCTCCAAAAATCAACCTGTCGCCGCTCTTTAATGGCTCATCGAATGAATAATCTCCTATGACATCGCCTGTAAGGCAGGTTTGCCCGCCAAGCCGGTATGAAAATGGCTTCTGGCCGGCTTCGCCTGAACCAAGAAGTGGTGGACGATATGGCATTTCCAATACATCAGGCATATGACAGGTTGCCGAGGTGTCAAGAATGGCAATGTCCATTCCATTTTTATGGATATCAAGTACAGATGTGATCAGATAGCCTGCATTAAGCGCAATGGCTTCTCCTGGTTCAAGATATACTTCTAACCCGTATTTATCCTGCATTCTCTTAATACAAGCTTCAAGTGTTGGGATATCATAATCTTCCCTTGTGATATGGTGACCACCGCCAAAGTTGATCCATTCCATTTGCGGCAGCCATTGTCCAAACCTTTCTTCCACTGCATTTAGAGTTGTCTCTAAATCGTCCGAGTTTTGCTGGCAAAGGGTATGGAAGTGCAGACCTGAGACTCCCTTAAGCAAATCTGGACGAATATCTTCCTGTTTTACACCGAATCTGGAACCTGGTGAACATGGATCATAGATTTCATGTCCAACTTGTGTGGAGCATTCAGGGTTGATGCGCAACCCTACTTTCCTCCCGGCTTGAAGAGCTTTATCTTTGAATTTTTCCAGCTGTGAGAAAGAATTAAAGATAATATGGTCACAGATGGATATAATTTCGTCGATCTCATCTTCACGATAGGCAGGGGCAAAGACATGATTTTCTTTGCCCATTTCCTCATAACCCAAGCGAGCTTCAAATATACCGCTCGCCGTTGTGCCACTCAAATATTTACCAATCAGGGGATACATGGTTGTCATGGAAAAAGCTTTTTGTGCCAACACAATCTTTG
Source organism: Peribacillus glennii (assembly GCF_003429105.1). Taxonomy (GTDB): domain Bacteria; phylum Bacillota; class Bacilli; order Bacillales; family DSM-1321; genus Peribacillus; species Peribacillus glennii. The sequence continues at coordinate 111,082 of NZ_QVTD01000001.1, forward strand.
CTCCTGTACGCTGCATGACGCCATTCAGGATTTTTAGATTTTTTTCGATGAGAGCTTCATCGACTACATAACAAGGTGTTGGCAATTCTTCAAACCGCATTTTAACGGACGAGCTCCACTTCTTTTGTTTTTGCAGGCTCATCATCAACAAGCACTGGATTAAAGTCTTCTACCCATGGAAGTCCCCATTTGTTTAACTCTTCCATGAATGGATCCGGATTAAATTCTTCAATATTGTATACGCCCGGTTTGTTCCACTTTCCAGTCAGAATCATTGCTGCTCCAATCATTGCAGGAACGCCTGTTGTATAAGAAACGGCTTGAGAACCAACTTCTGTATAGCATGCTTGGTGGTCACAAACATTGTATACATAGTACGTTTTATCTATGCCGTCTTTTTTTCCTCTGAAGATACAGCCAATGTTTGTTTTTCCAACTGTACGTGGTCCCAGGGTTGCTGGATCCGGTAAAACAGCCTTCAAGAATTGAAGCGGAATGATTTGTTGTCCTTCGAACTCAATTGGTTCAATGGAAGTCATTCCTACATTTTCAAGGGCCCTTAGGTGAGTAAGATAGCTTTCGCCGAATGTCATGAAGAAACGGATGCGCTTAAGCCCTGGCATGTTTACAGCAAGAGATTCAAGCTCTTCATGGTAAAGCAAATACATATCCTTTTCGCCAACTTCAGGGAAGTTATAAACGCGTTTGATTTCCATTGGTTCCGTTTCGACCCATTCACCATTTTCCCAATATCTCCCGTTTGCAGAAACCTCGCGGATATTGATTTCAGGGTTGAAATTGGTTGCAAAAGGATAGCCATGATCCCCGCCATTACAGTCAAGAATGTCGATATATTCAATTTCATCAAAATGATGTTTCAGCGCATAAGCAGAGAACACACCTGTTACACCTGGGTCAAATCCACTGCCTAAAAGAGCTGTAATTCCGGCTTTTTCGAATCGTTCACGATAGTCCCACTGCCACTTGTATTCAAATTTTGCTGTATCTTCCGGCTCATAGTTTGCTGTATCCATATAGTGTGTTTTTGTTGCAAGACAAGCATCCATGATCGTTAAATCCTGGTAAGGCAATGCTAAGTTCATCACGATATCTGGTTTTACTTCTTCAATTAAAGCAATCAGCTCGTCAACATTGTTTGCATCAACCTGTGCAGTCGTAATTTTTGTCTTGCCGCCGTCCAGTTTTGCTTTTAACTCATCACATTTAGATTTTGTACGGCTCGCAATACAAATTTCTTCAAATACCTCACTGTTTTGAACACATTTATGGATGGCTACTGATGCCACACCGCCAGCCCCAATAATAAGTGCTTTTCCCATTCTATTATCTCCTAACTATGTAGATTTTTTTAAGCAAAAAAGAATACCGTAACAACGGAGTATCTGCCACTTGCGCGTTTGCAGGAAAGGATGCCTTGTTGTAACTTCCTTAAAACAAAACAAAAAAAGCAAGTGCAAAAAACGCATAATCGCGCATCACACTTGCTTTAGATATAATCATCAATATTAAATAAGCACAGGTACTCCATAACAAAAGTAAAACCATAAAAATACTGGGAACTTTTGTAGGAAAGCTCTTTAATATTCGAATATATCAATAATGGATCAGAGTCTATATAGCAAATAATTACTTTTTCCACTCTTATTGACCGTTTCACAAGTTGATGTGCAAATGCACTGGTTGTAAAGTAACCAACTTATAAAATTTGAGCTTTTAACTCAATCAATAAGGCAACTAAAGTTGCCGATCGGCATTTGACCCGGCTGTCCGTATGGCCTTAACATCCCTAGTGGAAGTGGTCAAAAATTATCTGCATGGAAAGATCCAAATACTTCGAATAGCGGCTTTCCAAATTACGCATCTCCTATAATATCACATACATTATATATAGCAATAAAAAAATTTAAATTAATTCTTAAAAATATGACATAAGACACTTCAATGGCTTGTGAAAGCAGTTTCCAAAGTGGTGATGGCGTACCTGGTAATCTATAAAGGTTATTACATTAAATATCCTCGATAAGAAATGCTTGACTATTTAAAAAACCATTAATGAATATTCGCCATCTTAATTGGCTTTTTAAATTCATCCTATGCTTATCAAAAAAGTTCCGTTTAGAAAAAAATGCTCCCTTTAAAGGAGTCAGATTTTTATTTTTCACCTGCCTTCCAAAAGGGGAGCATATCATATTAATATGAAGTGAATTTAAATGCTCTCATTCTCAGTCTCTTTATAGCTATTGGATGGGTTGAGGATTCTGTCAAAACTCCCATATTTCTCTTGAACTAATAATAGGGCTATTCCCCCAATAATACTCGGGATCGCAAATGCCATGAACGCATTTTGAGGTGCTAGATTAGTTGCCAGCAAGAGACCGATAATGAGGGGTGCCAGTATTGCTCCTATCCGTCCAATCCCAACTGTGACACTAAGACCTGTTGTTCGGATTTCCTGAGGATAAAATTGAGATATATATGGATTCACAAGATTTTGCGTTCCGCCTGTGCATGCGCCGCCAATTGCGATTAATACATACAACAAAAGTAGATTAGACGTTACACTTAATGAGACAAAACAAAAAGCCCCTATTAAAAACATGAACAATAGTACTTTTCGATGCCCCAATCGATCTACTAAATAACCACCCAGTAAAGAACCTCCAATTTGTCCGATACCTAACACAAGGCTGAATGACAAGCTTGAAGTGATTCCATACCCGGATCCCTGCATAATTTTTGGAAGCCATGTATTCAGGCCATAAATCATAAGCAGACAGCTAAACACTGTTATCCAAAACGCTAATGTACTAACACCTCTATTGTCTGCAAATAGCTTTTTGGCAGTAAATCCTTTTGCGCGTTCTTTAATACTTACATATTCAAAATCGTCTGTTGCTTGATAATTACCCTTAGGATGGATTTTGTTTAGAATACTTGCGATTTTTTCACCTTGGTTACGAACAATATGAAAGGATAACGATTCGGGAAATTGTTTAAGAAATAATGGCAGTGTAATTAGCGGGATAATCCCTAAACAATATAAGAATCTCCAGCCTAGACTTTCCATTAAATACATACCCGTCAGTGAAGCTATTATAGTCCCTATTGAATATCCACAATACATTGCCGCTACAATCAGTGCTCTGTTTTTTTTAGGTGAGTATTCCGTCATTACGGCAATTACAGCTGGCATTAATCCGCCCATCCCTAGAGCTGCAATAAAACGCATAATCGTAAAAGTGAGGGGATTTGGTGCCAAACCAGCCAAAAGAGAGAATACACTGAATAAAAACATACAAATGGCCAATATTTTTTTCCGACCAATAATATCGGAAAACGATCCGAGTAAAAAGGAACCAATCATCATACCAATAAGAGTATAACTGCCAATAGCCCCTGCCTCTACAATGGTTAACTCGTATTCATCCATCATCATTGGCAATCCTATACCGTATAAAGCAATGTCAAAACCATCAAAGGCAATTGCATAAAAACACCAAAGAAAAACTAACAAATGAAATCTATTAAGCTTACTTTCAGCTATTACATGGGAAGTCTGAACAAGACGCATCTCATTCCTCCTTTTGGTCTTTTTTGGTCTTTAATAAATTTTACTTATTTCCACACTTCCCTCGAGATCTCCACAACATGCTGAAGTTTTGCCCATTGTTGTTCCTCTGTCAATAAGTTGCCTTCTTCCGTTGATGCAAACCCGCATTGAGGACTTAAGCATAGCTGATCTAAATTCACGAATTGTGCTGCTTCTTCAATTCGCTTTTTAATTTCATCCTTGCTTTCTAATTCACCAAATTTTGAAGTGACCAAGCCCAAAACTATGTTTAAATCTGATCTATTTACAAAACGAAGTGGTTCAAACCCGCCTGAACGATCATTGTCATATTCCAAGAAGAAACCATCAATATCTAAATGTCCAAATAATTGTTCTGCAACCGGTTCGTATCCACCAGAAGAAATCCATGTTGAGCGGAAATTCCCACGACAAATATGCATCGTTATTTTTAAATCATCCGGTCGATCCGCTATTGCTTTGTTCAGGGTATGTAAATACATTTTGATTAAGTGATCAGGATCCGTTCCTTTTGCGCGAAGCTGTTCTTTTTGTTCCTCTGAACATAAATAAGCCCAAGAAGTATCATCAAGCTGCAGATACCGACAACCCGCATCATAAAAAGCTTGTATGCCTTTTTTATATGTCTTGGCTAAATCATCAAAGAATTCTTCTTCATCCTGATAGACTGACTTATCAATCTCTCCACGGAAATGAAGCATACTGGGACTTGGAATTGTAAATTTTGCTACATGGTCTTCAGCTACTCGGTGAAGATATTTATAATCTTCCAGCATAGGATGATTTCCAAAGTCTAATTTGCTTGTTACTTTAATCCCGCGGGATTTTGTTTGTTTTTGTTGAAATTGAATTCCGTTTCCTGACCAAAATCCATCAACCCCAACTAAATTTTCCAGGAAATCAAAATGCCACCAAGCTCTTCGAAATTCTCCATCAGTAACGGCCTGAAGGCCTGCGTCTTTCTGTTTCAACACAATTCTTGCAATTTCCTCATCTTCAATCTTACGTAATTGTTCTAATGATATCTCGCCATTAGCCCTTTGCAGGCGCGCTTTTTTAATTACATCTGATCGCAATAAACTTCCAACTTGGTCTGCACGAAAAACCATGGAATGGTTTTTAGATTTATTTAGTGTTTGCATAAAAAATCACTCTTTTCATTTTTATTTCTTTGATGTTTGTATCCTATCATGTTTAAAGTGATATAGTGTAACTGATAAAAGCAATTAGTTGTTATAACTAAAAGCTATATCGACTATAGTCATTCATTTTGATACATCACCTTTTTTAACAATTCCTCTATTTCTAGTAGCAGGTCCAGCTTATTTTGCTCACCTAAAAAAGACCACAAGAGGTAAACGGGGTTTCGTAGTAATATAACAGCGTCATATTTAATTGAAATTCATATCGGGTTAAGGGTAGAATAACGAAATAAAAATAGAAAAGGTTTCTCATCCATACATATCAATGGATTTATAAATCGATTGGAAAGGATAACGAGGGCGTATGAAGTTGCAGCAGTTGAGATATTTCATTGAAATTGTCATGTGTGGTTCTATTAATGAGGCTTCTCGCAGATTATATATATCGCAGCCAAGTTTATCAAAAGCAATAAAAGAACTTGAAAAAGAAGTAGGCATTTCCCTTTTTACCCGTACATCCACCGGTATTACGCTTTCATCAGACGGGGCTGAGTTTCTTGGGTATGCCAGGCAGGTAGTTGAACAAGTTGAGCTGCTGGAGCGCCGCTATTTCAATACTGCTCCGTCCCAGCAACTATTTTCTATCTCAACACAGCATTATGCGTTTGCTGTTAATGCATTTGTAGAAATGATAAAAAAGTATGGAGCAGATAAGTACCAATTCACTATGAGGGAAACCAGAACGTATGAAATCATAGAAGACGTCAAGAATTTACGCAGTGAAATAGGTATTTTGTATATTAGCCCCTTTAATGAAAAAGTGATGATGCAGCTGTTAAAGGAGCAGGGGTTAGTGTTTAACGCACTTTTTAAGGCAACTCCCCATATCTTTGTGAGTTCTCAGAATCCTCTTGCGAATAAGGCATCAGTCTCTTTAGAAGATTTACAAGATTATCCGCGTCTAAACTTTGAACAAGGTGAATTTAATTCGTTTTATTACTCTGAAGAGATTTTTAGCACTGTTCCTAGTAAGAGAAGCATCCAGGTCAGTGACCGGGCAACCCTGTTTAACTTATTGATAGGGTTGAACGGCTATACCATATCCACCGGTATTCTAAGCGAGGATTTAAATGGTTCAAATATTGTATCTGTTCCGCTTGAAGAAGGAGAAATGATTACAGTGGGCTGGGTCGTGCATAAAAAAACACAATTGAGCACAATGGCTAAATTGTATTTGGAGGAGCTTAATCAAATCATTGATTTTTATGTAACTTGATAGAGGCAGATGTTTATAGGTTATATGTAGATAGGTTGGAATGGAATTCATATTTTCTTTATTTTATATCCGCCGATTATACTGTGATAATAATTCGGCCCGTGGGGAACGAAATCTGTTCGGACTGCTTTTCTTTCCATGTACTGCAGTTTCTCATGTTCATTGTATCCATATCCAGCTAGTTTCACTGCTTGTATGTACCTGATATTAATTCGGAAATTGAATCCAGGGAAATACGACATATTCCGGACAATTTTTCCCAGTTAGGGACCAGCTCGGACAGCTGCCAGATAAAGTCCCACTTCTTCATGTATTTCCCTGATTCCTTGCTCAGGCCGTTCACCCGCCTCCAAATGGCCTGCAGCCGTGATATCCAATAAACCTGGAAAGATATACTTTCTCCAATCCCTTTTCTGGAACAAAAGGAATACAGCCCCGTTTTCGATTTGGTAAAACCAGCAGTGAAAGGATTTGTGCCAATACCCTTTTTGATGGACTTCCCCTCTCTCGCAAACATCTCTATGATTCATTTCACTGTCATAAATATCCGGAATCTCTGTTCCCATATCATTTTATCTCCCTAAAATATACGGTTTGATATAAGTTGTTTATTCCCAGCATATCCTCCAGAATGGTTTTAAACATTGGAACAGTAGAAAAATCACATGCAGATTTGCCGGTTATCATATAAAATATTGGAAACAAGTATTTGAGGCGGTGAAACTATGGAAATGACCAAGCAGCTGTTACTCAATCTTTCTCTATTATTAGTGATCCTTTTCTTTTTTCAAATCCATTTGGATCGAAAGGATATCAGTGAGTTACCCCGTCGCCTCTCCATGTATTATTTTATGCTTTCTATCTTAGTGTGTATATTTCTGACAAATAAAGTATTTGAAAATTTATATTTTGATCTCAGGCAGGTTCCTTTGATTGTTGGTACACTTTATCTCGGAACAGGCTGGCAGCTCCTGTCCGTAATCATATTGGCCCGCAGTTTATTGGGAATCGATTTGGGTTTTTGGATTTCGGTGTCCATTTTCACTCTTTTTACCCTTTTCTCCTGTTTGGGCCATACTTTTTTCTTAAGACAAAAAAAACATCATCGGATGCTTGTCTCCGTTTCATACTCAATAGGGCTGTCATTAATGATTATGGGAGCTACCAGCTATTTCTTCGGTATATATCATAGTATTGAAACGTGGATCGGGTTCGTGTTTATTCCTGCAATTTGCACATTCATTATGGCTTACACAATCGAAACGATAAACAGGAATTTGTATCTTCGCCAACAAATTGAAAAAACGAAGAAGATGGAAGCCGTCACGCATATGGCAGCTGCCATCTCCCATGAAATCCGCAATCCCCTGACTTCTGCAAAAGGGTTTGTTCAATTTGTGTCAGAAGACGATAATCTTGCGCAAACACAAAAGGAGTACCTTTCGATTGCATTGCAGGAGTTAAACCAGGCAGAAACGGTCATACGCGACTATCTGACGTTTTCAAAGCCCTCCATTATTTCCGTTGAAGAAATAAACGTGAGCGAGGAATTAAATAATACTTTGAAAATATTACAGCCGCTTTCTAATCTGAATTCAGTCCAGGTGAAGACCGATTTGACATTGCCGGGACAAATTCAGGGTGACCGGCATAAATTCCATCAATGTTTCTTCAATATTATTAAAAATTGCATCGAGGCAATGCCTTCCGGCGGGCAACTATATGTAAAGACTATGAATAAAGGCACAAATATCTTGATAACGATTTCGGATACAGGGGTCGGGATGTCCGAACAACAAATCCACCGCCTTGGCGAGCCATATTACTCTACTAAAGAAGGAAAGGGAACCGGCCTTGGCATGATGGTTGTATACAGTATCATTCGGGCAATGAATGGAACGATTTCGGTCAAAAGTGAAATCAATAAAGGGACAACGTTTTTGATTTCCTTTCCCCGGAAAGTATGACCCGTTACAAATGCATTTTTGCCCGTTTTCTGTTAAAAAACCATTTCAATATGCCAGGAACAAAAAGAATGATAAAAAGAAGCCTAATGAATTGCAGGGAGCTGACAACAGCCGGATCGGCACCTACGGAGTTTGCGGTGAGAACCATTTCCACAAGTCCTCCGGGTGCAAAGCTTAATATCGCCGTTGTAAGCGATAGCGGGGTGAGCACTGAAAATAAATACCCCATCCCAAAAGACAGGAAAATCAGCAGGATTGTCAGTCCAAAATAAATCCCGCTGTATTTTCCTCCAAGCTTTAAATCCTTAACCGTTATTTTGGTCCCCATATTCGCCCCAACGGTAATTTGCGCCGCCACCAGCATCCATGATGGAAACATCCCCAAGCTCACTCCGCTTACACCCAGGATGGCAGTGATGAATAACGGCGCTATTACAAAAGAAGCGGGCAGCTTATTCCTCAAAATCCATGCCAGGGCAATTCCCGGAATATAGAATGCATACCTCCAAACGTCTGTACTTCCTTGCCTGCCAATCATTTGTACGGCATCTGCACTATCTGAGACAAAGAGATGGATGACAATGAACGGGACTAAAAAGACTACGGTCAATAAGCGTATGGTTTGAAATACGACGACCATCGAGGTATTGGCTTTCAGCGACTCGCCTGCTGCGACCATTTCAGGCAAGCCTCCCGGGATGGAGCCCAGTACACTTGTCACGGGATCGACTTTAATATATTTCGTGACAAATATACTGTTAACCACGCTTAATGTGATCAATAACAGCGTGAGCATTATAAACGGTATGATATATGGAGTAACAGTAGTAAATGTCGCTTTTGTAAACGATTGGCCAAAATAGATGCCCAGCACGCATAAGCCCGCATTTGTGAAAAAACGGGTCGAGACCAAACTCCGCTTAGTCCCCGATTTCCATAAGATCATTATCGTCATTGGCCCAAGAATCCAGGGCAGGGGCCATTGAAAAAGGAAAAATAGATACCCTCCAATGAAAGCTATTAAATACGTTTCTATTAATTGTGCACTATTTTTCATATGAAATACCTCTATAACCTTTCCAATTCCATGGGCGGACAAGAATTGGATATTCCACCCATAACCGTTTTTCTTTCCATTATAAATCACTTCCTTACCGTCAACCAGCTATTAAGCCGATTATCAGATTTGCAGCTGTTTCTTTCTTATCCTCAAAGTCAGCTTTTCTTACCAAATCCTAATTTATGACCAAAAAACATTGTCAGGAATTCTTACATTTTTGCTGAAGTCCTTCAAAAAGTGTTTTATTCTAAAAAAAATCAACCAGGGAGGGAACAAAATACATGCCATGGATCATTCAGCTATGTATCATTACAGGGTTTCTCCTGCTTGGCAAATTTTTCGGCACAATATTTCACCTTCCGATTCCGGGAAGCGTGATTGGAATGATTTTGTTGCTTGGGGCATTGATTGCCGGATTGGCGAAGTTGGAATGGGTTGAAAAGGCCGCTGCTTTCCAGATCAAACATTTGACTTTGTTATTTGTGCCGCTTGTTATCGGGTTGTTCCTATCCCCGAACCTAATACCGCTTTTTGATTGGAGTTTTATCGCGGCTTTAATTGTCAGCAGCTTATGCTGCCTGCTGGGAACTGCCTTTTCTGTAGAGTGGTTTGAAAAACGCAAAAGGAGGATCCACAAATGATTTCTTTGCTGGGCAGCCTTGTCTTTTGTATGGCGTCAACCATTATATGTTATATGATCAGCCTGAAAATATACCGGAAGTATAAAAAGAATTGGCTGAACCCCTTATATACTTCCACCATCTTCATTCTGGCGTTTCTGCTTTTATTCCATATTCCATACCAAGCATACCAGCAGGGAAGCTTTATTTTCGAGCAGCTTTTACAATTATCGATTGTGGCTTTTGCCGTACCGCTATATAAGCAATGGCCGTTATTGATGAAAAACTTCAAGAAAATTTTTTCAGGAGTGCTCGCCGGGACAATATTGGGCATTTTGTCTGTTTTCCTAATGTCCCAGCTATTTCATTTTAACCATGAAGTGTTGGCTTCCTTGATTCCGCGTTCTGTAACGCTTCCAATCGCATTATCTGTTTCAAACGGCCTTGGGGGCGCTACTACAATCACGGTGTTCTTTGTCCTATTCTCCGGTCTGTTTTCTGTAATATGTGGACCGCATTTGCTTAAGAAGGCCGGGATTACCAGCAAAGCGGCCAAAGGGCTTGCAATGGGCACTTCCGCCCAAATGCTTGGTGCCAACCGTTCACTCCTTTGGGGGGATGAGGAAGGGGCGCTGGGATGCATTGCGATGACAACCTCGGCCATATTTTTGTCCGTAATGCTGCCGCTCCTCCTGATTCTGATCTAAAAAATGCGAAAGAAGGCAAGGCGATGAAGTATGACTCTAAAGAAATCCGGTTAGCGGAAAAAATCATCCAGTTGGATATTTTGAGGGACCAGCTTCTTGAGGAATTGATGGAGTTGGCAGGAACCCGAACCCATGAGCTCTTAAGAACCGTGCAAAATGACGGAATTAAAGGAGTGTCCTGACATGTCAAATCAACTGCATACTGCGATTACAAAAGTGAAAAAATACTACATTGAGAAACTTTTGCACGCAGGGGCTTTCAAACAAACCGACCGGCAGATATACAGCTTCACTTTAAGCGAGCTGCAAAACCTGTGCCGTAAAATCAAACGGTAATATAAATGGATTATTTCCAATTGCCTTCTCTTGTCAGACTCATCTTACTGATGGAATATATGGTTAAGCTCGATAATAGAATGAAATATTAGAAGAGTTGGCATTCTTAGTGTATGAAAAAACTAAAAGAATTCTGGCAGTCCAGGACGATATGCAAGGCCGTTCTTATTTTACTAGGTTTATGATCTAATAAAAGCAAATAATATAAAAAAAGGCTTTGAATTAATGAAGAGGCGGTCCCAGAGAAAACTGCTGGCACCGCCAAAACATAATATGGACAACAAACCAGGGGATCTCACCATATGTTTGTATGATTACAGAGCCAGGCACTTATGGGGAATGCCTCTTCTTGATTCCATTTAGGTTTGGAATCCGAATCCATTTGAACCTAAATTTCAATATCCACCCCAATGCTGTCCACTCTGCCGACATCTTGTATGAATGCAGCGACAGCCTGGTGTTCCTCATTTGATACATATGCATCAAGGGCTGCTTTGTCTTCAAATCTTACCACTAAAACTACCTGGTATTCCTTGCTTTTCCCTACATTCAAGCCTGCCTGCAGGTCCACAATCCCTGTAAGATGATTTTTTAATGCTTTAAAGCGGGTGACCACTTCCTGCAGTTGTTCTGCAGTTGTCGTTTCCGCAAATTTAACGAGTACCGTACGATGTATCATATGTATCCCCTTTTCTTCTATTTATGCTATCTTGCTAATTCTATCTAACTATTATGAAGGATGCAATTTTGTTACCCTTCACCATTTATTTTGTTAATAAATTCTTATTTTCCAAATAAAAAAGGTCGATTTTGCCAAATATTTCATCTATCGTTTCCTCATTTGTATAAGGATTTAGCAGTACAGCCCGGAGCCAGCGGCCTCCTCCTAACACAGGCAATGAAAAAAATATATTATGTTTTAATAGGAAGCTTTGCAACTCGGTATTCCATACATCAAGCCTTTCCTCAGAAATGAATTCAGGCCTCCCCCTAAAGCAGCATACATTCAGCCGGGGCTCAGCTGCCAGCTGCAAGTATGGCCTCCTCCTGATCTGGTGCACAAAGTATTGGGTTTTCGCCATACCGGAATGTATAAGTTCTTCATACCCTTCCACCCCGATTTGCTGGAAGGATAACCACAGTTTTAAAACATCTGCATGGCGTGTTCCCTGCACACTGATTTCCCCTAGATTAATAGACTCGCTGTCATTCATATATGGCGCGGAAATCTGAAAGTCCTCGTGTAAAATTTTTTCTTCTTTAAACAGGACAATGGCGCATGCTTTTGCTATGTACAGCCATTTTTGCGGATTGAAAGTGATCGAATCTGCATTTTCAATCCCGGAAAGGTATTGCCTAAAATCCTTTGAAAAAACAAGGGCGCCCCCATATGCAGCATCGACATGGAACCAAATATTATGCTTCTTTGCAATAGAGGAAAGCTGTTCTAAAGGGTCTATGCTTCCTGTTACGGTTGTTCCTGCTGTCGCCACAATAGCAAAGGGGAATTGCCCTTCATCATAAGCATTGCAGATTGCGTTCTCCAAATCATCCGGACACATTTCAAATTTAGCATCCACCTTGATGGCGATTACCGATTCTGTCCCCATCCCCAAAAGCATCGCCGCCTTTTGTATAGATGTATGGGCCACTTCAGAAGCAAGAATTACCGGTTTATTCTTTAATGAAACCAGGCCTTTTTCTTTGACTTTTAGCACATGATTTCTCGCTGCAGCCAGTGCTTGAAGATTCGCCAGGCTTCCCCCGCTTACCATCACCCCGCCTGCATTTTGCCCATAGCCAAACCTTAATGCCATCTCTTTGATGACCTGCTTTTCCATTTCCGAAAAAGCCGGGGACATTTCATGGCTGAGCATATTGTTATTCAGCGATGAACTAATCAGGGTTGCAAGAACCGACATCAATGTCGGAATGGAGTCCATATGTCCGATATACTTCGGATGGTAAGGATTCATCGAGTTGCCCAGAATTATTTTTATTTGGTGCAGGATTTCCTCAACCGAAAGGCCTTGTTCAGGCATGTTACTGAAGCTGGTAATTTCATGTTGTGGTAAAACGGGGTGTTGTTCAGCCGATGAAAAATAAGAATGAACCAGTTTCATTACCTTGTCAGCGATTATTTGTACATCTTCCTTATTCGTCCCAGCCGGGTCTATAAATATAGTTTTTGCCAAGAAAAACATCACCTCTCCTGAATTCCTTCATGATTCATTATATTATTTATTTTAACAATTTTGTAAAATAACGGTAGAATGAAAAGACTTACGTATCCTTGGAAGATGCCATCAACAGCTGGCTGACAACCACGACTTCCTTGGGAATCAGGCCGAAAAAAATGGCAGTTATAAAATCTACGCTCCTATCTCACTATGGCTTAGACGATCTTTTCGGATGAATGTACGGAAAATAAGACCCTTATCTCAAAGGAGATTTACGAAAACACACTGAAAAGATGGCGAAAGAATTGGCCGGACGTGAAGATTATACCTTGGAAAAAATGCCACGGCGCTAATAACCAAATTCAGGGTCGTGTTCCTCTATCTTCTCAGCACTATAAAATTTGGGCATAAAAACTGCACCCGATTATATAATCGGGTGCAGTCAACAATGGTTCTAATTCTTTTATATACGTTTTGCTCCAATGAACTTTGGTTTCCAGTAAGAATTATTTGTATAGAAATAAGAAACGCCTTTTGATGAAGAAGAGTTGATTACTTTTCCGCTGCCTACATACATGGCAACATGGGTTGCTCTTGATGCTCTATTTGGTGCATAAAACAGCAAATCTCCCGCTCTTAATGAACTTGAGCTGACACGTTTCCCTGTTTGTTGCATTTGTGCGGCTGTTCTTGGAAGAGTCTTTCCAGCCTTGGAAAAAGAATATTTAATTAAACCTGAACAATCGAAACCGCTAGGCGAGATGCCGCCCCATCTGTATTTAACTCCTAAATTGCTTTTGGCAACTGAAATTGCTTTATTATGATAAGTAGCCGCTTCACTCATGGTTGGTGCAACAGTGGCAGTGGCTATGACAGATGCGATAGAGAATGCTGCGATAATTTTCTTGAACAATTTATATTCCCCCTGGTGTGCTTTGCTAAACTTAGTTTACTGAAAATTGTTGACAATAGCATCACAGGAATATTACAGGTTTATTACAAATTAAATCAAAAATAGGCAATCTTCAACATAAGTACCGTTTGTTGGATGCAAGCTTTTGAACCTTGTTGCTTCAATAGTAAAAAATTAGCATCACCTAAATTAAGGTCAGCACACGCATATTAAATCCGATTTCTTACAATGCCATGAAATGTGTCTACCTACCGAGAACGCAGGGTTCCTATGGTTGCTACAGGCGTCCATTTCAGTCGTTTTTTGTCGGTTTTTTTGTCCGGGGTCTTATATATAATCCTAACTCTTTTCTTTCTTTCATAAGCGATTTATACAAGGAAATCCCCATCAGGATCATGATAGCCGAGAAAGGTAAGGCGGCTGCAATCAATGCATTTTGGAGACCTTGCAGTCCCCCGCTGTATAACAGGATGATGGCCACTATTGATTGCAATATCCCCCATGTCAGTTTTACTGAGTTGGGAGGTGTCAACGAACCAAAAGTTGTTTGCATGCCCAAAACAAAAGTAGCCGAATCAGCTGATGTAATGAAAAAGGTTCCGATTAAAACCACAGCAATAATTGAAAGAATATCGGATAGTGGAAATTGGCTGAACATGCCAAATAATACTTCCTCAGTTGCGAGTTTTGTTAAATCTACATTGCCTGCTTGTTGGACATCAATGGCGGAGGTACCGAAGACAGCAAACCATAAAAAACTTACCAATGCTGGTAAAAGCAACACACCAAGCAAAAATTCCCTAATAGTCCTTCCACGCGACACGCGAGCTATAAAAATCCCTACAAAAGGAGACCATGAAATCCACCATGCCCAATAAAAAATAGTCCAGCTATTGATCCATTCACGATCTTCAGGTCTTACAGGTGCCATTCTGAAACTCATCTGAATGATGTTTTGTAAATACGACCCAAGTGTATCCGTGAACAAATTTAGTATAAAGATGGTGGGACCTACAATAAACATAAGTAAAAGTAATCCAATTGCTAACGCGATATTCGTGTTACTCAGATATTTAATCCCTTTACCTAGACCTGACCACGCAGAAATCATGAAAAATATGGTGACAACCCCTATGATAATAACCTGAACTGTGAGATTTTTAGGAATGCCAAATAAATAAGCTAACCCTCCATTAATCTGAGCAGCTCCGAAACCCAAAGTGGTTGCAACTCCGATAACAGTAGCAAGCACTGCTAAAATATCAATTATAATGCCAATTTTTCCTTTTGCGTACTTCCCTAATAATGGCGTCAATGTTGCGCTTATCAATCCAGGTTCATTTTTGCGGAATTTAAAATACGCCAAAGCCAGCGCAACGAGTGCATAAATCCCCCAAGCGTGTATCCCCCAGTGGAAAAAAGAATATCGCATAGATTCTTTAATAGCTTCTTTTGTACCGGGTTCCGCAAGCGGCGGGTCAGAAGCGAAGTGGGATAGCGGTTCCGCAGCTCCCCAAAAAACAAGCCCTATTCCCATGCCGGCGCTAAATAACATAGCAAACCAAGAAATGGTGGAATACTCTGGTTTTTCATCAGGTTTCCCTAATCGAATCATCCCCAACGGGCTCACTATTAAAAAGATACAGAAAATCACAATGGCAGAAACTAATATTAAATAATACCATCCAAAACTGGAAGTTATCAAATTCCCCACATTTGCTGTTGCTGTTTCGAACCACTCCGGAAGTGATACTCCCATTATGACTAAAATAATTAAAAACACCACAGAGATCCAAAATACATTTGATATTTTCTTCATTCTATTCCCCTTTCCTTTAATGAATTTGATGGCAGATACGGCCTAAACTTTAACAAAAATAAATTTTGTTTACAAATATTTATCCTTGGTTATCAGCTCTCCTGCCCACTTATTTTTCCAGATTCACACTTGAAAAACTATGCCATAGGCTGGCAAAGGAATGCCTTTAATGTAAGTTCAAAACATGAAAAAGGATGGCCGAGGCCATCCTTTTTCATGTTTTATCCTTAACAGCAGAGCTGCCTTACTTTGCTGATTTCAATGGTGCAGTATGAGACAGAAGCAGATTTGCCCGTTTTCGATTCGTTGCAATGATATATATTGCAGCAATGGCAATGCCCAGAGCTACAAAGGAACCAATATTAAAGATTCCCTTTTGCGAGTACCAAACAATGGAGTATCCGACCGATCCTGCAAGCAATGCATAATATGCGAACGGGAATAACGTTTTCCTGATGACGGCTCCCTCCTTGCCGACCAGGCCGACTACAGCTGAGGCAGCCACGACGTTATGTACGCAAATCATATTTCCAGCGGCTCCGCCTACCGCCTGAAGGGCAACGATCCAGGTGGCATCCACACCGATTTGCGTCCCTACATTGAATTGGAATAAAGCAAACATCATATTACTAACCGTATTACTACCAGCGATAAATGCTCCCAAACCGCCAATGAAAGTGGCAAAGAATGGCCAGAAATCACCCGCTAATGCTGCCGCTCCATTTGCAAGTTCGATTGGCATACTCTTAAACCCAGCTTCACCGCTTCCTGTGTTGATAAATACTTGAACCATCGGAACAGTAAAAATGAGGGCTGTTGAAGCAGCAAGGGCTGTTTTCCCTGATTGTGCCCACGCGTTTTTGTATGCGCTTCCACCCATGCCATGGATGAAGAATGTAATAATCGATACCAGAATAAAGATGGTTCCCGGCAAATACAATGGTTGAAAACTTGCTGTGATGGCCGACCCAAAAATATTTTCAAATTTGACGGTCCATGATTGCAGCCAGCCTAATATCGGAAGCGTTTTTAATCTGGATAATACTAAGAAAACACCGACTAAGATATAGGGTGCCCACGCTCGGACCATACTCATATTGCCGCTCTTATGGGCAATATCCTGGATTTCGAGCTTACCAGTCCATTCAGGATCCCATTTAGATTTTTCTTCAAAATCCCAAGCTTCTTCTTTTGGCATAAGGAAACCTTTTTTAGCTGCAAAAACTACGATGGCCAATCCAACTAAACCACCAACCATTGATGGAAATTCCGGACCGAGCACATTTGCAACAATTACATATGGAACCGTCATGGCAAATGCCGCAAACAGGGCAAATTTCCAAACCTTGATCCCCTCTGTAAAAGATTTGTTTTTCCCGAAGAAACGTGTCATTAACGCTACAACGAATAATGGTACAAGAGTCCCGGATATCATATGCAGTATCGCTACTTTACCGGCGATGTCCGTAACTAAAGCTAAAAAGTTATTTGTAATGCTTGCGTCAGCCGACAGGCCCGTTTGAACTCCAACCAGCATTGGCGTTCCAACAGCCCCAAAGGAAACAGGCGTACTTTGAATGACCATCCCGGCTACTACTGCTGCCATCGCAGGGAATCCTAGTCCAACTAATAACGGGACCGCTACAGCTGCAGGTGTACCAAACCCAGATGCACCTTCAATGAAAGAACCGAACAACCACGCTATGATAATAACCTGAATGCGCCGGTCTTGCGAAATATCGGTAAATCCCTGGCGAATCGTCCTGATTCCACCGCTTTCCTGCAGAGTATTTAATAGTAAAATCGCACCAAAAATAATGTACAAAAGCGTTCCCGCTACAACTAGCCCATTAACGGAAGCGGCCGCTACTGTTGACCCAGGCACCTTCCAAACGAATAAAGCAAGGGCAAGGGCGACTAAATAAGAGAGTGGCATCGCTTTACTGGCAGGCCATCTCAAGCCCACAAGAAATATTGCAACGGCAAGAATTGGTAAAAGAGATAAAATAGCTAACATTCCTGTACTCATAAACATAATCCCCCTTTAGCGTGTCATCAACTTACATTATTTCCTATTAGTCAGTCTTTTTATGGTAAGCAGGTCATATGATGACTGTGTTGTATACAGATATTCTAAGAAGTAACTAGACTAGCATTTGTGAGCGGTTTCAATGTAGAACGACCCTCACTTTAGGAAAAAGAATGCATGGTCATCAAGCATATATTAAAAGTATCTCCCTCCCTCTGATTATATGAAGAAAACAACATGGATAAAGTATATTGTTATATAACGATAAATTCATGTTGTATAACAAGTGCTAACCCTATTATACAAAGAGTACCTTCACAATTACAACAATTTTTAGAAAATTAAATTTATAAAATATAAAAAAATTGCCCGACATTTCTTTTTTACAAAGAAGTCGGGCAATTTCCTTAACTTATCCTGCTTTCGTATCCAAGCCTTGCTGAAATTTGCTTGCCAAAATGAAGCATCCGCTCTTGAAGATGATCCAATCGTTCATCGGTCATGCGCATGGTTGGTCCGGATATACTTGCAGCCGCAATCACTTTTCCCAGATGATCAAAAATCGGTACAGCAATGCAAGTAATTCCGTGTTCATTTTCTTCCAGGTCAAGAGCAAAGCCTTTTTGTTTCACATATTTTAATTCCTGCAGAAAAGTTTCTTTTTCCGTAATCGTTTTGTCTGTATGTCTCGGCAATCCCTTTCGTTCAAGGATATCCGATACAATACCGGCTGGCAAATGGGCAAGGATGGCCTTTCCCACTGATGTACAGTGCATTGGAGCCCTTTTCCCGACTTTCGAATGCATGCGCAAGGTTTCGTTTCCTTCCAGCTTTTCAATGTAGACGACTTCTCCCTGGTCATATACCACGAGATGAATCACTTCATTTGTTTCACTTTCCAACTCCTGAAGAAAAGGCATTGCTTCAGTACGCAGATCAATTGATTCCAGCAGCTTAGAACTAATTTCCAGGAATTTGTATCCCAGCTTATAGCGACCGGTACCCGCATCCTGTTCAATGTATCCATATTGGACCAGTGTAGACAGGATCCGATAGACTGAGCTTTTGTTAATATCTATTTGCTTGGCGATTTCCGTTACGCCCAGCCCGCCTTTTTTCAGGCTCACCAGTGTAATGATATCCAATGCCCGGCTCACGGATTTTACCATATTTTCTCTATCCATCATTGTTCACCTCGGAGGTACTCAGCATAATACATGCTATTATAGCATATCCCTTTTACCGGGCATTTGGCATATCGTTTACGCTTTTGTGCTTTCTTTCACAGCGGCGAAAGTATTGCGGAGAGCGCCAATCTCTTTGATTTCACAAGAAATTTCGTCACCGGTCCCAACCAGCTCTGCACCGACAGGGCTTCCGGTCAGAATTACATCTCCCGGTTTAAGTGTAAGCACATTAGTAAGATAAGATATCATTCTTCTTATCGGGATAATCATTAATTCAGTGGCGCTGTTTTGTTTTTCTTCACCATTGAGTTTTGCTTCCACTCGAACCTGGAAAGGATCCAGCTCCGTTTCAATTACCGGGCCTAAGGGCGTGAAGGTGTCAAAGGATTTACCAATTGTCCAATGGCCATCCTGATGGAAGAATTGAGGGGCGGTAACATCATTTCCGACGGTATACCCAAACACATAATCCAGCACTTCTGACTCAGGGACATTTTTTGCTTCCTTTCCAATGACGATGGCCAATTCGGATTCGAATTTCACTTCATCGATTCCTTGCGGGATTATGATTTCTTCCTCAGGCCCAATAACCGATGATGTAGGCTTGAAGAAGAATACAGGGATGTCCGGAAGCTCAGACGGCAGGTCTTCCACTTTTGACACATAATTGGCACCGATTCCAATGATTTGGTTCGGTAAAAGCGGGGCCAGAAACTTTACTTCAGATTGAGTAAATGTTTCCCCCGTGTATTGCCAATCGGCAAACATATCACCTGAAATTTCTTTGATTGCCTCTCCTTCTACTATACCGGTATAAACCGTTGAATTATGCATAAATCTTGTGAATTTCATCTCAGTCCATCCTCTCAAAACTATGTTTTCTAATTCCTTTTTCCAGTTGCGGTCCACACCGATTTTTAAAGCAGCTTTATACACTATTGATATCCCGAGTTGAGTACCTCCAATTCAACAGGTAAAAAACTCCCTCGTGCTCCTTGCCTGTAACAAGAAACAGAGGAACCAAACGTATAACATAGGCTGACCCCTTATTTCCTGAGTCAGCCTATGTTTACTCTGCAGCGTCTTTTATTTATTGCTTTACGGCAAACTTAGCCTTTGCTTCGATACGTCTCTTGTGAAGGATTGGCTCCGTATAGCCGTTTGGCTGGTCATATCCTTCAAATATAAGGTCACATGCAGCCTGGAAAGCTACTGATCCGTCATAATCTGGAGCCATATTTCGGTAGAAAGCATCCCCAGCGTTCTGCTCATCAACAACTTTAGCCATTCGCTTTAAAGATTCCAGTACCTGTTCTTTTGTGCAAATGCCATGATGCAGCCAGTTAGCCATAATCTGGGATGAAATTCTCAAAGTAGCGCGGTCTTCCATTAAACCGATGTTATTGATATCAGGCACTTTTGAGCATCCGACACCCTGTTCCACCCAACGGACAACATATCCGAGGATACTCTGTGAATTGTTATCCAACTCTCGCTGGATTTCTTCCGGGCGCAGTGCTGAATTTTTTGCCACCGGGATTTCCAGGATATCATCCTGAAGCTCCACTTTTTCACCGAGCTTCTCATTTTGCACCTGTCTAACGTCAATTTGATGGTAGTGCAAAGCATGCAGCGTAGCACCGGTTGGCGATGGCACCCAAGCCGTATTGGCGCCTGTTTGAAGCTGGGCTCCTTTTTGTTGAAGCATCGCTTCCATCATATCAGGCATTGCCCACATTCCCTTACCAATCTGCGCACGCTCCTGGAAGCCGCTTGTAAGTCCGACCTGAACGTTGTTTTGCTCATAGCCCTGTAGCCATTTAGATGCTTTCATTTCACCTTTCGGAATCATCGGACCTGCTTCCATGGAAGTGTGGATCTCATCGCCGGTACGGTCGAGGAATCCGGTATTGATAAATACTACCCGGTCCTTAACCTTGCTGATGGCAGCCTTCAGGTTCAATGTAGTCCGGCGCTCTTCATCCATGACCCCGATTTTTAGGGTGTTTCTTTCAAGCCCCAGCATGTCTTCCACGCGGTCAAATAACTGATTCGCAAATGCTACTTCCGCAGAGCCGTGCATTTTCGGTTTAACAATATAGATTGAACCTTTTGTTGAATTTTGGTATTGTCCGTTTGCTAACAGAGTGTGTTTTCCGATTAAGCTGGTAAGGACCGTATCCAAAATTCCTTCTTGGATTTCATCTCCATTGGCATCCAAGATCGCATTGATTGTCATTAAATGCCCCACGTTGCGGACAAACATAAGTGAACGGCCGCGAAGCGCCAATTCTTCACCAGATGGGGATGTGTAGATGCGATCCGGGTTCAGTGTCCTTTTCATTTGTTTATCGCCTTTAATGAAAGTAGAAGATAGGTCACCTTTCATTAGGCCTAGCCAGTTCCTGTATACAAGCACTTTATCTTCAGCATCAACAGCAGCCACGGAGTCTTCGCAATCCATGATTGTAGTCGTGGCGGATTCCAACAAAATATCCTTCACCCCGGCTTCATCTGTTTTGCCGATTGGATGGTCCCTGTCAATTTGGATTTCAAAATGCAGGCCGTTGTTTTTGAGCAATAAAGCGGAAGGATTTTGCTGATCTCCCTGATATCCTGCAAATTTTTCTTCTTCCTTCAATCCTGTCGTTTCATCATTTTTCAGGGAAACAGACAGCTTGCCATCTGCAACCGAATAACCTACAGCATCTTTATGGGAGGCGCCGTTTAAAGGGGCTGTTTGATCGAGAAAATCCCTGGCAAATGCGATTACTTTTTCTCCGCGAACTTGGTTATAACCCCCACCACGAGTGGCTCCGCCTTCTTCACTGATTGCGTCCGTTCCATAAAGCGCATCATACAGGCTTCCCCAACGCGCGTTTGCAGCATTAATGGCATAACGTCCGTTATTCACCGGAACAACCAATTGAGGCCCTGCCTGGTAAGCAATTTCATCATCCACATTTTGTGTCGTAATCTTGAAATCCTCAACTTCGGGTTCCAGATAGCCGATTTCCTGAAGAAATGACTTATATGCGGCGAAATCGAAATCTTTATTTTCACGGTGCCAGGCGTTGATTTTGGCTTGGATTTCATCTCGGATTGCCAACAATTCCTTGTTTCTTGGGGTTAAATCGGCTACGAGCTCTTCAAAACCCTTCCAGAATTTCTCCTGATCCAGACCGCTTCCAGGAAGGGCCTCTGAATTAATAAAATCATAGAGTTCCTGGGCTACTTGTAGATTTCCTGTTTTCACATATTGAGTCATAGATACGCTCCTCCTCTTGAGATCCAGTTTTTAACAGTGTTTTAGTTAACGTGTTATAAAGAATGGTCAATAACAACTGTTTGTTATTACAAAACACCGTTTCAATTTATTCGTTTAAAAAAATGATAGCATGTTGTATAGCGGAAATTCAATAATTTTCATAAAATTTCTTAAACTTCCTGATTTCTTTACATGCCTGTAAAGTTTTTATGTATTCCCTTAAAACTTAAATCTGCCAGGGGGACCAATCTCCTTTAAAGGGTGATACCCCTGACACTATGACATTCTAAGAAATTGCCGCTTCTTTCTCTTTCAAATCCCGTTTTATTTCCACACAGCGTCCCGGCATTGGGAACAGCTTGCCGGCATTCAATAGATTATGAGGATTAAATACTTCCCTAATATCTGTTTGAGCGTTAATTTCTTCGTCTGAGAATACAAAGCGCATTTCCTCGCGCTTTTCAATGCCAACACCGTGTTCACCGGTGATGGTGCCGCCGACATCCGCACAAACCTGCAGGCAGGCGCTTCCTGCTGCCAACGCCCGGTCACTTTCACCAGGCTTTCTTGCATCGAAAAGAACGAGCGGATGCAGATTTCCGTCCCCCGCGTGAAAAATATTAGCAATACGCAGTCCGTATTCTTCACTTATTTTATTGATGTTATTTAATACCTCAGGCAGTTTGCTCCGCGGTATGACACCGTCCTGTACCAAATAATCCGGCGAAATCGCACCCATTGCGCCAAATCCTGTTTTGCGGTTTGCCCACCATCTCCCTCGTTCTGCCTCGTCCTTGGCTGCCCTGACTTCCCGGACATTCCTGTTTTTACATACCTCGAGGATGTGGTTGATTTGCTCATCAAGGCCGGCAGCAATTCCGTCCACTTCAATAAGAAGGACCGCTTCAATGTCGCGCGGGTGGCCTACAGGAAAAGCTGCGGCTTCCACACCCTCTATCGCCACTTTATCCATCATTTCGAGCGCTGCAGGAACAATCCCTGCGGAAATGATGTCGGAAACAGCCTGGCTTCCATCCTCAACCCGGTCAAAATAGGCCAGAACGGTTTGCTTCGCTTCTGGATTTTTCAAAATTCGTACGGTTATTTTTGTGACAATGCCCAAGGTTCCCTCTGACCCTGTGAGAAGGCCAAGGAGGTCATAGCCAGGTGCATCAGGTATCCCGTTAGTGCCGATTTCCACGATTTCACCGTTCGGCATGACAACCTCAAGTCCAAGAATATGGTTCGTGGTAACGCCATACTTCAAGCAATGGGCGCCGCCGGCATTTTCAGCGACATTTCCGCCGATGGTGCAGCAATATTGGCTGGATGGATCGGGTGCATAATAATAGCCTTTGTCGGCAATGGAATTGGTCAGTTTTAAATTGACAAACCCTGGTTCAACCACTGCCCGCCGATTTTCGAGGTCTACACTTAATAACCGTTTCATTTTTACTAAACTAATAATTACTTCCCCATTTAGCGGAATGGCGCCGCCGCTTAAGCCCGTTCCGGCTCCTCTGGCCAGGAATGGCAATTGATTCTCGGAACAATATTTTACGAGGTTTGCAACTTCCTGGGTATTTTTGGGGAACACCACCGCTTTTGGCAAATGCTTGTGAAGCGTGAAGCCGTCACAATCATAGGCAATTAAATCTTCTGTATGATATAAAATCGAACGCGCATCCCCGATAATGTTTGCGAGATTGATAATATGTTTATCTTTTGATTTGATTCCCTTTACCGCCATCAATGCCCCTCCTTCTTGCCGTCCTCTTTTTGATAGGCCCAATCCAGCAGCTGGACCGTATGCACTACTTTTTGGTTTCTTCCCTGTTTTTGAACGCCCATTGCCATTT
The DNA here is from genome assembly GCF_003429105.1 of Peribacillus glennii. Classification (GTDB taxonomy): domain Bacteria; phylum Bacillota; class Bacilli; order Bacillales; family DSM-1321; genus Peribacillus; species Peribacillus glennii. The sequence goes on from NZ_QVTD01000001.1 coordinate 135,055, forward strand.
GCAGCATGCAACCCGGATTGCCCATGGAGATCATCTCAACATCTTCAGGAACATTTTGCATTTTGTTTTCAAGAACTTCCGACGCCATTTCCGGATTCGTAATGTTGTAGATTCCGGCACTCCCGCAGCAGCGGTCCGAATTCGGCATGTGCACCATTTCCACACCCGGAATATTAAGCAAGAGATCCCTCGGTTCCTGGCGTACACCCTGGCCATGTGCAAGGTGGCATGCATCATGGTAAGTGATGCGAGTGTTCAATTCTGCTTTCGGTTTTTCATAGCCTGTATCGTGCAGGTATTTCGAAATATCTTCCACTTTTGCTGCAAACTCTTCTGCTTTTTCATGCCACTCAGTGTCCACTTCGCGGAACAATTCACCATATTCCTTCAGCATACAGCCGCATCCGGCAGCGTTTACTATGATTTTATCAGAATCTTTAAATGCTTCGATGTTTTGTTTTGCAAGCTTTCTTCCTGTTTCACGATCACCCGCGTGAACATGGAGCGCACCACAGCATGTTTGGTTTTTCGGGATGGTTACATCATTTCCGTTCCGGGTTAATACATTTATTGTTGCTTCATTAATATCGCTGAACATCACGTCCATTACACAGCCTGTCAAGAATGAAACTTCAGCCTTTGTATCCCCTTTGGCTTTGATGACGTTTTCATTTTTATATTTTTTACGGACTGGTTCCTTCACTTCAGGCATGATTGCTTCCATATCAACCAGGTGCTGCGGCATGATATTAATCAGCTTTGTCTTGCGGACGACCTTTTGCATGCCGCTCTTTTGGTAGAACCTAAGCAGGCTGCCGACTGAATTCAAACGGTTTTGATGCGGGAACAAACCCTTTAAGACCACCTTGCTTACTGTTCCTTTCCAGCCCGTCAATGGCATTGCCTGGCGGATCTGGCCACGGGCTTCTTCAATAAGGCCGCCCACATCAACATCAGCTGGACAAGCGGTGGTACAGGCACGGCAGTCAAGACATGCAAATACCGGATCCATAAACTGTTCATTGACAGCCAGTTTTCCTTCTGCAACCGATTTAATCAAATGGACCCGGCCCCGTGGAGAATGCTGCTCCTGGCCTGTAATTTCATAAGTCGGGCATGACTCCAGGCACATTCCGCAGTGGACGCAATCTGCCCACTTGTTTTCATCCGGATGGTCGCTCCACAGGTAGTTGCTTAAGCCGGTTGTGCAGGCAGGGTCTTGCTTTAAATCCACTTCTTTTACACTCATAATTAAATCCCTCCCACGAATCGTTTTGGATTGAGAATTCTGTTCGGATCAACCTTTGTTTTGATGCCTTCCAACATGAAGAAATGCGCCGGTTTGTCGCCCCATACGCTGACTTCCTTGCGAAGGGCAAATGGCAAATGTTTGACAACCACATATCCGCCCAGCTTCGTGATGGCATCTCTTACCTCGTGTATCGCTGAAACGACGTCTTCACCAGCCCCTTTAAGATTGACCTGGCATAATCCATGACCAAGGCCTCCGTGAGCTTCTACGAGAAGATTGTGGGAGTCTCCGAGAATCTGGCTTTCTTTCAATACATTAAGAACATCAAGGTTGATGACTCCGATTTTCAAGACAGCGTTTGTTTCTTTACTTCCGCCATGCGCCGCAGGATAAGGTGCGATTGAATAAAAATTATCCCAAAAACGTTGTGCATGCTCCTTAATCAGAATTTCCAATTCAGAATTATCCGGCTGGATGTTTCTAACAAACTCCTCCTGATAATGGACAGAGTTTTCCACATCCTCAAAGCCAATTGCTAATGTGTATCTGGTTTTCCCAGTCAATCTCTCTGATAAGGATGGGCTCATCAGTTCAAGTGAAACGGGCTCCATCATTGAATCCAGAAGCTTGATGGCAAACGCGCGTATCTGCTCGAAATTCCCCTCGGGGAATGACAGTAGGATAAGACTTTCATACTTTGGCAGCGGGCGGAGTTTTATGGTTACTTCAGAAACAACCCCCAACGTGCCCATAGAGCCGATAAATAACTTGTTCATATCATACCCGGCAACGTTTTTCACCACTTTTCCGCCTGCACGGATGACTTTTCCATCAGGGTACACAATCCGGAGCCCTATGACGGCATCCCTTGCGGATCCATAACCAAGCCTCTTGGGACCGCTTTCATTCGAAGCAATGATACCGCCTATTGTTGATGATTCCGGTACAAAAGGATCCAGCGCAATCTTTTGTTTATACTGTGCCAAATAATCCTGCAGCTCCGCAAAACACGTGCCCGCTTTCACTGTTAATGTCATGTCTCCGGGAACGTGTTCAACAATTCCTTTATATTCAGCTAATGAAAGCAGGATATCTGCGGATTCAGTCAAGCCGCCAAATCCTTTTTTTGTCCCGGCGCCTTCTACATATATTGTTTTGCCGTTATCGTTAGCGTATTTTAAAACGCTGGCAATCTCTTCTTCCGATTTTGGAAAAACTGTCACCTGGCCGCTGTTGCCAAGGGGATGGCTTTGTTTTCCCCCTTCGATGACTTGGTCCTGGGGTAAAAAAGATTGTAATCCTGTTAAAAGATCTGCTGTTATCAAATCAGATACCTCCTTGTTGCGTAATAACAAACAACGTTTCTTCGAATTCGCAAAAAAAGTCTTAGTTTATGGGTTCTGCAGTACAAGGCTTTGTGACAATTCTTTCTCGACAAAATCCAGATGTTCAATCATCCTCTGCTTTGCAATGCCAGGTTGTGCTAGCTTAATTGCTTCATAGATGCTCTTATGTTGTTCTGAGATGGTCTTAACCGTTGTAGGGTTTATTTGGATATAGTTATGAAAGTCAATCATCGCTTTTTTCATCATCGTTGATATGAATTGGATTAACTGGATGATGATTTCGTTTCCAGTGGCTTTTGCTATCGCAGCATGGAGATTGTAATCAGATTCCCACCCATTATTTGATTGATTATAGAGAATTTCTTCGATTACTTTCAAATCTTCCTCTGATCGGTTAAGCGCTGCCATTTCGGCGATGCCAGCCTCTAAAATCTTCCGGACCTGAAACAGTTCCCTAATGTCCCTTGAGCCTGGGAGCGACATTGGATTCGTAAATAATTTTGTCGAGTCGAATCCACAAATATACGTGCCCTCACCCTGCTTTACATAAACAGTGCCTTTCCCCTTAAGCGTTGTAATTGCATCACGGACGGCTGAACGGCCCACCCCGAACATTTCACAAAGCTCACGGACGGAAGGAAGCTTTTCACCTGCCTGAAACTTACCTGAATCAATCATCTCTTCAATATGTTCCACAACAGCATCCGAAACCTTTTTCGTGGAAATTTTCACATTTACACGTCCACCTTTCCCCTTTCAGACATCACATATCTGACAAGTTGCTGTTACTATTTATTAAAACATTTTAAGATGAACTTTTCAATAAGTTTTCTGAATTTATTGTATATTACAGCAAGCAGTCCCCATTCCATAAACGGATTAACGCGCCGGGGGACTGCCCCCAAATGGAATACTGCTTTCTCACGTTGCATAAACAAAGCTCTGCAGAGGCTTCTCTACAGAGCTTTGTTTTCATTGTCTACATTATTTAGTCCACTTAATCTTGCTATAAAATTAGCGCTTAGATCCGTAAATGCTGTTGGCCAGCAGCCTGTAACTGTATTGAGGGTGGTCTTTGTTTGTGATGTCGTTTGCAAAGAGAGTGATATTGCCTTTTGTGATGGCAATCGCCTGGCCTTTTAAGGCATCATGCTTCGGCCACCAGCCGGAGATGAAGAAATTACTCTTTGCATTCACTTTAGCCAGAACCGTCGCGTCACCAGGTATAGATTTAATCCATGAGCCTGTAGCAATGTACAGCTTTTCCTGCTTGCCATAACCTGCAGTCAAAGGATTATTCCCGATTACGTCCGCCCAAACGAGGCCTTCGTGGTAAGCACGGGAACCGGTTGTGGTTGCAACATCAAATCCTGGAAGGAGATTGGATTTTTTTACAAAGTCCAATGCTGAATATCCGATGCCGACATAAGGTTTACCGGCTGAGATTGCTTCTTTATCCCCAAGGCCGGAATCGTCGACGATAACATCAGCCTTGGCTAAATCATTCTCTATCGTGAACCCAAGCTGCCCGAGGACAAATTTCGTCTGCCCGCTTCCCGCGTTAAACACCTTTGGCTGGACAAGCTTTTTCGTTTTTCCTTTTCGATCATAAGTCGTTACATCTAAATAATATTTATTTTGGACTAGCGCCAGGTCTGCCTTTTTCAGAACGAAATCACCAATGCTGTAGCCTTTGCCTGCTACTGTTAGCTGTCCGACGGCCTTGTTTTGCTTTAACAGGGAATTGACCGCCTTCACGGCTTCGTTATTGCTGTTCTTGACAACATAATAGTCAGATTTGGCCGGAGTGGCAGTCTTCGGAAAAACAACCTTTTGCACAGGCGCAGTTTTTCCTTTAAAAGCGGACTCCACACGAATTTCATGGGTAGTGAATCCGCGCAGATCCGGGAAGTTATTAACAACTTCCGCATACATTTCCTCCCACTCTGATAGGTCTTCCCCTTTGAATAATACAGCATTTGCAAAGCCGCGCAGCGCCTGATGCATATTCACAACGTACGTACCAGCAGGGTATTTCACTTTTCCGACTTTCGTTTCAGTCTTAAGCTTGTCAACCTTGATGCCGTTGCGCAATAAATACTCTGCCATTTTATGTGCTTCGATCACATTTTTTTGCAAACCTTTTGAAGCAGGTATTACATAGTATTCCGGGAAGAAATTTTCGTTTTTTCCGCGCGGACGGCCGATTTCTTCACCTTCCGGATTTTCCAGCCATTCATCCACACCGCGGTCATCTTCACCTGCAACACCGCGCGCATAGATCTCCAGCTGATTACGGAACAGGCGACTCTTATTGTCTGCAGCGTATTTCACGCCAGCTAGCCCAGCATAAACAAGCGCTTTATAAGATTCACCGTTCAGGTCAGGGATTTCAACAGTATGGCCCATGGCTCCGTGGAACATGGAGAAAGTTGACGTATAGGAAGGTGTGGCATCGTCAAACTTATTCGGCCAATCTTCAAGGGGAATCAAGTAACTGTCATAATCCGTGTTTGCAATCCCCGCCTTCCCCATTTCATGGGCATTCGGCAGCATTCCATCCATTAGGAGGTCATACTCATAATTCGGGTTATGCGGCGGTGTACAAGGTTCGATGACGAACTCATTATAGAAACCGTGGAAATCTATCAAAGATATCGGTGCCCACTTCGCAAGCCCTCTTGAAAGAGTTTGAGTTTCAGTCTGTGTTTGGTACGTATTATCCCGGTTCAAGTCAAAATCGTTCACATTGCGGCGCGTATTATGGAAGCGGCCATCCGGATTTTGGGTAAAGTTGAAAAGTAAAATGACGTTATCCAAGGTTTTGTCCACGTTTAAAGTTACGTTCTTTTCACGGCCTTGGGCATCGGTAGTTTTATAGGTTGTTTCATCCTTCGTTGCAAATGTACGGTACATTTCTACGATTGCATCCACACCTGGCGATTCATCCGGATGGATGTTGTTAATCCAGACCGGCACCTTGTAGTTTTTCAGCTTACCCTGTTTCAGCTTTTTCTTCATTTCTTCAGGGTTATCTTTTTTCTGCTGGGCAACTTCTTTTAAATATTGGTCGACGGATGCCTTGTCCTTTCCAATGACGACAAAATGCATCGGGCGGCCTTCCACTGACTTGCCAAGCGGTTCATAAGATATGTATCGTCCCTTTTTTGCTTCTTTTTGGATTTTGTCAATCTCAGGTTTGATCTCATCCCATTTCAGGTATTCATCATATACGTTTAATTTTAAGGAAGTTTTTGCCGTATTATTTTTCCCACTGTCTTTCACAGCTAAATCATAATGGTTGATAAGCTCAGGATACAGGACACGCAAGCTGCGCGGTGATACATCATTGGTACCATAAAGCAAATCGAAATGAAGTGTTGCCTTGATTTTGGTAGAGTCACCGACAAACGCAGGAGCTTCTTTCATTGTAATATATGAATCTCCTGAATAAGCTTTCGCTGCGGGATCCCACTTTTTCCATTGGTCAAGCGGTTTATCTCCTAAGGTCCATTGAAGATTGCTAAGATCATCCGGCCTGTAGCCAAAGTCTACCGTGACTTCAATGTCGCGGGCTTCTGTCATGGAAATGTTAGGGTTGCTGACTGTCAGGGCAGCCGTATCCGGTTGGGCCTCAGTTGTCGTTACCGCCTGAGCCGGTGTTAATAAGACAGAAAAACTCAGCAAAAAGGCAAGCAAGACTGATACACTTTTGTTCTTCATGCAACGCATTCCTCCTTTGAAATTCGAAATTATTAAAATAGTATCACAATTCTACCAGAAAAGGAATACATTGCTAATTTCTCAAATAAAATAGCGGGACTAATAGCCCCGCTTGCCCATATAAACTATGGGGCATGTAAATCGAACATTTCTGCCGTCATGTCCCGTTGATCATGCACGTAAAAATAATCGTTGCTCTTCGGGTCATATCGATAATCTTTTTCCCACTCGTTGCTGTTTTCCACAATCTGCTTTACGGAAGAGACAAAGTTATATACTTCTTCATTTGTCATTGTGGGATGGACGGAAACACGGACCCACCCTGGTTTTGCAGACATATCTCCGTTGTCAATCTGATCAGCGATCGAATTGGACGTTTTTGCATCAATATTCAGCAAATAATGCCCATAGGTGCCGGCGCAGGAACAGCCTCCCCTCACCTGGTAGCCGAACCGGTCATTCAAAAGCTTGACTAGTAAATTATAATGAATTCCCTCAACGATAAAAGAGACGATCCCGAGCCGTTCCTGTATATCACCTTCAAAAACATGAAGCCCCGGTATTTTTTTCAGGCCTGGAAGGAGCACTTCAATTAATTCTTTTTCCCTCTTCTGCATATTTTCCGTTCCCATTTGTTCTTTTAATCTTATTGCTAATGCTGCTTTGATAGTTTGCAAAATTCCTGGTGTCCCGCCGTCCTCGCGGATTTCTATATTGTCATGGTACCTGCGCCCTCCCCATGGGTTAGTCCATTTGACTGTCCCGCCGCCGGGATGATCAGGTACTTTGCTCTTATATAACCGTGAATCAAATATGAGTACACCACTGGCGCCGGGCCCGCCCAAAAATTTGTGAGGTGAGAAAAAGATTCCATCAAGTTTTTCCAATGGATCTTCCGGGTGCATATTAATTGTTACATATGGTGCTGACGCGGCAAAATCAATAAAGCATATCCCGCCGTGTTCATGCATCTTCCTGGCTAAGTCGTAATAGGGTGTCTCGATGCCTGTTACATTGGAACAAGCGGTAAAAGAGCCGATCTTCACTTTCCTGTTCGCATAACGGGTCAGGAGGTGTTCCAAGTGATCCACATCCACATTTCCATTGGCGGCGGGCCTGACAATTTCGACGTCTCCTATGGTCTCCAGCCATGAAGTATGATTTGAATGGTGTTCCATGTGGGTTATAAAAATAATGGGCCGGTTTTCGATTGCAATTTTGCTTTTACAGCTTAATATTCCTGGCAGCTTTACCCCTAAAATTCTCTGTAATTTATTTACGACAGCAGTCGTACCGGAGCCATCCGTAATAAGAATGTCATGTTCATCCGCATTGACGTGTTCTTTGATAATTCTTTGTGACTGTTGATAAGCGAGGGTCATGACGGAACTGGTGGAATTGGACTCCGTGTGCGTATTGGCCATATATGGACCAAAGATTTCACTTACTTGGTATTCTATCGGCCTATAAAGCCTTCCGCTGGCGGTCCAATCTGCATAAACCATTTTTTTCATCCCGTAGGGTGTAGTAATCCGGTAGCCGTTTCCGATAATATGCTTCCGAAACTTTTCAAAATAGGCTTCAAGTTCTCCCGCAAAATGATACTCATGATCCCCAACTCGTACTGTTATCATCCAGCCTCCCCCCTCCGATGCGTGCCTTTCAATATATTAAGCTATGCATACATGTACGCTAGGGTTCATGATGGTGAAATTGGATCCCGCCTAACGAGAAGATTTTTTGGTTGCTCTTTTGGAAAGCTGTAGTTAAAAAATTGTGGAAAGATGTGTCGATGATTCAGCTGGATCCTGAGGTTGAGGGATTGAGAGATTCATGCTGGAAACAGGCTTAACCCGAATGGAAGCTGCGCGGCAGTTGAGAAAAAAATTTAGATGAAATTTGGGATGTGATTTATGAAAAGCACAATCCTGCAACTTAAACAGCCTAATACCTTGAAATTTAGACAGGAGACTTCATCCATTGGTCTCTATTATTATTTCACCCAATTTAACTAATTGTATAAACTAGATATTCATTTTTACCATTTCCCCTGGTTGAATGGATCCATAACATGTCTCTATTAGACGTAGGTTTTTACTTGTCCATGCCTCCAATGCAGGGCGGCTTAGCATGATGGAATTGATAGTATCTTAACTTCGCTGATATATCCGAGAATTCGATGATATATCCGAGATATCGCTGATATACCCAAGATTTCGCTGATATACCAGCATGCGGCACTTCAAGTATATAGATACCACCATGTATTTCATCCTGTGCCTATAGCCGGCAAATGCAGGTTTACAGCGATTTTGCTATATTAAACAAAATAAGTATAAAAAAGAAATATCCAATATTCCTGTCAATTGTACTTGGACTCGCTGTATTTGCGATTGAATCAATTCCTGGGGATGCAGACCAGATAGTTGTAAAAAGAAAATACATAAATAAAGCCCCAATCACGTAAGGAATCGGGGCTTGTTTTCATCGTCAGCTATTTCGCAAACACTTCTTCCAACAATTTAGCTGGATCTTGAAGATAGCCAATGAGAGTCTGCAAGAACCTGGCGGCTGGTGCTCCGTCAATGGCCCTGTGGTCAAATGTCAAGCTGAGAGGAAGCCTTTTTCTTTCCCTCACTTGTCCGGATTCGAGCACTGCGTCTGTTTCAATCTTTCCCACACCCAGTATGGCAGCCTCAGGCTGGTTGATGATTGGGGTAAAAAATTGGATACCGAAGCCTCCAAGGTTTGTTACGGTAAAGGTTGCACCTGACATTTCTTCTGCTGAAAGCATTTGTTGTTTAGCTTTTTCAACAATCTGGCGAACTTGGTCTTTTAGCTGCATTAAACCTAATTCGTCCGCATTCTTGACTACCGGGACAAATAGCCCTTCGTCTGCATCCACCGCTACACCAAGATGCACCTTGCCGTACTGGTGGATTTCTGCCTCAAATACATGAGCGTTCACATCAGGATGTTCCTGCAACGCCTTCGTGGCCGCAAATAATAAAATATCATTCCAGCTAAGATCGCCTTGAATCCTTTTTCTCTCTCCATCCAATAACGTGACATCCGCCCATGCTGTCTCTGTCAGCTGTGCAGTTGAATGTAAACTACCTGACATCCGCTTTGCGATTGTTTTCCTGATCCCGGCAAGCGGGATCACTTTATAATCTTTGCCAGTACTTTGCTGGGCCTGTTTTCGGACATCTTCTTCTGTCGGAAGCCCGTTTTTGCCTGTTCCCTTTACAGATGCGAGATCCACACCAAGCTCCCGGGCTAATCGGCGTATCCGGGGTGACACCCTCACAAACTGTGGTTTTTCCTGTTCTTCATATGGTGCTTGTTGGTCTGCAGGAGCCATTGCCTGTTTTTCATTCACCACGGATTCTACCCCGGTTGCAAGGGTTGCCAATACATCTCCCACTGAGGCAACGTCACCTCTTTGAACCAGGATCTCATTCAGTACACCACTTTCTTCCGCTTCAATTTCAAATGTAGCTTTCTCAGTTTGTATTTCTACCAGGACATCACCCTTTTCCACTTTGTCCCCTTCCGACTTAAACCAAAACACAATGAGGCTTTCCACCTCTTCGTCAGTCGTTTTCGGCAATTTTACTTCATGCATGGCAGCTTCCTCCGTCTATTCTTCGTTTACTAGTTTAATTGCTTCACGGTAAATTTTGTCCGCATTCGGAAGTACGAATTGCTCTAACGGACGGCTGTACGGAATAGGGACGTCAGGAATTGCAATCCGTTTCACCGGGGCTTCGAGATCATAAAGCGCCTCTTCTGCAACAATCGCAGAAATTTCCGCTGTAACTCCATAAGATAAATAATCCTCGTCCGCCACAATTAACCTATGGGTTTTCCTGACAGATTCCAGGATTGTTTCCTTATCGATTGGAGCCAACGATCTCAGGTCAATGACCTCAGCCTCAATCCCTTCCCTTGCAAGCTTCTCGGCAGCCTCCAATGCATAATGCATCGTCATCTGCAGCCCGACAATCGTTACGTCCCGTCCTTCCCGGACAACGTTCGCTTTATCCAATGGAACGGTATATGCTTCTTCCGGGACATGAGAAACGGAAGCATCCAGCTGATCCATCCAGCCAAGTCCCTGAAGGGTTTTGTGGAACATGAAGACGACAGGGTTGTCGTCCCTGATTGCTGAGATCATCATTCCTTTTAAATCATGCGGAGTGGAAGGCGCAACCACTTTCATTCCCGGGAGGTGGGCAAATGTAGCATATAAGGTTTGCGAGTGCTGAGCCGCGTCGTTATAACCCCCTCCAACCGCGGTCATTAATACCATTGGGAGCTTCACATTCCCTCCGGACATATACTGGATTTTGGCCATATGATTATATATCTGATCCATACAAACACCAAAAAAGTCCACGAACATTAACTCCGTGATTGGACGAAGCCCTTCCGCCGCAGCCCCGATTGCAGCCCCGATAAAGGCAGTCTCTGATATGGGTGTATCCATGACACGATCGCCACCGAATTTTTCAAACAGCCCTTGGGTGGAGCCAAATATTCCCCCATATTTGCCGACATCTTCTCCCAATACGAATACATTTGGATCCCTTTCCATTTCCAAATCAATTGCCTCAGCCATCGCCTTATTTCCGGTTAACATCCGTTTTTTTACCGCTTCCATTTTCTAACCCCTTTCTTGATAATTTCTTATTTTGAAAATACGTCTTCCAATGCTTCTTCCGGTTTTGGATACTCACTTTCCCGTGCGAATGCATAAGCTTCATCCACTTCTTTTTTTGCTGTCGTTTCCAGCGACTCTATCTCCTCTTCAGTGGCGATGCCCTCTACTATCATTAATTCTCTTAATTTCATGATCGGATCCAGCTTTCGGAGGCCAGGCACTTCTTCCATGTCGCGGTACAGTTCAGGATCACCCTGGAAGTGTCCCAGATGGCGGTGTGTCTCAATCTCGATAATGGTTGGACCGGCACCGCTCCTTGCCCGCTTGACAGCTTCTTCAGAAACCCTGTACATCTCTAGCGGGTCATTGTTCGCAACATATGCCCCTGCAATCCCGTAGGCAGCTGCACGCTTATCATTCGACTCGACTGCTGTTGAATCGCGCTTTGATACTGATATGCCATATGCGTTATCCTCCACAACAACGATCAATGGCAATTTCCAAACAGCAGCCAAATTCAAAGATTCATGGAATCCGCCTGCATTGGCGGCTCCTTCCCCAACGAAAGTAACGGCAACCCAGTCCTTTCCTTTCTTCTTTGCTGCCAATGCTGCCCCCACCGCATGAGGAATGCCGGCTGCAATGATCCCTCCGCACGAAAATTTGACATCAGGATCAAATAAATGCATATGGCCTCCTTTTCCTTTTCCAAGACCGGTTACCTTCCCAAACATCTCAGCGGTCATCCTCTTCAAATCCACACCCTTTGCAATGGCATGATGATGCGGGCGGTGAGGGGAGGTTACCGTATCTTCTTTTTGAAGATGGGCACAAATTCCCACAGCAGCGGGTTCTTGTCCGGTACTTAAATGCATTTCCCCAGGAACTGGGCCTGCCCCAATATTAAAAACCGGTTGTTTCCCTTCGTTATACGCTTCCACCATCGTATCTTCGAAATAGCGGCTTTTGACCATTGTTTCATACATCCATTTCAGCTTTTCAACGGGAATAGTAACCTTTTCGCTTGTCAATGCCATGGAAGAATTCCTCCTTTTGTTTCAAAATTGGTTTCAACAGAATATATTGCAATTTTCATGCCATGTTGAAAACGCTTACTTTTTTGCCCTCAAAAAAAGAAACTGTCCCATTTTGATGCATTTCGTACCAATTATGGTGGCACAGTTGCATCAAAATGGGACAGCGTTTTTGACCAAACGAAATACACTAACGAATATTGTACCGTTTCATTTGCCGGTATAAGGTACTTCTTGAAATCCCAAGGCTTTCGGCTGCCCTGGTAAAATTCCCGTTAAATTTCGTTATAGAATTCAGTAATGCCTGTTTTTTAATTTCATCCTTTTTTGGCAGGTGGATCGGATCCTGCTGGATCATTATTTTCTTGCCTTTTATTTCTTCAGGAAACACTTCTGTAGTTAGTTCTCCTTTTGTCGATTTTAAAATGGCGCGTTCCATAATATTTTGAAGCTCACGGACATTTCCTGGCCAATCATATTGCACTAACAAGTCCATCACTTCAAAAGGAATTTTTGGAATCACTTTTTGCATGCGAATAGCAAGCTGCCTTGAAAAGTATTCTGCCAATAATGGAATGTCATCCCTGCGTTCTCTCAAGCTTGGCACTTGAATAGGCATAACGTTTAAACGGAAATACAGATCCTCCCGAAAATTCCCTCTTAGAACTTCCTGCTTTAAATTTTTGTTGGTGGCAGCAATGATCCTAACATTTACCGGCATTACCTTGGAGCCGCCGATTCGGACAACCTCCCGATTTTGCAATACCCGAAGCAGCAGGACTTGCATTTCCAGCGACATTTCACCAATTTCATCCAGAAATAAGGTTCCCCCGTCAGCCAGTTCAAACTTGCCGGCATTTCCTCCTTTTCTTGCTCCCGAGAATGCCCCTTCTACGTAGCCAAACAACTCGCTTCCCAGTAAATCCCTAGGAATTCCACCACAGTTAATTGCCAGGAAAGGGTTTTCCCTTCGGTTGCTTTCATTGTGAATTGCCTGTGCCAGTAAGTCTTTTCCGGTACCGCTTTCTCCCATAATGAGTACGCTTGACCCAGAACGGGCTGCCAATTTCGCCTCCTCCAGGCATTGGGCGAACCGCTCATTTTTTCCCTTTATATCATCAAAAACGACCTTAGCACGGTTTCCGGATAAATGATTGACAAATTGGCGGACCTTTTTTATCCCTTTAATTGTTAATAGGGATCCAATAACAATATCTTTTCTTACAATCGGCTTTGCATTTAATAACACAGAAATTTGGAGGCTGGTATTGTTAAGCCTAAGTTTCATTTCCCTGTCATTGATCACCTGATTTGCCATAAGGAATGTGCCAAATGTTTTATTCTCGAAGATTTCTGTAATTTTTTTTCCTTCGATTTCACCCGGAAGTAAACCAAGCATTTTCTGGAGTGTCTTATTTGTTTTTATGATGCTGCCTGTTTCGTTCATGATAATGATTCCATCACTTAATGTGTTGGTTGTTTCTTCTAAATAACTTTTCATTAGTTCATTCTTTTCTGTTTTTTCATTTAACTGCAGTTCATTTTCAATCGCTTTTACCGTTGAAACGACCATGCCGAGTGTATGTGGATGAACTTTTTCAAAAGGGCCGGAAATGTTTAAAACACCGGTAATTTCACCATTAGGATCATAAATCGGGGAAGCGGAGCAGGTCCATGATTGTGTTGCTTTGGTATAATGCTGGCAGGAAAATATCTGGATGGAAGATCCTTCTTTGATGGATGTGCCGATTGCATTGGTTCCCACAGCCTCTTCGCTCCAATCGGCCCCCTCTATAAACTGAATTTTCTCCGCCTCTTTAAGCGGGGCGTCATCCCCTATCACCTTCATCAAGCAACCGTTTTCATCGCATAGAATAACAAGAAAGCCAGATCCTTTTACAAGAGAATAGAGAGTATTCATCATCGGAAGTGAGATTTTGATTAAATCTTGCTTTCTCCTTATCAATTCATTGAACTGCCGTATCGATAATCTTCCTTTCCCAACGGTCTGGAAAGGGTCTACATTGAAGTTTCTTGACCGCACCCATGATCTTTCTACAACAGGGTCTGCTTCCGGATGGAATTTTCCCTCTTTGACAAACATTTCCCACATATCGCGCAAGAGCTCTTGTTTCTTCACATTTTTCCTCCCCTTTAAGAGTAAATAAGAAATGGAAGATGGAATTGCTTATGTAAGCAGATTTTACAGTAAAGGAAAGTCCGTTTTGTTTCTAAATGGAGGTAAGAGGAAATAATCATCTATTCATATTATAACTATTACCGGCGGGGTATTCAAAGAATTCTGAAAACTTTAATCAAATTACTAAAGTAAATTAAATAAATAAAGTTGTATATTCATGGTAAAATGGTAGAATACAAATAGCGGGATGTAGCGTAGCTTGGTAGCGCGCATGCATGGGGTGCATGAGGTCGCAGGTTCAAATCCTGTCATCCCGACTCAAACGACGAAAAGGTGTGGAAATTCCCCACACCTTTTTCTCGCTGCACAATGCACAACTCAATAAGGAGACCCATCCCAAAGATATGCCTTTATTAAATCTGTATTTAACATTACACCAATTCCGGTTCCATTTGGAATGTCCACCCTGCTATTTACTGGCTTTAAAGGAATGAGTTCAGAAAAGGGGTTCTCCATAACATCCCATTCGACCGGTTCAATTTTACTCCCATCCATTTTACTCCAGGAAGACAGGCTTGCTTGTGCAAAAAGGGTGTATAATCTCGAAAGTGCCCCGTCAAAGCTATGCGGGGATACTCTGACTCCAAAATGGCGGGCTAGCTGCTGGCTATCCCGAAAATCCTCCAGGCCATTGCCATGCAAAATATCTGGCTGGATGATATCTAAGGCATTCTCATAAAGCGGCGGCAAGAATTTTTTTGCACTTTTGATATTCTCGCCTCCTGCAATAGGCACTGATAAAATCGCACGCAGTAATTTATATTCAGGCAAGTTATCTAAAGGCATCGGTTCTTCCAGCCAAAGCAGGTTTGGCCAGTTTGAAAAATAACGGTCCCACTTACGGGCCGTTGCCATATCGTAGCTTTGGTTGGCGTCAAGAATTAACTGCACATTTTCCCCGAGCGTCTTTTGCAGTCTCTGAATATGGATTAAATCCTCTTGAAATCCCCTTCCGCCTATTTTCAATTTTATTGTGTCAAAGCCTTTTGAAATCGTTCGCTCAACCAGACTGAGCGAACGGTCCATCCAATCTTTGCTGTCAGAATATGATTGGAACGAAGCGTATACCGGAATACTGTCTCTAAACTTGCCTCCCCACAGATCACATATTGAGAGATTCGCATACTTGGCTGCAATTTCTGTTAATGCCATGCTTACTGCCGCCGCTGCGCGTTGATGCCATTTTTTTATCGTGTTCACTATTTGCAGCCGATCCGTTGCACGTTTTCCTACTAGGTATGGAATAATCCTTTCATTGAAGCCTACATGTAACGTAGGAAGCCAATCAATACATTCCCCCCAGCCATCTATACCGGATTTCGTGATAATGCGTATCAGATAACAACTTCTATATTTCTTATATCCATTTGCATCACCGTATGGTTTAGAAAGTTTATGAAGTAATGGGTACGTTTCGATTCGTTCAATTTGCATGTTTTATCCACCTGAAAAAGTTTTTTCAATAAAAGAGACCGCATTCCATATCATACAAGCCGAAA
The DNA here is from genome assembly GCF_003429105.1 of Peribacillus glennii. Taxonomy (GTDB): domain Bacteria; phylum Bacillota; class Bacilli; order Bacillales; family DSM-1321; genus Peribacillus; species Peribacillus glennii. Next base: position 150,775 of record NZ_QVTD01000001.1, read on the forward strand.
TTGTATCCTCTTGAAATCATAATGCAATACCTATACCGCATAGACCTCGTAACAATAATATACTTGGTTGAGCAGAAATCAGGACTAATCGTCCAATGATTGATATCATCCAGACCGAAATCCCCGGGTTTTAGTGCTAGGGATTTCGGTAGGTAAAATATTTTCTATCGATAACATTGGAATTGATGATTGGCTAGTACTTTTATGTTAAGGCCTGTTTCCACCAGCTGGCGGATTGATCATAGGGCCAACAGGAGGCCCGGACGACGCTGAATTAGTGTCTTCAGTATCATCGGGCCTAATATCAGTATTATCTAATTGTGTTAGTGAGTGGAAGGAATCGTTCCAACTAATATCAACAGTACTGTTTGAATGTTTTTCAGGTGTTTCTTGGCTCAAATCATATCTCCTCCTTCTGGTGTGAATCCTTTTTAGTATGTTGCATAACGGTTATTAAATTCCACCATTAAATGTTAAAGCTCAACTCACCTTTGCTTAATACTTTCGTCAAAACTCGAGCAATAAAATGAATAAGTAGATATTGAGGAACAAAGAAATAATGTAGTTGCCAATAATACTGAAATAAAGGAATTACCGCAGACTGTGCGCATATTTTTCGGACCATTTCAAAGAAGCTATGATGGAGAAAATAAATTACTGATGTTACGCGTTTAGTTTACTCCACGACACTTCCAAAGCTCAGCGTTGTAGATTGGTTGGCAAAGGGGGGTATTGATTTTATTTACCAGTCTAGCAATAAAGCAAATATGAAATGCCACAATGAAAATAATAAGCCATGCCCACAAAGTCCCCCCTCCTCTTTCACATGTGCCAATTTATAGCCAGCTTTTCTCAATTTACGCTTCCCTTCCCGAACAAGAAGAAAAGATCTGTGAATGGCTTGAGCATTTATCTTGTTTTAATAATTTGTCCAGGCGTATCATTGTTTGGGTACATAAAGGAGGGCATGAACCATGAAAAAACTTACACGAACACATACAATCATGCTGCTGGCTTTTCTCGTTATTGTATGGGGTGTCAATTGGCCGTTATCAAAGATGGCACTCAGCTATGCACCACCCTTATTATTTGCCGGAATCAGGACCCTTCTGGGCGGTCTTATTTTACTTGTATTTGCACTTCCAAGATATAAAAGCCTCCGATTTAAGGAAACATGGCATATTTACGTCGTTTCTGCTTTTCTTAATATTATTCTCTTTTACGGCCTCCAAACGGTAGGTCTTGGTTCTGCCCCGGCAGGATTGTTTTCAGCGATTGTATTTATTGAGCCGATTTTACTTGGAATTTTCTCTTGCATATGGCTGGGAGAAACAATGTATAAGTTAAAAATCATCGGATTGGTGCTTGGGTTCTCAGGAGTCGCAATTATAAGCGCAAGCGGATTTTCAGGCAATATATCGGTAATTGGCATTATTCTTGCGCTGGGTTCCGCTTTAAGCTGGGCATTAGGCACAGTTTATGTTAAGAAAACAAGTGATCGTGTTGATTCTATATGGATGGTAACATTCCAGCTAATTATTGGCGGTATTTTCCTATTAACTCTCGGTAGCGGCTTCGAAAGCTGGTCAAACATCCATTGGGAAATGCCGTTTACAATAAACCTCCTATTCATCTCTACCTTTGTAATTGCATTTGGATGGCTGGCATTCTTTACACTTGTCGGCTCTGGGGAAGCAAGCAAAGTCGGATCATTCACATTCCTGATTCCGCTTATCGCAATTCTGTTCAGTTCTTTCCTTTTAAACGAGCATATTACATTGAATTTATTAATCGGCCTGATACTTATCGTAATCAGTATTTTGTTTGTTAACATCAAGCTAAAATCACAGACGGGGGCTGGCGTGGGATTATAGTTGATTCCACCAGGCTGCAGCAAAATTTCTTCCAGTTCTAGACGGAGAGACCGATCTTGCGCAATGCCATATAGAAATTTCTGAAATTCGAATGAACAAAATAAATAATAATTAGTCGGCGACTAGGATAAATAAAATAATTAGTCGGCGACTAGGATAAATAAATTAAAAAAGATAATGTCCGCACTTTCGTACGGACATTATCTTTTGATCGTTCTCGTTGATATTATTTTTTAATTACATTCGTGATCTTTTAAATTTGCGATAGGAAGTAAATGATTTTCAGCATTGAATGCCGCTAACTCCTGATTACTGTTTACTTTATTAACCCAATCTTGGTTAGCTAGAGCCCCTTTCCCAAGGCTAATAATATCCGCATACCCCGACGTGATTATTTCTTCTGCTTTTTCTGGGTCCTCTAGTGATCCATTTGCGATTACCGGGACCTGCCCATACCGTTTGGCAAGTTGTACCAATGTAGAACTGGAATCATCAAATGCGGGCTCATATGCCTTTGGTTCTGTTATATGTATAAAATCGGCTCCTGCATTTGCTAAATTCTTAAATATGATTTCTGCATCTGCTTCTTTACCGGTCCATTTATGGTTTGCGTCGTTTACTTTCGCTTGTGAGATTCTGATACCTACTGGAAAGTCCTCACCAACTTCATTGCGAATTTCTTGAAGGACCTCGACTAAAAGTTTTACCCGATTTTCTGTAGATCCCCCATATTGATCATCTCGGTGGTTTGTATAATCAGTTAAAAACTGATCAAGTATATAACCATTGGCTCCATGTACCTCGACCCCATCAAACCCAGCCTGCTTTGCATTCTTTGCAGCATTGACAAAACCTCTTTTAACGTCATCGATATCATTTAGGCTCATTTCCTCTGGTACAGGAAACTCCCCTTCGCCCCTGTAAAAAGTTAACTGAGTACCCTTTGGCTTAACAGCTGAGGGCCCGATGGAGATTTGTTTATGGATATTCCCCTGGGATAAAGCGCCAGCATGCATCAGTTGGCAGATAATTTTGCTGCCTTCTTGATGAACACTTTCAATTACTTCCCGCCAGGCATTGGTCTGTTTGTCATTTGAAATGCCAGGTTGAAAAAGGTATCCTTGGCTATACTGATCATCAGGATAAACTCCCTCAGTTATTAACAGAGAGAATCCACCCTTTGCAAACTTTGTATAATACTTAACCATTTCATCTGTTACTAACCCGTCTGCTGTAGCACTGACGCGCGTCATGGGTGCAAGAGCTACACGGTTCCTTATCTTTAAGCCCGCTAAATCAAATCCGGAAAAAAGGGTTTCATAATTTTTAGTTTGCATTTAGTACCACTCCTGCCTCATTCAATTTATTGTTCAAACTGTATCATTTAAATCATAACATCTCCACTATTTGGGCCTAAGGTTTGTCCAGTATAAATATTCCCGTCCGGATTTGCAGCTAACATAACAGCAGTCGGTGCAACTTCCTCTGGCTTTCCGAATCTCGGAATGGCAAGCTCTGAACGTTTTTGTATCTTCCATTCTTCACTTATCCCGGCCACCATTTCCGTTTCCACCGGACCAGGTGCTATACAGTTTGCCGTGATTCCATATTGACCCGATTCCAGTGCGATTGACTTTTTAAATCCTATCACGCCTGCTTCTGCAGCGGCATAATGGCTTAATTCTGCTCCACCTTTCTGTCCAAGCTGTGAAGATGTATTAATGATTCTGCCATTTTTTTGTGAAATCATATATGGCACAACATATCTTGTTGTCAAAAAGACCGATTTCAAATCCACCTCAATCATGCGGTCCCACACCTCTACACTCATCTCCTGAATCAAGCTTTGTGTCAAGATGCCCGCATTATTGACAAGAATGTCGATACGGTCAAACCGTATTCACCGTGGCTGCAACCAGCTCTTTTACGATATTTCCGTCCGTTATATCACCTTCCGTAACAATTACTTGAATACCATACTCACTTAATTCGCTTACCAGTGTGTCTACCCCATTTGATCCCCTTCTTAAAATTTGCAGGTATATTCGATATACTATTGCAATAATTATGCAAGTTTTATAATTATTGAGAAAAAATCAACAAAGTAAGAGGATGTCGCGGTTTAGTGCTTTTTCTATTTTTACAATCCCTGACAAAGATCTAAAGTTAACATAAAAAAATGCATATTTGCATTGAGGCATATGCAAATATGCAAGTTTATCTCCTGCTGTAAGCAACCGCAATCAAATGTGAGATAGTTTAAGAAACTTTTTTTGGACATTTTAGAATATGCAGGCTCTAGTTCAAGGAACAGCGGTCAGCATAACATGGTTTTTCCACTGCTTCTTCACTGCGGGAAACCCCGTTTGACATTTCCTGTGATCATTGTAATATCAAAAAACAACCCGACGATTAATTTTTAGCTTTTACTATAATAAAATAACAGTAACTTCTACATAAAAAGCTTGCGGTTCAAATCTCTCAAATATGGAATTTCCCTCCTTTGCTGAACAACTTCATTGATGTCAATTTCAGCAATGATCACATCATTCTCTTGTGTTGCCTGAATCAAAACTTCCCCTTTAGGGTTTATGATACGGCTATGTCCGCCAAATACCGTTTCGCCCTTCTCGGTACCGGTCCGGTTAGCTGCAATTACATAACAACCATTCTCTAACGCACGTGCTCTTGTAGCCAATTCCCAGGCATATAATCTAGCTTGTCCGAATGCAGAAGGATATACGATAATGTCGGCACCTTTTAACGCAAGAGTCCTGGCCCCTTCAGGGAAGCCGACCTCATAACAAATTTGCATTCCCAAATTTCCCCACTCTAGTTCAAATACAGGCAAATTGTCTCCTTTTGTAAACCTAATATTTTCATGATCCCATAGATGGGTTTTACGATAGGTCCCAACAATGCCTTCAGTGCTTGTGACAATACTGGTATCATAAACGAGACCTTTTTGTTTACCCTGTTCCATGATACAGCCGACAAGAGTAATATTTAATTCTTTTGATACTTCAGCCATCCAATTTGTTGTTTCTCCTGGAATTGTTTCTGCCAAAGAAATATCATCTTCCTCTGTCCTGTATCCAGTATTAAACAGTTCAGGGATAACTACTAATTTTGCACCCTGCTTTACCGCCTTTGTAATCAAATTATAAGCTCTTTCTAGATTAACCTTCTTGTTTCCTAACTCACAATTCATTTGAATTGCAGCTACTTTAAAACTATTTCGTGCGGCCATCTTCTCACTCCCTGCATGTATGATTATTATTTTCTATGCAATTATTATGCCAGTTATAATAAAAGCTGCATTTTTTAATTTTCTGTAACTATTGGATTCAACTAAATGGAATGCGCCAGACGTAAGAATTGCATCGATTCTATTATATAATACAAATGACATAGGGCTGCCTTGTTTGGTTTTTAGTCAGCCCGCAAGTAGAGATTCAATCGGCATACCTGTTCCCCCTAAGTTCTTTATTAATATTAGATTATTAGTGTTCATACCAAGTATATAATTTGGAATTTTCCGATACAATGCAATTAAGCATTTAAGTATGCGGATTTGAATAACTTTTATAATATACGGAAAGTTATTAACTTTTTGTCGATTATCATGTAAGCTTTTTATGTGGGCTTTAACGCTTTACTGCACACACTTTTTCATATTTTCCGTTTTTCTTTTGAGTTTGGCACACTTTTTGCATTGTTAAGGAATGATATTCAAAACTTACAAAGGAGTGTTTTTCATGGCAAAAAAAGAAATTTTAGTTGCTTATGGGGTGGATGTTGACGCAGTTGCTGGGTGGTTAGGTTCATATGGTGGAGAAGATTCTCCAGATGATATCTCACGTGGTTTATTTGCAGGGGAAGTTGGGTCTCCTCGACTATTAGATCTATTTGATAAATATAACTTAAAAACAACATGGTTTATTCCGGGTCACTCTATTGAAACTTTTCCTGAGCAAATGAAGGATGTCCATAATAGGGGGCATGAAATCGGTGCTCATGGTTATTCACACGAAAATCCAATTGCTATGACTCGGGAACAAGAGGAAGCGGTCCTGTTAAAATCCATTACACTAATAGAAGAATTAACCGGTAAAAAGCCAACTGGATATGTTGCTCCATGGTGGGAGTTCTCAAACGTTACCAATGAACTTTTACATAAGCATGGCATAAAGTATGACCATAGTTTGATGCACAACGACTTTTCACCTTACTACGTTCGTGTAGGTGACAGCTGGACAAAAATCGACTACCGAAAACAGGCAGATGAATGGATGAAGCCGTTGCAACGGGGTAAAGAAACAAGCTTAATTGAAATTCCTGCTAACTGGTATTTAGATGATCTGCCACCAATGATGTTCATTAAGAAATCACCTAATAGTCATGGATTTGTGAATCCTCGTGATATAGAACAAATGTGGAAAGACCAGTTTGATTGGGTATATGAAAACATGGATTATGCTGTATTTACAATGACCATTCACCCGGATGTGAGCGGCCGCCCGCAAGTTTTAAAAATGCATGAACGCCTGATCGAGTATATCAACACACATGAAGATATCAGATGGGTTACCTTCGATGAAATTGCTGATGATTATGCCAAGCGAAACCCATTCAAAGGTGGGAATGATGAAGCTGCTGCTTCAAAAGAAAACGAATAAAACGAAAAGGAGGACGCTGTTTGCGTCCTCTTATGAGCTCTTAAAAAGGAGGTTCTTAATATGTGCGTTCTTTGTGGGGAATTTGTCATGCAAGTACATTGGACAGATCAGGCTTCTGATGACTCCAGCCAGGTCATTGTTGGTGATCAGCAAAGAGACAGACAAAGGACCCGTATTCATCGAACAACTCTATGCAATGAAATCCTGCGTTTCTACCAATTAACATTAGAAGAATGGAATGGCAGTAAATTTATCTTGAGAGACCCCAAAGGCAATCAGGAAATTGTTCATGACCTTGGCACGCTTTGGTATACTGCCGAAAAAATACTAGGTTATGCGATTGACCCTCTAGATCCATATTTACTTCAAAAACTTCAAAATAAATAGAGTCATAGAAAAAGGAATGACCTTTATGAACAATATTTATAAGACACCAATAACCGTCGTAACCGGCTGTTTAGGAAGCGGTAAAACGACCTTACTTAGGAAATTATTAAAAAAACCCGAGCTTGAAAAAACTGCAGTCATCGTTAATGAATTCGGTCAAGTGGGCCTGGATCACCATTTACTACGAAAAACAGATGAAACTACCATTTTACTGAAAGGTGGCTGTATTTGCTGCAATAATCGCGAGGATCTGGAAAACGAATTAAAATCGCTATTAAATTTGGATCAGAAACAAGAAAAATTCAACAGGGTAATAATTGAAACAACAGGCATGGCTGATCCGGCACCAATATTATTCACAGTTCTAACCAACCCAATTTTGCAGCATCATTTCTACATTGAGTGTGTAATAACAACAGTTGACGCAAAAAATGGTTTATTACATATAAAAAATAATCCTGAATTATTAAAGCAAGTAACAGTGGCAGATAAGATTATTTTAACAAAGACGGACATTACCCCTCCTAACCAAAAAGAGGGGGTTATTGAACAATTAAGAATAATTAATCCTGCAGTTGATATTATTGAAGTTGTCAATGGAGATGCAGATGTCGGGATTATTGAGGCCAATTCGAATAGGCCTTCTATAGACTCCATGTTTGAAAAAAAGGATAAAAAGATTAACAAAAACCATTACTCTTCCGATATACAATCTATTTCATTTACGTTTAATAAACCCCTTGATTGGACAGCGTTTGGATTATGGCTCAGTGCACTGCTCCATGCCAATGGTGAAAATATCATGCGTGTTAAAGGTCTGTTAGATGTCGGAGAAAAGGGACCAATTGTTCTAAACGGTGTTCAACATATCATACATCCCCCAGATCATTTAAATGAATGGCCAGAGGGTGAGAAACAATCGCATCTTATCTTTATTCTGAGAGTGATTGATCCTGATTCCATTTATAAATCGCTTAAAACCTTTCAGAATTTCCTCGGTTCGGATTTTGAATTATTAGAACTAAACAAGGCTCTTTGATTGGAATCGTATTTGGATCGGTTAACCTGCCTTCACATGTATTTATGCTTTATGGTCTCCTCGCTCCATGAGCGGGGATGTTTTGTAATAGGCAGGAATATATTTGCAAAATTTGAATTTCCCAGTGAACTGTATCCTGTTCCAAAATCGTCCATACTGATTTCAACCCCAATGTTTTTTAAGTTATGTAAGATATCATAGGAGTAGTCCACATCCATGGCTTTAGCTAAGTCATTCCTTCTTGAAATGCCTTCCGCCTTCCGCCACTAACAATTCTGTAAAATTTTTATGTAAAATATATATTCCATATTCTTGAATTGCTAAGAGCGCTGCAAGTATTCCATGCATTTTATCTTTTAACCCAAACCCAGCCGGCCGCTTATATTCGACTATCCCGAGCATCTTTTGCGCACAGACATCAGAGTCTTCTAACAATATCTCCTCCCTTATTCAACAAACGCTAGAGGAATCCAGCCGCTTTGTTGACTCGATGAATAAAGTCAAAGAATCTGCTGAAAAGGGATTAAGTGTTGTGGATCATTCGAATAAGGTATTTACAAATATTTATGAAACAACCCGAGAGGTTGCTGCCCAAATCCAAAAAATTTCTTCCTTATCCGAAGAACTGATGGTTTCTGCTGAAAGAGTAAAAGCTCCCTATGGAACTAATGTTTAGCTATTCCAAAATATTTCTGCAAGTTCCTTGTGGTACTGGACTTTAAAAGTCTTATTTAAGACCCCATAAAAGTATCCATATGTGTTTTTAACCTGATTCTTTTTGATTTTTCTTACCAGTATTTTAAATGACTGGATGGCCGATTTTAATATATCCCCTTCAACTTTATTTTTATTGGCAGTAATTTTCACCAGATTCCAAAGTTCTTCAATGACCATCGCATCATTAAAGAAATACTTTACCAAATTTATGAATTCTTTCGGGATGCGGTTAGTTACAAAGGAAGCATCCAATGGCTCCTCATACTTTTCATTCAAAATTCGATCACTTTTTTGAATAAGTCTATTTGGTTCATTATTACGTTTATTGTTATTATTATTGCTAGTTTTAGTAGGATCAATAGATTTAGGGCAGTTCAATTGTTGCTGGTTGGGTGGTTCAAAACGATTGAAAACATAAATATTGGCAGACTGTGATCCGTTCTTTCTCTCTGTTTCATGGACGGCTAACAGCCGAAGTTGTTTTGCCTTCCCAACCATACGTTTAAAGGTGGACCTTGAAATGCACATGCCGGCCTTTTCATGCGTAGCGGACACAACTGTCCCAATTTTAGCATGGCAAACTCCGACTATCTTTGCAGAAAATCGGATTAAACGCTTTAACGCGGCCAGTTCAGATTTGGTAAATTCCTTTTTCACTTCAATCATCCACTGTTCAATCTGGTTGTTAAAATCCTTCAAATTCTTGAATTGGGATAGCTCCCTAAAATTTTCTATATTTCCCGATTTCATTTCTGTGTCCCCCCGGAAACCTAACACCCTACTCACCTTGGCATTCCCATAATAAAACCATCATTGTGTTTATCCTGAAAGGAAGGTTGGATGCGGAATTTCGTTTTGATTTATATCCATTCACCTTCTTTATATCTTCGAAAGGGGGAAAAGTAGCATGGGGTTAAAAATTTTTTTAATAAATAGAGGGGAGCGCCATGTAAGGCATTCATTTTTCGGGACGTGAATATTAAAAAGAATTAAAATGAGGTTTGTCCTTTGGTAAACTGAGATTGTGATAACAGAGCAGGCTGAGAAAAGTCGTAAAGTCGCGAAAAAAATGAACAAGCAGCCCGCATTGAAAAGATTACTACCGTTTCTGGACAGATTCTCATAGAATTTCTCCAGAATAAGTGTCATTATGAACAAATTATTTCGGGCTAAAGAAAAAGACTCACTAAGAAGCGATATAGTGAGTCTAAATAGCTTAAAATATATAATAATTTGTATAGGAGCACTTTAGTTGCGCGTTTCTTCGGTAAGCCCCTGCCCGGCAGATGAATGGACAGTTTGATACCGCTGATGAAATCCAATAGAAGCAGTTAGCCAGAAGGTGCTGAGAAAGTATCCCGCCAAGATATCACTGGGATAATAACCCCCATGTAAATCCGGCTGATTCCGATTGATAGGATCATCCCTATACAAAAGGTAGTCACAACAACGCGACCGAGTTTTGAGGAAATTTTGCTACAAAGTATGAATAATAAGAAGCCATATAAAGCCATAGCCATTGTCGCGTTGCCACTTGGGAAGCTATAACCGCTTGCCTCCAAAAAACGATGCAGATCCGGAAATGACCGCTTGTAAAATCCTATGTAATTAGAAATATCTTCCTGTCGCGAATTATTATATGTAACTCCATCACGTTTATCTAGCATCATTTTCCAAAGTCACGCAAACCTCTGCTCACTCCTTACCTCGCGAACGTATACCATAGTTTAGTTATTAACCATAATGATAGATAGTATGTGCCACACGTGTGCCGGGGTACTGTGTGCCTGAGACGTGTATGACATCTTATAAATACAAATCAGATTTTAAACCGGTTAACCGCTTCCTGTAAATCATCAGCTAATTTATTTAACTCATTGGTTGACTGGGAAATTTCCTCCATGGACTGTAACTGTGTTTCCCCTGAAACCGCCACCTGTCTGGTGTGTACAGCCGATTGATTTGCGATACTGGCCATGTCTTCGACGGAAGCAGAAATTTCCTCGGCACTTGCTGACATTTCTTGTGATATTGCAGCAAGTCGAAACCAAAAACCCCGGTTCCATCCGCAAAAGCTGAGGCAATGGTGATAACCGGCTTCCCCGTAAAAGCGTCAATATAGGGCGGAGTAACAATAGCTCTCCGTTTTTTTCCATTGCCTGCTTATACCATGGCCTGTCCCTTGGGTCGTAATCATCCGGCAAATCGGCTCGAGGTTCCATAATTATTGTTCCTTCTCATAAACTGACAGCAATCCTTCGGTAGAGGCTTGAAAATTCTTTAATTGCTTGTGAGCCTCTTTGTATGACCGATCAATAAAAAGACTTTGGTTGAAGGCACCCGACAAAAAAACTGCTTGTTCCATTTTCGGCTTTATCGTTACATCGAGCAATTCATTAAGAATCTCAACATTTTCCGTTGCATTCGAAATCATTTGGGTCTCCACATAGTTTCTGGCTGTTTGATAAGAAGATATTCCAATCAAAATACTCGGTACCAGCAGCATCAACGCAAATGATAAAATAAGTTTATTTTTCAAAGAAATCTTTTTAAACATTTTGTTCCCCCATTGGATGTATTTAATTGATACTGATAGCTCCTTCAGTGAAAATATTACAAACAAAAAATCTGGGAAAGGTGAATACCCGATTGTTATGGAACAAATTTGGTTAAAAATAGAAAAATATCTTGTTGGAACATAAAAGCTTTATTAATATGGGGTATATACCAAAAAGGGGGAAAAAGAATGAAGAAAAAGTATTTGGCTGTATTGCTGACGCTGTTATTAGCTATAAGCAGCTATCCATTTTCGGCTTCAGCGGCATCATCTACGTCCATTTTCAAATCAAAATATCCAAAAGAAACGATTCTTTCATCAGTGACAGTTGACTTGGATAAAGATCGTAAACAAGAAACTGTCATCCTCTCTAAACAGGGAAATTTTTTTCTGATAAAAGGCAAGACAGTAAAAAAGGTAGCCAAAGGAATTAAAACAGATCCAGGCTGGTCTCCAGCTGCTAAATTAACTGTTTTCAATCCAGCTAAAGGAGAATATATGATCATAACAAGATATTATTACCCGCCAGGCAATACACAAATTGCCGTGTATAGGATGATAAAAGGAAAACTAGTCAGAATCTTAAATGAAACGGGAGATTTAGGTGTTGGTATTTCTAAAACCAAGATCAACCAACATTGGAAGAAGTATCGAAGTGGAGGTGGCTGGGAACCAGTGACTACGGTACATACTTGGAATAATGCAAAGAAAAAGTTTGTCGCTTCAGGTGCAAAAAATTAATAAAAATACCGGCGAGATAAAGGGTTAATCATGATTTAATAGTCCATATAAACTTTTTTGGAGGAATGAATATGAAAGTTTTTAATCGTATCATTGTAATTCTATTTATATTAACATTATTTGTTTCCATCAATGCAGAGAGTGCTTCGGCAGCTACATATGTTGATAAGGATTTTGCAACGCTAGCCAAAAAAGGAAAGTTAAAAGGTATCTCTGGTAACATAGGGATGACATACGGTTCATTGAAGAAGCTGGGAAAGGGTTCCATCGCACCATCTGAGGCCTTTCTCTTTCACGTTACTAAAAAAGCAGATTACGCTTTCTTTTACGAAAATTCCTATACTAAAATTGGCACCAGTCAAAAAGTTGCGCTGATTCAAAGAGAAATACCAGGTTATATTACATCTAAACAAATGCAAAAATATTTTGGTAAGCCCGTAGCAAAAAATGCATATAAAGCAGGCAAGTATTATATTCGTATTCATAATAATAATCCATCGAAAGGTAAAGTGTCTGTTCAGGTTGGTACAAAACGTGGTATAAACTCTTGGTATACCAGTGATGAGGATGGGATTTACCATATTAAATAAAATCAGATGTCTTCAAGGTGCACATTTCCAAGATCAGGACTTAGTAATTTGTACCTACTAAGGGACCATCCAACATCCAAGAACTTACTACGGGATATGGACAGAGTGAGTGTGAATTCAAAAGTGACAACACTTTGCTTTCATGACTCGAGACACACTCACGCTTTATTTATTTAACAATCGCGTCAGACACGTTCTTAAACCACACCTATTCCAACTATATATTTTAACCCGGTTATTCAAAATGGCTTAAAACGCAAATTAGCGGCTTTGAAAAGTATCTGACTTGTATCGCCAGCAATAGTGGTCTGTCTAAAAGTATATAACTATATGTCATCTATAGCTACATAGCATAAATCCTGTTTATTCCATTTTAAAACCTCCCATTCTGATAATAGTGTTTTATAACTAGCTTCCTCATGTTTTACATTGCAATAAAGGGTGCTCAAAAATTTGAACACCCTCTGAAAAACTTGTTGAACTTAACCCGAGAAAGAACAAAACAGAATAAATTAAAAAAGCTTCTCAAAGGGAGGAGCTTTTTAGCATTCAGAAATTGAACTAGTTCTTATTTTTTATTTCTAGCATAAATGATATTAAATACAGGTTTGGATAAATCAATGATTTTTTTCATTTGAGTTTACCTATAGAAATCATCTTTATTAATTGTTTCCCTTTAGATCAATTTATTTATCGATTTCTCAATTGGATTCGTAATGGGCCATTTCGTGCCCTAAGCCTTCTTTCCAATACTTCTCAGCTTCTTCTTTAGTCATTTTCCGCCAAGTGTCTAGAACTTCAGACATAAGGTAAGACCCTCACCGCCATTTGTGATCAATTCCAGCGCTTTGTTATATAATCCCTCATTTACCTCTTCTTTATTCACGGATGTTATTAATACCGACCATAATTCCTCGTCGTCAGACTGTATCTCAAAATCATTTTTAATTAGTTGTTTAGTAAAGATAATTTAAAATGTTAAACCCGATTATTTTATTCAAAAGAGGGTAGTGTTGACGAGACGCTAATTGTCTGCCATATACGTTTGACTAATAAAATAACATTCGCTTAACAATATATTGCTGATCTGAAACTTTGATTTCAATATTAAAGTAAGTACCGGCTCCCTTCTAGCTCGTATATCGAGTATTGTTCTTTTATCCCCTTTGTACCTACCTGGATTTTCTCCATTGCCAATTGCTACTCAACATTTTAGAATGGTTTATTAGAATTGCATGAATGAGTGAAAAATGACAGCACCCAAGCTTATTTTTTCAGCAGGTGAGGTTATTACTCTTACTGTCTGTCCAAGTTCATTTTTAACGATTAAGCAGTGAATATGCAATACGTACAAAAAGTGGCTACTCCCATAATACTAAAAAGGCTTAAACCTTTTTATATCAAAGATTTAAGCCTCCATTGAATAGTGAACCTGTGAAGGGGCCTCAAACCCCTGACCTCACCCTGTCAAGGCAGTAGTCATATTTAGATACATTTTGTTCAAATGGTGGTTATTCTTCCCCGCCAATCCTCACAATCATCCTGCCCCTCGCCTGCCCCTGCAAAATAGTCTGCAAAGCCTCAGGCACCTCCTGAAGGGTAATCTCCTTCCGAATCTTGTCCAGAAGGTTCTCTGGCTTCAAGTCCGTAGCCATCCGCTCCCATAGCGGTTTACGCACTTCCATCGGGCAATATACGGAATCGATTCCCAGCAGGTTCACACCGCGGAGAATGAACGGGAATACGGACGTCGGAACCGAGGTACCGCCTGTTAAACCGCTTACAGCAACCGATCCGCCATATTGGATCTTGCTTAGGACAGCTGCAAGTGTTTCGCCGCCGACCGGGTCAACTGCGCCTGCCCAGAGCTGCTTATCAAGCGCACGGAGCTTCCCTCCATAAACATCATCCCGGGAAAGGACTTCTTTAGCGCCTATTTTATGTAGATAATCATGTTCGCTTTCTTTTCCGGTACTCGCTGCGACATTGTATCCTCTTTTTGCCAGCATGGCAACAGCGACGCTTCCAACTCCCCCGGTTGCTCCTGTTACCAGCACAGTCCCTTTATCAGGGGTAAGGCCTGCATTTTCCAATTGCTGGACAGATAGTGCAGCTGTAAAACCGGCTGTTCCATAAGCCATCGCTTCCTTTAAGCTCAATCCGTCAGGAAGGGGGACAATCCACTCTGCTGGGATACTGGCATATTCGCTATAGCCGCCAAAATGGGATACGCCAATTTCATAGCTTGTGGCGATGACTTTATCGCCTTCACTGAAACGCGCATCTGTCGACGAAACCACGACCCCTGCCAAATCGATTCCTGGTATAAATGGATACGACTTCACAATATTCCCCTTAGGGATGGATGCAAGCCCGTCTTTATAGTTGACACTGGAGTACGCGACTTTAATCACCACTTCTCCTTCGGGCAGATCATTTAGTGCAAGGTCTTGGATGTTTACGGAAAAATCATCTTCTGTTTTATTGACAACCAATGCTTTGAATTGTTCCATTTACCTATCACCCTTCCACTTAGTCTCATTTTTACGATAGCAAAGTTATGCAAAACGGTCAAAAAAGAAAAACAGCCAGGAGGTATTTTTCCTCTTGGCTGCATAGGATTAATGGTGATGGCCTTTATTTTCCTTGAAGGGATTCGTGATTTCAAAGCCTGCCTGTGGCACGTAAAAGTATTTGATCCAGACACCATCCAGGAAATCTTCGCGTTTATCCACGATCACATCGATGCCTTTATCGGTAGAAACGACTTCATCGTGTTCTGTAGGTGTATCGAATTTCCAATCATAATGGGCATGGTCCCCGTGATTCAAAGTAACATAAACACGGACCATCTTTCCTTCCGCTTCTTCAGTGCCCAGCATTTCTTTTAAAACCTTTGCTGCATTGCGGTTAATTTTCACTCTCATAATGGTACCTCCATGATCTATAAAGCTTTATTAGCAAAACCCGTCAATTCCGCAGGTCAATCCTTGCGGGAAGTCGTCCGGGGGCTGTTTTTTCATCTCTTCTTCAATAACCTTCTCCAATCTCTCTTTGGAGACAATGCCTGAAATTTTGGTGTCCCCGATTACAAAAGTAGGAACAGCTTGAATTTCCGCTTGTTTATAGGCATGATCCAAGGCTTTTTGATGGACATCTTTGTATTTTCTTGTTTCGAGGATGTTGCTGAACTCCTCTTTATCCAGGCCAATCTCCCCTGCTAAATCTGTAAGGACACCGATTTCGCCAATATTCTTTTCCTCCTGGAAAAAAGCCCTTAACATCCGATCATTGTATTCATTCGCTTTGCCCTTTTCTTTAGCATATTGAAAGCCTTCAAATGCCAGGTGGGTGTAAGGCTGCGGTGACACGTTCGGCAACACGATTTTGACGCCCATTCTTTCTGCCATCGGATAAACAGATTGTTTCCATGTAGTTTGCAGGTAATCTTCTTCAGGACGCAAGGTTCGGTTTGGCTCTGGCCGAAGCTCGAACGGCATCCATTCAATTTCTACATCTTTCCCTTTTACAGCTTCCTCCAAAGGCTTCTCTGCAAGAAAGCAGAAAGGGCAGACATAATCTGAATATACTTTTATTTTCAACGACACGGTGCAACCCTTCCATCCTTATAGATTTTTTTCGATACCTATATCTTATACTCCTATAAGGATAGGATGTCTAATAACTTGCTTCATATGCCGTGTCGCAATTTGTGAAAAAGCGGCAAAGTGCTGTTATAAAACCATACAGACATTTATGGAACCCCCTGCCCGAATAACCGCCGCGATTACTATAGTCAATGGCAACGCCTCCTAAGCATACCAATAGGCTAGCCTCCATCAGTGTTCGTTGTTTTCACGAAACAATAAATACAAGGCTGATATGCATCCATAATTTCAAACGAAAACCAATCACGTATACATATCATACAGTAAAGTAGCAAGCGCACTATTTTCATCATGATTTTAAAAAGGAACGAGATCGGGAAACACGCATAAAAGAATGAGAAAGGATTTATAGATACATGAGGATAAAATGGTTATCTAAAGGAAAAAAATATCAGGTACTTGTGAACAGCTCAACGGCCAGGCTTCTTAAAGCCCGTCCAGTCCTACATTTTGGCCATTTCCGTCAACAAATGGAAGTAAGAGTGGTTGAGTCAATGGAGAATGAATCAATCGGTTTAAGCTCTTCTTTGTCGAGGAGGGCATTGATTCCCACTGATATCCCATATGAAGTCCATGTAACCGGAAAAGACCTCCACATTGGACCGGTAATCGGTTTAATGGTAAAGAAACACGATGGCCCCATCCCCGATCGGTTTTTAAAGGAATTGGAAGTGCGGTTTAAATTTTACGATAACATAAAAGGCCTTATATATGTATTTACCGAAAATGATATTGATCCTGACTATGAAACGATCACTGGCTATTACTATGTACCGAACACTAAAGCACGTAAAACATGCTGGCAAAAGGGTGAATTTCATTATCCTGGAAGTATTGTAATTAACAGGACCGGGATAAGCCGTTCTATGTACCATCATTTAAAAGATAGAATTGGAAACACCATCTTTAACTCTTTCAGTTTAAGTAAATGGCAGCAATATCAGGTTATAGCTAAAAGTAAAAGCCTTCTAAAATTTGTTCCGGAAACTGTTTTATTTGAGGACATGGAAAGCCTAAGGAAGATGTTGGACCTCCATGGATCTGTATATCTAAAAGCGAAGCGCTCCAAACAAGGCAGGGGAATAATGTTTGTACAAAAAACTGGTGCTGGCTACTTGCTAAAAAACGAGTTCATGGTTGAGTATCATTTTCAACAGTTTGATAAGCTAACAAGGTATCTTAGGAAGCAGATCAACCAGCCATACCTTATCCAACAAGCGGTGCCTGTCCAATTTAATGGCCACAACATCGATTTTCGCATTTATTTGCAGAAAAATCGCAACAAAAAATGGGTGAGTCCGGGCATTACAGCCAGGATTGCCAAACCGGGCAGCATTATTACCAACAGCCGAAACAGAGAGAAGGTATTATCGGGTACTGAAGCATTAACAACTTATTACGGATTGACAGAACCCCAAGCCAAGGCGATGGAAGAGAAAATGGTGAACATCTGCAAAGAAACCGCCTATCTTGTTGATCAAGAGGATATTCATTATGGGGACGCAGCTTTCGATATAATTGTCGATAAAAAGCTGGGTATATGGATCCTGGAATTTCAAGGCGGATACTCAGTTGAGAAAAAAGTGAATGAAATCCCGCCGGATATTTTTGAGCGAATCGTCGGGACTCCGTTCGAATACGCAAAAACCTTGGCAGGATTTTAAATTTTTTTACTATGGATGGCTCCAGAAGAGCGGAGCCATTCCGTGAAAAATATATTCCCCGGGTGTCAATTTTTTGCGGCCAAAATGACAACCAAAAAATATTTAATTATTGTTTATTTTATTTCCTTAGTGTCAGCCGGAAATACAACACCGATTTGTTTTCGGACCTCATCAAGAATTTGCATGGTGATCAATGAATTTTCGAATGTATTTTTTTCTGATTCGGTTTTTCCTGCCCGGATCAGATCTGCAAATTCCTTTGCTTCATAGTACATGGCATTGCTGACCTGTTCCCTGGTTATATCCTCTTTAGACCCATCGCGGCGGAGGATTTCGACTTTTTCCTGGGTGGAGATCCTGTCAATTCTGATATTACCGTCTTCTCCCTGTATTTCCGAAGGCAGGCTGGAGTCCGTAATTTTCGAATACGTGACCACTGCTTCCATATCCTCATATGTAAAAATGGCACTTCCTTCCCCGTCGACTCCAGTTTCAAGCATTATGCCGGCTGCCTGGACTCGTGTTGGTTTTCCAAACAAGGCAACCATCGGATAAATACAATAAATACCGATATCCATCAGTGCCCCATTGGAAAAGTCAGGTTTGAATGCATTCATTATATTCCCTGCTTTATAAGCGTCGTATCGGGATGAATATTGGCAGTAATTCGCAAAATATCTCCGCACCTTGCCAATCTTGTCCAAATTTTCCTGGACACTTTGGAAGTTTGGAAGGAAAGTTGATTTCATGGCTTCCATAAGCAGCACGCCATTTTCTTTCGCAGTCTGCACCATTTGCTCAAGTTCACACGT
The DNA here is from genome assembly GCF_003429105.1 of Peribacillus glennii. GTDB lineage: Bacteria > Bacillota > Bacilli > Bacillales > DSM-1321 > Peribacillus > Peribacillus glennii. Next base: position 169,503 of record NZ_QVTD01000001.1, read on the forward strand.
GTTGGAAGCAATCGGCTTCTCGCATAATACATGCTTTTTATTTCTTAAGAACAGCTGGGCCTGCTCGGAATGCAGCGAATTTGGGCTGGCCAGATAAACGGCATCGATTAAATCGCTCCCCGCCATGCTTTCTAAATCCGTGAATGTATATTCCACCCCATATTTGGCTGCAAATTCCTCAGCTTTATCACTTGTCCGTGAATAGACCGCATTTAATGAAAAATCATCAACCAGGCTCGCAGCATCTAAAAAAGCCTCTGTAATCCAATTGGTACCTACTATTCCGAATCGCACCATCTTGTTCACTCCTCTTTCGTCAGGCAGTACACCCTATTTTAAAAAGAAAGTACCCTGGTTTGCAAGGCTTGAGATGGTTTGTTCTATTAGGCCCCTACAACAGAAGGGCAAACCGCTATTTCCGCGTAAGAAATTGTACGAAATTTATCGTTCCTGAATAAGGCTGGGAGCTGCCTTACTATTTAAAAAGGCTTGAATGCGTTCCGCAGCAGCTGCCAACCGTTCCGCTGGCTGCACTAAAGCCATCCGGACGTATCCTTCACCTTGTTTTCCAAATGCATCACCCGGAGTGACCGCTACTCCATGCTCAATCATCTGAAAGGCAAATTCACGGGATGACCACCCGCCGGGAATTTTAGCCCAGAGGAACATCGTAGCTGCTGATTTCGGTACATCCCATCCAGCTCGTTGAAGACCTGATACTAGCGCATCGCGGCGGTCCTGGTATACATCCACTTGTTCTTGAAGGAATGAATGGTCTGAAGTAAGAGCAAGCTCAGCTGCTTTTTGTATCGGATAAAAAATGCCGTAGTCGATATGGGATTTTAATGTCCCCAAGATGTTAACGGCATCAGGATTTCCGACAACATACCCGATGCGGCAGCCTGCGATATTGAAGGTTTTCGAAAGGGAATTGAATTCGATTCCGACCTCTTTCGCTCCTGGGACCGACATAAAACTAATCCTCGGGTTTCCATCAAATATCAATTCAGAATAAGCAAAATCATGTACGACCAGGATGTTGTGAAGCTGTGCAAATTCGACAACCTGTTCAAAAAAGGTTTGATCCGCTAAAGCGGTAACCGGATTGCCAGGATAGCTGATGATCATCATTTTCGTTTTTTTCAATATTTCTTGTGGAATATCTTGAAGCCTTGGCAAATAGCTATTTTCGGCTGTTAAGGGCATGGGGTAAATGTTTCCCCCGGCAAGTGCGACACTCGCTTCGTAAATAGGATACCCTGGATCAGGCACTAAAACGTAGTCGCCCGGGTCAATCATCGCCATCGCTAAATGGGCAAGCCCGTCCTGGGAGCCCATCAACTGCAGCACTTCATGGTCGGCATCCAGCTGCACTCCATAACGATTTCTATAAAAGTACGAAACTGCTTTGTTGAATTCAAGGGTTCCTTTAAGAGTATACCCGTATTTGGTTGTGTCCCTTGCATGATCCACGAGGGCTTGCACAATAAAAGCGGGCGGTGGAAGATCAGGGCTTCCTACGCTTAAATCGATTACATCCTTCCCTTGTTTGATTGCTTCTTGTTTTCTATTGGCCAGCTCCGTAAAGATTCCGGTTGTGAAATTCCTCATTTTTTCTGATGGAATGATATTCATGTGTATCCCCCTTATCTGTTGATTGACAGAGAAACAAACGCTTATCCTTTCATTTCTTCCTCTAATAATCATGATTATAGCAGGAAAAATACTTCTATTTACGAAATAGGAAGATAATTTTGAATTTTGATTCTGCAAATTGATTTATCTAAGATTAGCTGATATATGTTACATTTCGCTGTTATTCTTGGATTAAGCTGATTTAGCTTAAATCTAGGTATTATATTTTAATTTTAACTGATTTGGTAAAATGGTAAAAAAACCCTCGGAAATCATTCCAAGGGTTCCCCACTACTCCTTACTTTGCACAAATAATTGATTCAATGCGTTTTTGGCATTTTTCCGCGCTTTTTCCGTACTGTCGGCAATAGATAGGGCAACGGCGACCCGGCGACCGACTTTTGTCACTGGTTTTCCAAACACACGGACCTGCGTGTTAGGTACCGCCAGTGCCTGATCCAATCCTTCAATTTGGTAATCAGTAAGCTCTTGATCTGCCTTAAGCGGACGGCTCGCACCAGGGGAATCTAGTGTAATTTCAGGAATCGGGTATCCCAATATGGCGCGGACATGCAGGGCAAATTCTGATAAATTCTGTGTAACCAGCGTGACTAATCCTGTATCATGCGGGCGTGGGGAAACCTCACTGAAATAGACGTTATCACCGGACAAGAAAAGCTCCACACCGAAAATTCCATATCCGCCAAGCTCATCGGTGATCGATCTGGCAATGTTCTCCGCTTCCCGGATTTGTTGTTCCGTCATTTCATGAGGCTGCCAGGACTCGATATAATCCCCATCCTTTTGAACATGGCCAATTGGTGCACAATACGCCGTCCCATTCACAGATCGAACCGTTAGGAGCGTGATTTCCGAATCGAATTTTATAAATTCTTCAATAATGACTCTTCCGTTTTGAACCCGGCCGCCTTCCTGGGCAACCTTCCAGCAATCCTGCAACTCCGCTTCAGACTGGCAGACACTCTGTCCTTTTCCGGAAGAACTCATAAGAGGCTTAATGACACAAGGAAAACCAATTTCCTTAGCCCCTTGTACAAACTCGTCATATGTATCTGCAAATTGATAGTTGGCAGTAGGAAGTTTAAGCGTTTCAGCAGCCAAACGGCGTATCCCTTCCCTGTCCATCGTCAATTTGGCAGCACGCGCTGTTGGGATGACCCGAAAACCTTCTTCTTCTAATTTGACCAGTTCAGAAGTAGCAATGGCTTCGATTTCCGGAACTATTAAATCAGGATTTTCTTTTTCAATGATCTCCCTGACTTGCTGCGGGTCCAGCATATCAATCACATAGCTGCGATGGGCCACCTGCATGGCCGGAGCGTGTTCATACCGGTCAACAGCCACTGCCTCAACACCCAGTCTCTGTGCTTCAATAATTACTTCTTTTCCTAACTCACCTGAACCTAATAAAAGGATTTTTTTTGATCGATACATATGGCCATATTCCCCCTCTATATAACTCACAACCATTATAAACGAATTATTATTGAATTAAAACAAAGTTTTATTCGTCTTTCTGTCATTTTATTAGGTTATTTATTTATATTAAAGTGAACAAATCCCCAATTTCCGCATAATCAAATGAATCCCTAATTAGTTTTATAGTAATTAACTAGCAACATAAAAAATAGCGCCTCGTTTCAAAAGCAATCATCAGTGTTTCATAGTTTGTTGAAATTGTTGCTTTACTAAAAACATCATGATATTGAATGAAACAATCAGAGGGAAATTCAATCTATTCCTGGCTCCGTTCATGCCTTCCACGGGCGCTATTTACTAACTCTTCCAGTCTAAAGTGTTACATAATTAAAACCAGAACCTGCCTCGGTCTCTGTACCTATCTCGATCTCTGTCTCGATCTCTGTCACGTTCCCTGTCTCGGTCTCTGTCTCGATCTCTGTCTCGGTCCCTGTCTCGATCTTGGTCTCGATCTCTGTCTCGATCTCTGTCTTGATCTCTGTCTCGGTCCCTGTCTCGATCTTGGTCTCGATCTCTGTCTCGATCTCTGTCTTGATCTCTGTCTCGGTCCCTGTCTCGGTCCCTGTCTCGGTCCCTGTCTCGGTCCCTGTCTCGGTCTCTGTCTCGATCTCTGTCTCGGTCTCTGTCTCGATCTCTGTCTCGATCTCTGTCTCGATCTCTGTCTCGATCTTTGTCTCGATCTCTGTCTCGATCTCTGTCTCGATCTCTGTCTCGATCTCTGTTTCGATCTCGGTCTCTACGGTCTTCTTCCCGTTCACGTCTACGCTCTCTACGGTCTTCTTCCCGTTCGCGTTCACGCTCCCTACGGTCTTCTTCCCGTTCACGTTCACGCTCTCTACGGTCTTCTTCCCGCTCGCGTTCACGCTCTCTGCGGTCCTCTTCCCGTTCGCGTTCACGCTCTCTACGGTCACGATCTCTGTTTCCATTGTCGCTCATATTTCCACCTCCTGAAATTTATATAGCATTATATTCATGAGTTTATTTGCAGGATTGGACAAGTAAAAAAATAGGGAGCCTATTTTATGCAAGATGAAGAAATGCTGCTTACACAATCCTTAGCGTGATTAGTTCAAGTTTTTACTTTTCGAGCTGCAGCCGCAAAAAAATCCCCTTTTAAATAGGGGATTAAATAAATGCACGCACACTACTATTTACTCTACTGTAAAGGAATTGATATCCGTTTTTGCTGTACATATGTTGAGTTGATTAAGATCAATCTGGTACCATGCCATATAATTTCCGATAACAGTAGCACCGGAATTCAAGTTGACGGCCCCAGCAGTTCCCAATGCAACACTGTTAACACAAAACTGCCTGCTATTCCATTGTCCTGTCCTTGTCCACCATTATTCCAACCATTCTCTCCCCTCTTTTCTTACTTTTGCGAGATATCAATTTACGAAAGGCAGGAAACGGTGTGGGGCTTGTACACTATTTTTTATAATTCTTTCGTCTTGACGCAGTAAACGAACAATCCCCACAGGTTTTGGGATATATATACGAAACACTTTTTGGGTTCATGTATGGACTGCTGCCTGGAACTTTCGGCTCGTCAGGATAATAGCATCCCTGTAGAAGTATCTTCTCGGTTTAAAACCTGATGTGCCTGGCTTTCCGCAAAACATTTTAGTCTTCAACACCTTTTTACAATAATCACCAATAAAGCAGTCCTGCTTATTGATTAACATATGATGAGGCGGGGACTGTGCTTAAACACTTATCCAAACACAACACAATAAAGAAGAAAAATATAAAAACAGCGGATTTACAAATACCATGGACTATTTCTTTTTTAAAGAGGGCAAAAAAACATGTTCTTTTCTTTAAAATATGCCCACTCTTTGTATCCGATCTCTTTTAGGAGCAGCCTAACCTTTTCGAAATCATCACCTACCCGGTCTGGGTCATGGGCATCTGAACCAAATGTGACATGCACTCCGTAAAACAATGCCTTTTCAAGGATATCATCGGCAGGGTACCAGCCGCCGGATTGTTTCGTTTTTCCGGACGTGTTGACTTCAATTGTAACCTCAAACTCTGCAATGATTTTTAAAGTATGCTCTACCGCTTCCGTTTCAATAGAGGAAAAAGCAGGGTAAAAGCCCTTCATTGCATCGATATGGCCGAGAATCTGATACATCCCGCTGCGGGCGGATTCTTCTATGAGTTTATAATATGTTTCTTTCGTTTTTTGTTTTTCCTTATTTGAAAGGCCCTCCCATCGGCCCTTTTTAAATATGCTGATACCATCGACATGATGTACGGAGCCTATGATGTAATCAAACGGATAACGGTCAAAATAGCGGCGGTAAATACCGACATGTTGCGGAAAAAAATCAGACTCAATTCCAAGGAGCACTTCGATTTTCCCTTTATACTCTTCTTTGAGCTGTAAAACCTCTGACACGTATTCTGCAAACTGGCTTTTACCCATGGCGATGTGAGGATACGGCTGGTCTTCTTCACTTGAAAAATATGGGGTATGATCAGCAATCCCAATCATATCCAGGCCATTGTCTATCGCCTTTTCAATATAATCCCGAATATTCCCCCTGGCATGCCCGCAGCGCTGATGATGGGTATGGAAATCAAATCTTAAGTTTGGATTCATTTGCATTCCGCCTTTTTCAAGATTTCTAATCCTTTACTAACATATTCCCTATAAAATGAATTATCCAGAAACTATGCGAAATGCAACAGGATTCCTCCCTGAAATGTCCCCAAAAAAACTGAATGGATGCTGGCACCAATTCAGTTTTTGCAATTTTGGTTTTGTTTTAATTTTCATATTTCACTAATTGGTTATATTCTTTCTTAATATCAGAGCCAGCGATTCATTGAACATCTCGCCCCACTGTTCATTCTCGGCCTGAAAAACAACGTTTCCGTTTGGGTCCATCATCCCATAGCCTCTATTGGCAATATCACCATTTCTCCCTCTCATTGCATCGATTATGTTTAAATCCAAAACGCCATACAGTTAGTTTTCATACAAGAAAAGCTCCCAATCAGCAAACAGATTTCATCTGTTCATCTGATTGAGAGCTTTAATAATTTATATCGCGGCCGTTATTCTACATTTCTTCTCTTACTTCCTGCACCTTTCCTTTTCTTATTAAAGGCACCATCGCAAGGATTCCGATCACCATGAGAAGGGCAGAAGCCTCATATATAGCCACAAGTGAAAAACTTTCCTTCAGCCAACCGGCCAAGCTCATTGTAATGACCATCGCGCCCATAAAGAGCGGATTTAAAATACCATTCACCCTCCCAATGAAGGCCTGATCGGTATTCTGCAGGATCATCGTATTGATCCCGATATGAATACAAGGCATGAATAATCCTGAGAAAAATTGGGCAGTAAGCGTGAGCCAGAACTCGGTTGAGAGGCCCATTACTAGTAAACCTGCGGAACTTGCTGCAAAACCGAGAGCGAGCAGCACCTGCGGCAGTGCCTTTTTCGCCAATGCCATGGTAAGCCCCCCACCGAGAATCATGCCGATTCCAAACGCAGCCATCAGCCATTGAAGCTGCTCTTTGGGCAATCCAAGCCTCTCTGTTATGATAAATACTCCAAGCGGCTGTGTGAGACCGATGCCGAGGCCTGCCGTTGCAAAGCAACCGCCGAGAAGGGATAATGTTCTGCTATTCCATACATATCGGAAACCATCCTTCATTTCCTGCAATAAAGTAGTTTCCAGTTTATCTTGGGCAGCCTCCCAGTCTGGTGGAAGCAGCAGCAACACTGCTGCAGAACATAAGAATGCGATCCCCATAATTCCAATCGCCGTATTGATTCCAAATTGCTGAAAAACAAAGGTTCCAATGACCGGCCCCAAAATCATGAAAAGTGCGAACATCATTTGATACATGGACATCCCAAGCTGTATCAATTCTTCAGAAACATGAAGTTTGAACAGCTTCATGCCGGACGGCTGTGAGAACTGAGAGAGAATCGAAGAAACAAGTGTCGCAAAGAAAATGACCTCCCAGCTTCCAAATATAAGCGTCAATAATACAATAAAAATGGATACAGCACTAAAAAGGTCACACCAGATCATCGTCCGCTTTGGACGCCAACGGTCCGCAAATGTTCCCCCGATAAAAGAGAACAAGAAAATCGGTCCAAATTCGGCGACTGATATTAACGATACAGCTACCGGGTTCCCATTGGTCTGTTCTATTACGTACAGCAATATGGAATAGTTCCTCACCCATATGCCAATCTGCAGGAAAAACACAGATAGCATAATGGTGCGAATGACGCGGTTCCGGAACAGCGCTCCCATTGATACCTTTTCTGTTGATTTACTCATCTCGGTCATAAAAATGCCTCCTTATCCACTTTCTGGACAGGAGGCTTGATAATCACAAAAAGACAGGGCATATCTGAGGTACCCTCAATTTTTTTGGTTACCAAAAGGCCGCATTCATCCTATCCAGAAAAAATCGTACTTATACGAATGTTTTTCTTAGAAACAGGATTAAAAAATCATCACCCTTTGGTCACCCTTTCGCTGAATGATGCGTTCATACTAACCCATTATACCCTGACATTTCATAATTATTCCAGATATTAGTAATTTATCAACACTTAAACCCGCTTATTTTGGGACGATATTGATAATAGAATAGTTACAAATCTCGGCAGTTATGGAAGTAAAATGAATAGAATGTATCTCAACGTCTTTTTCATCTTGAATACTTTGTAACTACAATAGCTTTTAAAATGCTAAAAAACGGTTTTTATTCAAAAAATCATCTGGAAATGAATTCAAGAATTCTTCCATATTTTATCTCTTTTATAAAATTATTCTGGTAAGATAAATATATGCTTATTCTTAGTCTCATCCCAAAAAGCGTATTTGAACATTTTTAAAAACCTGTAGAAATATTTAAAACTAATGATATTTCTTACCTGCATAAAACAGAACACAGGCTAAATGCGCTATATCTGCATTTGAGTGACCCGGATCCTGCAACCTGACAACGCCTCTGTCTTTTGCCTTTACAAGACTCGTTAATTGGCGAGTTTCTAACAATAGGAGGAAATTAAATGTTCTTTAAAAAAAATAAATGGATACCAATTGTATCATTTTTTTTATTTTTTACATTGTTTGGTTCAAACGTAAAAGCGGATACAGCCAAAACGTTATTAGATAAAAAATATAACGAAATACATGTTGAAATAAATAATGAAAAAGATCATACGAAAAAAATTCAAGAAGCATTAAATCAAGCATTGAATTCTAACAGTCCTATAAAAGTAATGGTTCCAGAAGGGACATTCCATCTTGATAAACCTTTGTATATCTATAAAGATACATATTTAAGGCTATCTCCTAAAACAACTTTTATTAGAGAACATAAAACTTCGTTAATAAGAAATGGGAACAAGTCGAATAAATCAGGCGGATACGAAGGCAATTCCAATATAGTAATAGATGGCGGAACTTGGGTGTTAAATGAAGAAGATAGCTTCCATGATGGGAATGGGCTATCACTTGGACATGGGCAAAACATGTTAATACAAAACACAATCATCAAAAATGTTGCAAACAGCCATGCCATCGATCTTGCGGGCGTCAAAGATATAATAATTAAAGACAATAAATTTTTGGGATATAAGGATAGCACTGTTCAAGGTTACCGTTTTTTTTCCGAGGCTGTACAAGTCGATGTGCTGAAATCGGAAACTTCCTTTCCCAGTTTCGGCCCTTACGACAAAACGCAAACAGTGAACCTCAAGGTATATAATAATTATTTCGGGTCTTCTGACACAGAAGGATTCGGAGCTTGGCCCAGAGGTGTGGGAAGTCATACCTATGTGATACAAAGGCCATATGCTAACATTGAAATCGTCGGAAATATCTTTGATAACATGGCACTGACTGGAATAAGAGCGTATGGCTGGAACAATGTAGAGATAAAGTCCAATAAGTTTATAAAGAATAAAAAGGCAATCGTGATTGACACACCTGCTATCGGCAATAATACGGAAGATGTCAATGACATACAAACAAACAAATCGGAAGCCGCTGAAAAGTTCACCATTGAAAATAATGAATTTGATGCAACCATACTTGGTTCAATCAATGTAAAAGGGCAAAGTACAGGACTTATTTCGGACGTAAAAATTCTCAACAACAAATTCCTTAATAGTTCCCTGGAAAACTTTATAATAAAAAATAGCCATACAGAAAATATAGAAACGGACGTTAAGTATTATCAAATTATTAGTTTAGACTATGAGGATTACGCAAGGGCCGCAAAGGTTGCAAAAGAAATTCAACTGAAAGAAAACTTGGAAGCCAACGTTCAAGAACAAGATAAAAAAGATACCGTATACAAAATTAAAACAGCGGTCTTCAAGAACAAAAAAGAAGCCGGCATTGCGGAGAAAAAATTAGAAAAAATCGGAAATGTGAAAGCTACGATAAAAAAGAATTACAATAAAAGATACTATTTAGAAACGGCAGAAATAAAAGGCAAAGAGAAAACAACCACCCTATACAACAAAATAAAAAAGGAAACAAAATGGACATTGTACAGAGTGGATACAAAAAAACAAATTACTTACTATAAAATAATAGTAAAGCCTTTTACTAGTGTATCAGAAGCAAAAAAGAGATATGAAAACCTAAGGAAATATGGATTGACACTGGAAAAAGCAGAAATGGAATAACAAGTATCCACGAATCTTTCATGATTCGTGGATTTTTATTTTTTGCCATTTTATGCATGTGCCTAATTCACTTCAGTTAAGTACGATTCATCCAAAAAATGTTAATTACCCAAAATAACAAGCAGTGAGCAACAGTTTTTACCCATCAAGCTAAACCCTTACAGAAGGCATACATAACCTTAACGAAACCTTGAACAAAATCTATATATATAAACCTCATGACTATACAACGCTAACACCTCTTTTCATGTCATAAAAAGAGTACGCCTGTTTATTAAATTCCAATAGTATCTGGATTTTATTATTCCGCATGCATGAATACACAGCTTGTTCATGGCAGCAATGAAGAGAATCAGTGTCGTACGAATGTAGATTTAGGATACGAAGCAGCTGAAGTTTGAAACGGAAGTCCAAAAAAGTAATGGAGTTCTACATATAGATAGGACGGGTTGCGAATTGAATCAGTAAATGTAAGTCATTTGGGACTCCATGCAAAAATACCACAAAAGGCGGTTCGTTCAAATGGCTTACAGCATTTTATCCATTAGTTTTCTTACCAATGCAAAGAAAAAAACTCCCCCGAAGCAGATAAATATTCCAACGCCCGATCCAATCAAAAAGTTGAATACAAACCACGATGTATTGTGCTCCATAAAAGAGTTCCCTCCTTGTTAAAAACCTTAATTATAAAAGCGGCCTGTTTTAAACAGCCTTACGTACTATTTATAAACCTCTCTACTATTTTTTTGATCATCACTCCCAATGCCAACCCTATTGGCAGGGATAACATAGGCAGCCACATAGGACCCAATAAGACTCCAAACACTTTTAAACATGGGGAATAAATCAGGCCCAAGGTAACAAAATATGCTCCGAAAACAAAGGGCAGAAATGAATACCGGTCTTTCCCGCCACCAGCATCTTTATATGCATCCCAGATTGCAAACATATAAATACAAGGATAAAACATAAGCCATTGGTAGTTGGTTTGTTCTATCGATTCACGTATTTTTCGGTTAAAACTTAAAATAATGATTTGATTGAAATTGGCTTGGACATTGACTAAAATCTCTAATGCGATAAAAAGGAACCCTTTGAAGAGCTTTCCATTTAAGAGTTGGCCAAAGCCAGGTAACGCTATACTCCAAAAAACTTTCTCTGCAACTTCATGCCGATTTGCATGTTTCATAATAATGTCTATTTACCTGAACGAAGACTGCAGCAGGCCCAATTGATTATCCCTGAAACTTTGAATGTATGATTGCATAAAGAATTACCTCCATTGTTTTTAGCGCCACTCCAGAGTTGGCAAAACGGTAATTCTAGTTTAACCAAAATTCAAGCGAGATATTTTATTTTTTCAGTGCGGTCTTCACTTTAAGTCATTTGGGTATAAAACCTTACTGAAATGGCAACACTCCATTATTAGAAAACTCACCGATTGCAAGCATTTGTAACGGTAAGACAAAGACCAACCGGCTTCGGCCAGGGTAAAGAAAGTTTATGCAATTTTTTGCCCGCCAAAAAAAAATGGGAGATGGAAGCCTTGTCAAATATTTTTGAAGCCCTGATGCATACCCTTAAAACGGCTATGGACAATGAACCTCAATCAAGATTGCATACAGGAGAAGTGATGATCTGCTGGCTATACTACACCGCCATGACCGAAGCCCTTCATTACGAAGAAGATGCGCTTAACATGACAACAGACGATGAAGTGATAGAAATGTTAAAAGATGCGATCAAAACTTGCGGTTCACAAGCCAGTAGACTTGAACAATTTTTAACGAAAGAAGGGGTTCCCCTTCCTACAATGCCAGCCAGCAAGCCAAAAAGCGATCCTGAGGAGGTCCCTCTTGGTGTAAAGCTAACCGACAATGAAATAGCAAACGGCGTTTCAGTTAAGATCGCTTATATGAATGTACAATGTGCAACGGCACAATCACAATCGGTAAGAACAGATGTCGGATACATGTTCATGGAATTCCAGGCAGAGTTACTTATCTTTGGGGCTATTTTAAAACCGTTAATGAAGAAAAGAGGATGGCTGCGAGTCCCGCCATATTACTATCCTCCTGGTTCACCGGATAATTAAATTATCCGGTATTTTTCATTAAAAAATTGTGCCATTAACATACTCACGCATTTGATATATACTAATCCCCAAAATATAAGATGGATTTCATTTGACACTAAAGTCAACCCGTTATAACAAACTTCTTACCAAAAAAAGTTCTCATAAACCCAGTTGGCACCAAAAGTGACAATACCGAGAACAATATTGGACCATCCTGCAAAACGTGCCCATTTTAATTCTCTTTTCATTTTTGCCACCCTATATGTGCCCGTATCATAGCGTAATAGAAAAATTCCGCTTAAAATAAAAGTACCGACAAGGTAATTTATATAACCGATTTGAGCCAATGCCCATCCTTCCTTCCTAAGTACTAAACCAAGATTTACTTTGACTTCATGCCTACCAGTCTTATATTTGTTTTACAGTCCACCTGTACCGTCATATTTTTGTATTGTTCATGCCAATCCTCCAATTTCCTCACCTTGCTTTTCCAATATTCTGGATGCTTGGCACGGAAGTGGTCCCCAAAACCGTATATATCGGATTCGTCTTTTTGGGTTTTCTTGATTAGCTGTTTTACTTTTTTCTCAACTCCCTTGCTAAATTTGCCTTCGACAGAGTTAATAGCCTTTGGATTTAGAGGTTTTTTGGCGTTTTTATCTACTTCATTTTCTGAAATCATAGCCTCGTAATGGAGAATAATCCGAACATGGGGACGGCCATTCTTTAAAGAGGTTTTTATTTTAGCGTCTCTTTTCATCGCCCTGACAAGGAGAAATCCGTCTATTTCAGGTGAGTCCACAAAAGTTCCATAGCCTCCTCTTTCCTCCCCAATAATACCCATGAACAGTCCAATTTCCAAAGGGTTGGTTGTGCCGATCATCTTATTCCCCTTGAAATAGGCCAACCCTTTAATTTGCACGTTTTCTTTATTCTTTATATCTAAATAAGGTAAAAAGGCGTCCTGGGCATTGCTCGATAGGATTGACCAGAATTTACCAATAAAATCACTCGGAAATTTCCCAAGATCAATCGCATCGTCCAATACTGTCGAAAGATAGAGAGCTGGGACCCTTTCCAGCTTTGGTGCCATTTGCATAAATCTGTCCGCCTTGCCTTTACTTACAACCATCCATGCGGTTCTTCGTATTTCCGGGTTTCGCTTAAGATAATCCGTGAATCGGTTGACTCCTATACGGGCTATTTCTTCGCTTACGACTATCACGCGCAAATGGCCAAGAAAAATCTCGTCTGCCACTTCCTGCTGTAAATTCAGCATCGCCTCGTCAATTGTATGACCAGTTACACTGACTACCCAAACGGGCGATTGCTCTGAACCTCCGCCTCCGCCTGTTTCCGGTCCAAGCGGAATCCTTCCGGGCAATGCTATTTGGGCACTTAAGCGAATGACAGGCTGATCGGCGAGATCTGACATTTTCCCTTTATGTGCTATTTTTATTTCTTCTTTTTCGCCCACTGCTTTATCTATCGAAATCGCCAAAACAACTGCCCGTTCATCTATTTCATCACTGTCCCAACACCCTGTCAAAACGATGCATATCATTACGGAAGTAAAAAAAAGTAACAACTGTCTACATGTTGGTAGGAGCACTCCTCTTCCCCCTCTTGTTGCGTATTAAATCAATTGCAAGGAGTATACATGGATAACCGATCGTGACAATCAACCCAAATCTGCCAACAAATTCTATAACTTTGTACATCTGGAGCAAGTTTCCTGGAAGCATGGACAAAACAAAAATAATCGGCAGCAGGGAAAAAGAAAATATCTTATGATCCCTTAACCGAAACAGTCCACTCAATGCATGGCAGATAAAGGTATATCCCGAAAGCAGAGTAGTGAAAACCGCTGTGACCCAAACGGTTAAGAAAACAACATCCATTCTTTGGAGCAAATCGCCCGGCAAAGTAGTGGTTCTCGCCAATTCCAATGTCGGCCAGAGCAGTTTTTTCGTTTCTTCAGCCCCAAATACAGCCACACTTGCCACGACAAGCATTAATAAAATGCCGCCTGCAATCAATAGACCTGTCATTCCTGTCCTCATGGCCCGTTTTGGATTTAACATCAACGGGATGATAATTGTCAGAACAAATGACCATTGGCATAGCGATGCTATCGTTAAAGATCCCTTAAACATATCGCCGATGTCATTTCCGAGTAACGGCTGCAAATATAGGGCGTTGGCATTTTGCAGGGACAAAACTACTATAATGACTACTGGCGATATTATGACAGGGAGATAAAAAGTATGGATATAAGCGAAAGTATTTAAATCATTTCGTGACGTGATAGCGGCTAATAAGAGCATAACAAGAACTGTCACTTCTATTGGTGTTTCCCTCAAAATAGCTGTAGTAACGACGGCACCAAATTCCCTTGATCCTAATGCAGTTAATAGTGCAAAGAAGAGAATAACAAATATGTTACAAAACCTTCCAAGCCACTTTCCAAGAATTTCTTCACTATAACCAAAAATAGTCTTATTTGGGTGCCTCATTCCCAGCACGGTTATGATAAATAGCGCAAAAAGTGAGATGGCAATGCCTATTAATGTAACAATGGGTGCTGCAGTATTCCCAGCCCTGACAGCAAAAAGCGGGAGTGGAAGAACACCTACGCCAATAATTGAACTGATCACAATCGAAGCCGTTTGTATGTCTGTTATTTTTTTGGGAGTATCCATTGTGATATCCTCCTAATGTTAATTACTGTCGTCAAATGGGCCTGGAACACGTCTGCGATCCCTTAAATCTTGTGTTTTTGCTCCCACACGGTCTATGTCTTGTGGTTGTAAAAACCTCGGCCTGCTCTTCATCTTCCAAAGAGGACTTCGGACTACTACATCCTTCATCCCTTCCTTATCAGGGGGGGAAACAGGACTCATATATGGTACTCCAAATGATTTTAACGATAGCATATGATTAAAAATCAAAATGGCGCCGATAACCACACCATACAAACCAAATGTACCTGCCAATATCAAGATAGGAAATCTAAGCATCCTGAGTGCAAATGCAGCCGTATATACGGGAGTAGCAAACGACCCAATTGTCGCGATGGCGATAACGACGACGGTAACCGGGCTTGCAAACCCTGCTTCAACCGCAGCTTGTCCAATAATGAGAACACCGACTATCGATAGAGCCCCGCCTACTTGCTGGGGCAAACGAACAGTTGCTTCCCGCAAAATCTCCATGGCCACTTCTATTACCAGCACTTCTATTACAGCCGGAAAAGGCACCCCAGCCCGTCCTCCTGAAACAGCTACAGCAAATTCCGTCGGCAAAAGTTCCGGGTTGAAAGCAATAAAAGATACATACATGGAAGGAAAAATCAACGAAAACACAAGGGCCAGAATGCGGATCATCCTTATAAAGTTGCCCATCAAAAACCGATTTGTATAGTCTTCAGTGGTTTGATAAAACTGGTTAAAAACGGTGGGCAAAATAAGAGCAAATGGAGAGCCTTGGGTTAAAATGGCTACCCTTCCTTCGATTAGGTTGCCTACAGTTCTGTCAGGTCTCTCTGTAGTTTGAATCTGCGGAAAGGGAGAATAAGGATTATCCTCGATAAACTGTTCAATAATCCCCGAATCTAAAACAGAATCAAATTCAATCTTAGAAAGTCGATCTTCGACTTCCTTTATAAGTTCAGGATCGGTTACGCTCTTTATGTAACATACCGCTACTTTCGTTTTAGTAAATTTACCAATCTTCATCGTTTTAATCACAAGATCGGAAGTAGGCAGCCGATATCGCAAAAGACCTATGTTGGTGCCTAATTGTTCAATAAATCCTTCTCTTGGCCCAAGAACAACCAGCTCGGTACGTGGTTCGTCAATACTTCTTTCCTTCAATTTACGGGTACCTATTTTTAACCCGGAATTTACGCCATCAATCAACATAATAGTGTCACCCTGAAAGAGACCTTCGATCAAAACCTCCCAATCTGTAATGGTTTTAACCTTACTTTGATAAAGAACCTCCTTGATCATGACTTCAACCAAATTAGATATATCAGGCGGGTTTTTCTCAATATGTTCTGGGGGATACATTAATGGCTTAAGAATATCCGTATTAATTTCAGATGGATTGGCATGTTCGGAAAAATAACACAAGAAAGCAGAAAAATTTCCGAAGATCCGAAAATGACGAAAAACTATATCTTCATTTTGTCCAAGAAACTTTTCCAAATAAGTAACGGAATCTTGTAAGTCATCTCTTAGCGTTATTGTTTCTTTACCGTTTTGTGCCGCTTTTTGTTCCATGGGTTTTGTCTTCAGTTTTTTTCTGTTTTTCCTAAATAAAAACAAGCCTGCACCACCTTTCCATTAGATATGGAAATATAATGAATATCTAATGGAATAGCATACCTTCTTTTGACTAATTTATTCTGCCTTTCTCTGCCTTTTAAAAAGTTTGAAGGCAGCCAAAAGTCCTTATGTATCTAGGTTATTTAACTGGGCATATTAATCATAAAAAGGAAAATTTGTTTACCAGGATTACTTTGTTGACATTGATGTTTTTAATTTTTACCGCCTTCACTTCTTGTTGTTTTACCCATGTATTACAAGACCGTTTACAACCAAAAAAAGCTTGTATAAAAGTGGAAGATGTTAGCTGACTGGGATTTTTATAATGTACTGCTACTTTTCTAACAAAGGATGATTAACCGTTGAATACGATAAACGAAAATCATTTGGTGGAAATGAGAAAAATTGAGGATCAGTTGTTTTTTTATGACATGAATCATTGGCTCGAATACGAAATATTAACATGGCAATGGTGGATGCTGGCAGTTTTTTTGATTTTACCGTGGATAATATGGTTCTTGCTTGTTAAAAGGGATAATATCATTCAAGCATTATTATTTGGAATGTTCATTATTATCATTACGAAATTACTTGATGTGGTTGGTTTACAATATGGCGTGTGGGAGTATCCAATCCAGCTGTTTCCAGTTATTCCACGTGGATTGCCATTTGACATCTCCATGGTTCCCGTAGCCTATATGCTCTTGTATCAGTATTTCAACACATGGAAGACCTTTTTCATTGCTCAGGTACTTATGGCATTACTATATGCTTTTATTGGTGAACCCTTTAGCGAGTGGGCGCATGTTGTACAATATATGAAATGGCATTATATTTTGTCTTTCTTCTATTACATACTGGTTGGTGCCGGAACAAGGTTTTTGCTTCTCAAGCTTATTTCCATGCAGAAAATCAGCTCTATAAATTAGCACTTCATAAAAAAATCAATTGGAAAGCGAGAGAACACATGCTATTTTTGATTCCAGCTGTGATTGCTATGAATCTGATTGTGTTTTGCATGCCAGAAAAAATAACAAAAATCGAAATGTACACATCAGCCTTATTTGCAACTTTATTCGCTACACTTTAGACCTCTACATGGACACTAAATACCATTTCTATTGGTACTTTGATAAAGATATTGATTGGAGGTGGCTGATTGTACTCTTAGGCGGGAAGCCGTCTTTTACTCTGATCTATTTAAATTTCTTTCCTTTTTATTCAAAAACTCAAAAAAAAGTGTTATACATCCTTGTATGGTCAATAGTTGTTACGATAATGGAGATCGGTGCAGTTTATATAGGTAAAGTGCTCCATTATGATGAATGGAAATTATTGTATTCAGCAGCCTTATACCCGCTCTTGTTATATATCCTCTATCTCAATGGTTTATTTGTCAAAAAACTGCTAAAAGCAGCAACAGCAGAAACAGATAAACTTTCTTAAAACCAAGAACGGGTTAGGATGTTTTATTGAGAGGATTTCTCCTCCTATCCTTCACCTTCGATTGAAATTAACCAACGCCCTTAGGGGATTTTCATAACTGCAAAGCGATTATGCCGAAACGTAGGTATCGTACATAGCTGCAAAATATAAAAAATATTCTCCTTTTTTAAAATTTTCTAAATTCCTCCTTGACCGCGGATACTATTAAAGGTAGAGTTATAAAAAAGTGAATATGATTCTTATCCAGAGAGGTGGAGGGACTGGCCCTTTGATGCCTCAGCAGCAGACTTTATAGTACTGTGCTAAATCCAGAAGCTTAGAGCTGAAGATAAGAAGAGATATGGAACAAGCCGCCAACAACCTCTTCTGCTTCAAGAAGGGGTTTTATTTTTTGGCTCACACTTTAGAAAACGAAAAGGAAAGAAGGTATTTGTTATGGCTATTACTTTGACAAAGGCACCATTCAGGGCAGATCATGTAGGGAGTTTATTGAGGCCCAAACACTTGCTGGAAGCAAGAGAAAGCTTTAGGAACGGTGAGATTAGCGCCGAACAACTCAGAGAGATCGAACTGGCGGAAGTAAAAAGAATTGTCGATAAGCAAATTGAGATTGGCCTAAAAGCCGTAACGGATGGTGAATTCAGACGTCATTGGTGGCATACGGATTTCATGGAGAACCTGCTGGGCATGGAAGGTTACACCCCCGAGAAAGGGTACAAATTCAGCAAGATGGAGACTGAAAAGCATGATGTTCGTGCCATAGCGAAAGTAGCATTCAACCCCGTTCACCCCTTCATTCAACATGCAAAGGAGCTTGTTGAAATTGTTGGTGACAGGGCGGTTGCCAAAGTGACGATACCAAGCCCTAACCAGTTCTTCAATGCCGGCGTAATCAACCCAGAAATCTATTCTGATTGGGAAGAGTTTGCCAAGGATATCATTGAAGCATACAAACAAACAATTAAAGCCTTCTATGAGGTGGGAGTACGCTACCTGCAGCTGGATGATGTATATATTGCCGGCCTTTCCGCCCCTGATATCCCTTTTAGTGATGCTAAATACTCACGTGAATACTTAATTGATTTGGCTTTACGTGTTGTCAATGGTGTTCTGGAAGATAAGCCAGAAGATCTATTCGTAACTACCCATTTATGCAGAGGTAACTATAAGTCTGACTATGCCTTTTCCGGAAGCTATGAAATTATTGCGCCTACCTTGCTTAATAAGGAAAAAGTAAATGGATTTTTCCTTGAGTTCGATGATGAGCGTTCAGGAACGTTTGAACCTCTAAAATATATACCGAATGGACACAACGCACCACGAGTAGTCCTAGGGGTATTTACTTCCAAGTTTCCTGAGCTGGAAGACAAGGAATCCATCAAAAAAAGAATCAAAGAAGCTTCCCATTACGTGCCATTGGAACAGCTTTGCATCAGTCCTCAATGCGGATTCGCTTCAACGCACCATGGAAACAACCTTACAGAAGAAGAGCAATGGAACAAGTTGAAGTTAGTTGTCGATGTCGCAAAAGAAATTTGGGGGTAATTGTCCGGATTTAAATCTTTTACCTGAAAGACAAAAGGATACTTTGGCATCCTTTTGTCTTTTATATAACTTTTCTCAAATGCGCACTACCCATTTGCATTGTTTGCGGGAAAGTGAAAATAATAAAAGAAACTCAACGAAGATGGGCAGTGGATTTCCGAACTGGAAACCCCACTGCTTTTTTATGGGGAATTTTTTTCAGTGAGTGAAGAACCTATCATGTAAAGAAAAAGTGTGCGGGCAATTATTACCCGCGCCTTTCATATTATAAGCACCTAAATTCCGGCATTCCATATTGAAGTTTTTTCATTTAGTCATTTTGATGTTTCCTGACCGGAAGCTCCAAACCTTGTTCCTCTAATTGGGTTTCCATTTTATCCATGATAGCCTCGGCTTTCTTCTTCGTGGCGTGATCGAGGTTGGCAAACATGTTATGCCCTCCAACGTTATTTGGAAACGTTACTCCAATCTTTGCTAATTCAGCCTTTGCATCCTCCATGATCGCATCCTTTTTTTGTTGTGGCGCTATCCAGGCTCTGACCAGTTGAAGACCAATCAAGTGCTTCGCGTAGCGGAGAAAGCAGAAATGCCTGATCCTCCCAGAATCCCGATGGATAAAACTCCTGTTAACACAAATCCATTACCTTTTTACTTTTACTAAGGAACACTTTACCTGCCAATAGTGAAAAAACGATGAAAACCAGAATCGATTATAAAAAAATTGGCTTGACTGAAAACAATTTGCCATGTTTGTAACGGGGGCTCCCTTTTCATATCGTGATTTTATGCTAAGCATATTTAAACCGCAGTGCCACACAATATATCTGAAAGGAGCAGAAAAAACATGAGAAAACATACTATGGCAATACTGGTCAAGTTTATTTCACTTTTAGTTGTTCTGGGAGTCATTCTTTGGCTGAATTTCGATTATCGTTTAACCGATGTTGTCCTGATAACCCTGATTTTAACTGCAGTAGGTTATTTATTGGGTGATTTATTCATTCTTAGAAAAACGAATAACATCGCGGCAACAATCGCCGATTTCGGCCTCACCTTCGCAGTGGTTTGGATAATGAGCAGAATGTTAGGATACGATGATGATATCATAGCTGCTTCTACACTTTCGTCAGCCGCTGTGTCTGTTGTTGAATACCTCTATCATAAAATTGTACCTGGGGTTTCATCCAGAACTGAAAATAGGCAGGAATCCAATGGAGGACAGCAAAGGAACGAAACTCATAAAATATCCTGGAACCGTACTCCCGGCCATGAACGATTACAGACAGAAGCTGGGGAAGAATTGACACCGGTCCGCCCGGGTGCCCCGTCTCCCGAAATTCAAAGAGCTAACAAAAAATCGGTAAAATTGCATATACAAAACAGGGATAAATAAACTGCAGCAGCCATCAATGAATCATTGGTAATTCACAAGAAAATACACATTGATCTTCCAATTAAGCCGCTAGTTCCAAAGCGGAAAAGGCCAGGCTAACTTCGTCAAGTTGGCCTGGTTTTTTTCTGCCAGCGCCACGACCGTATAATTTCTCCATGAGTGCTTCTCGTTGATTAATCTCTCAAAAACAAAAACTTCATACACAAATAAGAAACGCCGGCCTTTCATAATAGCACTCCGTTTGGGATTATTTTCATAAGAAATTAAAGCAGGAGTTTTGTTATCTTTTTCCTTTTTGTTTGTGAAGCTTGAATCACGTTTAATTCATATTTCAATATGGCAATACGGGCATTTATTCGTAGAGATGACCAATAGAAACGGTTCATTAAAATTTCATGCTTTCAGAAATCACAGTGCTAAATAACTATACATAAAATTGTATTTGATTTTTTTTTGCAAGGCTTTTCTTAGCTCCGTCTCTTTCTATGTATTAAAAGAAGAGTTTACTAGGTAATCATGTTTATGTCATAAGCCCGTCAAATTGAGAATAAAGTTTCAAGGAATATTTTTACAAAAAATAGAAAGGTATAAGCTGAGTAATGTTGGATATTTTTTTACTCTTTCCTGAATTGACAGAACAACAAAAAAAGATAGGAGAGAAAGTATGAAGAAATTAACCAGGTTTGCTGCGGTGATTGCCGTTTCTGCCCTTGTGCTCTCTTCCATGCCACACAGTTCAAAGGCAGATGAACTTGAAAGAAGAAAAGCAAGCAGCATCAATGCAGCTGGGACGCCAAGCCTGCTATCAAAAATTGGTTTAAAAACAGTAAAAGATCGCCAAATTCTTCTCAAAGCCGTCAAAAATGTGGAGTCTGTGGCAAAACTTTTTGGCCTTCAGCTGGAACATACACCACAAATATTGAGTGATAACAACATATTCATTGTAAGGGTTCCCGAAGCAATTGATTATGATGCGATAATCGCCAAGCTGAAAAATTCAGCGCTTGTAAAATATGCAGAGCCCAACTATATAAAAGATCAGCATGGATTCGGCTATACCCATCCGAATGACTATTATTATCCAAACCAGTGGCATTTAACAAAAATCGGTATGCCGGCGGTTTGGAGGGACGTGGAGCCTAAAAATAAATCAATTAAAGTGGCCGTAGTCGATTCCGGAGTGGCAAAGAGCCATCCGGATTTAAACGGCCAGCTGTTGAATGGCTATGATACATACGCCGAAGATAATGACCCAGAGGACACCGTAGGCCATGGTACGGCCGTATCAGGCGTAATAGCTGCAAAGACGAATAATGGCATTGGTGTTGCCGGGATTAGTCCTTTCACTAAGATTATCCCCGTCCGGGCAGCAGACTCTCAAAATATTAGTCTGGCAGATTCGGTAGCCGGCATTTATTATGCGATAAGAAGAGGTGCCAATATTATTAATCTGAGTTATGGTTCCTATCAACCGAGTGAAATGGAATTTGATGCTGTCTATGAAGCTTTCAGAAAAAAAATTATCGTAGTAGCTGCTTCCGGAAATGATAAAGGGAAATTAACGTATCCGGCTGCCTATCCGACTGTCATCAGTGTAGGTTCAACTGGAACTAGCGATAAAGTCAGTGAATTCTCCGGTTATGGCGAGTTGCTTGATTTGGTAGCTCCAGGTGAAAATATCGGAACCACCCTCCGTTCCGGCGAATATGGTCCATTGACCGGTACCTCGTTTGCAGCACCGGTTGTTTCGGGACTTGCGGCCGTAATCTTATCGGTGGCGGCAAACTTAAACCCGCTTGAAGTCCAATATCTGCTGGAAAAAGGAGCAAAAAAGCTTAGCAAAAGCGACAACGGCTGGAATACAACAGCGGGATTTGGCCGGGTGGATGCAATAGGCACCTTCAAAACGCCATTGCCAAGTCTAAAAAACGATTCGGGAAATTCAAGGTCCAAGGCAAGAACCCTGTCATTGAATAAAAAATATACCGATAAACATGATTACTCCGGAGATACAGACTGGTACAAATTGACCGTGACGAAGAAGATGAAGGTCAGAGTAGATGTGTCAGCAGTCGAAAATATTGATAGCACGATATGGATTGATAAATATAAAAACGGCAAAGCAACCGGCGAAAAGCAGTTCAATCGATCGAAACGCAGCGGAAAAGAGACCTTTACCTATTCTTTGACACCAGGTAAATACTATTTTGAAATATATGACCGGAATTATCATTGGTCACCGAAGCCTTATTCACTGAAGATAACTAAGCAATAGATTGTAAGGAGATCTTGCTCCTTAATCACCAGAGGCGGTTCCCCAGAAAAAAGGAACCACCCTCTATGTGACAGATGTCGACTATGGTGGGAACAGAGAAAGAGCTTCATAAGATTATTGCTAAAATTCCGCGGTTAGTTGCGGTATCTTTATTTTTTGAAATTCTAATAATATTCAGCCTGATTACATTGCAGGTGCGATTTTTATCTCCATCGTCTCCGGGAACTCTGCCGGCTATGAAAGCAAGCATCACAAATTGGAAACCTTGAATCATCCGGCAGTTTTTTCCCACAGCGCTTGCATTTTTTCTGATAGTTGATCACTTCATCTTTGAGATGATCATGTACATTATCACTGATTTCTTCACGGACCCTTTCCCAATAAACCGCCTCGGTCCTTCTTCCCAAACGGTATAAAAATAACAGATGAAGGCCTATGGCTTTATATGAAAGCTCCAGCTCCTCCAGATTCCCCGATTTAATGATTGGTTCCGGAAGCTCGCTCCCCTCCGCAATAGCCTCTACAGTGTCAAGCCACTGGCGAATGAGCCCGGGTTCTTTTGCAGAGAACGGGAGATGGAGAAACCCATATAAATCCATTAAAGAAAAACGAGCTTCGATTTTTGTATCACGGACCAGTTCATAAAGCTCCCGTTCCTCTGATAAGGAAGCTTTTTTCGTCCCCTTTGGGGGCTCAAATTTCTCCCACAGTTCAAAGAAAGTCCCCAGGTTGCGGTAATATCTCTGAAAGCGTTCAAATACGGCAGATGTAGGTGCAATGGCAAAAGTCTGGACAGGATCATCTGGCTGTTCCAGCAGCCTGTTCATCATTTTAATGTTGGAAGAAAATGCAACTTTCCCTATATCATAAATCCCTTTACGGCCCGCACGCCCGGCGATTTGCTTTACTTCCTGGGATGTCAATATCCTCCTTCGCGTTCCGTCAAATTTCTCATTCTCAAGAAAAACGATACGGCGGATCGGCAGGTTCAACCCCATTCCAATCGCATCTGTCGCAACTATTACGGTAGTCTCGCCACGATTGAACATTTCGATTTGCCTTTTTCTGGTCTCTGGCGGCATACTTCCATAAATCATGCTGACGGTATGCCCGTTCCGTTGCAGCCTGGAGGCTGTTTCAAGAACCTGCCGCCGTGAAAAGCATACAAGGGCATCCCCTTGCTTTGTGTACTTCAGGCTGAATTCTCTTGATTCCACCTCCAGCGGGATTTCCCGGCTATATTCATGGAGTTCAATATCGGCCTCCCCTACCAGGTTAAAAAGCATCATTCTGATATTGCGGCTGCCGATAATATGCACTTCCTTTGCATTCGCCTTCGTGATCGCCCGATACCAGGAGAAACCACGGTCCTTATCGGCTATCATTTGGGCTTCATCAATGATGATCACCTCATAATAGTCTTTTTCATGGAACATTTCGATCGTACAGGCAATATGCGCAGCACCCTCAACATTTTTTTCTTCTTCACCTGTCTTTAAAGAGCAAGAAACCCCTTCCCTATTCAGCTTTTCATAAACTTCAAGGGCGAGTAGCCTGAGCGGGGCAAGATAAATGCCACTTTCAGCATTTTTCATTTTTTGCAATGCGTGATGTGTCTTTCCCGTATTTGTGTCACCAATATGGAACACATATTTGATTCCTTTACCTGGCGAAGAGGTATAGGCTTTGCCAAAAATATCGTCAATGATCCTTTCCTCTTCTGCCTTCCTTCTCTCTTGCTCAGCCAATGCTTCCGCTTTTCTCAGTTCCCTCTCCGCTTCATCCTTTTCAAAGATTTCCTTATGCACCCCTTCATCAAAAGGAAGTTCCGATAATTTCAGCAGATCGGAAAGGTATTCCTCTTGAAGCTCTTCAAAACAGGCTTCCGAGAAATCAGCCAATTCATCCCGAATCAATTCTTTAAGCAGTCCCGCACTCATTTCTTCCCCATAAGCGTTGGAATAATCTAGAACAAGATTGTCAGGCAAAAGTTCCATGAATATTGCAGGAACACTATCAGAAATAAATTCTAAAACAAGTGTTTCATATCGATGATAATAAGTTTCATATTCATAATGGTTTTTACCCCAATCAAACAGGGAGTGTATGTCTCCTGTCAGTTCCTCAAAGAAATCCGCCAACATCACGTATTCTGTCGGTTTAAATGAACCCTGCTCCTCCAACGGTTCTTCGAGCCTATAGAGATCTGTCTTTCGGAACTTTAGCTTAGTTTCAAGATCATTTTTCAGCACCTTCGAAATATGATGGCGGACACGTAAATATAAAGGAAGAGTATTCCCTTCCAAAAAGCCGTGGGCCGCCTCTTCAAGACTGTCCCTGACTTTCCAACGCTCAACAGCCAGTCGTTGCTCTTTCTGTCTTTTAAAAAAGCTGTCCCTTGCTTTTACATATCTGTCTTCCCAATCATGCTTATTTGCAGAGAAAAAGCCCTTTAGCCAAGGAAGAACCTCAAAAGGATGGTAGTTCCTTAATTCGTTCCTGAAAAGGCTGTTGATCAGCTTTTTATCTATCCCTTCGGTAACATATCCCTTTTCATCCAGGAATTCCTTTTTTTCTTTTCTTGGAACTGCATTTGAGGCTTTATTCAACCATACATTGATCCAAATCTGTTCGATATACGATATCCTGTCTGATATATATGTATCAAAAGCGGGGAGATTATCCTGATATTCCAAGTAGCGGTCAATATCCTGAAAAATCTTTTGTTTTGTATCCTCAATTGCAATTGGGTAAATAGCTTCCAATTTGCCCATGATGCACTCCTTCATTTTACAGTGTAAATAAATAGTTGCTTTTTCCTTTATTTCTTCTATAATCTCCAAAAAGTATTTTTAAATGAGCTGTTGACCTCCTCTGTTCCTGGAGGTTGATTATTTTTATTTTATTACATGCAGAGGGGTTGTACATCTAATAATTTTTTCGAAAATGGGAAAAGGAGAACGGCTCTTTCTGATTAATGCGAAAAGAGCCGTTGTTATAAAGATGCATCAACTGCAACAGAGTAGAACAGAAGTTGAGCAAATTATTCAAGCGAAGATCCATTGGTTTGTAGAACTTTAAACCCTTCATTGAGGCTGGTTTTCTTGATTAATAAAGAGAAATTCAAATTGTCTATATGAGCTAACGCAGCCATCAACTTTTTATTTATTCACTGTTATTCCTACATAAAATCCAGCTAAGAAAATAGTCGTAATCACAATAATATGGAATACAATCCATGCCCATCCACCATATCTAAATGAATCGGATTTGATGGGTTTTCTTAATTGATTCGGGACAATCTTACCTCCTATGAGTTCCAATAATATATAATTAATCCACCATAATGTGTAACTGTCCCATAAATCCCATTCTGGTTCAAACTTAAAAATAGTCGTATTTTTTAATATAACTTCACCTAAAACTCCTATATGCACAATAGCCCAATAAAAAGGAATTTTCCAAACCCATTTTTCAGGGCTATACCTTACTCCAAACAATGCTATAAAAGGAAACACGCTTGAAACTAATCCATATGGAATTAGTAAACTGTCGTGTAACACATTATTAGGGAATGTATAAAAACCAACCAAAGTAAACATATAACACAATAAATTTGCAGAAAAAAGACTGATTAAATAGAGAAAACCAAATCGTTTCCAGTCTAATTGAATGAAATAAAAGCAACCTCTGCCTGCTAAGATTATAATAAAAAGAATTATCCACGATTCAAGATTCATTGTCTCCACCATCAAGTTTCCTTAATTTTTCGCATTGTTTCATTAATTCACACTGCCGTTTAGATCAATAGCAAAAAAAGCCGCCCGCATAGTTCCTTGAATCTCAAGTAATCACCAGTTATTCAGAAAACTTGAAAGGCATTTGGAAGTTAGATAGAACAAGATTGTAAATAAGGTCAGAAGGCAATTGGAACAAGCTATTCCTCTTCGAGTGCTTTTTAAATAGTTTGCTCCAATTACTGCTATGTATGTTTGGAATTGTTGAATAAATAAATAAATTAGCTTGTCCAATAATAATTGTTGATATCATTCCCGGGAAAGCAAAAAATAGTATGGTTGGTAAAGCCTTCCCGATTGAAGGCTTTTTTGATTCACTTGAAGTTGTTTCCATAAACTAATACAATTATGGAGCTTAAAAAAAGGTACTTTACCTACTGATGAAGAGCTTAATCATCCATTTAGCTATTATGAACACTTAAGGATTCAGAAGATGACATAACAAAATCAGAAGGAATGAATAATCCGGCTTGAATTGTTCGGGTAATTGAAGCCTTTAAAGGAGAGCTTGATGTGATTCGCGTTGCCTTTTTGTTAAATGTTGCTATGCCAATATATATCGCTGATTTTTGGAAGATGGCAGTGTAGCCCGTACTCCCGATGGAAAGATTTTAGACCCTGAACTTCGAGAGGAAGTATTACAAACGACGTTCAAAGAGACAACCGTAATCTTGGCCATTAAACATTTTCAAGACGAAAAGGAATTATGGGATGAAAGGGAGCGATTAGCAAAAGAAAAACGTGTTTATGAAAGCCGCATCCAGCTTCTTTTTCTGGACACGAATCGTAAACCTGGATTTCCGCTAAAGAAGGATTGAATAAGTGATCTGTGTAAGTCCAGGACTTTGATCAATAAACAATTTCGATTTACAACCCTTGGTATGAATAAATCGTAGTTAGGCATTACACAATCCACAGAGACTGAAAACAATTAACTTCATGACAATAGGGACTGGAAATTTCCCAGTCCCTCATATGTTCTTCTTATTTAATCTTTACCAATTCAGTTTGTGTAGTAAAGTACTTTCCGTTTCGGTACTCTCAAAGCAAGATGATACCGACGACCTTGATACAATCACTTTTTTTGAGTTTACCCTTACATACCTATGAAAAAGGAACTCGCTATGATACCTTCACTTATGATGTTGCGCTATGATGGTCTGGTTTCTCGTCAAATACGTTGTTATCAAGATATTTATGAAAGAACCATTCCCCTATGCCGACAACAATAGCAGAGAGAAGTGCTGCAGTCATTATGTCGTTATCACCTGCAAAATTATCTTGTCCCATAAAATACACGATTGCAAAGGTTAAAATTGCATCGGATACGGTTGCAATTATACTTCTTTTTGTGTAATCTGAATCATCACCGATATTACGGAAAATAAACAAATCACCAAGAACATAAGCGAGAACAGTAAGCACTAAGCTGATCCACAGAGTATCACTAAATTCTCCATCAAAAACGCCAGTAAGAATGATACCTAATACCCTGCAATTTCATAAATTAATCCATATGTCTCATATTTTTGTTATATGTATTACTAATAACATAATAAGAAATTAAAAGCCCCATTCGACCATCAAGGGATGGCTAACGGGGCTTTCCATTAGAGTAATGAATTTTTATCCATTGGCAACGTATTATGTGTACTTGGCGGCGCTGGTCGCAACTGCGGCTTAGGTGCCTCGGGCTGAGGCCTGTTTTCGTATTTGAATTCGCTGTGGCCATCTATGCTTACACCATTTGCCCATCTTCCTGTACTGCTTTCTTCCCCCTGAGAGAAATTGTATAGTGTAAAGGCTACATCTAGACGTTCCTTCTCCCTCGGGAACGTACTTGGAACAAGCAGCCCCTCTTTCTCTTCCAGCTCAGCAATGGCTGCTGCCCACTGGTTTTGATGATAAGAATCCCGGGCTATTAACACGGATAGCAAATCCTTCACTCCCCGGTCGTCCGTCATTTCGTATATTCTGACTGCTTGAAGGCGGCCCTGTGATTCTGCATTCAGATTCGCACGGAAATCTGCTAAAAGATTTCCACTTGAAGTGATGTAACTGCCCATCCATGGATTACCTACACTGTCGCCTGGTCTGGCCCCCAGACCTGATACAATGGCATGCTGTGGATTCATCCCGCCTAATATTGCACCTATCATTGGGTCTTTTGCGGCTTCTTCCTGTGCTTCCACGGGCGTATTATCCAGTAATCTGGCTACCATGGTTGCCAGCATTTCAATATGTCCAATTTCTTCTGTTCCTATATCAAGTAACAAGTCACGGTACTTCTCATTGCCTCTAGTACTCCACCCCTGGAAAAGATATTGCATCGCAACCGACATTTCACCATACTGTCCTCCAATAAGTTCCTGCATTTTTTTTGCAAGGAGAGGGTCCGGCCTATCCGGTTTGGCTTCAAATTGCAGTTCCTTTACATGATAAAACATTCTTTTCGCCTCCTGAAAGTAGAATAGTGATTTGAGCCTGCCCTCTACTTAATACCCCATACAATTGGAGGAAAACTAATTTATATCGCTTTTCCAGGAAAAGGATAACCAACACTTTCTAACTTTTGTTTTGTGGGCACTGTTTTCTCAAACTTAATTAGGGGTAAAAAGTGTTCTTCTGTACAGGAAATATCTTTGTTATTAGTGGGGATAGCATGCGTGGCTATCACGGTATTTGGCGCAGGAGGAGCCTATACTAATTGATAATAAAATGTAAATTTGAGGTCTCTACTGTTTCTTCCCTTTTAATTTAAAAATGGAATATCATTGAAAAAAACATGTTTTAAATGCAATAGAAAGGGAAATCAACAACCAGAAAGACATAAAAAAACTTTAAGGAGGAATTTTTTATGGCTAACAATGATAGAGAAAAGAATGGAAAAATGACGGTAGAAGAAGCGGGACGTAAAGGCGGAGAGGCTACAGCCGAAACTCATGGCAAGGAATTTTACCAGGAAATCGGCCGTAAAGGCGGAGAAGCTACAGCCGAAAACCACGACAAAGAATTTTATCAGGAAATCGGCGAAAAAGGTGGCAATGCACGAGCGGAGCAACGGGACGATGACAGTGATGGGAAAATGAGCAGGGAAGAAGCAGGACGTAAAGGCGGAGAAGCAAGAGCAAGACAGCGTGATGACGATTAAATATAAATAATTGATCAAATAGAAATAGAAAAAAGAGAAGACATGTCTTCTCTTTTTTCTATTATTACGAGACATGATTACAAAGTATCAGGTAAAGCATTTCAAACTAACTTTCCAGGTCTGACGAATGAAAAGCAAAATGAAAAAGCCCCAAAACGTTGCCATTTCAACGTTTTAGAGGCTTTGGTTAGTGACCTGTGAGGGGCTCGAACCCCCGACCCCCACCCTGTCAATTTTCTAAACTATCTTTTATACAGTACTTTTGCATAAATAGATTCCATTAAGTCCAATCATTCAAGACCGTAATGTTTATTTATGCAAACAGATTCTCTTAATTCCATTGTTTCTAGAAATTCTGTGCAATTTCTGTGCAATCTTTATCAATGAATCCTAATTGAGATGATGGTAGGGTCGTTTTTTATTATTTAGTTCTGCTACTCACTCTACATGTGTGGAGTGTATGTGGCAACATATGAGGTGCTTGGTGAGTTATTTGCAAAAACATCCTACATCCCACTAACGTTTAGCTTCCGGTATTTCTTTTTAACAAGAATACTATCCAGCTGTGGCATTCTTTTCTGTTTTACCTGAAACAATCTTTGAAGTTGTTCTTACTGTGTAGACAGTCGGTTGCTCTTGTGCTGTTCTATCAAGCACAGTTGTCAATTTCGTACTCGTATTTCCAGCTTTATCAGTAGCCGTTACCTTTACTTTCACGCCTGCTTTTTGTTTGCTAATTTTAAAAGTATAGGCACCTTTTTCATTGGTAGTTGTTATTTTCTGCCATTTGTCTCCAAAATATAATTTAACGGTGGACATTACTTGTGCAGTTCCAGTTACTGAGATACTCTGATCACTTATCTGATTAACTGAAATTATTGGGGCAGTTTTGTCTAGTACGGTTGTTATTTTTTCAGTTGTGTTCCCAGCATCATCCTTAGCGATTACCTTTACTTTCACACCTGCTTTTTGCTTATTTATTGTAAAAGTAAAATTACCTTTCGAATCAGCTATTATTTCTTTCTGTTTTTTTTCATTTAAATATAATGTAACTTTCGCATTTTTTTCTGTGGTTCCTGAAATTGTCGTAGATTTATCGCTTACCTGGTTAATAAAAAGCGGCGGCGGAGTCACATCCATCCATTTAGCATATATGGTCACATCTCCGGTTAGATGATCCCATACAGTGTCAAAATTTTCATCTTCATACCAATTTTCAAATTGATAGCCTGATTTTTTCATGTTCGAAAATGCATTCTTCCCTATTTTCGTTACGTTGTATGGAATTTTAACAACCGATAATTGATTACCGGCAAACGCAGAAGCACCAATACTCGAAACTCGTTCTCCAATCGTCAAACTGGTAAGTTGATTGTTGGAAAACGCATACGCCCCGATACTTCCTAAACTAAAGGGAAGAGTCAAGCTTTCGAGCTGATTCTCCTATCGACGGTAAACTTTTAGGAAAATATAAACCCTTTATTTTATTCCCCAAAAAAGTAGATTTACCAATATCTACCAGATTTTCACGGAAGACTGCATTGGTCAATTTATTATTTTCAAACACACTTGTACCCAAATCCGTAACACCAGTTGGAATCGAAATACTGGTTAATAAATTATTAGCAAATGCTGATTTTCCAAGATCAGCGACACTATCAGCTATAACAGCCTTCGTTAACTTGTAATTTGAAAACGCTGATTTTCCAATGCTAGTAACACTGTATGGAATCGCGACACTGGACAATTGATTTTTGTAAAAAGCAAAATCCTCTATACTTTTTACACCATTCGATATGGTTACACTCGTTAACATGTTATTAGAAAATGCTGATTCTCCAATACTTGTTATATAGTCCGGTATGGTTAGACTTGTTAGCTGATTATTTGAAAAAGTATTAGATTTGATACTTGAAACAAAGGACGGAATGCGAACTCTATTTAATTGATTGTTGGAGAACGCCGATTCTCCTATATTCCTCACTGTATCCGGGAGTATAATACTCGTCAGTTGATTATCTGAAAATGCTAAATTCCCTATATCTCTCACGTTATTTGGAATTATTACAGTTGTAAGTTGATTGCCAGAAAAGGCTGAATCACCAATTTTATCCACCCTATCTGGTACTGTTACATTTATAAGCTTATTACTAGAAAACACATGATCTGCTAATCCATTAATACTATTCGAAATCGAAACATTTGTTAGTTGATTATTAGAAAATGCATAAGGGCCAATGCCTGTTACACTATTGGGAATTGTCACACTTTGCAATTCATTATTTGAAAATGCAGAATCTCCAATACTTGCAATGCTATTTGGGATCGTTACGCTTGTTAATAGATTATGCGAAAACATAGAATGCCCGATACTTGTCAAACTATCTGGCAAGGATACTCCTGTAAGTTTATTGTAAGCAAATGCAGCTTCCCCTAAGCTTGTTACACCTTCCGGTATTGAAACTCTTGTCAGTTGGTTGCCAGTAAATGCCCTATATCCTTATAAAACCAACCTCCTCCTGTCAATGCCGATAGGCGGAGGTGAAAATATTCGAAGACGTGTTCAAATACGGACAGTTTCAGAAAAAAATGAGGTGACTATCATTTGAATGCAGCATCTTGTAAATCGAATCAATGTAGAGCAGCTACACTTGCCACATCGTTTACGAGCAAAGCGTGTTGAGTCATTGTTGGCAATTAAAAAATGCTGCTTTTGGTAGTATGTTTTATGAATGTAAAAAAAGCCTAAACATACAAGTAGTGCATAATAACTTGCATAATTTAGGCTCTTTTGTTTTATTCCTTATTGTGTTAAAGCACCCTTTAGTGTAAGTACATCTTTTCACATTTAATCTAAATCAAACTCAAACTTAAAACCTGCAAGTTTAGCTTTATCAAATACGTTTCATGAAGTCCCTTTTCGTTGGGCAAATGAAACTGGATATCTTAAAAAATCCAGTTGCAACAATATATTATGTTTTCTAGTTTGAATACCCTCTTTTTAACTTTAGTAATGAAAATAAGCCAAAACTATGCAACTCTGTCTAAAAAGCTGCATAATATCGGCTCTAAGGATTTTATACGTTAGAAGATTAGCTTTTCGTTACATTAACAGAGGCTTTCTAATTAAAAATTATAGGAAAAGTAAATGTAACGAAAGCTGCCCAAAGTCCGTAGACCGGCAAATACTTAGTAATGGCATCTTGGATAGTTGAAGGTCCGGATTTGTTTTGTAGAAAACGCATATAGGAGAGCATAATCCAAATTAGATTTGCCCAGATAAGTATGTTTACTCCTAAAACAGCAAGTCTATTAGGCGTAATCCCATAAGAAGAAAGTCTGAACACGATGGCTGACAAAGCCACACTGTCAATGATAAGCGCAAGAACAATTAAGGCAAAATTTATATAATCTGAAATGTTCTTTTTCTCGTCTGAGTCGCTCTCGATAATGGAAAATATGGTAACGGCCAATACACCAAGGAGTATTCCGTTGAAGGCTATCAGGAAATTGCGGTCCAAGAATGGATTTTTTCCGACCCATATAACCGTTATAAGATAGACCAACAATGTGACCAGGACAAGAGGACTAAAAATTTTAGCTATATATGGTGTAATATTCACTGCAAGTTTAAGATTCATTGATACCATGTATGCAGCCACAATCGCGAGAGCGGCAGCACCAAATAAAACGACATTACTAAAATAGAAGTCTTCTATATCCAAGCCAACAAAGCTAAATAACTGCATGGTTAATGCTGCTAGTACCATTCCGCTAACTGCCATGCTGGCGTAGAGAATACAATATTCCAAATTAAATTTAATAAAGGCTAATCTTGTACTGCCTTTTGAATATTCATTTCCTGTAAATGCAAGTCCTACCAATACCCATAAGAATATGGGAAGGTGCAAATAAGCAAGGATAATACTGTCTTTATAATTTAATGGCAGCATGTTAAGATAAAACCCGGAAATTAGGAACAACGCTGCAAGGGAATAAATAACACTTTTTTTCGGAGTATTATTGTAAACAAAATAGGCAGCAATAAAGGGAATTATACCAAAAGCCAGGTTAATTGGAGCAATTGCTTCCTGTTCGACAAAATGGAAAATGATCCTGGTGCTTATCCCGGCCAGAATGGATAAAATGCCCATGAATAAGAAACCTTTTTGAAGCAAGGAAGATTTTTCTGTATTTGCCGTCTCCTTGAAATGCAATCTTTCATACCAAACACCAAGAACCTGAGAATCGGGATTTTGTTCCCATGCTTGTGAGAATGACTTTTTAAAAGCTTTCGGGTCTTTTCTATACATTCTCTCCAGCTCATGAGGGTTAGCAATATTTTCAATAATCAAATTGTTAATGTCCATAGTTATACCTCCCCTAATAATTGTTATACTAAGTTTCCTCCACAATGTTTAACTGTCTTCGTCACTTTTGTATTCTAAAATATCTCCAGGCTGACATTCTAAAGACTTACAAATTGCCTCTAAAGTGGATAATCGAATCGCTTTTGCCTTTCCATTTTTCAATATAGAAAGGTTCGCCATTGTTATTCCAACCTTCTCCGAAAGTTCTGTTACGCTCATTTTCCTTTTTGCTAACATCACATCAATATTGATTATAATTGCCATTGTTATTCACCTCAGACCGTTAAATCATTTTCTGATTTGATATTAATTGCTTCTTGTAAAAGTTTTTGGAGAACAGCCGCAAAGACTGCGATAACCATCGAAGCAAAAGGAACAACCAATCCGACAAAGATAACTCCTGGTGCGTCGTCTACTTCCGCAAAGATATAGAAGAGCGGCCAAACTAGCACATGCAAAATACTGATTGTGATGGCACAGTATTTGATTTTCTTTAAAGCTTTTACAGATAAATCGGAGAAAGCTTTATTTTTGTCAATATAGCGTAAGAGTTTGAAAGCCTGATACAAAGCAAAGTAAAAAGGTATCGCCGATGCATCAAAAGCGATGAAAACGAGATATTTTATAAAAGCAAACTCTGAAAGCAATTTTGCTGCAAGGTTCGCCATCTCAGGTACCAAAAAGATGCACAGAGCAAGAACTGGAACTCCTAAAAGAATAACAGCTATTTTTAAAAACAACGTTGTTATTTTTTCCATAAAAAGCACCTCACTTATTTATTCTGAATTTGATTTTAATATTTATTTTATCGTTTTACAATAAATTTTTATTAATTATAATAATATTTTTATTGTATATTTTTGTTTTAAGCAAAAATAAAAAGCATTCCTCATTCAAAGAAATGCTCTATAACTTTAAACCATTAAATTTATAACTTGTACAGCTAACCTGCCCCGTTAGTGGAACAAGAAAAAATGCTGCTGTAGCAGCCTTTTTATTTAACTAACGCCCCCGCTAGCTTAAGTACATTTCTTCACAATATGTTCGAAATGTGCATCAAATGAGCTGGAATTGCTCTTTTACTAAATTGATAAGCGAATTACTCATATAAATGATTCCATATCCTACTAAGGCTTTATATGTTACACTAGTATGTGAACACAAAATATAATACTTTGGGTTATACTCGACTTTCCTTAGTCCTCTCCCTCCGTATATGGAAGGAGACGAAACTAAATGTCTAAAGTTTACCTTGAAAAGATGTTAAAAGATCTCAGTTTCTACAGCGAAGTAGAAATTACTCATACGTTCTCAAAAAATAAAAGACCACTAGTCACAGTTGATTGCTACAAGAACACCTATAAGCTAACATTTATCGCAAATAAAAATACTGAAATTTACGATAATATTGAAGATGCAGCAACAGCTATTCACAATGTATTAAATGGCACATTAGAAGAATCCACTAATTAATTAGTGGTTTTTTTATTTGCCGACTATGTCGCAAAATGTGTCAAATACGCATTATGGGTTTTTACTTCTTCCACTAAACTGCTCCTATAGTGGAACAAGAAAAGCTGCTTCAAAAGCAGCTAGGATCTTATACTCAAGCACCCGTTAGTTCATTAAGGTATGAATTACTACTTATTCCAATCCTCAGCTAACATACCGTAAACAATATGGTCAACATAATGGTCATACACCCATTCTGCTTGTCTAATACAACCTTCATTAACAAAACCCAATCTTTCAGGAATTCCTCTACTTTTCTTATTCTCCACAGCAACCTTAATTTCAACTTTATCTAGTTTCAATTCATTAAATGCATAATCAGTCAATGCCCTGGCTACTCTTGTCATAATTCCATTTCCTTGATATTCTTCTTCGAGCCAATAACCAATATATGCAGTTTTATTTGACCAATTTATTTGGTTATAACCTGCTACACCAACAATTTGTCCCTTATACATAATAACTGTATTGACACTCTTGTTTTCAGCAAAACCTTTTAAAGACATATTAATGAACCCTTTTGTATCTTCAAGTTTTGTTGTATCATCCAGCCAAGGAAGCCATTCTCGTAGATATTCTCTGGATTGATTTGTTATTTCGAAAACTCTTTCTGAATCCTTTAATTCTAACAGTTTCAATGATAACTCCTCATCAATCTTATGTAAGAACATACTCATCCCCCTAATTTTTCTATTGGTTTATTTTGTATATTACCATATATGATTAATGGATAAATCACTTGTTTATTATGGAGCTAATCTGCCACGTTTGTTTAATAAGCAAATTCAACAAAAAATGCATTAATCCTTCACGGACTAATGCACTCGTTAGCTGAACATAAGGCTGTTCTTACCAAAATACTTTTTAACCTCTTCAGTAAACCCTGTATCTTCAATCCATTCAAAGACTTCATCCTCTAGTGCCTGAATTTGCTCATTTTCTTTTTCATCCTCTGAATAAAGGTAATAATCATTTATTCTGGCAATAGCAGCTGAAAGGTTTTGTCTCATTATCATAGCTTCTTTTATTTCAACATCAGTTTCCTTCTCACTATATTTGTCCTGCATTCTTCCTAATTGATGCAAACCTTTAAACAAAAAGTAAATTGACATTAATAACTTTGTTTTTTCTTCTTCTGTCATTTGATTAAATTTCAAGAAAATCACCTCTTTATAGTCATTCCCTAGGTTCATATGTGTCATAACCTAATTAAACTAAACTGCCCCTTTAATTGAAGAAGGAAAAGCTGGCCACAAAAATAGATCCGTATTAAGAAACAGGCTCGAACTGCTCAGTTTAGAAAGTCTGAATTTACATTGCTATAAAAATTCAACAGTGTTAATCTTGATACACATAGGAATATTTTTCCTATGTAAAGGAGAGTACGCTATGGTAAGTGCCAAAGCTGATCGCTTCCTACTTTCTCTAGAACTTGGACGATTACTAATTGATTTTAACA
Source organism: Peribacillus glennii (assembly GCF_003429105.1). Taxonomy (GTDB): domain Bacteria; phylum Bacillota; class Bacilli; order Bacillales; family DSM-1321; genus Peribacillus; species Peribacillus glennii. The sequence goes on from NZ_QVTD01000001.1 coordinate 206,679, forward strand.
ATTGTAGCGATGTCCTAGTCCGAGACAACATTTACCAAGACATTCTCTTGCTGAGAAATGCATTAGTTTTGACTGCTATAAAATAGCAGTCTTTTTTATGAACAATTTTGCTTGTGGTGTAGCTTCTTTTCTTCCACTTTATCTGTCTTATGCAACATAAACACACCAATTCTCTTCTTCAACTAAACTGCCCCGTTAGTGGAATAAGAAATGGCACCTGAATCTCGAGCACCTGTCAGTTTGAGAATAATTGCTTCAGTAATCATAACAGGTTGAATTGATACTATTGGTATTAAGTTTTTTTCAAATAAAGCCAGTGCTAAAATCATAAACAAATGAACCCTCTTTAGCTGTACTGTCATTTAGTTTAAAAAACAGTTATTTATTGATTCTTAACGTATTTATGAACTGTTTTTTTTTTTGCATTTTTCCGAAAATGGTTGTGAACATATCGCATTTAGTTTTAAACTATCAATAAAAAGAACTGTCGGACGGTGGATTGTTATGCTGGAATTGCTGAAACACCTGCTTTTTAATCTTTCACTTATCTTGCTATTTATGTTTATCTTCAAGCTTGCCGCTGAACGATACTATCCTGAACCATTTCCACCTGTTTTTTGTTTTCTCGGACTGTTTCTATCACTTATCGTATGCCTTTGGTTTTCGATTCCTATTGACGGGGTAATGTTGGATCTCAGGCAAATTCCTATTATTATTGGTGGGCTTTATTATGGATTAGGACCATTGTTGGCTATATTATCTTTAATCCTCAGAGGGTTGTTATTTGGCTTTAATAGTCAATTATTGGCGATAACACCAATATATCTTCTTTTAGCACTGGCTTTATTGCTCGCTCACCCATGGTTTCTAAAACTAAAATCCCGAAAACGCATTCAAGTTTCTGTTTTCATTGTTGCTGCAATAAGCGCGCTGACCTTTGGTGTTTTATTAATTAGTGATATAACTATTTCTGAACTTGAAATCGCCTTAGTAACTACCTTCATTCAATGTATTGGAATAGGAATAATGTCTTATCTTACCGAGGAAATGATTGAAAATGAGTTTTTTAGAAATCAAATGATGAAGTCACAAAAAATAGAGCTTGCGAACCATATGAGCGCTGCTATTTCTCATGAAGTCCGCAACCCTCTAACGGCAGCACTAGGATTTCTTCAACTTGCTACAGAAGACATTAGTATTCAGGGAAAAACGAAGGGGTACATTGAAACGGCTATTAATGAGTTGCACGAAGCTGAGCGTGTAATAAAGGATTACTTTACCTTCGCGCAGCCCTCATTAAACGAAGTAAATCCTTTTTGTGTAAATGAAGAGCTTAAAAAAGTGATTAAATCATTGCATCCTCTTGCCAATATGAATTCAGTAGAGGTAGTAACAGTAATAAATACTGAATGTTTTATCATTGGGGATCGCGGCCTCTTTCGTCAATGCTTACTAAATATCATAAAAAATAGTATTGAGGCAATGCCTAATGGGGGCAAACTTACCGTACATTCGAGTAACACAAAGGATGAGATTCGAATTAGAATATCCGATTCAGGAATAGGAATGTCAGTAGAACAAGTGCAACGCCTGGGTGAGCCATACTATTCTACAAAAGGGAACAAAGGGACGGGTCTAGGATTAATGGTATCTTTGAGTATTATACGTGCCTTAAAAGGCAACTTTCATATTAACAGTCGAATAGGCTTAGGTACAGAGTTTGTAGTTGCATTCCCTTCATATTTTTCGGATAATTTGAGCCCGAAATCCATTCACGAAGTGGCATCCGGTTAATTAGGATGGATTTGTAGACATAGCAGAAGGACTTCATGAGGAGTTTTGCTGCCTAAACGCCTATCAGTTTTAGTTGCCAACCTGCACTTTTAGTTAATGTTCTCGTTTTGAGATAAAGGAACAGTCCGCTGTCTCAAATTGTAAGAAACGCGGAACCATCTAGCGTTTCTTACAATTTCGATTATTAATATGTAATCCTTATTCAACTAACCTGCCCCGTTAGCACAATAAGGAATATCAAAGATTTAATCTCTGTAAGATTTGAGCCTCATTCTTTATCCTTGATATTACATTGCATTGTCTTCATTCAACACAAAAGATTTATCATCAAAATCAAGCCTATCAATCATTTCACTAATTTCAAACCAAACAGACAGGTCATCTGCACTATCTAACTCCGTAGCAACAATTTCAAAAATCATATGTGCCGAGTCAAATATCTTTGGGACGTCACTACAATAAAAGCATTCTTGAAAGTTGCCACTGAAAACAGGTTATATCCTGCCTTTCATCTAGCAATTACAACAGGAATGCGGCGGGGGGAAATCCTTGGACTTCGGTGGAAAGATATTGATCTTGAAAAAGGTATACTTTATGTACGTCAAACCTTAAGTAGAGATGGGAAGCACTTTTTAAATGGAGCCAAAACAGATGCTGGAGTGAGGAGTATACAGCTTGCTAACGAAAGCATAGTAATGCTAAAAAAGCAAAAGCGGCTAATAGCCAAAGAAAAGCTATCCTATGGTCCTGGGTATACCGATTACGATCTTGTGATTTGTACATCTAAAGGAACCCCGGTGATTCCTAGCAACTTAAAAAGAACGTACCAAAGGCTAATAAAAGAAGCGGATATACCTGTCATTCGTTTTCATGATTTAAGACATACTCATGCTACGATGCTTCTTGCGCAAGGTGTACATGCCAAAGTAATTTCAGAGCGGCTTGGTCATAGTAATATCAAAACAACTCTGGATATATATTCGCATATACTTCCAAACATGCAAGAGGACGCAGCTAATCAAATTGATGCTTTACTCTCTAATACAAAATAAAGCTCTGCGGCACCAAAATGGCACCAAACACATGAGTTGTGCCATTTGTGTGCGTGATAGCAAAATAAAAAAGCCCCAAAACGTTGCCATTTCAACGTTTTAGAGGCTTTGGTTAGTGACCTGTGAGGGGCTCGAACCCCCGACCCCCACCCTGTCAAGGTGGTGCTCTCCCAGCTGAGCTAACAGATCGTGTTATTCATTTGTTTCTCAAGCACAATATTAATTATATGTTTTCTGTGTAAAAAGTCAATACTTATTTTAAAATATTATTTTTGAATTGTTAACATCACTTTTACAAGCATTTCGTTCGTATTTACGTCCATCGAGTTGATAAACTACTAGTGAAAAAGGAGGAATAAAACATGGCAATAAAAATCCGCATTTATTCTGATTATGTTTGACCGTTTTGCTATTTAGCGGAGGCTCCGCTTAAAGAAGCAATAAAAGGAAGGGATGTTGAAGTCGAATGGATGCCATTCGAGCTCCGTCCTTATCCGAATGAAACCCTCTCTCCACAAGATGCCCGTTTCCAGCAGGGATGGAAGCAATCTATCGCTCCACTCGCAGATCGCTTAGGCGTGAAAATGGTGATGCCGCAGGTCGATCCGACACCGCATACCCACCTTGCCCATGAAGGTTTCCGGTTCGCCAAGGAACACGGCAAAGGAAATGAATATGTGGAGGCGGTCCTAAGGGAATTTTGGGAACAGAGTAAGGATATTGGCAGCACAGATGTTTTGGCTGAAATCGCTGCTTCGGTTGGATTGGACAAAGAGCGTTTTAACGAAGCGTTAGTTGAACGCAAATACGAAATGCACCACAAACAGGCGCTCAAACATGCCTATTATGATGCACAAATAACGGCAGTGCCTACATTTTTTATTGGAAACCGCCGTGTCCAGGGGTTGCATACAAAAGAAGCATTGGAAAGAATCCTGGATGAAGAAGAAACAGGCCCGGGAACTAATATGTAAAACGGGTCCAAGTTCTTTTCACTTAATGAATTCAATTAATGCTGAATAATTGATTTTTTTATGTGTCGTGATTTTCGCTTAAAAACGATTACTTTTCGCTTAATTCTTAATAAATCAAATTACTTCCTGAAAACGGCTGTTCTTCTGAGCCGTTTTCTTTTCTATAAAATAGAACATTCGTTCCTTTTTGTTTGCATAACGAACATACGTTTTCATATAATATATCTAACAAGAGAAAAGGAGGTATAAAGAAATGAAAACGATGCTGCTGAAAAATTTAGAGGAAGGTGCACCATTGGAAATTATTTATCTTTCAGACAAAGAAAAAATCTCACAGCGGCGAATATCCATTATTGCCATAAAAGACGGCTATATCCAGGCTTTTTGCTTTCTTCGCCACACAAAACGAACATTTAAGATTTCAAATATCCTTTCCGCCCGTTTGATTCCCTTCCCCTCTTAACCATTTAAATCATTTTTCGAATAGAAACAATCCTAAAAAAACAAATACCGGCTTTTTTCTTCGCAAGCCGGCAGCAATGGTCTATCCTATTAATTCTTCTTCTTGGCGGATGTCCTTTTCTTTATCCGTAAGAGATTCTTCATCATCCCTCATGCGATGGGCAAGCCTTGAAGCGGCACTCGCAGCAATGCTTGCGGCGATATTATTTATCACATGTCTCTTGGATATAAATGAAAACTCTGAATATAGCAGCATTATATAGATTTTTCACCAATAAAGAATAGATTAAAACTTCAGAGCATTGTCGTTTTAATCCTGAGACATTGTTTTTTGCATTGATTGTTCTCCAACACAACCATCATACTTTCGAAAAATCTCCGGAAGTTGTATTAAGGAATTTATTGTCAACAATTCACCCTTTGGTTCTATGTCTATTTTAATGTTGTTATAGCTCCACTCTAATTCTGATGGTATGTGAATAGCGTGTATACCATTTTCAAGAGCAGGCTTTATATCCGTCTTCAGGGAATTCCCAATCATCCAAGTGGTTTTAGGATCTGCTTTTATCATCTGAAGAACTTCTTTTAGTGCCTCAGTATTTTTGTGTTCGTAAATAAACACATTTTTTCCGAAATAAGCTTCTAATTCCAATTGAACAATTTTTCTAGTTTGGTTTTCCTTATCTCCACCCGTATACATATAAAGATTATGGCCCTCTTGTTGTAGGTCATTTAACACCTCATACATATATGGAAAAGGTTGTACCTCAATTTCAAATACTTGTTGACCAATCTTTCTAACTATATCGATTTTTTCTTGTTGAATTTTATGTTGATGTTTCTCACTATAAAAAATATATACAGATACAAGTGACTCTGGAAACCGAGAAGAATTAAGTCCATATTCAGAAATACTTTTTATATCAATTTCCAATTGTTTTTGTGTAATCTCTTCTCTGGTAATAAATGGAAACCAATCTTTGATTTGGTTTACAAAAGAGTTGATTGTAGCTCTAAAGTATTTATTACAATGAATGAGTGTATCATCTAAATCAAATATTAAATTCTGTTTTCCCATTTGCAACGTTCTCCTTGCTTTTTATAGAACTTAGTATTATTTTTTGTAATGAATAATATTTTTATGAACTTAACTTAATTGTATATTCTGATAGTTTTAAAAAACAGGCTTGTTGAAAAGGAATTAAATAAAAAAACTCAAGATTTAACTAATCTTTATCCGAGTCAGATTCTTTTCTCATCTTCCTTGTCAACCGTTCAATTCGTCCTTCATAACCACTCTTAGTTGTGTCTCGTTGACTATATTTTATTGCTAACTGTGATACTTCAATAGCAGCTTGATACTTGCCCTGTTTTTCGTAAATAATTGCTAATTGTTGAAATGCCGGAACCCTTGGCTCTACATTTGATTCTTTCATGTACTCCTGAATAAATTGAGGATATATCTCTATATCCTTCTTACAATATTCAATACACTTTTCTAGAGCATTAGGCCACTGTTCTCTACGCCTATAATATAATTTATAAAGGCCAAGGTATGTAAAATGTAAATCAACCATACTCTCAGTAATTTTCTCTGACTTTAAAAACAGGTTTTCCGCTTTCTCATCATCAACTTCATTCATAGCGTCCAGCCAAAGTTGGTTTCCATTCCGCTCATTGTTACCGGGATTAGGTATTGTTTTGTTAACATTTGTCGTGGCCTTTTTCTTGCTCTTTCCTAATAAAAAATCAAACAAACCCATTACCTATCATCCCTTTCATTTTTATAAAAAGAAGAAGGGTTCATCCCCTTCTTCTCGTCATTTTACACATTTGAATTAATAATATCCTCTATTTGTTCTTGATTTTGTTCAAAGCCGATTAACACTGTTTTCTTTAACGTAAGCAATCCCTTTTTCTCAAAGCTATGTTAAATAATATTGTTGAAAAACGAACATAAAACAAGGATCCTTGATGGGTCCTTGTTGAAATCCTTGTTGAAGGCTAAGATTCGTTTGTTTAAGTACATTTATTCACAAACTTTTATTGGTCGTTAATAACTAACATATTTGATTCATCGAATTCCCAGTCTTCGGCATAGGCAACTTCCCAATAGTAGCCATCTAGGTCAGTAAAATATCCTCCATAACCTCCCCAATCAGTTCTTTTAGGCTCTTTTTGTAGTTTTCCCCCTGCCAATACTGCCTTTTCTAAAACATCATCTACCTCTTCAACAGACTTAGCAACGTAAGCTAATGTTATTCCTGAAAACCCATTTGATATAGTAGGAGGATTGTCTTTATTTACATCTTTAGCAAGTTCATTTAAAGGGTACAAGGCTATTCTTGTCCCTTCATTTCTAAAGAAAATGATAAAAGGATTTGATTCTGAGCCCCTAATCGAGGTGTCAAAACCAAGTTCCTTAAAAAAATCATGAGATTTTACAATGTCCTTTGTACCAAGAGTTATTAGATTTAACCTATTCACATTTTCCCCTCCAAAAAATTATTAGGTATATTATTCTCCATCTTTATCCAACATCCTTTTTGCATTAATCTGACCCTTTAGTTGAACAAAGCTCATTAATATGTAAATGTAGATAACCTTAATTTACCATTAGTAGCAATGGTCGGGAATAAGCAGCTATTAACTATCATCTTACTAATAGTTGTAAAATCGTTTCGGAAACGGATTCCATCTAGAAACAGTAACCAGCTCAAATAATGGTCGAGGTATTTTGTTGCCACGCCATTAAACCGATTTATCCAGCCCTTAAAACGACTGTGATAACTAATTTACATTCTGAATATGATAAACCCCACGAACTCGTTCCTTACCATCTGATTTAGACCTATAATGCTCAAGTCTTTACAATCCAGTCAGGTTGGTCTTGAATAAATAGTGAGTGTAACTTTTTTCATTTCATCATTCCTGTCTCAATTTGCCAAGGATGCGAAAATAATACAAGGTACGTAGAAAGGTACACTTTCTCAAATTATTAATCACTATGGTTTTCAGTATGATTTCCACTCTTAACATCTGGTTCCGCAATGAACTGATCATAGATGATATATATGGCCATAACAACCAACATATATGCAATTGCAGCTGTTGCCCACTTTTTCAATGGGATATCTTCCTTTCAGCAGATTTAGTCATTTAATTTTACCCGTTGCAAACGAAGAGCATTCAACACTACAGATACAGAACTAAATCCATTGCTGCCCCAGCTACCACGGAGCAAGGAAACCTGCGGCCACATTATAGGATCTATTGAATGTGTTGATTGATTAACGAGAAGCTGGTTGTTTAATAAGGAAAATCCAAGAATAGCCCGAAACTCCACTAGCTGTTTAGGTTTTTAATTAAAGAATGCTTATTTCAGATGCTTCACAGCGTCAATCTCTATTTATATCCACCCGACTATATTATTTTCATAAAAAAACCGCAGTAAATGCGGTCAATGTGAAGGTGTCTGACTAGGCTCTCTTATAGAGTGCTTAATGCAATGAGGTGTATAAAAGCCATACTCCTGAAATACCATAAAGCTAACCCATTCCTTTATAGGTTAGTTTTTTCCTATGATGGCTAAGTGGATGCTTTTGTTAACAGGGTATTAGCTGCTTCTAGTAAATTTAACGATTGCTAATATAATACCAATTAGGAAAACAATAATACCGTTGCCTAAAATAACTAAACCTATAAAAGCAGCTCCCAGTGCCGCACCTTCTCCCGTTTCACCTGCGTTATGAGCCATCTTTACAAAAATAGAACCTGATAAAAACCCAATAACCGGTCCAAGTATTGATATACCCACACCACCTAACCATAAAGGTAATTTGTTTTTCTTGTACAATTGTATTGCTGCAACGTTTGAAATCAAAAGCACTGATAATAAGATTAACCAAATAAGTCCGTCTCCGCTCATATAGCACCTCTTAATTTAAGTATCACATAAATATTAGCATAATTTTACATATAAATATCCAAATTATGTATTTAATTTGCAACTGGTAAATATTATTTTAGGGAGTTTTTTTGTTGATAAACAAATTAAGGGTTGTACTTAAACTAATGGGTACTTAATTTAAAAAGAGGTATACCCGCCAGTGATATCCCCTCCAGATGAACCAATCAGAAAAACTGAAATTATGATGCCCCATGTGTAAACAGCGTTACCAAATGTTGGTGCTATTAGCCTTGTGGCTGTCATTTCTAAACCCATTATGAAAAAACTAATGACAAACAGTTTAAAAAACACTACTCTCTTCATACAATGCTCCACTCGTAGATTTTTCAGTTCACTTGTTAAGTGAAAATTATACAGTTTCTTTTTATACAAAAAGAACGCATTAAGTGATCTTTGCTTATCCGATCATTTGTTTCGCAGTGTCAAAAATAAGAAAAACAGCTCAAGGCTGGATTCTTTAGGGGGACAATCTTAAATGAATATTACAGTGCAAGAGGCGGTTTTTTCAAAATATACACAACGGGTACTTTTCTTGTAATATCCCATTTTTAAAAATTTTCACTATAAGATATTTTAAAACTCTGTATTAAATTATTCCCAATAACATTAATCCACCGGGGTTTTATTATTCCTTAACTTCAACTTTAACAATATCCTCAAACCTAATCTTTATTATGTAATAATCCTCTGTTTGCTTTTCCAAATATATTACTTTAAGTATCGGATCTAAACGATATACCAGCCCTTCGTAATGCCATTCATATCCATCTTCCCAAGTGGTTATCTTCACAATAAATGTGAATTCTATTGCGTAACATATCTTACTCTCAATTTTTTCAATCTGATACTCATCAAGAATCGGTTTAGTTTGTCGATAATAATCCTTTTTCAATTCATTTAGCATCTTCAAATGTTCAGGCATAATGAATGCTCCCTGCCATTTGATTTTCCCTCTGTCTTTTAGTCCCATAATATCACTCCTTATTTTATTATAGAACATTCGTTCTGTTTTATTCACAAAAAAAGAAAGTCCCAGTAGTGGAAACTTTTATTTAACTAATATATTCAACGAAAGATGGAATCCTCAATAAACCTGCCTTTGTATAGTTTCTGAATTTAACCCGACACTTTATTTGTGGTTCAATAAAAATGAATTTCTTGTCTTCATCCACAATGAAGTGTTGGTATTCCCGGTAGAATTGTTTCTTGGCATGAAGAGGCATAAACTCCAAAAGTCCGGCAGGCTTTAACCGATTCCCTTCTTCAATTGCCAATAGCAACCCGAATTCATCTTTCCTCAATCCGGTGATTACTGTGTCATTATACTGGTAATTGATGAACTTTAGCCAATCCTTTGAACGTTTATTAATTTGGTACTTGGAGTCAGCTCGTTTCTGAACAATACCTTCCAATCCATTCTGCTTCACTAATTCAAAATAGGCTGCCCCATTTCCATGAACCCATTGTACCTCAGCGATATGATTATCGTTTTCGATTAAGGATTGAAGCAGTGCTTTTCTTTCCAGCAAAGGAATATGTGTCACCTTCTTTCCTTCATGGTAAATCACATCAAATACACAATATTGAATATTATGTCCTGACTTCTTTGATAGGAATCTCTGCATCATAGCTTGAAAATCCGGCTTACCTTCTGTATCAGAAACGATAATCTCTCCATCCAAGATCGTGCCATCTGGGATATCCACTTTCTGCAATTCTGGGAACTTGGCTGTAACTTCATTGTTGTGCCGTGTATATAGCTTTACTTGATTATTAAACTTGGAAAGCATTAGTCGTATTCCGTTCAACTTTATGAGACATTCTTTTCAACAGATTGCCCTCACACCTTGAAAAACCAACAATCCTTCCATCTGTCTCGCAAACTGAAAAAGATTATGAACAGCTTTTGTATCTTCTTTGATTAGTTGTTTAAAACCAAATTCATCTATGTATGCTTCACCTTTTTCTCTATCCATATTTTCTGTTTCGCCATCAATTTGCAATCTTACTTCAGACAAGTTTTTCGCATCATTTTCGTTTGCTGACCTTATGATATAACGTAAATCGTGAACGTGAAATTCCTTTTCATTAACTCTCATTACAAACTCCTTCTTTCACTTATCTTCTTAAACAAACCTGCCCCTTTAGTTCAGTAAGAAAAGAGCCACTTCAATGGCCCGGCATAATTTAGGAATTATTCTTATTCATCTTATCTAAGGAGAAAAATAGTATAGAATTAAAAGCAAACAATACGGTTAAACCAATATTGAATCCTTGAAAGCTTCCTAAAATCCCCACTGTAAGAAAAGAAATTCCTGCTATAGCAAAACAAATTGCAGCAAATCTATAAAGTTTGTCATTATTAATTGGTATCAATCTCCTCATCGTTTTCATGGAAATTCCATATTATTCTAATTATTTGCATTGTAACATAAAATACTTGCAACTGAACTAACCTGCCCGTACGTTCAATAAGAAAAGCAGCCATAAATGAAAGATGGTCCGCAACCCTCTCCCCTGTTAGCTTAACAGAGTTGAGGAATATAGACTTACTACAGATTAGATTCAGCATTATTTCACTCCGGTACTCTGATAATGGTATTATAGCCTTTCTGAAAAAGATTTTTTAAAATGAAACCAAACTAGTGGCTAAAAACGACTTATTACTAGAAACAAAGAAAATGGAGGTACCCCATTTTGAAAAATGATATCAATTTGATGAACCGCATCCGCTTAGGGGATGAGAAGGCATTCAGCCAACTGGTTGAGGAATTTTTAGCATCTGCCTATAAAACTGCCTATTTGGTTCTACGGTCGAAAGAAATGGCAGAGGATGCCGTTCAAACTGCATTGGAAGACTGCTATATAAGTATTATGCGAAATAAAGAGATACGAAATTTTAAAGCTTGGTTTTATCGTCTTGTTTATCTTCGATCCATCGATCTCTATCGAAAAAACTCCCGGCAACAAGCGGGCAATATTGACGAAAATCCCGAAGCACTGGCGGCACTCAATTCTGCCTCCGCACAGCAGCAAGCCATCCAAAACGAGAATACTAAGGAGATGCTCGGTATGATTACCAGTTTAAATGAGGAGCAAAGTGTGCCGATGCTGCTTTACTATTATGAGGGGTTTTCGGTAAAGGAGATCAGTCTTATCCTAAATGAGAATCCAAACACAATTAAAACCCGACTTAGCCGTGGCAGGAAAAAGCTTGCCGAAATGATGCAAAAAAACAACGAATATCCCTTGGAGGTAAAAACCTATGGTGTCTAATAAAGAGAATATGCACAGGCACACCAATCTGGATCAGCTTCAGGTCCCAGTTTCTCTTGAAAACTTTACGAAAAAGCTGCCTCAACGTTATCAAAATGGTGAGTTTGATGACAGCCGCATCAATCAGGTTGACAGAGAATGGGGAGAGTATGAAAAAAGAACGAGGAAACAATGGAGTGCAGTGAAAAAATCAGCTGCAACCGTGTTGGCTGCCTCAGCCTGTTTTCTATTATTCATTGGTTCCGGCTTTGTATCGCCAACGATGGCCAAAATGGTCTCAAAGATTCCCCCGCTGAGTACTATTTATGATCGCTTTGATACACCAGTACAGCAGATTGAAAAGAACCTTAAAAAAGAAGGATTCCCGGTTAAACAAGTGGTCGAACATGTAGGTGGCAGCAAGGAAGGTGTTTATATTTTTCTTGATACTTCAAAAGAACAGGTAGAGGAAATGAAAGAAGGCGTTGAAAAAACTGCTTTCAACATAATTAACAGTAACCAATATAAGGGTACAATTTATGAAGATTATTATGTGGAGGTAAAACAACATAAAGAGCCTTCGCAGGAATGGAAAGAAGAAGATGCCCGTAATCAAAAGGAATGGGATGAACTAGCACAAATAGTTGAGCCGATCCTGAAATTTCACGATTACAAGCAATCATGGGGAGGCGGACAGAACACGGTTCATCTCGAATTCCCCAATACAGAAAGCCCCGAAAAAATTGCTGAAATTGAAAAAAACATAACCGATGCTTTGAAAGCAGCCGGCAAGGACAACGTAAAGATAGAACGTCGTATTTTTAACTTGGCAAAGGAACAGCAGTACCAGCGGTGGGGAAATGCAATTTCCGGTATAGCGGGCGAATTAAAAATGTACAAAAAATACAAAGTTTCTAGTGTCGGCTATAAGAGTCTAAAGGGAGAGATGATGCAAATCCACATTGGCATTAAACTCCCAAGTACCGACCCGAAAGCAGCAGTGCTGGCAGCTGACCTTCGAACCATGATTGAAGAGTTTATCCATACTGACGAGATCTGGAACCAAGTAAAGCAAGACGATGGCCATTATGAAATCATCATTAAGGGTAAGGATAAAAAAATCATTACTGAATAAACGGAAAAAATTAGGGACCAATTCTTTGAGTTGGTCTTTTTCTGTTGCATTCCAATCTTTGACTCTTGCACCCGTTACTTTAAGTACACTATTTCACAATCTACTCTAAGAAGTTTAATAAAAACATGCCTAATATTCTTTGCTATAATTAAACACAGATAATTGTGGTAGGACTGAGGTGAATCAAAATGTTTTGGGCTCCATTATTTGAAAATGATGTACCACCAGTAGCACTCTTCTGCTCTTAATGGCGTGAAGGTGACTACATCTCTCCGTTAGGGGCATTCTCGACCTAAACAAAATACGGAGGGTACAAAAAAGTGAAAAACACCTTATTGGGTTCTTTATATTTAATTTTAGCTTCAAGTATTTGGGGCGGCATGTACGTTGTTGTTAAAGTTGTAGTATCGGTCATACCTCCACTGGAACTTGTGTGGATGCGTTATTTAGTGGCGATTGTCTCACTTCTCGTAATAGGCTTTATAACAAGACAAAAATGGCGAATTGAAAAACGTTATGTCTTAATAATCATAGCCATAGGAATTATAGGTAATGCCATTTCAATTGTTGCTCAGGAAACTGGTACTATGCTATCCACAGCACAAATGGGAGCCATTATAACTTCTTCAACACCAACATTTATGGTTATTTTTGCTCGCCTAATCCTTAAAGAACGGATGACCTTAAAAAAGGGAATCTCAGTTTGTTTAGCGACAATTGGAGTGCTTCTCATTGTTGGTATTAGTGATGTGAATATGTCCAGTACACTTGGAGGTATTGCCCTACTTATTGCAGCTTTAACTTGGGCACTCATGTCTGTACTTGTAAAGCTTTTGCCGAGTGATTATTCACAAATTGTGGTAACGACCTATTCCATCTCGGTAGCATTAGTCGTGGTGACTCCTTTTGTATTGCCACGCTTGCACGAAATTAATATCTCTCAACTGACCCACCCGACCATTTGGGGAGGAATATTGTATTTGGGTATTGTCTCAACAGCAGGTGGATTTCTATTATGGAATCGTGGATTACAAATGCTTAACGCCTCAAGTGGAGGAATATTTTTCTTTTTTCAACCTATGGTTGGAACAATACTTGGATGGCTTATTCTGGGAGAGACCATAGGTATAACATTTTGGATAGGCTCTATTCTAATTCTCACAGGTGTTTTATTCGTTATCATAGAGAAAAAATAGTATTAAAAACCCCTTCACTGTATTTGAAGGGGTTTTGATTCATTTTTCCTAAAAAAAGTTCTCTGTTCTCTTGAGCTGACCTGCCCCATTAGCACAATAGAAAAAGCCGTTTCATGAAGGCTCTTACTCCAGAGAACGAACCTGTAGTGAAAAAGGATAACAATATAACGGAATATATTTGATATCCTATTCAAACACTTACGAAACTATCCTTTATCACCAAATCATGTACTGCCTGCTGTAAAGTACCAAAAATATGTATTAGAGATAAATCGGCTCAGAGCTGAACAACACTTTGGACAATTTCGGGTCTTATTCCTGTTACAATAGAACGAACACCAAGCAAACCAAGTATTGCACTAGTTTCAAACAGACATTGGATTACCATTGCATCAAGTTCATAGATGCCTGAAAAATCGCTAATTAAAGTATGGACATTCTGTTCCTGTACTTTTAAAGGCACATGTTTTAAAATATAATTCGCTCTTTCAGAATTAATAGAACCTACTAGGGTAACACAGCGACCCCTTCCAATATAGGGACGACTGGAGCTGATAGTGTGTTAATTTCTTTGGACACTTTTTCGAGTGTTCTTTCGATTTCTTTACGCTCTGTTATATCCCTGACGACAGATTGAATCGCTTTTTTATCCTCATACAAAACAGGAGTACAACTTGTTTCTACATCAACTAGTGAACTATCAAACCGTCTTAATTGTTTTTCGATAATTCCAGTTGGTTTATTTTCATCAAGGATCGATTTTGCGTGCCTTTCTGTCAGCTCTCTATACTCCTCGGGTACGATATCGAATACAGATTACCGATAGCTTCCTCACTGGAAGCAGCCCGTAAAAAGTCTACTCCTGCAGGGTTTATATACTTAAATTTCCCATCTTGTTGAATAATAATTGCCTCCGTGGACGATTCAACGATTTGACGATACAATTTTTCATCCGTATTATTTCCCACGAAAAATCCTTCACTCCTTACCAAAAACTATAAGTTTCAACTAAGAACATTAAACAATAAGTGAATAATTATTGTATTTGTCTCCCTTATCTGTGCTTATTAGTTGAAAAATCCGTCTTCAACTAACCTGCCCGTTACTTTAAGTACATTTTTTCACAATCTCTTCTAAAATGTAACATAGATATCCAATATTTCTTTTATAGGTGTTGTTCCACAATCTGGCCCTAAAATGAAATAAGCGCTGATCCTTGTTTTAGGAAAGCGCCCTTTAGTTGAATAAAACTTCTGTAATTATTCCTTATTTTAATTTTTAAAATGGCTTATCAAGGTTCGATAAGCCACTTTTATACATATTGTATTATTTTGATAATGCGGTTTTTATATGAGCTAAGTGATGCTCTTCGTGCCAAGCTAATTTTGCAACTTTTGTTGCAACTGTTATTATACCGTTTATCTGGTGAGTAAAAGCTCGATTTAATTGCTCTTCAGTTAAACTATGTCCTAAAGATACAATGCGCTCATTTATACCTTCTAACATTATAATAGAACTTTCTACAGGAAGCTTTGTATCCGGTTGAATAGCCCACTTTTCTTCATTAAAAGCTGGTACTGTTGGATTCTCATCTGTTAAAGCCAGCTTCAAACGTTGATACATGTTCAACTGAGAATCTGCAATGTGATGAACAAGTTGACGAACTGTCCAGCTACCTTCACGGTAAGTTCTGCTTAATTCCTCATCACTTAATGAGTCGACAGTTTCTCTTAATCGAATCGTGTAAGTTTCGATTTCCTTTAGCCATTCATGAATATTTTCTAATGTTACTTTTTCAGGAACTTGTAGTTTCCCAATTGGGTATCTTACATCCATTTTCAGTCCCCTTTTCCCTATTCGTTATTTCTTTTACTTATTTATTATTACATAATGATTGTGTACGAATCACTCCATAAATCTGTTCAAAATGATTTAAATCATGATCCGCAAAATTCTTCATATATTCATATCCTAAAGATATTGTTCCATACTATTATGTATTTCGGTATTAACGTTTAAAAACCCTGTCTTTTTCTATATCTTTTCTAGCCCTCTTTATTAATAACTATTTCCATTCTCTGTTTTACCACTACCTTATGATATGGTTCACCGAAATTAATATAACCCTGTTTATAATATAGGGACAATCCATTGTTCAACAATCTCGCCCGTTTGCGGAAGACTGAACTTATTGAAAATCAATCTAATTTTGATTCCAAAAAAATATGTTTTTTTATCTTTGATCATCTAGAAGGTATGAAGTGGTAAACAGTCTGTCATTCATTGGTACACTTTTTGTCATTCATTGGTAAAAACCATGTCAAGGATGGTACATTTCATTGGCTGTAATCAGCCTTAATTTTATTAATCTACTTAAACCAAACCAAAGAATATCACTCATGAAATAAAAAGTTAACTAGAAATTAAAATCATCTAAAATACTTTTGTTCTTTTCTTGTCCTGTATTAGATGCAAGCTCTGATAAAGACACTCCACTTATTAATATAATTTCAACTGGTAAAACAAGAACATCAGTGGTGGATGAATTCTTTTTAAAGACTTTTAACGACCCAGCTGATGGCTACAAAAAATTTGACGAATATAGTGCGGAAAGAGTTCACGCAAATGAAAAGGTTATTCCTCAAGGCTCCCCCTCCCCCTCTTAACTAAAAATTGTATTGATTACCATAATTTTATATTATTTATAAATTTTATCCAAGAATTACGTCTTTTTGGACAAAAATAAAAACACCTTATTAACTTGGTGTCATCAAGATAGTTCTATTGTTAATCCCTACATATGCATTAATATCCCTACATTAATATATAAACCATATCATCTAGAAATGTGTGGACCTTGTCCGATTTTTTTGTATCGAGATCCCTGATGATCCCGATCTTATATTTATCGAGGTGTCCGAATGTTGTGACGGCAATGCTTCCATATCCTAACACGGCCCCGAACGCAATCGTTTCATCGACACCGAACAACCCTTCATCTGATTCAACAATACTTTGAAGAGGCTCGGATAGTTTCTTTTGTTCCGCCAGCCTGTCTAATTCCACCCCGACTAGAATGGCATGCTGGATTTCCCTTTTCACCAGGACCTTTTCTACACTGACTATGCAATCATCCAATGTGAGTCCCTCGTTATATGGAAATTGCATTTCATAAACGATTTCCGCAATCGATTCAATACTGACGCCCCTGTCTTCCAAAGCATGCTTTGCTGCCTTTGTAACTTCCCTGCTGTGAACTCGGTTATGTGACATTTCTACAACTCCTTTAGAAGAAACTACCTGTGTTCTTCCATATTATAACACGGCTCTTCCTTCGCACCTTCCAAAAAAACAGTCTTTTTTCAAAATTCAAAATCCAAGGACAAGAAAAACAGTCCTTAGTATGCTAGAATAAGCGGGTAAACCGATATTTTGATAGTTGAGGTGGTTCGATGAACAGCATACCTAAGGGCACCATAAAGGAATATAAATTAGACAGCCTGGAACTAGAGGAAGAAATGGAGTTATTGGTTTATCTGCCTGCCAATTTTTCGCCTTTGAATAAACATACGGTCTTAATCGCCCAGGATGGGCGTGATTATTTTCAGCTTGGCCGGATCGGGAGGGTTGCCGATCAGCTTGCAAATGAGGGGCAAATCGGCAACTTAATCATTGTCGGCATTCCGTATCGAGATGTTCATGACCGGCGCAGCAAGTATCATCCGTCGGGCGAAAAGCATACTTCTTACATACGCTTTCTGGCCCATGAGCTTGTGCCATTCATTGATCAAGAATTCCCTACATACCATATGGGTTTGGGCCGTGCCTTAATTGGAGATTCCTTAGGGGCAACGGTATCTCTGCTGGCCGCTGTGCAATATCCGAATACATTTGGAAAATGTATTATGCAATCCCCGCTTGTCAATGAAGCAGTAGAGAAAGCAGTAAAGGACTTCGAACACCCACAACTGCTCGAGATATACCATATCGTTGGCAAAGAGGAGACTGAGGTCCCGACTACAGACGGAGGAATAGCGAATTTCATTGAGCCGAACCGCGGGTTAAGCAATTTGTTCAAGGAAAAAGGGTTTTCCTATTTTTATGATGAATTTGATGGAAATCACACATGGAAATATTGGCAGCCGGATTTGAAACGGGCATTAAAGCATATCTTTTAAAGAGTTACGCCTATATTGTGATAGGAATAAGTTCCATAAAATTACTTGTTTTCCATGAAACTTTGTTATAATTTAATTGATCGCTTTTTTTAGCAATGACTTTTTTACATAGGAGGCAGGAAGATGAAATATGGTGTGGCAATTTTTCCATCTAAAACGCTTCAAGATAAAGCTAATTCTTACCGGAAACGGTATGATCCGCATTATGCACTAATTCCTCCCCATATTACGCTAAAGGGGCCATTTGAAGCCAGTGATTCAGAAATCAAAACAATTTCAGAAAAGCTGGAACAAATAGCTTTGGATTGTAAACCTTTTACATTGAATGTATTAAAAGTAAGCTCCTTCAAGCCGGCTAATAATACAATCTACTTTAAACTGGAATTGACGCCAGAAATCGAAAGACTCCATCATGCGCTCAACAGTAAGGACTTCTTTGAGGATAAATCTGAATATGCTTTTGTTCCTCATATTACGATCGGGCAAAAGCTTTCAAATGATGAACACTCGGATGTTTTTGGACAGCTGGCGATGGTGGATGTGGCACATGAAGAGCAAGTGGACCGGATCCATTTATTGTACCAGCTGGAAAATGGTTCATGGACCGTATATGACACATTTACATTAGGAGAGGAATAAATAGAGTGAACGTAAAAATCGCAGCCTCTAAAGAAGAACGTGAAGATGCCTATTCCGTACGGACCAAAGTATTCATTGATGAACAAAATGTGCCTGAAGAAGAAGAAATCGACCGGTTTGAAGATGAGTCCACCCATTTTGTTTTATATGATGATTCCCATTCTCCGATCGGAGCCGGCCGTTTTCGCCTGTTAGACGGCCTCGGAAAAGTTGAACGCATTTGTGTTCTTTCTTCCGCACGGCAAAACGGGGCAGGTGCTGCCATAATGGAAGCCATTCATGATTTCGCAGCATCCAAAGGCATAAAGAAATTCAAACTAAATGCACAAGTCCATGCAATCCCTTTTTATGAAAAGTTAGGTTACGAGGCTATTTCGGATGAATTCCTCGATGCGGGCATTCCCCACAAAACAATGGTAAAAGAAACCGAATAGACTTATTTGTCCAAGAGTCCTGAATCAGTGTGAACACGTCTCCCGCTGACTCGGGGCTTTTTGTATATATGGGCATGACCAACTGCTCCGCTCCCTAAATTCCACACCTGCCCCAAACCATTTCACCTTTGGTTACATAGTCTAATATAAGAAAAATGAAGGAGGGATAATGATGGACCACAAGGGATCCGACATGGAGGAAACCCAGAAAAAGATGATGGAATTGTTAGTTTCCCGCACCTTGCGGAAGCATGGCGTCAAAAAAGGAAAAGCCAATCTTACCGAAGAAGAAAAAGAGCACCTTAGAAGCACAATCGAATTATTACGAAAACAAGTCAACGAATTTACCGGTAAAACAAACGTGACAGAACATGATGTAAACCCGCACACAAATGTGTACGAAGATAATAGGACCGAGCCTGAGATCGAGCCTGAGATTGAGCAGCCTAAAGCCCCGCGCATTAACAGACTGGCACAGAGAAGGAAAAATAGGCGATTGGAGTGATATTTTCGTCCAAACATAGTTACCCGGCCAGCATAGCTTAATAGTGAATAAACTTAAAGGAGGATAATTATGAATCAAGAGGTTTATAATAGCAAGTTTGATCACCACTGTGATCACCATGAAAAAAGATGGTCTGCCCTAGATCCGCATTCCCACCACCCAATGTCCCATTTCTGTAATGACGATGACATTAGAATAGAGCAGGAAGCAATTCAAAAAACTTCAGAATTTCAGCTGTCTGAAGAACTGATCTATATCAAGGATTCCTGTGAAGTAAATGTTAACTCCGTTGACATTAAAGCAGCCCTTTCCTTGCAGGCAGCTCTGCAAGCAGCAATCGCCATTGTCATCAGCGTTTCCATCCTGGATGGCGACCGGGCCGAAAAAATCACCCAAGAATTGCTTCAGACTACTAAAATCACCCAAATTACGCGGCAAAAAACAATCATTGAAAACTCTAGGGGCATTGATGTCCACACTACTGACGGACAATTTGCCGCAAGCATCCAGGCATTGTTCCAGCTACTGGTTGCACTGATTGTAGACATCGATATCCTGTAATCAGAAAAGGACACGGAAAGTGTCCTTTTCTTTTTAACTTATATCGTCTGATTAAAGTATCCGCCCTTGCCTGTCAATTCGGCCTTCATTTTGGAAATAAGGTGTTCAGGGATTCTGTTTTTCATAGAGTGATTCATAAATATTGCTGGCAAAGCTTTTGAAGCCTTTTTGGTCTCAACCGGTTCTTTCATTTCAATTGCAGCCGTTTGCCTGTCAAGTTCCTCCATGAAAGTGATGGGCATAATGGGATTTACCCCTTGTACAACTTTTTGCGGCTGTTTTTCGGCACTTACTGTGCGGTTCGCATATTGAATATACTCAAATTGATTGGCTGGAAGTATGTATCCCATCATAATCCCCCTCTTTTCTCTTCAAGGTTCATCATTTTCCCTATACCCAATTTGTTAATTGCCTAAACACGGAATTTATACTCTTTTTGTTTAGTATATGTTCTGTTATCATGAAGATTGCCTAATTGTAAAGAAAGCTCGATTGGCGATCCTTGAAAAGACAAGGAAAGAGGGGCAGTTGCCCTTAACTGAATCCCCAAGTTATATATTTTCTTAAGTGTAATTAGAATTGAGGTAATTTTAATGAATGCAGCAAAAACAGCAAACGGAATCGTCCGCCTTGACGCTATGCCAGAAGATCAGCTGCAAGCTATATATGAGAAAGGGAGGCGCGGGGAACTATCCTGCCCTTATTGCACCAACGCCGTAAAACTGTATATCGGGATTCATGAACCACCCCATTTTAGGCATACATCCCCATCAGCTGTTTGTGGGCCGTCCTTGCAGGAGGAAGTTGTGCAGGACGATACAAAAACTGAAAACCAAGAGGCTTATAAAGGCCAAAATGGGTTCAGGCTCCCGGTACGAAAAAGTATTACCGTGCCATCCGAAAAAACGGTACCTTATATCAAAAGCAGGCCGATCAAGGGAAATCCCCCCTTTTCGGAAAAACTTCCGGTATCCCACACCAAAGACGATACATACTTTTCGTTACTCCGTGAAAACGGCATTATTCTTGATGAACAGCAATTGGCAGCGGCCGCCTCAATCCATGGACCACTGCTTGTTCTGTCAGGTGCCGGCAGCGGCAAAACCAGGGTGTTGACTGTAAGGACCGCTTATATGCTTACTGAGGAAAAAATCGCCCCGAAATCCATCATGCTGGTTACCTTTACGGCGAAGGCCGCGAAAGAAATGCAGGACCGGCTGCTTTCATACCCAAAAATCACAGCGTCTGACGTAAATCAATTGGTAAGCGGGACTTTCCACAGCATTTTCTATAAAATCCTGATTTTCCACGAGCCAGAGAAGTGGCAGCGGAACCTGTTGTTAAAATGGGATTGGGAAAAAGAGAAGATCATTAAGGCTGCCGGGCGCGAATATGGGCTTGACGAAAAGGAGTTTGCCTATGACAACGCCCTGCAGCAGATTGGGCTATGGAAAAATTCGCTGGTTTTTCCCGATGATATTAAACCGGCCGCCGATGAATGGGAGTCTGCCTGCGCCTATTTGTACAAAAAATATGAAGAATATAAGCGGGATTCGATGATGTACGATTTCGATGATATGCTCGTGGGCTGTTATACCCTTTTCAAGGAGCAGCCAACATTGCTTGAAAAATACAGGAAGAGGTTTCAATACTTTTTGGTCGATGAGTTCCAGGATATTAATAAAGTTCAATATGAATTGATTAAAATCCTTTCTTCTGGAACAAAAAATGTGTGTGTGGTCGGTGACGATGATCAGGCCATCTATTCATTTCGCGGCAGCGACCCAGCTTTCATTTTAAATTTCAAAAAGGATTTTCCTGAGACAAAAGTGGTCAAGCTTACGGAAAATTATCGGTCGGCACATGAGATTGTAGCAACAGCAAACCGCATAATAAGACAGAACAAGAGCAGGATGGACAAAACCATGGCCGCGCAGCACAATTTCAGCGATCCACCCGTTTTATTTTATCCTTATGACGAGGAATTGGAAGCCACGATGATTGTTACGGATATACAGGAGAAAATCGCCCAGGGGGCCAGTCCTGGTAATTTCGCGGTGCTTTACCGGACCCATTCTATGTCACGCTCGATTTTTGAACGGCTAGCTTCCTCTTCTTTGCCTTTCGTGATTGAACGTGATGCCGAATCCTTTTATGAGCGCCGTATTGTAAGAGGAATGCTTGCTTTTTTGCGGTTAAGCATGCATCCCGAAGACCCAAAAGCCGCTACAGAAATATTGGCTTCACTGTTTTTAAGGCAAACTGTCCTTCAGGAAATGAAAGCCCAGACAATTTTGCAGGATTGTGATTTTATCGATGCCTTTTCCTATATAAAAACTGGCCATTCCTTCCAGGAGAGAAAGCTTAAAGCTCTGCCGAATAAAATTCGCGCGTTGAAGAATGTCGACCCGCTTGTCGCCCTTGAAAGGATCGAGAAAGACCTGGGGTACCATGATTTCGTGAAAAAACGGGGAAATGAAGGAAATATCGAGAAGGGCTCCGATGATATCCGCGATCTTAAAGTTGCGGCAAGAAGATTCGAAACGGTAAGGGAATTTCTTGAACATGCCGACCATATGATTGCCATGAACAAGGAAGTGAAACAGTTGTCCAAGCATTTTGCAGATGCCATTCATCTGACAACCATCCATCGTTCAAAAGGGCTGGAATACAAAAATGTGTATGTATTGGCCGCTGTGGAGGGAAGCCTTCCTCATGATTTTGCCCTCGATGCCTTTCGAAATGGGGAACTTGCCCCATTGGAAGAAGAGCGCAGGCTGATGTATGTGGCTGCTACCCGGGCGAGCCATGGCCTGTATTTTTCTGTTTTGAGGACAAGAAGGGGAAGAACCGCCTATCCCTCACGTTTTTTAAAAATATAGAAAAAAAGAAACGGGGCATTCTCCTCCCCCGTTTCTTTTCTGCTGTTTTATTTATTATTCAGCATTTTTGAGAGGGTCCCGAAATCCAGCTGCTTGCCATCTTTGATGATCGATTGGACAATCTGGTCTTCCGTCTCCTTGCTTACAGGTTTATTCGCCATTTTTGAAACGCTTTTGATCACATTTCGGACAGTTGCTTCGTCTTTAAAATTTGCTCCCTGCAGAGAGTTCGCCAATTCGAAAATATCCTTCATGTTAACGCCGGTTTTTTTTTCCATATTTTTAAAGAAGTGATTATCCATGCTAAGCCCTCCTTCTCTGTATTCCTATCTTATGTCAAAGGAACCGATTGGTGAAAAATTGCCCGCACAAAAAAATGGAATGGGTTTACCCATTCCATCCTTTATTAGCAGAAGGAAGCACCAACAATGATTAACAAGATGAACAATACAACAATCAAAACAAAACCGTGGCCGCCATATCCTGCACCAGCTACAGGAGCGCCATAACCATATCCGCCGTAGCCACCGCATCCGCATCCGAACATAACATTTCACCTCGCTTTTCGCTTAGGTTACTTTAACATATGTGAGTGTGCGGACATGTGTATAGGCTTCTTGCCTATACACATGTACCTTTTTATTTGGCAAGCTGGTCCATTGCCGTTACCAATCAGCCGCATGGGAATATAAAGTAAGCTAAAAAACCATGACATGATTAAATATCCTCATTCTGATCCCAGGAAGTAAGCCACATCAGCTCGATCTGTTAGCTGAAGCAATTGGAGAAGATTATTCGGCCTTGCTGTGATCAGCCCTTAGGCCTGAAAACAAGTGCACCGATAAATCCGAAAATGATTGCAGCGGAAATGCCTGCACTGGTTACCTCAAACATTCCTGTGACGACACCGACGATGCCGTGCTTTTCTGCTTCCTGCATGGCCCCGTGTACAAGGGAATTCCCAAAAGAAGTAATCGGGACGGTAGCTCCAGCACCGGCAAAATCCATCAACGGCTCGTATAGTCCGAGGCCATCAAGGACAGCCCCGATGACAACAAGCAAACTTAATGTATGGGCAGGCGTAAGCTTAGCCACATCAAACAAAAGCTGCCCGATCACACAAATGATGCCTCCAACCACGAAAGCCCAAAAAAACATGGGTAGCATGCAAGCTCCTCCTTTTTGACTTATTTGTTTTCATATTCAAGTGCGACTGCATGTGCAATGCATGGAATAGACTCTTTTTGCTGATACGATAGCGGCGACAAAAGAGCGCCTGTCGCAATCATCAAAATTCTTTTATAAGTCCCCTTCTTCATTTCATTAAGCAAGTGACCATATAGAACCGTTGCGGAACAGCCAGCGCCGCTTCCTCCTGATTGTACCGGCTGGTCTTCCTTATAAATCATGATTCCGCAATCCTTGAATTGCTCTTCCCGCAAGGATAGCCCTTTTTGAGAGAGAAGGTCCAGTGTAGTCGCCCGGCCTATTTTCCCTAAATCACCTGTTACGATTAAGTCATAGTGATCAGGCTTTATGCCGAGGTCATGGAAATGCGCCATAATCGTATCTGTTGCTGCAGGTGCCATGGCCCCTCCCATATTGAATGGATCTTTAAGGCCCATATCGACAACTTTCCCGATTGTAGCTGCAGTAATTGAGACACTGGAATTTGTCCTGTTCTCCTGGTTCGTGACAACGGCCATTCCCGCACCTGTAATTGTCCATTGGGCGGTTGGCGGCTTCTGGCTCCCATACTCTGTAGGATAACGAAATTGTTTTTCAACCGCTGCATTATGGCTGGAAGCCCCTGTCAAAACATAACGGGCCCCGTTGTTATTGACCAGGAAAGCTGATAATGCGAGTCCCTCCATCGAAGTGGAGCATGCCCCGAAAAGCCCAAAATAAGGAAGGCCTATTCCTCTGGCGGCGAAGCTGGTCGGCGAGATTTGATTAATTAAATCCCCTGCCAGGAAAAATTGGATATCTTCTTTCTGGATGTTGCCTTTCTCGATCGCTTTCTCGGCCGCCTCTTCGATCAGTACCTTATGTGCTTTTTCATAACTATCCTCCCCGATCCACAAATCATCATGAAGGATATCAAAATCATCAGCAAGATTTCCTTTTGCTTCAAATGGCCCGCCTGAAACCCCGGTAGAAAGGATGGCGGGTTTATTCTCGAACGTCCACGATTGTTTTCCAGTAAGCATCGTCATCCTCCTAACTGGATAAAAATTGTCTTAATCAGAGCGACTACAAAAGCTGAAAAGACGCCAAAAACGATAACCGATCCCGCAAGTTTGAAGATATTGCCTCCAACACCCAGTACATAGCCTTCTGAGCGGTGTTCAATCGCAGCAGAAATAACAGCATTGCCAAATCCCGTTACAGGAACAGCGCTTCCGGCTCCTCCGAACTGAGCCAAGCGGTCATACACCCCAAACCCGGTTAGCAGAAGGGCAAAAAACACCATGGTAGCGGTAGTTGGATTTCCGGCTGTTTGTTCCGTGAAATTGAAAAAATAAATATAAAAATACATCACAGCCTGTCCGATCGCACAAATAATGCCTCCTACAAGAAAAGCCCTAAGGCAATTTTTTAATACAGGCCGTTGTGTCTCGTGTTTTCCTTGAAGCTGTTTATAAGCCTTTTGGGCTGCGTTGTCGTTTGTTTGATTCGCCATGTTAGCTGACCTTCCCCTCTTACGTCATTTCCTTTTGCAATGACTCGATATCTTTAAACTTTTTCTTTGCCTTTTCCTTTGGAACATCCTGGTCCATCAACATCTCATTCAGCCTTACTGTTTCCAGGAATATTTTATAATCACTTGAAACAATAAATTCATTGTCTTTAAACCTTTTTTTAAGATGGGTGTTCACTTCTTTTTCAATTTTTTTCATCTGAAACCGCCGCATGTGGTTCACCTTATACGCTACAAGCACTTTCTTGCCATTTTGCACGACCGCGACATCATATATGCCATCTATCCCGGCCACTTCTTTTTTTACTTTCTCCGGTAATCCATCCTTTTGATATGTAGTGCTGCGCACATCCAAGGCAGGAGGATCCGTCTGTTGTATTAGCGCCGTGCCTTCTTTCATTCTTTCTTCATTCCCGCAACCCGCAGCAACAAGAAGGATCACAAACTGAATCAGAAGAAAATATACTGCTTTGAAATGTTTTCCCGGCATGTTGTTCACATCCTATTTGTGTTCTGAATATAGTTTTTTGTATATCATTGATTTTTATGAATGACATATTTTCCCCTAATGGTTTTTAAATGTTTTTTTACGAAGCTTTGTTAAATAATATTGTTGATAAATGACCATAAAATAAAGACCCCATTTGGGGTACTTGTTTTAAATCTTTATTGAAGAATAGCACTCGTGAGTTAAACGAATTTAAGCAGATCACTTGTCACATAATTTCCGATCCAATCACGAGAAATATTTGGTAATAAAATCGTCAGCAAAGCGATCACAATCGTCCTCGTGCTGTTGTGTTAGATTGCCCATGTCTACCCCTTGTTCTTTTTGAACTGAATGATGATATTCGTGAGCAATAGTGTGGATAAGCAACTGTTTAAATTTAATTTGTTCATCCGCATCCGTAGGTTTGTGTCGAAGGGAATAATCAAATAGACCATATAAAACCGATTCAATGAAGATGTGTATTTTGTCTTTGGTCGGATCGTTCCAAGCATATCTCACTTCTCCTTGATCTTTCCAAACGCCACTGTTGACTTGGAATCTTACATCAATAGTCGTTAGGGGTGAACTTCTTTTAATTTTTCAAAAGCAATATTAAGAATTTGGGACGGCCCATTAGGGTCAATTAGTATAAACTTCATAACACTTTTCATCTTCTCTTTTGGGAATAGCATCCAAAACATCCTCTCTCTCTTATTTTGCTTTAGTTTCAAAAATCGTTTCTTAGCTTTATATTAGGTATGAATTGTTCTTAAATTATTCAAACTTCAACAAATTCCTTTAAGTTAATCTGCTCCGTTAGTGGAACAAGAAAAAAGGGCTGCCACAAGCAACCCTTAGTTTAAACAAATCCACCCGTCACTTTAAGTGTACGGTATCACAATATTTAACCTTGTTTAATAAATAATCAACATCACAATTAAGAAGTCGGTATACATCACAGAACTTCTTTTTATTTCTACCCGCAATCGTAATCTAAGCCAACTTATTAAAAATCATATTTGGCATCTCTTTCCTCAGTGGATTCTATTGCTATAGGCTATTTTTGGTTCTCTTTTTTGCATTCCTTTATTTCTTCTATATCTTCTTTTTTTAACTTGGGTTCTCTCTTGCAGCCTCATAATTTCGAGTTTCCCATCATGCAATTTTATTAAGTGGGTTAAGCTGGTTCTCATCATAAGTGAGATTTGGATTTGGTAAGGTAATTATTATTTTGTATTATGTAGGCTTAGGCTTTACTTAAATAATACAATAAAAGGAGCAATCGCTCCTTTTTCTGCTGGTATTTCAAAATTTTACATAATGTAGATTACTCAGTAATTTTGGTTATTTTTCTTTTCTAACAAATTTTTCATTTGATTTTGTACGATTGTTCGAATATTTAGCTTTATCTGCTTCTAAAAATTCCCCAATAAATGATGATTCTGTTCGATTAAGTCCCCCCATGTGAGAAGGGATTTTTAAGCTATTAGCAAATTGTGAATTCTTTATCCATGAAAAACGAAAGTCCTTAGATACTTTATTTTGACTGAAGCTAACTAACATTCCTTCCGAATCAACTGACTCAAAAGAGGCAACTTCTCTATTTAAGTCTTTAATCTTCGGTGTGCGATGTTCTTTTTATATAATCCCTCGATTGGTCAACATCCCTAGCTTTCCGTAAGGTTAACACTCTTTTTTGCCTCTGGAATATCGTATGCTAGTCTGTCATATAGCATAATACATTTATGAGGTGAGATAGGGAGAAATAGTTGCAGCCCCCTAGTAATATAACTAAAACCTCTCGGATACCTTTTACTAATATAAAAGGAATTATAACGAACGACAGGATTATCTGACGTAATAAATCTTCTTGCTCCTTTTTGTTCTACAATCAAGATTGGTTCTAGATCAATAACCATAGGTATACTTTCTAGAGCCATTTCTATCATGTGATTAGCTGGTTCATTCCAACCAATTGTAAACGGTTCTAAATCGACATCTTTGAAATCAGGATGTTCCTTCATTATGGTTTTAGTCATAAAATCAACCATATTATTTGTTGAATCTGCAGACCTTAAATTTCTTGCTTCACTTACAAGAAGAAACTTTATGAGATCAACATAATCCTTAATTCACTCGGAAATTCATTGGTATTAATAATACCTTTAATAATGGGTGATGCTTTAGATTCAATATCTTCGTTTAGAAAGTTTTCTACTTTTTTATCAGAACCATAAAAATTGTTCTTTTGACACATATCCTTTATAGACGCATTCGAAATATATTTCCGAGTTAGTAATATTAAATGTCAATTGATTTTTTGCTATCAGAAAAATTTCTTAAATAAAATTTTGGTACATAATGTTGCCTACTTTTTTCCCCCATTATTACTCCTTTTTTTACTTTTTCTTTAATTATCTTCCTATGAAGGTGTCTTTATCAATACAAATTAAATAAACTGAAATATCCGTCCCTATTTTGAGATTTCCTTCTTCAGCTAACCGGCCCTTTAGTGGAACAAGAAAAGCTGCTTCAAAAGCAGCTAGGATCTTATACTCAAGCACCCGTTTGTTTAAGTACCATTCTTCACAATCAAAACTGTCTCAAATATAACTAAAAAGTGCGTTAACCAATCCCTCGTCATCAACACACCAATATTTGAAAATAGAATGTAAAAAGATTAAGATGAAAACAAAAGTAAATTGTAGTCTTTAGGAGAAAAAATATGACTTTTTTTAATCACATAAAAAGATTAAAGACAATAAATCTACATCCTGCCCATATTCTGGTTCTAGGTTTTCTGGTCTTAATTTTTATAGGTACTTGCCTATTTATGATTCCAGCAGCAACAAAAGACAGGCATCACCTTAGCTTAATTGATGCCTTGTTTGAAGCCACTTCGGCAGTTTGTGTAACAGGATTAGCCGTTGTTGATACAGGGACCACCTTTACTTTATTTGGTCAAATTATCCTATTAGCCCTTATTCAACTGGGTGGCTGGGGATTTATGACCAGTGGAATACTGATGTTTATCATACTTGGGAAAAAGATCGGCTTAAAACAAAGACTGTTACTTCAAGAATCGTTAAACACATTCTCACTACAAGGAATTATACGATTGCTTCAACGAGTTATTATCATCACGTTAATAGTGGAAGCCCTTGGGGCAATCGCCTTGGCTATCCGTTGGTCCCAGGAAATGAGTTGGGGTCAAGCCCTATATTACGGAATATTCCATTCTATTTCTGCTTTTAATAATGCTGGGTTTGGTCTTGAAGCGGATAGTTTAAGTAAATGGGTTGGTGATCCCACTATAAATATCGTCATAACCTCATTATTTATTCTTGGCGGTATAGGCTTTTTTGTGGTTGCCGATATATTCGAAAAGAGGAATTTGAGAAAGGTCTCTCTTCACACTAAGATAACGTTAAGTTTTACTTTGGTTATCAATATAGTTAGTACACTTATCATATTTGGTTTGGAATATGATAATCCAGGTACTCTAGGAAGTTTGGGGACGACCGATAAGTGGTGGGCTGCTTATTTCCAGGGAGTTGTTCCTCGTACTGCTGGTTTTAATTCAATTGATATTAGTCAAATGACATTAAGTTCTCAAGTTTATATAATGGGGTTAATGTTTATAGGTGCAGGGTCGGGTTCAGTAGCAGGTGGAATCAAAGTAACAACATTTGCTCTCTTGTTACTGGCTCTTTGGTCTGTCGTTACTAACAAAGAAGATATAAATATCTTTAAACGCAGAGTTCCTAAGACACTTGTATTTAGAGCGCTATCCATTGCTGTTTCTGGAGTTATTTTTATTTTCTTGATCTTCTTTTTACTGACAATAACAGAAAAAGGAGCAGAAATGTCTAAAATACTATTTGAAACAGTCTCAGCTTTTGGAACAGTCGGAATGAGTGCTGGATTAACAATGGAATTAAGTCCTATGGGGCGGATTTTAATTACAGTAATGATGTTTATAGGAAGAGTAGGTCCTTTAACAATGGCTTTTGCACTAGCCATCCACGCAAATAATAAAGCGAAGATTCGTTATGCTGAGGAAAAAATATTAATTGGCTAAAAAGCACTGGTCCAAACAGTGCTTTTTTAAATAACTACTAGTTCCTTGTTTGGCTAACCTGCCCCTTTAGTGGAGCAAGAAAAGCTGCCCAAAAACAGCTCCAAATTTTAAAACACCTAATTCTGTGGAATCTTTCTCGTTATTATATGGAGAGGCGGGCATGTTATCCTTGTTCGGCAGAGCCAGTTTGTTGGATGTAACAGGCTTCATGGCTCGATATCTTGCCCGTAGAGGCTCCATGTAAAGTGACAATGAAAACGCAGCAAGTTAACCACGTCTTCCTCCTCTTCCACCTCGTTTTCCTTCAGTGTTACGTTTTAGAGAAGATAAGCTCTCTTCACTACTCTTCAAGAATTTAGACATTTTATCTTCAAAGGTTTCTCTTGGTTTAAAATTACCTCTAGAACGATCATTCCCTCTACCTTGAGTGGGGCGAGGACGTTGCTTATAAGAAGATTGTCCTTCAGGTTTATCTATGGTTTGCTTTATCGACAAGGCAACCTTTCCTTCTTTTTCACTCAACACTTTAACTTCAACCATATCGCCTATTTTGAGATGATCATTAACATCTTTTACATAGCTATCAGCAACTTCACTGATATGCACTAGACCTGTTGTTCCTCCAGGTAATTCTACGAATGCTCCAAAATTAGTGATACCTGTTACTTTACCTTGTACCTTACTTCCTAGTTCAATTGACATGAAAATAATGTTCCTCCTCGATATGTTAATAACAGTTTATTATAACAAAGTATTAATGATTATAATATCAAATTTGATACTTTTAGAGCAGGATCATTGTTTATTTTCGTTTATTCGCTGTCGTGTCACTTGTGGCGGTTGGCATACGTCACATTTACGTTGGTTATTATTTTTAAATTTGGTAAATGTTTTTTCAAAGTTGCTACCACATGCACATTTAAATAGTAACTTTTGAGAAAAACCGTGATATGAATAAGATACCTTCAATGTGTTTAATTGAGTGCCAACTCATGTTATATGAGGAAAAATCGGACTAAAGGGCATGACAGTGTCAATTTTATGTGACAAAGCAAAAATATCACCTTTTCCAAAAGTAAATAATGATTTAGGCAGGCGACATCGACAGCCATTGATCCAGCAGCAGGATAGAGCCATCATGTCGCTTTTTTTTCAACAGCCTTCTAATCCCTTGTTCACTTAGGTGACAGATGATCGTACTTTCCGGTTTTTGCCTTCATCGATCATACATAGGCCATAGCAGTCACATTAAGACTTGATGTGGCCCATGAGATGATGGCACATTAAATTAGCAGTAGCATGATTATGCTTAGAAAAGTTTCAAAAAGACTGCTCTTTTCGGAGCAGTCTACTTATGTGCATGTAAGGCCGGTTTATGATGTCACGCATAGCCGTCAGCAGTGTCCCACAGTAGTGGGAAGGATTAGCCGTTTCCATTAAGATTAGATAAACAACAACAAGCTAAGGGCCATGACTGCCATGCCACCAATCAAACCGTATATGGATACGTGCCCTTCATCATATTTTTTAGCAGCAGGAATCAATCCATCAAGTGATATAAAAACCATGATGCCAGCCACCGCAGCAAACACCATGCCAAACATTACATCGTTAAGGAACGGCATTAAGATCAGGTATGCAATAATCGCACCGACCGGCTCCGATAATCCTGATAAAAATGACAGCTTAAAGGCTTTCTTCTTGTTACCCGTGGCAAAGTAAATCGGCACGGCCACTGCAATTCCCTCCGGTATGTTATGGATAGCAATGGCAAATGCAATGGCCATCCCAAGACTGGGATCTTGCAGAGCCGAAGTGAATGTAGCAATTCCCTCGGGAAAATTATGAATGGCAATGGCTAACGCAGTGAATGTACCCATTTTCAATAATGCAGTCTCTTCAACGGAGGAATTCATATCCTCTACCTTCTGGTGTTCATGAGGATTCCCTTGTGTAGGTATAAATTTGTCAATCAAGGCTATAAGGACCATCCCTGCAAAGAACCCGCCAACGGTCAGCCAGTTACCTAACTGGACTCCAACACTATCAACCAGGGCAGTCTTGGCTTTCACAAAAATTTCTACCAATGAAACATAAATCATAACACCCGCCGAAAAACCGAGCGTCAAAGATAGAAATTTTTTGTTCGTCTTTCTTGTAAGTAACGCAATAACACTTCCAATTCCGGTTGCCAGTCCGGCTAACAATGTTAGGCTAAAAGCCAAAATCACATTTTCTTCCATCGGTCTATCTCCCCCTGCAAACGGTTGCTGCCATTTTCACCTTACTACATACTACACTGAAAACAAGGACGAACTGTCTCCTATGAGAAACTTAAACATAACTCATATAGATTAAGATTAATGAAAGGTCTCAAAAAGCAGAAAAATATTTAATAAAATGACGATTCCTGCTATGACCCAGCCTAGTACTGTTGTCAGCCTATGATTGGTAAGCCCGCCCATGATTTTTTTGTTGCTCGTAAAAATAATCAATGGAATCAGAGCGAATGCAATGCCAAACGATAGAATGACTTGACTCATGACCAGGGCATTTGTCGGATTAATACCAGATATGATAATGAGTAAAGGTGGCACTATTGTGATAGCACGCCGTAAATACAGATTTATTTTCCTGTTTATAAATCCTTGCATCACCACATCGCCAGCCAGCGTACCGACTGAAGAACTGGACAACCCGGCAATTAACAGGCTTAGTCCGAAAGAAATCGACGCAATAGGACCAACTAAATGGCCAAATTGATGAAAGGCTGTAGACAAGTCTTCAATGATCAGACCGTTTTTGAAAAAAAGCGATGCAGAAACAATCAGCATACTCATGTTAATGGCCCCAGCCAGCATCATGGCAATAATGATATCCAAAAATTCCAGTTTGAATATTTGCTTTTTGTCGAAGTCGTTCTGTCCTACCACACGCTTTTGAGTAAGGGAGGAATGGAGATAGATCGCATGAGGCATGACCGTCGCCCCCAGAATGCCGGAAGCTAAAAGAATGCTGTCTACCCCTACAAACTTCGGAGTAAAAACCCCTTCCGCAACAGCACTTATATCAGGCTTTGCCAACACTACCTGACAGGCGAATGCTACTACCACAATCATAACCATCGCTGCTATGCCTGCCTCCAATGAGCGGTATCCACGACGCTGCAATTCCAAAATAAGGAAAGATGCCGCCGCAGTGATGAGTGCAGCAGGAAGCATAGGTATATCAAATAGTAAATTAAGTCCTAAAGCAGCCCCGATAAATTCTGCCAAATCGGTTGCAATGATAACCAGTTCACTTTGTATCCACAAAAAAAGAGCTACGGATGTTGGGAATAAATCACGTGCTACTTCCGGTAAATTCATACCCGTCGCAATTCCCAGTTTGGCAGATAAGGATTGTATTAATACGGCCATTATATTAGATACGGCAATCACCCATAGCAAAAGATAACCGAATTTTGAACCAGCCGTTATATTGGTTGCAAAATTGCCAGGATCTATATACGCAACAGAGGCAATGAAAGCCGGTCCGAGGAAGGGTAAAATCCTTTTTAAACCAGTTACATCCCCTCTTAGTACTGCCTCCGCGGAAATTAATGTCTTATTTTTTAGTATGATGGTTTCGGGCTTTTGTTTTTTCAAATTGTTTCCCCCCTACGCAAAATTAAGCCTGTTCTAAAAAAGTTTCCCTAGAGCAAAATTCGCTACTTATATCTTAAGGCATTGTTAGAATTATGTAAAATACTTCGAATGGGAATTTTCTATTTAACCACGTGACTCGATCATCCATATAGTGAAATTCTTATGATCTGTAGAAAAGAACCCCGAGCCGTGGAAAATCTTGTAGTAAATAAATTAGGATGCTAATAAAAGGATAGGAACTATAACGATTTTAAGAGGGCATAAAGCATTCTATATAATTTGAAACCTTGATTGCTTTCATTTTGAAATATAGCCTCTTAACGTAAAAAGAAACCAGGAGGAAGAGATTTTCTTGCGGTTTTAAAATTCACCTGCTATTCTAAATCCCGTGTTATGCTGGATAGGATAAGGAGCTCCATCCCTTTTACTGGAGGTTTTTTTTTGAAGGTTAATATAAACAAATTTACAAAAATAACGTACAAACACCTTATTTTCTTTAGCTTGTTAGGATTATGCTTTGCGATATCCGTTTTTTTTGTGAATCACAATGATTCCTTCTATGAACGCCCCATAGCCGAGGTCGTCAAAGTGTCGTTGGCTGATAAAACGAAAATGACCGATATCCATGGTAATGAAGATTACCTATTCAAGCAACGTATAATAGGAAAACTAAAAAATGGTAACAGAAAAGGACAGCTTATTCATTTAACCAATGAGTATTCATCATCCGGAGCCTTTGACCAAGAATATGGCGTAGGGGATAAGCTGTTTGTCTCAGTCAATAAGAAAGAGGAACAAGATTCATTAACTGGCACCATAAAAGAGGTCAAACGTGACCATCATATTGTCATCACTGCATGGATTTTTATCTTTATTCTGCTTATTGTCGGTAAAAAGCAAGGGCTGTTCTCCATCATAAGTTTGGCAGTCAATGCCATTATATTGTCTTATGCACTGGATGTTTATCGTAATGCATCGCATGTGAGCCTGGTGCTGATATGCAGCATAAGTGCCATTTTGTTCACGGTGTTTTCTTTGCTGCTGGTCAATGGCTTTAACGAAAAAACATATGCTGCGATTGTTGCTACCCTGCTTGCAACGTTTCTTTCACTATTGATTGCCTTTCTTGTCATGAGGCTGACTTTGGAAAGTGGGCTCCGATACGAAGAAATGCAATTCTTGACCCGTCCTTATCGAATGGTGTTTATGGCCGGGTTATTGGTCGGATCTTTGGGTGCGGTAATGGATGTAGCCATTACCATGTCTTCTTCCATTTTTGGGTTGTATGAAAACAATAACAACATATCCATAAAAGCACTGAAGACTTCTGGAATGGAGATTGGGAAGGATATAATGGGAACCATGACCAATATTTTGTTCTTTGCCTATATAAGCGGTTCCATTCCCTTGCTTATTTTGTATTTGAAGAATGCGTCTGCCTTAGGTTTTACCCTCTCCATGAACCTATCATTAGAAATGGCTCGGGCCCTAGCTGGCGGGATTGGAATTGTGCTCACCATACCGATTGGTCTTTATACCTCCATCTTCTTCATTAATCAAAAGAGGGCGAGATTATGAATGTATTAGTCTTTCTGGCAGCGATTTTAGGTATCTTG
>NZ_QVTD01000010.1 GCF_003429105.1 Peribacillus glennii
GCTTTGCTCCTTCGCCTGTTTCCTCGCCAGCGCGGCTGCTTTTGCTTTGGCGGCAGCTTCTGTTTTTAATTCTTCCAGGCTTTTTTCACCGTCCATGACTACATCACCTTCTTCCCGGTTTTTGCTTCATGGCGGATTTTCTCTCTCAATTTATTTATGCCGTAAATTAGGGCGGCCGGATTTGGCGGGCACCCAGGTATGTATACATCTACGGGAACAATTTGGTCCACGCCTTTCACCACCGAGTAAGATTTTACATACGGTCCGCCGGCAGTAGCACAGGACCCCATGGCAATCACCCACTTGGGTTCAGGCATTTGATCATACAATCGCCTTAAGATAGGTGCCATTTTTTTGGTGACAGTTCCTGAAACGATCATAACGTCAGACTGCCTTGGAGAAGTACGAAAAAATGAACCAAAACGATCTAAGTCATAATGTGAAGAACCGACTCCCATCATTTCAATTGCACAACAGGCCAGTCCAAATGTCATTGGCCACAAGGAGTTGCTCCGAGCCCACCCCTTTACCTGCTCGAGGGTTGATAAGAAAACACTCCGACGCAATTCTTCCATTTCTGATGGCGATACCCCTTCTAATGTTAAGTCCATTTTAACACCTTCTTCCTCCATGCGTAGACCAGTCCGATCAATAGCATGAATACAAATATCAGCATCTCGATCAACGCAAAAATCCCAAGCTTCTCATAGGCTACTGCCCATGGATACAAAAACACCGTTTCTACATCAAAGATGACAAACATAAGCCCGAAAATATAGTAGCGGACATTGAACTGGACCCTTGAATCATGGAAGGGTTCCATACCGCTCTCGTAAGTGGTATACTTCGCCTCTATCGGTTTGTACGGACGAAGCAGTTTGCCAATAAAAAGAGATATTATCGGCAAAAGTACACCTAAACAGAGAAACACAAATACTATCAGATAATTATTCTGATAAATATTCAAATCCTCCATGGGCAACCTCCCTGCCTGGTTTTTGACATCAAAATCTACGTTTGTTCTTTGCCGGCCCGCAATAGTTTTCTTGGAAAAAATAGGTTTGTAAACGTATACATT
Organism: Peribacillus glennii; assembly: GCF_003429105.1. Classification (GTDB taxonomy): domain Bacteria; phylum Bacillota; class Bacilli; order Bacillales; family DSM-1321; genus Peribacillus; species Peribacillus glennii. The sequence continues at coordinate 1,079 of NZ_QVTD01000010.1, forward strand.
ATAACATTCCGTGAGAATAAAAGGTAGAAATTCTTAGGAAGTTCAGCCTTTCTTAACATTAGATAATATGTAAATAATTTCATAATATTTCTCTTCCCGCTTAGAAGTTCCAAAATGGTTCCAAATTATCAAAACACAAAAACAGCAAAAAAGCACTATCCATAACATGGATAGTGCTCATTATTAGTATTTCTTTTCTGCTATTGCGATGCGGTTGACGGCTCGTTGTAAAGCCAGTTCGGCCCTTGTCGCATCAATATTGTCTTGTTTATCCTGCAACCGTTTTTCAGCACGGGCTTTGGCCGCCTGAGCACGCGCTAAGTCGATGCTTTCTGCCTGTTCAGCTGATTGGGCAAGAATAGTCACGACATCAGGGCGTACTTCAAGAAAGCCTCCGTTGACTGCGATATATTCGGTTTGTCCGCCATTTTTCAAACGGACGGCAGCAATCTCTAATGGAGCAACCAGCGGAATATGTCCGGGTAAAATACCAAGCTCCCCGCTTTTTGCTTTTGTGCTTACCATTTCGACTTCAGCATCATATACTGGGCCATCGGGAGTAACAATACTGACTTTAACGGTCTTCATTTAAATACCCTCCTTGGTCCCTTCCTTACGCCATTTGTTTTGCATTTTCAACGACTTCTTCAATTCTTCCTACAAGGCGGAATGCATCTTCAGGAAGATCATCATGCTTACCATCGAGAATTTCCTTGAAACCTTTGACAGTTTCCTTGACAGGCACGTAAGAACCTTTCTGACCTGTAAACTGTTCAGCTACGTGGAAGTTTTGTGATAAGAAGAATTGAATACGGCGTGCGCGTCCAACGACAAGCTTATCTTCATCACTAAGTTCATCCATACCAAGGATTGCGATGATATCTTGAAGTTCTTTGTAACGCTGCAAAGTCTGTTGAACTTGGCGGGCAACATTATAATGCTCTTCACCGACAATTTCAGGAGACAATGCACGTGATGTTGAAGCAAGCGGATCAACCGCCGGATAGATACCCATTTCAGAAAGCTTACGCTCAAGGTTTGTCGTTGCGTCCAAGTGAGCGAATGTCGTAGCAGGAGCCGGGTCAGTATAGTCATCGGCAGGAACATAAATCGCCTGGATAGAAGTTACGGAACCTACGTTAGTAGATGTAATACGCTCTTGTAGTTGTCCCATTTCTGTAGCAAGTGTCGGCTGGTAACCTACCGCTGAAGGCATACGGCCTAGAAGGGCAGAAACCTCGGAACCTGCTTGTGTGAAACGGAAGATGTTATCGATGAAGAACAACACGTCTTGTCCCTGCTCATCACGGAAATATTCTGCCATTGTCAAACCAGTCAAGGCCACACGCATACGTGCTCCAGGCGGCTCATTCATTTGCCCGAATACCATGGCAGTTTTCTTGATAACACCGGAATCAGTCATTTCATGATAAAGGTCATTTCCTTCACGAGTACGTTCCCCAACACCTGCGAATACGGAAATACCACCGTGTTCTTGAGCAATGTTGTTGATAAGCTCTTGAATTAGTACCGTTTTACCAACACCCGCACCACCGAATAGGCCGATTTTTCCACCTTTGATATATGGAGCAAGCAGGTCTACTACCTTGATGCCAGTTTCAAGAATTTCTACTTCTGTAGAAAGATTTTCAAAAGTTGGCGCCTGCCTGTGGATTGGATCACGTCGTACATCAGCGGCAAGAGCTTCATCAAGGTCAATATTTTCACCTAAAACGTTGAAAACACGGCCAAGAGTCGCATCCCCGACCGGTACTGAAATTGGTGCGCCTGTGTCAGACACTTCGGCACCGCGAGTCAATCCATCAGTGGAAGACATGGCAACCGTACGCACTGAATCATCGCCCAAGTGAAGGGCTACTTCAAGAGTTAAGCTGTCGCCAGACTCAGGAAAATCTATTCTTAACGCATTATGGATTCTTGGAAGTTGACCGCTTTCGAACTTGACGTCAACAACCGGACCCATAACTTGGATAATGCGTCCTTTATTCATCTTGTTCCCTCCTAACATTACTTGTAAAAAGGCCTATAAAAAGGCTGCGGGATGCCATTTCGTACAGGCTCCCCGACGGCCATAAATTATCGTTCTATTCCAGTGCAGCCGCACCGCCGACAATCTCTGTAATCTCCTGTGTAATAGCGGCCTGTCTGGCTCGGTTATATACAAGAGAAAGACTGTCAATCAGCTCAGCCGCATTATCTGTTGCATTTTTCATCGCAGTCATGCGGGCTGCATGTTCGCTTGCTTTTCCATCCAATAATGCCCCGTAAATCAGGCTTTCCGCATATTGAGGAAGAAGGACTTCCAAAATTTCCTCGGCTGACGGCTCAAATTCATAAGAAGTCAGCTTTCCGGAAGGCTGGATATCCGTTAGTGGAAGCAATTTCGTTTCTGTAACATCCTGCTGAATGGCACTGACATAGTGATTGTAATACATGTAAAGTTCATCATATGTTCCTTGTGAGAACAATCCGACTGCAGACTTTGCAAGATCACTGATGTCAGAGAATGAAGGCTGGTCAGACAGACCAACGATTTCAAGCGCAACATTCATGTTCCGGTTTACAAAGAAATCACGTCCTACTCTTCCGATGGCGATGATTGCGTACTCATCCTGTGATTTATGTCGACTGTTTATTGTTTGCAATGTGTGACGAAGGACGCTGCTGTTATAAGCCCCAGCCAAGCCACGATCCGAAGTGATTACCAGGTAGCCTGTCTTCTTTACAGGACGGGATACCAGCATCGGATGTGAAGAGTTCTTACTCCCCGAAGCGATACTGGCGACAACTTCCTGGATTTTCTCCATGTACGGGACAAATGCTTTTGCATTCCCTTCAGCACGGCTCCATTTGGATGCGGAGACCATCTGCATCGCTTTTGTAATCTGGCTCGTTTTTTTCGTCGAAGTTATACGGCTTTTTATATCACGTAATGATGCCATTCATTCTCACCACCCTTTTACAAATTTTAGACCGATTATTCAGAGATAACGAATGACTTTTTAAATTCGTTAATCGCAGCAACAATTTCATCTTCTTTAGGCAGATCGCCAGTTGTACGGATGTGGTCCAAAACTTGCTGGTGGTTACGATCTAACCAGCTAAGGAATTCGTCTTCGAAACGCCCGATATCCCCAACAGGAATACTATCTAAATGTCCGCGTGTCAACGCGAAAAGAATCATAACCTGCTTTTCGACTTTAATCGGCTTGTTCAAGTCCTGCTTCAGTACTTCAACTGTACGCGCACCACGGGCAAGCTTCGCTTGGGTAGACTTATCAAGATCGGAACCAAACTGAGCGAAAGCTTCCAATTCACGGAATGAAGCAAGGTCGAGACGCAAAGTACCTGCAACCTTTTTCATCGCCTTGATTTGTGCGGAACCACCTACACGTGAAACAGAGAGACCAGCGTTGATCGCAGGGCGGACCCCTGAGAAGAACAAGTCAGACTGCAAGAATATTTGCCCATCTGTGATGGAAATAACGTTTGTTGGAATATAAGCGGAAATATCGCCAGCTTGAGTTTCAACGAACGGCAGTGCTGTTATGGAACCTGCACCGTGAGTGTCATTAAGCTTGGCTGCACGCTCTAATAAACGTGAGTGCAAGTAGAATACATCACCTGGGAATGCTTCACGGCCTGGTGGACGGCGAAGCAATAGGGAAAGTTCACGGTATGCGGATGCTTGTTTAGACAAATCATCATAAACAACCAGAACGTGCTTGCCATTGAACATGAATTCTTCACCCATAGTAACACCAGCATAAGGAGCTAGATATAGAAGAGGTGCCGGCTGTGAAGCAGAAGCCGTTACAACGATTGTGTAATCAAGCGCACCATGCTTACGTAGGGTTTCTACAGTTCCGCGAACCGTAGATTCTTTTTGGCCGATCGCAACATAAATACAGATCATGTTTTGGTCTGCCTGGTTAAGGATTGTATCGATTGCCACCGATGTTTTACCAGTTTGGCGGTCACCGATAATTAATTCACGCTGGCCGCGGCCAATTGGAACTAAGGCATCGATCGCCTTAATACCTGTTTGCAATGGCTCATGAACAGATTTACGGTCCATAACGCCAGTTGCAGGGCTTTCGATAGGACGGGTTTTTGTAGTATTGATCGGACCAAGTCCGTCAACAGGCTGTCCAAGCGGGTTTACTACACGTCCGATTAATTCTTCGCCTACTGGAACCTCCATGATGCGTCCTGTACGGCGAACCTCGCTGCCTTCACGGATGTCTGAATAAGGCCCAAGAATGACAATACCAACATTGTTCTCTTCAAGGTTTTGCGCCATCCCCATGACACCATTAGAGAATTCGACGAGCTCTCCAGCCATGACATTATCTAAACCATGAACGCGTGCGATCCCGTCCCCGACTACGATTACGGTACCCACATCGCTTACTTGAATTTCCGACTGATAATTTTCAATCTGTTTTTTAATCAGTGCACTGATTTCTTCAGCTTTGATGCTCATGAATTTCACCCCTGTCTAAAGAATGTTAACCTAACAGTTCCTTTTCAAGGCGCTCAAGCTTGCCGCTTACGCTCCCGTCATAGATACGGTTGCCGATGCGAAGCTTAATTCCGCCCAGGATACTGCGGTCTACTATATTTTCAATTCTTAATGTTTTCTTGCCTATTTTAGCTGCAAATGCTGATGAAACGGATTCACGCTCTGTGTCAGTCAGCGGACGCACGGAATACACCAGCGCTTCGGCTACTGACCTTTCATCATTTGCAAGTTCAATGAAATCAACAGCCATCTGGGAAATCACATCTGAGCGTTGACGGTCAACCATCAGCAGCAATGTGTTTTTCACCTGCGTTGAAAGACCTTCAAAAGCTTCTTCGACGAACTTCTTCTTGGATGCCGGAGTAACTTTAGGATGCTGAAGGAATGCCAGGAGCTGCTTATTATTCATAAACACTTCCCGAACCGTGCGAAGTTCTTCTTCGAACGATTCCAAGAGATTTTGCTCTTTGGCAATTTCGAAAAGAGCTACGGCATAACGCTTTGCCACAGAAATATCGCTCATCGCTCTTCTCCTGCCTCTTGAAGATACTCATTGATCAGTTTTTCCTGATCTGCCTCGGAAAGTTCTTTCTCGATTACCTTCGATGCAATCAATACAGAAAGGGATGACACTTGATCGCGAAGAGCCGCGACAGCTTTTTCCTTCTCCTGGACGATCTCACGCTTTGCTGACTCTTTCAACCGCTCAGCCTCAGCACGTGCAGCCGAAATGATATCTTCACGCTGAGCTTCACCCTGCTTCTTCGCATTTTCAATCAGTTGCCCTGCTTCGGTACGTGACGTTTTCAGTAGTTCCCGTTGTTCCTCCAAAAGCTTGCCGGCCTCTGCACGGCTTGCTTCTGCGGCACTGATTTCATTTGCGATTAACTGCTCACGCTCTTTCATGATGCCCATTAACGGACCCCATGCAAATTTCTTAACCAAAGCTAACAAAATAATGAACATGACGAGCTGGAAAATGATATCCCCACCATTAAAGTGAAGACCGCCTTCAGCAGCTGCCCCTAATACATATCCGCTTGTTAACACGCTAGGGTTCACTCCCTTCAAAGTTTGACTATATAAGCCTGTAATTTTCAAATTGGCAAATTTGAAAAGGGATTTCTATTGTTTAAAATGCATATAATATACTGATTGTGGACATAAAGGAATGGCGAAGGTCCTCATCGAAGCAACTTCGCCATTACCTGCGTATGTCTCTTATCCTTATCGGCCTAAAACGATAAATCCGATAACTACCCCAATGATTGGAAGGGCCTCAACTAACGCAACCCCGATGAACATTGTTGTTTGAAGTCTGCCTGCAGCTTCTGGCTGGCGAGCCATCCCTTCGATTGTACGCCCAACAATAAGACCGTTACCGATACCTGCACCAAGTGCACCCAAACCAACTGCGATCGCTGCCGCTAGAAGACCAATAGAACCTGTCATGATTAATTTTCCTCCTTGAGAAAGATGATTTTTTTATAATTCCTGTTCAATAATGAACAAATTTTATAATTAATGGTCTTGGCTCACTTTATGTGATATAAAAACCATTGTTAACATTGTGAAAATGAAAGCTTGGATTGTTCCTACAAAGACACTGAAGCCTTGCCATGCAAGCATTGGCACAATTGCCCCGAGCGTGCCCGCTATCCCGCTGCCAAAACCATTGGCATAGCCGCTGGTGGCAAGTCCCGCTAGCAAACCTAATAGAATCTCACCTGCATAAATGTTACCGTAAAGCCGCAGGCCCAATGTAAGGGTGTTTGCAAACTCTTCGACAATCTTTAAGGGGAACATGAAACCCATCGGTTCAAAATACCCTTTGGCATAACCCTTTGCACCCTTCATTTTGACACCATAATAGTGCGTCAGCCCCATTACCATAACGGCGAGGGTCATTGTGATAACCGGATCGGCAGTTGGCGATTTCCACCAAAGGTCGTGACCTACGATTATTGAGAAAGGCAAACCGAGCATATTTGAAACAAAGATATACATGATCAGAGTCATTCCTAATATAAGGAACCGCCCTCCTGTGTTCCAGTCCATCGTGCTGTTGATGATCCCTTTCACAAAATCCATGACCCATTCCGTGAAGTTCTGGATCCCAGTCGGTTTCAACTCCAGCCGGCGTGTGGACACCACAGCGAGTATGAAGACTATCAGACTTGCAATTGTGATCATCATGATATTTGCCAGATTGAAGTACAATCCCATAAATTCCACAATAGGAGCCCCATGATTCATCAGTTATTCACCTCTCTTTTTTCTCTCGACGTAAATTTTGGATAAAAAAATCTATTATAATGACCACATATGCCGTCATTAATCCAATAACCATACTTACGACATGAAAGTGTTCCGGATACCTGAGCGCAACTACGGCAGCCAGTGCCCCAATTGCGATCCTGGTTAACGTGCCAAGCGATTTCGCTTTCTCGTTAGCAGCTACCGCTTCGGAAAACTTCCGGTTTTTCCGGACCAATGACCAGAGATTGAACAGGCTGAAGCCTGTGCCGAGTATCAGGCCCATGAAAATGGTGTAATACGGAGTAAATCCGGCTCCTAATACATAGAGGACCAAGAGGAACATTATGTATGTCCGTTGCCTCTTAAACATAGATTGTAATTCTGGCATTATAGATTTTATTCTCCTGAAAAATATCGTCGGACTGTACGCAGCATCGCAAAGATGCCTGCAGCAAGTCCTAAAAGAAGACCAACCACCAAAAACAGCGGAGCAGCGCCCAGCTTTCCGTCAAGCCATCTTCCAACAAAGATGCCGAATAATATGGATCCGGCCAATTGTGATAGAACGGCAGACATTAAAGCCATCGCTTTAAAGGGGTAGCGATTGTGTTGACGCATAGTGTGCATCCTCGCGGTTGATTAGTAGACGGATATAATATTTCCATTGTGCAAAAGTGGGAAAATAAATTGCACAGAATCTTTTGTAAACCCTCTCATTTATACCCTTAGTTAGCATACAATAGGCTACTATTAATGTCAACGAAACGCTTAGTGAAAATTGTCACAGGTTTGAAATGTTAACTAAATGTTCACATTTAGTTCGTTAAATAATGATTGACACGGGAAATGTCACAAAGTTTAAAATTATTCAATTTGAATCATTGCATCAATCCTGTCTTCTTTTCCGGACTTTTTGGCAAAAACAATCGCTTTATATATTCCTTTAGGCGGGAGTTTTTCTCTGGGAATATCTTTTTTCACCATTCCTCCCGGGTTATTCCTTCCCCAGTCCATGAAGCCGGCAAATTGCAGGTTGTCTTCATTATATAAAGCGATGCCGAATTCCTCAGCGCCCCGCGGCAAATACATCTCATACCTGTAAGTGCCTTCTTTATCTCCCTCTCCGAAGTCGAACCCCATGACCCTTGGGTAATTCGGTTCTTCTTTTACATATAAAAACGGCAGGCTAATCCTGTTCGTGCCTTCGAGCAAGGTTAGGTATCCGTCATAAATCCCTTTTTCCATTTCATTCGGACTCACCTGCAGGCCGATGGTAATTTGTTTTTGTTCCCCTGGTTTTACTGTAAACGAGGAAGGGAATTTCCAGGTAATCCCTTGCTCCCTTTTAGGAAAGGTAAACGAATAATGCTTTATGGTTTTACCCTCGTTTCCGACCGTGACCTTTTCGAGATGCTCATCAATACCTTCCTTGTTTTCATACATACCGAAAGATAAGGATCCAGGAACCAGTATAGTATCTGCTTTCACTGCCTTATCGATTTGCAGCCTCCCCGCTCCCTGCTCATATGTCCGATACGGCTGCCTGTTTTCATTTACCAGTGGTTTCGATGTGGACATCAAGGCCGATTTGACCTGCCCAGGAGACCAGTCCGGATGCGCCTGCAAAATAAGTGCGCTTGCCCCTGCTACATGCGGGGCGGCCATGCTTGTCCCCTGTAAAGCAAGATATCCGGAAGGAATTGTGCTTTTAATAGCCACTCCCGGTGCGAGGATATCCGGTTTTATTCCCCATGTCACGGTTACAGGCCCTCTTGAACTGAAATCCGCCAGTTTGTCTTCTTCCTTCTTATATAGAAAACGGACATCTCCATTTCCCCCAATAAGGAGTGTTTGTTTTAATCGTTCTCCTGCCGCTTTATCAATGGAAGCCGCAGGAATATTCCTCTGTTCTTCCAGGGAACCAATGAATCCCCCTTTTGTGTTGTTATAGATAATGACACCTTTTGCTCCCGCCTTCTCTGCATTTCTCACCTTTTCATCAAAGGTCAGTTTGCCGCGTTTTAGCAGCACGATTTTACCCTTGGCATGATGTAACTCTTTTCTGTATCCCACCCCCCCATACATAAGTAGTCCTGAGAATGATAAATTCCACTCCTCTACGCCCTGCAGCGGCATCAGCCTGATCTCCTTTCGTCGGGCCCCCAGCCCTGCCACTAAATAAGGAACGCGAAGCGGCGGTGTTGATGCACCTACGGATATGGCTTTTTCCGCTGTTCCCGGGGAACCGACCGTCCACACATCCGGTCCGGAGTTGCCATTTGAAGTAACGGCAACGATGCCCTGGTCCACGGCTTTATTCAACGCCTGGGAGATAGGCAGATCAGGACCGTTGACATTGTTACCTAAAGAAAGATTCAGGACATCGACCTTGTCTTCAATCGCGGCTTCTATGGCGGCCAAAACCTGCTCTGTGTTGCCGACACCGCCAGGTCCGAGAGCCCGGTAAGCATAAATCTCAGCTTCAGGTGCAACCCCTTTCATTTTCCCATTTGCTGCAATGATTCCTGCCACATGAGTTCCATGTACAGTAGCTAAACCAGCGCTTCCTTTTGTTTCCATTGGGTCACGGTCTCCATCGACAAAATCCCGGCCAAAACGATAAGTTCTTCTTAAATCAGGATGATTATAATCGATACCTGTATCAATGACACCTACCTTAATTCCTTTTCCGGTTATCCGCTGGTTTTTTTCGTCAAACAAGTTGCGGATTTTGTCAGCACCGATAAACGGGATGCTTCCTTCCATTTCTGCCTGATAATAAGATACCTGTGATACATTGCTGATCAACCGTTCTTTTTTCAATTCCTCCATTTCCTTGACTTTGCCCGCAACTGAAAATCCGGATAATGCATGCTGATACACACAGCGCACTTTTAAAGACGGGTATTTTTCTAAGAGCTTTCGGATGGATGATGTATCAGCCTGCTCCTTTAACGTGACGATCGCTGTCGCTGTTTCAGCAGGAGAGATTTGCGGCAGCGGGGGGATTCGGATCGCGGATCGCGGAAACGTTTCTGGAATGACTAATAATAAAGATAATAGCAATACAACTTTTTTCATCATCTAAAAGCCCCCTCTTTTTCCATAGGTTTTCACTGCATCCTTAAGCTATTCGCGAATGGACAAGGAAGTTTGTAACTATTTGAGTCGGACTAAAGAAGCAAGCTTGATAAATTGCATGGTTTATTTTTAGCTCATTTAAGCTCCGGCTGCATAGGCTCAGAGAAAGCTCGCTTTGGCTGGGGCTATATAGTCAGAGCAACCTTTCAGCTTTGCTGAAAGGCATGTGAAACATGGGTTTAACATGAATGGGCCAAAAATATATGGAAGACAGCTTTACACGGAAAAATTAAACTTATTTAGCCCTTCCTTTTATTAAGATTCCTTTTCTTTCATTCCATCGGCAGCTCGACATTTCTTGCATAAAAAAAACCGCCCAATAAGGACGGAGTTCACGTACGAATATTTTGACCTGCAAGAATAGCCTGCCGTTTTCCCGTTTTGATTATTTTGTGCCAAACAAACGGTCGCCGGCATCGCCAAGGCCAGGGACGATATAACCATGGTCATTCAGCTTTTCATCAAGTGCCGCAATATAGATATCTACGTCCGGATGAGCCGCCTGCAGGGCATCCACGCCTTCCGGGGCTGCAATCAGGCACATGAATTTAATATTCACTGCACCGCGCTTTTTTATGGATTGGATCGCTTCAATGGCGGAACCACCTGTTGCCAGCATGGGATCGACTACGATGAATTCTCTCTCCTCCACATCACTTGGAAGCTTTGCGTAATATTCAACCGGCTTTAACGTTTGCGGATCGCGGTAAAGCCCGATATGGCCCACTTTGGCAGCAGGTATCAACTTCAGGATGCCATCGACCATCCCAATTCCTGCGCGCAAGATCGGCACGACTCCAAGCTTCTTGCCGGAGAGCATTTTTACTGTCGCTTTTTGCACAGGTGTTTCGATTTCCACTTCCTCAAGCGGCAGATCCCTTGTTATTTCAAAGGCCATTAAAGTGGCAACTTCGTCCACAAGCTCCCGGAATTCTTTCGTTCCTGTGTTTATATCTCGTATGTAAGCTAATTTGTGTTGAATTAATGGGTGATCAAAAACATATACCTTTGCCATTCGAAGGATCTCTCCTTTTTCATATTATGACTCTTTTTGCGCAATCATTTTTATCTCGTGCGTCGGTCACTTCTACCCATTTTACAGAAAAAGTTTTCATACTTCAACAAAGAGAGGCAAAATGCGGGACAACCAAAAAATGAGAGACGGAAAAACCGTCCCCCGTGAGGAGGACGGCTCAGATTTAGTACGTTGGATACAATTCATATTTACCTGAAAGAGCCGTGACACGCTGTTTTGCTTCTTCCAGTTTTGCTTCATCTTCATGATTTTTTAAAACCAGGCCGATAATGGATGCAATCTCATCCATATCTGAAGGCCCAAAGCCCCGTGATGTGACGGCTGCAGTGCCGATACGGATGCCGCTTGTTACAAACGGGCTTTCCGGATCGAAAGGAATCGTATTTTTATTAACGGTGATCCCGATATCATCCAATGCTTTTTCAGCAATCTTTCCAGTGAGGTTGATAGAACGTAGATCCAGTAACAACAAGTGGTTATCCGTACCGCCGGAAACAAGGTCCAGTCCTTCCTTCTTTAATGCTGCAGCCAGCCGCTGGGCATTGTCGATGATCTGCTGTGAATACTTTGTAAAATCATCCTGAAGCGCTTCGCCGAATGCGACAGCTTTGGCTGCGATGACATGCATGAGCGGCCCGCCCTGGATGCCAGGGAAGATCGATTTATCAATTTTCTTTGCAAATTCTTCTTTACAAAGAATCATGCCGCCGCGCGGCCCGCGAAGTGTTTTATGTGTGGTTGTCGTAACGAAATCGGCATACGGTACCGGGCTTGGATGAAGTCCTGCCGCAACGAGCCCTGCGATGTGGGCCATATCCACCATTAAGTAAGCTCCCACCTCGTCGGCGATTTCCCTGAAGCGTTTAAAATCGATGACGCGCGGATACGCGCTTGCACCGGCCACAATCAATTTCGGCTTATGCTGACGGGCTTTTTCCAGTACATCGTCATAGTTGATTAATTGATTTTCCTCATCAACGCCATATTCGACGAAGTTATATTGAACGCCGCTGAAGTTAACCGGGCTGCCGTGGGTTAAATGGCCGCCATGCGAAAGATTCATCCCAAGAACCGTATCACCCGGCTCAAGAATTGTAAAATAAACCGCCATATTGGCCTGCGCACCTGAATGAGGCTGAACATTGGCATGTTCCGCACCGAAAATCTGCTTTGCCCGGTCCCTTGCCAAATCTTCTACTACGTCAACATACTCACATCCGCCATAGTACCGCTTGCCGGGATATCCTTCCGCATACTTGTTCGTCAATACAGATCCTTGTGCCTCCATGACGGCTTCACTCACAAAGTTTTCAGAAGCAATCAGCTCAATCTTGCTTCGTTGACGGCCCAATTCTTTCTGAATGGCCTTAAATACTTGTTCATCCTGTTTCGCTAATCGGTTCATGGAAATCCTCCTCCGGGTTATCGTTCAATTGCAGACTATATGTAAAAACCTCTTCATATAGAAAAATAACGGCCAAGCATTTTCCGAAAATTCCTTTTTTATTTTAACACGTTAGATTTGACAGCGGTAGTAGGTTCTTGCACTTTTTCGAACATTAAAGAAAAAAGCTATACAATTGTTCGGTTATCGAATGAATTCTTGATTGATCATTCTGTTTTCACCTACCCTTAGCCCTAAAACAAAAACCCTCTAATAAAGAGGGCCATTATGAACAGCTTTCATTTTCCGTCCGTTTCACATATACAGCCCTTTCGCCGCCAATCAACTTTGGACGCGTCTTTGCCATTGTCACATGGGCATGTCCTACCTCTTTGATGCTACCCCTTACAGGGACAGCCACATGCTTCAGATGCATCCCTATAAAGGTATCGCCTATGTCAATCCCTGCATCGGCTTTGATATGTTCGACTACTACAGCCTCTTTGAGATGGTTATATGCAAAAGCCGCCATTGCTCCGCCTGCTGTGCGGACGGGAACAACCGAAACTTCCTCATACCCGCGGTTTTCAGCCACATGGCGGGGCAGTACAAGCGCCCTGTTTACATGCTCACAGCACTGAAAAGCGATCTCCACACCTGTCTCTTTTTGAAAAGCATCGAATTCCCCGAATATCATTTCGGCTATTTCAATGGTGCCATCCGTACCAATGCGTTTTCCCGCCACTTCACTCGTACTGCAGCCAACCACAAGCAACTTCCTGGCATCCAAACGGGCTTCGTTCTGTAAATCTTGCAAAACGGTATGGAGCTCACTTTTCCATTGTGCCAGTTTATTCGGTAGCGTTGTTTTGCTCTCCATAGTAAAAACTCCGCCCTTTCGTCAATTACCGGTTTTTCTCTTCATAGTCGGATATTTTGCCGATTCGGTTCGCATGCCGGCCAGCCTCGAATTCAGAAGTCAGCCAGGCCTTCGCAATTTCCCTGGCCAGGCCAGGTCCTATGACGCGTTCACCCATAGCCAATATATTGCTGTCATTATGCTGTCTCGTCACTTTAGCACTAAATACATCATGGACAAGTGCACAGCGAATCCCTTTAACCTTATTGGCTGCAATGGACATCCCGATTCCCGTCCCGCAAACCAGGATTCCTCTGTCAAATTCACCGTTCGCCACTTTTTCGGCTACAGGCAGTGCATAATCCGGATAATCCACCGAAGTGTCACACTCGCAGCCAAAGTCTTCAAATTCAATCCCAAGTTCATTCATCAGGCTTTTGATTTCTTCGCGGATATTAATGCCGCCGTGATCGGATGCAATGGCTACTTTCATATCTACTATACTCTCCTCTTTGTTGGCAGATAAAAGGATTTAACTTTCTAATCTGCATGAATCAGAACACAGACTGATGCGCCTTGCCCCTATTTCTTCTATGTGACCCCGCATCTCAAAAAGCTGACGCTTTGTTTCGTGCGAAGTAATGCTGCCGAAGCCTTCCTCGTCCTGCGGGCCTGACTGCGCCTTTGTTTTCACCTTTACAAAGGCTCGCCAATCGACGACTTTTCTAGCCTGTCTCTTTGTGTTTTTCTTTTATTGTGTCACAAAAAGGATAAAAGATAAAGAATCTGACATTGTTTAAGTCTTGTTTTGCAATCGTTTGTTAATGCCCTAAAAAGTGATCCAATAAAAAAAGCTTCAGGAAAAAACCCTGAAACCTTGACCTGCTTTTACAATTGGAAACGAGTGATGGTTTGCCTTAATTGTTCCGCCTGGGCTTTTAATTGCTCTGCAAGTTTTTCCACATTTTCGATGCTCATCGTTTGGTCCTGTGTAGATGCCGTAACCTCTTCTGCCCCCGCCGAGGTTTGCTCCGCAATGGCGGCGACTTCCTGGGATTGGCGGGAAGTTTCCTGGATACTGTCCATTTGCCTGTCGACCAAACCGGTTATATCCTCTACAGCAGCTGCGACTTTATGGACGGTTCGGGTCATTTCCTCTATTGTCTGGTTTGTTTCGGTTCCTTTTTGGGCTTCTTTATTTGCGGTAGTCACCTGTTCGCTGATTTGCTTGACCACCCCCTGGACATCAGACTGGATATTCTGGATCAGCGAAGAAATGCCCTGAACCGCCTTTGCACTTTCATCCGCAAGGAGCCGGACTTCCTCTGCAACCACGGCAAACCCTCTGCCATGCTCTCCTGCACGGGCGGCTTCAATCGAAGCATTGAGCGCAAGCAGGTTTGTCTGGGCTGCAATATCACCCACCAGTTGAATGATTTGTTCCACTTTTTCCGCATTTTCCTCCAGCCGTCTCACAGCCTTGAGCGAATCCTGGTTTTCCTGCGCAAGCTGCTGGATGCCATCCACTAATGAATTGATTACTTCCTTGCTCTTTTGCAGTTCCGCGACCATATCATGGGAAATATCCGAGGAGGCATTCGCTTTATTCTGGACTTCCTTTGCGATCAGGATTACATCCTCCACCGATTCAGCGGTATTCTGGATCGAAACTGCGGAGTTATCAGCACCTAGCGATATTTCTTGCACTGTTCCCGCAATGCTTGCTGCTTGCTGTGCCGCCTCACGCGAAGCCCCCGAGATGGAGATCACTTTTTCGTTGGTCTCACGGAAATTCTCTTCATTGCTTTGTACCATTTCCCTTAAGTTAAAGAGCATATGATTAAAGGCTACTCCAAGTGAACGGATTTCATCATCCGATTTTGTCACTTCGGCGTCCATTCCAATGTCTCCGAGGGCGGCCTTCAAGGCAACTGACTCCAGCTTCTGTAACGGTTTTATGATAAAACCTGCCGCAAAGAACGTGAGAATGGCGGACCAGATAATCCCGAGCAACAGGGTGACACTCGTAAATATAAATTCATTCACCCCTTTAAAAAACATGGGATACACGACATAGATACAAAAAAAGCTTGTCGAATATGTGATGAGTGCCAGTACAGTGATAAAAACGATCAGTTTTTTCCTCAAACCGAACTTATACCTCTTTTTTTCAGCCATTCCGATTCCCCCTAAAAACCGTCCCTTACGATGTGATCTTTTTGACCAGCCGCTCTATTAAATCAGAAATCTCTCGAAAGGTTTGATCATATATTTTCTCAGACCCTCCAAACGGGTCTGAAATATCCCTATCAGTTATATCGGCAGAAATAAATTCTTTTAAGGTAAAAGTTTTTTCAATCGCAGTTGGATAGGAAGCCATTATCATCGATTTATGGCCTTCCGTCATGGTCAGGATATGGGTAGCCCATTCCACCTCGCGATCCGTGAGAGGTGTCGATGCATGGACATGAGGGATAGAATTCTTTTCCAGTATACTCCTGGCATGCAAAGAAGCGTTTTGCCCAGCGGCTGCATAAATTCCTGCAGATTTGACCTCGATGCCCGGAATGTTCTTGCTCTTCAAAATTGCCTCTGCCATTGGGCTTCTGCACGTATTTCCTGTACAAACAAATAAAACCCGAATCATAATGCACGCCTCCTTTATTAACATTATAATCCAAATTCTTCTTTTTCAGTAGCCCACTGAATTGATTCCCGTATAACATTCCGCAATTACAATAGGTACACAACCGCAGAAATGACGTTTTTTGTTCACCTGAAAAATTATGAATATTTTTTAACAAATAAAAAAACCCCAATATCGGGGCTTTCCGTCCTTTACCGAATATTAAAAAAGGAGTTTCAAACCAAAGGCAAAAAGGATGCTTCCACCTAACACCTCACTGTAAACACCGAGAACCCCCTGAACCTTTCGGCCGATCAAAAGCCCAAGCCAGGTTAATGCTGTCGCGGCCAAACCGAAGCATACAAGCGCCACTGCCGTTTTTGCCCCATATATCCCTAGGGTAAGGCCTACAGAAAAGCTGTCCAGGCTTACGCTTAACGCAAAGATAAACAGGCCCATGCCAACAGGTGCCAAAACCGCACCTTCCCCTCCCCTTATGCCCGATACAAACATTTGCAGCCCAAGAATTAAAAGCAAAACACCTCCGGCAAGTGCGGCAAATGTTCCAAACTGGACTGAGAGAAAGCGGCCGGCGATGATCCCAAGCAAGGGCATCCATATATGAAAAATGCCGACTGTCAATCCGATGATGAAGACTTGTTTAAGCCTAAGTTTAAACATTCCCATCCCCAAACCGACAGAGAAGGCATCCATTCCCAGCGCAAACGCCATTAGCATTAATGTTAGCAATTCCCCAGCCATCTTCTCAACCTCTCTTCCATTGGACCTGCTCAGTTCATGTTATGCATGTCCAATGGCAAATAGAAGCCAATAAAGTATCTTGGTGTAAGGAAACCTTAAAAAGGTGAAGAGAAACCTATAATGGAATTTCGTCATTGCATAACCTGGCCTCTCATGCCGCTTAACCGTGGATCTGGTTAGTAAAATTGGGAGTTTATTGATATAACAATTAATTTGGTTGATATTACTTGGAATTTGTTGATATAAATTTGCCTTTGTCGATATTTCCCGGGAATTTGTTGATAACAATCTGTGTTTGTTGATATTTCCCGGGAAGTGGTTGATATAACTTTAAATTTGTTAATTTAGATCGAAATTTGTTGATCTGCACTTCAACACTGCGAAGCTATCCTCCCTTAACACGAAAAAGAAGGCGAAACATTCCGCCTTCTGTGTGAAATCCGTTTATCCCTGCTTGATCACCTGGTGCCCGGCTGCTTTTAGCAGTCTGTTCATCACTGCTTCGCCAATCCCTGAAACTGGGAATACCTGTCCAAAAATGATATCAACCGGGAGCTCGTCGAACTTGCGCAGCGTATCATATAAACCGGAGGCGACTGAGTTCAAATCGCTTGTCTTGCCGGGAGCCAAAATATAATCAGCCCTGATTTCTGTTTCGTGTTCCTTTGCGGCAAACACCCCTACCTTTAGGCCCTCCGATTTTTTTTCATCGATCAAGCTTTGCAGGAAGGATAGGTTTCCATCCACCAAGATAAAGGGAGCTTTTGGGGCATAGTGCGTATATTTCATCCCGGGGGATTTCGGTGCGGCTGCCTTATCCTTCAAGGAAGCATCCATTATTACCTCCCCGGCCACCTTTTCAATCTCTTCTCTTGTTACACCGCCTGGCCTGAGGATGACCGGGATCTCTTCCGTGCAATCGAGCACCGTGGATTCGACTCCTACACCGGTTGCACCTGCATCGACGATCCCAGCGATTTTTCCTGTTAAATCATCCTGCACATGCCGGGCAGCAGTCGGGCTTGGCCTTCCTGAAGTGTTGGCACTTGGCGCCGCAATCGGCAGGCCGCTTTCCTTAATAAGCGCCAATGCAACCGGATGGTCCGGCATGCGCACAGCAACTGTGTCCAGTGCCGCTGTCACTAATTCTGATAACACGCCTTTTCTTTTATGAAAGATCAATGTTAATGGTCCTGGCCAAAACGCTGCCATTAATTCTTCTGCGACCTGCGGGATTTCTTCTGCCAATTCATCCAGCTGAGAGCGGGAAGCAATATGCACAATGAGCGGATTGTCGCCCGGGCGCCCCTTTGCTTGAAAAATTTTTTTCACAGCTTTATCGCTTTTTGCATTTGCTCCCAGCCCGTATACTGTTTCCGTCGGGAACGCCACCACTTCATTGTCTTGCAACAACTGTGCAGGCTGTATAATTTGTGGATAACTTTGAATGTCATCCACATGTTTATCCACTGACCACACTTTTGTTTCCACTTAAACACCTTCTATCCACATTCACGTTTCTTATTTTCCTGAAAACATATATTATCACAAAAGACCCTTAAATATCAGGATCTTTTTCAACAAAGATACGTTGAAAGTATAAAAGAAGCCGGAAAAGAAAACAAGTTTTATCCACAAATTGTGGATAAAACCGTCTATATCGTGGATAACTTTGTGGATATGTTTATTATTTTGATTCTATTGAATTGAGATATACCCATTTACTGCTGGTCTACATTGAAATAATTTGCCTTTTTTATATGGGGCGGAACATAAACAGGCAGCCCTCAATACCGGCTAACTGTTTCCCATGGGGAGAAGCATAGAATGCAGCCGGGAGTTCTTCTGCTTCTACTTGCTTAAAGCCAAGAGCTTCAAAGAGAGGCAGCGAGCTCGGTTTATTTGTCGCTAAATAAACGCTATGGAGTTCATTTTTTTTCGCAACCAGCAAAATTTGCTGAAGCAGGGCCGGTATCCGTTCATGCGGAAAAGCCGGGCTGAAAACGAGCGACCTGAGCAACCCTATATTTTTCATTGGCTCTAGTCCCACAGCGGCCACCATTTTCCCTTCCCCATCCCGGGCCAGTAAATAATATTCGAACCTGCTCCTTATTCCATCGCTGCTTACATTCGCTCCCGCCAAAAACTGTTCAAGATCACGGACATCCTTTTCTTCCGCTTGTTGAAAGCTCGCTTCCATATCCTATCAATCCCCTCAATATATTTTTCTTCTACTAACTCTAGTAATAGTTATATGAAAGAGGGGATGAACTAGAACTTGATTTCTATTTTTGTGTATAAACTGTGGATAAAATAACAAAAGCCATCACATGCATTGTGACAGCTTCATTCACAGCGATTTAAAAGAGATCGGCAACCAATTCCTTAAAGAATGATTTTACTACTGCCGGCGATTCATCCTGGCTGACATACATTTGTCCGGGCGTTTCTACACTTTTTGCCTGTTCCGGCTCGGAGATGTTACCGACTGGTTCGTCTTGTTCATCTTGGACTGGCTTGTCCGCTGTTTCATTTTCTTTAATAAGTTCAGCCTTTGCTTCGCTTTGCCGTTCCCGAGAGATTTCATTTGCCTCTTCCTCCTGAAAGTTATCCTTTACATCGTTTGGCTGTTCTTGATGGATTTTATTTTCTTCTTCCTCCTGATATGGGCTCTTTGTCACCGCGGTTCCGTTAGAAAAATCGAGAAAGCATAACGGAGGGAACAGGACACACCACCAATTTGCTCCTTCCCCTTCACCAAGCGTGATTACAATCGCCTCGTATTCACCCGCTGGATAAAGATACTGGCCGTATAACTTTGTCGGAAATTTTGCTTTGCTGAAGCTCACTTTCACCGTCTGGTTCACACCTTGTTTTTCAACGATTCGTTCTGCCGTTTCCTGAATATCAGGAAGATGTGACTGAATTACTTTTCTGGCTTCTTCCAATGACGTTAAATCTTCCACCCAGCCTGTGATGTTCTGATTGACTTCATTCCTGATCAGCCGTTTCACATCCTGGTCCTCTTTTTTATCGCTATTCGCCAGGATTCGAAGGCGGATGGCTTCTTTAGGAATGATTACCGTTTCATCCGTCTTTGCGGCACTTTCCACCTTGGGCATATATATGCTTAAAATCGTACCGATTGTTAAGATTAATAGATAAACCATGGATAAATACTTTTTATTCATGAGAACTCTCCTCCCCTTCACAACAATAGTCTCGACAGATTGTTTGTATCCTAAACTATTAAATTTTAATTTTCTGGAAGGAGTGGAGAAAATAAAAAAGGACCTGGCCCCAATAGGCCAGATCCTCAAGTCATGGCAATTCCGCAAAGATCATGCGGTCTTTTCCGTTGATATCAAATTCAATTGAAACATGTCCCTGCGGAAAAGTTTCCTGAAGCATACTTGATACAGTTTTCCCCTGGCCGGCTCCTACTTCAAACCCGATCAAACCAGGCTGCTTGATGACCTGAGGGAGCTCTTCCATGAAGCGGCGGTAAAAATCAAGGCCGTCGCTGCCGGCAAATAACGCCCTGTGCGGTTCATGCCCTGTTACCACCACAGACATTGTTTCCATATCTGAAACAGGGATATATGGAGGATTGGATAAAATGATATCAAACTGCCTGCCATTGGCAATAAATGACTGAAGCAGGTCCGCCTGCATGAAATGAACATCAGCCCCAAGCGCCTTTGCATTTATCCGCGCAACTTCCAGGGAAGCTTCGGCAATATCCGTGGCTGTCACTGACAAATCAGGTCTTTCAAGCTTCATCGTAATCGCGATTGCTCCGCTGCCCGTTCCAATATCGGCCAGCTCCAAATTGCCGCCAGGCAGTTTGTTTATCTTGTTCAGAGTATGGTATAGTAACTCTTCCGTTTCCGGCCGGGGGATCAGAACTTCCCGATTGACGGAAAAGATACGCCCGTAAAACTCTTCCGACCCGATGATATGCTGTACAGGAACACCTGAAACATGCTGCCCGACCTGTGCAACAAATAGTTCGGACACACTTTCCGGCAAAGTCATCTGCATGTTGGCAAATAGCTTCGATCTGTCCATGCCCAAAAGATGCCTTAACAAAATCTCCCCTGCATTCTCATCCCTGCCGCTAGCTGTTAAAAAAGAAGAAGCCCACTTCAGGGCTTCGTATATTTTTGTAAATGGTTTATTCATCCGCATTTTGAAGCCTGGAGGATTGATCCTCTAAAATCAGGGCATCAATGACTTCATCCAGCTTTCCTTCAATGATTTGGTCCAGCTTTTGGATCGTGAGGCCTATTCGGTGGTCCGTTACACGGTTTTGCGGGAAATTATACGTACGGATCCGCTCGGAGCGGTCACCAGTCCCGACAGCCAGCTTCCTGTTCTGGTCATATTCTGCCTGTGCTTCCT
This sequence comes from Peribacillus glennii, assembly GCF_003429105.1. GTDB lineage: Bacteria > Bacillota > Bacilli > Bacillales > DSM-1321 > Peribacillus > Peribacillus glennii. The sequence continues at coordinate 22,096 of NZ_QVTD01000010.1, forward strand.
GCTGGAATTTATCATAAACCCGGGCACGCAAGATCTTCATTGCTTTTTCTTTATTCTTAATCTGGGATTTCTCATCCTGCATGGACACAACCGTCCCCGTCGGAATATGCGTAAGGCGAACAGCTGACATCGTTGTGTTTACGCTTTGTCCGCCCGGTCCGCTGGAAGCAAACGTATCCACGCGGATATCTTTCTCATGGATTTGCACTTCCACTTCCTCTGCCTCTGGGAGTACAGCTACTGTGGCAGTTGAAGTATGGATCCGGCCGCCGGATTCTGTTTCCGGCACCCGCTGAACGCGATGAGCGCCATTTTCATACTTCAATCTGGAATAAGCCCCGTTCCCGTTGATCATGAAGATAATTTCTTTAAAGCCGCCCAGGCCGGTAGGATTCGAGTCCATAACATCAATTTTCCACCCTTGGGTTTCAGCATATCGCGAATACATACGGTAAAGGCTTCCCGCGAAAAGGGCTGCCTCGTCACCGCCTGCTGCCCCGCGGATTTCCATGATGACGTTCTTATCATCATTAGGGTCTTTTGGAATGAGGAGGATCTTCAGCCTTTCCTCAAGCGAACCCATTCGTTCCTCGAGCTCGTTCAATTCTTCCTTCACCATCTCGCGCATTTCCGCATCCAGCTTTTCCTCAAGCATTGCTTTTGCATCCTGGAATTGTCCGCGCACTTCCTTATATTCCTTGTAAGTTTGTACAGTCTCCTGGATATCCGATTGTTCCTTGGAATATTCCCTTAACTTCTTGGAATCATTAATGATCTCCGGGTCACTTAGCAATTCATTTAATTTTTCATATCTATCTTCAACAGCCTGCAGTCTATCGAGCACGTTATTCACCTCGTAAATTCATTACGCAAAATAAGCTGCCATTACATATAGGCGGGCTTCTTTTCCACTTTAGTAAAAAAACTATCCATAACATTCTAATTATAGTATAGGTGAATAATTAACGTCAAAGACATTCAGTCTCAATCTTTCCCATTCTCCATATTAACTCGGATATTATACCTCGGCAGGCCGTTCGTGAGCATTTGTTCGATCCGTTCCTTTTCTTTTTCCCTTTGTTCCTCCGAATGGATTTTTCCGTTTTCCTTGATGTTCACGCTTAGGCTATCACCCTTTGAGCCACACGGCACCCGCTTCATATTCTGTATTCTCATTAACGATGTTTCTCGCTTTTTCCACTTCTGAGCCGGTAGTGGGCGTAACATTGGAAATGCTTCCGGGAGTGTTAATCAGCTGGTCGGACGGTTGTTCAACGGCATCACCATGATCATTTGTGGTGTCCCCCGGCTTATTTATATTCAGAGTCGTTCCATCCTTTGTTTCCGCGCCATATTGTGCTTCCTTATCCTCGTCCGTGTTATTGCAGCCTGAAATAGAAGTTAAAATAACCGCACTAAAAATCAGCATTGTTATTTTCATATAAATGGCACCTCATGAATATAGCTTTCCCTATTCAAGAAGATTTTTCCCAAAACATTATCCATACATGTAATGCTCGCAGCCGCCAAGTATTACTTGCTGATTTAAAAAAATGCCCAAAGACATAGTCTTCGAGCGGCATGAGGGATATAAGCTGAGTTTACTAAAGTTACATCTACCCGCTTGCCCATTTATGGAGCCTCGGTTTGAAATGCCTTCACCTATGCTGAAAGCTTGTTCCATCTTCATTAGCCCGTAGAAAAGCTGGTTTTGTCTTCAGCCTATGCTGTTTATATGAGATAAGGTTACGATGCAATATCTTTTATAGTTGGGATAATTTTAACGCTTTTTCCTTTATGGCCTCATTTTTGCCGGGAACCTCGTGATGATGCCTGCAGCGGGGCTCATAAGACTCGGATGCTCCTACCATAATGACCGGGTCATCATAGGATGCTGGAGCACCATTGATTAACCGCTGCGTACGGCTTGCCGGCGATCCGCAAACAGCACAGACTGCCTGCAGTTTTGTAACCGATTCAGCCAGTGACATCAGGAAAGGAACCGGGCCAAACGGGACGCCGCGGAAGTCCTGGTCAAGGCCGGCAAGGATGACGCGATAACCGCTGTCCGCAAGATGCTGGGCCACTTCAATGATTTCCTCATCAAAAAATTGCACTTCGTCGATGGCAATGATATCTAATTTCTCGTCAAGGTTCTTGAATATGTCGGTAGAATGCGAAACAGGTTTCGCTATTACCGACGTACCATTATGTGATACAACAGCTTCTTCCGCATAGCGATTATCTAAAACAGGCTTAAAAACAGCGATCTGCTGCTTAGCAAATTGAGCTCGGTTCACCCTTTTAATCAATTCTTCGGATTTGCCGGAAAACATGCTTCCGCAAATCAGCTCAATCCAGCCTGATTGTTTCATTTCATACATTGAAACAGTCTCTCCCTTCCACGTCGTTCCCTCATCACACAAAGGGCAAATATATAATAAAGATCCATCATCAACCATTCCCCGATAGATACCCTTACACTTCCCCAACAACAGATAAAAATCCAGCCCGGAAACCAGGTACACAAACAGATCCCACTATGTAAAAACAGGCAAGCAAACATGCTTGCCTGTTTTTAAAGGGACTCACACAATTGGCATAAATGCCGCATTGAATGAAGAAAAATAAAACTTCCATCCATGGATGGAAGTTTTTCAAATTACTTAATGCCGTATTTTTTGTTGAAACGGTCAACACGTCCGCCAGCTTCAGCGAATTTTTGACGTCCAGTATAGAATGGGTGGCATTCAGAGCAAGTCTCAACACGCACTTCATTTTTTACGGAACCAGTTTCAAAAGTGTTACCACAAGAACATGTAACAGTTATTTTTTTGTAGTTTGGATGAATTCCAGCTTTCATTCTTTTCAGCTCCTTTTGCCCTGAATCATTCGAAACAGAGTTTATATACTTCAACGTGAGTTTATTCCCTCACATATATTGTAAAAACACATTGGTTTAATTATAGCAACAAATTGTCTTTTTTGCAACTGCTTGTTTCGCAAAATGAAAAGATAAAGCTACGAGCGTTTTGCCGCTGGTGCACCTTTTTTCATTTCTTCTTCCAGCTTGCTGAAAAACTCCTCATTCCCCTTCGTTTGCTTTAAGCGGCGCAGGAATTTCTCGGCAAAATCGGGTGTGTCCGACATTGTTTTCCTGATGGCCCACAGCTTATCCAGATGTTCTTTCGGAATAAGCAGCTCTTCTTTACGTGTGCCGGAACGCCTTATGTCGATGGCAGGGAAAATCCGTCTTTCCGCAAGTGCACGGTCAAGATGAAGCTCCATGTTCCCCGTTCCTTTGAATTCCTCATAAATGACATCGTCCATACGGGAACCAGTGTCAACAAGCGCGGTAGCCAAAATCGTCAGGCTTCCGCCTTCTTCAATATTCCTCGCTGCACCAAAGAACCGTTTTGGCCGGTGGAAGGCAGCAGGGTCAATCCCCCCGGAAAGCGTTCTGCCGCTCGGCGGGATGACAAGATTATAAGCACGCGCAAGACGTGTGATGCTGTCCATCAGGATGATGACATCCCGCTTATGCTCAACCAGGCGCATCGCCCTTTCCAAAACCAGCTCTGCAACTTTAATATGATTTTCCGGCACTTCATCAAATGTTGAACTAACGACATCGCCAGCAACTGAACGTTCAATATCGGTTACTTCCTCCGGGCGTTCATCGATTAACAGCACGATAAGCTCTGATTCCGGATGGTTGGTTGTGATGGCGTTGGCAATTTCTTTTATAAGCATCGTTTTCCCCGCTTTCGGAGGGGCCACGATCAAACCGCGCTGCCCAAAACCAACAGGGGCCAACACATCCATGATCCGGGTTGAAATGTTTTTTGGAACGGTCTCAAGTTTAATCTGCCTATCTGGATATAACGGGGTCAAACCTGGAAAGTGAACCCGTTCTTTTGCGGATTCCGGGTTATCCCCATTGACAGCCTCAACATGAAGCAGCCCGTAATATCGTTCATTTTCTTTAGGAGGCCTTACCTTGCCAGATACCTTATCTCCGTTCCTCAGGTCAAACCGGCGGATTTGGGACGCAGATATATAAATGTCCTCAGAGCTCGGTGAATAATTAATCGGGCGCAGGAACCCAAAGCCCTCGGACGGAATGATTTCAAGTACGCCTTCCATAAATAGCAATCCGTCCTGCTCTGCCTGTGCTTTCAATATGGCAAAAATAAGTTCTTTTTTGCTGAGTTTGCTGTAGTAGGATACTTTATATTCACGTGCGTGCTCATACAGTTCCTTAAGCTTCATGTTTTCTAAATTGGAAATAGTTAAATTCATTATGACACCACACTTTAGTAATTTAAACGTTTTCACCCATACTGAACAAAAGAAATAAGATATGGACGTGAGAAGAACAAACGAATCCATATAGCCGGGATTGCCTATTCTTTTTTTAGAAAGGATGATACATTTTTAGGGTAAAGAAGAAATTAGAAGGCTGTAAAGTTTTGGAGTAGTAAAGCAGATTTTCTTTTAACTTTTTAAAACAAGCTTAATTTTACTGGTTTTGCCGTAAATATTCAACTGAAATTTATTTTTTATCGGGAAACCCGGCGGTTCGGCAGCTTAAAAGAATAGAATCAGAAGGCGGAATCAAGCGAAAAATGCTTTAAATTCGTGATTCATGTGTGGATTTAGGAGAAAAATTCATTAATTGCGTGATGCATCTCCGTTTTAAGTGAAAAATGCTTTAATTTTGCGATTCATCCGATTTAAGCGGAAAATTCTTAAAGTGCGTGATTCATCTTCGGATTAAGGGAAAATGCTTTAATTTTGCGATTCATCTCCGGATTTAACGGAAAATGCATTTATTGCGCGATTCAATTCAGTGCCAAGCCTTGCCTAATGCACGCTGAATTACGTACAGTGAAAGCGAGCGACTGGTCGCCCGCTTTAATTTAACATATTTTAAGTAGCCGGCTCTATTTGATTACGAGGTTCGGCTTCTTCTTTAAGCTGTGGCGTCCGTCAACAAACCGGACGGTTCCTGATTTTGCACGCATGACAAGTGAGTGGGTTAAGCCGTAATTCCCCTTGAACTGCACGCCTTTCATCAATTCCCCGTCGGTGACGCCGGTCGCGGCGAAAATGGCATCGTCTCCACGGACAAGGTCTTCCATTCGAAGGATGCTGTGCACATTGATGCCCATGTTTTTACAACGCTCGGCTTCTTGATCATTTTGCGGCAGCAGTTTCCCTTGAAGTTCACCGCCCAGGCATTTTAACGCCACAGCGGCAATAACTCCTTCTGGCGCTCCCCCTGACCCAAACAAAATATCTACGCCAGTCTGGTCAAAGGCTGTGTTGATTGCTCCCGCGACATCTCCGTCGTTGATTAATTTGATACGTGCTCCTGCTTCACGAAGTTCGTGTATGATCTTCGAATGGCGGTCGCGGTTCAAAACGGTCGCGACGACATCCTGGATATCTTTGTTCTTAGCCTTCGCGACTGCTTTCAGGTTGTCCAAAACAGAAGCATTTATATCGATTTGCCCAACAGCCTCAGGACCAACCGCAATCTTATCCATGTACATATCCGGTGCATGCAGGAGGTTGCCGTTATCAGCAATCGCAAGAACCGCTAAAGCGTTCCAGCCTCCCGAAGCAACGATGTTTGTACCTTCCAAAGGGTCGACCGCAACATCTACACGGGGACCATAACCCGTACCCAGCTTTTCCCCTATGTATAGCATGGGAGCTTCGTCCATCTCGCCTTCCCCGATGACGACAGTCCCTTTCATCGGAACTGTATCGAACACATCCCTCATAGCAGAAGTAGCCGCATCGTCTGCTTCATCTTTCTTGCCTCTCCCCATCCAGCGCGCTGAAGCCAAAGCAGCAGCTTCCGTCACACGCACAAGCTCCATAGATAAGCTTCTCTCCATTATTGGTTCCTCCTCAGTGCTACTTAACAATGATTATACTATAAATTGATTATACTATAAATAGTATAACACAATGTCACCATTGATGTAACACATTTCAACATTGAGGATATGATCAATTTTTTAACTGTTCCACTTCTTCTTCAGACAGCTTTTCCCTCCAGATGGTTGCACCAAGGCCAGATAGCTTTTCGACCAAATCACTGTAACCCCTGTCGATATGATCGACCCCGGTAACTTCAGTTATGCCCTCCGCCATTAGTCCAGCAATGACAAGCGCTGCTCCTGCACGAAGGTCGCTGGCCTTTACTTTGGCACCTTGCAGCTGGATCGGGCCGTTGACGATCGCTGATCTGCCCTCCACCTTGATTTCCGCATTCATTCGGCGAAGCTCGTCAATATGCTTAAACCGGGCACCATAAATGGTATCTGTAACAACGCTTGTACCTTCCGCCCTTGTCAATAGGGAGGTGAATGGCTGTTGAAGGTCGGTAGGAAAGCCAGGATATACAAGCGTCTTGATATCTACGGCTTTAAAAACTGCACCAGGCGATACGAATATCTGATCGTCCCCGGCCTCGATGTTGATGCCCATTTCGCGGAGCTTTGCAGTAAGCGATTCGAGATGCTGGGGAATGACATTATCGATTAAAACTCCTTGTCCGACAGCCGCCGCCAGAATCATGAAGGTTCCCGCTTCGATTCTGTCAGGGATGATGGTATGCCTGCATCCGCTTAATTGTTCCACTCCATCAATCCGGATGATGTCCGTGCCGGCCCCTTTAATTTTCGCGCCCATATTCGTCAACAAGGTAGCGACATCGATTATCTCCGGTTCTTTTGCCGCGTTTTCAATAATGGTCCTGCCTTTTGCCAACACAGCAGCGAGCATGATGTTGATCGTTGCGCCTACGCTGACTACATCCAGGTAAATCCGGGCACCCCTAAGCTCGTCAGCCCGCAAATAAATAGCACCCTGTTCATTGGTCACTTGGGCGCCCAATGCTTCAAACCCTTTGATATGCTGATCGATGGGACGCGGCCCTAAATGGCAGCCCCCGGGCAGGCCAATCACGGCTTTTTTGAATTTCCCTAACATTGCACCCATTAAATAATAGGAGGCGCGAAGCTTCTTTACGCGTCCGTTTGGCAGTGGCATTGAAATCATCTTGCCGGGATCTACGGTCATTTCTCCATCCTCTAAACATACCGTTCCACCGATTTCTTCAAGGAGGCCTTTTAAAATTTCCACATCCGATATATTGGGCAGACCCTCTATTGTAACAGGGGAATCTGCGAGAATTGTTGCAGGTATGAGGGCAACCGCGCTATTTTTAGCACCGCTTACCCGGATGCTGCCTTTTAACGGGTAGCCGCCCGCAATTTTAAGTTTGTCCATAATAAACTCCCTTCCGCTCTAAGAAGTCAAGAAAGATTTCCTCCGACATGTTGAGGCATAATTTCCCAGTACAAATGAACATATTCCGACATTCTTTTCTTTTTATATTTATTAGTTTACACAAAAATTGAAAAGTCATGTAAAATTTTGAAAAAAATTGTAGCCGGCCGTTTCACCATTTTGCAGTAAACATTCGAGAAGAAGGGAGTGACGATAGTCTATTCTGAACGGGAATTCCAGTCCGCAATGAAAGCATCGATTCCTTTGTCAGTCAGCGGGTGCCTGAACAGCTGTAATAGCACCTTATAAGGAATCGTGGCGATATGTGCACCCGTTAACGCAGCTTCCTGAACATGCAGCGGGTGCCGGATGGACGCCGCGATGATTTCGGACTGGATATCATGGATGGCAAATATATCGGCGATATCCGAAATCAGATGCATCCCGTTAAAGCCGATATCATCAAGACGGCCAAGAAATGGCGATACATAAGTCGCTCCGGCCCTGGCTGCAAGAAGCGCCTGGTTGGCACTGAATATCAAGGTTACATTCGTTTTGATTCCTTCCTTTGTCAGGGCAGAAACAGCTTTAAGACCGTCAGGCGTCATAGGCACCTTGATGGTGATATTCGGCGCAATCGCGGCAAGTTCTTTTGCTTCCGCCATCATCCCTTCAAAATCAAGGGCAATTACCTCGGCACTCACAGATTCCTTTACCAGGCTTGTAATCTCGCGTAGACGGTCATGGAAAGAAACATTCTTCTCCTTTGCCACAAGTGATGGGTTCGTAGTCACCCCGGCTAAAACCCCAAGTGCGTGGGCTTCTCGTATTTCCTCAATATTAGCGGTATCAATAAAAAATTTCATAAGAAAGACCTCCAACCATTTTTCATCTATATAAGCATACTTTTAGCAATTATGTAAATAGTGAATTTTCAGTTATTTTTTCCTTAAAATAAAGGCCTGCCCCCAAAAAACTTTTGGAGAACCAGACCTTCCAATGAACTAAGTATAAGATATATTAAGCTTTTCCGTTTGAACCGAACTCGCGGATTTTGCCAACAACCGTTTCCTTGATGGCATCACGACCGGGGCCGATATATTTACGAGGATCGTATACTTCGCTGTCGTTATTTAAAACCTCGCGAACAGCCTTTGTAAACGCAATTTGATTTTCAGTATTTACATTGATTTTGGAAGTCCCCAAAGAAACCGCGCGTTGGATGTCCTTTGTCGGAATGCCTGTTCCGCCGTGCAGAACCAATGGAACCCTTGTTAGATCGCGCACTTCTTCCATTTCTTTGAAGCCAAGGTTTGGCTCGCCTTTATAAGGGCCATGAACAGAACCTAATGCAGGTGCAAAGCAGTCAACGCCAGTGCGCCTTACCAGTTCTTCACACTCTTTCGGGTCAGCGTAAATAACGCCATCAGCCACTACATCGTCTTCCTGTCCGCCTACAGTCCCTAATTCGGCTTCTACAGAAACACCTTTTGAATGGGCATATTCGACAACCTTTGAAGTGGTCTCGATATTTTCTTCTAACGGGTGGTGTGAAGCATCGATCATGACGGAAGTAAAGCCGGCATCAATCGCTTCCTTACACTTATCATAACTTGAACCATGGTCCAGGTGAATGGCCACCGGTACAGTAATCTTCATATCTTCGATTAATCCTTGAACCATCATCACAGTCGTTTTAAATCCGCCCATGTGACGTGCTGCACCCTCTGATACACCAAGGATTACAGGAGATTTTTCCTGCTCTGCAGCAGCTAAAATCGCTTGTGTCCATTCAAGGTTATTGATATTGAACTGGCCTACAGCATATTTGCCTTCAAGGGCTTTATTAAGCATGTCTGTCATTGATACTAAAGGCATTTTGTTTCCTCCTTCTAGCAATGTTATCCTGCTCACGCAGATTCTCTCTAGAATATTCCCTTAAATATGTAGTTCCTATACCGGGAATACCAAAATCACTCTTAGCATATCAGTCTACGGATAAAACGGCAACCAATTCACCATTTTGAAGAATATTCAAAATAATGGATACGCTTTCTCCGGAAATCAGCAGTTTTCTTGTAATGTTTCTCAAAATTTTCATAACTGCCAAAGCCATATAATTCTGCGTCCAATTTCTGTTTTTCTTTAAAATCCGAATGTTCCCGCTTAATTTCACTCGTTCAAGTCACCCTATATTTCGCTTAATTCTGGTTTTTGGTTTGTTCCCCTGGCCCGTTAACAATTCCATATGTATAACAAAAAAACACGGCTGCATCCCGGGAAAATTAAATCCCGGATACATCCGCAGGGCCACATCAAAGGCGTGCGTGCTCATTCACTTCTTTATACAGTCCTTAAGACTTCTGCATTGGGATATAATCTTTGACTGCTTTTCGAATATCATCAATATCAAAAGGCTTCGCAAAATGAGTGATGGCGCCTAAGTCCTTCGCTTTTTGGATAATATCCAGTTCTCCGTAGGCAGTCATGATGATTACCCGGATATCCGGATCGATTTGTTTCATGCGTTTAAGGATTTCTATGCCATCCATTCCCGGAATTTTCATATCCAATAGGACTAAATCGGGAGAATGCTTATTTACAACATCGAGCGCCTGTATGCCGTTTGCCGCTTGGAATGTATTATAGCCTTCCTTTGTAAGGACCTCATTGAGCAAAATCCGGATCCCAAATTGATCGTCTACAATTAAGATGTTTGCTGCCATTCTCTCACCTCTTTCTTATGTATGGCCATAGCTTGGCCCTTTACCACGTTATCGACGTTATGCACCCCTGCAAGATCCGTGTTTTTTCGCTGTATTACCCATATAAATGTTTATTTCTTTATTCGCTAAAAACCTTTCGGAATCCTTCTTCTTTCCTATAACCTTTAAAAAAATATACTTCTTGTTTTGATACATGCCCGATACAAACAAGGTTGTTCGCTTTGATGAAAGCATTGTTTTATAATGGAGGCAATGAAAATCGAAGGAGTAAATGATCATGCTTAAAATGTTTTCTACCCAGATTAGCGGGTTATTTAAAAAAATCATGGAAGGAGAAGAATTTGCCTTTGAAGACTGTGCCCGATTGCTCGCGCAAGCCTCGATTGGGGATGGCACGATTTACATCCACGGTTTAGGCGAAATGCAGGGAATCCTCGCTGAAGCCCTGTACGGCGCAGAAATTTTTCCAAACGCAATGCCCCTTTATGATGAAAACCGTACTCAAGTTTCGCTCTCGATTGCAGACCGGGTATTGCTATTCTCCCGCCATTCTAATGACGAGGAAGCATTGAAGCTTGCCGCAGATCTTCGCAGGGACGGCATCCCCTTTACCGCTGTTTCCACCCTGGTACCGTCAGCCGGACATTCCCTGGATCAACTGGCTGATGTCCATATCGACCTTCGTCTACAAAAAGGATTGCTCCCAGACGACAATGGGAACCGCGTCGGGTATCCGACACTCATGGCTGCCTTATTTGCTTATTATGGCATAAAATTTACACTGGAAGAAATCCTGACAGAGTACGAAGAGGAATAACATCACTACATCATTGTGCACTGTCCGTACAATAAAGACCGGCCGCCCCACGGCTGCTTGGTTTCAACAAAATGATAGGATTTTTTATTGAATCTGGTTGTATATCAACACATTCTGACTTTTATCAAAAATTACATTTAACGTAAAAAAACGCTTGGATGCGAGAATCCAAGCGTTTTTTATTAGTCTTACCTTTTTTACAGCTGTTCCCTACGCTTCAAAGAAGCTTCAACAAAATCGCGGAACAACGGCTGTGGACGTGTCGGCCTTGAAATAAATTCAGGGTGGAATTGAGATGCAACGAACCAAGGATGGTCTTTGAGTTCAATGATTTCCACAAGCCGGCCGTCCGGGCTTGTTCCTGAGAAGACAAACCCTTCCGCTTCCATCGCCTGGCGGTAATGGTTGTTGAACTCAAAACGGTGGCGATGGCGTTCGTAGACTACGCTGTCCTTATAGGCAGCATGTGCTTTCGAACCTTCCGTAAGCTTACATGGATATAGGCCGAGGCGCAGCGTTCCGCCGAGGTCTTCTACGTCCTTTTGTTCCGGCAGCAAATCGATGATTGGATACGGCGTATCCAGATTGATTTCAGATGAGTGAGCTCCTTCCAGTCCTAAAACATGGCGGGCATACTCGATGGAAGCAAGCTGCATGCCTAAGCAAATGCCAAGGAACGGAATTTTATTGATGCGCGCATATTCGATGGCAGAGATCTTGCCTTCGATTCCGCGGTCGCCGAAACCACCTGGAACAAGGATGCCATCCGCATCGCTAAGCAGATCCTCCACATTTTCACGTGTCACATGCTCTGCATTGATCCATTTTATATTAATATCCGCATCGAATGTGTATCCCGCATGCTTTAATGCTTCGACTACTGAAATATAAGCATCCTGCAGCTCGACATATTTACCAACTAAAGCAATGGTCGTGGACTTTGAGAGATTTGTAACCTTGTGGATCAGTTCCTTCCACTCTTCCATGTTGGCCTCCGCGCAATCAAGCTTCAGGTGATCGCAAACGATTTGGTCCATTTTTTGATCCTGCAATGCTAAAGGAATGGTATATAGCGTATCGGCATCCTGACACTCAATGACCGCTTTTGCATCAATGTCGCAGAATAGGGCGATTTTATCCTTCATATCACGGGACATTGGCATTTCTGTACGGACGACGATGATATTTGGCTGAATTCCAAGACTGCGCAACTCTTTTACGCTGTGCTGAGTCGGCTTTGTTTTCATTTCTCCGGCAGCTTTAATATATGGAACAAGCGTACAATGAATATACATTACATTGTCGCGCCCAATATCACTCTTAATTTGGCGGATCGCTTCCAAAAACGGCAATGACTCGATATCGCCCACTGTTCCGCCAATTTCCGTAATGACGACGTCCGCGTTGGTTTCATGTCCTGCACGGAAAACCCGTTCTTTAATTTCATTTGTTATATGGGGGATGACTTGCACCGTACCGCCTAAGTAATCGCCGCGACGCTCTTTTCTTAATACGGTGGAATAAATCTTTCCTGTAGTGACATTGCTGTGTTTTCCAAGGTTAATATCAATGAAACGCTCATAGTGGCCCAGATCCAGGTCTGTTTCCGCGCCATCATCCGTTACAAAAACTTCACCGTGCTGATACGGGCTCATTGTTCCCGGGTCAACGTTAATGTATGGATCGAATTTTTGAATCGTGACATTCAAGCCCCGGTTTTTTAAAAGCCTTCCAAGCGACGCTGCCGTGATCCCTTTACCCAATGAAGAAACCACTCCGCCTGTTACGAAAATATATTTTGTCAACGTTTTTTCCCCCTTATAAATCGAAAAGTTTCAACTCTTTTATTTACTCATGTAGTTTTTCCCTTTAACGTGAAAACATTACTAATAGCTTTTCCGCCATAAAAAACAGCACATGATGTTTTAACTATGCCCTTCAAAATGATCCTTTTCTTACAGCATATCTCCTAAAAAAACAAAAACGCCCCTTACAAACGTAAGGGAGCGTTATTTTACTAACCGTCCTATTTAAAGGAGCCCAAAAATGATATTACAAAACTCGATATAAAAAGTCAAGCGTCTACAAAAACCTAGCGTTTTTCATCTTCGATTTCTTCCTCGTCTTCCAGCTCATCATCCTCGTCAAGTTCCTCATCATCACTTTCCTCATCGATAAGGTCTTCATCCAGATCATCATCTTCGAAATCATCATCATCCGCATCGACATCTAGCAGGTCATCATCGTCGTCTGCTACCTCGATCAGGTCTGCATCTTCATCTTCGTCATCAAGTTCATCCAGGTCTTCATCTTCGAAATCCAGATCTTCGTCTTCAAAATCTTCGAAGTCATCCTCCACGACTTTCTTCGCTTTTTTCTTCTTCGGTTTGGCAGAGTGGACAACCTCTTCTTCAATTTGGTCGACAGGGTACCAGGTTTTTAGTCCCCAGCGGTTTTCCCCCAATGATGTAAAACGGCCATCGACATTTAAGTCGGTATAAAACTGGGCCATCCTTGTCGTTACTTCCTCGTCTGAAAGATTCTGTAATTGTTTGATTTCTTTCATCAATTCTTTAAAAGAAACTGGCTGCTTTTTCTCTGCGAGCAAATCAAAAGCAACTTCCAAAAGTGACATTTCCAATATTTGCTCTTTTGAGTATTGTTTTAGACTCAACGCCTGCACTTCCCTTCTCTATTCCAAACACCTGAACATGCGGTGTTTCACACATTAGAAATCTAATTAAGTATCTTCTTTTTATCCGTGCACAAATCCTGCTTGAGGCATACTATTCATTATAAACAATAAAAATAGGTTTATGCCAGCTAAATCCCTGCGTTTCAGAGCTTTTTCAAGAGGCCTGCCCAGGGTTTCCCTTCCCCTTTCCCCTGCCTTTCTTCCATGTGCGGTAAGAGAGCACAAAAAAGAATATTGATAGCAGCAAAAAAGGGATTGCCCCTAATCCATTTTCATATAATACAAAGAAAAGAAAAAGAGCAGCGAAGCAAACCGTGCCGCTTACAAGTCGTTTGCCCTTCATATTCCCTCTCCAGACGGGCCCGGATGGTATCCCTTTTTGTTGGCGGATAAGATAGTGTAATACATTCTTATCTGCATAAATCAGAACACAGACCGTCCTCACGTCTTCGTCTGTGTGACCCACATTTCATGGGCCTAACTGCGCCTTTGTCTTCGCCTTTAGGAAAGGCTGGCCAATCGGCAAGTTTTCTAAGTTGAAATACCATTGTAGCCTTTTTTTTTAATATTTATAAGGCAAAAATACCATTTTTCATAAGAAAATGCTATTTTTACAGAAAAAGAAGGTACTGTACCTGGATTGTCAATCGGTTCAGTACCTAATATGGCGATTTAAGCTGTCACTCTTGCCTGTTTATTCCCGGATTTACATATTCCTTCTGTATTGTCCGCCCACTTCATAGAGGGCCCGGGTTATTTGCCCGAGGCTTGCTGCCTTAACGCATTCCATTAACTCGGCAAAGATGTTCTCACCGCTTACGGCCGCTTTCTTGAGCTTATCTATTGCCTTTTGGCATTCCGCTTCATTCCTCGTTTGGAATTCGCGGAGATTTTGGATTTGGCCTTCCTTTTCTTCCTTTGTCGCACGTGCAATTTCCATGCTGTCCAATGCTTCGTCGGAAGGAGGGTTCGGGTTCAGATAGGTATTGACTCCAATGATCGGAAGCTCCCCTGTATGCTTCTTCATTTCATAGTACATCGATTCATCCTGGATCTTTCCACGCTGGTACTGGGTTTCCATAGCGCCTAAAACGCCGCCGCGGTCATTGATGCGGTCAAACTCCTCAAGCACCGCTTCTTCCACTAAATCGGTCAGCTCTTCAATGATAAAAGCACCTTGAAGCGGGTTTTCATTTTTGGATAACCCGTGTTCCTTCGTAATGATCATTTGTATCGCCATTGCCCTTCGCACTGAATCTATGGTCGGCGTCGTGATTGCTTCGTCATAAGCATTCGTATGAAGCGAATTGCAGTTATCCTGAAGCGCCATGAGCGCCTGAAGTGTCGTACGGATATCGTTAAAGTCAATTTCCTGGGCATGCAGGGACCGCCCTGATGTCTGAATATGGTACTTGAGTTTCTGGCTCCGTTCATTGGCTCCATATTTGTCTCGCATGACCGTTGCCCAGATTCTCCTGGCGACCCGCCCGATTACCGTATATTCAGGATCAAGCCCATTAGAGAAAAAGAATGAAAGATTCGGTGCAAAATCATCAATATCCATGCCGCGGCTTAAATAGTATTCGATATAGGTAAAGCCGTTCGCAAGAGTGAATGCCAGCTGTGAAATCGGGTTTGCCCCCGCTTCGGCAATATGGTATCCGGAAATCGAAACAGAATAATAGTTTCTCACTTTATGGCGGATGAAATATTCCTGTATGTCCCCCATCATGCGGAGGGCGAATTCAGTTGAGAAAATACATGTATTCTGGCCTTGGTCTTCTTTTAGAATATCTGCCTGGACAGTCCCGCGAACGGTTTGCAATGTATACGCACGCACTTCTGCAAATTCTTGCGGAGTCAGTGCCCTGCCTAGTTCGCCTTCCTTTTTTTGCACCTGCTGGTCAATGGCTGTATTCATATACATCGCCAGAATGATCGGTGCCGGTCCATTTATTGTCATCGAGACAGAAGTGGAAGGAAGGCAAAGGTCAAATCCGGCATAAAGCTTTTTCATATCTTCCAATGTGCATATGCTGACCCCGCTTTCGCCGACCTTCCCGTAAATATCAGGACGGTAATCAGGATCTTCCCCATATAATGTCACGGAATCGAATGCAGTACTTAGGCGTTTTGCTTCGTCATCCTTGGAAAGATAATGGAAGCGCCGGTTTGTCCTGACTGGGGAGCCTTCTCCGGCAAATTGTCGTTTCGGATCCTCGCCTTCACGTTTGAACGGGAAAACCCCAGCGGTATACGGAAAGTAGCCTGGTGCATTTTCCCTGTATACCCACTTTAAAATCTCACCGTAATCGGTGAATTTGGGCAGGGAAACTTTTGGGATCATCAATCCTGACAGGCTCTTCGTCTTCAGTACGGTAATGATTTCTTTATCGCGGATTTTTGTGGTGAATTTGTCTCCCGCATACTTCTCCCTCAGCTCTGCCCAGCCCTCCAGGATCTTTTTTGATTCTGCAGACAGCTTGGAAGCAGTTTCATCATGTAAGGCCTGAAGCGAGTTGATAATTTCTTCGTTTGCCTCTTTTTCCTGAACAGCCTGGATTGCACCCTCGAGCTGGAAAAGCTTCCTGGCGATACGGGCTTGCTCTTCCGCTTTATTATGGTAATTGCGTACGGTATCTGTTATTTCCCGCAAATAATAGCGGCGGTCATTGGGGATGATGATATTTTGTTTTTGGACGTCGGCTTCCTTTGTGAATGTTGTAGCCCAATCCGTGCCGGTTTTGTCATTTAGCTTCTCAATTAAAGCGGCAAATAATGCATTGGTTCCAGGATCATTGAATTGGGACGCGATTGTGCCATACACAGGCATCTCTTCAGCTTCTTTATCAAACAGCAAATGGCTCCTTTGGTATTGTTTTTGAACCTGCCGTTTTGCATCCTCCGAGCCTTTTCGTTCAAATTTGTTGATGACGATCAAGTCTGCGTAGTCGATCATATCGATTTTTTCCAGCTGGGAAGGGGCGCCGAATTCACTCGTCATCACATACATGGATACGTCACAAATATCGGTGATCCCGGCATCGCCCTGCCCGATTCCGCTCGTTTCGACCACTATTAAATCAAACCCGGCCGCTTTTGCCACCGAAATGGCATCCTGGATGGCTAAAGACAGCTCACTCTTGGAACGTCGGGTGGCCAGGCTTCTCATATAGACCCGTTCAGAAAATATTGCGTTCATGCGGATTCGGTCACCCAATAATGCCCCACCCGTTTTTTGCTTTGTCGGGTCAACGGAGAGGACCGCTATTTTCTTGTCAGGAATCTCATTGATAAAGCGCCGTATTAATTCATCGGTTAATGAACTTTTTCCTGCGCCGCCTGTACCTGTGATCCCGATGACTGGCACCTTTTTCTCAGATGTTTTAATCTGCTCCATGAGGCTTTCAGCTGCAGCGGCTGCCTCTTCAGCCGCATCCTGCCGGTTTTCCGCCAGTGTAATAAATTGCGCCACCGCCACCGTTTCACCTGCAAGCAGATCATCAAAACGATCCTGCACAGATGCCTTAACTGTTGAAAAATCACATTCCTCAAGCATTAGGTTGATCATTCCTTGAAGGCCGTTCACCCTACCATCTTCCGGCGAAAAAATGCGAGAAATGCCATATTCGTGGAGTTCCTTTATTTCACGGGGGATTATGACCCCTCCGCCCCCGCCATAAATGCGGATATGGGCTGCGCCTTTTTCCTGAAGCAAATCAAACATATATTTGAAATATTCCACATGGCCGCCTTGGTAGGAAGACACCGCAATCCCCTGGACATCCTCCTGGATGGCAGCGTTTACAACCTCCTGGACGGAACGGTTATGGCCGAGATGAATGACCTCGGCCCCGCTTGATTGCAATATGCGGCGCATAATATTGATCGATGCATCATGGCCGTCGAACAAGCTGGAAGCAGTGACAAATCGGATATGATTTTTAGGTTTGTATACATCTGTATGGTTCACCCTGTGCTCCTCCTTTTATGGTAATGATGTTGCATTCAGGTTTCCCTTGCCGTAAAGGCTGCCCAACAGCAAATCCGATTGCAGCTCTATATATTCTTCAAGCGTGTAGATTTTTCTAAGCGCCCAGCGGCGGAAGCCCCACATCTGCCCCTGGACGAAAATGTTATGCGCGAGAAGGCGAATGTGTTTCTCGGAAATGTTAAGTTTCCCGTTTTCCACGCAACGTGTGATGACCAATTCAAACATGTGGACCATTTCCATTTCCTTTTTCAATACGTATGGAAGGGCATCTTTTGTCAGCGACTTCACTTCCTGATACATGACCAGCACTTCATCCTGCATATCGTCCATGACCTGGAAAAAATAAGCGATGGTAGTTTTCAAGGCTTCCGGTGTGCCGCTATTCTGTTCGAGATCGTTTTGCAGCCTGTCTTTTACCTCATCATAGATAAAATCACAGACCAAATATAAAACATCTTCTTTCGTGCGGATATATTCATAAAGCGTTCCGATACTGAAGCCGGCAGCCTTGGCGATTTCCCTCGTCGTGGTCCGGTGGAATCCCTTTTCCTTGAATAAATTCACGGCCCCTTTGATCATCTGGTTGCGCCGCATGCTGACGAGCTTCTCATCCTTTACCGAAGCGTGGACTTCTCTTTTTTTCATACGTCACCACCTTACCTGCTCCACGGTGTATTTATTGAGGAAGTAATAACTGGAAGAATTATCTTAGAAGACCATCAGGCTGTGCTTTAGGCAGAGAGCAGCTTGAATCGTTATAAAGCAGAAGGAAAGTTTCTGCTGCATTCTGTGTCTGTATCCGCCGGTTAGAGGCTTTTATAAAAGCCAACCAACCGGCGGGTTTCTTATTAGTCTTTAGTGATCATCCTTGAGATTACCAATTTCTGAATCTCTTGTGTTCCTTCGTAGATCTGTGTGATTTTAGCATCCCGCATAAAGCGTTCAACAGGGTAATCCTTTGTATAACCGTAGCCTCCGAATACCTGGACCGCCTCTGTCGTCACCTTCATTGCCGTATCGCCCGCGAACAGTTTGGACATCGCCGATTCCTTACCATAAGGAAGGCCCTCTGATTCACGCCATGCCGCCTGGTAAGTGAGCAATCGTGCCGCTTCGATGCTTGTTGCCATATCCGCAAGCTTAAAGCCAATTCCCTGCTGTGCTGCAATCGGTTTTCCGAATTGTACGCGTTCCTTTGCATACCCTACTGCTGCATCCAGTGCCCCCTGGGCAATCCCGACAGCCTGTGCGGCAATCCCGTTCCTGCCGCCGTCCAGTGTCATCATCGCAATTTTGAAGCCTTCCCCTTCTTTTCCAAGCAAGTTTTCCTTGGGAACCTTGCAATCTTCGAAAATGATTTCTGTTGTCGGTGATGAACGGATGCCGAGTTTCTTTTCTTTCTTGCCGACACTAAAGCCAGGGAAGTCTTTTTCCACGATAAACGCGCTTGTGCCTTTTTGTTTTGATTCCGGATCTGTTAATGCAAAAACAACATACGTATCGGCAATGCCGCCGTTTGTAATGAAGATTTTTGACCCATTCAGGATATAATGGTCGCCTCCGAGCTTGGCGGTGGTTCTCATTCCGCCCGCATCCGATCCTGAGCCCGGTTCGGTCAGGCCATATGCCCCGATTGTTTCTCCCTTAGCCATCGGAGTCAGGTATTTCTGCTTTTGTTCTTCAGAACCAAACTTGTAAATTGGCCAACCGGCAAGGGACGTATGGGCGGATAATGTTACCGCCGTAGAGGCGCACACCCTTGACAGCTCTTCAATGGCGATGCAATAAGCTAAATAGTCACTGCCAATGCCCCCGTATTGTTCCGGCCAAGGAATGCCGGTAAGGCCAAGCTCGGCCATTTTGTCAAAAATTTCACGGTCGAACCGCTCTTCTTCATCCCTTTCTGCGGCTGTGGGAGCCACTTCATTGTTTGCGAAATCGCGTACCATCTTTCTTATCATTTCGTGTTCTTCTGTCAGTGTAAATTGCATGGTCCAGTTCTCCTGTCTTTGGTAAAATATATCAGTTCATATAGGGAGTGGTGATGATTTGAAGTAAAACTATGATTCATTTGGAAATGTTGCCGATTTCATTTAAAAAAATTATTTTTAAGCAAAAGCATGCTATTTCATGACAACTATTTTTTTAAGCGAAAATCACAGGAATTAAGCGGAAAATTTATTGTATGAGCGAAAAACGATAAGGTTAAAGCGAAAGCCAGTACTCCTACTTATAAAGATGCTTACTGATGACGATCCGTTGGATTTCGCTTGTTCCTTCGTAAATTTCGGTGACCTTCGCATCCCGGAAATACCGCTCGACTGGATATTCCTTTGTATAGCCATAGCCGCCGAATACCTGGATTGCCTCTGTGGATACATGCACTGCAGTCTTCGATGCCATTAGCTTTGCCATGGAAGCTTCTTTCCCGCATGGCAGACCGCGGGACCTTAAATCCGCAGCTTGGTATACCAGGAGCTTCGACGCTTCAATATCTGTTGCCATCTCAGCAAGCTTGAACCCGATACCCTGCTGGGCTGCGATTGGTTTGCCAAACTGTACTCTTTCTTTTGCATAGCGGACAGCGTGCCCGTACGCGCCTTCCGCAATTCCAAGTGCCTGTGCAGCAATGCCGATTCGTCCGGCATCCAGATTTGCCATAGCAATTTTAAAGCCTTCCCCCTCTTTTCCAAGCAGGTTTTCAGCAGGCACCATCATATTATCGAAAGTAAGCTGCACGGTTCTTGACCCGTGAAGGCCCATTTTGTGTTCGTCTTTGCCAATGATTAACCCCGGTGTGTCCTTTTCTACGATAAAAGCCGTAATGCCTTTGCTTCCTGCTTCAGGGCTGGTCAAAGCAAAAACGATATAAACATCTGCTTCCCCCCCATTTGTGATAAATACCTTGGAACCATTGATTTTATAAAAATCTCCTTCGCGGACTGCCCGCGATTTCAGGCTTGCCGCATCAGATCCTGAACTCGGTTCTGTCAGGCAAAAAGCCCCAAGATATTCACCGGATGCCAATTTCGTGACATACTTTTGTTTTTGTTCTTCCGTTCCAAAGTAAAGAATCGGACTGGTTCCTACGGAGGTGTGAACGGAAAGGATCACTCCCAACGTCGGGCTTACCCTTGAAATCTCATTAATGGCAATCACATAAGAGATAAAATCCATTTCCGACCCGCCATATTGTGCAGGAACCGGAATTCCCATCACGCCAAGTTCGCCCATTTTTTTCAGCAAGGGGTGTGGGAATATCCCTTCTTCCATTTTTTCAACAAATGGAGCGATTTCATTATCCGCAAAGCTTCGAACCATCTTCCGCATCATTTCTTGCTCTTTCGTAAATGTCAGTTTCATAGTCAGCCTCCTGGGTGTGCAGGTTTACGATGGCTAGTTATAAACATAGAAGCCGCGGCCGGATTTTTTGCCGAGCCAGCCTGCTTTAACATATTTCCTAAGCAGCGGACACGGCCGGTATTTATCATCCCCAAAACCTTCGTGCAGCGTTTCCATGATATACAGGCATGTATCGAGCCCGATGAAATCGGCAAGCGTCAAGGGTCCCATAGGATGGTTCATTCCGAGTTTCATGACCTCGTCGATCGCCTCTTTGGAAGCCACGCCTTCGTACAGCGTATAAATGGCTTCATTGATCATTGGCATCAGAATCCGGTTCGAAACGAAGCCCGGAAAGTCATTCACTTCGACCGGCACTTTGTTCAGCGTCTTGGACATATCTTCAATGGCTTCATAAACTTCATCAGCAGTGGCTAGCCCGCGGATGATTTCAACGAGCCTCATGACCGGGACAGGATTCATGAAGTGCATGCCGATCACTTGTTCAGGCCGCTTCGTGGCTGCCGCAATTTCAGTGATCGGCAGCGACGATGTATTGGAAGCCAAAATGGCATGGGCCGGTGCAATTTCATCCAATTCGCTGAACAGCTTTGTCTTGATGTCCATATTTTCCACGGCTGCTTCGATAACAAGATCAATGCCTGAAGCATTGTTTAAATCAATGGAAGGCGTCAGTCTGGAAAGGGCCGCTGCTTTATCCTGTGCTGTGATTTTCCCTTTCTCAACCTGGCGGGCAAGGTTTTTTTCAATGGTGCCGAGCCCCCTGTCAACGAACTCTTGCTTTAAATCATGCAAAATAACATCGTAGCCGCTTACCGCACAAACCTGGGCAATGCCGGAACCCATTTGCCCGGCGCCGATGACCATCACTTTATTTATATTCATCAAAGCTCCCCCATCTGTTAAAGACATGCTATCTATTAATCAATCTTTTGGCACTTCTATTAAAATGGCATCCCCCTGGCCGCCGCCCGAACAAATCGCGGCCACACCGAGACCACCGCCGCGCCGTTTCAATTCATGCATGAGCGTGATGACGATCCTCGCACCGCTTGCGCCAATCGGGTGGCCCAGCGCTACCGCACCGCCGTTTACATTCACTTTTTCAGGGTCAACGCCCGCCAGCTTCCCGCTTGCAAGGGCAACGGCTGCAAATGCTTCGTTGATTTCAAACAAATCGATCTCCGCCAATGATTTTCCTGTTTTCTTCAGCAGTTCATTGATGACAAGTCCCGGTGTCTTTGGAAAGTCCTTTGCTTCCACGGCAATTTCAGCATGGCCGATGATATAAGCAAATGGCGTTTTTCCCTCTTTCTCAGCCCGCTCCTCGCTCATGAGCACAAGGGCACCCGCACCGTCATTTACACCTGGAGCATTTCCCGCTGTAATCGTCCCTTCATTGTTGAATGCCGGACCTAATTTCGCGAGCTTTTCCATGGATGTATCTTTTCTAGGCCCTTCGTCATGTTCCACTGTTACCGGATCGCCTTTTCTCACAGGAATCTGTACCGGAACGATTTCCTCGGCCAGCACACCGCCATCAATCGCCGTTATTGCACGTTTATGGCTTCTATATGCCCAGTTATCCTGGTCTTCCCGGGATAGCTCCAATTCCGCAGCTGTACTGTTTCCATATGTGCCCATATGCACACCTGTAAAACTGCAGCTTAGCCCATCATGGATCATCGAATCCTTCATTGCCGCATCGCCCATGCGAAGACCCCATCTGGCTTTTGGGACAAAATAAGGGGCATTGCTCATCGATTCCATGCCGCCAGCCACAATCACTTCTTCATCTCCCAACCGGATGAGCTGATCCGCAAGCGTTACGCTCCGGAGTCCTGAGGCACACACTTTATTGATGGTTTCCGTTTTCACTTGCCACGGAATTCCAGCATGCCTTGCCGCCTGGCGGGAAGGGATCTGTCCCTGGCCAGCCTGCAGAACATTCCCCATGATGATTTCATCGACCTGGCTGCCATCGATCCCTGCCCGCTCGAGCGCTTCTTTTATCGCGATTCCTCCCAGTTGGGATGCGGTCAGGCTGCTAAGCCCTCCTCCAAACTTGCCAAAAGGTGTCCTCACTCCACTGACTATCACTGTTTTAGCCATTTTGCTCCTCCTTTAAATAACACTATTTTTATAGAAATGTTTCTACGGGAACCTGGTTGACTGAACGCTCGCTCAAAATAATGGCAAAAAAATAATTTCGAATATAAAATGTAAGCGCTTTACTTAATATTATACAAAAATTCATAAAAGTTTAAATAGTTTACTTGATAAGTATGTGAATTTTTTTTATAAAGAAATGGCCTGCTTCGTCAAATAATTATTTATTTTGGAAGCAGGCTTTATAAAAATAATGCATCAGTTAAGATAATTGATTTAACTCGATTTAAAACGCAAAAAATTATTTTAGGCTCATTCCTGTGAAACCCTGGTTTCACATGCCTTTCAGAAATGCCGAAAGGTTGCTCAAACCATGAAGGCCGAGAGAGGCGAGCTTTCTCCTCGGACTCCACAGGTGGGGCTTAAATGAGCCACTACCACTATATTTTTATTATGATGCAATGGTTTGCTGTTCGCCAAGGATGGATTTTTCCAGTAACTCCGCGACATCATAGGTTTTCACGTCATCTTCTACTTCTTTAGCTTTTGTTCCATCAGTTATCATCGTTAAGCAATAAGGGCAGCCTGAGCTGATTACAGATGGATTTACTGCCAATGCCTGTTCTGTACGGGAGACATTGATGCGATGTCCGGTTTCTTCTTCCATCCACATCAGCCCTCCACCGGCACCACAGCACATTCCGGTTTCCCGATTTCGCTCCATTTCAACAAGCTTCACGCCTGGAATAGCTTTCAGGATATCCCTCGGGGCATCATACACTTCATTGTAGCGTCCCAGGTAACATGAATCATGGAACGTGATTGTTTCATTCACAGGATGCTTTGGTACAAGCTTCCCTTCTTTAACCAGCTTGGCAAGCAGCTCGGTATGGTGATAGACTTCTGCCTGCAGCCCGAAATCAGGATATTCATTCTTAAAAATATTGTAGGCGTGAGGATCGATCGTGACGATCTTCTTCACTTCGTTTTTCTCAAATTCGTCAATATTGCTTGCTGCAAGCTCCTGGAAGATAAACTCATTGCCCAAACGGCGCGGAGTATCCCCGGAGTTCTTTTCTTTATTACCTAAAATCGCGAATTTCACGCCTGCCTCGTTCATCATTTTGGCGAAAGCAAGAGCGATCTTTTGGCTGCGATTATCATACGAGCCCATTGAACCTACCCAGAATAAATATTCAAATTCTTCTCCGGCCTTTTTGGCTTCCTTGACTGTCGGAACGTGAACATCATCACGGATTTCTCTCCAATTTTCTCTTTCCTTTCGGTTTAAGCCCCATGGGTTGCCCTGGCGTTCGATGTTTTGCATCGCGCGCTGTGCATCCGGGTTCATTTTTCCTTCAGTCAATACAAGGTAACGGCGCATATCGATGATTTTATCAACATGCTCATTCATTACCGGACACTGGTCTTCACAGTTCCGGCAAGTGGTACATGCCCAAAGCTCTTCTTCAGTGATTACTTCTCCGATTAATGCTTTGTTGTACTCGACAGCCGCTGCAGATTCCTTCGCGCCTTGTCCGGCACTGGCAAGTGCAATCTGGTTCCCTTGCGTATTGCTAAATACGAAAGTTGGTACCCAAGGCTGTTTTGCTGTAATGGCAGCACCCTTGTTTGTCAGATGGTCACGCATCTTGAGGATGATATCCATCGGGGAAAGCATTTTCCCTGTCCCTGTGGCCGGACACATATTCGTACAGCGTCCGCATTCCACACAGGCATATAAATCGATCAATTGATATTGGTTAAAATCTTCAATTTTTCCTGCTCCGAACGATTCCTGGGATTCGTCTTCAAAGTTGACTGGCTTCAGTTTCCCTGGATTATCCAGTCTGCTGAAGTAGGTATTCGCCGGCCCGGCAATCAAGTGCGCATGCTTGGATTGCGGGATATAAACAAGGAATGTCAATAGGAATAGGGTGTGAATCCACCATGCAATGTAGAATACTACCGTTGCGGCTGTCGCACCCATCCAGCCCAATAATGCGGCAATACCTGATGCAACCGGCTCGGTCCATGTCCCTTCATGGCCGTGCCAGATCATGCCCATGCCGTTTCCTAAAAGTACCGAAAGCATTAAGCCGCCAATCAAGAGCAGTACAATACCGGATTTAAATCCGCGCTTTAAACGGACAAGCTTTTCAATATAGCGGCGGTAGAAAGCCCACACGACTGCGACAAGAATGACAAGCGTGACGATTTCCTGGAAAAACGTGAATGCCGGATATAAAGGGCCGAGCGGTAAATGTGCACCCGGTTTGATTCCCTTGATGATAAAATCAATCGCTCCAAATTGTACAAGGATAAAACCATAGAAGAACATGACGTGAATAGCCCCGCTCTTCTTATCCTTTAGCAGCTTTTTCTGGCCGAATACGTTGACCCATACTTTTTCGAGCCGTTCTTTCACACGGTTGTCGAACTCTACTTTCTTCCCCAGCTTGATGTACGCCATCCTTGTCCTGATTAAATAGACAAACAAACTGAGAGCGTAAGCGGTTACAAGCAAAAATGCAATTAAATTAACCCATAGCAATCCATTCATATATGTGCGCCCCTTTCTGTTATGCTGATTTTGAAATGTCTATTTCTTTTAAAGCATTAAAATTAGAAACAGTTACATTTTTCTGAATTCTATTACTTTTATTATATAATGAATGAGCATTCAGTCAACTTTTTTCTTCACAGATTTTTCTTTTTTTCTCTCCCCTGGCTTTTATTACTAATATAGTAAAGGCTTTGCTGGTTTTATGTAAAAATTACCAATATTTCATTACAGCACAAGCTGGAGTATCGGACGGAGTTTTAAGCCAAAATAAACGAACAAACAATGCTGAGGAGAGGATGGACTTGATAATCCCAGTAACGGTTGGAATCATCATTCTATGTTTCCTCGCCTGGTTGCCGATCGATTTTTATTTAGGCCGAAAAAGCCATATCAATCATGTGGTCGACAAATATTTCCCCAAACGCAGCAGTGATATCCAAATTTATACAAACGGGCGGGCGCTTTTCCAGGACTTTTTCAAAGAAATTAAGGATGCAAAAGCCCATGTACATATCTTGTTTTATATTGTTTCTAACGATAGGTTCAGTGAGGAGTTTCTCCAATTATTAAAAACAAAAGCGCAATCAGGTGTGGAGGTCCGCTTGATGGTCGACCGGATTGGGAGCCATCGTCTCAGCAGGAAAACGATCAATGACCTTAAAACCCATGGAATCCGGTTCATTTTTACCCATATGCCGAAATGGCCCTACCTATTCTACTCCCTTCAGGAACGGAATCACCGGAAGATCTCAATTATCGACGGCAAAATTGGATACTTGGGAGGATATAATATTGGCAAAGAATATATCGATCAACACCCTAAGCTGACTCCTTGGCGGGATTATCATATGAAGATCACAGGGGAAGGAGTAAGGGACCTGCAATATGTGTTTCTGGATGACTGGTTCCATACTTCCGGGAAAGACGATCGCAGGAATGAAAAATATTTTCCTTCTCTTCCGAAAGGGGAATGTGTCCATCAATTCGTCCCGACGGAGGGTGTCTTTCTACAAAAAACATTTTCCGAGCTCATAACCGCTGCAAAATCACGAATCATCATAGGGACACCGTACTTTGTTCCAAGCCAACAACTTTTTACCGACTTGAGGGCCGCTCTGTCAAAGGGCATTGATATTACAATCATTGTCCCAAAACATCCTGATCATCCTTTGGTCCAGGAAGCGTCCTATCGGTACTTTCGCGTTCTCATAAAGGATGGAGCAAGGGTATTGCAGTTCAAAAAAGGCTTCTATCATTCTAAAATCGTTCTGATCGATGATAAAATCTGTGATATCGGGACAGCAAATTTTGACAGGCGGTCATTATTTTTGAACCATGAAATGAATTGTTTGATTTTTAACCGTGCTTGCATTGAAAATATAAAGAAAGAATTGAGATATGATATGCAACATTCCACCCCGTTAACGCTTGAAATGCTGTCTATATCTAACCCGCTCCGTAAAATCAAGGAGTCGATTGCCTCCACGATTTCGCCTTTTTTATAGAGATCGGTGTGCTTGCGAAAGGAGAAACGAATGAGAATACGAATGGGCTATGTGTCTACCGCCACTTCCCTTTGGGAGGCGACCCCTTCAAGGACGTTAACGTTTAAAAGGTATTGCGCCCTGAAGAAAGAAGAACGGATGGAAAAACTATTGGATGTAACCCGGCAAAATATCTCCAATACTCAAAGGATCCTCTATTTCAATGCCGCCCACCAAATCGACGTATACCGTCTTTCCAGCTCGATCGTACCGCTGGCGACACATCCTGAGGCAGGCTGGGATTTCGTCTCTCCATTTGCCCGGGAGTGGCGGGAACTTGGGGAATGGATTCGCCGATTTAACATGAGAGTAAGCTTTCATCCCAATCAATTTACCTTGTTTACAAGCCCGGATTCCCAGATAACTTCAAATGCTGTAAGGGATATGGAATATCATTACAGAATGTTTGAGGCGATGGGCGTGCATGAAAATTCATACATGAACATCCATGTAGGCGGGGCATATGGAGACAAGCCTGCTGCGACAGCAAGGTTCCATGAAAACATCCTGCAGCTCCCCGTGCATATAAAAGCTAAAATGACGCTGGAAAATGACGACAAAACATATACTACTGACGAAACACTCGGTGTCTGCCTGCGGCATAACATCCCTTTAGCATTCGATTATCATCACCATATGGCCAATCCGGGCATAAAGCCAATCGAAGAGCTGCTGCCGCTCGTATTTGGAACGTGGGATCATACCGGCATCCCTCCAAAAATCCATATTTCTTCGCCAAAATCCGAAAAGGAGTTCCGCCCTCACTCCGATTTCGTGGATCTGGACTTTCTCATGCCGCTCATTAGGCTGTTAAAGAAGCTGGGTCGCGATGTGGATTTCATGGTGGAAGCAAAAATGAAGGATAGGGCAATGCTGAAACTGATTGAAGATATAGCAAAAATCCGGGGGATTAAACGTGTAAGCGGAGGTGCAGTGGATATAAAATGAATATTTTGTTACTTGGAGATTCGCTTAAATATAGTTGTTTTCGCTCAATTACGGATCGGCGGCATCCATAATTTAGAAAAGGCTGTTTCCCTCTTATGGGAAACAGCCTTTTTATCTCTTACATCTTTTCCGGAGCTGATACACCGATCAATGCAAGTGAATTTTTCAGCGTAATTTGCACTGTTTTAACTAATGCAAGACGGGCCCGGCTTCTTTCCAGGTTATCTGCATCAAGAACTTTCTCAGCATTATAGAAGCTATGGAAAACGGACGCCAATTCGAAAATAAAATTCGTCATCCGGTGCGGCATGCGCTTATCTGCAGCTTCGGCAATAGCCTGCGGGAATTCGCCAAGCTTCTTCAAAAGCTCGATTTCCTTCTCGGAAGAAACGTGTGAGAAGTCTCGGACTCCTTCATAGCTGATGTTTTGTTCCGCACCCTGGCGCAGGATGCTTGAGATCCGTGCATGGGCGTATTGGGCATAGTAAACCGGGTTATCATTCGACTGTGATACTGCCAAATCCAGGTCAAAGTCCATATGCGTGTCCGCACTTCTCATTGCAAAGAAGTAGCGTGTTGCATCAAGCCCTACCTCTTCAATTAAATCCCTCATTGTTACTGCTTTACCAGTACGCTTGCTCATCTTCATCTTTTCACCGTTTTTGTACAGGTGCACGAGCTGGATAATTTCCACCTCCAGCTGTTCGCGGTCATACCCCAGCGCTTCGATTGCAGCCTTCATTCGCGGAATATAGCCGTGGTGGTCCGCGCCCCAAATGTTGATCAACTTTTCAAAACCACGCCCAAGCTTATCCCGGTGATACGCTATATCAGGTGTTAAATACGTATACGAACCATCCTGTTTAATGAGTACTCGATCCTTATCGTCCCCAAGCTCAGTGGAACGGAACCATGTAGCGCCATCCTCTTCATAGATATGGCCGCGTTCTTTTAAAACGGAGAGGGCTTCGTCAATCTTTCCGTTTTTGTAAAGAGATGTTTCCGAATACCACACATCGAAGCCGACGCGGAAGTTTTCAAGGTCCTGTTTTAATTTTTCCATTTCATATTTCAAGCCGTACTCACGGAAAAACTCAAACCGTTCCTTCTCATCTACATTTACATACTTATCGCCATATTCTTCAGCCAGCTTTTTGCCAATACCGATAATATCTGCTCCATGATAGCCGTCCGCAGGCATTTCCTTCTCGATGCCAAGTGCCTGGAAGTAACGGGCTTCTACTGATAAAGCCAGGTTATTTATTTGGTTTCCGGCATCATTGATATAATATTCACGTGAAACATCATAACCAGCTTTGCTAAGCACATTGCAAAGCGAATCCCCTACAGCCGCACCACGGGCATGTCCAAGATGCAGGTCCCCTGTCGGATTGGCGGATACGAACTCGACCTGGATTTTTTCGTTGTTTCCAAAGTCACTTTCGCCGTATCGGTCGCCTGCTTCCAAAATGGCTGGAATCAAATCAGCCAAATAATTATTATTCATATAAAAATTAATGAATCCGGGTCCGGCGATTTCAATTTTTTCAATGGAAGCTCCTGCGCGGTCAAAATTCTCAATGATGCCTTCTGCAATCATGCGCGGCGCTTTCTTTGCAACTCTTGCAAGCTGCATGGCCATATTCGTTGAGTAGTCCCCGTGGGCCTTTTCTTTCGGCAATTCCAAAATGACATCCGGAATCTGGCCTTCGGTTGCCAGACCGGCCTTGATGACGGCCGCTCTGATTTCCTGTTTTAATTTTTCCTGAACCTGTTTCACTACGTTCATCGTTTTACGCTTCCTCCTTATAGGCTATTGCCATCTCGTATTGGCCAAGCAAGTCTCCCTGCATGAAAAGCTCATATCGAAAAACAAACATTCCTTCATGTTTTTCCTCTGCCCAAACATGGTGGACGGATTCTGTTTTTGTCTGCATGGGCATGGAACCGTATCTGCTTTCATAATGCCCGTTCATCGTTTCACCAGGGTTGAATACCTGGCGCATTTTTACCGCACCTCCGCGCATGATCAGCGCTTCCGGTTCCTTATATTTTACAGTAGTCTGAGTTTTCCCGTTTTCGTCTTCTTCGGTGTACTGCAGATAAAGAGCGTTTCCTTTAGTAAATTTCATACCAAAAGTGGTGAATTCATATGTTTCCGTTTCAGCACCGTTCCTGATGGTCGTGCGGAGCTTTACTTTCACCTTTTGTTTCTCGGTTTCCTGCTGAGACAAATGCTACACTTCCTTATATTCGTCCTATAACTTTATAAGTATAAATATTCTTATCTAAAGTTTCAACTTCTCATACAGGCGGCGGGGTTTTTTAGTTATATATGATCCAAACTGAACCAGCCTGAGGCGGTATGTCAATGATTTAGAGTGGATATCAATAAATTTGAGGCGATATCAATCATTCAGATTATATTTCAATCATTTTGAAGTGGATTCGGCAATTCCGGTCATATATCGATAAATTGGAAGTGGATCAACAATTAGGAGACAAATTCATGGTATCTATCATACATTCAGAGATATCAAAAACACCAGTACCGCTGCACCGCATTAACGCGATGGCGGTAAGTCCCCAATTCACCAAATTGCAATCAGTATCAAATTGTGATCCAATCCCCGGCAATCAAAAAAGAGACTGCTCCAAGCCTGGCCTGGGAACAATCTCTATATACTCGCTCAGCGCTTTTGCACCCAGCCTAAAATCATCTCGCGAATTAATTTGCTCGCCGTATTGGCGGTTTGTTCCGATACATCATAAATCGGCGCTACTTCTACCAAGTCACAGCCTACTACTTTTATATCGGATTTTGCAATTTGATGGATCGATGCAAGCAACTCCCTGGAAGTGATTCCACCGGCATCCACTGTCCCGGTTCCGGGCGCATGTGCCGGATCTAGTACATCAATATCGATCGTTACATAAACCGGACGGCCTGCAAGCTTCGGCAGAATTTGCTTAAGCGGTTCTAAGACCTCAAATTTAGAAATATGCATCCCGTTTTCTTTGGCCCATTGGAACTCTTCCTTCATGCCGGAACGGATCCCGAATGAATATACATTTTTAGGTCCGATATGCTCGGCGATTTTCCGGATCGGCGTGGAATGGGAAAGCGGTTCGCCTTCATAGTTCTCACGGAGGTCGGTGTGGGCATCCATATGTATGATGGCAAGATCCGGATACTTTTTATATACTGCCTTCATCACCGGCCAGGAAACCAGATGCTCCCCGCCCATGCCAAGCGGAAACTTCCCGGCATCCAGGACGCCGTCTATGAATTCTTCAATAATATTAAGGCTTCGCTGGGGATTTCCAAATGGAAGCGGGATATCCCCGGCATCGAAATACTTTACCTCTTCCAGGTCACGGTCCAGATAAGGGCTGTATTCTTCAAGGCCGATAGACACCTCACGGATCCGGGTCGGGCCAAAACGGGAGCCCGGACGATAGCTTACTGTCCAATCCATCGGCATTCCATAAATGACTGCTTCCGCCTCTTCAAAATCAGGATGGCTCTTAATAAACACATTACCTGAATATGCTTCATCAAAACGCATAACATATTCTCCTTTTATTGGGAATCTATTGGGGGTCAGTCCCCCAGTGATTTAACGCATTAACGCAACAGGGGTCAATCCCCCAGTGGTTTAACGCGTTAATGTGACGGGGGACTGACCCCCGATGGTTTAACGCGTTACAGTGGCGGGGTTTTCCCCTTTTATTTAATTAGGTCCTGCACGAATTTAGGCAGTACGAAGGCTGCTTTGTGTAGTTCTTTTGTGTAGTATTTTGTTTCGATTTCATGGTAGCGCTCTTCGCTTACTTCGAGCGGGTCATGTTTTTTGGAGCCGATTGTGAATGTCCATAAGCCGCTTGGGTATGTTGGGATATTGGCTAAGTATAGTCTGGTAATCGGGAAGATTTCTTTTACGTCCCGCTGGACTTCTGTGATCAGGTCCGCTTTGAACCAGGGATTGTCGGTTTGTGCGACAAAGATGCCGTCTTCCTTCAATGCCTTGGAAATGCCGGCATAGAATCCTTTTGTAAAAAGATTGACAGCCGGGCCAACCGGTTCCGTTGAATCTACCATGATGACATCGTATTCATTCTCGCTTTTGGCAATATGCATGAATCCATCATCCACCCGCACATCAACACGCGGGTCTTCCAGTTTGCCTGCGATTTCGGGAAGGAATTTCTTTGAATACTCAATGACCTTTCCATCGATATCAACCAAAGTAGCCCTTTTGACACTAGGGTGCTTCAGCACTTCACGGATCACACCGCCGTCACCGCCCCCTACAACCAGCACGTTTTCCGGGTTGGGATGGGTGAATAATGGCACATGGGCAACCATTTCATGATAGACAAACTCATCCCGTTTGGATGTCATGACCATATCGTCAAGCAGCAGCATATTTCCCCATTCTTCCGTTTCGATCATATCCAGCTTTTGAAAATCAGTTTGTTCTGTATGTAAAGTACGGTTCACTTTCATAGTGATCCCGAAATTCTCTGTCTGCTTTTCCGTAAACCAAATTCCCATTCTATCGCTTCCTTTCTTCCTGGCATTTTCATCAGATTATCTAAGCCATTATTAACGTTCCCCAACAAACAAATTACAAACTTCTCCATACAGTAAAAAAAGCAGAGAACTCTTCTGCTGGATGATCCCCGATCGCATTTAACTAGAAAAAGTATAGTCGAACCAGATAAAAAAGCAAGAAATTTTTTTTGCTTTTTTACTGGGCAATGTTTAAAAGATTGGTTTTTTTTTCATACTGGATAATATTATCTTCCGGGGGAAAGAGGTGTGAACGGTGGAAGTAATTGCCGGCAAGCGGTTTACCAGAGCAACAAAATATATCCGGGCAGCTGTCATCATTACCAGTGTGGCTGCAATATTCATATCCTTATTGCTGGCCTCCCTTATTTTGTTTGCAAGGGCTTTAGGAGCCCCCCCATTAGCTGTCCCGCAATCCACCCTTTTTTACAGCGGGGATGGAGAGATCATCGGGGAAAGCGATAACGGCCAAAAAAGGTACTGGGTGGACTTAGAGGAGATTTCCCCGGCTTTAATTGATGCCACGATTGCAGTAGAGGACCGCGGCTTTTACAGGCACCATGGTTTTGACATAAAACGGATAGCCGGTGCAATTCTCGCCGATATAAAGGCAATGGCCAAGGTGCAGGGGGCCAGCACCATCACCCAGCAGTATGCAAGGAATCTTTATCTCGGGCACGATAAAACATGGAACCGGAAAATGAATGAAGCCTTTTATACCATCCGGCTTGAAACCAATTATTCAAAGAATGAGATTCTTGAAGGTTATTTAAATACGATTTATTACGGGCATGGTGCTTACGGAATACAGGCGGCCAGCCAATATTACTACGGAAAAGACGCAAAGGATTTAACGCTCGCGGAAGCAAGCCTGATTGCGGGCATCCCAAAAGGGCCATCCAGCTATTCTCCTTTTTTAAATATGGAAAATGCGAAAAAGCGCCAAAAAGTTGTCTTGCAGGCAATGAAGGACGAGGGCAAGATCACGAACGAATTAGCCAAAAAGGAGATCAGCTTCCCATTAGTTTTTAAGCGCGGGCATAAAACGGTTGATAGGAAAGTTGCTCCATATTTTCAGGATGCCGTCATGCAGGCATTAAAATCACAGCTGGATATGGATGACCGCACGATTGAGCTTGGCGGCCTCAAAGTATATACCACCCTGGATAAGAGGACACAGGAAGTGGCCGAAAGCACGTTCAACAATGTTATTGAAGAAACATCGGATATACAGGCGGCGCTTGTTTCCATGAGCCCTAAAACCGGCGAGGTAAAAGCCATGGTCGGCGGAAGGGATTATGCAAAAACGCCTTATAACCGTGCCATACAGGCCATAAGGCAGCCCGGTTCGACCATGAAACCGCTGCTCTACTACGCCGCTCTTGAAAAAGGATTCACCCCCGCTACTACGTTAAGAAGCGAATTGATGACGTTCCAATACGATGATGGGAAATCTTCCTATACGCCGCATAATTTTAATCATCAGTACGCAGATTCAGAGATTACGATGGCACAGGCGCTTGCTCTATCCGATAATGTTTTTGCTGTCAAAACCCATATGTTCCTAGGTGAAAGAGCCTTGATGGATACAGCCCGCCGCTTCGGCATAACTACAAAAATGTCCCAGGTCCCTTCCCTTGCCCTTGGGACATCAGGTGTCCGTGTAATCGAAATGGTAAATGCATATAATCTGTTCGCAAATGGCGGGAGAGAGGTAAAACCCGTTCTCATAAAAAAAATCGAAAACCATAAAGGCGAAGTGATTTTTGAGCATCGAACAGAAAGGCAGCAAATTCTCAACCCTGACCGGGCCTTTGTCATGACACAAATGTTGACCGGCATCTTTGACCCGAAGCTTAACGGGTATACAAAAGTGACTGGAAGCTCGATCATCCCTCAGTTAACGAGGAAATATGCCGGAAAGTCCGGGACCACAGAAACCGACAGTTGGATGATCGGATACACTCCTGAGCTGGTAACCGGTGTTTGGGCCGGGTATGATAACGCTAAAAAAATTACGGTGCCCGCTGAAAAAACGTATGCGAAAAACATCTGGGCACAATTTATGGAAGAAAGCCTGGAAAATAAACCGGTAAAAAAATTTAAGCAAACCGATAATGTGGTGGGCGTGTATATCAATCCGGCCAACGGAAAGCTGGCCACTGAGAATTGTCCGGTAAAGAGGATGACCTATTTTGTGAAGGGGACGGAACCTACAGAGGTCTGCACCGAGCATTTATCAGAAGGAAAGACGCATCACAGCAAAGAAAAGAACCAGGAAAAGGAAACCTGGTATAAACGGCTGTTTAACTTTTGGGGGGATTGAGCCCATGGCCATTGGAAACGAAAAGCCTCGAGAATTACACATTCTCGAGGCTTTTCATGTCCTGGTTTTACAGCATGACTCGCTGTAAATAGTTTACTTATTTTATAAAAAATACACAAGACATAACTTTAAAAATTTTGACACTTTTAAAAAGTCTGTACTATTTAGCGATGCAGGGGATTCCGTTCAAGCGCCGGAATCCACTGCCAATCCTTTTTTCAATTCATCAGAGGAATTGTTCCACATATCTGCATTATGGCTCTTCAAAAAATCTGCCAGTATTGCCTTCGATTTATCATCCATATCACCGACGATAATATGGCGTTTCAGTGATTTATCCATCCGGTTTACATGCTCTGGCAATGATTTATATCCCCTTCTGATTGAACGGTCGACCGTCATCTCACATGCGGTTACGCCTGCATAAAGCGGCCCCTTCTCCGTTGTCTCGATCGTCACCCATACCAGCCAATACGGCTTGCCGTTCGGAACTTCTTCTTTCGTTTTCAGGAATTTGATTCCCTTCTCGACCGCACTCCGGGCATGCATGGCGCCGACATCCACGGCCGCCTCCCCTGCTTCCACATCAATGATGACCGGGGAGATATTGTCGAGTGTCAGTACACCCGCACCAAAACCGCCGTGCCCTTCTGTCGGATCATTTTTTATAATATTGAAGCCCAGTTTTTGTTTAGGCTTATCTTCCATCTCGTTTTCCTCCTTTATTTTCAAAGGGTAACCTTACCTGAATAACCCGGCAAAAAAATCATTCATCCCATGTATGACCGTTGGCAGGATAACCTGAAATATCGGCTGGATTGTATACTGGTCCAACGGTGTAATCACCAGTATCAAAAAGATCAGCGCCCCGTAAGCTTCAAATTGAATCATTTTTGCCCGGATATTTGTCGGTGCCAAGTCCTGCAGGATGTGATATCCATCCAGCGGAGGCAAAGGCAGCAAATTAAAAACAAAGAGTACAATGTTGATTTGGATCAACATATTGAAAAAGGTGTATGCAGGTCCGGAGGCATCCTGCCCGGCCCCAACGAGGCTGTACCAAATGATAAACCCTATGGCTGCGATAAGCAAATTGCTAAGGGGGCCTGCGAAAGAAACTAGGATGCCGGCAAGCCTGGGCCTTTTGAAATTAAATCGATTTACCGGTACCGGCCTTGCCCATCCAAAACCAGCAATCAGCAACAGCAAGGTTCCAAGCGGGTCTATATGGCTGACCGGGTTTAATGTGACCCGTCCCTGCTCCTTTGCGGTCGGGTCGCCGAATTTATAGGCAACATAGGCATGGGAAAATTCGTGTATCGTGAAAGCAATCAGTAACACCGCTACAACATATGGTATTTCTTCCAATTCATATGCTAAAAATTGATCAAAAAAGTTCTCCACTTTCCTTCTCCCCAATCTCTTGTTACCAATAGTATACAGGAAAACCTAACAGAAGTTAAAACAGATGATATTTCTTATCTGGATCCCCGTCACCTTCTGCTAGTCACATATCTTCTCTAAAAGAATCATCATGCCGAGGCCGGGAAACGTTGGAGTGACAAATAAGCGCGGCGGCAATAATGCAAACATCGATTAGTTACCGATAAGTACGAAAAACGCTTGGAAATGTTATGTTCCAAGCGTTTTTTCTATCCTTGAATATTCGGTTGATCAGCCGCAGCTTTCTCCCTTAGCTGCCTGATATACTCATAGGCTTCATCTATTTCTTCATGTGTGTATTTTTGTTTGCTTTTTAATGTGAAAATCTTTTCCGCTACTTCTTCTTTTTCCAGCGTATCAAAATAAAGGACTGTCGATACGAGCTCCAAAAAACGCGCATTTTGCCCATTCATATCCAGGAGGCAGTTTTTTAACGCGGGCATGTCCAAATCATGCATGGATAGAAAGTCTTCTCCGGGGCCGGTAATAGAATAGCAATACTGGTAATAGCCCGCCTTTTTCTCCTTGACTTCATTCAGGTACCCCATATTGCACAGTTCTTCGATCCGAAGCGTCAACTCTTCGGAATATGGCCCATAAAAATGGAAGGTGAACTTTTCCTGGAAAGGGAATGATAGCTTCTTGGCGATATAAATAATCTTCTGCAGTTTTTTCCTCCCCGCTATTTCGCCAGCAGCCGAAATGGCATTGATAATCTTTGCATGATCCTTGAACAAAGCATTTCACTCCTCACCCAATTTCATCCTTTTTTGCCTGTTAATAAAATTTTCTTCATTATTCAAGCTCTAACAGCTTGCGTATCTGTCTTTTGATATTTCTTTTCGATGGGCCCTCACGCAGCAGGTCTTCGGGAAAGTATAGCTTGTGGTCCGTTCTTCTTTTGCCGGATATCGCATCGACGATTTCTGATTCCCGTGACAATTCACGGATATCCCCGTTGTTCTTAAGCAAGTGGATTGGAAGCCGTTCTTCTTCTTCACCCGGTCGGTAAAAATCATATGGCAAGTCTGATGAGGAATCCACCACCAGATAATATTCCGGATCGATTCCGGCCTTTTTAAAGAGACTGTTCAGTTCCATTAATTTATTCATCTGGTCATTGGAAGGATGAAATTCCGTATATTTGAACAGCTTACGGTTTACGAAACGATCACAAAGGTCGCTCAGGATTGGATCGCTCTCTTCTTCCCACATCTGAAAGTAATAGAGCATCATCGATTCATCCATTTTCAAGTAATCCTCTAAGCTTACATCCCCCGCAAAAAGCGAATAAAAATGTCGCGGCTCATGTTTAAATTGATATCCGGATTCATATAAACGCTTGGCGCGATGCAATATTTTCGTAAGGATGACTTCCGCGCTGCGGGTTACCGGATGAAAATAAACCTGCCAGTACATTTGATAGCGGCTCATTATGTAGTCCTCTACTGCATGCATCCCGCTATGTTTAATGACCACCTGGTCCTCGCGCGGCCTCATGACCCGCAAGATCCGTTCCATATCAAAATGACCATAGCTAACTCCCGTAAAATAGGCATCCCTTTGCAAATAGTCCATCCGGTCTGCATCGATCTGGCTTGAAATCAAGCTGACCACCAGTTTGTTTTCATAGGTTTTAGCGATCACTTCAGCAACCATTTTCGGGAAAAGTGTGTCTACCTTGCTAAGGACACGGTTGACTTCCGTATCCCCCAAAATGATCTGCCGGGTAAAATGCTCATGGTCCAAATCGAAAACCTTTTCGAAAGAATGTGAGAATGGGCCGTGCCCTAAATCATGCAGCAGGGCCGCGCATAAGGAAAGAAGCCGCTCCTGTCCGTCCCATTCGGGCCTTCCGGCAAAAAAATCGTCGATGATGCGGCGGACAATTTCATAAACACCGAGCGAGTGGTTCAGCCTGCTGTGTTCCGCGCCATGGAAGGTCAAAAAAGTGGTCCCCAGCTGGCGGATACGGCGCAAACGCTGAAATTCCCTGGTCCCTATTAAATCCCATATCACCCTGTCCCGCACATGGACGTATCGGTGGACCGGGTCTTTAAATACTTTTTCTTCACTAAGCTTTTCAGCGGAATATCCCATGCACTACCCTCTTTTATAAAATGGTCAACTCGTAATCTGTATATTTTTGGTTCGTACATTGACGTCTATATAGATTCTATTATAGCTCGTTTCCCGAAAAAATTCATATTTTGCGGAAGGTGTTTTCAGAGCGAAACATGAAAAAATTAAGTGTAATCAACAAGAAACGACGGATTTTGACAATAAAAAAATATTTTTGCCCAGGTGGATGAAAATAAAAATCACCGCTGCATATTGGATGGATGCCGGTGATTACATTTATTTAATCTTTTTATCAATCTTTTCAATTAATTCATCTTCCGTCGGAGCGGCAACTGGACGGTTATTCACAAACGCGAAAGATTTCTTCCGGCCGGGGCCGCAATATGATTGGCAGCCAATATCTATTACCGCGTCCGGATCGAGCTTTTCCAAACGGGGGATAAGTGTCTTGATATTCGTTGCCTGGCAGTCGTCACATACCCTGAATTCATTTGACATTCAGAGAGTCACCAACCTTTCTTTTCTTTATGATGAACGATGGATCCATCGCCTGACTCTAAAGCACTAAAGCGTATTTTACATTTTCGGGCAGCGGATTTCAAGAGCGGATCCATGGCAAAATCAACGGCAAATCGTCCTATCTGTATCTCTTAGAAAAAAACTATTATCCTTTTAACTTTTTTGTATAAAAAGGCGGCAACCTGTCCAAGATGTAACTAGAACACTTAGTTTAACCACACATTTGCCACCAGTTATGGCCGGCAATGGGATTTCTGAAGCAATATCCACTTACTAAGCTATGAATTTTTACTAAATGAAAGGAAAGGGAGTAGGTATGATGAAAGTCCGTCAAGACGCTTGGACAGAGGAAGATGATTTACTTTTGGCAGAGACTGTACTGCGGCATGTCCGTGAAGGCAGCACACAATTAAACGCGTTTGAGGAGGTTGGGGACAAGCTCAACCGAACATCGGCAGCATGCGGCTTCCGCTGGAATGCGGTCGTACGCCATAATTATGAGAAAGCTCTCCAACTGGCCAAAAAACAACGAAAACAGCGCCAAAGAATTTTAGGGAAGGACCAGGGAGGCAAGAAAAAACTGCTTTACACCCCTCCATCCCCGACCATTCAGGATATTGTTGTTACGCCTCAGGAAATAGTCGAGCCAGATCCTGTAATAGATACTGAATTTGCAACTGAGTATGATAATAATGAAACTGCGATTATCCATGTGCCTGAACCCCTTGAATTTGCCGCATTGCCGGAACCGGCAATCATAGCCGCAAACCCGGCAGGAAACCTGACACTAGAGATGGTGATAAGCTATCTTCAATCTATGAATAATAGTTCCCTTCATGCCGAAGTGCTAAAATCCGAGAACGAAAGATTGAAGCTGGAAATCGCGGACCTGAGAAAGCGCAACTCGGAGCTTGAGAAAAAGGTTTCCTATTTGGAAGAGAATACAGGCATGATCCAGGAAGATTACGAGACATTGATGAAAATCATGAATAGAGCAAGAAAATTGGTCCTGTTGGAGGATGATGAGCGCCCGGCTACTAAATTTAAAATGGACCGCAATGGAAATTTGGAGAAGTTAGCCGAATAGCGGGATCATAAGTTAGCACAGCTTCTCCCCTTGTTAGAAAACGCACCGATTGGTAAACCTTGAATAAGTAAGGCAGAGGCGCAGCCGGACCTACCGCACAAGGAAGGCTTCGGCAGCTTTACATCACACGAAACAAAGCGGTAGCTTTTGTGAGGATGTGGGTCATGCAGGCGAACATAAGGATATGGCGCGCATAGACTCGTGTTCTGACTTATGCAGATTGAAAGTCATATATTTTCTTTTCGCCAAAAAAATCTGTTTAACCCGGACTCCGGATTTAACAGATTTTTTTCTGTTTCGCGCATTACCTTCTTGTGAATCTTTTTTATTTAAAGGCCGGCCTTTTCGTTCCTCGCCACTACCCTTGCGTAATAAGACTCATAGAGAGGGAGCTCCTGCGGCGACAGTTGGCCGGACGTTATGTTGCCGCTCACCTTTTTAAGGGTCTGTAAAAAGCGGAGCATGGCATCCTGGACCGTAAGCGGTTTATTCAGCAGTTCCGACAAAGAAGCCATTACCTCCGGCTGTATGTCGGGATACGAAAATTTACTCTTAACCTGCCCTATGGCTTCTCCGTAAAATTCTTTTACGAGTGCCGCCCTCTGCGGTCCGCTTCCGGTCACACACAGATATATTTGGACCGCTACCCCGCCGCGGATCCTCCTCTGCGAAATTCCGGCGAATTTTTTTCCGCCAATGCTCAGATCATAGCTTCCAGGGCAATAAGATCCGATAATTTCCCTGGCATCGATTTCAACAGGAAAATCGGCAAACATCAGCTTGACCAATTCCCACATCGAATCATAGCCTCGGTTTATATCGATTTTTCCCGCCGTTTCCGGGAAGACCAGCGACAGATTTAACACCCCTTCGTCAAGGACAACCGCAAGGCCGCCTGAATTTCTCACAATCACCTGGTACCCTTTATCCTCCAGAAATGAAATCCCCTTATCCAACAGGGGAAGTTTGCTGTCCTGGATCCCGAGCACCACTGTACGGTGATGAACCCACGCCCTGCCGGCGGCCGGGGAATCTCCAGCTCCGACTGAAGCGCAAAGCGTATCATCCATCGCAAAAGACTGCAAGGCATGAAACCGGGGACCTAACGTTGTTTGATCGATAATGCGCCATTCGGGCTGCATTAATAAAGAATCTATATCGTGCATATATTCTCGTCCTTTTTAACAAAATCAATAACTTGATTATAACATATATGCATGCTGGAAATCCCGGGCAGAGGCAGGATTGCCTGGTTATAAGCGGTTCGCCCCTGCATCTGGATGCATTACAGCCGTTAGATCATCTTCCCGTTGGCGGTCGTGTTCATTTTAGCGACATAAGCCATAAGACCAAGTGTGAGCCAAAACGAAGGCTTCGCGAGCATTCAATTGCCCAGAAAAAAACTGCCCCGGCTTAAGCAGCGGGGCAGTTTGGTGTTCTTATTGTTGAAGTGCCTGGGCAGCAGTGATCAATGCCAGTTTATACACATCTTCGGCATTGCAGCCCCGGGAAAGATCATTGACCGGACGCTTTAAGCCCTGCAGGATTGGTCCTACAGCTTCAAAGTTCCCCAGGCGCTGTGCAATTTTGTAGCCAATATTGCCGGCTTCAAGGCTTGGGAAAACAAAGACATTTGCATCTCCCTGGATCAGCGCTCCCGGTGCTTTTTTCTCGGCTACGGAAGGAACAAATGCGGCATCAAACTGGAACTCTCCGTCCAAAATCAGCATTGGATCCATTTTCCTTGCTTCTTCCACAGCCTGTGTAACCCGTTCGGTTTCCGGCGATTTAGCGGAACCTTTCGTAGAGAAGCTCAGCATGGCGACGCGAGGTTCAATATCGAACATTTGCGCAGTTCGTGCACTTTCCACCGCAATTTCGGCAAGGTCTGTGCTATTCGGTGCGATATTGATTGCACAATCAGCAAAAACATACTTTTCATCCTCGCGAACCATGATGAAAACACCGGATGTTTTGCGTACGCCTTCCTTTGTTTTAATGATCTGAAGGGCGGGACGAACCGTATCAGCCGTAGAGTGGGCGGCGCCGCTTACGAGGCCGTTCGCTTTGTTGGTGTGCACAAGCATCGTGCCAAAGTAATTTTCATCCAGCAGGATCCTTCTTGCCTCTTCTTCGGTAGCCTTCCCCTTGCGCCGTTCCACGAATGATGCCACAAGCTCGTCCATCATGAGATAATTATTAGGGTCATAGATTTCCGCGCCTTCAAGGGAAACGCCTAAAGAGTTTGCCTTTTCCTGCACTTGTTCAATATTGCCGATCAAAATTGGCACCAAAAGCCCATCCTCCGCCAGCCTGCCCGCCGCTGTGAGGATACGCTCATCCAATCCCTCTGGAAAAACAATCCGCAAATTGTTGCCATTAATTTTCACTTTTAACGATTCAAATAAATCACTCATGTAATATCCTCCTTCATGATTCGTAACATCCATTCACAACTTCATGGCAAAACCGAAATAAACATGCTCTTATCATTGATTTCCTTATTAGGATACCTGTTCAACCTAAAGTTTTCTATTGATGAGGAAATTGTCACCGTTTTCAACACCGATGTTTTTTTATTCTGAAAATAATAACACCCTGTGATTCTTTTACATGTTTTCCTTTTAGCCGTTTCGGTAAACCCATAATTTAGTATGGCGGTCAACCTCACGCCTTATGTTTAAATTTTCACTTCCGGGATATGATGGGAAAATATGAACATTTATTGAACAAATGGTATATGGAATCGCCAGGAAATATCCTTTATAAAAAACTATGGTATAGTTATGGGTGAACGTAACGACATTTAGGAGTGATCGCAATGAGTGAAGCAGCACAAACACTTGATGGCTGGTATTGCCTCCACGATTTCCGCCTGATTGATTGGACAGCCTGGAAAACACTGTCAAGCGATGAGCGCCAGGCGGCTATCTCGGAGTTTAACGGTTTATTGGACAAATGGAATACGATACAAAGCCAAAAAGAAGGCAGCCATGCCCTTTATTCAATCGTCGGGCAAAAGGCTGATTTCATGCTGATGTTTGTCCGCCCTACAATGGAAGAACTAAACGAAATTGAAATGGAATTCAATAAATCGAAGCTTGCGGAATACTTGGTTCCGGCCCATTCCTATGTTTCAGTGGTTGAATTGAGCAATTACCTGCCGGCTGGTGAGGATCCGTACCAAAATCCACAAATCCAGGCCCGGCTGTACCCAATTCTTCCGACAGCAAAGCACGTCTGCTTCTATCCAATGGACAAGCGCCGCCAGGGCGATGACAACTGGTACATGCTGCCTATGGAAGACCGCCGCAGCATGATGCGTTCACACGGTATGATCGGACGCCAATATGCCGGAAAGGTAAAGCAAATCATCACCGGCTCTGTCGGCTTTGACGATTATGAATGGGGCGTTACATTGTTTGCGGACGATGTGCTCCAATTCAAGAAGCTTGTATATGAAATGCGCTTTGACGAAGTCAGTGCACGCTATGGAGAATTCGGCTCCTTCTTCGTTGGAAATATATTGCCCCAGGAGCGCATCTCTTCATATTTTCACGTATAAAACGGAAGCTCCCGCCCAGGGGGCTTTTTTTTCGGACAATACAATTAAGACTAAATCCGCCACACCCTTATGTCTTCACAAATGAGTTTCAAATCTTAGAACTCACTTTACCCCTTACTTTACCTTTTCAAAGATTCGCTAATCGGATTATATTCTAGGGCCGTTACGGTGTGCCCTGTTTCCTTCCAACTGTTTGGCATAAATCAGAACAATCAACCATACATATGAAATAGTGCTAAGAAGCGTTTTATCCCAAACTGGCAGGAGGGTTCCTGCTACTTACTACTAATGAGTTGGAGGGAGATTGATGAGTCAG
The DNA here is from genome assembly GCF_003429105.1 of Peribacillus glennii. Lineage (GTDB taxonomy): Bacteria > Bacillota > Bacilli > Bacillales > DSM-1321 > Peribacillus > Peribacillus glennii. The sequence goes on from NZ_QVTD01000010.1 coordinate 66,080, forward strand.
CAAAACAAACAGAATTCCTACGGAGGTTACGGGTACAATGCACCCTATTATCCTTATGCAAATGTAAATCCTGCACTGCGTAACGATCGACAGCAGTACGCTCAGTATCCTGCAGGTTATCCCGGGACCACCGCAGGTTACCAGCAGGGCCAAGGCCCGCAAACCGGCCAGCCGGCACCCGGACAGCAAGCCGCAGCGCCAGGTGCTCAACCCGGAGCCGGAATGCTTCCAGCCGAAGAATCTTACATTGAAAATATCCTCCGCCTAAATAGAGGGAAGCTTGCAACCGTTTATGCAACGTTTGAAGGAAGCCGGGAATGGAATTCCAAGGTATTCAAGGGCATCATTGAAGCCGCGGGGCGGGACCATCTGATCCTTAGCGACCCGCAAACCGGCATGCGTTATCTGCTCACTATGGTTTCTGTTGATTATGTGACATTTGATGAAGAAATCGAATATGAATATCCATACGCCGGCGGAGGCGGGCTGGCCGCTTATCCCCCAAGATAGGCAGCAACAATGGCAGGTCACGGCCCGATAAAAAAGAGGATGGCTTAGGGAAACGGAACAATCCCTGAAAGCCATCGTCTTTTTACAAATGCTTATTTACGGCTATTATCAGCAAAACCCATGCCGCCAGGAAGGATACTCCCCCTAAAGGAGTTATCGCACCCAACACCTTGATTTGGGTGACGCTCAATACATAAAGGCTTCCTGAGAATAATAGGATGCCAATGAGCATCAACCAGCCTGACCATGACAAAAGTGATCCTGCCATTTTAGCTGCTAGAATGCCAACCACCAGCAAACCGGTTGCATGGAACATTTGATAGGTAACCCCCGTTTTCCATGTTTCCAAATATTTATCCGGGATGCGCCCCTCCAGGCCATGTGCTCCGAATGCACCTAAAGCAACCGCGACGAAAGCGTTTATTGCCCCCAAAATAATGAACAGCTTCAAATCAGATACTCCTCTCTGTATATGTATTTCGATGAATGGCCGGCAAGAGGCAGCCATAAAACAACTAATTAAAAGTCAAATAAAGAATCACCATTCGCGTCGTCCATCTTCACAGGTTTTGATTGCGGTACCGATGAAATCACAGGCTGCACGGGAACGGTTGACTGGTTAAAGGCCGGCTGGCTGTATGCAGGAGACTGAACGTTCGTGGACAAGCTGCCCGCTGAATAAGTCTCGGCTGTACCTGTTTCTTCAAGCAAAATATCACATAATGCCTGGATTGCTGTAACATATCCCCGCAACTTTTCATGCGATTCCGTGTTTTTAGCCTTATGCAACAATTCATCCATTTTATCTATTACTTTTTCCGACGAAATATCCACTCTCACACCTCACTAGAGTTTTTGCTTTAACAAAAAAACTCCCTTTTACTAGCTTATCAAAAAAATGCCTGTGAAACAAAATGCAGCTAAAAGAAGTTTATATCGATGGTAAAAAACGAATCAGATGCCTCACGGTTTTCGTAAAGCCTTTTCCTCATACTTCATGCATTGCTGTCCGGATGAACGGTACACGTCCTGTGAAGGGAGAATGGCTGTTTTAAAATTGAACGCCTTGCAGCCCTTAGGAAAATTTTTATCCCAGGTAACGAAAAAGTATTTACACTTCATGCAATTTATTTTCTTTTCCACCTTGATGATCCCCGCTCATTTCATAATATGTCATTCTTAATTGTTTCATGTGGAACATTGTCGATGTTTTGGAATCTTAAATATCGGAAATCTGCCAATCGATCTCCTTTTCTCCCCAAGCCTTCAAGCAAGAATTTATTTGTGAAAAAGGCCTGCTCCCAAAGAAGCCCCTCCGCGCCGAAAGAGGGCTGGGATGGACAGAGGCAATGATATGGTGCCGACTTGTATCTATCAATGGAATTTTATTTTGTGCAGGCTTTCCCCACAATACAAACACCATCGGCTTCTCCCTTTCACTTAAACGAGTGATGATTTTATCCGTAAATGTTTCCCACCCTTTTCCGCGGTGTGAATTGGCTTCCCCCGCACGCACTGTCAATACCGTATTAAGCAGCAGCACTCCCTGCTCGGCCCATTCCACTAAAAAACCATTATTCGGCAATCTATATCCAAGGTCGTCATGAAGTTCTTTGAATATATTTTTCAATGATGGCGGCAAAACTACGCCAGGTTTAACGGAAAAGCTCAGGCCATGTGCCTGGTTTGACCCGTGATACGGATCTTGTCCCAATATCACGGCCTTCACCTTGCCATAAGGTGTATAGTGCAGTGCATTAAAGATATCATCGGAAGCCGGATAGATTGTATGCTTGCTGTACTCTTCTTTCAGGAAGCCGCGAAGCTCTTTATAATATTCCTTTGAAAATTCATCAGCCAGCAATGGCTTCCAGTCATTATTCAAAATCTCCCTGTCCATGATACAGTCCTCCTCCCAATTGTGCTCTGTACACAATTATACGAAAAATACACTTTATCTGATATTGGTTTATACCTCTCCTCTCTTCCCTTTACACAAATTTTATCTAAAAAGGATAAGTGTGCCTCCACTTGAAAATGATTGCTGGCTTGCAAGGTTTCTTGCTCCCGCAATTTTGGATATATAAAAAGGGAAGGCCCATTCCAGTTTAGGAGGTTTACGATGAAAAAAGATAACAAGAAATGGAATGCAAGAAAACTCATATATATAACGGCCCTGCTTTTCATAATAGTCTCGCTCGTAATTGTCTATAACCAATATAAACCGTTGCCTGGGGGTGTTTCTTATGAAGGAAAGGTGTATCGGGCCAACGATATCCAATTCTTATATGACCTTTCCTATAAAGATGAAAAAGGGAAGATGGTGCATGAACGGAAGATCTTTAACCAGATTTACAAAGCAATAGAGGAGGCAGAACAATTTGTAGTCGTCGATATGTTTCTTTTTAATGGCTACTATGATGAAAAAAGACGGTACCCGCATATCAGTGAAACCTTGACCAATAAACTAATAGCCCGGAAGAAAAAGGATCCGGACATACAAGTCATTTTTATCACAGATGAAATCAATACGTCATACAACTCGTATAAGTCTAAGGAAATCGAAAAACTAAAGAAACACGGAATCCAAGTCGTTATCACGGACCTGGACCGGCTTCGTGATTCCAATCCGTTGTACTCAGGTTTGTACCGCACGTTTTTCCAATGGTTTGGTGAAGGCGGCTATGGCTGGATCCGCAACCCTATGGCGGAAAATGCACCAAAAGTTACCCTTCGATCCTATCTGCGCCTTTTCAATGTGAAAGCAAATCATCGAAAAGTCCTGGCCACTGAGAAAACAGCACTCATATCATCAGCCAATCCCCACGATGCGAGCGGTTATCACTCCAATATCGCCTTTCAGACGGATGGCAATTTTATTGGAGATTTAGTGGAGGCTGAAGAGGCTGTCGGCAAATTTTCCAAAGGGCCGGACAAGTTTCCGGGATATAAAGAAAAAGCTGAACCAAAAGGACCTGTAACAGTCCAGCTCGTGACCGAAGGCAAGATATATAAACATATCCTAAAAACCATCCGTGAGACAAAAACAGGAGATCACATCTGGCTTGGCATGTTTTATATTGCAGACCGCACAGTCGTGGAGGAGCTAACGCGGGCTGCCCGGCGCGGAGTGAAAATCAACATGGTGCTCGACCCAAACCAAAACGCATTTGGAGCGGACAAAATAGGGCTTCCGAATTTGCCTGTTGCTGCCGAGCTACAGGAATTGGGCGAAGAAAACATAGAAATCCGCTGGTACAAAACCGAAAAAGAACAATTCCATACAAAACTGATGCTCGTTCAAAAACCCGAAAAGAGCATTATCATAGGCGGCTCGGCCAATTATACGGAGCGTAATCTGGACGATTATAACCTCGAAGCTAACATTGAAATCCATGCTCCCCGCACCACAAAGATTTCCAAGGACGTAGAAGCTTATTTTACCCGCATTTGGACGAACAAGGATGGAACATTTACGGCTGATTACCAAGAATACCAGGACAAGCTTCCCGCCATGAAATATGCACTGTACCGTTTACAAAAAACCTTCCGGTTTACAACCTATTAACGAGTGTCATACCAATGATTTACAGGCACGGTAAAAAAAATGATGTTTTACTGCCGTTGATACAGGTTAAATAACAAATATAGCTGTCCCATCATCCCAACAACTTGAGTGAACCAATTATTTTAAGGAGGAATCAGTATGTATCAAGTTCATGTAGTTCAAAATGGAGTTCAAGCCAAGGAGAAAATCGATCATTTAATGTCATCCGGGTTTGACCAAAATGATATTTATTTATTTGCCCATGACAAAGACCGCTCAGAGCATCTGACAGAAAATACTGATACAGGAGAAGTTGGATTGAAGGAACAAGGGTTGCTCGATGCAATGGGAAATATGTTTAAATCCCGCGGTGATGAACTCCGTTCAAAAATGAGTTCCCTGGGATTGACTGACTCAGAAGCCGAACAATATGAAAAGGAACTGGATAATGGAAAAGTCGTGCTGGTGGCAAGCAATGAAACAAAAGTAAATTAAACTTTACATTGTCCTTACTGGACCATTATATGAGTAATATGCGTTATGCATTTTAGCATCCTGTTTAACAAACATAGCAAAAGAGGCTGTCCCCATAAGGGGTCTGACCCACAGAGACAACTATATTTAGAACTTGATTAAGGTTCAGTTCTAGATATAGTGTCGTGGGACCTGACCCCTTTGCTTGGGACAGCCTCTCTTTTTACAATCGCCGCCGGTGGCATTTACATAGCTCGAGCTGCGGTTTATGTGATGTAATTCCCTTCATTTCAGCCTAAAATCCGCTGGTACATTGCTTTGGCGTGGGACATATCCTTCGTACCATGAATGAGTGCACGCCCATCCTGGAAAATGACCATCCTCTCGCCTTCTTTCTCAACGGATAAAAGAAAGGGATTCGATTTCACGACATAGCCGCTTCCGTTAAGGTCATTCCCCAGTTTATCCAACTGCAGCCTCCTGGGCTTAGGCGGCCGTACCTGGACAGTATCCCTTCCGCACAGAACGGTTGTTTTCGTTGCATTTTCCGGTGTCAAAAACGGGTACGTCGGGGCATCGCCGCAGGATAGGCAGTCTGGTTTCTTTGCTTTTCCCACTTTCATGCTCTGGTATTGGTTCCTCCAAAGATCGAATGTCGTGAATCCCTGGCGAACGGCATCAAAATCCTCGACCAGGATTTTTAAGGCCTCAGCTGCTTGATGGGCAACGACCACCTGCACTGCCGGGGAAATGATCCCGCCCGTATCGCAGGTCATCCCCTGGATCGGGATGGATCTTAGCAGGCAATTCAGGCAGGGAGTCACTCCCGGAATGATGGTAAAGGTCATTCCGACACTGCCGACGCAAGCCCCATAAATCCATGGAATCCTGTGCTTTTGCGATAGGTCATTAATGACCATCCTCGTCTCGAAATTGTCTGTCGCGTCAATAATCAAGGAAACCCCTTCCAAAAGCGGCTCAAGCGACTGGGCTGTGCCGTCCATGATTAGTGCTTCGATTTCCACTTCCCTGTTGATATCGTTGCAATGCATTTTGGCGGCTTCAGCTTTCGGAAGCTTATCACGGACGTCTTTTTCCGTATATAATTGCTGCCGCTGCAAATTGCTTTCTTCCACATAATCGCGATCCACAACCGTAAGCTTCCCGATTCCTGCTCTCGTCAAAAATTCCGCATTGGCAGAGCCAAGTGCACCAGCACCTATTAACAGGACATGCTTGCTGCGGATTTTTTCTTGTCCGCGGTCGCCAATAGGATGAAACAGGGTTTGCCGCGAATAACGTTCATTCATGATCATCTCTCCAATCCGATTGCTATGGTCACCCACCGCTGACAGGCGGAATAAACGCAACCGTATCTCCTTCTGAGACAATTGTTTCGTCATTGGCAAATTCTTCATTCACGGCCGTCATGACGGAATCCAATGTCGCTATTCCTAAGTCAGCCGCAATCTTATCTTTCACCTGAGCAACGGTGAATCCGTTCCCTTCTATTGAGATCTCTTCTTGGCCTGCTTCATCCTTCAAGTGTGCAAAAAAGAGTACTTTAACCATTTAAATCCTCCTCTTCAGGCTTTCCGGTTGGATAGCCCACCGTTTCGAGCTGATTGCCTATCCACTTTTCCCCGTCTTCCCAATGCTCCTTCTTCCAAATTGGCACGATTTCCTTGATTCTTTCAATAGCATAGCGATTGGCTTCATACGCATCATTTCGATGCGGCGTACTAACCGCGATGACCACTGCGACATCGGTGATACCCAGCTTGCCGACTCTATGGGTAATGGCAATTTTTGTGTCCGGCCAGCGTTCTTCTATTTCTTTGCCGATTTGTTCAAGCTTTTTTACGGCCATCGACTCATAAGCTTCATATATAAGGAAAAGCGTCTTTTTTCCTTTCGTAAATTCCCTCACAGTGCCGATAAATGTCGTAATGGCACCTGCTTCCCTCGCCACAACCTTATCGATAACAGCCTGGACTTGGATGGGATCCTTTGATAGTTCAAAATTCATGGTTTCACCCTTTCTGGGGGACAGTCCCCCGCTACGGTAACGCTTTAAACCAACGGGGGACTGACCCCCACAATACATATCCTATCATATTTGAGGATTGAAATGAGATTCGATCTTCTTGGCCTCTTCGTATTCTTGGGGATTATTCATGTTATAGAATAGATAAGAAAAGAGCTTGTGATTTTTCGTATATAACTGAAATTCTGTATGCTTCATTATTTTAGCGTTCAATTTTTCGAGAAAATGGACCATTTTCAGCTCTCTTGCTTCCAAACAGCTTGTCAGAATCGGTAAACATGTTTTTCGATAAATGGCAAAAAGAGGATGGAGCTGTCCGTCTATTTCGGGAACGAGTGCATCATAATTTTCCAGATTGCCTAGCATTTCTTCCATTACTGCCGCTTTAATAAATGGCATATCACACGCAGAAACGAAGACAGTATCCGTTTTGGAAGCAGTAAGTCCGGCATGCAGCCCTCCAAGCGGGCCCATTCCGTGATATTGGTCCGGTACCATCGGGAGTCCCAAAAATGAATATTCATCAGGTGAGTTTGAAATTAACAGCACATGTCCGGCAATCTTATTTAACTCTGTGGCTATGTTTTCAATGCTCGCTTTTTGAAACATCGGCAGCATGGCTTTATTCGTGCCCATCCTGCTGGATTTCCCTCCTGCGAGAAGCAAAGCCGTTACATCCATTCCAGTCACCTTCTCTATTTTTATTATACACTGGTTTTCACATTGTTTTTTTACTGTACACATTACCATTCTTCTTCGCAAGAAAACCCTATTAATTTATCGTTAAACACCTTATCTGGCCGCAATCTGTTCGGTTTTACATCAAAAGGATAGTGTTATATGATTAATACGGTTCAATTTAGTGAAAATAATAAATAGTCAAAAAATTCTTTTTTCCTTAGGAGGTTATTCTATGATAATGAAAAAAGCATTGAGTCTTGCCGGATCTGACTCCAGCGGCGGAGCAGGCATTCAAGCTGACCTTAAAACCTTCCAGGAGCTTGGCGTATACGGAATGACGGCGCTGACGACCATTGTGTCAATGGATCCAAAAGACGGCTGGTCCCACCATGTATACCCCCAATCCATTGATACAGTAAAAGCCCAATTGGAAACCATTCTTTCTGTCGGCATCGATGCCATGAAGACTGGCATGCTTGGTTCCGTTGAGATCATTGAACTTGCAGCCAGAAAAATTGACGAACTCGGTCTCCAGAATGTCGTGATCGATCCGGTAATGGTTTGTAAAGGTGAGGACGAGGTTCTGCATCCTGAAACTGCTGTTGCCCTTCGCGATGTTCTTGTTCCCCGCGCTGCCGTTGTGACACCGAATCTCTTTGAGGCGTGGCAGCTGTCGGGAATCGGCCCGATCCGCAATGTTGAAGATATGAAAGAAGCCGCTGTAAAGATTCATGAATCCGGTGCAAAATATGTCTTGGTCAAAGGCGGAAGCAAGCTTGAGCATGATCAGGCAATCGACCTTTTATATGATGGGGAAACGTTTGAGATTCTTGAATCAGAACGGATTGAAACCACCTATACACATGGCGCGGGCTGCACATATTCCGCAGCAATCACGGCGGAATTGGCTAAGGGCAAGCCTGTCCGTGAAGCCATTTATACAGCAAAGGATTTCATCACAGAAGCGATCCGCCATTCCTGGAAATTGAATGAATATGTTGGCCCGACCATGCACGGGGCATACCGAAAGTTCGGGGCAGGCAGGCTGGAAGCTGCTGAACAAACATCCAAATAAACATTAGTTGCGTGTCGAATGGCCAGCCTTTGTAAAGATAAAGCCGTAGGCATGGTCTGTAATCGAGCTATCTAACTAAAAGCTGACCTTCAAATAGAATTGCAGTACCCGGAATTTGGGCATCTTTATAAGGCAGGCCATTTGCCCAAACCGACCGGGATCCCGCATTCTGTTTTTGAAGGCAGCTTTTTTTCATGTGCATGTCCCGCCAACGAAATGCTGGATTCCAATCCAACTCTTCGCTTTTTGGCTGGCTTTTTAGTAAGATATTATATAGATTGTGTGATCGTCCGTTTGAGAGGAGGAAGTTTTGATGAAACCAATTGACCGTGTTGAGGTCCAGCAGAAAATTGATGCGCTTGCCGGAAGTGATGTGTATTTGCATTTGGAAACGACAAATGGTGCTTATGCCACCCACAATGATGAATCGTTCTTCTCAGCAGGTGCGTATATCCGAAATGCCATGATCCGTTATGAACATGGCAAGATCGTTGGTGACGGCCCCTACCGAGCCGGCTTGAAGCTTGAAATCGGCTGGGTGTATGGAGAAGGCCTGACCCACTTTGAAATAGATGACCAAGGCAGACTATTGATGGCTGGATTGGATTTTAACGGAAAACTCGCGGTGGCCATGCAAATCAGCGCGAGCCCTTTTGAATAGGAAGGAGCAAAGCCGGTATGGAAAAAGAACGTCATGTATTAGTGATTTTCCCTCATCCCGATGATGAGGCTTTTGGAGTTTCAGGTACGATTGCATCCTATGTAGAAAACGGGACACCCGTAACCTATGCTTGTTTGACACTGGGCGAAATGGGCCGGAATTTAGGAAACCCACCGTTTGCAACCAGGGAATCCCTGCCGAAAATACGCAGGCAAGAGCTGGTAGATGCAGCCAACATTATGGGCATACAGGATTTAAGAATGCTCGGATTTCGTGATAAAACCGTGGAATTTGAAGACGACGAAGAGCTGACAAAGAAGATGTCGTCTTTTATTGAAGAGTTAAATCCTTCTCTTATCATCACGTTCTACCCAGGCTATAGCGTTCACCCTGACCATGAAGCGACAGGCAGGGCAGTAGTCCGTGCTGTCGGGCGAATCGCCCCGGATGCCCGCCCTAAGTTGCATTGTGTTGCGTTTTCCAATAACAGCCTCGAAGAGCTGGGCGAGCCGGACATTATCAATGATATATCGGCAGTAAAGGATAAAAAAATTGCAACGATAAGGGCGCATCGATCACAAACGGAATCGATGATGGCTTCCTGGTCGGAAAATGCGCAAAACACGGATCCAGCCATCCTGCGTTGGATTGAAAAGGAGCGCTTCTGGTCTTATAAATGGCCAAAGCAATAATTCTACTCGCCTATTGGCGAGTTTTCTTTTTTTCCAAAAAACACCTTGCAATTTCAAGGTGAACGTCATGTTTGTTTCTTATCCATAATCCTAGCACACCTTAAATCAATCCAATCCAGAGATAATTCGGCCGAATTGTGCCGATAATTCAACCGAACTAAATTGTGACCCAGATGGGATTTGATCATTCAACCCAAGCAAATCATTATTCAACCAAATATCAAAATAATCAGCCACACCTACCGGAAATCCAGCCGGACTCGAAGGTATTCAAGCCGACATCCATGTAACCCAACCCAAAAAGTATAAAAAAATCCGCCTGCGGGAAGCAAGCGGATAAAAGGGGGATTACTATGGAAAAATCATCATGGTTATAGTATGGCCCGTAACTTTTTTTATATACATCTTTTTAAAAATATTTTTTATTATTGTGCAGGCAGCGGAAGCCTGTAAAGTTTATCATCGTCTTGATCCGGGTTTCCCCGGCCGTCGGTGTTGTTGCTGACAAAATACAGATAGCCCCCATCAATCAGGACATCCCTTATTCTGCCTGCACCGGTAAACACATCAAATTCTTCTCTTTTACCCAGATCAAACCCTTTGACCGCTTCCCCTCTAAGGGCTGCCGCATAAATGATTCCCTTCTCGAAAGCAATCCCCGATGGCGCCCATGTATTGGTTCCGGAGTGGAACAATGGTCTTTCCATTCCGTTCTTCTTTTCATCACCAATGATCAAAGGCCAGCCATAATTATGTCCGGTGATGATTTTATTGAGTTCATCATGGCCTGAGGGTCCATGTTCACTGCTGTATAATTGCCCCTTTTCATCCCATGCAAGTCCTTGAGGATTGCGGTGGCCAAGGGAATACACATAAGAGTTGGGGAATGGATTATCCCCGGGAATACTGCCGTCCAGGTTCAGCCGCAGTATTTTTCCGCCCAATGAGCTTTTGTCCTGGGCGATTTCGTCTTGATGGGCATCCCCGGCTGTGGCATATAATTTGCCGTCAGGCCCGATCTTTAGCCTTCCTCCATGATGGTATTGGCCGCTCGGGATTCCATCGAGCAGGACCTTTTCCTCTGTCCATTGATCATCCTTATACCCGAGAAGCACAATCCTGTTCAGTGACTCGCCGTTTTCATCGTATGTATAGTAAGCAAAGGCTTGATTTGTTGTTTTAAAATCCCGAGCCAAAACAAATCCAAGCAAGCCTGCCTCCGGGTTTGCCGAGAGTTTTTTCTTCAGGTTCACTTTTTCCCTTGCCATCTTGCCTTTGTCCCATTTTACAATGTTCCCGGTCCTTTCAGACAAATAAATGGTTTCCCCGGTTTTTTGAATCGACCATGAAACTTTCAGCTTGGTCAACAGTACCTCTGCCTGTTCCTGCTTAGCGGGTTGACCAGATGTTTCAGCTGGCTGGGGACTGGTTTTCTCCTGATCCTTGTTTATATTTACGGAACATCCGCTGGCGATGATCATAGCAAATGACAGAATCAAATATCGCTTGATCACAAAAACTCACTCCCTTTTAGGTGGAAGCGGTATGTGGCTAGATCTTATAGAAGTTGAACAGCCGCCTCATTTTTTCAGATTTTCATTCAGCGCTTCAATGATGGCCTTGGCCACGCCATTTTCATCGTTCGTATCCGTGATGAAATCGCATATTCCCTTAATTTCTGAAGGTGCATTGCCCATCGCGACCGACCGTCCTACACGTTCAAGCATCGAAACATCATTGAAATTGTCCCCCATCGCCATCGTCTCGCTTAATGAGCCGCCTCTGGCTTGTACGTACTTTTCGAGAGCAATTCCTTTTTGTGCATCCTGGCTTGTCACTTCAAGGTTTTCACGGGCCGAAGCACTAACGGCAAGCGGAGTGTTCTCCTTTAAGAAACTTGCGATTTGGCCGAGTTTATCATATTGATTGCTAAAAACCAAAAACTTATAAAATTCGAGTTCCGCCTTGGCAAAAAGCGCGTCATAGTTATCTATTGATTTAATATTGCTGACTTTGATCCGCTCCTTAGCTTGCTCGGTCACTTTCAGAGGGTCCAAGTCAGGATTTGCCGTCAAGAGAATATCAATGATAGATGCCAGGGATTTAGCATAATTTTTTGTGTAAGTACCATCGTTTGTATAAATTTCAAAATAAATGTCTGTTTCTTCTAAATACTTTATGACTGATTTTACCGTTTCAGATGCTATTGGATTCGATGTGGCAACTGCTCCGTCTGTTGTATATACCACTGCACCGTTGACACAAATCACCGGGCATTCTATTGCAGCTTCATCCAGGGCGAACCGCGCCTCCTGATACGACCTGCCGGTGGCAATGATTACTTCCACCCCTTCAGACTGGGCGCGTGCAATTGCCTCCTTATTTTCCTGGCTTACCTTTTGGTCTTTGTTTAACAATGTCCCATCCATATCACTCGCAATAAATTTAACCAACCATAGCACCTCTTATTTCTTCGTTTCCAGTTCCATAAGAAAACAATAGTTCTGTACTTACATATTTTAACCTAACCGGATATAAGGCTAAACCTGCCATTCCTGGATCCCTTCTATAGAAAAATGAACACAGCCTTGGCATTCAGGCAGCCATAAATATTATTTTAGTATTATACTCGTGAAAAAAACAATTTTTTGGCACTTTGGTATAATACCTTTGATAAAGCAAAAATTGTAGTAATCGCATTAAAAAATAACGGAAGAGGGTATAAGCTATGCGTATAATGCCTTTAGAAAAACGGGATATCACTTCCAGCCGGTTAGTATTGGGCTGCATGGGATTTGGAGGAAATTGGGATAAGAGCCCGGTAACCAAAGAACAGGTATTAGCTGCTGAACAAGCAATAGAGGCGGCCCTTGCTTCAGGAATCACCATGTTTGACCATGCCGATATATACAAAAGAGGAAAAGCCGAAGAAGTCTTTGGCACCATAGTAAAAGACCGTCCAAGCTTGAGGGAGAATATGGTCATCCAGAGTAAATGTGGAATTCGTTTTGCTGATGAACATGGACCGGGCAGATATGATTTTTCAAAAGAACATATCTTGCACTCTGTTGATGGAATTTTACAAAGGTTGGCTACGGATTACTTGGATATTCTTTTATTGCACCGCCCAGACCCTTTGATGGATCCTGAGGAAGTTGCGGAAGCCTTTGATGTGCTGGTCCGTTCAGGAAAAGTAAGGCAGTTTGGCGTTTCAAATATGGATAAGGGGCAAATTACGCTTTTGCAAGCATATAGTGATGTTCCCATTATTGTGAATCAGCTGGAAATGAGCCTCCACAAGCTTGATTGGGTTGATCAAGGCGTATTAGTCAATCAACCGGCAGGAAATGCCAGTCATTTTGCAGATGGATTACTGGAGTATAGCATGATAAACGATATACAAATTCAGGCATGGTCGCCTTTGGCCAAAGGGATCTTTACAGGACAAGAGCTTGATCATGCTACAGAGGCTGAAGTGAAAACAAAAGAGTTAGTAGAAAATATGGCCTGCGAAAAAGAAACCACGAAAGAAGCAATCGTGCTAGGCTGGTTAATGCGCCACCCGGCAAAGATACAGCCGGTGATCGGTACGACAAATGCGGAACGGATTAAGAACTGCGAGGATGCCATTCGCCAGTCCGAACTGATGACCAGGGAAGAGTGGTATTCCCTTTATGTAAGTTCACGAGGAAATAAATTACCATAATGAAAGAAGAGCCGGCCAACTGTATAACAGGTTGCCGGCCTACTCTTACTTCGAAGAAACTCCTGCCAATTGTTCAATGACTGCCATGATTTCTGCCTGAATTTGTTCGACTTTTTCAAAATCCATTGCTTTGATGTAGATGGCCTCAAGCTCGTCATGCAAGCTTTTAGCCTGGGCCAGGTGTGATGTAGCCTCATTCATTTTCATTCTGTATCTGCTGGAAATATCTTTTATTTCCAAAGCATATTTCTCATCCGTACCAGGTGTAATGGCTGCTTTATACATATCAATGATTTCATCGCCTTCACGGCTTGGGAAATATTCATGAGGGGCTGTGCTGTCAAAGATGGCCAGGCCAATCTCCCGGACAATCACCATGTCGAGGCTGTTCGGGTCGAAACCACAGTGATAGATTTCCACATCAAAGCCCCGTTGTTCAGCAGCAGCGGCCAATTTTTTTAACATCGTCGATTTTCCAGACCCCGGCCGCCCCTTAATAAAATAGCGTTTCGCTAAATCCTCGGTAAGATTTGGAACGAAATCTACAGCCCCATTTGGTGTGGCTGCACCAAGGAAACGATGATGTATATTGGCGGTTTTATTAAGGAACATATCGCCAAAAAATGCTTCCTTTAACTTTTCAGTCAGCTGGTTCACTTTATTGAAATCCATGTTTTCGATATAAATCTTTTCCCATTCATCATGAATCACAAGTGCTTCCGCAAATGTAGAGTAGGCTGTTTGAAAGGCACTGCTGATTTCTTTCGTAAGTTTGACTATAGCTTCTTTTTCCCCTGCCAGAACACCTGAGTCCCACGCCTCTCCTAAGTTTACATACTCTTCAATAGCGCCCGGTGCTTTTGGTTCAATGACATGGGGTGCCGTGCCATCGACAATACCGATTTTAAACTTCGGGATAATCACCCCGTCTATGGATTGATTATCAGATGAACAATGAAGCAATTCAATGTCAAAGCCCTTGTCTGCCCACTCCTGGGCGACCTTTTTCATTAGAGTCGATTTTCCTGTACCAGGACCGCCTTTTAAGATAAACAATTTATCAAGTCCCTGAAGATTCGATTCATATAAGCTATGGAAACCGTGCGCAGTATTTCCGCCTGCATAATAATTTTTGATTTTCCCCTTCAAGTTGCCCACACTCCCTTTGCATGGTAAGTATCCCTTCATCGAATAATGTATGCTGATGCCCCTTTATGGGTGAATGCCTAATGGAATAATACTCCGGTAGACTGCTTGTAATATCCAAAAAAAAGAGCCTTTCAAGGAGGCCCAAAATCATTTCGTTATCTCTAAAACAACCGCTTCAGTTGCTACTATCAACGCGTCCAGTTTCAACTCTATCTGAATGCCAATCTTGCCGCCGCTGACAATAATTGTATCGGCCGTCCTGGCACTGTGATCTATGAAGGTGGGATATAGTTTTTTCATCCCTATCGGCGAACAACCGCCGCGAATATAGCCTGTCCATTTTTGCAGGTCCTTGACTGGCAGCATTTCCACCTTTTTCTCACCTGCTGCTTTTGCGGCTTTTTTTAAATCAAGCTCCGCTTCCACAGGTATGACGAAAACATAGACGCTTGCAGCCTGTGTTCCGTGCGCCACCAGCGTTTTAAAAACCGTTTCCGGTGCTCTGCCGATTTTCGCTGCCACCGAAGCCCCATCAATTTTCCCATCTTTATTATCATAGCTCATCATGCTGTATTCAATTTTCCTTGCATCAAGAATCCTCATCGCATTTGTTTTTCCGGCTGCCATGGCTATTAATCCTCCAGCGGTTTTGTTCCATTTTACCATATCGGTCGAATGGAAAAGCCGGTTCCTTACCAATATACCCCGTGAAATAAGGGCCCGGTCAATTCTTGGATCATCACTTCCTTAGCTGCCGGATAAGAGATGATAAAACATGTCGACGGGCCGGAAGATTTGTGGACATCTAAATCTGCCGCGAAGCATTTTGATTTGATGCCTGGAACCAATTGCCCGAGTTCATAGGCAATCCCTTTTGAACCAACTGGAAGGACCGTGATTCCGCCTAGTTCGCATAGCCGTTTGTACACGGAAAGGGGAGCGATTGATTCCGGTTGTTCACCTACCTCCTGGCCAACCAGAGGTTTTCCGATCACCGCAAACTTCATTCCTTCAGGATTGATCTGTCGAAATTCAGGCATTTGGCTGCTGACCCCTATTACATTCAATCCCAGGGCGGATTGGAGGAGATCCATGTTGCTTTCCGTACTTCCTGAAACAGGGAGATCCATTTTCAATTCCTTTAACCCTTGCTGTACGCCTTGGATTAATCCGGTCCATGCCTCTTCCCCGGAAAAGTTCTGCAGGACGACAGAAACCGGCACAGCACCCGTCGCCATACATTCCATTATCGCGACACGAAATGCATAATAGCCGACAACATCATAGGGAACTTTCACTGCATCATGTTCCTTCAAGCCGAATCCGCCGCTATTGTCACTGGCAACCACGAGATACTGATTGTTGAGTGGAATAATCAACGGGTCTCTCATCGATTTACCTGCTTATAGGGAAAATACTTTGCCATAATTGGAGAAAGCCTTGGCGTCAGCATAAAAGCCAACACTACATTAATGAGCGTACCCGCTAGAATAGCCGGGAGCAAGGCCATATAAAATTCCAGGCTGATTAACACGGCAAACGGGAGGGGTGCAATTACCGCGTTTCCTGCAAAGAAAAATAAGGATGCCCCCAATCGGTTGCCCGCCACATAAAGTTTGCCATATCCCCAGGCTAACACTGCCATTTCAAACAGGATTAAGAAATGAAAAGATCCAAGCGGCATTCCCCCAATCATGGCTGAAATGATATGACCCGTTCCGGCTATAGTTGCACCAGCCACCGGGCCCAATAACACCGCCCCAAGCAGCGCAGGAAAGCTGTCCAATGCAATACTGCCCACGATTGCCGGGATTTTAATACATGCTCCTACTGCCGAAAGAGCGATGAACAGCGCACTCCAGCTGAGCCTTACTACAGACATGCCTTAATCCCCTTTTCTCTTTCCATCTCGAAATACTTTCGCGCTTCTCACATATTCAACATCCTTGACGCCCAGCCGGAAATTGACCACCCGCGCCAATGCAAAGAAATAATCGGATAACCGGTTCAAATATTGAAGGGCTACAGGCGAAACGGTTTCATCCGCTTTCATAAGTGACACTGCCAAACGTTCTGCCCGCCGTGTTACAGTGCGCGCAATGTGGATGGAGGCTGCCGGTTTCGTCCCTCCCGGCAAAATAAACCTTTCGAGCTCAGGCGCCTCCTCTATAAAAGCATCTATCCGGCTTTCCAATTGAGAGACGGCATCTTCAGCCAGCTTAAGAGGGCGCTTTTCAGAAACGGAAGCGAGGTCGCCTCCACAATCGAACAGTTCATGCTGGATGCGTTCCAAATCTTCCAATACATCCTCAAACAAAGTTGAATCAAGCTCAAGCATGGCCTGGCCGACAAAGCAATTGATTTCATCAACGGTTCCATAGGCCTCGACCCGGACGTCATCCTTATCGACCCTGCCCCCGATAATGCTGGTTTTTCCTTTATCCCCTGTACGCGTATAAATTCTCATTCCAAATCCTCCTCATTTGATTTGCTTGTTTAAACCGTACCAAATTACATCAACTCTGTCTGCTTTTGAAGAGATATCTTGATAAATCCAACCAGTTATATCGCGCCATATTCTTTCCTCTTTCTCCATCGGAACAATGCCTTTCGTTATGTCGGTACCGATAATGACCAATAAGCGCTGCTGTTCGTCGTTTTCCCAGGCCAGCCAATCCTCTATCAGGCTGTTCAATACCCGCCTGCATGTGCCAGTATCTCTATGCAAGCAATTCACCTTAATGAATTGCTCCATTCCTTCTATTACAATGGCATTGCAATGCGGAAAATTGCTATCCTTGGGAAGGCCATCAGGATGATAGGCGGAAATCCATTGATCAAAACCTATATCTTTTGCTTTATAGTGTTCTCTTACCCACCTGGATTTGCCGTTATAAGCGCCTCCTGTAACAAAGTGCAACGCCTTCCCCTCCTCAAGTCCTCCGCTTTGAAAGTCAGCTTCCAGCCCCCGCCATGAGGGGTATTCCATTCCCAAAATACTTTTTCAACCGGGGCATATTTCATTAATAAATATCTGATCACGCCGCCATGTGTCACGATGGCAGAATGCCTGATCCCATTTGAAAACATATCCCCTTTCATATGTTCCCACGCGCTTTCTATCCGTCCGGCAAACTCCTTAAAGCTTTCACCGCCCGGCGGAGTCTCTATAAACGGGGCATTAAGCCAGCTTTTGTAATGGCTATCATCCTTCAGGTCCTCATACGTCTTCCCTTCCCAGTTGCCAAAGTGTAGTTCCCTGAACTCCGTATTTTCAACTGCTGGCCTGTCTGGAAATAACAATGCCGCTGTTTCCGTACATCTTTTTAAATCACTCGAATAAAGACGTTCAGGTTTAATGGCTGCCGGGGCCAGCTGTTTTCTGGCATTTGGTGTCAATGGTGAATCGGACCAGCCCAGATAAGCCTTTCTCTCATTGGCTTCCGTCAAACCGTGACGAAATAATGCAATAACCAGACCGTCATCCACAGCATCAATTCAACTCCTTCAACAGAGGCCCCGGCCACATCGCCTGTAATGCCCCCAAACCATTTCACCATTTTTCTTTTTAAAAACAACACGGAAACAATGACCATGATAACTAACACTGCATATAAGTAAAAGTGTTTTAGAAAAACAAAGGCAAGCGCACCCAAAACCAGATAAACATAATAAATAAAGGTACTGTCCTTCCCGGCCGCAGCCTGAAAAAACGCAGCCAGCCCTTCATTTTTCGCCAAACGTACTTGCATTAACAGAAAACCCATTGCCGTTTTCCCTAAAAACGGGACAAAGGCAACCAGACTGTATGACCAGGGAGTAATGTTTTCGACAATTTCATAGAGAAAAAACATCCGGCAGGACAGGAGCACAATCACAGATATGACGCCAAACGCACCGGTCCTTGGATCCTGCATAATTTCCAGCCGCTTGTGGATGTCCCTGTAGGAGAAATAAGCATCGCTTGCATCGATCCAGCCATCAAGGTGCAGACCGCCTGTTATCATAATCGTCAGCAGCCAGAGGAAAAATGCTCCGGCCAGCGGGGATAAAGAGGTCCATTCCACCATAATATATAAAGTTGTTGTGTATAATGCGCCTTGCAGGAAACCAAGGATTGGGATGGTCTGAATAGCCTTCTTGATATACGCTTTTTCCATCGGCAGCTGTTTTTTAATGGGAACGATCGTAAAAAACTGAAGGTTGATGAGAAATCCGGTCCATATTTTCATGGTTTCCGGCTCCAATCAGCCATGATTTCTTTTACTTTGTCCCATTTTAAAAATGGGCGAATCTGTTCCACAACGTCATCGAATTTTTTGAGTTTCATTGTATTCATAACGGTAGTTTCAAACAGTGGCAAATCCTTCTCCTTACGCAAACGGTTCAACCACATGGTCCTCCACTCATCGTTATGAAAGAGGTGATGCATATAAGTGCCGATTAGCCTTCCATTCTCGGCATAATACCCTTCCTCTTCTCCTGTATCGAGGATCAAAAAGGGCAGCTTTTTATTTTTCTCATCCCAGATGGAATGTCCTAAATGGATTTCATATCCTTCAAACTGTGCAGTTTCTTTTAAATCAGTTAATGGATGCGGAGCTCCTTTTGTACGGATTGTCTTTTTTTTCGTTGAAAATACCGTTTTTGCAGGTAACAGGCCTAATCCTTTTTCTTTGGTGCCTTTCTTGCCTGTGTCTGTACCTTCCGGGTCTATTAATTCTTCAGAAAGCATCTGAAATCCTCCGCAAATTCCGATAAGCGTCCCGCCGCTTTGAAAATAGTCTTGTACCTTTTCTGCCAAACCGATTTTCTTCAAATATCGTAAATCGGAAATGGTGCTTTTCGTGCCGGGAATGATGAGGGCATCCGGATTGCCCAGGGATGAGGCATCTTCCACCCAGCGTACCGAAACGTCTTGTTCGTATAAAAATGGTTCCATATCCGTATAGTTTGATAGTAAGGGCAGCTTCACTACAGCAAGGTCGATGGAGGCTTTTTTATCAGCTGAGAACCGGTCTGCCAATGAAAGGGAGTCTTCTCCTTCAATCATATGTCCGCTGACATAGGGAATCACCCCTAATACGGGAATTCCTGTCTTCTCTTCTATCCAGGAAACACCGTCCTTAAACAGCCTGATATCTCCCCTGAATTTGTTGACAATGATGCCTTTGACGCGGTTCCTTTCAGAGGGTTCGAGCAGTTCCAGCGTTCCTATGATACTGGCAAAAATGCCTCCCCGTTCGATATCGGCTACGAGAATGACCGGCACATCCGCAACCTCGGCTACCTTCATATTGACAAGCTCCCGGTCTTTTAAGTTGATTTCCACCGGCGATCCGGCCCCCTCCATGACAAGGGCTTCATAGATTTCTCCAAGCTTGGCAAGCGAAAGCTTAATAGCCTCTAAACCTTCTTCATAAAAACTCTCCCTATAAGACATACCTGAAAGTGTGCGGTTTGGCTTTCCGAACAAGACAATCTCCGAGGATTGGTCCGATCTCGGTTTTAATAGAATCGGGTTCATCCATACGGATGCCTCTGTATTAGCCGCTTCAGCCTGGATGCCCTGTGCCCTGCCGATTTCAAATCCATCCACGGTGACATATGAATTATTGGACATATTCTGGGACTTGAAGGGGGCGACTTTCACTCCTTCATTCGCCAGAAGCCTGCAAAAAACGGTCGTTATAAAGCTTTTTCCGGCATCCGAAGAAGTACCCTGGACCATAATTCCTTTCATTCCGCTCCCCCCTTCATGGGTAATGCACAGCCCGCCTCCAGTAAATACGCGCTGTCTGACATGGCCACAATTTCCTGATGAAGGCTTCCAATCATTTTTGCATAAGCCCTTGTTGCCCCATCGTCCAGCATTGGAGCATGAAGCACCTCGTTGCTGACAATGATGACGCATGCGGCCTGCTTCCTAATTTTACTGATTCCACTCATGATCGATTCCTTTACAGATTCCAGGAAATCTGCGCGCTTCCATTCATCGAATCCTCCCATCGGGGGAAACATTTCATTATTCAGCAAGGTTGTAAGGCAATCCAGCAAGACGATGCTGTTCGGGCTTATGGATGGCACAGCCCTCTCTATGGCGACAGGGTACTCCAAAGTGAACCAGTGATAATTGCTGTTTTCCCTGTCTGTTTTATGACGGGCTATCCTCTCGTTCATTTCCCGGTCTCCTGAAATCCCGCAGGCAATATACACGAGAGGATCCCCATTTTTATTTGATAGAGTAATAGCAAGCTCCTCAGCAAAGCTGCTTTTCCCGCTCCTTACTCCTCCTGATACAAAAATAAGGGATGAGTGCGCCATTGTGGCAGTACCTCCATCAATTTTTCATGAAATGGCCCAATTCGGGGGGCCAGTCCTCACCACTTTAGCGCTTTACCATACCGGGGGTCAGACCCCCACCACTTTAACGCTTTATCGTATCGGGGGACTGACCCCCGTTGACAAATTATTTAATAGAGAATGGAACCAATAAAGCAATGGGGATTCCACTTACCCATAACAGCAGCAGAAAACTTAGAGATGAACGCTGCATTAACGAGATTGACTGTATTATGTGTTTGGATGTTAGTGGTGATAGAGGCTCTCCCATCTTCGCCCTGTCAGAAATGAGTCCTTTATAATAATTTATGCCTCCGAGCTGGATGCCTAGAATCGCTGCTGTGGCAGCTTCACACCAGCCGCTGTTCGGGCTTGGATGCTTAGGTGCGTCACGCAGGGTGATTTGCCAAATGGTTTTCAAGCTGCTTTCCCTTGCTTTCATGCTGATCAGCATCATCAATGCGGTAAGCCTGCTCGGTATCCAATTCACCAAATCATCCAGCCTGGCAGAGGCCCAGCCAAAATCCCGGTACTTTTCGTTCCGGTATCCGACCATAGAGTCACATGTGTTGATTGCCCTGTAGGCTAGGGCAAAGGAAGCTCCCCCAATTGCGCCCCAGAAAAGAGGAGCGGTAATGCCATCACTTGTATTTTCCGCGACGGTTTCAACCGTGCCGCGTACGATTTCAGCTTCGCCAAGTTGATCCGTGTCACGCCCGACTATATACGAAAGCCTTAAGCGGGCTTCACCTAAATCACCTTTACTTAACGGTTCGTACACCTCTATCGCCGCTTCTTTTAAGCTTTTCTGGGCAAGGGCGGACGCTATCAAAATGGCTTCCCATATCACACCGGCAACGGGGTGCAGAGAATAAGCCCCATACACCGTGACAGCCGTAATAAGGGCTGCGGTCAATACCACGGTGCCTGTCATGACCATGCCCTTCAGTTTTTGATGGCTTCCGTTATTCCACCTTCTATCAAAAGCTGCAATCATTGCACCCATCCATCTGACCGGATGAGGCCAGCTTTTAGGGTCTCCCACCAGCAAATCCAATACATACGCTAAGGTTACAGCTGCTAAATGATAGAGCAGGATCATACTTGATACCTGCGCTTATATTTTTCAAGACTTTTGGTTACACATTCGTAAATCCCTTTGCTTATAAGATTCCCAAGCGGCGTGATGGGCCCTGCATACTGAATGCTTTTGCCCCTTTGGGAAGCAGCGATCAATAAACTATCAGTCGATGTACCTGTCGCCAATGTGGCGGTAACCGGATCCTTGACTCCCAAGTCGAACAAGGCCTTTACTTTCGCTTCGGTTGCAGTTATCATGCTTTGGACGAAAGCCGTTTCGGACAACAGGCCTCCTGCAAATACCCAAGCATTAATCGTGCCTGGAGTTGGTTTATAGCTGGTTCTTCTGCTGCTCGTCGCATCGACGGCATTTCCGGTGCCTGCGGTCACTACAATGAAGGCCTCAATACCATCTTCTTCATAAAACCGGTAGGCGGCATCCTGCAAGTTCACAGCTGTCATCATCCCTACCGTCTCTTCAGGAGTAAACCCATTGGCCTTAAGATATTCCTTCATTTCAGAGGCATGGTCGGTACAGTCATAGCTGTGGTCCACATGCCTGTTAATGAACGTATGGTGCCAGCCAAATCCTGATCCCGTCACCCCTGAGGATAACGTTTTTAAGAGGATCGGCGTTTGCAGCTTGATGAATTGGCCGGTAACTTTTAGATTTTGTTCATTAATCTGTATGTTTTTTTCACTTCGCGGCAGCTCTTCCGGCAACAGCACCATTTGCGGTTTCGGAACGGTAGGATGGGCCAGCTTTTCAATGCTGGTATGAAACACCGATTCAATCCTTTCTTGCTTCAGGACTTCAATCGGGGTCCCGATCCGATTAATTCGGCCATTCTCAAGCAGCAATAAGCGATCGCAAAAAAGCCCGGCCAGATTTAAGTCATGAAAAATAGAAACAACAGTTAATTGCCGTTCCCGAGACCACTGCTTCAATTGGTCAAGCAGTTCCTTTTGGAAGGACAGGTCGAGGTGGTTGGTCGGTTCATCAAGCAGCAAAATTTGCGGCTCCTGTGCGAGAGCTTGTGCCAGGAATACACGCTGCCTTTCACCGCCGGAAAGCTCATGTAAATGATGGTCTTCAAAAGAAGAAATACCGGTTTGCTCCATGGCCGTTTTTACCATTTCTTCATCCCTGGGGCTAAAGCTTTGCAGCCAGCCTCTTTGGTGGGCATAGCGGCCAAGGGAAACGGTTTCCTTCACCGTGTAGGAAAAAGCCTGGGCAGAATGCTGGGGAAGCACCGCTATCGACTTTGCCAATTCCTTAGCTGTATATTTGTTAATGTCCTTCCCTTTGATCATAATTTCTCCCTGTTCAAAAGGCATGACACCGCTGATCATCTTCAACAAGGTGGTTTTCCCGCTCCCATTTGGCCCTAACACGCCGAAAAGCTCACCCTTTTGCACTTCAAAGGAAATCCCATCCAATACATTTTCCTCTTTATAGCCGCCGGCAACATTTGTGATTTTCAAAAGTTCGGTCATCTCCGTCCACCTCTTTTTCGAACTAAAATCGCAGCAAACACCGGAGCGCCGATAAGTGCGGTAATCACTCCGATCGGCAATTCAGTGGGTGATATCACGGTCCTTGCCACAAGGTCCGCCAGGATCAAAAAGCCTGCTCCCGTCAATATGGACAGGGGAAGAAGGTGTTTATGGTCGGGCCCCCACACCAATCTTGCCAGGTGGGGAATCACTAATCCAACAAAGCCGATGGTGCCTGAAACGGCAACTGCGGCACCTGTGAGAATCGATGCTGAAGCTATAACCAACAACTTTCTTTTTTGGACGTTCACACCCAAATGCTGGGCCTGTTCTTCGCCAAATGACATCGCATTCAATTCACGGGCACTGAATAACAGAAGCAAGGATCCAAGGATAAAAAATGGCAGCATGATTTTGATATATTCCCAGCCTCTCATCGAGACGCTTCCAAGAAGCCATCCGATAATCTGACGTAATTCATCACCTGTCAATGCAATCATCAAGGAAATGAAAGCACCTAAAAAAGAGCTGAAAATAATCCCGGTTAAAATAATGGTTTCCACTTTCATGGAACGGTCTACTTTTCTTGCAAAAAGAAGCACTAAAAGTATGGTAGCGAATGCAGATGTTATGCTAAATAGGGGCAAAGTATACAGCCCAATGCCGGGCAAGGATAGTTGAAAGAACAACGTAACCACTGCCCCGACAGACGCTCCTGAAGAAACGCCAAGGGTATACGGATCTGCGAGCGGATTCCGCAATAAACCTTGAAAGGCTGCTCCCGCAATCGCTAATGACGCTCCTATGAGGCCAGCCAGGATCACCCTGGGCAAACGGATGTTCATGACAATGTTGGTGTACATGGGGTCAATTTCTTCCCCAATCGGGAAATGTAATATTTCCACACAAATCACCCTGAATATAAAGGAAATCGGAACAGAAACTGTTCCGACCGAGATGCCGATTACCATGGCACAAATAAGGAAAACCGCTGCCAATAAATAGGCAAGCCATTTATTATTTTTTAAATGTGTCAGGGTATATTGCTCTTGCAAATTCTTCTACTCCTTCGGCAAGCCGTGGACCTGAGCGGCTTACAATATCGGTGTTTACTTCATACACCTGCTTATTCTTCACGGCGGCTACTTGTTCCCAGCCTTTTCGCCCTAGAATTTGATCAGTGGAATCTGGTCCGTATAACGAAATGATCACGTCAGGATTCGTCTTAATGACCGCTTCCTGGTCGATCTTCACCCAGCCCTCCTGGTCTCCGGCAGCATTCTTTGCATTGATTATCTTAAGCATTTCATCCATGAATGTATTCTTTCCGGTTGTATAAATCTCAGGAGCAGGTGATACTTCGATATAGGCAGTTTTTGTGTCAGCCTCTGGAATTTTTGCGGCTTCTGCTTTAATGGCTTCCATTTTTTCCTTCATATCTGATATTACTTTATCAGCATCCTCTGACTTTCCGGTCGCCTTGCCGATCATTTGGATGGACTCATATACCTGTTCAAAGTTTTGGGCATTATTGACAACAAGCACCTTTATGCCTGCATCTGTTAATTGCTGAAGCCCTTCTTTTGTGGCATCTGAGCTCGAGCGATGCGCCAGAACCAGTTCAGGATCCAATGAGATGACTTTTTCCACATTGAATTCAAGGCCGCCGACTTTTTCTTTTTTCGCGGCAGCTTCCGGATAATTATCGAAATCCGATACACCGACAATTTCTTTATCCAGCCCTAAGCTAAAAGCGATTTCCGTGTTGCTTGGAATAACGGAAACGATTTTTTCAGGCTTCTTTTCTATTGTGACCTCTTCACCTGCAGCATCTTTGATCGTTACAGGGAAAGCAGCTTTTTCAGTTTGTTCTGTTTTCGGCTTTTCCTCTTTATTTGTGCCTTGTTCCTGGTTATCGCTGCCACATCCGGCTAAAATGCCTATTGTAAGCAACAATAAAACCCATAATAAATTCCACTTTTTCATCAAAAATATCCCCCAGATTCATAATTTGACTCTTGTAAGAGCGTTAACATTAAAATTTCATAACAGAAACCAGTCTATTAAAACAAAAAATCTCCAATTTTCATTGGAGATTTTCGTATGGCAAGTCCATCCTTCATATTACACACTAGCCACACACCTCCCCATCCTCGTAGGTTTTACTGGTGTACGGATACAGGCAGGTCTCCTGGCTTATGGTCATTGTGTTCGGCACCTTCCCGTATAAAACATATACAGTGGTATTTCGCCGATTACTCCCATTTTACAGTGGCGGGACCGCGTTGGAATTACACCAACTTCCCTTTTAAGTCTTTTAGTAAGACACCCAGTTCCGTTTTCTATGTATGAAATTTTTTCCGTTATGGATAATTATACACTAATTAAAAATGATGTTAATATATTTTTCGACTTTTTCTTAAATTTGTTGTTGACAACCAGTATGGACTGATTTTCTTACCAGCCTTGTATCACCTAATTTATTTCAATTAGGTACTTGGCGTACAGGCTTACATTAATAAATCATGAATGCTGGAATATGGAAAGCCAACAATTACAAAATAAATTATGAAGGAGATATATAACTTTCACTTTATATAACTGATTGGTAATATAACTATACGGTAATACAATATTCAATAGGATCGTGTTCATCATGCAAAATGAAAAAAAGCACTCTAATCTATTCGAGGTTATAGCTGAAGCAAATCGGAGACACATAATAGAAATGCTCCGGGTTCGGCCCAGATCTGTCGGGGAACTGGTGAAACGGTCCAGTTTAAGTCAACCGGGAGTATCAAAACACCTTCGGATCTTGCGTGACGCTGGCTTGGTCACAACCAGCAGGGAATCCCAGAAGCATATTTACCATTTGCGGGCCGAACCGCTAAGAGAAATTGATAATTGGCTGGAGCCCTACCGCCAGTATTGGTCAGACAGGCTTGATGCGCTTGAACAATTTTTAGATGAGGAGGAGTAATAAATGTTAGCAGTAATAGAAAAAGCCGATAACGGGGGCTATTTCGCCCGGTTTGAACGTCCATTAAAACATTCCGTCGAAAAAGTGTGGGCTGCTTTGACCGAGAATGATAAGCTTGAAAAATGGATGCCTAACCTACAAGTAGATGATCTCCGAAAAGGAGGAACCATAAAATTTGATATGAAGGACGGTTCGGGGACATTTATTGATATGAAGATTTTAGATTTCGAAGAATATTCCGTGCTGGAATATGAATGGGGCAATGACCGTGTCCGCTTTGAGTTATACCCTCAACCTGACGGCTGCCTGTTGGTATTGAAAGAGTACATTAACACTTTAACGGATCACACATCAAAAGATTTAGCAGGATGGCATGTTTGCCTCGATGCATTTTCCGCTCTCCTGGAAGGCCGCTTTATGGACTTTCCAAAAGCTGAATGGGAAAAGTGGCATGATAAGTATGCCGCATCTGTCAAACAGATGCCACAGTAACCAATAGTAAAAAATTTAAAAAAGAACTTTAGGAAAAAACGGAAAGCCCACGGAGAAACAATCTTTCTCACCGTGGACTTTTCATTTATAAAACTCTTTGTTTTAGAGATCCTTATTTATCCAGTTTCAACTTGGCAAGGGCATCTGCCAACGCTGTATTGATTGGTTCTTCTTTATTTTGCTGCTTTAAATAGGAATTGACATCCCTTTTTGAAGCTTTTTGGTTTTTATCCTTGCTCCTTCTCTGGTTAAAAGAAGACAGTTTTTCACGGTGGCCGCATGTAGAACAAACGAAAATTTGCCCTTCTCCTTCACCGCGCAATTCGAGCTTTTTATGGCATTGTGGGCATCTCGCATTCGTTACTTTGGAAATTCCTTTCCGGTAGCCGCATTCTCTGTCCTGGCAGACTAGCATTTTGCCTTTTTTGCCGTTCACTTCGAGCATGAGTTTGCCGCACTCCGGACATTTTTTTCCAGTCACGTTGTCATGCTTGAATTTCTTGCCGCTGTTTTTGATATCGGAAACAATTTGCTTTGTATAATCCTTCATTTCCTGGATAAATACTTGTTTCTTGAGCTTCCCTTTTGAAATGGCCGTCAGCTTTTGTTCCCACTGTCCCGTTAGTGCAGGGGAACGTAATTCCTCTGGGGCCAGGTCCAGAAGCTGCTTACCTTTTGACGTCACAAATAGGCCATTCCCTTTTTTCTCGATAAGGAAGGTATTAAATAATTTTTCAATGATATCAGCCCGGGTTGCCACCGTACCGATCCCGCCTGTTTCCCCAAGGGTCTTGATCAAATCTTTACTTTCCCCGCTCATAAACCGGGCCGGGTTTTCCATGGCAGAAAGAAGTGTCCCTTCGTTGAATGGTTCAGGCGGTTTTGTTTCCCCATTTGTAACTGTGACGGAAGAGATGTTCAAGTCATCGCCCTTTTGGAGTGCCGGGAGTACCTGCTCGGACAGGCCATCTCCTGCTTCCTCCTCATCATGCTGGTGGTCATAGACTTCTTTCCACCCAGCCTTAAGGATCACCTTTCCTTTGGCCACAAATATCTCGCTGCCCATTTTCACCTTAATGGTTGTCTGTTCATACTCAAACGGAGGCATGAGTACAGCAAGAAATCTCTTAACAACCAGATCATATATTTTACTTTCCTTGTCGCTCAGCTTGCCCGGGAGCGGCGTTTGTTCTGTCGGGATGATGGCATGGTGGTCGGATACCTTGCTGTCATCGACAAACGACTTGTTCACTTTGATTGGATTCCGCAATATTTTCGAAGCAAACAAGGAATAGGGCTTAATGCTTACAGCCTGGAGCCTTTCTTTCAAAGTATCCACGATATCGGATGATAAATAACGGGAGTCTGTGCGCGGATACGTCAATACTTTATGGCTTTCATATAAGCGCTGCATGATCGATAACGTTTCTTTCGCGGAGTACCCAAAGCGTTTATTGGCTTCTCTTTGCAATTCCGTTAAATCATAAAGCTGAGGTGCAAAGCTTTTTTTATGCTTTTTGTCTATCTCGATCACTTCGGCTTTTTGTCCGGACGCAGCAGAAACGATTTTATCCGCTTTTTCTTTATCAAAAGTCCGGATATCCTTCGATTTGCTGTCCTGCCAGACTAGACGGAGTTTGCCGCTTGCAAGTGCCGTTACTCCATAATAAGGTTTCGGCTGAAAACTTTTGATTTCTTCTTCGCGTTTGGCAATCATCGCCAGTGTCGGCGTCTGGACTCGGCCGCATGATAATTGGGCATTATATTTTGTTGTCAGCGCTCTGGTCGCATTCATGCCCACGATCCAGTCAGCCTCAGCCCTGGCGACTGCGGAAGCATATAGATTTTCATATTCCTTTCCATCTCGAAGCTTATGAAAGCCGTCTTTAATCGCCTTATCGGTAACCGATGAAATCCAAAGCCGTTTGATCGGTTTCTTAACATTTGCCTTCTCAATGATCCAACGTGCGACAAGCTCCCCTTCACGGCCGGCATCAGTCGCAATGACGATATCCTTGACATCATTGCGGTTAAGCTGGGATTTAACAGCCTGGTATTGCTTGCCGGACTGTTTAATTACCACCAGCTTGAGTGATGGTGGAAGCATTGGCAGGTCTTCCAGTTTCCATGACTTGTATTTATCGTCATATGCTTCCGGGTCTGCATGGGTAACAAGGTGGCCCAGCGCCCAGGTAACGATATATTTATCGCCTTCAAAAAAGCCATTCCCTTTTTTGTGGCAGTTCAAAACCTTTGCTATATCCCTTCCGACCGAGGGCTTCTCGGCCAGTACAACTGTTTTGCTCATCGTAACATCCTTTCAATTTTCGGTGTTTCTAAAGTAAAAGAAAATTGCTTTTTCCATTATCTCATAAAATCACATGGAAGGCATATTCAGGGTTTTGTTTAAATGAAAGGGCCTTTCGTTTAAATATTAATTTTTTCGATTGATTCAAAGGGTTTTTTCGCTTAATAACTGATATTTTGGCTTAATAGTGTTAAGTTTTCGCTTAATCCAAGAAAACCCTGACACTCATTTCAAAAAATTTCCCAAGAAATGTGTCGAAATTTTTGCTGATTATTCCAAGCCGATTTCCACTCAGTTTCTCCTCGGAAGGATAGCAATCTATCAAAGATTTTAGTATGATGGAACAAGATGTTTTTTAAATATAAGTGGAGGTTCAGAGAATAAAATGAGCTTACTTTCAATAGATAAATTAAGCCACACCTTTGGTGACCGCACCCTTTTTAGAGATGTTTCGTTCCGCCTGATGGCCGGCGAGCATGTTGGATTGGTCGGTGCGAATGGTGTCGGGAAATCTACATTAATGAATATTATCACAGGACAGTTGATATACGATACAGGGCGTGTGGAGTGGACGCCAGGTGTGACATATGGCTATCTTGACCAGCATACGGTCCTTACCAAAGGCAAAACCATCCGCGATGTTCTGCGGGATGCGTTCCTCCCTTTATTCGAACAGGAAAAAGCGCTGAATGAAGTGACGGAAAAAATGGCAACCGCCACTCCAGAGGAATTAGAAGAATTGCTTGACCAAATGGGAAAAATACAGGATGAATTGGAAGCAGGAGGCTTCTATAACCTCGATATCAAAGTGGAAGAGGCAGCCCGCGGGCTTGGCCTTGACGCTATCGGCCTAGATCGGGATGTTTCCGCCCTCTCCGGCGGCCAGCGCACGAAGGTTTTGCTTGCAAAATTATTGTTGGAGCAGCCAGAAGTCCTTCTTTTGGACGAGCCGACCAACTATCTTGATGTGGAGCATATCCGCTGGTTAAGCAGTTACCTGAAGGAATATCCACACGCCTTCCTTCTCATTTCGCATGATACAGAATTCATGAATGGTGTAGTGGACGTAATTTTCCACCTGGAATTCTCCAAGCTGACCCGTTATACGGCAACTTATGAAAAATTCCTGGAACTAGCGGAAATCAATAAGAACCAGCATATAAATGCTTATGAAAAACAGCAGGAATTCATTAAGAAGCAGGAAGATTTCATCTCTAAGAATAAAGCCCGTTACTCTACTACCGGACGTGCGAAAAGCCGTCAAAAGCAACTTGACCGCATGGAACGGATAGACCGGCCGGAAACAGCGATGAAGCCGACATTTGACTTTAAGGAATCACGTGGAAGCAGCCGCTATGTATTTGAAGGCAAGGATTTGGAAATCGGTTATGACCGCCCGCTTCTTCCTAAACTCACAATGAACATTGAACGCGGCGAGAAAATTGCCATCGTCGGATGCAATGGCGTCGGAAAATCCACCTTGCTTAAAACGATTCTTGGCAAAATCAAGCCTTTAAACGGTTCTGTCGTTCTGGGTGACTTTCTATACCCTTCTTATTTCGAACAGGAAGTGAAAGCCGCCGGCATAACACCAATCGATGATGTATGGAATGCCTTCCCGCATCTCGACCAACCGCAAGTCCGCGGGATTCTTGCCCGAGTCGGTTTGAAAAACGAGCATATTTCCCGCCCGCTTAATCAATTAAGCGGTGGCGAGCAAGCAAAAGTCCGCCTCTGCAAGCTAATGCTTAATGAAAGCAACTGGCTCCTGTTCGATGAGCCAACAAACCATCTGGACGTCGTCGCGAAAGAAGAGTTGAAGCGTGCGATGAAAGCATATAAAGGCACCATTGTCCTGGTCTGCCATGAGCCCGATTTTTATGAGGATTGGGTCACAAAAGTATGGGATGTAGAGGAATGGAGCAACCAGGTCCAATCCTAAATCAAAAGGCCATCCTTCGATGTATCGGGGATGGCCTTTTCAACATAATTGCCTGGTATTGCCATAGTTTTTTCAGTGAAATTTGATATGCCTTCAACTTTTCCATGGCCATTTCAGAGAATTTCATAGTTATATCAACAGATTGATTATTTTTTCAACAATTCGATGGCCTATCAAGAAAACTCCCTCTTTATTTCAATAAAATTGAAGAGTGATAGCAATTATTCCACTAGTAACATCAGCAAATTTGAGATAGATCAATAATTCGCCTGTTATTTGCAAAATGGTTTTCATTCAAAGCTTTTCTCCGCCACAAGCGTATATGTCTTTGGCAAGCCGATATCGTGCATCTTATGGTTCGGCTCTTCTTCCAATACCTTTATGACAAGGCCTGACTGGCCGACTGAAGTAACCAGCTCCCCCAGTGTCCACTTTCTTTGGACAACCTTCGAAAGCTTGTTTTGCTCTTCACCCGGCATATGTTTCGAAAAAGCCACTGTATGGCTTTCGATTTCCGGGTCAAAATAATTGCCGGTAACCTTGTGCTTTTTTCCTGTTGAAGTGATCAGCTTTGTGGAAACTGGATGGAATTCATGCAAAACAAATCTTCCTCCGGGCTTTAACAGCTGTTTTACCACGTCTAATAATGGATGCAAATCAATTAAATAGTGCAGGACCCCAAGCTCCATTAAAACGATATCCGCTTCTCCGTTTACATGCTCTTTCGGAAGAGACAGTACGTCCGATACTACATATTCGACAGATACCCCCGCTGCAGCTGCCAGCTCCGATGCAAAAGCAGCATTTTCCTGTGAAAAATCGATAACTTTAACTTGTGCACCTAATAAAGCAAGTGCCGTTCCTTTTACCCCGTTGGATCCCATTAAATGGACCACTTTTTTTCCCGGCACATCTCCCAGGTATTTATTAAACGGATGCAGTCTCCATATAGGATTTTGTTTAATTTTCTCCGAAATTTCTTCAGGCCTGCCATACCGATTTATAAGCGCCTGATAATTATTCTGGTTCCATGCACGTTCATTGTGTTCTTTAAATTCGGTTTGCTTATGTATCAAATGGGCATGAATTTCCGTGCGATATGCCGCCATTTCCCCGCCGTACAAAAAAGTGTAAAGGGATTGGCACCAAAGCTCCTCTTCTTCCAAATGCACAGAAATTCGGTAAGGGTCTGTTTTAATGGTTGTATTAAATAGACAGCTAACAGTGATAGGCACACCCTCTGCCTCAAAGTGAAACGACGCACGCTCCGCACTTTTTTCAGGATCTGAAGGAGTATAGGCGGAAAAAAGGGCAAATGCATCCTGGAACAAATCCCATTGAACGGAAACTGTTACCTGATTAAGATTTTTTATTGCTACACCCTGGATGAAAAGAGCAGCCGCCCCGGTGAATTGATAAGGAATGCCGCCCTCTTCCAACGCCGGGCCAACAGTCAGGATTGCCTTTCGAAATTCTGTGTTCATGAAACCCTCCGAGAAATCATTTTTTTATTTTTATTATAGAGGAATTGCCTCCTTATGGAGTAACTGTATAACTCATCCTCCAATTTCAACCAATTTTTCAATAAATATTCATATTTAAGTTAACTTAACAGTTAAATTTGCTTTATAATTAAGAATATAGATATAACATGAAAGGAGAGTTCATATGGACCGCATCACAGAAATAAGCCTCAAAATCAAGGAATATTCGGATTTGCTGGGATCAATCATGCTTGAGGACTATAAACAGCACTTAGATGAGGATACATCCAATTTAACCGCTAAACAAGAAGTAATCCTTGAGTTGTTAAAGAATGCTCCTAAAACAATCGGTGAAATCGCTGAAAGCTTTTCGATGACAGCGAGTGCAGCCAGCCAGATTATTTCAAAGCTTGAAAAAGAAGGATATGTTGGGCGGGAAATCAATGCATCGAACCGCCGGGAGATTATTGTGTCCTTAAGCAAGAAAGGGAAGGATTACCATGAAAAGCGTGCCAAACTGGAACACTACCTTATTCAGAAATATTTTGCGAAACTAGACCTTCCCGACTTAGAGAACTTATTGGTTTTATATGAAAAACTATATGCAATTGCCGTAAAGGTCCAGGAGGAATAAAATATTACCCTTTGGGGGGTCAGTCCCCCACCCTAGTAAAGTGGTAACTCAGCGGGGGACTGACCCCCAGTATGGTAACGCGTTAAAGCAGTGGGGGACTGACCCCAATTTTTAAGTCTGATTAATAATTAATTATATTTAAAGGTGGGATAGGGATGGGTTATGTGAATGAAATACAAAATCTTGCTGCCAAAGGGTTGTATCCAAGGAAAGACAATTTGGTGTACGTAGGGATTACACGGAACGGGAACAGGGAGTTCCATGCCTTTGGGAAATTTCCCGAAATGGTACATCCATCCGAAGCATTATTTGAAATCGGTTCCATCACTAAAGTTTTTACAGGGATTCTACTGGCCCGCCTTGTATTCGAGGGCAAGGTGTCCCTGGATGATCCAATAGAGAAATTCAAACCTGAGTATAAGCAAGCGATAAACGTTAACGGACAGTCCATGACGTTACGGCACTTGGCCACACATACCGCTGGGCTTCCAAGAGAAGATAAGGCATTGAGAAAGAAGATAAAGGACAAGAAAAATCCGTATAAATATTACTTGGTAGAAGATCTTGATGCGTTTTTCCGGGAGTACCAGCTGAAGAAGGCTGGAAAATGGAACTATTCCAACATCGGGGTGGCACTTCTGGCGAGAATAATGGAGGATTTGCTGGAAATGCCCCTTGAGGTAGCTATTGAGGAATATGTCTGCCGGCCGCTCGGGTTGAAAGACACGGTCATGTCATTAAGTGAAGATCGAGAGCAGAGGAGAGTAAAGGCTTTTACAAAAAAACAGGAGGAGATACCTTTACTCGAAATTCACGGTATTAAAGGAGCCGGGGGACTTTTATCCACCATGCAGGACATGATGAGGTTTACAGAAGCGAACTTAGGAATTTTTAATACTGACCTGTCCCCTGTCTTGGAATTCTCGCATAAAAAACAGGCAAACGTGAAAAAGAATTTTGAAATGGGCCTTTGCTGGTTTATCGAGCATACCAAAGACCTCATGCATCCTATCATCTGGACCGGCGGGACTACTATCGGCTATCATACCTATGCAGGCCTTATCAAAGAAGAAAATACAGGGGTAGTCGTATTGTCGACTTATCACTTGAAGTTCACCGAAATCTTAAAAGTATTGGCAGGCAAGGGTCCTGTAGTTACGGATCGAATAGGGAGAGCAGTGTTTAAGTCTATCTGACAGAATATCAATGTGTATCAGGCAAAACAGAGTTCCCTCCAGACGATAGTCAAAAAGGAACCTGTTTATTTTACCAATGCATGCTTAAACGCATAAATGACTGCCTGGGTCCTGTCCTGCACCTCAAGTTTGCTAAGGATATTGCTTACATGGACCTTGGCCGTTTTCAGGGCGATAAACAGTTCATCCGCTATTTCCTGGTTCGTTTTCCCTTCAGCCATCAATAGCAGGATTTCCATCTCACGGTTTGTCAATAGCTCATGGGGCATTTGTGTATGCTGGTTACGCATTTTGGCCATCATTTTTCCGGTTACTTCCGGTTCTAGGATCGATTGCCCGTGATAAGTCGAACGGACGGCGTCGGCGATATCACTAGCCTTTGAGGTTTTCAGCATATAACTCATTGCTCCCGCTTCAAGGGCGGGATACACTTTTTCGTCATCAAGGAAGCTTGTGACAATGATGATTTTCGCTTCCGGCCATTTTTCGATAATCGAGCGGGTCGCTTCAATACCGTCCATTTCCTTCATCACCAAATCCATGAGGATGATATCAGGGCGCAGGTTTAGCGCGAGCTCGACAGCCTTCCCTCCATCATCAGCCTCTCCGATTACCTCAATATCCGGCTGTAACGATAGATAAGAAGACACACCGATCCGGACCATTTCGTGGTCATCGACAAATAATACTTTAATCATTCTTTCCACCTCCTGCCGGCACCGGTACTTTTACTTCCAGCCTTGTGCCTTTATTGGGAACACTGACAATCTTCATCGTCCCGCCGATTTCCACAGCGCGTTCATGCATATTTTGCAAACCGTATGATCCTGTTTTTGAATTGTCCATGTTAAAACCGAGACCATCATCCACAATCCGCATGATAATCAAATCATCCCGCCCGATCAACAAAACCTCAAGCGTAGTTGCCTTTGCATGCCTCAATGTATTGGAGACAGATTCTTGCAGGATGCGAAACAGATGATCCTCTATTCCACGATCCAATGGAATCGGCTCAACTTTCCAGGTAATGTTCATCGGTACCTTTTGGGATAATTCGGCCAAAAGCTCCTGAATTCCTTCCTGTAGCGACTTATCACGCAACGGGACCGGACGGAGATGCAATAACAAGGCTCTCATTTCAAGCTGCGATTGATGGATCATCTCTTCCACCATTTTCATCTGTTTTGCTTCCGCACTTTCAGGATCGGGCTTCGATTCCGTAATAGCTGACATCAGCATCGATGCGGCGAAAAGCTGCTGGCTAACTGAATCATGAAGCTCTCTGGCCAGACGATTTCGTTCCTGCGAGACGATTTCTTCAATGATTTTTTCTTGGTCTGCCACTTTTTCACTCGTTAATTTTTGCGAGATTTTCGCCTGTTCTGATAGATGATTGTGCACTTTCTTAATTCTGGCTGATATCGCAGCCATTTCCTGGATGGAATCGGGTTCTGTCTGAGTCGGGGCATTTCCCTGTTCAAGCTGGTATAATGCATCCCCTATCCCGTGAAGCTGCCTTCTCCAAAACAGTCCGGAGCTTAGCCCGGACACGAGACCAACCGCCAAGCTTAAAGACGGAACAAAAAAAACGAAAGGCATGCCCATGATTTCCTTATGCCAAAGCATGCGCCAGTCTTCCGGAGGGAACACAAAGAAAACAACTGCCGGCAGCGATAGAGAAAGGATAAAAGCGATGGCCATTCCGCTTACGATTTGCCTGGTTAAAATACTCATATCCTGCTCACCTCTAAATCTCCCGTTATCTGAGAGGTGATTATTTTTACTTTTTGGCCTGCCTTTTCATAACCGGCAGTCTGGTAAGAGATAATTTGATTAAAAGCCATTTTCTCTTGATGCCGAAAAATATCAGCCTTTCCGGCAAATACCGAATGGTGAATGCTTACCTCAATATCATAGGGAACCAGGATTTGAATTTTACCTATAAAACTTCTAATGGAAATGACAGCTTCGCCTTTAGGGAGGATCGTATTGCTTAAATCAACGACCGTATCGCCTATTCCTCCCTGAATGTTTATATCATTCCACTCATAGATGTACTCAGGTGTTTTTTGCCTGCCGAATAATCTATTCTCAAAAATGTGATCTTTTTTAAGCATAGGTTCATTTTCGGGGTTTCCAGCCTGAATCTCAGGCTCAACCAACTCGGGCTTGATTATTCCAGGATTTTTTTTAGATTGGAAAAAAGTGAGAATCACATATACGAGAATAGCTAACAGGAAGAACTTAAAAATCATCATATGGAGGACGGTTATGGCTGTAGTAAATAACCCTGCCCAGAACATGATTTTTCCCCGTTTTCGGGAGTAAGATTTCCTGCCAAAATAAGTGAGCCCAATTGTAAACGCAAGGGAGAATAATAAACCCCCGTCAAAAAACGATATTTCCAGAAGCAGCAGTACAATTCCTATCAATACGATCCAGCTGAAATAATCTGTTTTCAGTTGTTTGAACATGGGGTACCTCCCTTCGCTAACTCTTTGTTGTGTTTTTATCCACAGTTGTCATTTGTTGGTATAATCTTACAACTATTGATAAAAAACCTCAGCTTGTTGATATAATCCGAGATTTGATGATTTATCCCAAACTGTTTAAATAAAATGAAATTTGTTGTAAATCCTAAAAAAGGCGCAGAAACCTACGCCTTTTTTTAGGATACCATGACTTCATTCAGAAATAGAATGTGTTTCTTTATTTTTCATATCTTTTTCAAGCTGGGCGATCCGGGCATCAATGGTATTCCGGTGATAAGCTGAATTCACCTGGTGTTCGAGCCTGTCGAGATAAGACTCCATTTCTTCGAATCGAGCGAATGATTTGGTCGAATATGTTTCGGATTCTAACACCTGGTTCATCCGGTAGCTTGCGCGAGCCATATTCTCACGGCTCATCAATTCCATGCGTTTAATGTTCATATCCTTGAGCTTATGATTCATTTCTTCGTATTTGCGCTCTAGCTCTTCAAGCTGCCTTTCCGCCTTACGAAGTGCTTCTTTTAATTTTTGGGCGCGTTCCTCATAATGGACACTCTCCTGGACCGCAAATGACTGCAATTCTGTTTCTCCCGCTTGGGCGGCAATTTCCGCCTGGTGCCGGCGTTTGTCCGCAAGGGTTGCAGCCTGGCGATATTCCCGGGTGAATCCTTCTTTCAGGAGGTATTGGCGTTCCACCAATTTGCGGACCTTTTCCGTTTCCTGCTCACACTGGCGGAGATATTGGTTCAACAGGGCAATCGGATTTTTTTGTTCCCTTTCATCAAGCATTTCGTTGAAATCTGCTGCAATCGCATTTTTAATTCTCGTAAATAAATTATTCATTTTCATTCTCTCCTTTATTGGTTATCGTTTTAATTCAGCCCATTGCTTTTCAAAATTGACAAAGGGATCTTGTTCATCGTTCTTAGTGCTTTTTTTGGTTCCATTCCACTTTTTGTAGACCAGGTAAAGTACATATGCTGCAGCAA
Source organism: Peribacillus glennii (assembly GCF_003429105.1). Lineage (GTDB taxonomy): Bacteria > Bacillota > Bacilli > Bacillales > DSM-1321 > Peribacillus > Peribacillus glennii. The sequence goes on from NZ_QVTD01000010.1 coordinate 104,058, forward strand.
GGCCAATCAATGATGGCACATTGGCCAGCGATGCCGATAGGGCTGCCAGGCCGATAAGTCCCCAGATGATTTTCCCGGATGTGGATTCTGATTTCATAAATTGTTTAAACACGAAGTAAAGGATCACCAGGCAGATAGCCAGGCCGGCCAGTGGCCCAACATTTGCGAGAAGGACACATGCCGCGATTCCTCCCGCAAGTAATAACCCGAATTTTTTCATTTTTGACTTCCTCCTTTCATGTTTCTAGCTTATCTGTTTTTCTTTTTTTCCATAATGAACCAGGGCTATATTTTCATATAAGCCTGGAGGCTTAGTGGCTTCGGGCAAAGAGAACCTTGGTTGCGAAACATGTAATTGAGAAACAGGGCGAAATCACCCTGCAGATAGGAAATATAAAAACCTTCCTGTCCATAAAAATAAAAAAACCCGGCTCATTGCCGGGTTTCCTGCTTAAATCAGGCTTGATATTACTCTCTTATTTATCGCGGCCTTTTACCACGGGAACTCGTTTTGCGATTATTATTTCGTTTTGCTGTTTCTTGACCGGCAGCGGTTCGCCCTTTTCTATCATCACTTACAAGGAAGTCCTTTTTATTTTTTCTGCCTGCTGGCCCCTTTTTATCTCGTTCCCTTTTGGGGTCATTGCGGTTTTCTTGTGAGCTGCGCTGTTCTTTTTTATCTCGCTCCTTTTTAAGATTATTGCGGTTTTCCGGTGCCCTAACCTTGCCTTTTCTATCTTGTTGCCTTTCCGGGGCATTGTGGTTTTCTTGTGAGCTGCGCCAATCTTTTTTATCTTGTTCCTTTTTAAGGGCATTGCGGTTTTCCGATGTCCTGAACTTGCCTTTTCTATCTTGTTGCTCGTCGGGGGAATTCCGCTTTTCTGACGACCTGCGCTGCCCTTTTTGCGTCCGGCCGGGCTCGGAGTCAGGATTGGCCTTAACTCCCTCAATCACCTTCCGTTCCACCGTTAATTGGATGCCTTTTTCAATTGCGGCCAAAAGCTGCCGGTCCTTTGGGGCAATGAACGTGATCGCCATGCCTTGTCCGCCTGCCCTGCCCGTCCTGCCGATACGGTGAATATAGCTTTCCGCATCTTCAGGAACATCATAATTAAATACATGGGTGACACCTTCGACGTCCAGCCCCCGCGCTGCCACATCCGTTGCAACCAATAGGTGGATGGCCGCGTCCCGGAAGCGTTTCATCACTTGTTCCCGTTTCGATTGTGATAAATCCCCGTGAAGTTCATCTGAATTGAAACCGGCATTCTTTAGGGCTTCATTCAGTTTACTGACCCGCCGTTTAGTCCTGCAGAAGATGATTGCCATAAACGGCTGTTCTTCTTTAATCACTTTAAATAAAGTCGCTTGTTTCGTTCTGTCAGTTGTCTCAATAACCGTCTGACTGATTTGTTCAACTGTAACGTTTTTACTTTTGACCGAAATGGTGACTGGGGATTTCATAAAACGTTTCGCAATCGACCGTACCTGCTCAGGCATGGTAGCAGAGAAAAGCAGCATTTGTTTTTCGGTTGGGGCCATTCCAATGATAGCTTCGACTTCCGGCAAAAACCCGATATGGAGCATTTGATCCGCTTCGTCTAAAACAAGTGTGGAAATATTACTCAAATCTATCGTTCCGCGCCGGACGTGATCCAGAAGCCTTCCGGGAGTTGCAACGACTATTGCAGGATTTTCCCCAAGCACCCTCATTTGTCTGTCGACATCCTGCCCCCCATAAATCGCGGCCGCATGTACCCCATCTACAGCATTTTCCAATTTGGCCAATTCCGTGCTAATTTGAAGGGCAAGCTCCCTTGTAGGGGACAAAATAAGCGCCTGTACCTGCTTTAGCTCTGGTCTTACCTTTTCCAAAATCGGGAGCAGAAAAGCAAGTGTTTTTCCTGTGCCAGTCTGTGCCCGGGCAATAACATCCCTTCCCGCCGCTATTTCACGAATGGACTTCTCCTGGATGGCTGTTGGTGTTTCAATACCACTTTCTTTAAGTATCTTTTGAAGTTCGGAACGTATTCCGAGCTGTGTAAACTCCATGTTTCCACCTGCTTCTATATATGTCTGCGCCTAGTATACCATTAAGTTTGCATAGTCATTTATTTATTGAAAGGCGACCGATTTCAATTTTTAGATTATTTTAACCATTCTTGATTTATTGTATCCCGCTTATTATTAGTACAGGGATTGGAATTTCTTATACCCTTCATTGGGCTAAGGCTGTCGGGCTTCGCGGCTGATTATCCAACGATTCTCGTATTACTCGGCATTTCCAAAGATCCAAAAGTGGCTCTTACATTAATCGGCATTGTGATTACCATTACGGCTATTATGACCATTAATCTCCATGGAGCCCTATTCATAGAATGATTATTACCGGGGCAATAGCATACATCATGGGGCAACTCCATTTTACAAAGGGCATAGTGGCTGCCCCTCATCTACTCGAGGGTTTATTTGTTTTCAACCCGATTAGTTCCATCAATGATGTGATACAATACAGGCCTGTATTGGGTCGTTTTCTCTTTCCTCCTGGTCTAGCTATTCGATACGACGGGTGCTTTGCTCGGGATAGTCAGACAGGCTGATTTATTAAACAACGGCAAGCTCGAGCGGGCGGGCAGCGCCTTTTTTGCCGACTCTGTAGGAACTACAGTGGGGGCCATGTTCGGTCAAGCCCACCCGCTGCTTCCATGCAGTCATCAGCAGGTGTCGGCGTAGGGGGTAAAACTTGATGTATTGTAAATAAGACGTTTTTCCTCCTCAATTTTAGGAGTTGCAACTCATGCTGGTTTTTAACTCTGTTAAAATAAAGATGCCTGCAGCCGCAGACATCCTTGTTTTCATTTATTCATTTGTGCCAGGAAATCCCCCAGAAGGTCATCCAGGCTTTCTTCTTTAACCGGTTCCTGATCCTTATCCTCTCCGGGATCTATAGCTTTTGCCTGGCTCCAGTCAAAGTCATCCAAATCATTATCTTCCACGATATTCTCACTTTGTTTGTTTGGAATGTCCTTATTTTCACTTAGAATTTCAGGCAATTCATTCGCTTCTTCCTGTAAATAAAGTGCCTCATCAATTTCTGAAGCATTGCTGTTTAATGATGCCAGGAGGGCGGTTGCCCTTAACGGATCTGAGAGAAGCTGATAAACAATGCTTCCAATGAGAGCTTCGGAATGTGCATACTTCAGCCAATCCCGCTGCGTCTTGCTTAATGCCTGAGGCAATGGTATTGTAATCATTTCCCTTTCCTGGATGGAACTATTCCCTGCCCCTTCTATTACGAATTCAGCTATTTTGCTTGAAAAGTTCCTTTTTTCAGTTTCTTTAAGCTTTTGAAGCTGCCTTATAATATGGTCAGGGGTATCAGAGGGGAGGCGGAAAGTGATCGCCTGCCCTCTTTGTATTCCTGTCCCGGTCGATTTTTTCATTTAATCACCTATTTAGTTGTGCCGGCTTTTTGTTCGTCCTTCTTGTTTTCGGATTTAACCGGTGCTTGTTTAGCATTTCTTCTGATGAAGTCCGAAACTAATTTATAATAAGCATTGGCCATCATCCAGATGCTTTCCTTTTCGTCTTCAAAGAAATCGATATTATAGCCATCCAGGTTATTATTGAGCGTTTTTAAGTAATCCTTTAGCACGATGGCTCCGCCACCGATAAAATAACAGATTTCTGATTGGGAATTCTTCTGCCAAATATTGCGTAAGTGGCGATATTGCTTCTTAGCCAGTTCTCCTAAAATCCGGTCCGTAATATCGTGCACACTCGTACGGCTTCCCCGCACCATAATGTGGTTTCTGTCATTTTTCTTGGTAATGATTTCAACGACATCCCGCCTGCTGTCAAGTTCCACGCCATGCTTCTTGCGGATTTCCTCCCTAATGGCTTCGAGTGCTTCAGCCACGCCAAGATTAAATCCCTGTGATTTGTCGTCGTCCACTTTGCGGTTTTTGATAACAGCAATATCTGTGGATAAACCGCCGATATCCTGGATTAGGATTCGCTTATCAATTAAATCCCGATTAATAATGTTTAAATCATTATCCATCACTAGGTTGATATATGCTGCAAAGCCCTCGGGATACACTTTCACTTCATCAAATTTTATATTGACCTTCAACCCCTGGTATCTTGGAGTAACCAAGAATTCCACCTGGTGGACTGACCCAAGCAGCCTGGAGCGGTAGCCTACATCCTTGCCTTCTTTTACTTCACGGAGTGGAAGGCCCGTCCCTAAAGTATAGCTGGCATCCACTACGTTATTTGCTTTTTCGAATGTTTTGGAGTTTTCTTCTTTTACTGCGTCCAAGGCCAATGCTGCAAACAACATGACCAATGTCTGGTCCTCTTCTGACTTGCTGCTTCCCGGATCCAATTCTGATGGATTATCACTTTTTGTTGCCAGGTTTCCGACACGGTAGATTGCATTGTTGTCTTGAAGGGCAGGTGAGTGGACTCTTATGTGCAGGCCATCAATCGGGTCCTGTTCATTTAAATCCTCGATTCCGATAACAGGCCTGTCCTCTATATCTCTTGCAATTACGTTAGGTATGTATAGTTCAGAATCCAATTTTCCGAACAGCGCTTTGATGGCATCATTTCCAACATCGACAGCCGCGATTCTAGATTTACTCATAAAACCATTCCTTCCTATTTTTAGAGATCAAACAAAAAATGTGAAAGCCACATTTATTTAAGAATATGAAAGTTTCATAAAATGGTCAATACACCTTTTGGAGGATAATGGTTTTGTAATTTTGTACACACTTTCGTAAACAATACTAACAAAAGTGTATACATCCTTATATATCAACGTGTGTACAATATTGTAAACTTGTATACGTTCCATGTATACATTGTGTACTTTTTTGTTTACATGTATACAAAAATTGTATACATGACTTCCTGAACTAAATTCCATCTGAAATATTCTTCCTCAACTTAAATCTTCCCTCCTCTTTTAATGGAAAAATACGCGTGTATAACCGACTATTCTGGGTATGGTAATAAATGGACTGGAATATTAAAGTATTGAAAACTCAAACGGGGAGCCCTGACAAAAGACAGACCGTAATCAAGTAGTCTCTTCAGGAAAAGTGATTACTTACCTAATAGGGCAAGATAAAAGGAGGTATTATGTATGTCTGACCAAACTGAGAAAACCCAATTGCCACAATATCCTGAGCCATATTGGAGGGACTTCGTCGCGTTTCCCACTTTTCCAAAGCTCGACCATGATATCGAAACAGACGTAGCAATAGTTGGCGGTGGAATAACAGGGATAACGACTGCCTATCTTCTTTCCAAAGAAGGCATCAATGTCGTTTTGATAGATGCAGGAGAAATACTGAACGGCACTACCGGCCATACCACGGCGAAAGTGACTGCCCAACACGACTTGATTTATGACCAGCTGATAAAAGATATCGGCGAAGAAAAAGCAAAGCTGTATTATGAAGCAAATCACGGGGCAATGGAGTTTGTCGTAAATACAGTCAAAGAGTTAAATATAAATTGTGACTTAACCTACGAAGATGCGTATGTATACGCAGGGACCGAAGAGTACGTGAGCAAAATCCAGGACGAATTGAAAGCATACCAAAGGCTTGGCATCCCTGGCGAATATGTCGAAACAATCCCCTTCCCTATTCCATGCAAGGCAGCCCTTATGATGAAAAAGCAGGTACAGTTTCATCCACTAAAATATTTGACAGGTTTGATTCCTGAAATCACAAATGCAGGCGGAAAAATATTTGAACATACGACGGCAACAAAAATTGAGGATGGCGAATCACCAACAATCCATACAAGAAATGGCAAGACGATTATTTGTAATTATGTGATTTCCGCCTCCCACTTCCCTTTTAATGATGAAATGGGCTTTTATTTTGCAAGAATGCATGTGGAGAGATCTTATGCCCTTGGTATAAAGGCAAAAACTGATTTTCCGGGCGGCATGTATATCAGTGCTGACAGCCCGACACGCTCGCTGCGTTATACAGACATGGATGGCGAAAAACTGATCATAGTCGGCGGTGAAAGGCATAAAACCGGACAGGGCATTTCCATGTTCCAACATTATGAAGCACTTCAGGAATTCAGCGAGCAGGTTTTTGGTATTAAAGAGATTTTGTACCGCTGGTCAGCCCAAGATTTAAACACCGCAGACAAAATTCCCTATATTGGACAAGCCACTAAAAACCATCCGAACGTTTTTGTGGCGACCGGTTACAGAAAATGGGGAATGACCAATGGTACTGCAGCCGCCAACTTGCTGAAGGACCTTATCTTGAAAAAGAAAAACCCGTATGAGGAGTTATATTCACCTTCCCGGTTTTATGCTAAGCCAGGTATGAAAAATATTGTGAAAGATAATATCGATGTAGCTAAACAACTCATTCAAGGCAAGTTTTCAATGGTGCAAAAAAATCCTGAGGATTTAGGAAATGATGAAGCAGCGATCGTAAAAATTAATGGCAATAAAGCCGGCTGTTACCGGGATGAGGACGGAAAGCTCCATATTGTTGATTCAACCTGTACCCACATGGGCTGTGAGGTTGAATGGAACAGCGGTGAAAGGACTTGGGACTGCCCATGCCACGGCTCCCGTTTCTCCATTAATGGTGAGGTTTTGGAAGGTCCGGCAGTGGAACCTTTAAAGAAGGTTGATCAAGATTAACCCCCATGTTTGGGGGTTTTTTGATGGAGGCGAGGGAGTATTCATGCAACCTTCCTGAGTACCTGGAGTTTAGTTTTCCACCAGGCAATTCACACACCAAGACACGGCGAATTAAGCCCACTAGCCTCCTCAGTTGTGACATTCAACGCAGTAGGTGTTATCCAGCCGATATAGCAGGCAATTCACCAATTTCTGCCCTTCATCCAGCAAATCCCCTCAAATAATACACAAATATACATCCCTATTCAGCAAGTCCACCCTGCAGAATTTTACAAATGTACCTAAAATCAACCTGGGCGCCAGGTATATAATAGTTCGTTTGAATAATCTGTAATTTTCCGTCTGTATTTCCCGTACATTGTTTAGTAAGCATTTTTTATGGAAAGCTGGTGGAAAAATGAACAATTACCGTTATCCTCCCTTTTCTTCAGCACCTGTTTCCCTTGATCGCAATAAAACAAACAGCTTGACCGTTTCAGGAGAGGAAACCGTTCAGGCAGCCCCAGATCAGGCAATTATCACTCTAGGCGCGACTACAGAGAATAAAGACCCTGCTGCTGCCCAACAGGATAATGCCGCTATTATCTTAAGAGTCATCAACTCGATAAAAGCCCTGGGCATTCCCGAAAACCAAATTAAAACGGTAGAATACCGCATCGACCCCCAGTATGACTATCAAGAAGGAACACAAATCTTTAGGGGCTATAAGGTCACCCACCTGATTCGGATTACTGCTTCAAATATAAAACAGGTTGGGGAAATTGTTGATACGGCTGTAAAGAATGGTGCAAATACTGTATCAAGCGTACGATTTACCGTATCAAACCAGGAAGTACATTATAACCGTGCCTTGTCACTGGCTCTTGAGAACGCAAGGCAAAAGGCCATATCGATGGCAAAGACACTAGGCGTCACATTGAATGATACACCTGAACAGGTTCAGGAAACCAGTATCGGCCAACCGCTGCCTTTCCAAATGGACGCCTATTCGAAAATTGCCGCAGCCGCCACACCGATACAGCCAGGTGAACTTAACATTTCTGCAGCCGTGAAAGTAGAATACTCTTATTTTTAACCAAAAGGGATCCAGCTTATTGAAGCAGATCCCTTTTTATTTCCGCCCCTGTACGCAACATACCTTTATGCCCCCTCGAATTCTGCAAGTTTCCTAACAAAAAGGTTACAAGACTGTAAATAAGGGTAACTAGGTAAGTAGATTAATATTTTTTGATTTCGAAGGGGGAAAATGACCAGGCATGAACATGAAGATCAAGCTGGCCTTCTCATCCATTTTTCTGCTCATGTCTCTCTCTGGCTGTGCAGAAAAAGAACAACTGGATGATGGCTCTAAGCTCATAGATAAAGACTCCTTTGTATACGCAGCATCCGGCGAATTCAAACCGTTCAGTTATGTGGAAAATGATATGACCCTGACAGGCTTTGATATAGAAGTAGGACGGGCAGTTGCCAAGGAACTAGGCTTGAAGCCCGCCCCGAAGCGGATTAAATTCAAGGGTATTGTCGAGGGAGTAAAGACAGGACGCGCTGATGCAGCCGTTGCCTCTCACACTATTAATCCCCTGCGCAGCAAGCATGTTGCTTTTTCGACCCCTTATTACTACTCAGGTCCGCAAATTTTTGTAAGGCCGGACAGCAAAATCAAAACGGCAGAGGATTTAAAAGGAAAAGAAGTGGCCGCAGCAAAAGGTTCTACCTACGCATCGACAGCGGAAAAATATACAGACAAGATCAAGATGTACGATAGCGATATAACCGCCTTGAAAGCTTTGAGCGGTGGCCGGCATGATGCTGTGATTACGGATTTTGTTACCGGGAAAACCGCTGCCAAGGAAGGCTTCCAAATTGAAGGGCGCCAGCTGATAGAACGAAGCGAGCAGGCCATAGTCCTGCCGCAGGATAACCCCCAGCTATTAAAGCGGGTTAATGAAGCATTGGAAAACCTGAGGAACGATGGGACGCTTTCCAAGATAAGCGAGAAATATTTCGGTGAAGATATCACGAAAAAACCTGAATAATATCAGTAAGCAGAAAGGATGTTGTTCCCTTGCCTAGCTTTGCACATTTTTTTGAGACATTTACGGGCTCGACTAACGTTTTTATCGATGCCATGCTCCTCACTCTGGAGCTTACTGCTGTATCTATCCTGGTTGGGATTGTTATTGGTCTTTTCTTTGCACTTTTAAAAATATCGAATATTAAAATCCTAGGGCTTATAGCAGATATTTATATTTATCTTGTACGCGGTACACCGCTTATCGTGCAGATTTTCATTTTATATTTTGGGATCAGCGGCATCTTTCTCCTTCCTGATTTCTGGGCTGCCGCTCTTGCGCTTGCCTTCCATAATGGGGCCTATATTGCAGAAATTTTCCGCGGAACCATCCAATCGATCGATAAGGGCCAAATGGAAGCCGCCCGTTCCCTTGGCATGACCAAATCACTTGCATTGCGCAGAATCATTTTGCCGCAGGCCTTCCGCCGTGCCCTGCCCCCATTGGGAAACCAATTCATTATCGGTTTGAAGGATTCATCACTCGCAGCGTTCATTTCGATGAATGAATTATTTAACGTAGCGACTACCCTGGGATCCAACAATTTTGATGAAATGACGTACCTGCTGATTGTTGCAGTCTATTATTTAATTCTGGTAGCCATCCTGACCATCATTGTGAACATGATTGAAAGGAAACTTGCAGTAAGTGACCGATAGGAGGTTTCATAAGTGGAAGAAAAAAGAACCATGATCAGAATCAAAAACTTAAATAAATCCTTTGGGGACCTTCACGTCCTTAAAGACATAGATATGAAAGTTTTAGAGAGTGATGTCGTGTGCTTGATCGGTTCGAGCGGATCCGGAAAGAGCACCCTGCTCCGCTGCCTTAATTTCCTTGAGAAAAAGGATAGCGGCCAGATTATCATTGAAGGCGAAGAAATCAATCCTGAAACCCAGAATATGAACAAAGTCCGGGAAAAAGTAGGAATGGTGTTCCAGCATTTTCAACTTTTCCCGCATATGACAGTGCTTGAAAATATTATAGAAGCACCGGTACACGTAAAGAAGGTTCCGAAGAATGAGGCCATTCAAGAAGCCAGGGATTTGTTGGCTAAAGTAGGCCTTGAGGATAAAGCGGATGTGTACCCAAGCAAGCTTTCAGGAGGCCAGAAACAACGGGTGGCCATCGCCCGGGCCATGGCCATGCAGCCGGATATCCTGTTGTTTGATGAACCGACCTCAGCGCTCGATCCCGAGCTCGTCGGCGAGGTACTAACCACAATGAAAGAACTTGCCGAAGAAGGCATGACCATGGTTGTTGTGACCCACGAGATGGGCTTTGCCCGTGAAGTTGGCGACTGGATTGTCTTTATGCACGAAGGCAGAATTATCGAAAGCGCCTCTTCAGAAACCTTCTTCAACAATCCGAAAGAACAACGCACCAAGGAGTTCCTCAAAACTACAGCTTTAAAATAAACTTGAAACTTTGGGGTCAGTCCCCCATCGCGCTGAAGCTTTAACGCGCTGGGGGACTGACCCCAAAAATGACCATGCCCCTTTCTCGTTCTCCCCTCTCCCCCATTAGTTGATTCTAAAGCATTATTCATATTACAATGGCACTAATTACATCATTGGAGAATTTACCTTTGAAAAAATATAAAAGCTGCCAGAGCTGCGGCATGCCGCTTGCAAAAGACGAAAAGGGCGGCGGAACGGAAAAAGATGGACAAATAAGCTTGAAGTATTGCAGCCATTGCTATGTAAATGGTGAATTTGTGCTCCCTGAGTTAACCGTTTCGGAAATGAAAATGCGCGTTGAACATAAAATCAGGGAGATTGGAATCCCTGGATTCCTTGCACGGTTTTTTACCCGAAATATCCATAAGCTAGAGCGCTGGAACAAAGCCTGACTATCCTCGAGTCTGGCTCTTTTTATATCCATGAAAATCTTTGGGCGGTACATTGAAGTTGCATTGACCAATTTAATCTGATATCCCCATGCGGCACCTGCCCTCCGAACATGGAAAAATGTCTGTATTTATGATATATATACAGGTAAACTTAAATGAATAGAAACGATGAAAGAGGTTGAACACAGTTGGAAAATAACTCACCGAATTTTATTCGACATATCATAAAAGAGGACCTTGCGACTGGAAAGCATGATCATATCATCACACGTTTTCCACCTGAACCGAACGGATACCTCCATATCGGCCATGCGAAGTCCATTATCCTGAACTTTGGCGTTGCCGACGAGTTTGACGGGAAGACCAACCTTCGCTTCGATGATACGAACCCGCTGAAAGAGGATGTGGAATATGTCAATTCCATCAAAGAGGATGTGAAATGGCTGGGTTACGATTGGGATAATCTTTTCTTCGCTTCCAATTACTTTGATGAAATGTATAATCGCGCAGCTCTGTTGATTAAAAAAGGCCTCGCCTACGTGGATGACCTTTCTGCAGATGAAATCCGCGAATATCGAGGAACATTAACCGAACCAGGCAAGGACAGCCCTTACCGTAATCGCTCTGTCGAAGAAAACCTGGACTTATTTGAACGGATGCGTAACGGTGAATTCGGAAACGGTGAAAAAGTGCTCCGCGCAAAGATCGATATGTCATCTCCTAATATCAATTTGCGTGACCCTGTAATATACCGCATAGCACACACTACCCACCATAATACGGGTGATAAATGGTGTATCTACCCAATGTATGCCTTCGCACACCCGCTTGAGGATGCAATTGAAGGTGTCACTCATTCCCTGTGTACGCTTGAATTTGAGGATCAACGCCCGCTTTATGATTGGGTAGTTGCAAACTGCGAAATGGAAAGCACTCCACGCCAATACGAATTTGGAAGGTTGAACCTGTCCAACACCGTGATGAGCAAGCGAAAGCTGAAGCAATTGGTTGATGAAGGCTTTGTCGATGGCTGGGATGACCCGAGGATACCTACGATTTCCGGACTAAGAAGGCGAGGATATACCCCCGAGGCAATCAGGGCCTTCTGCCATGAAATCGGTGTGTCAAAAGCGGACGGCACTGTTGATTCCCAGATGCTGGAGCATTTTGTCCGCGAGGACTTAAAACTAAAAGTACCTCGGACAATGGCAGTTATCAGGCCTCTTAAGGTTGTGATCACCAACTATCCTGAAGGGCAGGTCGAAATGCTGGAGGCCGAAATCAACCCGGAAAATCCAGAGATGGGTACTAGGCAAATTCCATTTTCACGGGAGATTTATATCGAACAGGATGACTTTATGGAGAATCCTCCGAAAAAATACTTCCGACTTTTCCCGGGGAATGAAGTCCGGTTGAAACATGCTTACTTCATCAAATGTGAAGAAGTCATAAAAGACGAGAATGGCAATGTGGTCGAGCTTCGCTGTACGTATGATCCTGAGACGAAAAGCGGAACAGGCTTTACTGGCCGCAAGGTAAAAGGAACACTCCATTGGGTGGAAGCGAGCAATGCCGTACCTGCAGAAATCCGGTTATACCAGCCGCTTATCATGGACGAGGAAGAGAATGAAGAGAACACCGAAAAAACCTTCCTTGAACGTGTCAATCCAAATTCATTGGAGATCCTCCAGGGCTTTGTGGAACCGAATATGAAAGATGTGAAACCGCAGGATAAATTCCAGTTCTTCAGGCACGGCTATTTTAACGCTGATCCAAAGCATACAAATGAAAGCCATATTGTATTTAATCAGATCGTCGAACTGAAAAGTTCCTTTAAGCTGTAATAGTTACAAGCCTGGTGTCCTTAGGGTTCCAGGCTTTTTTTGAGCAAAATGAAAGTAGAACCTTTCCCTTCTGTATAAAGCAGAACACAGGCTAAGTGCGCCGCATCCTCACAAAGTGTGCTTTGTTTCGTGAAGCCCTCTTGTCCTGTGAACCGGGGCTGCGCCTGATTTTTGCGTTTAAAAAAGGCTTGCCATTCGGCGAGTTTTGCTAAAATGCAGAAAATAACTGGTACAACACCTTATTATTTTTTCCTTAAAGGATGAAGCAAAATGATTCACTTGTTGCCATTAATGCTGGAAAGGGTAGGCGTTATTTTGATAGCCGCTTTCCTGCTCTCCCAAATCAAATCGTTCAGGCGCATTATTCATATCAATGAACAGCGGTTTACCGAAAAGGCATTGTTGATAGCGGTCTTCGGTATGATTGGCATAATCAGCAATTATACAGGAGTTGAAATACGCCAAAATGAAGTCGCGGAAAATGCCTGGCTCATTCATATTGAACCTGACAGCGCAATAGCCAATACAAGGATTATGGGCATTGCCATTGGCTCGATACTCGGCGGTCCTTTCGTAGGTCTGGGAATTGGCCTTATTGCCGGGGCGCACCGATACATGCTGGGAGGATTTACTGCAGCAGCATGTGCAATCTCTGCAGTTTTGGCAGGATTTGCTGCTGGCTATTTTGGAAAGCGAAGGCAGGTAAAGTTACCTATTTCTCCCGGTTTTGCAGTGCTGATCGGTGTTCTGATGGAAATGGTCCAGATGGCCATGATCCTTTTAGTAACCAAGCCTTTTCCGCTCGCATGGGACCTTGTTAAGGTGATCGGCCTTCCGATGGTTTTCATAAACGGCTTTGGAACACTCTTATTTATGTTGATCATTCAGTCCATACTTAGAGAAGAAGAACGTACAAGGGCGCTGCAGACCAATTTGGCATTTCATATTGCCGACCGGACACTCCCCTATTTTCGCCAAGGATTGAATCCCGAGTCTTGCAAAAAAGTCGCTGAAATCATCCTGACACTTACGCATGCCGACGCCATTGCCATTACAGACGAACATAGGGTGTTAGCCCACGTAGGTTCAGCGTCCGATCATCATGTTCCGCTGCAGGGCTTTGCAACTGGTTTAACGAAAAAAGTCTTGCAGCAAGGACGGGTCATTACCGCCAAAAGCAAAGAGGAAATCTTTTGTTACCATGCATCCTGCCCTCTCCGTGCAGCAGTCGTTCTGCCCTTGAAAGTCCACCAGAACACAGTCGGTACTTTAAAGCTTTATTTTGAAAAGCCTGACCAATTGAATGAAGTGGAAAAAGAGCTGGCCGAAGGATTGGCGAAGCTTTTTTCCGCGCAGCTTGAACTTGCCCTGGCAGAGAACCAAAGCAAGTTATTGAAAGATGCGGAGATTAAAGCCCTGCAAGCCCAGGTTCACCCCCATTTTTTATTTAATGCAATAAACACAATCTCTGCTCTATGCCGGACCGATGCTGAAAAAGCAAGAAAGCTGTTGTTAGAGCTTAGCCATTTTTTTCGCAGCAATCTGCAGGGTGCACGCCATACACTGATCCCTCTTGAAAAAGAACTGGAGCATGTAAAGGCTTATTTATCGTTGGAACAAGCCCGGTTTCCGGATAAATACCAAATCACTATCGAAATCCAACCTAGCCTTGAAGGAACACTGCTGCCACCCTTTACGCTGCAGCCACTGGTTGAGAATGCCATTCACCATGGCTTTCCCCGTGTCCATAGCAAGGGTGACGTTAAAATTGCCGTCCGCCGGGTAGACCAGCATATGCATATTTCCGTCAAGGACAATGGCAAAGGCATTCCCCCGGATAAATTTGAATTGCTCGGGAAACAACCAGTGCATTCAAAACATGGTACCGGGACCGCACTCGTAAATATCTGGGAGCGGCTGGAAGGAATCTATAATGAAAATGCCTCATTTGAAATTAAAAGTACGGAAGGTTGCGGGACAGAAATTACAGTCAGCATTCCTATAGACAGAAAAGGAGTTAATGAGGAACATGTTACAGGCGTTTTTAGTTGATGATGAGCCACTGGCGCGTGATGAATTAAAATATTTATTGCTGCGGACTAAAGAAGTGGAGGTAATCGGAGAAGCAAGCAGTATGGACGAAGCGATGGCCCAAATCCCATCCCTTGGCCCTGATCTTGTTTTTCTTGATATCAAGCTTGCTGAAGACAGCGGGCTTCAGCTCGCGGAACAGCTGCGCAAATTGGATCCGGCGCCGGCTGTGATATTTGCCACTGCATACGATGAATATGCTCTCGAGGCTTTTGAGTTGCATGCAGTCGATTACATCCTGAAACCATTTGATGAAACCCGCCTTCAAAACACATTGGACAAGATTGCCGCACTGCGGGCCATAGGGGGCCGGGAAACATTTCCGGCACCTGAAACAAAAGCTGCCAAGGAACACACCGGTAAACTGCCCGTAATGGCAGAAGAACGGATTATTCTGGTGGATATATCCTCCATTGTTTTCATTGGGTCGACAGAAGGAAAAACCCTCATCAAAACTACTGGGGAGGAGTATAAAATATCTGACCCGCTTGTCACCCTTGAAAAAAAATTGCCACCTGGTTCTTTTGCGCGCGTGCACCGCGGTTTTCTTGTCAATATTCATGCGATTGCGGAAATAGAGCCATGGTTTAATTCGACTTATAATTTACTGATGAGAGACGGTTCTAAGGTACCTGTCAGCCGAACCTATGTGAAAGACCTGAAGCAGCTTCTCGGATTTTAAACCTCTTAAAATGCAAGTCACGGACAACACCTGCATTTCAGCATTCTATTTTTGCATTTCATGTCGAAAATTCTGTCAATTGTATTGAAAACGCTCACATCCCCCTTTTCATAGGGTATATTCATCTATGAACAAAGGGTATGGGAGGTATTAGGAATGAATGCGATTACAATGGTAATTGGTTCTATTTGTATATTAATGATTGCTTACCGTTTATACGGCACGTTTATGGCCGCTAAAGTAATGAAACTAAAAGCTTTAGATGAGGCCCAAAAAACGCCGGCCCATTCTAGGGAGGACGGCAAAGATTATGTTCCAACGAATAAATGGGTGGCGTTCGGGCACCATTTTGCAGCGAT
Organism: Peribacillus glennii; assembly: GCF_003429105.1. Lineage (GTDB taxonomy): Bacteria > Bacillota > Bacilli > Bacillales > DSM-1321 > Peribacillus > Peribacillus glennii. The sequence continues at coordinate 119,652 of NZ_QVTD01000010.1, forward strand.
TGCCGCAGCCGGCCCGCTTGTCGGCCCAATTTTGGCAGCACAATTCGGTTATCTTCCGGGATTGTTGTGGTTGTTGATCGGTGCAGTTATCGGCGGTGCAGTTCATGATGCAGTCGTATTATTCGCATCAATGCGCCAGAACGGTGAATCTGTAGCTGAAATCGCCAAAAGGGAATTAGGCCCGGTAGCAGGATTTTGTACGGGTTTAGCAATGTTATTCATCATCACGATAACGATGGCCGGTTTATCCATGGTTGTACTGCATGCTTTAGAGCATAACCCATGGGGAACCTTTGCTGTAGGCAGCACCATTCCGATTGCAATGGGAGTAGGTTTATACCATAGAAAGACTGGAAACCTAAAAGGGGCTACCATTGTCGGATTTGCTCTTATCATGGCGGCTGTATTCGTTGGTCCTTATATCCAAGGTACATTCTTAGGTGATTTGCTAAGTTTTGATGTCAAGGAATTATCTATAATTCTACCTATCTATGCTTTCTTTGCTGCAGCGTTGCCGGTATGGTTATTGCTTGCACCGCGCGATTACTTAAGCAGCTTTATGAAAATTGGCGTGTTCGTTGCATTGATTGCAGGGGTTTTCGTTGTGAATCCCGACATTCAGTTCCCTGCTTTAACAGAATTCATCCACGGCGGCGGCCCGATTATTGCTGGACCAGTGTGGCCGTTTATCTCGATCACCATCGCTTGCGGCGCGATATCCGGATTCCACGCCTTTGTAGGCTCTGGTACAACGCCAAAAATGCTGGACCGCTGGCAAGACATTAAGGTTGTCGGTTTTGGCGCAATGCTGGTAGAATGTGTGGTAGCGATTATGGCACTTGTTGCGGCGACAGCCCTTCAACCTGCCGATTATTTTGCGATTAACTCCACTCCGGAAGTATTCAAAACACTGGGCATGGAGACTGTAAACCTTGCTCAGCTTAGCCAAGCAATCGGATTGGACCTGGAAGGACGGACAGGCGGCGCTGTTACTCTTGCTGTCGGAATGACATATATTTTTACAGAAATTCCTTGGTTCAGTAATCTTGCCTCTTTCTTCTTCCAATTTGTTATCATGTTTGAGGCATTATTCATCCTGACTGCCATTGATTCCGGCACTCGTGTAGCACGTTACTTGATTCAAGACTTTGGCGGTACTTTCTATAAACCGCTTAAACGGGTAGATTGGGTCCCGGGAAATATCTTCGCAAGTGCTTTAGCCTGCTTCCTTTGGGGATACCTGCTTTTCTCAGGAGACATTGGTTCCGTTTGGGCGCTGTTCGGTGTATCCAACCAGCTGATGGCTTCAATCGGTTTGATAGTCGGGGCAACCATTATTTTGAAGGTAGCCGACAAACGGCGTTATATGTTAACTTGCCTGATTCCACTTTCCTATCTTTATGTAACGGTAAACTATGCTGGTTACTGGATGGTGAAAAACGTTTATCTGAACACAGCAGCTGCTGGTTATAGCGTCCTGAATGCCATTCTGTCCATTATCATGCTGGCATTGGGCTTAGTGATTATCATTACTGCCGTGAAAAACTGGATGAAAAACTGGAACCGTCCGGCGATCAAATTAAATAACAAAACAGCGTAATTTCCTAAAGGGATTGAACATATCATGTTCGATCCCTTTTTCTTATAGAGCCGGATTTGAAGTCTCGATACGTGACAAAACGATGTGTGTTACAGTAGAGGCGTACGGAATGGTATCGTTAATGAACTCCTCCACCTTCTCAATGCTTTCGGTATGGATTTTAATAATATAACAGGCCTGGCCGGCAATCCGGTAGCAAAAATCCACACAGAGCAGCCCGGCAATATATTTCTTGAACCTGTCATACTCCCCATTTTTTATCGTGGCTTCCACAATGCATTCAATCGGATAGCCCAATTTCTTTAGGTCCGTTTCGATACTGTATCCCTTTATCACCCCAAACGACTCCATTTGCCGAACCCGTTCCGTTACAGCCGGGGATGACATGTGAACCTTCTTTCCCAGCTCCCTCATTGACAGCCTGCTGTCTTTTGCCAATTCCTTTAGGATCATTCGGTCGATATCGTCTATTTTCATTTGTAAACCCTCCTTCCATAATAATATTACAATTTTAAATAAATAAAACGGTTCCTTTTACAGATTAAATTAAATTCCCTTGCATTCTTCTGTACGATTATTCTAAAGGGGGAATTTTGATGGCAAGGATTAAAAAATCAGGGCTGGGATCCAGTCCCTTCCAGGGGTTATTCCATTCGCAAGCCATTCTTGATAAATGGAATTCGCTATCGGACACTTGATGGAACATTATCCAGCGAATTAAAGGAGCAAGTAAGAAGGGCGCTCGCATCTGGAAATGGGTGCGAATATTGACAGGCAAAGGGAAAGCCGGAACTGTCCGTAGATGTAAAAACGAGCTGTGCAGTTGGTTTTTCAGAGATGTTTCTTTTACAACGGGAAAATGTTGAGGAGAAGTTTATCAATGAGTTGAAGGACGTTTTTACTGATGAGGAAATTTCGGAACTGGCTGCATTTATTTGTTTCACATCAGCCCAGCAGTTTTTCGGCGCCCTACTTGATCTAAAAACGGAACGGAGGGAAGTTCAATGAATCAATCAAATCATGATACGGCCCTGCTCTTGATCGACTTTCAAAAAGCTTTTTATCACCCAGATTGGGGAAACCGGAACAACCCGTTTGCTGAACGGGAGGCGGAAAAATTGCTGCAAAAATTCCGGCATAATGATTGGCCGGTGATCCATAGCCAGCATATTTCCGACAAACCGGGCAGTTTATTTTATAAGTGTGGACCGTCCGCCGCATTTATGGACCGGTTAGTGCCTGAACAAGATGAAAAGATTATCAGAAAATATGTAAACAGTGCGTTCATAGGAACGGGGCTTGAGCAGCATCTGCGCAAGTGTGGAATCAAACGGCTGGTAATGGCGGGATTAACGACGGACCATTGTGTTTCGACAACGGGGCGAATGGGCAGCAACCTTGGATTTGAAATAATTGTGGCAGCGGATGCGGCCGCTGCTTTTCACAAGGAAAAATTTGATGGCGGTGGAATGCTGACAGCCGATATGATTCATAATGTTCATTTGAGCAGCCTCCATAATGAGTTTGCTTCAGTAAAACTAACGAATAATATCTTAAGGTCTCTTTGAGACAGAAAAAACGAGCGACTTTTGCTTATCGCTCGTTATTTTATTGCAAACAATAAAAGTAAATCCCCGTATCCCTGCTTTTCCATATCATCCCTTGGGATAAAACGCAGGGCAGCAGAGTTGATGCAGTAGCGCAATCCCTTAGGTCCAGGTCCATCCGGGAATACATGGCCAAGGTGCGAATCGGCTTCCCTGCTTCTTACCTCGGTACGCGTCATCCGGTGGCGTACATCAACCTTCTCTTTGACGCTTGCCGACATAATCGGCTTGGTGAAGCTTGGCCAGCCACAGCTGCTGTCATATTTGTCACGTGAGCTGAAAAGCGGTTCCCCTGAGACAATATCAACATAGATGCCTTCTCTTTCATTGTCATAATATTGATTTTCAAAAGGAGGTTCTGTCCCATTTTCCTGGGTAACGAAAAATTGCATATCCGTAAGTTTTTCCTTTAGGTGTGAGTTGTCTTTTGGCCAATGCTCCTTCAGAAAGGAATCGCGTCCTGATCCACGCCGATAAAGTTCATAGCGAAATGCATGCTTTTTATAGAAATTCTGATGATATTGCTCAGCACGGTAAAACTTCCCGGCGGGAACTATTTCTGTGACGATTGTTTTTGAGAAACGCCCGCTTTGCTCTATTTCTTTTTTAGACGCCAGGGCGGCTGATTTCTGCTGGTCATTTTGATAAAAGATGGCCGTCCGGTACGACTTTCCCCTGTCCGAAAACTGCCCGCCTTCGTCGGTTGGATCTATTTGCTGCCAATACAGGTGCAGCAGCTCTTCATAAGGCACAATCTTAGCATCAAAAGTAATTTCAACCGCTTCATAATGGCCGGTGGTTTCTGAACAAACTTCCTTATATGTTGGGTTTTCTTTATGGCCGCCGGTGTATCCGGAAACGACTTCGATTATTCCGTCCATCTCATCAAAGGGCGAAACCATGCACCAAAAGCATCCACCGGCAAAGATGGCTTTCTCATATGTTTGTGCCACCAGATACCACCTCTTTTTTTGGGGTCAGTCCCAACCCGCTTTAAAGCAAGTGGGGACTGACCCAATTATAATACAAAGCTTACAATGATTCCCGAAAGGACACTGACCAATGTGGCACCGTATAGCAGCTTCAAACCGAAGCGCGCAACCGTGTTTCCTTGTTTTTCATTCAGCCCTTTGACAGCTCCGGCAATGATACCGATAGAGGAAAAGTTTGCGAAGGAAACCAGGAATACGGAAATGATGCCAAGCGTCCTTGCACTCATTTCTGAAGCTACCTCCCCTAAATTCATCATCGCCACAAATTCATTCGTCACGAGCTTTGTCGCCATAATTCCGCCGGCAACGACGGATTCACCTGCAGGAACTCCCATCAGTATGGCAACAGGAGCGAAAAGATACCCGATGAGTTCCTGGAAGCTCCTTCCGAATGCCAGATCAAATAAATTGTTGATCATTGCAATTAATGCGACGAAACCGATCAACATTGCACCTACAATCACGGCTACCTTGAAGCCATCCATGATATATTCCCCGATCATCTCGAAAAATGATTGTTTCGCTTCTTCCTGTACGCGAAGGATATCTTCTTTTTCATCCACTGAGTAAGGGTTAATGATGGAGGCGATGATGAATCCCCCAAATAGGTTAAGTACGATGGCCGTCACTACATATCTCGGTTCAATCATGGTCATATAGGCACCAACAATGGACATTGATACCGTAGACATTGCGGATGCACATAAAGTGTAGAGGCGGTGCTCCGGCAGATGGCCGAGCTGTTTTTTAACGGTAATAAAGACTTCCGATTGTCCGACTATGGCCGAAGCTACTGCATTATAGGATTCCAATTTCCCCATTCCATTTATCTTGTGGAGCAGGACCCCGATTCCTCTCATAATGAAAGGAAGGATCCTAAAATGCTGCAGGATTCCAATCAACACGGAAATGAACACAATTGGAAGGAGAACCGACAGAAAGAAAGGAGCTTGTCCTTCATTGGCAAGTCCGCCAAAAACGAAGTTGATACCCTCGGACGCATATTCTAGAAGCTTTCCAAAACCCGTTGCGACTGCTTCAATAATGACAAGGCCGAATCTTGTATTCAACAAAAGAAAAGCCAGGATTAGTTGGATGATAACCATCAGGATAACAGGTCTTATTTTAACGTGTTTGCGATCACTGCTTGCAAGCATTGCTAAAATAAAAACAACAATCAGGGCGATTATAGCGATAATATATTTCATCGTTTGCCTCCACTTGGTGTATAGTTTTGTTTAATAAAATTGGCTTGCAAATGACCCTTTTCCTTTTGAAAATAGGATCCAAGAACCGCTCTTTTACCTCTTTATTGTTAGTAAAGCCTAGTATTTTATGACTGATATTACCCGCCCCTTAAATGATTAGAAGCTGCATCGCCCTAAAAACGCAAAAAGAAGCCGGAGTGACCGGCCCTACCGTTTTATTTATTTGATTTTAGTGGATTCCAAAGAATTTTGGTAAAATGCTTCTTATTTTTTTACGACACTATGCCCTCCGAATTCGTTTCTAAGTGCAGCTACCACTTTTCCTGAGAATGTATCCTCATCCAGAGAACGATAGCGCATCATTAACGACATCGCGATTACCGGGGTTGCAGCCTGGAGGTCAAGTGCTGTTTCGACCGTCCACTTCCCTTCACCAGATGACTGCATAATACCTTTAATTCCATCAAGGCGCGCATCCTTCGAAAATGCATGTTCCGTTAGCTCCATTAGCCAAGAGCGAATGACAGAGCCATTGTTCCAAACACGCGCAACCTTTTCGTAATCAAATTCGAAAGAGCTTTTCTCAAGCACTTCAAATCCTTCTGCAATGGCTTGCATCATGCCATATTCAACCCCGTTATGTACCATTTTCAAGAAGTGGCCGCTTCCAATCTCCCCAGCATATAAATACCCATTTTCAACAGAAATATCACGGAAAAGCTCTTCTACGGAATCAAATGCTTCTTTGTCTCCGCCAATCATTGTACAGACGCCATTTCGGGCACCTTCTGTACCTCCGCTGGTACCAACATCAAGGAAATGGATGCCCTGCTCTTTTAACTCGGCACCGCGTCGGATTGAATCCTTGTAATTCGAGTTTCCGCCGTCGATTACGATATCCCCTGCCGTTAACAGACCTTTCAGTTCACTAAGCACTTTTTCTGTAATAGGCCCGGCAGGCACCATAAGCCACACAACACGGGGGCTTTCAAGTGTTTCCGAGAGTTCGGCAAGGGAATGCACCCCTGTTCCTCCTTCTGCAGATAATTTTTCAACATTGGATGCATCTACATCAAAAGCCACTACTTCATGTTTATTCATTACATTTAAAGAAAGGTTATAACCCATTTTTCCAAGACCGACTATTCCAACTTTCATATCTATCACCTATTTCGAAATTTTTTCATCAACTGTTTTATTATATGAAATTTTTTTCTGTAATTAAACCTTTAGAAGAAAAATTTTTTCACAACCGCTTTATGATATAATTTTTTCAGCTAAAACGAAAGGAATCTTTTTAATGACACAAAACTGCCTAGGAAAAATTCGTTCTTATTATGCCCGGTTTAGTGAAAAAGAAAAGAAGATTGCTGATTATATACTTAAGAACCCGGAAGCAATTATCCACAGCACCATTAATGAAGTTGCAGAAGACTTGCATGTAGCGGATGCCACTGTTTTTCGCTTTTGTAAACGCATTGGGTTTAAAGGCTATCAGGCCATGAAAATCGCACTGGCCTCGGAGATCATGACGCCGATCCAGCAAATCCATGAACAAATTACGGAACAGGATAGTGAGAAAACAGTTGCTGAAAAAATCTTCAAATCAAACAGCCGATCATTGGAAAACACCCTGGAAATCCTTGATCCTGAAGCGCTAAAAAAAGCGGTGTCCATGCTCATATATGCAAAGAGGGTAGAATTCTATGGCACTGGCGGATCCTCGGTGATTGCAATGGATGCTTATCATAAATTCTTACGGACAGGAATCCAGACATTTGCATTCATAGATTCCCATTTTCAGCTAATGGCCGCTTCCCAGCTTACACCGGGTGATGTCGCTGTTGTGATTTCACACTCAGGCACGAATAAGGATACAATGCGGATTCTGAACCAGGCCAGTGAAACCGGTGCCAAAACAATTGGAATCACAAGCTTTCCCAAATCCCCGCTGAGCCAAAAAGTGGATGTTGCCCTGATTACAAGCTCCGAGGAAACGGAATACCGCTCTGAAGCCTTGGCATCGAGGATAAGCCAATTAAGCCTGATTGATGCCCTCTATGTAAATGTCATGATCAAAAATAAAGAAAATGGCAATCATTCTCTGGAAAAGATCAGGGATGCCATCTCGGAAACAAGAATATAGCCATTTCCATGTAACAAGGCGGACTTTTGGTTAAATCCGCCTTGTCCAGTTAAAACGAAAATTTTATATTACTGTATGAAATGCATCGGCTGCACCCATCGCCAGAATTAATAACATGGCAAGTATGATCCCAGTTTTTATAGGCAGCCTCTTGATGTGTAATATTGTTTTTTGATTAAAGGATCTTTATCCCTGCTTAGACTACGATAAATAAAAAAGGAACAAAAGGAGCGACCCGAAAAATGGAGTCACCCCTTTTGTCCCTATAAAACCTTGCTCAAAAACAACTTTGTCCGTTCATTCTGTGGATTTCCGAATAGCGCATTCGGTTCATTTTCCTCAACGATGTAGCCGCCGTCCATAAAAATGACCCTATCCCCTACTTCGCGGGCAAATCCCATTTCGTGCGTGACGACTACCATGGTCATCCCCTCTTTGGCCAGCTGCTTCATAACTTCAAGCACATCGCCGACCATTTCTGGATCCAAGGCCGAGGTTGGTTCGTCAAACAGCATGATCTTTGGGTTCATGGCAAGTGCCCTAGCAATGGCAACCCGCTGTTTTTGCCCTCCGGAAAGCTCTCCCGGATAGCTTTCTGCTTTTTCACTCAGGCCCACCTTTTTCAAAAGCTCATGTGCCTTTTCCCGCGCTTCTTCTTTTGAAGCGGAGCGGACTTTTATCGGCGCCAATGTGATGTTTTCCAATACTGTTTTATGCGGAAAAAGGTTGAATTGCTGAAACACCATGCCGACTTCTTGCCTTACTTCATTTATATTGATCTTCGGATCGGTTATATCCTTCCCGTCAATCATCACATGGCCGCCTGTAATTTCCTCCAGGCGGTTTAAGCATCTTAAAAAAGTACTTTTTCCTGAGCCTGAAGGCCCAATGACGCAAACAACCTCGCGCTCTTTTATTTCGGCATTAATGTTCTTAAGCACTTCGTTGCTTCCAAACGATTTTTTTAAATTTTTCACTGATATAATACTCATCGAAGTACAAATCTCCTTTCAAGGACATTCGCAAGGAGCGTGAGCAAATAGATAATAATAAAATAAATAATCCCCACGATTAGCCAAATTTTAAAGGCTTCAAAGGTTGCGGATGCCTGGATTTCCCCCTGCTGCGTAAGGTCGGCAATCCCAATGACTGACAAAAGCGATGTATCCTTTAAGCTAATGATCGATTGGTTTGTGATCGTAGGCAGCATCCTGCGGAAAGCCTGGGGCAATACAATATAGTACATATTTTGGAAACCGGTCAATCCCAGAGACCTGGCCGCTTCCGTCTGTCCCTTATCAATGGACTGGATCCCTGCGCGGATAATTTCGGCAAAGTAGGCTCCCGCATTGATTGCAACTGTTACAATACCTGCGGTTGTACTGTTTAAAGAGATAAACGGCAGGGAATTAAGGCCGAAATAAATAAAGAACAATTGCACAAGAAATGGTGTGCCGCGAATGGCATCAATGAATGCAATCGCTATCCAATTTAACGGTTTTATCGGAGCGAGCCTCAATAAAGCAACTACCAACCCTATTAAAAACCCAAGAATGATTGCAATAACAAAAATATATAATGTAACTTTAAGCCCTTCCAACAGATAAGGCAGGGCTGCGCTTATTACATCCACCTGAATTCTCTCCTTTCAAAAAGAAGGTACGCTGCCAAAGCGCACCCTCTGGGAAAAGCTATTATTCACCTAAATATGTTTTAAGAATTTCATCATACTTGCCGCTATCCTTCAATTCTTTTAACCCTTTGTTGATCTTTTCAAGAAGGTCCTGGTTTTCACCTTTTAAGACAGCGATCCCATATTGGTCCCCGTTCAAACGGTCGCCTGCAATCTCCAGTCCAAGGTCCTTTTGCGCAATCGCATATGCGATAACCGGATAATCCTCAAGAAGCACATCGGCATTTCCATTCGCAACTTCCTGGAACATGGCTGGGCTGTCATTGAACTGGACGACTTTATACCCTTTATCAGCAGCATTTTCCGTTGCAAATTTCGCGCCCGTTGTGCCCTTTTTTACCGCAACCTTCTTGCCCTTCAAATCATCCAGGCTCTTAATATCAGTTGTTCCTTTTTTTACTACCAGTGTAAGCCCGGCATCGAAATATGGATCTGAGAAGTCAACCACTTTTTTCCGTTCATCAGTAATGCTCATCCCAGCAATTGCAACATCCAGCTCCTTAGCCTGCATGGCAGGGATGATGCCCCCGAAATCCATCGGGTTCAACTCGATCTTAAACCCCTGGCTTTTTGCGATTTCGTTGATGATGTCAATATCGATCCCTTTATATTCCCCGCTTTCTTCAAATTCGAATGGCGGGTAGGTTGTATCGATCCCCACTTTATAAACTTTTTCTTTATTATCATCCCCGCCTGCCTTTTCTTCTGAACTGCCGCAGCCGGCTAAAGCCGCTAAAGAAAGAAGCAGAATGAAAAACAAACTAAAATAGCGCAGTTTTTTCATAGATAAACCCCCATTTTTTTAATATGTATATTCTAAATAATTATACAATTGTAGCCCACTTTAGTAAATCCCTGTCTATTCTGCTCTCCGGCTCCGTACAGTTGCTTGGATACCCTATTCAAGCTAAGTGTTTATACCCAGCCTGATGATGGTTTAAACCTGTTCTTTTGCTATTGGGTGGTGCATATCTCTCATGTTGAATCGTGCCACTATTTCTGAATTTACTTTTTTTTCTGAAAATAATATAATGTAGGTTGTATGGAACGGTTGTCTTAAACCATAGGGCATTCGTCCAAAAAAAAACAAAAGGGGGAATTATATTGGCATTGCATGAAACAGCAGCAAAGAACAAATCGGAAGCCTCAGCTGTAGATTACGACAAGGTTGTCCAGTCATCATCCTTTAAAGAACTGATGCAGCAAAAAAAGAACTTTATTATTCCTATGTCCATCTTCTTTATGGTATTTTATTTCACTCTTCCCGTCATGACAGCCTACACCACCGTCCTTAACCAACCTGCTATCGGGGCGATAAGTTGGGCCTGGATTTTCGCATTTGCCCAGTTTGTAATGACCGTATCTTTATGTATGATTTATACCCGAAAAGCCAGAAAATTTGATGAAATCGTAGATCGAATTACGAAAGAAGCCGGAAGGTAAGGGGGACCACCAGATGAATATGTTAGCATTTTCTTTATTTGTCGCAATTGTGGCAATAACACTCATCATTACATATTTCGCTTCAAAACGCACCAAAACAGCAAGCGATTTCTATACGGCCGATGGAAGCCTGACCGGCTGGCAAAATGGCCTTGCCATCGCGGGTGATTATATGTCCGCCGCGTCCTTTTTAGGCATCGCCGGTATGGTAGCGCTTTCAGGATTCGATGGTTTTTTCTACAGCATCGGCTTTCTGGTAGCATACCTTGTCGTTTTATTTATCGTAGCAGAGCCATTGAGGAATTTAGGGAAGTATACACTGGCTGATATGATTGCCGCCCGTTTCGATGAGAAAAAAGTTCGCGGGGTCGCAGCATTAAACACAATAACGATTTCCACTTTCTATATGATTGCGCAACTCGTAGGTGCAGGTGCACTCATTAAATTATTATTAGGGATTGATTATGTTTATTCCGTATTAATCGTAGGAGTCTTGATGACATTATATGTAGTTTTCGGAGGCATGATGGCCACGAGCTGGGTCCAGATTGTCAAAGCCGTCCTGCTTATGGGCGGGACATTCATCATATCAATCATCGTATTTTCGAAATTCGATTTCAGCGTCACCCAGATGTTCAATGAAATGAAAACCGCAACGCCTTTGGGCGGGGATTTCCTGAATCCCGGCAATAAATTCAAGGATCCGCTTGATACAATATCCCTTAACCTTGCGCTGGTCCTGGGAACAGCAGGGCTTCCGCATATCCTGATCCGTTTCTTTACCGTTAAGGACGCGATCACAGCCCGAAAATCTGTTGTTTATGCAACTTGGATTCTTGCCTTTTTCTATATCATGACCATCTTTTTAGGCTTTGGGGCAGCCGCATTTGTAGGATATGACAAAATAGTCGAAGCAAACGCTGCCGGTAATATGGCCGCACCATTGCTAGCCCAGGCACTTGGCGGGGATTTCCTGTTTGCCTTTGTCTCTGCAGTCGCCTTCGCAACAATCCTTGCAGTGGTTGCAGGACTTGTTCTTTCAGCCGCATCCGCGTTTGCGCATGATTTTTACAGCCATATTTTACGCCGTGGACAGGCAACGGAAAAAGAGCAGGTTGTCGCTGCGAGATGGGCTTCAATTGGCGTTTCGGTCCTTTCCATCATCCTGGCGTTATTTGCACAAACCATGAACGTTGCCTTCCTGGTGGCCCTTGCGTTTGCCGTAGCAGCCAGTGCCAACCTGCCAATCATCATGCTGACGATATTTTGGAAACGTTTTAATACGACAGGAGCCATCTCCGGAATGCTGGTCGGCCTTTTCAGCGCCCTATTTCTTGTAGCAATCAGTCCTAACGTATGGAATCCGGAAAAGGGAGTTGCCATTTTAGTCGGCGATCCACTCATTTCACTGACAAACCCAGGTATCATCTCGATACCGCTCGGTTTCCTCGCAGCTATTGTGGGTACTTTGGTTTCGAGCAAGAAAGCAGATGCCAAGAAATTCGATGAAATCCTTGTTAAGGCTAATACCGGAATAAAGGGACCTGTAAGCTAATAAATCGGATGATAGAAAATCCGGAAAGTGACCGCAGCCTTTAATGGGAGGCTGCGGCCTTTTCTTTTTACTCCAAATCCTGCTTCACCGGGGTTGGGCCACAATGCCGTTATGAACCTTGATGTATCCATGCCGGAGAATATCAAATCCTCCTTCATATACATAAAGCCCCATTTGCCTTACGTCCATTAGTTCCCTGTACGTATGGTTCATTACATCTGCCATGATCATATAAAACAGTTTTGATTTCAGCTGCAGGCGCGGCGTCGTCATGATCGCATAGCCGCCCGGCTTTAAAAACTTGCGATGCCAATTCATTGCTTCCTGCTTGAAATCATCCGGAAAATGCTCCAGCAAACCCACACTCAGCACAATGTCAAACTCTTTGCCAAATGGCAGGTTGCGAATGTCATCCACCACATAATGGACGTTCATTTCGTTCTTATGCCAAACCTTTGGGTGGCCCGAAACCGGATTCACACCAAGGAAGGGATAGCTGTCTGGAAAGTGGCCGAAACGGTCCGTACGGCAAAAATCGTCATAGTCCACCATCACGATTTCTCCCTCCGGATACATGGCATACAGCTGCATCGCTTCATAGCCTTCAGCCGCACCCAGGAAAAGAATGCGCGGCTTCCTTACATCCAGCCCTTCAAACAGCGCCCTCTTTCCGCGAGGGTCCCAAATGCCATCTTCCACCCGATGTGCGTAATTCCATAAAGAAAGACGAACTGTTTCCCCAAGCGCCTTTTTTACGTCGCTAATTTTAAATCGTGCAAGATATCCTTTTAATTCTTGTTTAGCCTTGGAAAGCTCTTCCGGGACATCTTTTATAAACCATTCATGAAACGATTTGTTAAAAAACTCCCAGGAGGTTTTTACAGACATCTCCCCATGGTCCCTCTCCCAGTCAAGCTTTGACTTTGCGACTGTTTTCACTTCATAAGGCTTTCCAACCTCCTTCCACGTTAATTGCGACCAATCTGATACCAGGTTCGCACTGATGAACTGATCCAGGTGCTCGTTAGTCGGGTTTCTCAAATCAATTCGATAGCTCGGAGCCAGTTCCGTGGTTTCAAAGTCAGAGTCAGTATAAAACGGACCGTTTATCTTTAGTTCAGGTAAACTCAAAAACAATGCCCTCCTTACAGAAAACGCTTACATTAATATTAACACAATATTCAGATAACTACTGTTTTTTTATAGTTATTATAGTGAAAAAGATGATTTTTAAGGAAACCTCTGACCTTTGAAAGGACAAAAAAGAGATTAGTAATTGCACTTTTACAAATAGGATGATGTTTTTCTATAAACAAAAAAGGCTGGAAATACTCCCCGCCCTCATTTAATCTTGCCATATTTCTTGGATATTTGATTCATGACTTCTGAAAAAATCAATCCCATAGCAATAGCTCCTGATAGCATTAATGCCTTTGCGGCCAGCTCGACGGCCATACTGTAATCATTGCTTACAAATCGTCTCATCGCGTCGTACGCCAATCCACCAGGTACCAGTGGGATGATGCCTGATACGCTAAAAATGATAATCGGCGTTTTATACATTTTCGCAAACAATTGGCTGATTAAAGCCACCAGGAATGCGGCAGCAAGGGTGGCAATAATGCTGTCAACCGATTGCCAAACGAACCAACAATATAACAGCCAGCCGGCCATTCCAACAAATCCGCACTGAACTAAAGACTGTTTAGGAACATTAAAGAGAATTCCAAATGCTGCTGATGCAATAAAACTAGTAAAAAGCTGTGCGATCATTTCCTACCTCGCTGTATGATTAAAATGAAAAAACCACGGCAATCCCCGTTCCAATGGCAAATGCTGTAAGGAATGCTTCCGCCCCTTTCGATATTCCCGAGACAAGATGTCCTGCTATTAAATCGCGCACTGCGTTCGTAATCAAAAGGCCAGGCACAAGCGGCATTACTGCCCCAATGATTATTTTATCTATTTCGTAGCCTATCCCGATGTTAACAAACAGCATAGCGGCCAAACCAATCAGCAAGGAAGAAAGAAACTCCGCAAAAAACTTTATTTCCAACAGCTGATGTAAATAAAGGAGACAAGAAAAACCCAGTCCACCCGCTACGCAAGCCGGAATAAAGTCGTGCCACTGCCCCTGGAACATAATCAAAAAACAGCCGCTGGAGATGAAGGCAGCAAAGATCTGCAGCCATATCGGGTAAGCGACAGATTCTTTCTCTATCTTCCTTAATTCAAGAAGGGCATCCTTGACCGTTAAATCACCGCTGCTTATTTTCCGCGAAATGCTGTTTACTTCCGTTACTTTTTTCAAATCCGTCGATCGTTTAGATATCCGGTAAAGCTTACTCGGGTCATCCCCGTCAATGGAAAAAATAATCCCTGTCGGGGTAACGAAACTATGAGAGTTATGGATCCCAAAGGAAGAAGCAATACGGGACATCGTATCTTCAACCCGGTACGTTTCCGCGCCGCTTTCCATCATGATTTTACCCGCAAGCATACAAACCTCTATCACATCATACGTTTTCGGTGCATTATCCATCTACATCTCTCCATACACTCACATGTTCCCTATTAATAAAACAAATAGATCTGGTTTCTTTAAGATTAGAGTATTATGATTTCTCTTATGTGTCCACTGAAGTACAAAGTACATGTCAATCATGAAGTACAACGGAATTAACTAATTAAATGAAAACTAATTTGGGTTATTTTTACAAAAGGAAAACATTCTGTTCCACGTGAAACGATACGTTTTTCACTTTTTGAAGGGGAGTTATCCCTTTAACTTCCTGATGAAGACTACTTTTAAATAGTCTCCTTCTAGAAAATCCTTACTGGTCTTGAAGTCCATCGGAAGGGAAAATTCCTCTAAAATTTTGTATTTCTCACCGCTTTCTTTAAACGCCGCCTCGATGAAACCTTTGAATTTTTTCATGTCAAAAGAACTGCTATTCGTGGAAGCTACTATGACGCCATTGTCTTCCGTGATAGCGATGCTGTCTATCAATAAATTTTTATAATCCTTCGCCGCACTGAAAGTGAATTTCTTTGACTTCGCAAAACTAGGAGGGTCGAGTATCACCAGATCAAAGGTTAATTGCTTTTTCACTGCATATTTAAAGTACTTAAAGACATCCTCGACAATAATATCCTGAGCTTCGGGATTTAATCCATTAATACGGAATTGCTCCTCCGTTTTTGGGCGGCTGCGGTTGGCAAGATCCACACTTGTCGTTTTCTCGGCCCCCCCTAATGCGGCAAAAACTGAAAATGCCCCGGTGTAGGAGAACATATTTAACACTCTCTTTCCTTTCGCATACCGGTCCCGTATTGCCTTCCTGACCTCCCGCTGGTCAAGAAACACGCCGACCATTGCCCCTTCGTTCAAATACACAGCGAAATTTACGCCATTCTCTTTCACAATAAGCGGAAAGGCCGGCTCTTGTCCCAACACAAAATCATCTTCCTCGATGTACTGTCCCTTCATATCAAAGCGTTTCTTTTGGTAAACGGCTTTTGCCTCTACAGTGTTTAGCAATGCAGCTATGATATAATTCTTCAATTCATATATACCCTTGCTATACCAGCTAATTACATAATATCCGTCATAATAATCAATAATCAGGCCACCGATCCCGTCCCCTTCCCCATTAAAAAAACGGAAAGCAGTCGTATCCTGATCATGGAAAAAGTTCTGCCTGTAAGTATATGCGCTCTTCATTTTCCGATTAAAAAATTCCTGGTCGATTCGCTCGTTTTCTTTACGCGTCAACACCCAGCCGAAGCCTTTGTTTTGCCTTCCATAATAGCCTTTGGCAATAAAACGGTTCTTCTCGTCTACAAGCTTGATGATGGAACCTTCCTCTGGGAGTTGATTTTCATTCAGTAAGATTTCCTTGCTGATTAGTGGAAAACCCTTATTTATTTTCCCTGCATGTTTTTGTTTTATTTTTACATTTATTTCGTTATCCATGATTTACTTCCTATCCGCCAGATACTATCTGCCTCTTATTCGTTTACGTGTTGTTACCATTATAACCATGTTCAACAGCAACACAAAAGTTAACAGCCAAGGCAAAAAAAAGAAAGAGCACAACCGGTAAGATGTGCTCTTTCGTCTCTATCTATTGTACTTCCATGTGGAGGTCGCCTGTTTTAGCCCAGCCTACCATTTTAATAACCTGGTAAAGTCCCAGCGTGATTGCAATCGGAAGGATAACTCCCACCGCAATATAAAGCAAGAATCCAGTTATGCCTTGTGTCCCCAAGATGCTAATAGGGGCAATGAAGGAATTCAAACCAAGCCCAGCCAGTTCATATGATACCTGGAAGTCAAACCCGACCGTCGCAATCGGGGCACAGATGATGGCCGCCACAAACGGAGGGATAACCAGTCGTGGATTTTTTACCAGGTTCGGGAACTGAACCTTTGGTGTAATCGCAACCTGGGCCAGGAAACCTCCCAGATCATTCTGCCGAAGCGACATCGCTGTAAAACCCACAAATTGGACGGTACATCCTATTAGCGCAGCCCCGCTTGAAACAGGGTCCATTTGTAAAGCAATGGCAAGTGCTGCAGATGATGCGGGACTCATCAAAAGGATGCTCCAAACCAATGCGATAACCATGGAAGCAATTACAGGAGAACCTTGTACGGACGAAGTGATTTGTCCACTCAACCATTGAAGCAAAGGTGTCGTTACAGCCGCTAAGCCAATTCCTGCAACTCCCCCTGCCAATATGGCACCGAAGGGAATCGCCATCATATCAAGAATTGTTTTTCCAGTGATCCGCTTTCCTACATATGTTGCAACAGCGGCAGCGAGCACCGCACTGATTGGCTGTCCAGGTACAATCGTAAACAATCCCTCGGCTGTCGGATGAATCGCTGCACCTCCAACTGCCGCGGAAGCCATTGCACTAAAGATGACCAAGGTATTTCCACCCAGCTGATAGGCAATACCTGCCCCAATTGCTGGAGCCAACAATACCTTTGCCGCTGACCCAATTCCAATGAAAGCTTCCCATCCGATAAATTTTCCAATAGTCTCAAACAAAATCCCAAGTCCCAATGTAACCAAAACGGCATTTGCAATTCCTGTTGATGCTTTATGCATTCGATCGACAACATATTCTTTTTTCATGTTCGTTTACACCTCTCTGTAAGTCACAGTTGTTTTTTTTACTGCAAATAAAAAACCCTTCCTTAACGGATGGGCGCTGCATTTGTTTGAGCGCCGTTTTTATAAAAAACGAATTGGACTCAAACATTACCTCTCAATGGATGGTATGTTCCAGTCCTTTACGTGTTAATAATAGTAATAATGCCTGCTTGTACACCCGCTGTTTTTACCATTTTCAGTGCCCCATTCTTTCTTTTTTTGTTATCCTATCACAAATTTTCTGAATATGTAAATAACTTTTTCTATTCTGAAAAAATAAAAACGCTTACATAACGAATAGCTTTAAGCTATGTTGCTATATTTAGCGTCTTAACAAAATTATTCTAAAATTAATCAAACCATGCTTTTTTCAAAAGCTGTATCCCTTCATCGATTTCTTTTTCCTTCCAACCCCCAAACCCCTGCTTGATAGACAGAAGAAGAACGGCCGTCTTTATTCAGCCAGTACTTTGATGTTTGGTACACCTTTACTCCGAATCTATATGCCCTTTCTGCTAAATCTGTATTTCCTGACTTTAAGCGAAGTAACAGATGGCTTGCTGGGTTCCGCCACATATCTCAATCTGGCCGGGAGAGCACGAAACCCCTCTTGCCTGAAATAAGTAAAGAGCTAATTCAGTACGCAGGTCGATATCTTCCTGTGAATCCCCATACATTAACAGTCTTGGATAGGGCCCCTCCAGCGAATCCAACAGGCACCTTTTCCGGCTCTTCATCGGGAAATGATGATAATCGCTATCCCCGTATCTGAAATCACAGGGGTGACTGGTTTTCTGAACAGGTGAATGGGCTCCACTTCAGCAGCTGTACTTTTATGCAGCAAAGACTCCAGCGGCTGTTCCATAAGCAGCACCTTAAAGCGGCTCCTCGGCTAGCTTTGGGCATACCCTTCCGCCACTAAGTGCTAAGTGCATGGGAAAGAGGTTTGACACTACTTGCAGCCTTTCATATAGTTAAAACAAACAGAAAGCGCTTTTCTATTAAATCGGAAAAATTGACAAAGAGGGGACCCTTTTAAATGTCTGAAATCTTACCTGTTATCAGAAAGCTCCAAATCAAAGACCAAGGCCAGCCCGTTCTAATCCTGAATGCCCCAAAAGCCTATGAGGAAGTAATCGCTTGCTTCACCGGAGAAGTACATAAAGAGAAAAAAAATGAAGCATACGATTTTGTACAGGTTTTTGGAACATCAAATGAAAAGCTGCAAGCTTTCGCGCGTGAAGGCGCAAAAGCGCTAGTGGATGATGGTTTGTTGTGGCTCTGCTACCCAAAGAAATCTTCAAAGGCCTATAAAGGTTCTGACTGCAGCCGGGAAACTGTTGCCCGCTTACTCGCGGAGGAAGGCTACGAGCCGGTCAGGCAGGTTGCCATCGATGAAGATTGGTCGGCTTTACGCTTTCGTAAGCCGGAAAAAATCAAAAAAATGGTGCGGGATTTTTCTGTAACGGAAGCCGGTAAAGAACGGACCCAGCAAAAATAGAGCCCTATGTGCCAGTGTGGCCAAGATCCCTATTATCCGGCTAAAAGAAGGGGAGTCATGAATTGAAAGAAAAATCAGCCTTAATCGTCGGAGCCAGCGGCCTTGTTGGTTCAGAGCTGCTTCAAATTCTCCTGAATGAAGGGGCTTATCGGAAAATAACTGCCATTGTGCGCAAGCCACTGGGCATCCAGCATCCAAAATTGGAGGAAAAGACCGTCGATTTTAATCACCTTGATCATTACAGCGAGTATTTTATCGCTGATGATGTATTCTGTTGTTTAGGCACTACCATTAAAAAAGCCGGGACAAAAGAAGAAATGACAAAGGTTGATGTAGGTTATCCCTTGGCGGCCGCTAAACTGTCCTTTGAAAACGGGGCCAGCAAATTCCTGGTCATTAGTTCAATGGGTGCTGATCCAGACGCTTTGGTTGCTTATTCAAGAATGAAAGGTATGCTGGAGCAAGAATTAAGTAAAGTTGGTTTCCAATCCCTGCATATTTTCAGGCCATCCCTTCTGTTAGGAAACAGAAAGGAATTCCGTGCGGGAGAATCGGCAGCAGGATTCCTTTTTCCCCTTCTGTCCTTTTTGTTGGTAGGCCCCTTGAAAAAGTACAAAGCGATTCAGGCCGCGACTGTTGCTTTGGCCATGTATCGGGCGGCACAGAGCGGCAAAAAAGGGAAAACAATTTATTTATCAGATGAGATTCAGGATATCGCACAATGATGCCGTATACAGTGATAAGATGGCCCATATTTTTAGCGGGGCCATCTTTTTTACGGTTACATTGATTCCAATTCAACGGTCACTTTAAACAGATCCCCATCCACTTCCACATCCATGTTTCCTTCATGAAGGTCTACAATCGATTTGGCAATTGCAAGCCCGAGCCCTGAACCATCCGTATGCCGGGATGTGTCCCCCCGTTTAAAGCGTTCCATCAGCTCGTCAATATTTCCGCCGAGCTCATACTTGGTCACATTTTTAAACGTGATTTTCACATAGCGGTTTTCATGCTCCAGATTAATATAAACCCTTGTATATTCCATCGAATATTTAAGTATGTTGCCGATGAGGTTGTCAAAAACCCTCCATACCTTTTGCCCGTCCACGAATGAGTACACAGGCTTATCGGGAGTGGAAACCCTGAATTGAAGCGTGGATTCTTTGATTGTTTCGTCGTATTCAGCCAAAGCTTGCTGCAGAAGCTGGACGATATCCGATTTTGTTTTCGAAAGCTCAACATTGCCGCTCGCCATTTTGGAAGCTTCAAATAAATCCTCAATTAATATCTTCAACCGCTTTGATTTTCGATCAATGATCTGGACATAGGCATCCCGGTCTTCCTCTGTTAAATCAGGCGTTTTTAACAGTTCTGTGTATGAGATGATTGATGTTAATGGTGTTCTAAGGTCATGGCTGACATTGGTGATCAGCTCCGTTTTCAAGCGCTCGCTTTTAGCCTGGGCTTTTTGGGAGGATTTTACCCCGTGCTTGATCTTGTTGATGTTGCCCGCAAGCCTGGCAAACACAGAACTCCCTTTCACAGGAAGGTCAGGCTCGAAATTCCCCTGAGCCAGTTCGCTGGAATTATGGATGATCGTATTAAAATACGCCAGGCGGTTAATCAGGAAAAAAAGACAAGGAACGGTGACGACCACAAACAGAATCATATAGACAACGATTAAATGCTCATTATAAACGAGAAACCCGACACCAAATCCAGAAGCAAAAATGACAATCAATAGAATGCACATTTGCACGGCAACACTTTTATTTAAAAAGGATTGGGCAAAGACACGGTAGGTTTTATAAACGAGGCTGCCCCGCAGCTCTTCTTTCGACAGCCCGCCGGTTTTAAATACTGGAAACAGCAAGGTTCCCTGTATAATAGTCGCGGTCAATAGGACGCTTGCCAATAATAATGCGAAAAATATATCGATAAATGAATTCGTGGATTCATAATAGGAAACATTGGATATAAAACCCAATGATAGTGATGTGAATATCAAGCCTAGTATAAAGGCAACGATTCTCACGTCTAAGGGAATCCGCCCGTAATGCCCTCCCCAATTTAAGGATGAGACCAAACGGAATGGCTGTGTTTTTCTATACATCAATAAACTTGCCAATAAAGCAAGGACGCCAACACATGAGAATACATAGGAAAATTTTTTTCTCTTTTCATAGTCCTGGAATCGGAACATAATCTGTTTTTCATTGGACAATGATTTTGGCACAGCGATGGTCCCTTCAAATGTCTGTCCACCGCTAAAGTTTAATTGTTGGACAACATCATCAGGTAGCCTCATATACGGGTAACGCCCTTGAGTTGAAAGATAACCTTGAGATTGGGAGTATTTTTTAATGAATAGCATTTCTTTATTATTCATTACCTTGTTTGCTGACTCTGCATCCACACCATTCAGATTAGTAAATTCTTCCCCTGTTTTCGTATTTTGCAGATAATATTTGAATGACGCCTTATATCCCTCAAACTCGGCATTGTATTTATCCCTTTCCCGGAAAAATTCATCAATATTCTTTTTCTTCTCTTCAATCACTTTTTTGCGTACATGCTCATCATTTTTAAAGTTATTCGTGATATCTTCAATTTTTTTATCTCTTTCTTCTTTATATAGATTAGCCACTTCTTTATTTCCTGCCGTGAGCGCATCCTGGATCATCGATTCATATTGTCCATCAATGTTCGCAACTTGCTCAGCCAGGCTTCCATAACGGTTGCGGTGCTCCTCAATTTCTTCCTGTGATACTGTAATGCCTTCCCTGAGCTCTTGCTTTGTCAGATCATGCAGTTCATAAAGGCTTAGAAGGTCAATGAACTGGTTCATTTCTACATCAAACTCATCCGACTGAAAAAAATCCTTGCCTATAAATTGGCTGCCCTGCGAGAGAAGGGTCAGCAAACCGCAAATTCCTGCCGTAAATAAAACAACCCAAACAGCCCCTATGATTCTACTTTTCCATTTTGTATCCAATTCCCCATACCACCTTTAAATACCTTGGATTTTTCGGGTCGATTTCGATTTTTTCCCGGATTTTACGGATATGGACAGCCACCGTATTTTCCGCGTTATAGCAAGGTTCCTTCCAAACCCGTTCATAAATTTCACTGATTGAGAATACTCTTCCTGCATGCGACATAAGCAGTTCGACAATTTTATACTCAATGGGGGTCAGCTTGACAGCCTCTCCATGGATCGCCACTTCCTTGGCTTCTTTGTCGAGGGTTAGGCCGTTTAGGTTAATTTGTGTGTTCTTGCCTTCATATGTACCGAGTGTCACATAACGCCTGAGCTGTGATTTTACCCGGGCAATCAGCTCTAAGGGGTTGAACGGCTTTGTAACATAATCATCCGCACCGACCTGGAGGCCAAGAATCTTATCCGTGTCTTCACTTTTTGCGCTTAAAATGATGATCGGGATATTTTTTTGTTCGCGAATTTTAAATGTCGCCGAAATCCCGTCCAGCCTTGGCATCATCACATCCAGTATGATCAGGTGCACCGTATTTTCTCCCAGTTTTTCCAGGGCTTCGATGCCGTCACATGCTTTAATGACGGTAATGCCTTCATTCTTCAAATATATTTCAATCGCGTCGCGGATCTCCTTTTCATCATCCACGACCAGCACATTAAATGGGCCCATATTCTCACTCTCCTTTCGAAATTATATCATGTGCCTAAATTTGGGATTAGCTTTATTCTAGCCTGAAAATCTTAACATTCCCTGGGGTAAATTCTTAATAGTTTCTTAAGAAAAGCTGAACCATTTTTTGGCCACAAGAAAAACCGCCCCCTAATGGGGGCGGCAGACCTTTTTTCTATTTATCGCTTGTTCCTTCATTTTCCACTAAATGTTTAAGCATCGAAATCTTGTTATCCCAAAATTGTTCGAAATAGGAAAGCCAATCCTTCAGTTCCAAGAGCGTTTCCGGATGAAGCTTATAGCGCTTCTCCCTCCCCACTTTGTCCACGCTGACAAGTTGGGATTCCGAAAGAATGCGCAGATGCTTGGAAATGGCAGTCCTGCTTATCGGGAATTGGCTGCTTATCATGGTAACTGGCATTTGCTTTTCAGCAAGAAGCTTGAGGATTTGACGCCTTGTAGGATCGGCAACCGCCTGAAAAACATCATGCTTTGGCGCAGCCGACATTACCCCTCAACCACTTTACGCAGTTTATCATTAACAAGCGGCCCCCAGCCATTATCCATGATGCCGCGCACCACTGAATGTTTTTGCTGCGATTGAGGAATGACCTCGTCAGGCTCTCCCCAGCCCGAATGGATCATCGTAAATTCAGTTTCACCATTTACCTCTTTCAGGTTAAATGATACGACCCATCCAAAATCTCCCCAGGAAAATACCAGGCGGTTTGGCGGTTCAAGTTCCAACACCTTACATGGAGTAGGTCCAAAAGGTGATTGTATTGTAAATTCATGGCCAAGTTCTTGTTCGAAATCGTTTGGCATAAACCATGCAGCAATTCCTTCCGCTGTAGCCACTGCTTCCCACACTTTGTGAATTGGTGCATGAAATACTGTTGTTTTTTGTATATCCTGGACTGGCATGTAGCATTCCTCCACTATGAATTTTTATATGTAACCATTTGGTTTCCTTTTTGTATTATATGAAACCTTATGGTTTCCTGTCAACCTGCTCTTCTGCTATATAAGTGAACTGATACGTATGATAAATAATATTGTAGATGTTTTGCTCATTTATTCCCAACTACATAGGACGAATAGAAATCGAGCTTTCTCTCTAGCCTATGCAATTGGATTCATCCTTTTATGAAAGATATGTGAAATCCAAATTCATATGAATGAGCCAAAAGATATTTGTCAAATGCTGAGATTGATCAAAAAACTTATATAGTATTGCTTGCCGTTAATATAGATGCAGGCTCTTAGTTTTTGTTACATATTTAAGTCTTTGGTCAGTTTGCCAACATTTTACCTGTTTGGTATATTGAGTGAATACATTATATTAAGAATATTTTCAGATAATTAAAGAGAGGCGCACGTCGACATGAAAAAATATTATGTGCTGACATTCCTTATCCTGGCTAATCTTTTCTGGGCAGGCAATTATGTTTTTGGAAAGTTTGTGGTCGCAGAAATGGCCCCTCTGCAAATGACATTTTTGCGGTGGCTGATTGCCATCTTCCTTTTGTTCCCTATCGCCCATATAATTGAACGGCCTAATTGGAAGATAGTATGGAAGCAGTGGAAGACTCTTTCCGTCATGGCGGTATTGGGGATTGCCGGGTACAATTTTCTTTTATACGAAGCCCTGCGCTTTACTACTCCCATGAATGCATCACTTGTGAATTCTATCAATCCGGCCATCATTGTCCTCTTTTCGTCCTTGCTCCTGAAAGAAAGGATTTCACTAAAGAATGGTGCAGGCCTTCTCATTTCCCTACTGGGTGTTCTTCTTGTCTTGACGCATGGACATCTTGAACAGATCTTCCACCTGCATTTTAACCGGGGGGATCTGCTGATGCTTCTGGCAATATTAGTGTGGACTTTTTATTCCATCATAGGCAGGACCATTAAGGAGGCACCGCCAATTTCTGCGACTGCAGTTTCCGTAATGCTTGGGTTATTGATGCTGCTTCCTTTTGTCCTTTCTTCGGGTCTGGAATTTCCTGAGAGCAGGCAGGCTATAGCCGGAATGTTATATATCGGGATTTTTCCATCAGTCGGTTCCTTTGTTTTCTGGAATGTGGCATTACGCCAAATCGGTCCCAGCCGGGCGGGGATTTTCCTTAATTTAATCGCGGTATTTACCGCAATCCTCAGCCTGCTATTAGGAAATAGTATTACACTTGTACAGATTCTTGGCGGCATTTTGGTTTTTATCGGTGTTTACCTGACCAGCCAATTAAAGAAAAAAGAAACTTTGCATATTTCTCCCGGGAGTAAGGAGATAAGCCCTTAAACCGGCAAACTCCCGGTGTGAGATGCCAGGTACTATCCTGGCTCTCCTGTTTTTGCTAGTAATATCTCCCCTTCCAATCTTCAAAAACAGCATTCGCTGAAGCCCGTAATTTGGACTCAATCACATTATTTATCTAATGGCTATGAGTAAATTATTTCAATCCCTCCGCCCTTATTGAGCCTCCCACATTTCATTAATGCTCCATTTACTGATTCTGTATTTCCTATTCCCAATAGGGAACAGAAAAGAAATCTCCCATTATAGATAAAATTACCCATTTTTAGAATCCTTGATTAAAATGAATCCAAATCCTTTCACAATGTTTAGGAGTTTTAATAAAAGCAAATGGGTAAAAGTGTAAAATTATGAATAAAACCATCATAGAAGAATGTATATAATTTGGCAGCCATCTCCATTCTTGAGGAAATGGAATTACTATTTCAGGATATTGTCTATCAATTAGGTTCCCAAAAGGCACAGGCAATCGAAGAGCTTTGTGAAGTGTCCAGGAAAGTACTCGAAAACATAGTGATAGTGGATAATCAAGTCGGCCGCGGGATGATTAATTAAACAGAACCAACTTTATGATACCGTTTTTTAATCGGTATTTTTTATAGAAATTACCGATTTGTAAACCATTCTTGCTTAAAGACAATTTACTTCTGTGCAAATTTTTGTTAAGATTCTAAATATTTAAGTTAGAAATCTCGCCAATAAGCGAGCCTTACTAATATAAGGCGAAGAAATAGACGCAGTTCACATAGCCAGTGTTCTGCTTGCATTCAGAAAGGGAAGTTTGATACTTTCCTATTAGCCAAACAGAGGAGAATTCATCATGGAAAAGAACATTCTTGATTCATTACAAAGAAAAACAGCACCATTTCGGGCTGACCAGGTAGGCAGCCTATTACGGACAGACCGGATCAAACAGGCACGCTTGCAGAAGGCTTCCGGACAAATTACAGCCGAGCAGCTGCGGCAGATTGAAGACGAAGAAATTACCCGCATTGTGGAAAAGCAAAAAGAAACAGGGCTTCAGGTCGTTACGGACGGAGAATTCCGCCGCGGCTGGTGGCATTTTGATTTCCTGGAGGATCTTGATGGCGTAGAACGCTATGAAGCAGACCAAGGGATCCAATTCCATCAGAAGCAAACGAAATCCCGTGGCATAAAGGTAACAGGAAAGCTGGATTTTACTGACCACCCTATGCTTCGCGATTATGAATTCCTGCACGGCATCGCGGGAAGCCATACAGCCAAGATGACAATTCCAAGTCCAAGCATGCTGCATTTCCGGGGAGAAATAGAGAAAAGTGCCTATAGTGACCAAGAAGAATTTTTCCATGACCTTGCAGGGGCCTATAAGAAGGCGATTAAAGCCTTCTATGATTCAGGGTGCCGTTATCTGCAAATGGATGACACTTCATGGGCTTACCTTTGCTCGGAAGAACAGAAAGAACAAATTAGGGCAAAAGGACTTGATCCGGAAAAATTGAGCACTTTATATGCCAAAACAATAAATGAGGCAGTTGCAGGCCGTCCGGATGACATGAAAATCACTATGCATATCTGCCGCGGAAATTTCCGCTCCACATGGATTTCATCCGGCGGGTATGAGCCGGTTGCGGAGGTTCTTTTCGATAACCTTAATATCGATGGGTTTTTCCTCGAATATGACAGTGAACGTGCAGGCGGCTTCGAACCGCTTCGTTTCGTGAAAAGGCCTGATCTTCAAATCGTCCTCGGATTGGTCACATCGAAATTCGGGGAATTGGAGAATCCTGATGATATCAAACGCCGCATCGAGGAAGCATCCCGTTATGTGGATCTGGAACAACTATGCCTGAGCCCGCAGTGCGGCTTCGCTTCAACAGAAGAAGGCAACCTGCTCACCGAAGAACAACAATGGGCCAAACTCGCACATGTCGTAAACATCGCAAACGATGTATGGAAATAAAAAGGGGTCAGTCCCCCGCTGCTTTAACGTATCACCGTGCCGGGGGTCAGTCCCCCGGCGCTTTTAAGTATTAAAGCTAACTATTTTCATCCTCCTCTCTGGTTTTGTTATGATAGAACCAGGTTGAATAAAGGAGATGATGTAAAATGGCCGATAAGAAACGTCTCGGCAAGACGGATTTGTATGTTAATCCAATCGGGCTTGGCACGAATGCTGTCGGCGGGCACAATATTTACCCGAACCTGATTGAAGAAACAGGGAAAGATGTAGTCCGCACAGCAATTGACAATGGCATCAACTTTTTGGATACTGCTTACATTTATGGACCTGAGCGCTCAGAGGAGCTAATCGGGGAAGTCATCAAAGAAAAAGGCAACCGTTCAGAAATCGTGATTGCTACAAAGGGTGCACATAAATTTGTGGGCGGAAAGATTGTCCTTGATAATTCACCGGCCTTTTTAAGAGAGGCAGTAGAAAACAGCTTAAAACGATTGCAAACCGACTATATCGATTTGTTCTACATTCATTTCCCTGATGAAGGGACACCGAAGGCTGAAGCAGTGGGAGCCTTAAAAGAATTAAAGGATGCCGGGAAAATAAAAGCGATCGGCGTATCCAATTTTTCCATCGAACAATTAAAAGAAGCAAATAAAGACGGCTATGTAGATGTATTGCAATCGGAATATAATCTTTTCAACCGTGAAGTAGAAAAGGAAATTTTGCCGTATACGAAAGATCATAACATTTCATTCGTGCCATATTATCCCCTTGCGGCCGGATTATTAGGCGGAAGGTATACAAAGGAAACCACATTCAATGACGGACGTGCCAAAAATCCGCTCTTCCAGGGCGAGGCTTTTGTCCGTAACCTGGAAAAGGTGGAGCAAGTGCGTGAAATTGCCAATGCTAAAAATGCCGAAGTAGCGCATGTGGTCCTTGCCTGGTACTTGACCCGCGACTCGGTCGACGCGTTAATCCCGGGTGCCAAACGGCCAGAACAGGTCACCAATAATCTAAAAACGCTAGAAATCCAATTAACGAATGAAGAGATTGAAAAAATCAGCCGTATTTTCCAGGAATAAGCCATATGAGAGGATAAAAGCTTCCCCAAGCTTTTATCCTTTTTTAATTTCGGGAACTTACATTTGCAGATTCCCTTGTTCTCCCCAACATTCATACCATATTAACTTATGTACAAATTAATTTCCTATTGTTAGCTCATATACTGATAAAGGTGTTATGAAAAAATATGAAGGAAGTGATTGTCATGAACTGGAGTTACCCGCCGGATAAAAATTGTTTATATCCTCCAGCAAATCCATATAACCAGCTTAATTACTACCCAACCCAATACCCTCCATATATGTACCGTACCCCTCAGCAGCAAAATCCTGGATTCCATCAATTCAAACCCATCAAACCTTCCTCTCAGGATCAGCTGATTGTGCCCAGGGGCTATCAATACGATATTGTCGCAACGTGGGGAGAAGACCTGGGCACTGGAGAAAGGTTTGGATTTAATAATGATTTCACTTGTTATTTTGGCAATAACCCAAATGAGGGAATTCTCTGGGTGAATCATGAGTATATCGGCAATTTAGCCATATATGTTTCCGGGTATAGAGGAGAGGGCCCGCGTACCCCTGAACAGATCCGCATTGAAAAATATAATGTCGGAGGTTCTGTCATCCATATCAAAAAAGATTCCAAAGGCAAATGGGGCATCGTAAAAGGTTCCCAATATAACCGCCGGATTACAGCCAATACACCTATTGCCTTGACAGGCCCTGCCAGAGGAAATGCTGCTGTTGGCGGTGCCACGCAGGTTACCGGTACTTTAGCCAACTGCTCGGGAGGAAAAACATTATGGAATACAGCAATGAGCGGTGAAGAAAACTACATGGATATGGTCGAAGATTGGTCGACAGCTGAAAACAAGCTGAATCCTGCCCATTATGGATGGATTGTTGAAATTGACCCGCTTGATCCCAAATCAACTCCAAAAAAACATACATCACTAGGCCGTTTCAGCCATGAAAATGCCGTGATGACAGTAGGAAAAAGCGGTAGGCTGGTTGTCTATTCCGGCGATGACGCAAACGACCAATGTGTATATAAATTCATCAGTGATGGCGTTTTCCGCCGGGACGCAGGGAAACAAAACAGCAGGCTGCTTGAAAAGGGAACCCTGTACGTAGTCGATTTAGGCAATTTAAAATGGGTTCCGCTCGACAGGGATAAAACACCGGCATTGACAGAAAAATTTAAAACACAGGCAGATGTGCTTGTCAACACGAGAGATGCTGCCAAGCTCGCCAATGGAACTCCGTTAGACAGGCCGGAGGATATTGAAATCCATCCAAAAGACGGCTCTGTTTATATAGCCCTTACAAATAATTTAGACCATGGAAATTATTACGGGCAGATTGTCAGGTTGGTCGAGGATGACAATAACTCTGAAAGTACGTCCTTTGAATATGAAGTTTTTGCGGCAGGCGGGCCTCAAAGCGGCTTCGCATGCCCGGATAATATGGCGTTTGATTCACAGGGGAATTTATGGGTAACAACCGATATATCCTCTTCCAAGTTGAATGAAGGCCCTTACAAGTATTTTGGCAACAATGGATTCTTTATGTTTCCTACACAAGGTTCCAATAGGGGAAAAGCCTTTCAGTTTGCATCGGCACCAGTGGAAGCAGAACTGACTGGCCCATGGTTTGGCCCTGGTGAACAAACCTTATTTCTATCAGTTCAGCATCCTGGCGAAGAAACCAAGGACCCTAACAACCCGACCAGCCGCTGGCCAACCGGAAACATACCAAGGCCATCAGTCGTCGCAATCTCAAGGAAATAAAGCAGAATAAAGCAGGGGCAGTCCCTCGTCGTTATACTGCGGTACAGCGCTGGGAGCTGCCCTATCACTTATTTGCCCTGAAAACGCGGTATCCTAATTTTTCGCCATAGGTGAGCAGCAGTTGGTGGTGGGTTTGGAAAACAGTATCTATCTCGGGATCGTTATCGTACATGGGCGGCATTTCCTCAGACATCTCATTCTCCTCAAACATCAATTCTTCTAATTCTTCCATAACTGAATTAGCTTTCAGGACATCCACCGCTTCAAACCCTGCATGGTCGAAAGCATCAATCCATTCATCCTCAGTCCATACGTCCTTCATTTCATAAAATGCGATGATTTCAGCTTTTTCTTCGCTTTTCAATTCTTGTTCCACTGCCATGTCTATGTTAAGCAATACTCCCCCAGGCTTAAGAACCCGAAAATATTCCTGTATGGAATTAGTGATATCGGTAAAAGCCGTCGAAGACTCCGCAATGATATAGTCAAATGTATCCTCAGGAAAAGGAAGTTCTTCTATACTGCCTTCTGAAATGGTTACCGGAATATTTTCTTCAGTAAATCTCACTGCTGCCGCCTTGATCATTTCAGGATGAACATCGATGGCATAAACTTTGCAGCCAAAGGTTTTTGCCAAATATGCCGATGTTTGGCCAGTCCCGCACCCCGCATCCAGGATTTTTGTCTGGCAATCGATATCCTCCCTTTCCAGGATCAATTTAGTCAGAGCAAATCCGCCTGGATGCGCACCTTGTATTCTATAAAACGCCAAAGCATCTTGGTATGAGAATTTCACAGTATCTACTCCCCGGATTAGAATCGAGATGGTCTATTTTATGACAGGGACCCGTTAAGTGCTATTGATGAATACATAAATACCTGTATTCCATACTTTTTTCCACGTTCGCCTTGTGTATCTATCCATTCAAAAAGCACCGGTTGGACATAACCTATTTATTGAAAGAAAAATAGGAGGTGTAGATAAATTGTCTAATTCAAGCATTTATGATATGTGCCATCGAGGTGTAGGAAGATGTGTGCGGTTAACTATGAAAGACGGCAGTGTTCACAGAGGAATCATTGACCGGGTCACTCCAAACAGAGTGTATCTCCGGCCTATAGGCGGAGGGCGGAACTTTGGAGGCCATGGTTTCGGATGGGGCTGGGGCTGGGGCTGGGGTGCAGGTGCCGCAGCAGCCGGATTTGCTATCGGGGCCATTGCTGCTTTGGCGTTTATTCCATTTTTCTGGTAAAAAATCAGCAGGCTGCCGGAGTTCAGGCAGCCTAAATTCCTCTCAAATCAGGTAATCAGGATTCTCATCCATGTAAAAACTATCTGGATGATATTGATATAAAGCTAAATCGATGCCATCTCCCTTAACTTCGACACCCTCTTCCTCAAGTAAAAGCTTTTGCAAAGAATTCGATTCATCATCCTTAATGACAATCTGCCCTTTTGAATTAATGATTCTATGCCATGGAAGCTTATAATTATCACTCATGGAATGAAGGATACGAACGACCTGCCTCGCCCCGCGGGGACTGCCGGCAAGCCGCGCAACCTGCCCGTAGGTCATCACTTTTCCTTCAGGCACTGACTGTATGATTTCAATTGCTCTGGCTGTAAATGGTTTCAACATGGCTCCCCGGTTTTCACTCCTCCCGCTCCTTAGAAAAGGAACTTTTTAATCAACCCTTTTATTATCTATCAACAATTCAATGAATAAAACATTATATAACTAAAAAAACGGGCAGCCTAAGCTCCCCGAAAGTAATCTCATCTATTTATTGTGCTTGTGCGATAGGTTCTTCAACTACTGGATCCGCAGGCTGTTCAACAGCCGGTACAATTTCATAGTCGATTTCTTTCACAGCATTGACCAGCTTGGAAAGCTTGTGTTTAGCTTCGACCTTAATTTTGTAGTTGCCAGGAGCATCCGGGGTCCATGAATAAGTGTACGTTTTTGAAAACAGCTGTACTACTGTCCATTTTCCGTCCTTTAAGATGGAAAACCGGTATTCGTAATCCTTGTTTTCTTTAGACGCAGCTGAGACACTAATTGCCGTATTCACCGGCTGCGGGCCTTCTTTATCGAATGTAACCGTTGGAGTGGCTGCCGGCTGGTATACTGTATAATTAAGTGTCTTTTCATGGTCGTATGCTTTCTTGGACCATTTGTGCTTCACTTGGACCTTGATTGTATAATTGCCCGGTGTTTTTGGCGTCCAATTGAATTTAGAAGCTGCTGAAAACTTCGATGAATGAACCGTTTTCTTATCCTTGATTATTAATAACCGGAACACATGATCACTGTTCTTAGTGGATGCAGCCGTAATGGCAATGTCCGTATTTACAGGTTGTGGGCCTTTCTTATTTGTTGAAATGGATTTCAACACTGCTGACTCAAAAACATTATAAGAAATAGATTTTTCATGGTCATATGCTTTCTTGGACCATTTGTGTTTAGCCTGGACCTTGATTTTGTATTGGCCCGTTTTTGCAGGCTTCCAATTTACCTTTGTAGCTGTCGAGTAGTTTTTAATTGTTGTCCACTTCTTCGTATTGCCGTCATACACTAAATACCTGAACCGGTTGTTAGCATTATTATTCGAAGCTGCCGACACGGCAATGTTGGAACCTTTTAGCTGCGGGCTGGCTTTATCGGTTTTTACTGATTTCAATGAAGCCGACTCAAAAATATTGTAGCTGATTACTTTTTCCTGGTCTGCCGTCTTCCTGGAATACTTGCTCTTCACCGAAACCTTTAATTTATAAGCACCTGGCCTTGTTGGCTTCCAGTTCACAGATTTACTAGATGAATAGTTTTTTATGGTTGTCCATTTTTTTCCATAGTAGACTGAAAACTTATAAGCCGGCTGGTAGCCTTGAGAGGTACTCGCCGAAAGCTTGACGGTTGTATTTTTCAACTGTGGGCTTTTCTTGCTTGCAGTGAAGCTTTTAATCTTGCTTTCTACCACATATCCATCCGAGACAGCTATCGATTCGAAGCTTTTTGATGTATGTGTAATGATCACCGGCGTATACGTTTTCACCTGGTCATAAAGCCAGCGTACATCACTATCATACATCCTGATACAGCCGGAGCTTGCATAAGTTCCTATTGAACTAGGCTTATTATTGCCGTGTATGGCATAGGTTGTCCCGTATGTACCCCTTGCATCCAAGCCTAGCCATCTGTCACCCAAAGGGTTATTCGGATGGCCCCCTGGGATGCCTCCGCTATAATAAGGACGGTTTTTTATTTTTTTAACGATTGGAAATTTCCCTTCCGGGGTGTAGGATCTTTGTCTGCCTGTGGCGACTTTGAAGGTCTTCACTAATTTGCCTCCATCAAAAAAGGCAAGTCTATTAGTCGCTTTGTTCACGATGATCAACTGTCCGGTACTGGTTGCATGTGCTTCCGGAACGGTAAAGAAAATGAAACTTACCAGTAGAATAAGTACTGTTGCAAATTTTTTCATAGAAATCTCCCCAATGCTTTATTTCTATTATTACAATATCATTACAATATCATAAAAATCCTGGTTATTTTGTAAAAACATGGGGTTTTTGTCAAAAAAAATTCGACTTTTTTTATAATGCTAGATTTACTGAGGCTCACACTGTTTTTTTACATAAAAAAGGCCCACCTGTTTTTCCCAGGAGGGCCCTTATTACTATTATCTTTTGGATTCTGTCCTGTGCTCTGTAATATAGTCTATCATTTCCGTTATCTCATTCTTATCTTCTGCGCTCATGAGTTGTTTTGGATAATGCTTAATGCGCTTACTTAGCTTTTCGAGAGATTTATAAGCTATATCTTCGGTTATTTTATGCGTCTTTTCTCTTTCAAGTGTGCGGTCCGCAATCTGTAATTGGACTATAATTGACTTTTTTACGCCATTAACCGCGTCTGCAGCTGCTACCAATTTTTCCGTGTTTTCTAGAGTTGCAGATTTCACATTGACTTCGACTGCCTTAGTTTTCGACACATTATGGACCTTGTCAAAGGCACGGTATAGAATCTTGCTCTTCCCGTCTTGATTTACGGCAATGCCATCTGTATAACGTGTCCAAGTTACACCGTTATCGAGGCTATATTCAATATGGGAAACCCCAATGCCAGAATCAGTTGCATTTACAGTAATCTTCATTTCATGCAAGTAAGAACCGTCCCTGAAGCTCGGCTCCGGTAAAACTGCTTCATTTAGGACAGGTGCCTCAATGTCTTCTGAGATTCTTCCTTCCGCCACATAATGAATCGGCTCTTTGAAGCTCTTTACAAAATTCACTGTTGCCGCCAAGTCTTCCGGACCCTGGACCGGATTTTCACCGTATTGGCGAATTTTATATTTATCAGAAGAATGCTCATACATATAGTTGTTGACTGTAAGGGTATATGTTCTATCCGGGTCAACCGGTGTTCCATCCGGAAGATAGATATTTACGACCTTATTTGTTTTACTATCCCATGTATAAGTAAAACCGCCGATTGATACGTCCGGACCATAAGATGAAAATTGTGCATTCAGGATTGGCTCAAGCTCTGCCCCTGTAATGGTTACCGTGATCAATGTATTGTTAAATGGCTGGATATTGAATAATTCCTCCCAAGTAATGTCCCCGTCATTTAGGATGTCACGGATTCCCCCGCCGTTCATTAACGCAAAATCGGATTTCATCTCATAATTCATGCCGTCTGCAATCAGGTTTCCAAGTGCATTGTCTCCGATCATGCCTTTTTTGGCATAGCCTCCCTGCATTGGAACTGCAGCCGTTCCCACTACCTGATTCAAAGTTGGTCCGACCATTTCTGTATATTTAGCTAAAATTGCACTTACCTCTGGATCAGGAGTTATCCCTTGTTGTACTACGTCCACGACATCAGCTGTTTTTTTGATAACATCACCGGTTGCAGGATCGATTTCCAAATCGATGTCCCCGAAGCTCTTCCCATATTCCCAGGCTTGCACAATTAATTTATTATCAACCACGGCATCCACCTTTACATGGTTGTGGGCAGCAATAATCACATCAACCTCATCATCTACTCCAGTTGCCAGCCCGGCGATTTCACCTGAAGCGGCTTCACCGCTTTGATTTCCAGGTACATGGGCTAACACAACAATCGCTTTGATACCTTGTGCTTTTAATTCTGCCGTATATTTATTCACTGCAGTTTGTTCATCAGTGAAGCGGATGTCTTGAATGCCTGAGGCCATTACCATATTTGGCGTATCTACCGTCGCCACTCCAATGAAACCGATTTTCTCTCCGGCAATCTCTTTTATTGCGTAAGGTTGTAAAACCAGTTCGCCAGTATTCTTGTATTCTACGTTTGCTGCGACAGTTGGAAAATTGATGCCATCGTAGCCTTTTGTCCCGTTTGGATGGTCGCCGCCTTTCACCATACGGACAAGTTCTTTGGTACCTTCATCAAATTCATGATTTCCGACGGTCCCAACATCAAATCCGATTGATTCCATAATCTCCACAGTAGGTTCATCCTGGACTAGTGCAGAAACTGGTGAGCTGCCGCCAATCATGTCTCCGGAATGGACGATCAACGTGTTAGGGTTGGTTGCTTCACGCGCCCTTAAATATGCCGCTAAATAATCCGCACGGCCGTACTGGACATTATTAGCCGTTCCCGTAACATCAATTTTCCCGTGTAAATCGTTTACTGAAAGCAACTGCACCAGGACACTGTCGTAGGTTGCACCGGCTTTTTTATACCCATTGCTTTCTGCTTCTTGGTCACTTGCAAAGAAAACTCGTTTTTCAACCGGCACCTCTTCCCATTTTTCAGGAGAGACATATGTTTTCGTTGAATAATCACCTACATAACGGGCGAATCCTTTTCCTTGCTCCCTGGCACGGAAGGCAAACGGAAGCTCCTCCAGCGGATTAGCAGGATCCCAGATTCCACGTCCATTGTCTTTTGCTTCTTTTACAGCTGTCTGGAATTTTTCGTAATCAGCCGCAGCGCCAATCGGCCAAATAAAGTAGGTGGATGCATACCCCTGGCGCACCATTTCGAGGTTTGTATTTACATGATCCGACTTACGCACGATTTGGGCTAGCAACCTTCCATAATCATCCTTTGCTTCATCACCAACGATCACCTTCACCTCGTCACCGGCTTTTAGAAGACTGTTCAAATAAGCCTTCGCTGCTTCCCCATGTTCTTTTTGGCTGCGGTCCGCTTCAGTTACGACCTTATGATAGGTTTCCGGTGTATCGATATTTACAAAACGCACTTTTGTTGATCCCAGTACCGGCGATGTTAAATGAACAGTATCCCCGTCTACTACACTAGCAATAGTAGATTCAAACTCTCCTGATAATTTAGGGGCTTCCGGTTGCGGATCAGCCAATTTCAAATCAGCGGCCTTACGCGGGATAAGCTGATAGTCATTATATTGGCTTAAAATAGCCGTAGCTTCATACCACTTTCCTGCTTGGAGTTGATTTACATCAATTGAACCTTCAATTACACGCAAAATAGCAGAATGGTAGTTTTCATCAATAAAACTAATATTGTAGCCGCCGCCTGAAGGAGTTGAAGGAATGCTTTCAATAAAGCCCGTAACTTTTACAAGCTGCCCTTCGTTCGGTTCTGCTTTTGAGCTGTCTTGAAAATCTGCCAGAGTCATAGCTTTTGGCTGAGGCAGCTCTGCATTTTGAGATAAAACTTCAATACTTGATGGTTTAATTTCAATCAAGCTTCTATAAGATGTAATAGAACCTGTAATTTTTACTTTATTTCCTTCTTTAAGATGAGGAAATCCTTCACTACTGTTATCAAAAACGTTGATACCTGCTGTGTCATCCTGGATATAGGTTGATAGCTTTCCGCCCCCTATAGTGGAATTGTCAGCCGTTACAACACCTTCGATGGTAACGGTTTGTCCGTTTTTGGATTTAGCAGCAGCGATGGATAAAACACCTGCGACAGGATCCGGCTGCGGGTCTGGATCTGTGCCTGGATCTGTGCCTGGCTGGCCGTTGAAGGTGTGTTTTCCTAGGTCACCCGTATAATCTTTAGGATTTGAGTTCCATTCCAATGAAGGGTCAAACGCATCACCTGCAACTTTATCCCCTCTGATTACGGCTTCTTTCCTGACCAAGGTATGGTCAACAGTCGTATAATCACCAGTTCCCCAGCTGGAACCAGGGTCAGCACCTACTTGTCCGAACACATCAATAATCGTCTCATTCTTCTTTAAAACAATTGCGTCATTGCCATTAAAATTAGAAACTGCTGCAGTTTTGTCCGCTTGTGCTTTAATAAATTCATTGGCACTGCCATTTGCAACAATATAAACATCCTGATTTAAAAGCGTTCCTGATAAAGACAGCTTGCTAGTTGCAGTAGCTGCACCATTAGAGTACAGTTCTAGACTATACTGGGACAAATCAACATCATTTCCAGTTCCATTGAAGATTTCAATAGCTTTATTGTTGGAGCTGCCCTCCATATATTCTGATATAAATAAATCCTCCGCCAATACCGGGGGTTCTTCCGCCTGTACTCCAGCAGAAAAAATACCGGAGAAATTTGAAAGGAACAGAGCGACAATCACCAGGAAACTAAGAAACTTCTTAGAACATGTATTTCCCATGTAAACTCTCCTTTACTATTTAGTACTATCCAGATAATCATAAACGGAAAATTTATCCGGTATATTAAAAAAATGTAAATTAAAGTAAAATGATGATTATTACCCAGTTATACAGGTAAGGAAATGGACCTGTTTGTTATGTGGAAGCTTCAAAAAAAAGAGCCAGTCCCCCACCGCTTTAAAGCGTTGGGGAACTGGCTCCGCTACCGTATGATGGTAAATATTGATGAAGATATGGTATCTATTCCTGATTATTCTTCCGATTTCATAAGGTGCTATTTATTATTGAAATCTGTTCAATCTCCCAAAAAACTCTTTTAGAAATTCATAAAACAGCTTTTCTGTTGGAAGGAGCTGGCGTTCACCGGGGATAATCACACCAACCGAACGGGAAACCTCCGGCTCGCTTACGGGTATCTTTACTGTTGAACGCGGCAAGCTGTCAATCAAGGTGATTTCAGGTATAAGTGTTACGCCAAGGCCTGCCGAAATCAAACCCTTAATGGCATCAATATCCTCCCCCTCAAATGACACATTGGGCTGAAAACCAACCTGCTCACATGCAGTAACAATTACATCCCGTAAAATAAACCCTTTCGGAAACAAGACAAATGAATCTTCCCGCAAATCACTTAATTTTAAGCAAGCCTTATCCGCGAGAGGGTGGCCTACCGGCAATAAGGCCACAATTCTTTCAGTGAATAAAATATCACCTGTAACCCTTGTTTCCTTCTGAGGCACAGGTCCAAGAAGTGCCATATCAATTTCACCCTTCACTACTCCATCAATTAAATGACGGTAGGAGCTTTGCTTCAGCATAAATTTAACTAGAGGATATTGTTCACGGAAAGCAGATATGGCACT
Organism: Peribacillus glennii; assembly: GCF_003429105.1. GTDB lineage: Bacteria > Bacillota > Bacilli > Bacillales > DSM-1321 > Peribacillus > Peribacillus glennii. The sequence goes on from NZ_QVTD01000010.1 coordinate 157,830, forward strand.
AGGAAGCGTATAGGCAGCCAGGCTGCTGGGAAATCCTATTCGAATGGTGCCTTTCCCGGGGTCTATATATTCCTCGACCTCCCGTCTAGCATTTTCAATTACCTTAACTGCTTGCTGCATATGTGCCAGAAACCTTTTGCCAATTGGGGTCAATCTGACATTACGTCCGTCCCGGATAAACAGATTCACACCCAGATCAGCTTCCAGATTAAAAATCTGCCGGCTGACGGCCGATTGAGCCACATGTAAAGCAAGGGCAGCCTCTGTTACATGCTCACGCTCGGCCACTTCAATAAAATATTGGATCTGTCTTAAGTCCAATGCATCCACCTCTATTTTCCAATCATCACATTTCGGCATCATTTATATCGATTATTCATATTGTTTCGATTATTAATTCATTATAAAATATTATGAGGTAAATTATAACGCTAATATAAAAACAAAACCTTTTTCATTATTGATTTAGCTTTATGAATGTGAGATTTCATCGAAAAGGAGACAGTGTAGACAATATGGCAACTGTAACAAAAATTCAAACACCAGAAACACAAGCTGCAAGAGAATATGTTAATAAAGTTTACGAAGATGTAAAGAAGCGGAATCCTCATGAAAGTGAGTTCCATCAGGCTGTGAAAGAAATTTTTGATTCTCTTGTGCCCATTTTGGCAAAAGAGCCTAAATACATTGAACACGCCATTCTTGAAAGAATGGTTGAGCCTGAAAGAGTCATTACCTTTAGGGTCCCATGGGTCGATAATCAAGGCAAAGTACAAGTGAACCGTGGATTCCGTGTACAATTCAACAGCGCTATCGGGCCTTATAAAGGCGGCTTGCGCTTCCATCCTTCTGTAAATGCCAGCATCATCAAATTCTTGGGATTTGAACAAATCTTCAAGAATTCCTTGACCGGCCAGCCAATCGGTGGTGGAAAAGGCGGATCCGACTTCGATCCTAAAGGTAAATCAGACATGGAGATCATGCGTTTTACTCAGAGCTTCATGACTGAGCTGAGCAAATATATCGGACCGGATACGGATGTACCTGCCGGTGATATCGGTGTTGGCGCAAGGGAAATCGGATTTATGTTTGGCCAATATAAAAAACTCCGCGGTGCCAATGAAGCAGGCGTTTTAACAGGTAAAGGCCTGGGCTATGGCGGAAGCTTAACGCGTACAGAAGCAACAGGCTATGGAACGGTTTACTTTGTGGATGAAATGTTAAAAGACAAAGGCCTTAGCTTCCAGGGAAGCACGGTAGTCGTGTCAGGATCAGGAAATGTATCCATTTATGCGATTGAAAAAGCCCACCAATTAGGCGCAAAAGTCGTAGCCTGCAGTGATTCCAACGGCTATATCGTTGATAAAAACGGCATTAACCTTGATACCGTGAAAAGAATAAAAGAAGTAGAAAGACGAAGAATCAGTGCTTATGTAGAAGTACATCCTGAAGCACAATACTTCGAAGGATGTAATGGTATCTGGTCCATTCCATGTGATATTGCTTTGCCGTGCGCAACACAAAATGAAATCGATGAAGCATCCGCTAATACTCTTGTCGCTAATGGAGTAAAAGCGATCGGTGAAGGTGCGAATATGCCATCCACCCTCGAGGCTATCGATGTATTCCTTAAGAACAATGTGCTTTTTGGACCGGCAAAAGCCGCTAATGCAGGCGGAGTAGCCGTTTCCGCATTGGAAATGGCCCAAAACAGCATGAGATTGTCCTGGACATTTGAAGAAGTCGATTCAAAATTAAAGGAGATCATGACAAACATTTACCGAAACAGCGTAAATGCTGCCGATGATTATGGCTATCCAGGCAATCTGGTCGTAGGGGCCAATATTGCAGGTTTTGTTAAAGTAGCCGATGCGATGATCGCACAAGGAGTCATTTAAAAATGTAACGAGGTCAGTCCCCCACCGCTTTAAAGCAGTGGGGGACTGACCCCTTTTTTTATTGAACTTTTGAATGCGGGCTTCCGATTTGTATTAAAACCGTTTTGGCAATGTTTTTACATAGGTTGCAGTTGCTTGCAGGTCTTCAGGTCCAAATGCCGAAATCGACAGAAAGTTCTTCAATGCCATACTGGGCATCTCCATACATATAATTATTTATAACAAGCTGTATCACTCAATTTCATAGTTTCAAATTATAAAAAAAAGAGAGGATAATATCCCCTCTGTACAACCAATATTTTAAACCACTTGGCGTTCCCAATGGCGGTGGGCGGAAATCGCTTCAACGAATGTTGACAGAAATTCGTTTATGTCTTCTCCTTGCACTACACCCGCACTTCCTACGATGCCGCTAACTTCCAAGTATTTCACACCTTCATGGGTTGCACCGATTGGCTTGAAGTGCGAAAAAGCTTCCTTTATAAAATAGATTGTGTCATTATGGAACTTCTTGCTTTCGGAAGCTCCACCGATAATATATAAAGCATCAAAGAGAACAGGGTCGGCCGTTAAAAATGTATGGTCAACAGCAAGCTCAGTACCATCGGAACCTTTAACCGCCCCTAACATATCACTCACAATTTCAGGCTGAACACCTTCCGCCTGTATCCCAGCCAATATGGACATAACCTCCGCGCCGTTAAATTCATGGCCGATTATGACACCGACTTTCCGTGTATTCGGCATTTTGATGGTGTTTTCCTGGCTTAAAGCCGGTGAGGTTTTCGTTACACTCGAACCACCCTCTTTAGGCGGGGTTGCACCGATTTGTACAGCAAACGCAGCTGCAAGCTCTACATTGACATGAGCAAACATGTCCACTATTTCCTGCCTCACAGACAGGCTTTTCACTTTCCCCAATTCAAAGCTGAATGCCTGGATAATGTGTTCTTTTTCAACCTGGCTCATGCTATTCCAAAACAGGGCAGCTTGAGAGAAGTGGTCTTTAAAGCTCTCACTTCTGCTGCGTATTTTTCTTCCCTCCACCTTTTCCTGGTAATGCACATATCCGCCCTCTGCCTCAGTTGCAGGCGCAGGTGCATTACCAGCCAGTGAATTCTTATGGTAACTAACCTGCCCCACATTAATCGTCTGGCGGCCATAACCATCCCGCTGATTGTTGTGGAACGGGCAAACCGGCCGGTTGATCGGCAGCTCATGGAAATTTGGGCCGCCAAGGCGTATTAGCTGAGTATCTGTATAGGAAAATAAACGGCCCTGCAGCAAGGGATCATTGGAAAAATCAATTCCAGGAACGACATGCCCCGGATGGAAGGCCACTTGTTCCGTTTCAGCAAACACGTTATCCACGTTACGGTTTAACGTCATTTTTCCAATGATTTTTACCGGTATATCTTCTTCCGGCCAGATTTTCGTAGGATCCAGAATATCAAAGTCAAAATTGAATTCATCTTCTTCAGCAAGCAGCTGAACCCCTAATTCGTACTCTGGGAAGTTCCCCATTTCAATCGACTCCCATAAATCCCGCCGCAAGAAATCAGGGTCCTTTCCAGAAATTTTTTGCGCTTCATCCCATACAAGGGAATGGACACCCAATACAGGCTTCCAGTGGAATTTGACAAAATGCGCTTTTCCTTGGTCATTGACAAACCGGAACGTATGGACGCCAAACCCTTCCATCATGCGGAAACTGCGTGGTATAGCCCTGTCCGACAAATGCCACATGATCATATGGGCAGATTCCTGATTGTTGGCTACAAAATCCCAAAACGTATCGTGCGCCGATGCAGCCTGCGGCATTTCATTATGCGGCTCGGGCTTTACCGCATGAATTAAATCCGGAAATTTAATTGCATCTTGAATGAAAAAGACCGGAATATTATTGCCGACTAAATCATAGTTCCCTTCCTCCGTATAAAATTTTGTCGCAAACCCGCGGACATCCCGGACGGTCTCCGCTGAACCCCTGGAACCGGCTACAGTGGAAAACCGAACGAATACAGGCGTTTTCACGGATGGATCCTGTAAAAATTTCGCTTTCGTGTACTCTTTCATAGAATCATAGACTTGAAATTCACCATGTGCTGCAAATCCACGGGCATGTACCACCCGTTCAGGGATTCGTTCATGGTCAAAATGAGTCATTTTTTCCCGAAAGTGAAAATCCTCCATCAATGTGGGGCCTCGTTCACCCGCTTTTAAGGAAAACTCATCCTCGGAAACCTTCAAACCTTGATTGGTCGTCATTTTCTGTCCTTGATCATTGACACGAAACTGCTCCAGCTGCTCATTCTTATTATTTGAATCAACTTTTCTTTCTTCGGCCATTCGCTGTCCCTCCTGTTTAAATATGTAAAGACAATCCATTGCTTTTGTACCCATCAATAAGGAAAGACAAACAAACCTGTTTCACTTTTCTAGCTAATCAGATAAAATTTTTATTGAAAATTTTGGAGTTTATGATATATATTTACACCTTTTGTTCACTGATTTTAACTGCATTCCCTTCATAAATAATGCCTCCAAAACAGTTTCCCAGCTCCAATCCATAATAGTTTAAAACCATTTTAGCCATTTCATGGAATACTAATAAATTCTAAAGAATGTCTTTATTTTTTTCTGCTACCGCAAATGATAGATTTACTTCAAGACTGGCCATCCTCACAAATGTTTAGGAGGAATGTATAAGTGGATAATATGAACCGGCGGAACTTTTTAAAAGTAGGCGGAATGAGCACAGTTGCATTGGCGCTTAGTGCTACAGGTGCACTGAATATCGACGGGGAATGTATACTTAACAGAAGATGTAAGCCCCAGCTTTCTTTATCGGTTCATTCCGAATGGCCGGGGCAGGAAGCCAGGCGCCCTGCAAAAAGGCAGCACACTGCAGGCAGCGGCGATTGAAGAAATATCATCGGATTCAGCCAGCAGTTTTTATACGTAATTATGGGGTCAGTCCCCCGCTACGCTATCGCGTTAAAGCACCGGGGGACTGACCCCATTCGTCATATTTTCTGATATTCGTTTGTTATACCATCACTTTACAAATATCATTCGTAAACTCGACCGGATCGTTGATCGGCAGTCCTTCAATCAGAAGAGCCTGATTGTAAAGCAGGTTTGTATATAAATTCAATTTCTGTTTATCTTTTTCGAACGCATCTTTCAGTGACTGGAATACCTCATGATTTGTATTGATTTCCAGCACTTTTTCCGCTTGCACATTTTGGTTATTAGGCATTGCTTTCAGGATTTTTTCCATTTCGATCGTCACTTCACCATCGGTAGAGAAACAAACAGGATGGCTCCTTAAGCGTTTTGAAGCCCTAACGTCCTTTACTTTTCCTGATAAAGTCTCTTTCATGTAGTCAAAGAGGTCTTTGTTCTCAGTGTCTTCTGGGCTCGAGTTATTTTCACTTTCCTCTGCCTCAATGCCTAAATCGGCACTTGAAACTGATTTGAATTCTTTCTCTTTGTATGTCATCAACATTCTGATGGCAAACTCATCGACCTCATCAGTGAAATATAAGATTTCATACCCTTTTTCCGCAACTAATTCCGTCTGCGGCAGCTTATCGATTCGTTCATTGGATTCTCCGGAAGCGTAATAAATGTATTTTTGATCTTCCGGCATTCTTTCTACATATTCATCCAAGGTTACCAGTTTCTTTTCTTTGGAAGAATAGAACATCAATAAATCCTGCAATACCTCCTTGTGGGTTCCAAAGTCATTATAAATCCCGAATTTCAGCTGCCGTCCAAAGGATTGATAAAACTCTTCATACTTTTCCCGTTCATTTTTTAACAGGATTTGCAGTTCGCTTTTGATTTTTTTATTGATATTTTTTGCAATCAGCTTCAATTGTCGGTCATGCTGTAAAATCTCCCTTGAAATATTAAGGGATAAATCTTCGGAATCGACCATTCCTTTCACAAAGCTGAAATAGTCAGGAAGCAGGTCCGCGCATTTATCCATGATTAAAACGCCATTTGAATATAGCTCCAGCCCCTTTTCAAATTCCTTTGAATAATAGTCAAAAGGAATTTTTTCCGGAATGAATAAAATGGCATTATATCTGATTGTCCCATCGACGCTGATATGGATATGCTTAAGCGGCTTGTCAAAACCGTAATGCTTCTCTTTATAAAAATTCTCATAATCCTCTGGAGCCAGCTCGCTCTTATTCTTTCTCCAAATCGGAACCATGCTGTTGATGATCTGTTCTTCCTCGTAATCCTCGTATTCGTTTTCGCTGCCTTCTTTAAGCCTGCTTGCGGTCACATCCATTTTGATTGGGTAGCGGATGAAGTCAGAGTATTTCTTAATGATCGATTTCAATCGGTACTCTTCTACATACTCGTCGTAATTTTCCTCTTCGGTATTCTCTTTGATCTTCAAAATAATTTCAGTACCTACAGTATCCTTTTCATAAGGCTCAATTGTATACCCTTCTGTACCGGTGGACTCCCATTTATAAGCAGTCTCGCTCCCAACAGCCTTACTGATGACCGTAACAACGTCAGCTACCATAAAAGCTGAATAAAAACCAACACCAAACTGTCCGATGATATCATGCCCATCCTTCAATTCGTTTTCATTTTTAAAAGCCAAAGAACCGCTCTTCGCGATGATTCCAAGATTGTTTTCAAGGTCTTCCTTCGTCATCCCAATTCCGGTATCCGTAATCTTCAACGTCCGGTTTTCCTTGTCAGCAGCCACTTTTATGTAGTAACTATCTTTGTCAAAACGTAAAGCCTCATCGGTCAATGCTTTGTAATAGATTTTATCGATTGCATCACTGGCATTGGAAATTAACTCCCTTAAAAAGATTTCTTTTTGAGAATAGATGGAATTAATCATCATCTCCAATAGCCGCTTTGATTCTGCTTGGAATTGCTTCTTTTCCATAAAAACTCTCCTCCCGTAAAAACTGATTGAAAAATATACTAAGCTATGCTGCTATTTCAGATTTGCCCAATTTTAGCACTCTATCCACTCGAGTGCTAACCATTATTTAAATATCATACACTCAAGGGTGATGTCAATAGTAATATTGTGGCGTGTATACCTGATGGAATTTATGCTATAGTAATAGTTACCTACGCTAACTATTTCTTAGGATAACTTTTTAAAATTAGAGGTGTTTACGATCAAGACGTTCCAAAAATTCTTCCATCAATTTTTGATGTTATATCGGCCGTTTGAAAACAGGCTCAATTTGGAGCTAAGCAAGCACAATCTATACCGGGCGCAATGGTCTATTCTGTACTACTTAGCCAATTACGGTTCTGCAACGCTTGTGGAGATTTCCAATTATTTGGGTGTGGAGAAACCAACCGTTACCAGGACGGTTACCCGTTTGGAAGAACTGGGGTATGTTGAGCATGTTCCCGGAAAAGACAGGCGTGAAAAAAGAATGCAGCTTACAGAGCCCGGGAGCAAAATCTATCAAGATGTCCGAGTGACCATTGACCAGTTTGAACAGGACATATTAAAAGGAATTTCTGAGGAGGAACAACTGCAGGCTATCCGAATCATGAAAGAAATCAGGAACAATATTCTACAGAAAGGAGATAACAAAAATGACTGAATTACGGTCTAAATTATGGACGAAGGATTTTATCATTGTTTCATCGGTAAATTTTTTCTTAACATTAGTGTTTTATTTATTAGTAGTGACCCTTGCTGTTTATGCAGTCGATGAATTTGATGCCTCAACCAGCCAGGCCGGGCTTGTAACAGGGATTTTCATTATCGGTGCTTTAATTGGGAGGCTGTTTACCGGACGCATCATTGATTCAGTCAGCAGAAAAAGAATGTTGTTTATTGGCTTGCTCTTTTTTACCTTGTCGACATTTTTCTACTTTGTAAACTACGGCATTACATTTCTGCTCATTAACCGATTAATACACGGCATTGCGCTTGGAATGGCAGGAACGGCTACAGGGACGATTGTCGCCCGGATTATCCCGCCAACGCGCAGAGGGGAAGGAATCGGCTATTACAGTATGAGTGCGACACTGGCAACAGCAATCGGTCCGTTTATTGGACTATATATGAGCCAGCACACAAGCTTTCAAATGATATTTAGTTTCTGTCTTGCTTTAGGAATCATCAGTTTGATAACAGCATTCTTTCTGAGTGTACCGGTATTGGACAATGCAAAAAAAACACCTGGAGTAAAAGGGTTCAAGCTTTCCGGCTTTGTTGAACCAAAGGCACTGCCAATCGCCTTCATTACTCTCGCTGTAGCCTTCTGTTACTCCAGCGTCCTTTCTTTCATTAGTTTTTATGCCATTGAAGCCGGACTGGTCCATGCAGTAAGCTTTTTCTTTATCGTGTATGCAGGAGCAGTATTGGTATCACGTCCCTTCACCGGCCGGCTGATGGACAAAAAAGGGGCCAACATGATCATGTATCCCGCCTTTATCATCCTTGGTGCCGGAATGCTGATCTTAAGCTCAGCAAGCCATGGATTCTCTTTGCTTTTAGCAGGCTTCCTTATCGGCCTTGGATTCGGCAATATGCAGTCGATCACCCAGGCAGTCGCCGTAAAATTGACTCCGCCTCACCGCATGGGTTTGGCGACATCTACCTTCTTTATATTTCTTGATGCAGGGCTGGGATTCGGTCCGTATTTGCTTGGATTCATAATTCCCATGACCGGTTACAGTACCCTGTATGTAATTATGGGCGTTGTGGTCCTAGCAACCTCTGTGCTTTACTATTTTCTTCATGGCAAGAAAGAAAAAGCTTCATGGGCGGCTATTAATGGATCCAGTTCGGTTTTATAAAACAAGCCAGTGTAGTTCGGAACAATACCGAAACACACTGGCTGATTAGTTTTATATCATTATACAGAGGAACCCCTATAACATTATTTATAAAGTGACCGTTTAAGCAACATATAAAAAATAGCTTATCTAAGCTATTGCAGACATATTGAAACTATTTCCCAGAGCCGAAATAAGAACGTCATTTTCACATAAAAAAAGCACATCTTTTCAGATTATCTTTTCAATTATTTGAAAAAGAAGTCTGAAAAAATATGCTCGTATTACGGATTTTTATTTTACTTACGCGCCAACATGTTTGCAGTTTTCAAGGCCAACCTTACAGATTTTCTGTTTAATGTACCTTGAAGTTTCTTTATTGTTTTATCCTTTTGAGCCAATTTATCTTGCAGCTCTTTAATGGTTTTATCTTTACCTTTTGGATTTTTCAGTGCTTTACCATTTTTTGCTTCTTCTAACGGATAATATGTTTCCCATCTTTGCACCATTTCCTCTAAAGTACAGCCACTGATTGGAGTTATAGGAGGAAGAAGCTCAATTTTCGATAACTTCTCTTCTAAAGGTACGTTAGCTGGTGTCATAGTATCTTTATAAATGTGATCCAAGTTATTTTTATTCAAGAAGCTAATAAATTTATCAAAATTCTCTGCTTGTCTTTTCGCAGGCGATTGGAAATCAACTTTTTCAATCAAATCTGACAGTCTGGTTTCATCTGTAATATCATGTGCCATAATATGTGTCAATTGATGATATTCTGCCAGTTCTCTCATCCGGGCATCTTTAGGAATCAAGATGCTTGGTGTTCCAGCAATTGTCGCTGTAATATTACCATGCAGCCTTGCTCCAAAGCTCAAATCTGCTTGTCGTAAGAAATCCAGCCAAGTCGGCACATTTAAGAAGAAACGTACTCGATTATTCATATATGTGGGATCTGACATTTTAACCGGGTAATTGTCAGCAGATTCCGCGATAGCAGGAGATCCTGCGTAAACCAGCTTCATCTCTTTCAGCCATTGCGGAATGAAATAGTGATTTGGATACTCTTCCATGCCTCTTGTAATAAAATCCAAAACATTCTTAGGAGACAGACGCGATGAGTTTACAGAAACGATAGAATCTTTTGTTATGTTTGTTTCCCGGATATTTAATTCCCTCCCAAACGCGTACATTGAAGGGCATCCAATTACAGTATGGTCAATGCCTTCGCGGAAGCCTAATCTAGTTAGATATTTAGATGTGATTTCACCACGGAGACCTATCGTACTTGATTTCTCTAAAACAGCGCTGACGAATGCTTTTACGTCTTCATCAAACTCGAAACCTTCATTTAACTTGGGTTCGAATGGAGCACGCAAGCCTACGCCAATCACATAAACAGGAATTTTTAGTTTTTTTGATTAATTTAGTGTATTTACGTAAGGACGGAACAAACTCTTTTCGGAAAGCATCAGCCAATGGTATGATGTAAGCATCATACTTCTCATTAATTTCATCGGCTCTTTCAGGCTCATAATTATAATAATCCGGAGTTATAGTTGTTCCTTCCGTCATTAATGTACGAAAAACGCTGTATTGATAAACAAGATTCCCTACGTTTCCCCCAATTGAATTGTTTAAGAGAATGTGGGATGCATCAAATGTATCAAGCGGTGACATACCAGCTCTTATCAGAATATTTTTCATATAAGAAGACTTGCCCCTTTCACGGTATAAAATTTATATGAAGTGTTGCATGTTAGATTAAAAAGCCATACTTATTAGGATAAATTAAACAAACCTCAAAGTCAATTTCCAATTTCTTTAGGTATAACCTTACCTTGTTTATAATTTTCAGCTTTACTTTAGATAAAGCAGGAAAAATTAAATTTCTAACTGTTTACATACTTCTTTCTTCTATATCGTTTTACCTCACTTGATAATCATTTAGTATATTAATCAACTTAATCTCCTTCTTCATATTTTTTACAATAATTCTGCCCATTAGTATCTCGCTAAACAATAGTCTAAACGAACGAAGTTTCTTTTGAATCATGTTCAATACAATTGGTTGGCTTAACAGGTTTCGAAAGTGATAATAAATAGCTTTTTCTATGTGCATAATTTTACAAAATCCCTATACTTGGTAATTATTGTACCGATTGATCCAAATTATCATACTCTCCAAATTAATTTCGGCCGACTTGATATAGGTGCAACTACTCCCCATTTTTCAATGCATATAGAAACCTAATTATTATCGTTTGCCTCGTATTAATTGTCAGTCCCCATAAAGATACAGTTGACCGGCCTGTCTATTTTGAAATTTTTTAATACGCTTTCATAAAGCGCTTGCATAATGAAAAATCTTAGATATAATACTTGTATACAAGTATACTTGGTTGAGTGAAGAAGGTGAATGTATGCCCGAATCTAGTGAATTTCTATATCCCGTAAAATGGCTTTCAAAAGCTTCCGCTGGGGATCGTGTAACGTGCGAGCTCAGAATGCGTATTATTTGCGGACTGATTGGAAGCGGTACCATTTTATCAGAAAATAAATTAGCTGCTGATTTTTCAGTAAGTCGTTCACCCATTCGTGAAGCATTAAAAACACTGGCATCCGAAAATATCATCCGATTAGAAAGAATGGGCGCTGTTGTAGTTGGTTTAACAGAGAAAGAAATAGAAGAAATTTATGATGTACGTTTACTCATCGAGTCGTTTGTATTTGAACGGCTTGTAAGAATGGACATTAATGAGCTGGTGATGGAGCTTAGTAAAATACTCGAAATGATGAAAATTGCAATCAAATACAATGATGCTGATGAGTTTTCAAATCAAGATATCCTGTTTCATGAATCGATAATTCGTGCAGTTAATCATTCATACATCCTAATGATCTGGAATAATTTAAGACCCGTTATGGAAAGCTTGATTCTTTTATCGATGCGCCTGCGTTTCAAGGAAAAATACGATGACTTTACACGGATTATCAAAAATCATGAACTGTATATTGAAGCAATAAAAACGAAAGATAGAGCGCTCATGATTAAGTCCTTACACCAAAACTTCGATGATGTTCAAGGGAAAGTGGAAGACTTGTGGAAGTCACAACAAATGCTAGCTAAAGGAGTAGAGCAACAAGATGACTGACTATATGTTAGGTATAGATATCGGTACAACAAGTACAAAAGCAGTATTATTTAGTGAAAAAGGCGAAGTCGTCCAACAAGAAAATATCGGGTACCCGCTTTACACACCAGATATCTCCACAGCTGAGCAAGATCCGGAAGAAATTTTTCAAGCTGTCCTGCAAGCAATATCGAATATAATGAAACATCATTCTCATAAAAAGCTATCGTTTGTTTCATTTAGCAGTGCCATGCATAGTGTGATTGCAATGGATGAAAATGACCTACCGCTGACGCCATGCATCACTTGGGCTGATAATCGAAGTGAGGCATGGGCTCATAAAATAAAAGATGAGTGGAATGGGCATGAAATCTATAAAAGAACAGGAACACCCATTCACCCCATGTCCCCTTTAAGTAAAATTGCTTGGATTGTGAATGAACTTCCTGAAATCGCTATCAAGACGAAAAAATATATTGGGATTAAAGAATATGTCTTTAAAAAGTTCTTTGATCAATATGTTGTCGATCATTCCTTGGCTTCAGCCATGGGAGTGATGAACCTTAAAAATTTGGACTGGGATGAAGAAGCCTTAAAAATTGCCGGGGTTAAAACAGATCAATTATCTGAACTGGTATCCACAACCAAGATATTTACCAACTGTGATTCAGATTTGGCGAAACACATTGGTATCGATCCGCAAACGCCCTTTGTCATTGGCGCAAGTGATGGAGTTCTTTCCAATTTAGGTGTAAATGCGATTAGAAAAGGCGAGATTGCGGTCACCATTGGGACAAGCGGTGCCATTCGGACGATTATTGATAAGCCTCAAACAGATGCAAAGGGACGAATTTTTTGCTATGCATTAACGGAAAAGCATTGGGTTATTGGCGGGCCGGTAAACAATGGCGGGATGGTCCTGCGCTGGATCAGGGATGAATTTGCCTCTTCAGAAATAGAAACAGCGAAAAGACTGGGAATTGATCCATATGAAGTATTAACCAAAATTGCTGAACGGGTAAGACCGGGTGCTGATGGATTGTTATTCCATCCATACCTGGCCGGTGAACGGGCTCCCTTATGGAATCCGGACGTGCGGGGTTCATTTTTCGGTCTAACGATGTCGCATAAGAAAGAACATATGATTCGGGCAGCCCTGGAAGGGGTGATATACAATTTATACACAGTGTTTTTAGCCCTAACTGAATGCATGGAAGGTCCTGTGACTCGAATCCAGGCAACCGGAGGCTTTGCGAGGTCGGATGTTTGGCGTCAAATGATGTCTGATATATTCGAATCTGAAGTAGCAGTTCCAGAAAGCTATGAAAGTTCCTGCCTGGGTGCTTGTATTTTAGGCCTATATGCCACAGGGAAAATTGAATCATTTGAAGTGGCTTCTGAAATGATTGGCAGCACCTATAAACACACGCCAAATGAATCTTCAGTAAAAGAATATAGGGAATTGCTGCCGATTTTTATCGACTTATCCAGAGTATTAGAAGCCGATTATAGACGAATCGCAAATTATCAAAGAAGCTTAATCAACACAGCCAAATAACTACCAGGAGGATTTAAGATGCCATTAATCATTGTTGCAGTTGGAATTATAGCATTATTACTATTAATTATGGGCTTAAAATTAAACACTTTCATTTCACTAATTATCGTATCGTTCGGCGTTGCTTTGGCACTTGGAATGCCACTTGAAAATATTGTAAAAACCATTGAAGCGGGGTTAGGCGGCACACTCGGCCACTTAGCGTTAATCTTTGGTCTTGGAGCAATGTTAGGTAAATTGATCGCTGATTCAGGGGGCGCACAACGAATAGCGATGACCCTCGTGAACAAATTCGGTGAAAAGAATATTCAATGGGCAGTTGTAGCTGCTTCATTTATTATCGGTGTCGCGTTATTCTTTGAAGTAGGATTAGTATTATTAATTCCAATCGTATTCGCAATTTCTAGAGAATTAAGAATTTCCATCTTATATCTTGGTATTCCGATGACTGCAGCTTTATCCGTGACACACGGATTCCTGCCGCCACACCCGGGACCAACTGTTATTGCTGGTGAATATGGTGCAAACATTGGAGAAGTTTTGCTTTATGGTTTTATTATCGCAATTCCAACGGTTATTTTAGCTGGACCTGTATTTACCAAAATTGCTAAAAAGCTAGTACCTCAATCATTCACAAAAACCGGTAATATCGCCTCTTTAGGTGAACAGAAAGAATTCAAACTTGAAGACACGCCTGGTTTTGGAATCAGTGTTTTCACAGCCTTACTTCCTGTTATTTTAATGTCTATCGCGACCATTATTACTTTAGTTCAAAAAACGATGGGCTTTGAAGATAATAGTTTCCTAGCTGCAATCCGTTTTATTGGTGAAGCTGGTACTTCGATGTTGATTTCTCTATTAGTCGCAGTCTATACAATGGGAATTGCAAGAAAAATTCCTATCAAAAGCGTGATGGAATCCTGTACAACAGCCATTTCCCATATTGGGATGATGCTCTTGATCATCGGGGGCGGAGGTGCTTTCAAACAAGTATTGATTGATGGCGGTGTTGGCGACTATGTAGCTGAATTGTTCAAAGGGACTTCTTTATCACCTATCCTGCTGGCGTGGGTAATTGCAGCCATCTTACGTATTTCCTTGGGATCTGCTACTGTAGCTGCATTAACAACGGCTGGATTAGTAATTCCATTGTTGGGCCAAACTGACGTTAACCTCGCTCTAGTCGTTCTGGCAACAGGCGCTGGTAGTTTAATAGCATCCCATGTTAATGATGCTGGTTTTTGGATGTTCAAAGAGTATTTTGGTCTCAGCATGAAAGAAACATTTGCTACATGGACTTTACTTGAGACAATCATATCGGTAGCTGGACTTGGATTTATCCTGTTACTAAGCTTATTTGTATAATACGTTTCTGTTTAAGTGTAAGTGTATGACATATAGTCGTCTCCGGGCAGTAAATTCCCGCTTATTCTCTTAGTCGTTTTCTAAGTTTTGAAGCGAGGTTCACTGCCTCTTTATTTTAGATAATGGAGGATGTTATAAAGGGATTACCCTTTTCTCCGGGGAAGCCGCAACGTTCCGGGAGAATATTTATATGAACATGGTTAATTACGTACACGGCGGTTCATCATTCATTCTTTTTCAATTTATGTAAAACTGATATAACAGCTTCTCTGATTTCTTTATACCCTGTACACCGACAAATATTAGACTCCAGCCAATCCTTTATAACCGTTTCATCTGCATCTTTTTCTGTGTGGACTAATGCATGACAATTCATGATAAAGCCCGGTGTGCAGTAGCCGCACTGAAAGGCAAAATGTTTAACAAAGGCCTTTTGTATTGGTGTATTTTTAAGACCTTCAATCGTAGTAATTGCTTTCTCTTCCCCTTCTACTGCCAGCATTAAACATGATTTCATCGGTGTACCATCCACTAATACTGTACAAGCGCCACAATCACCATTCAAACATCCCGGCTTTGAGCCTGTAAGTCCCAGATGTATACGAAGTGCATATAAAAGTGTGTCAGCCGGTCTCACGGTTACCACGTTTTCTTCAGAGTTTACAACTAACAAAAAGCTGCATAACGGATTATTAGACACCTCTTTCACCCTCTAACTCCCCAATGGCATCAATCATTGTATTTTTTAATACAAACAAACGATATTCGGCTGAACCCTCGACATCACTTAACACAGGCCCGGGCATAGATCGTAATGCTGTTTCTACCCTTTCTTCTACAGGAAGCCCCTTTTCGTTCAACGCCTTTTCCATCTCGAGCGACCGAAACGGAAAAGGACAGACCCCGCTAACTGCCATTCTAATTAAATTTTCTTTTTTAATGGCCGCAACTGTTACAAGCGGATAACCAACGTCCCACTGTTTTCTCCGTTTAATACTGACAAACGGCATAGTTACATACATCTTATCTATAAGAATAGAAAAAATAAATTCTCCTTCTTTTAAATGGATTTGTTTATTAAAAATCTTGTGTATAGGTTGATAGACTATCCCCCCTGCTTCAGAAATTCCTAATAAGCAGTCTGATATCAGTAACGGCAAAATTGCTTCACGGTAAAATATTTGACCGCATATGTTTCCTCCAATGGTGATTTTGTTACGGGAAGTCCGATCTGCAATCTCACTCGCGGTTTTACCCAGCAATGGAAACACATTGGCTTCCTCAATAGCGGTTAAGGTCGCCCCTCCACCTATGACTAAATAATTTTCATAAAAGAAAATAGACGAATACTCATGAATTCCTTTTAAATCAATAACAGCATCTGCATACACCAAATTCAGCCGGCCCAACGTAATCAATTCGGTACCGCCGGAAAAGTAAAATGCCTTTTTATTTTCCCGATTATATTCGTAAAATTGCCTGACTGCTTCTTGAATCGTTTGGGGTTTACTATATTGGAAATTAAACGGTATCATTGATTTACCTCATTGCTGATACGCCATAATTGCTCCGGTACAAGGGGTAGTTTGTTTAGCTGAACACCAAGGGCACTTGATAAACAGTTGCCTAAAGCTGCAGGCATTCCAAGCAATCCATGCTCACCAGCACCTCTGGCTCCATAAGGTGCAGCAAGGTGAGGGGTTTCCACAAACTCTATGATATATTCAGGCTGTTCCCCATAATGGAGAGGCCGATATGTTCGAAGTTGTGGATTCAATACTCTGCCATAATCATCAAAAACAAATGTTTCTCTCCCCCCGAAGGCAATTCCCATACTCATTGCACCCATCACCTGGCCTAACGCGGCTTTTTCATTCAATACTTTTCCTATATCAATAACAGAGTAGGCTTTTAGAATTTTATAGGTGTAATTTCTTGTATCCAATTCAACTTCCATTCCTTGAGCCCCTACCGTCCATTCAGGTCCCGGATCCCCTTTCCCAGTTTCTGGGTCTATATAAGTCATATGGGGTATCGTGTAGTTTCCACTGACAATGATCTGCCCTCCAATTGTATTTCCATTGGGAAATGTATATCCATAGGCCAAATCTTTTATATCTATACTAAAGTCCGGGTTATCCGCTACATACACTTTTCCATAACCAACCTGTAAGTCCTCGGCTGGCGCTCTCAATATGCAAGCCGCCCGATCCTTTAATTGCCTAATCGCATCATTCGCTGCCGCTAGTACTGCCCTTCCTGCCATAAAGGTTCCCCGGCTTCCGACCGTCTTCCAATGTTCAGGAACGGTTTGGGTGTCAACGAGCATCTTAACATGGATCATATTTATGTCTATCTTCATTCGTTCAGCCAAAATTTGCGCAAGCACAGTTTTTGTCCCTGTTCCAATCTCAACCACTCCGGACATTAGATTAATGCTTCCGTCTGGGTTAAAAGTAAGGATCACACCGGAAGTTGCATCGGGATCAAAGGTTGATGTTTTCCAAATACAGCATGCACCCTTGACTCTAATCTTTCCGCCATCCATTTCATTGATTTGACCCTCTCCCCATTTCATCAGTTCCTTTAACCGTTTAATGCAAAGAGGCAAGTTTCCAACCCTGCTTGAGTCCAATAATACTTGTGTTGGCGTTGTATCACCTGGAAGAATGGCATTTTTATAGCGTAGATCTAACGGGTCCATTGATAATTTTTCAGCCAGTACATCCATCGTCCGCTCAAATGCAAATAATACTTCAGAATGGCCGTAACCTCTATAGGCGCTGGCATAAGGGTGATTGGTATACATGCAATAACAGTTACACCATACATGGTCGATACGATACGGCCCCGTACAATCCACCGCTCCCGCCCGGCTTATATCTACCGCTTTATCAGAATAGGCACCGCCATCAAATAAATATTGGATTTCGGCCGCCTTTAACATTCCATCCCTTGTCGCCCCCAGCTTAACAGTAGCATCAAGTCCAATATGAACAGGTGAGGTAATCATATCCTCTTCCCTTGTATTGAATAGTTTTACCGGTCTGCCCCCAGTTGCTTTGGATGCTAAATAAGCAATAACCTCTAACTGGATCGAAGCCTTTCCCCCATAGGCTCCGCCAACAATTGGCGTTTTAACGATAACTCTTCCGGGCTCAATGCCAAAATACCATTTCATTAATTTTTTTAGTGCAAAAGGAGCCTGGCTGGAAGTAGTAAAAATAACCGTTCCATCCGGACGAATTTCAGCAATCGCACATCGTGTTTCCATTGCTGCATGATCAGAGGGATGAAAGGAGATGGTAAACTCCGCCACTACATCACTTTCCATAAAACCCTGTTCAATATTTCCTTTTCTGATTTTGTTTAGATTTGCAATATTCGTGTTGGGAATTGGATACACCCGCTCCTGTTTTTCATAGCTCTCCATATCTTCATGAAGGAGGGGGGCATCCTGTTGAAAGGCTTCACGAGGGGAATTTACAACTGGAAGAGGTTCATAGGAAACTTTGATTGCATCCACCCCCCTCTTAGCAATAATCGGGGTTTCTGCCACAACCACCGCAACAGGCTCGCCATGGTATCTCACTCTTTTGTAGGCTATCGGAGATCTGTCTTTAATTTCTTCTCCGACTAGCGGATAGGGTTCATCACCCAAAACCGCTTTTATTCCGGGAATTTTCCATACTTCTGAAAAATCGATCGAAACGATATTTGCATGGGCATACGGGCTTATCAGCAGGTTAGCGTGCAGGGTTCCTGCTTCTTGAAAATCATTGGTATATTTCGCTTCACCGGTCACTTTATCTAATGCGTCTTTCCGAATGACACTCTTCCCAATATAGTCCAATTCATTCTTCACCCCTCCCTCTCATTCGTATATCTTTCGACAACCGACACAACAAAGAATAGTCATCCAGTGTATCCACATCATAAAAAAGCATTGGGTTTTGAAAATCAATGATTTTCCCATGGCGAGCAAGCTTTCCACAATTGAAACAAGATGGAAAACATGCGGCAGAAAACAATACAGGCGGCATCGGTGACTCACCTTCTCCAGCTGCTATAAAGAAAAGGCTGCGTTCTTTTTGATAATGATCAAAGAAAGCATTTATGATTTTTGATGCAACAAAAGGTTGGTCTGCCAGAAGAATTATGATAGCATCAGGATCCAACTTCATTGCTTTCTTTAAGCCGCATTGTATGGAATGCCCCTGGCCCTCCCATGCACGGGGGCAATCCGCACGGTTCCATTTACTTAAAAGGCAATAAAAAAAACGAAGGCAAAAGCCAATCCGATGAGTCTTCGTTTCTCATAACCACTACAATATGATGAAGTTTTGAATATAACGCTTGTTTAAGTGCAACAGACCCTAATGGTATTTGATTTAAAGGCAAGGATCGTTTATCCAACCCCATTCGTTTGCTTTCACCGGCTGCCAGGTAGATTCCTATGATTCTCATACGTTCACTGTCCCGGTGCTACGCATTTTATGAATCATCTCGCCTACAACACTTACAGCAATATCTAAGCTTTCCTTTATTAACAAAAGGTTTAGCCGAAAATCCTCTTTAACCGGCTCCAACAAAACCGTGATAACCCCATTGCAGCCTTGTCCCTGCCCCCATGACAAATCATGTTCTTCGCTCATATTATATTGGACTGTCCAGGTCTTTCCTGCTGCCCACACCTGTTTTGCCCTTTCGCTTAGATCCTCTTCAAGGCAACCTGCTGTTAATGTTCCAACTCTCATGCCATCTCCCGTTATCAACATGGAGGATCCTTCTTTCTTATAAACGGATCCTTCTGCTTTTATGTTGATAGCCAAAACCATAGGTTTATTGCCGGAACAAGCTACGGCATATAAAATTGAATAAATGTCCTCCACGTGCTACCCCGATTTTACATCTCAATCCTACATCTCTATATAGATATTCCGTTTCACATCCATTTATGTTAAGTTTTTTACTAATTTCATTATTCAAGATAGAATGATTCCTCAAAAAAGTGCCTGTCACTCCCCGGATTTTGTCGATTCCTATTCGACATATTTCGGGTGGTGACAGTGGTTAACCCCCTTATAATGGACAAATAAGTTACTATAGAGATACGACGTATCTGAATTTAAGGGGATTACTAACATGAATAACAAACGTTCATATTCACATACTAGTGTCGAAGTAAAGACAGAAGCAGTACGGCAAGTTTTGGAGGGGGAAAAATCCGTCATTGAAGTGGCTACTGGATTAAACCTACACCGCGACACGGTAAATCGCTGGGTGAAGTCCTATAAAGAGAGAGGAAAAGAAGGCTTAGTAAATCCAAACGCTCACACATCGGCAGATTCAAAAAATAATAAAAAAGTGAGAGAGTTAGAGAAAAAGCTAAAGGAAAAGGAACTGGAGAATGAGATATTAAAAAAGTTTCAGGCCTTTCTCAAAGGGAACGAATGAGCAAGAAATTCGAGGCCATTTCCTTCTTGAGAAAGGATTATTCAGTTACCCTTCTTTGCCGCATATTAGGTGTTTCAAAAAGTGGTTATTATGCCTACATTAAAAGACCAAAAAGAAAAGTACCTAGTGGAGACCGGCAGCTGTTAACAAAAATTAAACGGGCTTATGCGCTGCATAAAGGAACCTATGGAGCAAAGAGAATTACAGGATATTTAAAAGCAAAAGGAACGATTGTCAATCACAAGAAAGTGGCTCGCATCATGAAGGAGGCCAATATAAAAGCGACTATAAGACGGTCAAAAACAACGAAAAAAACAAAGGCGCAAGCTGCTGGATATGTATATGAACATCTTTTAAAACGTGATTTTCATGCCAATCACCCCAATCAAAAATGGGTAACAGATATGACAGAAATCCAAATTGGGCAAGAAAAGTTTTATATTTCCGCTATTATGGATTTATTTAACCGAGAAGTGATTGCCTTCGAACTAAGCTCTAGCCCCAATCAGGAGCTTATTAAAGCTACTGTTGAAACATCCAGAAAAAAGAGAAAACTAAAGAACGTTGAAGGGATCATCATACATAGCGATCAAGGCAGTGTGTATCGCTCTTTCGATTATCATCAGTTGGGGCAGACTTTGAGATTCACAGCAAGCATGTCCCGGAAAGCAAACTGTTGGGATAATGCAGTAATCGAAAGCTTTTTTTCTCACTTGAAAGTAGAGTATCCTTGTTTTTTTCCGAATATTCAAGTTCAAACTTTACAACAGGATTTAAATCATTATATCCGTTATTTCAACGAAAAACGAACCCAATATAAACTTGGATCCGTTTCTCCTAAAACATATTATTTAAATTACCAAAAAGCAGTCTAATGTCGTATTTTACTAGAGTCTACTTTTTAGGGGCTTGACCACAGGCACTAATTAATAATAGGAGCGCCGTCACTCTCTGAACGGCGCTCCTATCTTTTACGGTTTCATTGTCATCCAACTGCCAACATGGTGAACGGCGATTCCACTATACCCAGGTGTACCGGCATAAGAATCTTTAACCTTAACCAGTTCCTGGTTCATATAGGCTTGTCCTTCTTCAAAGAAGGTCAGCATTCCGCCTTCACTCGTCTGTCCAGTTTCTACACCGATAACCAGCTGTTTATTATATTTTGCTGCAAGGGCCATTTCTTTTGCGACTAATTCAATAATCATTGAGGCTGAATCCCTATAAGCCATAATTGTAACACTGTTTGTATTCGCTATCATCCATTCAGCAAGAATCCCTTTTCCATATGTGTTTTTATACGAAATTTCATCAAACCAAAATGGTATGTCAGCCTCCAGTGCAAGAGCTATAGCCGTTGCACTGCTTTTAGCTTTCATGATTAATGCTTGATATGTTTTGACAGTGGATGCTTGGTTAGTGGACCATCCACTATACAAGTAAGGCTCTACGTCTAAATGTACACCAGCAAACTTTTGGAAAGAAGAAGATTCATTTTGGTAAGTTTTTAACCAATTCATTAATCGATCCAAGCTTTTGTAGCCATCTGGAGCGACCCACTGAGGAGCGCCATCCAGTGCATAAATCTTCATTCCCTTGGAAGAGGCTTTCTCAATGAAGCTTCGGTAAACAGTTACAGGAATGTCACGGTCGATTTGCAAATACACTTTGTTCAGATTCTTCTCTTCCAAAAAAGCAATAGTTCCTGATTCGTCGTTTACAATCATCCATGGATTCCAAAGCCATGTAGCCTTAGTCTCAGTTACCGTCGCTTTCGCACTCCCTCCAACGCCCCCGGCAAAAGATAGGAAAACTACTAGTGCTGCCATTATTAACTTTTTCATGAATTGCCCTCCATTCTGTCAGCCTAGGCCCACAGAATGGAACCTGGCAGCCTGACGACCATACACAACAAATTGTGCTTAGGCTCACGGCTTTGCGTCCTTCCCTTTCGAAGAAGTTTGCCTTTTTTCAGAATAATCATTTTATTTATTATACCCCACTGCCTTTGTAAAGTAATTATAATATTTGTCATTTTGTTGAAAAATAATTTACCAATGATTATAAACTCATTTCATCTGCATAATTTGCACTTTAATAGTTGTATTTTACTGCACGTCTTCCCAAGCAGAAATTTCTTCCCGTACAATTGGTGCCACTTCTTTCCCTAAAAGCTCAATGGCTTTCATCACATCCACATGTGGCATGCTCCCAACTGGGACATGCAGCATAAACCTTGTGATCCCTACTTTTTTTCGGAGGTGAATGATTTTTTGTGCCACGGTTTGCGGGTCCCCGACATACAGTGCTCCTTCAAAGCTGCGTGCCGCATCGAATGCTGCCCGGTCATAATGACCCCAGCCCCGCTCCCTTCCAATCACATTCATGGCTTGCTGGGTGGGAGGGAAAAATTTGCTTGCTGCCGTCTCGTTATCCTCGGCAATGAATCCATGCGAATGGGAGGCAACCGGCAATTTGGATACATCATGGCCCGCCTGAGCCGCCGCTTGTTTATAAAGCTGGACAAGTGGAGCGAACTGCACTGGACGGCCTCCTATGATTGCCAGAACAAGTGGCAGCCCCAGCAGCCCTGCCCGGATGACCGATTGGCTATTGCCCCCGCTCCCAATCCATACAGGCAAAGGCTCTTGCACGGGACGAGGGTATACACCAAGATTGTTTATGGCGGGGCGATGTTTGCCGGACCAGGACACAACTTCGGACTTTTGTAATGTCAGCAGCAAGTCCAGTTTCTCATCAAAAAGCGCATCGTAGTCTCTTAAATCATAGCCAAACAGCGGAAATGATTCGATAAAAGAACCACGTCCTGCCATGATTTCTGCCCGCCCATTCGAGATGCCGTCAAGCGTAGCGAAATCCTGGAATACCCGAACCGGATCTGCAGAGGAAAGTACGGTGACCGCACTAGTCAGCCTAATACGCTTTGTCCGTGAAGCTGCGGCAGCTAACACAACGGCTGGAGAGGATGCTGCATAATCCTTACGGTGATGCTCCCCTACCCCAAATACATCCAATCCTACTTGATCGGCAAGCACAATTTCCTCGACGACTTCACGCAAACGTTGCGCATGACTGATCACTTCCCCCGTTTTAACATCCGGTGTGGTTTCTACAAACGTGCTGATTCCAATTTCCAATTACATCACTCCTGGATTCGCATATTTTACAATTCAACATATTTTTTGTTCCCGCTTCTTCCTATTTATAGCAATTTATATTAATATACCTTACATTCGAGATTTATTCATTAAGAAGGATCGAGCAGGAAAACCAATAAAAAAAAGTGCCTGTCACTCCCGAGATTGTCGACTCCAATTCGACTGATCAGGGTTGTGAAAAGCACCATGTTAATTTTTTGAGGCATCAGCCATTTTCTACATCACTGGGTTTGGCTATAAGATAAAAATCTAATTTTCCCTTAATCAGGTTCGGGTGATTTTTGATATAGGCATCCCTGCGGTTCATATACCTCTTTTTGTGCATACTTTTTGCCAGTGCCATCATCGGCAGAGAAATGATCAGTGGCGTAAACGCATACCATACCGTAAAAAATGTTGATTATAGTAGAAACAATTGTCCATGATAAAATATGATACCTATTCCCTCATTTTTCGCCCAAAGGATTAACTATAGACTGGCTCTTTTTCGCTTAGACCTAACGTCTCGGCTGTAGCCGTATGAATTTTGTTCAGAAGCTCTGGGTTTTCCATTAATGACACGCCATAAGATGGAATCATTTCTTTGATCTTTGTTTCCCAGTCTTTTATTTGCTGCGGGAAACATTTCTTGATTACTTCAAGCATAACGTGAACTGCCGTAGAAGCACCCGGAGAAGCACCCAGTAATGCTGCAATCGAACCATCAGCAGCAGTAATCACTTCCGTACC
The DNA here is from genome assembly GCF_003429105.1 of Peribacillus glennii. Classification (GTDB taxonomy): domain Bacteria; phylum Bacillota; class Bacilli; order Bacillales; family DSM-1321; genus Peribacillus; species Peribacillus glennii. The sequence goes on from NZ_QVTD01000010.1 coordinate 181,942, forward strand.
AAATTGAAGTGTTCCTTTACCGGCCTCAGTATCTTTGATTACTTGTACACGTTGACCCGCTACTACTAAATCCCAATCCTCGCTTTTCGCGTTCGGGATAAACTCTCGTAACTCTTCCATGCGCTGTTCTTTCGATAGCATGACTTGCTGGATCAGGTATTTTGTCAATGACATCTCTTTTGCGCCTGCCGCTAACATCGTCAAGACATTATTCGGTTTTACGGAAGTGACTAAATCAAGCATTGAACCAGTTTTTAAGAACTTTGGCGAGAATCCGGCAAATGGTCCAAATAGCAACGATTTTTTCTTATCAATATATCTTGTGTCAAGATGCGGAACGGACATTGGCGGTGCACCAACCTTCGCTTTCCCGTATACTTTGGCATTATGCTGCGCTACAACTTTTGGATTATTACATACCATAAATATTCCGCTTACTGGGAATCCCCCAATATGTTTGCTTTCAGGAATTCCGGTTTTTTGCAGTAAATGCAGGCTTCCGCCCCCGCCTCCGATAAAGACGAATTTTGCAGTATGGCTCTCCACGCTGCCGCTATCGACATTACGCACTTTTAATTCCCAGGAGCCATTGCTGGTACGTTTAATAGTATCAACACTATGTTTGTATTGGATATCAACGTTTTTAGTCTTTAAGTGGTCAAATAACATGCGTGTTAAAGCACCAAAATTGACATCCGTTCCAGTGTCGATTTTTGTTGCCGCCAGCTTTTCATTCGATGTACGGCCTTCCAGAATAAGTGGAATCCAATCCATCAGTTTTTCCGGGTCATCGGAAAATTCCATCCCTTTAAACAGGGGATTCTTTGATAGCGCTTCAAAACGTTTCTTTAAAAAAGAGACATTTTCTTCCCCTTCCACCATACTCATATGAGGCAGTGGCATGATAAAGTCCTGCGGGTTGTTGATGAGCTTGCTTTTTACAAGATAGGACCAAAACTGCATTGAAACCTGAAACTGTTCATTAATTTTAATTGCTTTGCTAATATCTATAGATCCGTCTGGTTTTTCGACAGTGTAGTTAAGCTCGCACAATGCGGCATGCCCTGTTCCCGCATTATTCCATTCGTTAGAGCTTTCCTCGCCCGCTTTTTCGAGTTTCTCAAACACTTTGATATTCCATTCCGGCACTAACTCTTTCAATAGTGTCCCTAAAGTCGCACTCATGATTCCGGCACCAATTAAAATGACGTCTGTTTTAGTTTCCCTGCTGCTCATTTTTACCATCCCTTATACCCTAAAATTTGCAGAAAAGATTGCAGGCACGACCTAGTCAGCACACCTTTTCTGACTCACTTACCCGTATGAATAATTATTAGATTCAAAATATCTACTATTATCTAATAATTATATACTATTTAAAGCTGGTAAAAAAGTGAGAAGTCCGTTCAAAATGTACTAGAAACACAAAAAAACCTTAACTTACTTCTAAAAAGAGTTAAGGTTTTTGTTTAGCCGTTACATATCCTCCGGTTATCCGTGACTTTTTTAAATGCGTTGTGACAAAATAGCTTATAGTTAAAATCAAACAAAAAAGGAGAAGGGAAATCAACATCATACGATTTCCTTTGTCCTTTTAAAATCATTCGGTCCCTCTTTCTATAAACGAGCTCTTTAAGATAAAGTTTACCGTTACTTATGTTGAAGTTGTTAAGCAGGAAGAAAAATCTCGTGAATTTGCGATAGAAATGAGGTGCAAAGAAAAAGGCTGCCGAATTTTGACAGCCTTCCTTTACTTCCTCAATATGGATCAGCTTCGTGGCCTTTCTTCACCGCATCTTCTGTTGCTTTGTTTGCAGCTAATGAACCTTGTGCATATTTAGATTTGCCTGCTTCACGTCCTGGAATTTGGTTTTCCATGTTCATTCCCTTGATTTCTTTCATTTTCATTTCGATGCCTTCCTTTACACGGCGGCCATACTCTTCATCGGCTTGTGTAAAGTGCTCAACCATAGCATCCTGGATTTTTTTGTCGCATACCGCTAGCGCCCCGGACAGGTTTTTAATCAATTCATCGCGCTCCCAATCCTCGAAACTGCGATAAGTTTCGCCCGCTTGGCCATAATTATTGGGACGATCAATTGGTGCACTCATTGCCGCCGCATTAAACGTTGGGCGGTGCTGTGGACGTTCTTCTTTATTTGCTTCCTGATAGCCGCCGAGCATGGATGGCTCATAGTTGATATGTGGATTATCTCCAGACTCCTTCGGGTCACGGATATCCATTTGGCCGCGATGCTGATTCGTACGGACAGGTGCTTTCGGCGCGTTAACAGGCAGTTTTAGGTAGTTCGCTCCTACACGGTAGCGCTGCGTATCGGAATAAGAGAAGGTACGGCCTTGCAGCATTTTATCGTCCGAAAAGTCCATTCCGTCGACGAGCACCCCTGTACCGAATGCTGCTTGCTCAATCTCTGCATGGTAATCAACCGGATTGCGGTCTAAAACCATCCGTCCAACCGGGTGCCACGGAAATTTATCTTCCGGCCAAAGTTTCGTATCATCAAGCGGATCAAAATCGAGTTCCGGATGGTAATCGTCCTCCATGATCTGTACAAAGAGCTCCCATTCCGGGTATTCCCCTCGTTCAATTGCTTCATACAAATCCTGTGTCGCATGGCTGACGTTCTTCGCTTGAATAGAATCAGCCTCTTCCTGTGTTAAGTTGCGGATCCCTTGTTTCGGTTCCCAGTGGTACTTCACCAGTACAGCCTCACCTTTATCATTTACCCACTTATAAGTATTAACACCAGAACCCTGCATGTGCCGGTATGTTGCTGGTATGCCCCATGGAGAGAACAGGAATGTAATCATATGTGTTGCCTCAGGCGTACGTGAAACAAAGTCAAACATCCGTTGCGGATTCGGCACATTTGAAGCCGGATCGACTTTAAACGCATGAATCATATCAGGGAACTTCATGGCATCACGGATAAAGAAAATTTTAAGATTGTTGCCAACCAGATCCCAGTTGCCATCTTCCGTATACATTTTTACTGCAAATCCACGCGGATCGCGGGCTGTTTCCGGTGAATCTTTCGCGCCTGCCACTGTAGAGAAACGAACCATTAAAGGTGTTTTCTTCCCGGCACCCGAAAATACTTTGGCTCGGGTATACTTCTCTACCGGTTCATCTCCAACTTTTCCATACGTTTCAAAATAGCCGAATGCCCCCGCACCCCTTGCGTGTACAACCCGCTCTGGTACCTCTTCACGGTCAAAATGGGAAATCTTTTCAATGAAATGATAATTCTCAAGTGTGGCCGGACCACGGTTGCCAATTGTACGGATATTCTGGTTATCCGGTACCGGATGGCCCTGTCTGGTTGTCAATATTTCCCGTTCAACTTCTTGTCGGTTTGGAGCATTCTTATCCTGATTTTCCGCCAAAATGAAAAACCTCCTCATAATTAGTCAGAATGTCTTTACCCACTTTCACTAAACATCATGCAATGTTCTGCCTATTTATTTATAATTTTTCTTTTTCTATAACGATTTTAATTAGTTTATAATTTCAAAAATTCCCGGATAGGAATTAAATAATAGAAAGGCACCTTACTTTATTTCTGAATAATAGAGGAACACCCTTTCATTATACTTATAAACGGATTGCCGTGATGTATGTAAATAGGGTTAAGCATTTCTGCTATTTTTTGGACGATGAGAGGTTTTTAGCTTTTTCAATATTTTAGTTCTGCTTTTTGCAAGCTTCAGGTTTTTGGTCGCTTTACCTTCATCAAAGAAAGTAAGCGTTGCTCCTTTACTGGTCAGCCCTGTCTGTACACCCTAACAATATGTCTAAGTGATATAGCCTATTTCTATACGTACTTCATTTTTCTTTATATCTTCATTTGAAACGCACGAAAAAAAGAGATGATAACTCTTTAAGAGCAAACCTCTCCGACCCTTTATCATAATTAGTTGTCCTATATATTCACCCGCCAGTGACTTCATACAAAGCTTATAGGCTTAATAAGTTCACTATCTTTCAATAGGCCAATCCCTAAATCCCGTAGCCCCTGTTTATCCTGTAATAAGTAAACAACATTCGATGCATCGCCATCATAGAAAAATACCCAACACGTTAGATCTTTCTTAAATTCAACCGGAATACTTGCCTTAAGCTCCCCGTCCTTATGTCGTCCGCTGATATGGCTTTAACACCTACTTTCCAATCTTTATATGCCAAATGTGGATGGCTGTTCCTCCATATAGTGTCTAAATACTTTAATCACGCTCATGTTATTGCTCGCTCCCCTTATAGGTTGATAAAAATGGAAAAAGGAGAAGATAAATCATCGTCACTGGATTGATTTATCTTCTCCCTACTTTGTAAAGTGCCTAACCACTTCATTATTCATTTGAATTTGTATCGATTCAATTTTACGGTCATTAGCTATCGTAATTTTATTGATTAGCAAATGCAAAAGCTGTTTTCTCTGTTCGTCTGTAATGGAATTCTTATAACAATCCTCAAAATGATTCATTACCCGTTTGACCATTTTAAATGATATTTCTTGCTTGCTGCCTTGCCCCAATTTTTGCTCAATCGGCATAATTCGGTCATCCAATAGCCTTTTTTCTTCATCTAACTTTTCCAATCGGTCCTTTAAATCGGTCTTGTTTTATATTCCATCTTCGCACTTAATTTTTGGTGTATTTTTCTTACATTTGGATAGCCAAAAGCCTACGGTATTAATTCCGTAGGCTTTCGATTATATGAAAATTCAGGGAGGAATGTAGAATTAGCTTAATGATTTTACTAAAGCTTCTCCAAATTCTTTAGCGCCATCTGGACCATCACCAGTGATAATATCATCATGAGCAACAACATGTTTTTCAACATATGTTACTTTATTCGCTTTTAATTGGTCTTTTTGTACATCTACTGGATAGCAAGTTGCTTCTCTTCCAGTAAGTAAACCCGTTTTAGCTACAGTAACCGCACCTGCACAAATTCCTGTTACAAGAACTTTATTAGTATACGCTTGCTTCAAGTAGTCTTGTAATTCTTTATTTTCCCATAGATGATCGTTCGTACCAGATCCACCAATAACAGATACAACATCATAGTCAGAAGCACAAACGTCTGAGAAAATGACCTCAGCAGTTGCTTTACCTTCATAATCCCCTATGATTTCACCTGTTTTTGTACTTGCAATTGTCACATCAATTCCGTTGCTTTCCAATTCCGCTTTTGGTTGAAATAATTCGTCTTCATTGAAACGTTCCGGTGGTATAATTAAAAGTGCTTTTTTACTCATTTGTAGTTCCTCCTCATTAATGAAAAAGATTTGCCGGTAAGACGACCATTTCATTCTACTGCTTGTTTTCTTCACTGTGAAGAATGCACTTTTTTGTAAGGAGGTTACCGACAGGTTACAATTGATACAAATAAGGAGGTAAGAATTTATGCCAGATACATTTAGAGATGAAGTTAAAGAAAAGATCATAAATGGTGATTATAATTGTGAAAAAGAACTTACCTTATCAATTATAAGTGGTAAATGGAAAATTGTTATTTTATGGCATTTGGGAGTAGAAGGACCACATCGATTCAGTGATCTCCAAAGACTTTTTCCAAAAATATCTCATAAAATATTAACGAATCAATTAAGAGAACTGATGGAAGATGGAATAGTTCATCGCGAGGTTTATCCAGAAGTTCCACCGAAAGTGGAATATTCCATGACTGAATTGGGGATGACTTTACTTCCTATCGTTGAAATGATGTATGAATGGGGAAAAAATCGGATAGCAGAAATCATAAAAGAAATGGATATATCGGAATTAAACAATTAAGCATAAGCTTACATTTATAATGTTGCTTTACAAAACCTATTAGAAAAGAAGCACCTCAAACTGAACGATGCCTATACTCCTCTTTACGGCGGAATACCAAAAGATGGGCGTGTTGCACAGCCTGAAGATATAGCGGAAACTGGTACATCGGTACTTATCGATGGTGGAGCTCATTTAATCTAATCCTGCGATATCAAATTCGACTGATTAATTGATTTAGAATAGAACTGATAGGGATGACTCAAAGTGTCAGATACTTTGAGTCATCCCTGCCTTTTTGTTTTTTTGTTACTAATAAAAGCAGAAATAACCACCTCAGCAACAAAGAATGATTTTATTGGTTTGTACTTTATATTACGTGACATGAAAATTCTTCTTCTACAAGACACCAATATAGAAAAGAAAATAATGGAGATTTAAAAAATGCATTAGCAATTGCGGTTATTGAAATCCCTCTTAGGTTGTTAACTCCCTCATCAAGGGTCCAATCAAATTTTCTCAATGAGTTTAGGAAATGCTTAATCAAGTCTATTGAGATTATTTTCAGTCAATCTTTGCTGCTTCAGCAATTGCTAAAACGTATTCTTCTTGCACTGCGTTTGGAATGGCGATGACGTTATTCGATCGGATCTTCCAAGCAAGGGCGCATTGTAATAACTAGTTATTTTTTTTAATGTCTCTTATTTTTTCTGTTAACTGGAAAAGCTAATTCAATCCAAAAGCTTCATTTACTTATGATAAGGTGCATCATATCATGTTTGAAGCGAAATTTTTAAGTACCTTGAAAGGGTTCCATATATTTGGCAAGGGATTTGGGGACTTGTGGGGTTTGAACCCTGTCCGACAATATCGGCTTCAACGGGGCTTTTCGATGGAGAATATGACTGTCCAAAACGCCTTTTTCGGTTCTCCCACTTCGTTAAACAACAACGGCCAGTTTTTTCTTCCTTTTACGGGGGAATATTTCAACCAACTTGTCTGTAACTCCCCAGAATGTGACACCCGAAATTAAATCCGGGTGTATTAATTTAGATAAACTTCAAATATTCCTTTGCCCCTTACCACGTCCTGAGGCGTTAACTTTCTCAGTTCTTCAGGCGTTGGGAAAAGGAGTAGTGTCGCCAATGAGCCTCTGCACATCAGGTTCTTAAATACTTGTCGCAGTTCAGGGAACACACGTCAACCCAACGATGAATTTGATTCTTCACACTAACGAATCTCGTAACGACGGAGTCTTTGTTGGAGAGAAAGACTCGAAGCTCTTCAAAAGCTTCAGGCGTGTTGTGAATGAATAGTAGCCGTTTTTCACCATGTCTGCGATGACGAGGGCATCTTTTTTGTCGCTCTTCGATGGTGTATTGTCGCGGTTTTCCTTATTCTTTTTATCCCTCTGATCTTAATCCAGTGGAAGCTCAAAAACAGTAGTATATCCCTTTTCTTTAAGTTTTTTACGGCTTCAGTTAATTTTGACCCTGGACGGGATATGATACTGCTACTTTTGCCCCTTTATCAAGAAGGGCTTCTGCCATGGCATAACCTAAGCCGTCGGAGGCACCGGTAATGACAACATGTACATTTTCTAATGCTTTTACCATTCTTTCACTCATTCAAATTGTTAGAGTGCTATCCACTTGATTATAAACAATTATGTGAAGAAATCCCCTGTTCCGTTAAACTCCCGTTAATAAATCCCTGCATTTTCAAACCTGATATTCCCCCATTTTCAGTCCTGACCGCCGATTTTTTTCCGTGGAACAATTTCAAAAAAACGGCTGTGTTCGCATCGTTTTCGAAAGAGCCGTTTTTCGTTTTTCTCCGGATTGCTCGACATAGCTGCCCAAGTTACCAAAAAAGGGGACCAGACACCTTCACAAAATAACTGATTTTATACAGATGTCTTTATCAAAAGGAAATATTTGTAACAGTGCACGCACCTGATATATACTTAATAATCGCAGGTATAATATTCAAGTCCTTACATGTCATTTTGTCTCCTTCATTTTAATATTTTAATCACGTAATTTTTATCAACTCCTGTATTGCGTCCACAAACCGTTCCTTTCCGTCATAACACACTTTAGGATAATACAATTGAGAGCAAGAAAAGAAGCGGAATTTTACCCGCTCCATTCATGGATGTACGAATGCCTATGATGACGGGATCGAATGCATATCTAAAGCGTATGATTCATATCATGTATCGATCAGTCGAGAGGGAGAGGATGCAGATGTTGAAAATCACTCTGGAGGTCGCCAAAGTGTTGATTCACGCAGCGGAACTCCGGGCAAGGGAGCTCGGGATCGCGGAAGTGATTGCCATCGTAGACGATGGCGGGAATTTCGTTGCTTCTCATCGGATGGACCATGCCTGGCTGGCCAGTGTCGACATCGCCCATAATAAGGCATGGACGGCGGTCGCGCTAAAAATGCCCACGGCGAGCCTTGCTCCGTTGGCGGTCCCGAGCGGGGAGCTGTACGGGATTAATACGACCAACCACGGACGCGTGGTCGTGTTCGGAGGGGGGATTCCGTTGTCGTTCGAAGGGAGAATCGTCGGGGCGGTCGGCGTAAGTGGCAGTAATGTTGCAAACGACATTGAGGTTTCGAAAGCGGCGGTGCGGGCTTTCGAAACCTATCCGAAGGCGCGGATCGGGTCTTCCGGGAGCTTGCTGTAGACCTGCCGGTTTTAGCCCTATAACGAAACTAGGTCCCGCCAATATTCCCGAAAAATCGGCAAAACACATGGGGCTGTCCTTCAGGGTACAATACCCCGTGGCACAGCCCCTCTTCTCATGCCATCATTTAAGGCTTAAGGACGAATTTAATGCATTCGTCCGCATGGTTGTAAAAGGTGTTGTACGCGTTATGCGCCTGATCGAGCGGCACTTTATGCGTGATGATCTCCGTCGGATCGAACTCGCCTGCCATAATTTTTTGATACAGCATTGGCATGTAATGAATCACGGGCGCCTGTCCCATGGTCAGCTTCACGTTTCGTTCCCAAAGGTTTCCGAACATGAACTGGTTGTATTTAGAACCGTATACCCCCGTAATCTGAATCGTGCCGAATTTCCGCACCGCATTCATCGCGATGTTGATCGGGCTGAGCGTTCCGCCAACCAGCTTGGCCTTCTGCTCTTCCTCCTCCAATGGCGTCTTCTTGCCGTCCATTCCGACGCAATCGATGACGACATCCGCACCCCCGCGCGTTATTTCTTTTATATGCAGCCCCATGTCTTTGAAATCTTCAAAGTTGAAGATTTCGACGTTATTCATTTTTTTGGCATGGTTCAGCCGGTACGGGAGATTGTCGATCGCGATGACCCGTTTGGCCCCTTTCATCCAGGCGAATTTTTGCGCCATCAAGCCAACGGGGCCGCAGCCGAGCACCACCACCGTATCCCCCTGCTTCACGCCGCCGTTGTCCACGCTCCAATAGGCCGTCGGCAGCACGTCGGACAGGAACAGGAGCTTCTCATCCTCCAATTCACATGACTCCGGAATAACGAAAGGCATGAAATTGCCGTACGGCACATAAAGCAATTCGGCTTGTCCGCCCGGATAATTCCCGTAACGTTCGGTAAACCCAAAGTAAGCTCCCGTATCCACTTGGGGATTGGGGTTGGAGTTGTCGCATTGGCTCTCCATTTCATGCTGGCAGTAATGACAGCTGCCGCACGAGATATTGAAAGGGAGCACGACCCGGTCCCCTTTTTTGACCTTTGTCACCTCAGGGCCCACTTCTTCGACGATGCCCATCGGTTCATGTCCGACCACGTATCCGGTTTGGGCTTGAATCGCCCCCTGGTATATATGGAGATCGGAACCACATATGGCGGTCGAGGTGATCCTGACGATAATCCCGTCTTTTTTCTGAATCGTCGGATCCGCGACCTGCGTCACTTGCATGTTCTTCACGCCATTGAAAGTTACAGCCTTCATAATCACCCTCCTGTTATAGCATGCCTTGATTTTGATACATGCTTCTATTATGGAATTGGAGAGTGAGGATTATACATTCGATGTACGGTATTTTCGACAGCCGCGGAGCGCCTAAGAACAAGAAAGGAGAGGGAAGACGAAGCGTTAATGAATACCGCATGGAGTCACTTTCGCCGGTTTGAAGCCGCTCACCGAAATAGCATATGGCAGGACGATGTGCAGCACACGCTTTATCTACCGGATCCGGAAAAGCCCGGCAAGAAGGCGATGTCCTATCTGGTTATTTTCATTCACGATGCCTTATGTAAAGATTTACATAAGGCATCATCGATAAAGGCGGCAAGATACATTTGTTTCTTCACTCCATTTGAAGCAATCGGCAAGTAAGGGCCATACTTGAAATCTGATTGCCAGAGTTGGTTTCGATTCCGTTTATGGAACCTCCGGGCAGCTACTCCCGTCTGGGAATAGAGTCACATATGTCGTGTGCTGTACCCTTTTTCAGTCAGCTTTTCCTGGAGTGTTGACCTTTTGATTTGTCCTGGGCCTGCCAGCCCGTCCCATTCGAGAATCTGGATGATTTGTGCTACTTTCCGGCTTGGCACTTCCTTACGAAGAAGTATTAACACTAAATTTCACTGATGCTTAGAAACTATAGGCTAATAGTAATTATTTTAAGCCATTACTAATAACAGGTATACTAATAAGGAAAGGATGTGGTTCATCATGAATACAATGAAGGCGGTAGGATTGACTCGTTACCTTCCAATTGACAATCCCCAAAGCCTGGTGGACGTAGTTGTAGAAAAACCAAAAGCAACGGGTCGTGACATTTTGGTCAAAGTTGCGGCCATATCGGTCAATCCTGTTGATACAAAGGTACGAGCTCCTAAGGAAAGAGTTGAGGAAGTTCCTAAAATTCTAGGTTGGGATGTAGCAGGAGTCGTCGAAGAGACAGGACCGGACTGTTCATTGTTTCGTCCGGGAGATGAAGTTTTTTACGCTGGCAGTATTGCACGACAAGGCGGAAACAGTGAATACCATTTAGTTGATGAACGAATCGTTGGGCGCAAACCTGTTTCCTTAAGTTTTGTGGAAGCCGCAGCTCTTCCCCTAACCTCCATTACAGCTTGGGAAGCGTTATTTACCCGAATGTCTATTTCCCAAGATCCGGGCCCTAACAAAGGAAAGGCTCTGCTGATCATTGGTGCAGCCGGGGGTGTAGGTTCCATTGCCACTCAGCTTGCAAAACAAGCGGGGCTTACTGTAATCGGGACTGCTTCCCGATCGGAAACTGTTAGCTGGGTTAAATCAATGGGCGCGGACTATACCATTAATCACCATGACCCGCTCCTACCACAACTTCAAGCAATTGGATTTACAAACGTTCCGTACATTTTTTGCCTGAATGCTTTGGAAATGCACTGGGCCGGTATTAGCGAAGCTATTTCTCCGCAAGGAGTTGTGTGCGCAATTGATGATCCAGCCTCTCCGCTGGACCTCAAATTGCTTAAGCAAAAAAGCGTCACCTTCGTGTGGGAGTTTATGTTTACTCGCCCTGTTTACGAAACAGATGATATGATTGAGCAGCATCTATTGCTTAATCGCATTGCTGATGCTGTGGACCATCAAAAATTAAAGACAACACTGGCCGAAGTCCTTGGACCGATATCAGCAGAAAATCTCCGTCAAGCCCACAAATTTTTGGAGAGCAATAGGACGATTGGTAAAATTGTACTAGAAGGTTTTGTTTAAAAACCTGTTTGCAGAGAGAATAAAAAACAATGAGGTTTCCCGTTAAATCGGTGATTCGATAATTGCAATTGGATAAAAATATAAAGCCGACTGCTGATCGCAGCCGGCTTTAATTACACAGAAAAACTTTCTTTTACTTATGATATGGTTCTTCGTAATCTAAATGAGGTTTTCTATATTTATCTGGCTCACTTACGGCCCAATTTTTTCATTTTTATTTATTGGATTTTTTACATTAACATAGGGGGTTTTGAAAGCTGAACTAAAAACTGTCGAGGATTAACAAAGCAAGTTAAAGATGGTTTAAGTTGGACTACTTTCTTCTTTGGTTTTCTAACGGCGTTATTCCGCCGAGATTTAAAATGGGCTATTATAATGCTTAATTGTGGAGTATTTGGATCATTTACGCTATGGATTGGTTCAACTGTAACAGGGATTGTGTTTTCTTTTATTTAAAATGAATTATACATAAAAAGAACTAATTGAAAAGGTTACCAGCCCGCTAATGATGAATCAAGGGCCTTATTAGAAAATAACCAAATCATTTCCAAAACTGCATAATCCAAAAGGCTGGCTAAAAGAAATTTCTGTTTTTTAGTCAGCCTTTTTGCTTGAATAGCCTGTCAACATCCTTTCACAGTGCTAGTCAATTTAAAGACTGGATTAAATAGATTAAGTGTTTTTCAATGTTTTGATTCTTATATTTCCTCAAAAACCTCATTTACTTATGATACGGTTCACCATAACACATCTAAGTGAGGTTCTTTTATTTACCTTAATGATTTTCTAGAACCCCATTTGTCTATGTTAAGTCCTCGCTTGACAGGCTTCTAGAGTTCTATGTATAGCATAGTTTGCTAGAGTAATTAGTTCTATAATGAATAAACTGCCCAAAGAGTAAAAAACACTACAGACAAATGTAAAATTCACCTGTAGTGTAATTCATAATCATAAACTATATTCTATTAGCACATAAATAATTTCTTAGACTAGACTATGTTCAACATGTTTCCTAACCATATTTATTGGATAGGTGTTTCTTTAGATGTTAACTTCTGCATTAACACTAGTATTTTAAGGGTCGTTTTCTTGAAAAATAATGTTTTAATTTAAAATATCTTCAATAGAATTTGTCACACGAATAGCGCGTGGTTTATAGTCGGAGACATAAGTGACTGACCCTTGGCCGCCAAGATAGAAGGCTATATCAATTTGCTTTTCAGCAAATTGATCCAATCTTCGCAGCAGCTGAGGATCTGTTTCAAATGGTATGGTAGTTGTAGCAGATAACAGAACTATATTCGGATTTAATTTACACACCAATGATTCAATTGCGCCTGGGGCAGGGGAAGCTCCAATTAATTGAGTTTTCCATCCCTTTATCATGAAACGCAATAGTACCAGATGTAGCGGTACTTCATGATGTTCATATGGCAGACATGCTCCGAGAACAAATGGAGCAGATTTCCGATATTGATAATTTCGTCGAATTTGAACCAAGAAATCCCTTACAATCAGGCTCGATACAGATTCCTGATATTCATCCCACTCATGATTTTTCCACTTTCTCCCTACCTCTTTTAAAAAAGGAACGGCGATATGCGTTAAAAAACGCTCTAGCCCTACATGATGATACGCTTGTTTTAAGATCAAATTTAATTCTATTTCATCACAGTGACTCCCCTTTTCTAGAAGCTGGAAGACATACTCATTCCACTGCTCATTATCGAGTGATTCCCCCTTTTGGATCGGTACTTCGAGGTCTTCATCTACATCTTTTGCAAAAAGAGCGGCTTGTTTAAGCAAGTGACCTTGTTCCGAAAGTAATTTGACTTTTAATAGCATTTTGACATCCTGTTGACTATATATTCTATACCCATTATCCAATCGGTTCGGCTGAATAATCTCATAACGTTCTTCCCATTTTCGAATCACTTGTTTCGATAATCCGGTTATATCTGCAACTTGTTGAATCGTAAATACTCCATTTTCATCGGATTGAATCATCCGTTTCATCTCCTTAACACCGTATCCGAATATCCATAGACATTAGTATAACGAATACATGTACTTTATACAAAGTTATCCGAATAAACATTATACAAACATTAATGTTGATAGCATTTCCCCTTAATGCACCTTATATTTTATGTATAATGATTTGTATATTTAATTATACAAATCATTGACAATAAAATATTTCCGATTGATAATCAAATAGAAATTGAATATTTTAATTTAGAAATGGGAGTGACAGTGTGTTTTTAGCCTGGCAGGAAATTAAAAAAAATAAACTCCGTTTCACCTTGATTACTGGAATTTTAATGCTGGTTTCTTTTCTTGTATTTTTTCTTTCTGGACTTGCAACAGGTCTCGCTGATCTAAATAGGGAAGCGGTTGATAAATGGGAAGCATCTGCTATTATCCTTACCGAGGAATCCGATAAAAGCTTGTACCAATCATTCATGTCGACCGATCAGCTAAAAGACGTTGAAGCTGAAAAAACAGCTGTACTTGGTCAGCTAAATGCTATTGCTACCAACGGCGACAACAAGAAAAATATATCTCTCTTTGGGATTAACAAAGAAGAATTTCTATTGCCAAATGTGACAGAGGGTAAAGCTTTTGAAAAAGCAAATGAAGTTGTGGCTGACGATTCACTGAAAGACGAAGGATTCGATTTAGGTGATACATTATCCTTATCCTCCAGTGACCAGCAGTTAACAATTGTTGGGTTTACAGAACAAGCTCGATTTAATGCTGCACCTGTTCTATATGCCAGCCTCGAAACTTTCCATTTAGTCAAATTTGGTGAAGTAGCCGATCAGAAAAAGGATCAAATTAATGGGATTGTTGTTCAAGATGATTCGATTTCAAATCTCACTCAAAATGAGGAGCTGAAGGCCATTGAAATAGAATCATTCATCGAAAGTCTACCTGGCTATACGGAACAAAAACTTACCTTGAACTTCATGATTTACTTCCTTTTTGGTATTTCATCGATCATTGTAGCCTTTTTCTTATATGTGTTGACGGTGCAGAAGATCAGTATGTTCGGGGTTATGAAGGCGCAAGGGATTTCCAGCTCTTATCTATCTAGGTCTGTTGTGGCGCAAACCTTTATTTTATCGTTCATAGGAACAGTGATAGGATTTGCCTTAACACTTATTTCAGGAGCTTTTTTACCGGCAGCTATTCCTGTTTCATTTGATCTGACCTCGATGATGCTCTATGGAATCATCCTAATAATTGTTGCAATGGTTGGTGCTGTTTTCTCAGTCTTGACGATTGTTCGAATTGATCCACTGAAAGCGATAGGAGGATAAAAATGATGGCTGTGTTAGAATTACATCAAGTAAAGAAGAGTTATGGTAGCGGTCATACGAAAGTGGACGCCTTAAAGGAAACCAATTTTCTTGCCGACCGAGGTGAGCTGATTGCCATCATTGGTCCGTCGGGGTCTGGAAAAAGTACCTTTCTCACGATTGTCGGGGGACTATTATCCCCAACCTCAGGTGATGTCATCATCAATCGACAAAATCTGACGGATTTGAATGAAAAAACGCGCTCACAAATCCGACTCAAAGAAATTGGATTCGTGTTACAAGCGTCGAACCTAGTTCCCTTCCTCACCGTGGCCAATCAATTGAAACTATTGGACAAAGTGAAAAAGGGAAATATATCGAAAAGCGAGCGAAATCAACTAAACGAGGACTTAGGTATTGCTGACTTACTAATGAAATATCCGTCCGACTTATCTGGCGGGCAACGTCAGCGTGTAGCGATCGCTAAGGCTCTGTATAGCAACCCTTCCATTATTTTGGCTGATGAGCCCACAGCCTCCCTTGACTCGGATCGTGCCTATGAAGTGATGGAGCTATTGCAAAAAGTAACGAAGCAGAAAAAAACAACAACTATTGTCGTGACTCACGATATTCGGCTCGTGGACTTTTGTGACAAAGTTTACAAAATGACAGATGGTGTCCTTTTAGCATTAGAGAAACAGGATGAGAAGGAAATCAATCATATACCTCAATAAGAGGAGATAAGAATATCATTTATCGAAACATACCGACACTCGTTGTTTCCCTTTTCCTTCCCGACCAACTTAATTCGGAACTAAAAGGTAGCTCTGGCCTGTGCATAGAGCTACTTTTGTTCATGCTTAATGATTACAATTTACCAATAAACAAACGTCCATCAGCATAATGATTTAAAAAACGATAGGAGTTGATGGCTTGAGTACTTTTAATTCAGAAAAACTATCTGTGGAATACATGGAAGGGTTGCTGCTAGGAAACCAGTTATGCCAAGGCGTTACACACTAACCCACTCTGATTTAACGGGAGAACTATTTTTAACCATTGGAATCAATTATGCTTGGGGAAAAATTAATTCTTTAAGAGATGAAGTTTTGGGGGATAGAAAAATATGGAAGTTCTTTATGTTTTTATGTTTGTGTATACATAGATCAAGGACAATATCCCTCGTCTGTTTCAGCAAAACGGACTGAAATATTTAGACGTGAATTACCACTTGCATTAACAGCTATAAGATATGGCGATAGGTTTCTTTTCAACACATTCCCTCATTTAGATCAAGCTCCTATCATTATTCACTTTATGTCCGCTTATCCCCAGTTTGCATTACAGGAGAATTGGGGGACCTTTCAAAAGATTAGCACCTAAATATAATTTCTTTCCTGAAGCAAGCAAGTAATGAAAAAGGAGCAGCCTTACAGAACGTCACAATTATTGTGGGTTCAACAGAAGAAAACATGGCGCCAAGATGTTGTCCTAACTCCAACGGCAAGTGCACCATTTCCTTATACTTCTTTATAAATGGGAAAGGTAAGCCTTGTTTATTTGCATACCTTTCTACATTATCCTAATGGTATATAATTTTTGCTGGTTCATTTTTGATTTTGAATTTACAATTCTTATCAAAAAACCTCATTTACTTATGATACGGTTCACCCCGATTAATCCGAAACGCCCGATAAATCTGCTCCACCAAAATCAACCGCATCAGCTGGTGTGGAAAAGTCATTTTTGAAAATGAGAGAGCTTCATCCGCTCGCTGCATGACAGAAGTGCCAAGTCCCAAAGATCCACCGATCACAAATACCACTTTGCTTTTCCCATAAGTCGCAAGCTTGTCCAGGGTGTCGGCCAGTTCGTCAGAAGATTTCATTTTCCCTTCAATAGCCAGGGCTATGACATGGGCATCCGCGCTGATCTTGCCAAGAATCCGCTCCCCTTCTTTTTCTTTGATTTGCAGCATTTCCACATCACTTAGTGTTTCAGGCGCCTTTTCATCGGGAAGTTCTATGATATCAACCTTTGCATAAGACGATAGCCGTTTTAAATATTCGTCGATTCCTTGTTTCAAGTACTTTTCTTTTAGTTTACCAACCGTTACAATTGTTATATTCACATTTCATCCCCACTTTACAAACAGTTTACAAACAACTTATCCACAGAACTTATCCACATGTCCACAATTTCTATCCACATGTTGTATGGGAATATTAGTTCCCTACCATATATACTGCCACATTTCGACAATATTCACAGCTTGTTGATAATTGTTTTTCCTTTGGGATCTCATTCAATAGCGGGTATGTTTCATGCTCATCAACTACTGTATCCAAAGCTAATTCCACATGTTCCTGGCAGCAATAGATCATCTATATCTACTCCCTTGATTTATTAATAATGGTTTCTTTCCGTTATCCATATAAACAGTTTTCGACGTTTGCATCCCATTTATCCACAATGTATCGTAACAAAACCCTGAAAGGGCAGCAACCATTTACATGATTCCCCATTAAAATACATCATTGCAACAAAAAAACAGGAAGCCGAAGCCTCCTGCATTCTCTTTTTTTACATCGTCTCTCCCGTTAAGCGAATTGTAGTATTCTGTTTCTTACCGTTCCTGTAATAAGTGACCTTCACTTCATCGCCGATTTTCTTCTCGTTGTATAGATGTTTTCTCAATTCCACAACATCTTCAACTTTCTTATCATCCAACTCGATAATTACGTCGAATTCCTTTAATCCTGCTTTGGAAGCCGGTGATCCCATTTGTACGCCAGTAATTGCGACACCGCTTGTAACATTGTTCGGCAGATTTAATGTGTTCTGCTGGTGGTAATGCGAAATCTCTTCTACAGATGCCAAATTCACACCCATGTATGGGCGTTTTACTTCACCATATTTCTCAATATCTGAGATGATTGGAATGGCTGAATCAATTGGAATGGAAAGTCCAATCCCTTCAACTGCTTCCTGCGCAATTTTCATGGAATTGATTCCGATGACCTGGCCATTTAAGTTGACCAATGCACCTCCACTGTTCCCCGGGTTGATGGCCGCGTCTGTTTGGATGACCTCTGCGTTCCAATCAACTTCACCGTCTTGGTTAATATCAATTTCAATTGTACGCTCTAAACCTGAAATGATTCCCTGAGTGATTGATCCGGAAAATTGCAGTCCAAGGGGATTCCCAATTGCCAGAACCGGTTCACCTGGTTTCAAAGCGGCTGATTTTCCGAATTCTGCAACGGTTTTTACATTATCGCTATCTACTTCAACAACTGCCAGATCAGTCCATGGGTCGCTTCCTCTTATCTTGGCAGGGATTTTCGTGCCATCCTGCAGTGTGACTTCGAGCTCATTCGCTCCTTCAATAACATGATGGTTAGTCACTATCCATGCTTTTCCGTCTGCCTTTTTATAGACGACTCCGGAACCGGTACCTGCTTCATTACCATCCCGTCCTCCACCTTGGTCCCAAAAGTCGGAACGTTGTATATTGGTTATGCCCACAACCGCGCCGCTTGCTTTATCAACCGCCTCTGTAACCGCCGTATTTACATTCACAGTTACATGCTGTTTAATGCCATTTGTCTCCGTTTCACGGCCGGTTTCATCTTGAGTTACAGCATTTTGGCCATCTCCAGCGAAATCGCCGATCCCAAGCCTCGGAAACGCGACCATCACCAGAAGAGCACCAATAATGATCCCCGCCAAAGCGGCTAGGAAATAGCCTTTACGGCTCCCTCTGTTTCGCTGGTTTCGATTTTCATAGTCTTGATCATAATATCCCAAGTCTGATCAACCCTCTCTATAAAAGATGAAAATTATAGCAATTTCTAGTCTTTCTTTATACCCTTAATTATACTCATCGAACAAAAAATTTCTAAAAAAAAGATCTTTCGGGAGCTGTCCTTTTATTTTTCAGGGAAAAGCTTAGAAATAAAAAAGGAATGAAAGCATATGCTTCCATTCCTAATCATTAATCACACAGTCACGAGTTCCGTAGGCGTTTTGGGATCAGTGTCATACAGCGAGAATTGCTGGCCAATGGTGATACCCCTCGTCTGCAACGTCTGTTCCACAGACATCCTTGCGAGATCCTTCATATTGTTATCAAGGCTCAGGTGTGCCAGGTAGATTCGTTTTGTTTTGTCGCCTGCGACTTCACTCATGGCAATGGCCGCATCCTCGTTGCACACATGGCCCACATCGCTCAGGATCCGTCTTTTTACACTCCAAGGATATCTTCCCATCCGCAGCATTCCCACGTCATGATTGCTCTCAAAAATATAGGCATCTGCATTGGAAATAATCCCTTTCATCCGATCGCTCACATACCCTGTATCCGTAATCAGCACAAGCTTCTTATCTTCCTGGTGGAAAACATAGAACATCGGTTCAGCCGCATCATGGGATACGCCGAATGATTCAATTGCCAGGCTGCCGAACGTTTTGACCTGTTCCATCTCAAACGTAAATTTTTGCTCAACAGGGATTTCACCAATGGACCGTTCCATGGCGTTCCAAGTCTTTTCATTCGCATAGATTGGAAGGTTATATCTTCTGGCCACAACGCCCAGGCCTTTAATGTGGTCGCTATGTTCATGGGTTACGAGAATTCCTGACAGCTTGGACATATCCCGCCCAATCCCTGAAAAAAGTGCTTCCATTTGCTTGCCGCTAAGGCCGGCATCCACGAGAAATGCATGTTCCTCCGTCTCCACATAAAAGGCATTTCCCGTACTCCCGCTTGCGAGAACACTAAAATGCATGGTCATGAAACTCACTCCAGTTGTATTTTTTCTTCTGTATCCAATTCAATAACTTCCCCGTCAAATGCTTTCACGTACATATCCTTGCCGTTGACCTTAATCCGCCAGGTTGGTGTTAATAAATAGGAAGAGGAGGAGGATTTAAGCAAGCTGTAATAACCAAGTTCCACATCCTCATTCGTTATCTTCGTACTTTCGGGAAGAGAGCCCTTATTGTACAACTGGACAATTGCCTTGTTTGCCGGCAAAATTTCTTGTTTTTTGTTCATTGGTTTGATATCTTCCAAATACGTTTGTTCATAGGCTACAATTTCCCGTTTCTCATTCAGCCTCAGGGTCAATTTTGCATTCGTATTATTATAGAATGTTTTGTTCCCGTAACTTTGGTAATAAATAATCCTATTGGAAGGCTGATCAAACTCCCAGAATTTATAGCTTTGTCCTTCATAAATATTCTCTTTCAGGAATCCAGCGAGCTCATTTGGGTCAAAATCTTTACTCACAGTGGTCGTTTTTTTAAAATTGGCAACCAGCCTAGTTTTGTCATCTAAAGACAATTCCTGGTTTTTAAATTTCTTGCTGTCGTCCTTTGAAAACTCTTTTCTATTTCCCATTAGGATACTTTCTTTTACCGGTTCGTTTTGAAATTCGGGAAGGGTAATCCGCTCTTGCTTCATTTGCTCTTCCGCAGTAGTTTCCGTCAAATAATCGGGTTGGTTTGTTTTTTTCTTCTCATAAAATTGATAGAGAAGAAAAATATCCAGCACAAGAAAAACCATGATAAAGATTGTCTTTGTTTTACTCCAGTCCAATTTTTCCACCTACCGGTTTATTGATCGGCAAAACAGTCCATGTACCTCCATATAGGTAATACCAGGAAGGCTCAAGCACAATCAATTTTGGCTCCAGCGGATCCCTTGATAATTTATACCCGACACGGATATCCTCTAAGTCCTGCAGTTCGATATTCCTGTTTTCTGTGAATTGCTGCAAGATCTGTTGTCCTGAAGGAAGCTTGACTTTATACGGATAATCCGTTTCAATAGCGAAAGCAATGCTGAAGTATGGCCGCCTGAAACGGTAAATTTCTTCATCGCCCCACGTCTGCTCAATTTCAGACATGCCCTGTTCATTGAAAACAGGGTATCCGCCCTTGAATAACCGGAATATGACTTTCTGCCCATCTTCACTTTGGGCAGAATAACGGAATCCGATGGTCTGCTGCCCATCTGTTTTCCTGCCCTCATCGTAATGATCTCCCCACCCGCCATGATTGCTTACGAAATCGATACTTTTTTGCAGCAGATCCACCGGGGCCCCATTGGAATAACTTTTTTGGGCCGGGTTCACAAATTCAATCGTCGAGAAATCCTGGTATTCAGACAGAAGCTTTGAACCATCTGTATATTCCTTTCCCCGGGTAACAGAATCCTGCACAACTTTATCCGGGTTCGTAAAAAGCGTTTCTTTAAAATTTTCATCAATATCCAAATAGTTAATGTAATATTTGACCTGGCTTAATTGTACGGCTTCCTTCGGCAAGAAAAGCGTACGCTGTGGATTAATCTCCTTGGAGATGTATTCTGGAAATCCTTCAGCCCGGCTTGCAAATGCATTGTTAAAATTCTTTAAATGTGCGGTGCTAACCTGTGATTGGTACACTTTCTTTTGTTTATAGTTGACGAAATAAACCTTTCCTTCACTTATGCCCGGCTCTGTTTTAAATATGATCCGGTCGAAGGACACCTTCGGTAGTTTTCTGTCATCGAAATTTAAAACCGATTTATATAAATTCAAGGGAATTTGATCAGGAAAAATCACTTCCGTATTTCCATCCGCATGGACAAAAGAGAGGAATTTCTTGTTTCCCGCCAGATGCGACGCATCTTTAAAATTAAAGAGGGTCCATTTGGCGATCTCTGTTTGAATTTTAATTATTTCTCCCTCATCATGGGTCTGAAAATGTTTCCCTTGGGTGTGGAAGAGCACGCGGTCGGGCTTTATCACTTCTGATAATTCCTGTTTTTGACTGTCGTCCCTAATAAATTCACTTTGATCAATTTTTTTAAATTCGGGCTGATAGGTCCATATATTCCAGGTCAATAACGCACTGGCAGCAACTAAAGTGGTCAAAATGATATTTTTTGCGCCCTCAAAGCTCATGACCACTCATCCTCTTGTTCTTG
Organism: Peribacillus glennii; assembly: GCF_003429105.1. GTDB lineage: Bacteria > Bacillota > Bacilli > Bacillales > DSM-1321 > Peribacillus > Peribacillus glennii. The sequence goes on from NZ_QVTD01000010.1 coordinate 203,740, forward strand.
CTCATAAGGAAGTGTAAAGAAGATGGTTGTCCCTTTCCCTTCCTTGCTTTCTGCCCATATCTCTCCGTCATGGGCCTCCACCATTTCCTTGGCGATCGCAAGGCCCAATCCGGTACCCCCGAGATTTCTGGCACGCGCCTTATCGACCCGGTAGAATCTTTCAAATATCTTGCTAAGATTATTCTTTGGAATTCCCACTCCCTGGTCACTGATACTGACCACAATTTTTTCCGGCTGCTCTTTGATGCGGAACGAAATTTTCCCGCCTTCGGGAGAGTACTTAATCGCATTGGAAATGATATTGTAAAGCACCTGGGTAATCTTATCCTCATCAATATCTACATAGTAGGAGCGGGAAGGGATGTCCCGTTGAAACGTGATATGCTCCTCTATGGTCATCTCAAAACGGTCAATGATATGGTCAAAAAACTTGGTAAAATTCACCCAGCCTTTCGATAGATTGTAATCTTTACTGTCCATTTTGGACAACTGGAGTAAATCATTGACCAGCCGGATCATCCGCTCCGTTTCATTTTGGGTGACACTTAAAAAGGAGGGAGCAAGCGATTCATCCTTCCAAGCCCCATCTGCCAGGGCCTCCAGATAACTTCGCATCGTTGTTAGCGGCGTCCTCAGCTCGTGGGAAACGTTCGCAACGAATTCACGGCGTTCTTCCTCAATTTTTTCCTGTTCCGTAATATCATGAAGTACTGTAATAAGGCCATTTACAAAGCCTGTTTCTTTTTGGATGACTGAAAAATTGGCCCGTAAGATATACGGATCCTTATTGGTGCTGTAATCAAGGATTACGGATTCCCTTTCCTCAAGCAGCTCGTCAAAGGTGTATCGTTCCTCAAGCCCCAGCAACGTAATAATGGGCTGCGTTAACACTGTTTCACGTGAAACATCCAGCAATTTGGCTGCAGGTTCATTAATGAGGATGACTCTTCCTCTGCGATCAGTGGCAATCACTCCATCAGTCATATAAGCCAGAACGGACGACAGCTTCCGCCTCTCCCCTTCAGTGGTTGAGTTGGCATCCTGCAACTTCCTGGTTAGGTTATTAAAAGTGACGGCTAACTGCCCGATTTCATCATTGCCATACACTTTTACTTTTCTTGAATAATTTCCTTTTGCGAGCGCAAGCGCCTGTTTACGCATATCCGACATTGGCCTGGTAATTGTCCGGGCCAGCAAAATGCCTAGAATGGCCGTAATGCCAAGTGCGATTGCGGTTCCGGTTATGAAAATCTGATTGATCTGCTTCATCAGTTCGTACACTGTTTCCATTTCAGCAATCGAATACACTATACCGATAACCTTATCATCTTTGTCTTTTATCGGAGTTGCCAGGACCCACAAACGGTTTCCCGTTTTTCGATCACGGCGCGTTTCTTCTTCCTCAGTTCCCAGGGCATGCGCCCTTTTCACCAAGGTCTGGGTAGTTTTTTTGCCTACAATTCCTTGATTGTCATTTTTCGATGTCCCGATTACCTTGCCGCTGCTGTCAATAACACGCACTTCATGGAGATCAGTAGAAGGATTATCCTCAAGAATCGTCCGGATATTTTCCTTGTATCTGGCTTCATCCGCCTCATCCGGAACACCGCTTTGCAAATATGTCCTCATTTCTTCGCCAAGGCTGTATGTGAGAAGGTTAATATTATCCGAAGTTGAACTTTTAAAGTTATCAACCAATTTCTTTTCGAGGCCCTGCACAAAATATACACCAATGATTTGCATCGCAACCAAAATAAGCAACACATAGATGAGTACAAATTTTAAGTGTATAGAACGGAAAAAGCTTACCTTTCTCATCTATCTACTCCTGTTCAGGATTGCGGAGGTAATAGCCTACCCCTCTTCTTGTTACGATCCAGCCGGGGTGGCTTGGATTATCCTCAATTTTTTCCCGGAGGCGGCGCACGGTAACATCAACTGTCCGCACATCACCGAAATAATCATAGCCCCATACTGTTTGAAGCAAATGCTCCCGGGTCATGACCTGTCCGATATGTTTGGCCAGATAGTGGAGCAATTCAAACTCCCGGTGGGTCAGCTCTATCGTTTCGCCCCTTTTGGACACCACATATGCATCCGGATGGATTACCAGGGTTCCAATTGCAATTTCCTTCGGTTCTTCCTCAGAATCAGGAGCAGGGACCGCTGCTTGGCGGCGCAGGTTGGCCTTTACACGGGCAATGATTTCGCGGGTACTGAACGGCTTTGTCACATAATCATCCGCCCCTAGTTCAAGCCCGAGTACTTTATCAATCTCAGAATCCTTTGCTGTAAGCATAATGATTGGAATTTCATACTTCTTCCGTACTTCACGGCAGACTTCCATGCCATCGCGCCCGGGCAGCATGATATCGAGCAAGATCAGGTCCGGTTGAATTTCATCCACCAACCTAACCGCGTCATTGCCGTCATGGGCACATGTAACCTCATAGCCTTCCTTCTTCAGGTTAAACTGCAATATATCCGCAATTGGCTTTTCGTCATCTACAACAAGAATTTTCTTTTCCATGGATTTTCTCCTTTGAATATATTCTGCAATATTGGAAGATGGCCCACAACTCTGAATAGTGTACGGGGCCAATCATAAAATTCATTTTTAATTTCATTCATCCTTATTAAAGGACAAAGACGCATGTTTTCTATTCTACTTTATCATTTTATACATATTAATTCACCTTTTAGGTGATTTATCCCTGATAGAATATTTACCAGTTTCATAGGTTTACGGCTTTTACTCTCTGAAAAAACGGGGAAGAAACTTCGAATGTCCTGCTGTTACCGCGTATGCGGGGCAATATGAATAGAGGCAAAATAAAAAAAACGCCAAATGGGCGTTTTGAAAGATGGCTCAGGACGGAATCGAACCGCCGACACAAGGATTTTCAGTCCTTTGCTCTACCAACTGAGCTACTGAGCCATAAATTATGTATCTTTGTAATATGCATGGCGGTCCCGACGGGAATCGAACCCGCGATCTCCTGCGTGACAGGCAGGCATGTTAACCGCTACACCACGGGACCAAAAATATAGTTATTATTTTAAAAGTGACCCCTACGGGATTCGAACCCGTGTTACCGCCGTGAAAGGGCGGTGTCTTAACCGCTTGACCAAGGGGCCATATTATATAGATGGTGAGCCATGAAGGACTCGAACCTTCGACCCTCTGATTAAAAGTCAGATGCTCTACCGACTGAGCTAATGGCTCGGTATTTGAAATTCACTCCGCTATCCTCATTTTGCGGAAGATGTGCCCCATTTACCTCTTTTCAAGAAGTAAATTCTGCAACTTGCAGCTTATTCATGACGGAACGCTCATCTCTACCGACTGAGCTAATGGCTTGCCATGTAAAACGCCGTTCAGTTTTATGTAGCCTTTCGTGACGACGCTTTTGATATTATCATAGATTCCCATACTTGCGCAATAGTATTTTAAAAAAATTTTATTTATTTCAGTTTCCTAAATGATTGTCTTTCAATTTGTGAGGGAAAAAGGGCTTAAAACCACCAGCGGAACCATGAAAAAAGGAACTGCCAACAAAAGCAGTTCCGAAATACTTACATTTGGCGCCAAGGGCTTTTTACTACATTTGTTTGTGTACGATCTGGTCCCACTGAGAAAATCGATAATGGAATGCCGGTTAATTGTGATACACGCTCAATATAGTGGCGCGCATTTTCAGGCAGTTCATCAAGGGACCTGCAGCCAGTAATGTCTTCTGTCCAGCCCGGAAGCTCTTCATACACAGGCTCACATTCAGCGAGTACCTTAAGGCTTGCCGGAAACTCTTCTATGATTTCTCCCTGATATTTATAAGCGATACAAATCTTCAATGTATCAATGCCGGTAAGAACGTCGATTGAGTTCAACGATAAATCGGTAATTCCGCTCACCCGGCGTGCATGGCGGACCACTACAGAATCGAACCAGCCAACACGTCGTGCGCGTCCGGTTGTCGTTCCGTATTCGCGGCCGACCTCACGGATCTGATGGCCGATTTCATTGTCCAGTTCCGTAGGGAAAGGTCCGTCCCCTACCCGGGTTGTATACGCCTTGCACACTCCGACAACATGATTGATTTTGGAAGGGCCGACGCCTGATCCGATCGTCACGCCGCCCGCTACCGGATTGGATGAAGTAACAAAAGGGTATGTCCCTTGATCGATATCAAGCATAACACCCTGTGCCCCTTCAAATAAAACACGGCGGCCTTCATCAAGAGAATCGTTCAAAACTACTGAAGTATCGCATACATATTTTTTAACCTGCTGTCCGTATTCATAATATTCGTCTAGAATATCTTCAATCTTAAAACCTTCCGTTTCATAAAAACGCTCCAGGAGGCGGTTCTTTTCTTCCAGATTATGTGCAAGCTTTTCTTCAAAAACTTCACGGTCCAAAAGGTCGGCCATCCGAATTCCGATTCTGGCCGCTTTATCCATATAAGCCGGGCCTATTCCTTTTTTCGTCGTGCCAATTTTATTTGCGCCTTTACGCTCTTCTTCCACTTCATCCAGCTTTAAATGGTACGGAAGGATCACATGCGCCCTATTGCTGATCCGAAGATTATCAGTTGTCACGCCATGGCTGTGCAGGTATTCCAATTCCTTCACTAATGCTTTTGGGTCAACCACCATACCGTTTCCGATGACACAAATTTTATCACTATAGAAAATTCCTGATGGAATTAGATGCAGTTTATACGTCTCGCCGTCAAACTTAATCGTATGGCCGGCATTGTTGCCCCCTTGGTAACGGGCAATCGCTTCCGCATTTTCTGATAAAAAGTCCGTTATTTTGCCTTTGCCTTCGTCTCCCCATTGAGTTCCTACTACTACCACTGACGTCATGCGTCGCACCTCCAAAAATTCACGTAATACCGTTGCCGTGTTTCAACATCCGGTTCTTATCAAACAAACTCATTTTATCAGTTTTTCAATGGAGAAGTCAATGAAAACCGAACATTGTAATATTAAGTTATTATTTCGTTCGTAAATTGTATATCATTTCTCTTAATATGCTGTCCAAAGATTGCATTCCTGAAACACGTTTCCAGGCATATGAAATGCTTTTAAATTGTGCTTACATAAACAAAGAGAACGCCTTATTGATCGATCATTTTTTCTTAAATCACCACATTTTTGTGCTTAACTATGAAATTTTTTGTAACTCAATAGCATTAAAACGATGCCGAATAAATATAAAAACCATCCCCGGTCCTGTAGGGATGGTTTTAATGCTTTACCGCACAACTGAAATGGGAGACTGACCCCATTAAGCTGAGTCATCAAAGCGTCTTTCAAGATTGACGAATTTGTTATATTCCTTTACAAAAGCGAGAGATACTGTTCCAACCGGTCCATTACGCTGTTTGGCAATGATGATTTCTATGATATTTTTGTTTTCTGATTCCTTATCATAATAGTCATCACGGTACAGGAAAGCTACGATATCAGCATCCTGCTCAATACTTCCCGATTCACGGATATCGGACATCATCGGCCGCTTATCCTGGCGCTGTTCCACGCCACGGGAAAGCTGGGAAAGGGCAATGACAGGCACCTGCAACTCACGGGCCAACGCCTTTAGGGAACGTGATATTTCCGAAACTTCCTGCTGCCGGTTCTCGCCAGATCTGCCGTTGCCCTGGATGAGCTGGAGATAGTCGATCAGAATCATCCCAAGCCCCTGTTCTTGCTTAAGCCGGCGACACTTGGAACGGATATCCCCGATACGCACGCCGGGTGTGTCATCAATATAGATGCCGGCATTCGACAAGCTTCCCATTGCCATTGTGAGCTTGCGCCAATCTTCATCGGTCAACGATCCTGTCCGGAGGTTCTGTGCATTGATATTGCCTTCCGCGCACAGCATACGCATGACCAGCTGTTCAGCGCCCATCTCCAGGCTGAAGATCGCGACGTTTTCTTCCGTTTTCGTCGCCACGTTTTGGGCAATGTTCAAAGCGAATGCTGTTTTACCGACGGAAGGACGGGCAGCCACAATGATCAAATCATTGCGCTGAAAGCCTGCTGTCATCCGGTCCAGCTCGGCAAACCCTGTCGGAATACCGGTAATATCCCCTTTGCGGTTCGTCAGGACTTCGATATTGTCATAAGTTTTAACCAATACATCCTTGATATTTTGGAAGGCACCCGTATTTTTCCTCTGCGCCACTTCCATGATATTTTTTTCCGCTTCCCCCAACAGGCTTTCCACTTCATCTTCTCGGCTATAGCCTTCCTGGGCTATGTTTGTTGCCGTGCGGATCAACCTGCGCAGTAACGATTTCTCTTCGACGATACGTGCATAGTATTCGATATTGGCAGCAGTTGGGACCGATGCTGCCACCTCGCTCAAATACGAGACGCCCCCTACTTCTTCCAGATTTTTGGAAGCTGCAAGTTCTTCAGTGACCGTAATCAAATCGACCGCTTTTCCAAGATCGTTGAGCTTGATCATAACATTAAAGATTTTTTGGTGGGAGCTGCGGTAAAAATCCTCTGGAATCAGGATTTCAGAAGCAAGCGTAAGAGCGGAAGGCTCTAAGAAAATCGCCCCGATCACCGCCTGTTCAGCTTCAATATTCTGCGGCGGGATGCGATCCTGGAATAATTCATTCACTCTGCTAACCTCCTTTTTCCCGAGAAGGGGATTGTCAAACTTCAAACCTCTGTATATAAAAAAAATAGAAACTGGAGAACAATCGATTGCCTTATTGCCTAGTACGTAGTTAAAAACAAATTATCGCCTTAATGGAAACAACTTAAGAACGTAAAGATTCCTAAAGTAAAAAAAGTGATGGGACAATACGCCCAATCACATTTTTCTTTACCTTCTATTTTATCTAGTTTCTTTCAGATAGGAAAGAACTAAAATTAGTTAATTTCTTTGACATGGACTGTCAGCGTGGCCGTTACTTCCGGATGCAATTTGACCGGAAACTTAGTGTGGCCAAGCGTGCGGATTCCTTCACTAAGGTCCATTTTGCGCTTATCAATTTTGATTTTATGTTTCTTTTGCAGTTCCTCGGCAATTTGTTTTGTTGTAATGGAACCAAAAAGGCGGCCGCCCTCACCCGCTTTTGCCTGAAGCTCGACAGTGAGCTTTTCGACTTTTTCCTTTAATTCCTTGGCCTGTTCGAGCTCTTCGGCTGCCAGGACTTGCTGTTTATTTTGTTGTGCTTCCAAAGCTTTCATATTGGCATTAGAAGCTTCTACAGCCAGGCCTTGTTTCAGAAGGAAGTTTTGCGCATAACCGTCTGACACATTCTTCACTTCCCCTTTTTTTCCTTTTCCTTTTACATCCTTTAAAAAAATCACTTTCATTCGCTTTGTCCTCCTTCTAAATATTCATCAATCGCTGTTTTTAAACGTTCTTCCGCTTCCTCGATGGATGTGTAGAGCTGGGTGGCCGCATTCGTTAAGTGCCCTCCGCCTTCCAACATTTCCATGATTACCTGTACATTGATATCCCCAAGTGATCGCGCGCTGATGCTGACCATATCTTCCGTACGTCTTGAAATCACAAAGGAAGCGAGCACACCATCCATCGTCAAAAGGGTATCTGCCGCCTGGGCGATCAATACCTGATCATGAAATTCCTCAGGTGATCCCTTTGCAATTGCAATCCCGTTTTTATAAAAAGAAACTTTCTCAATCAATTTGGATCGTTTAATATACGTATCCACATCTTCTTTCAAAAACTTTTGGACAAGAACTGTATCCGCTCCATGCGCCCTTAAATAGGACGCCGCATCAAAGGTCCGCGATCCTGTCCTCAGCGTAAAGCTCTTCGTATCGACGATAATACCGGCAAGCAGTGCGGTCGATTCAAGCATATCGATCTTGCTTCGCTTCGGCTGATATTCCAGCAGCTCCGTCACAAGCTCAGCCGTTGAGGACGCATAAGGCTCCATGTAGACGAGCAGCGCATTGTTTATGAATTCTTCCCCCCGCCTGTGATGATCGATTACAACCACTTTGTCAATCCGGTTTAACAGGCGTTCCTCGATCATCATCGACGGTTTATGGGTATCGACAACCACAAGAAGGGTTTCATCGGTAATCATCTCAAATGCTTCCTCAGGCGTGATGAAACGGTCAAACAGATCGGGCTTGTTCTTGGTTTCTTCCATTAACCGGCGGACCCCAGTATCGAGTTCGTTAAAGTTTAAGACGATATAAGCATCACGCTCATTCATCTGGGCTACTTTCGTGATGCCGATGGCGGATCCCACCGCGTCCATATCGGGATGCTTATGGCCCATTACAATGACTTTGTCACTGTCAAGCACAATATCTTTAAGCGCATGGGAAATCACGCGGGCGCGGACCCTGGTCCGTTTTTCCATCGGATTGGTTTTGCCGCCAAAGAATTTCACTTTCCCATTGGCCAATTTGATGGCGACCTGATCGCCGCCCCTGCCTAAAGCAAGATCAAGGCTTGACTGTGCGAGAGTACCCAACTCCGGCAGTGAAGAAACACCCGAGCCCACGCCAATGCTCAAAGTAAGAGAAACATTTTGCTTCGCGGTCGTTTCCCTGATTTCATCCAGAATTGAGAACTTTCCTTTTTCAAGCAGTTGAAGGATGCTTTCATTGAATACAGCCATGAACCGATCAGAAGAAGTGCGTTTTAAAAACACGCCATTATCCTTGGCCCATTTGTTCAAAAGGGAGGTGACCAGGCTATTCAGGCTGCTTTTTCGCTGGTCATCCATTCCCTGTGTCAATTCATCATAATTATCCAGAGCAATAAAGGCGAGTGCTGTACGTTCATCTTCGTAAAGCTGTTCAATTTCGACCTGTTCGGTCACATCAAAGAAATAGAGCAGCCGTTCTTCCCTTTTATGGATCACTTTGAACTTCCGCGCCCGGAGCGTGATAGTTTCTGTTTCCACTTCCTGTTTAATCAACGGCACGATTGATTCCGCTACGTCATACAGCGACCTTCCTACAAGCGAATCCTCATCAAAGCAGGATGCCAAAAAAGGATTGGTCCATTCGATATAATAATCATCATTAATAAGCATAATCCCGATTGGCATTTCAAGCAGGGCCTCTTCGCCCACTTTTTTCAGCCGATAAGATAATGTAGAAATATATTCTTCAGTTTCACGCCGGTTTTTATATTCAATCCTAAATACCATGAAAAATAAAAAAGATAGAAGCGCAAGCCCTATTAAAGCAATCCACCAGGAATAATAGGCAACAAACCCTACAAGTGCGAGCGTTGCACCAAGCAAGCCATAAATGGGATACCTAATAGACTGCTTCTGTAAAAAAGATGGCATATTTTCAGCTCCTAAAAGCATGTCTAAGTATAAAATTTTATGATTAAACGATCTTTATTGCTTCTTGTTCCGAAGGGCATCCCTAATTGGAAATCCCAGATCAACGATTCCTGCTATCCGGATGAATGCCTGAAAGAACGGCATGAACAAGGATAAGACCAAAATAATCACCGGAACCGCCTTGGCCCACCCTTTTATATGACTGAAGAAAAATAATAGCGAGTAACCCTGAAGCAGCATCAACAACTGCAAAATCAAGAGAAGGTTGGCAATCACCATATAGAGATAGCTGTCTTCTTCCGGCCGAAGAAAAAATCCAGCTACCATCGTAATTAAATAATACCATAAAAGACTTTTTGGGAGTTGAAGTTCTCTTAAAGGAGGCCATGAAACTTTTTTCTCGCTGAATCTTTTTACGAACGGATTGGAGGCAAGGACAATAAGGGCTGCCATCACCATGGAAGTCGCAACCAATAAGGCAGGCAATAAAGTATTCAGCATATCGACCCAATCATTAATCCCCTTTGTAAAATCTTCCGGTACTTCTTGGCCCATGGCGGTCATCATATCAAGGGATTTGCCAACAGAATCCCTTAACATGCTAATAAAGTCCCCAATGAAATCGACATCAAAGAACCAGGCTGCCGCCCCGTACAAAGCCACTATTCCAATAATCAGAATCAGGACTGCGCCGACATACACCAGATATGCGGGTTTATTTCTTCTGATCAAAGCCCCGATTGTTACTCCTGTCGCCCCTGTGACCAAAGCCATCGGAATCGCCGTAATCGTGCCAAACAATGCTGACAGGCCGCATGCCACTAGGAGGAATCCTATGGACCATCCAAGGTCGTGCTTAATGGCCGTCAAAATAAAAGGTACCGGCAGAAAGAAAAATAATGGCAAACCCAATAAGGGAAAATAAACGGTCAAAAGCAGTAAAATACTATATAGAGCTAAAAGCGCTCCTCCTTCGGCAATCTTTCTTCCATTGTTCAAACTTCCACAACCTTCTCAATATTAGTAGCTCTTTAAATAAGTGCACAGCAGATAAGCTCTCTTGTATTGTAGCCATTTTTTTGGCCATTTTTCAAACGAACCATCTTTTTCTCAGGGGAAAACACAAAATGCGGGGAAAAATTGAAATGATTTTACAGGGAAAATGTTTTAGAAGAGGACAAGCGGGTAAATAAAAAGTGCAAGGATGATACAATACCAACAAGAAAGGGACTGATGAACATGGAACGTTTAACAGCGACTTCAAGTGAAGTATTGGCCGCCTTGTATGGGAAATTTGCCATTCGGGCTAAAGGCACTACGGTGTTGAATCGATATACGCAGCGTTAGAATCTTTTCCCGGTATTTTCCCACCCACCCCCGCTAAAAATGTGTGGTGAAAAAAGGCGTGTGCCAATCGGCCGCGCTTTTTTTCATATATACATAAGTTTGAACTTTCGAAACTGCTCTAATATGTTTTTCGGCTCTTTTATTTGAAATCCTGGTTTCACTAGCCTTTGAACAAAGCATAAGGCTTCTCCATTTAGAATACAGCAAAAAACCCTGATTGCGCAAAAAGCAAACAGGGTTTTTCTCAGCTATTACTCTCCAGCTACGTATGGAAGCAATGCCATAGTACGTGCACGCTTGATAGCAACTGTCAATTTACGTTGGTATTTAGCGCTTGTACCAGTTACACGACGTGGAAGAATCTTACCGCGTTCAGAGATGAACTTCTTAAGAAGATCTACATCTTTGTAGTCGATATGAGTAATTCCTTGTGATGTAAAGTAACAAACCTTTTTACGCTTACCGCGTCCTTTACGTCCGCCCATTGCCATAAAAATTCCCTCCTTGTATTTATAATTTTATTCACGACATCATTATTAAAATGGAAGATCGTCATCTGAAATGTCGATGGTCTTACCGTCATTTGCAAATGGATCATCATCTACACGAGTGTAGTTATTGTTGTTGTTGCGCTGATTCTGATTCTGATTTTGTCCAAATGGATAATCATTGTTTCGCTGATTGCCATAAGAACCGCCTTCATTTCTTTCACCCGCTGAACTGCTTCGTGGTTCAAGGAATTGAACACTCTCAGCCAGAATCTCTGTCACATATACACGTTTGCCGTCCTGTCCTTCGTAATTGCGCGTCTGGATTCTTCCATCCACACCGGCCAAACTGCCTTTTTTTAAGTAGTTTGCCACATTTTCCGCAGGCTTCCGCCAAACTACGCAATTGATGAAGTCTGCTTCGCGCTCGCCCTGCTGATTCGTAAAGCTACGGTTAACAGCAAGGGTAAAGGTTGCAACAGGCACCCCATTCGGTGTATATCGCAATTCAGGATCTTTTGTTAAGCGCCCTACTAAAATTACGCGATTCATCATCAGAATCAACCCCCAACTTTCCAAATGAATGGAAATGTGATCTATCTATTATCGGTTTATTCTTCTTCTTTTGTTGCCATTTGGCGGATAATGTCTTCGTTGATCTTAGCCAGACGGTCGAATTCCTGAATAGCTTCAGCCGGAGCGTTAACTTTAAGAAGCATATAATACCCGTCACGGAAATCATTGATTTCATAAGCAAGACGGCGCTTGCCCCATTCTTTCGCTTCCGTAACTTCCGCACCATTATCAGTAAGGATTGTGTTGAAACGTTCAACTAGCGCTTTTTTAGCGTCTTCCTCAATGTTTGGACGGATGATATACATAATTTCGTATTTTCTCATCACTGTCACCTCCTTTTGGTCTAAACGGCCCTAAGCGGGCAAGGAGCAATTATTATTAAGTAATTACTCACAAGTTGAAAGTATATCATAATTCCCTTTTCATTGCAATCCATTCTAGCAAATCACTCTGATTAAAAACATTAGCTCCCATAAATAAAAAACTCCGCAGAAAACTTCTGCAGAGTGATCCTCATCACACATTAAAACGGAAATGGATGACATCGCCGTCTTGAACGACATAGTCTTTCCCTTCAAGGCGGACTTTCCCAGCTTCTTTAGCAGCACTATGGCTTCCCGCAGCAAGGAGGTCATCATAAGCGACAGTTTCAGCACGGATGAAGCCGCGTTCAAAATCAGAATGGATGATACCCGCACATTGCGGTGCTTTCATGCCTTTACGGAACGTCCAGGCACGTACTTCCTGGACACCAGCTGTAAAATAAGTAGCCAATCCAAGCAAATTGTAAGAAGCGCGAATCAATTGATCAAGACCGGATTCTTCAATCCCAAGCTCGGATAAGAACATTTGTTTTTCTTCCCCTTCAAGCTCCGCAATTTCTTCTTCAATTTTCGCACAGACGACAATGACTTCAGCGTTTTCCGCAGCCGCATATTCCCGGACTTTCTGCACGTACTCGTTATCAGAAGGATTGGCTACATCGTCTTCGCTTACGTTTGCTACATAAAGAATCGGTTTAATGGTCAAAAGGTGCAAGCCTTTTGCCACCTTCATTTGTTCCTCTGTAAACTCAACGGTACGGGCGGGCTTTTCCGCTTCAAATGCTTCCTTAAGCATAGTCAGGATTTCATGCTCAAACATAGCTTCCTTATCTTTTTGCTTCGCCATTTTCCCGACACGTTCAATACGCTTATCAACGGTTTCAAGATCGGCAAGGATCAACTCCAAATTGATCACCTGGATATCGTCGATTGGGTCCACTTTGCCGGACACGTGTGTAATGTTATCATCTGCGAAGCAGCGGACAACCTGACAAATCGCATCGACCTGGCGGATATGTGAGAGGAATTTATTCCCCAGTCCTTCCCCCTTGCTTGCTCCTTTAACAATTCCTGCAATATCTGTGAATTCAAAGGCAGTCGGCACGGTTTTCTTCGGTTGCACCAATTCAGTTAACTTTTGTAAACGATGGTCAGGGACCTCTACAATCCCAACGTTTGGATCGATTGTACAAAACGGGTAGTTGGCTGACTCGGCACCTGCCTGTGTTATTGCATTAAATAAAGTCGATTTGCCCACGTTCGGCAATCCGACAATCCCTGCTGTTAGAGCCATACTTTTCACTCCTCTTTGAGAATACCTTATCTATAAAGAAACATTCATTTCAATATGAAAAACAGAATTGATAATAAACCCTTCACAATTATAGGTTTTACAAGCCAAAAACACAAGCAAATATGGTACGCTGCTTTAGCGCTTTAGCGGATTGGGGGAATGACCCCCAGGCCTTTAAAGCGGTAAAGTGCGCCCATAAGAAAAAGCATGATCATTCTTCATGCTTTTCTAATACCTTCTTTAATTTTCTTGAGAATTCTCTTCTCGGGAGCATTACGCTGTGGCCGCACCCTTCGCATTTGATTCGGATGTCCATGCCCAATCGGATAATTTTCCAGCGGTTGGCGCCGCATGGATGAGGCTTTTTCATTTCAACTACATCATTCAGAACAAATTCCTTTTCTTCCATCCCGTCCTCCCACTCCTTTATTCAGTTTGATTTTTGTGCCTGTCCTTTGTTTCCCCGATCATTAAGGCTAGACATAACCATCCTCGGAACGGGAATTTCAATACCATTTTCAGCAAGGACAGCCAGAATTTCCTTTCTCAGGACTCTCCCAATATACCAATGTCGCATCGGGTGTACCTCAGAAAGAACACGCAACACGATTTCTGTCGCGGTTATGGTTTGAATTCCTAATAACTCCGGGGGATTTACCATATCCTCATAACGCTCGGGCATGCCTTGAAGCAGTTCTTTTATGACATTCTCCGCTAGCTCCAAATCACTGTCATGAGGGATGCTGACATCCACCACCGCTACACTATTGAGAATCGAGAAATTAGTAACTTCAATAATACTTCCGTTTGGCAGCACATGCAGTTCCCCCGTCGCACTTTTGATTTTCGTCGTCCGGAGTCCGATTTCAAGCACTTCGCCTTCAAACTGGCCGACCCGAACATAATCTCCGACCGAAAATTGATCCTCGAGAATGATGAAAAAGCCGGTAATGATATCCTTAACGAGGCTTTGTGCCCCAAATCCGACAGCAAGGCCGACAATCCCTGCACCTGCAAGCAGTGCCCCCACCTTGATGCCCATGATTTCAAGAACCATGATAAAGGTAATGAAATAAACCGCATAGGTAAGAATGTTTTGCAGCAGCCTTAATATTGTGGCTTCCCTGCGTTCTGAAACCCGCAATGGGCTCCGTTCCCTCATTTCAAAAAACTTCCTAATAATTGTCTTTCCTATTTTAATGACAAAACCGGCTATCACGATGATCAATAGGATTTTAACCATGCCTTGCCCGATAATGACCCATGTATCTTCATTAAAAAAATGCTCTGAAAACCTGTCTCGAATTGTTTCGTAGTACTTCATACATTACACCTGCTTTTTAACGAAAATTCGTATAGTCAATATTGTATCGTAATTTAGGGGTTTTTGTATAAAAAAACTATGGGTATATAGGTAAAACAATATCAGGAACTTGGCAACCGTATTATATCTATACATTCACGCTATTATGATATAAATCATTGTCTGGCCTGAGCCTGCATTCTTTTATGATTCCCCGCAGGCACATGTATACAATTCCGTTTTTTTCCGTATACTGTTAATACTATTACAGAGGAGTGGTACCGATGAACCTAAAGCCCAGCTTTTTTGATAATAAAAATAGAATGAGCCGGATCTTGCATGAGGATTTGGATGCACCACGAAAGATTTCTCAGGAACTGCTTGCGCTGCTTCCTGAAGGACGGATCCAGCCTATTGTAATTGTTTGCATCGGTACGGACCGTTCAACCGGCGACTCGCTCGGCCCGCTTGTTGGTACCTTCCTCCAGGAAAAAGCCACTTCTCACTTTTTCGTATACGGGACACTCGATGAACCGATTCACGCCATGAACCTCGAGGAAAAGCTTGCGGAGATACGAACAACGCATGTGAATCCGTTCATCATAGGCGTGGATGCTTGCTTAGGACGTCTTAAGAGCGTGGGCGTCGTTCAGGTCGGTGAGGGCCCTGTTAAGCCGGGGGCCGGTGTCAATAAAGAGCTCCCATCGGTTGGGAATGCCCATATTACCGGAATTGTAAATGTAAGTGGATTCATGGAATTCATGGTACTTCAAAACACTCGTTTAAATCTTGTATTGAAAATGGCGAAGACGATTGCGAATGGCATCCATTTTGCAGGTAGCCAGCGACATAGAAAAACCAACCTTGCACGATTTGACTGGGCTTTCGACCAGGAAAAAACCCCGTGAGCACAATAACAAATACTTTTTAAAAAAATCCTTGCCATTTTAATGAATGATCAAGGATTTTTTTCTTCTGCTTTTTTATTATAGCTGGATGTCAAAGTAATAAAAAATCCAGGACAAGAGGGCTGTGACGAGAATGCCGGGAAGCAGATTGGCGACACGAATCTTTGTGATCCCTATCAAATTCAAGCCTATCGCAAAAATCATCACACCGCCAGTTGCCGTCATTTCCAAAATAAATGAATCCATTAACACCTTGGGGACAACCTTGTCTATTTGCGTGGCAAACAGGGCAATCGCCCCTTGATAAAGCACGACCGGGACGGCAGAAAAAATTACGCCGATTCCCAATGTTGTGGCGAGAATAGTAGCAGTGAATCCATCGATAATAGCTTTCGTATACAGCACATCATGGTCGTTCCTGATGCCACTGTCCAATGCGCCGATGATCGCCATCGCACCAATCAGGAAAATCAGCGTTGCTGTGACAAATCCCTGGGAAATCGTATTGCCTTCCTTAGCTCCGAGCTTTTTCTCCAGCCAATTGCCCAGTGCATTCAGCTTGGCATCTAAATCAATCCATTCGCCGATCACCGCCCCGGCCACAAGGCTTAAAATAACGATTAAAAACTGCTGGCTTTTAAAGCCCATTTGCAGCCCTAACACTACCACCGCCAGCCCGATTCCATACATAACGGTGTCTTTCATTTTTTGTGGGATCCGATGAAAGACCCTTCCGAGCAAGGTTCCGATAATGATCAAAACCCCATTTATAAGTGTTCCTGATAGTACCATTTCTTTTCACCTTCTGTTGAAAAGGGGTGGAGCTAGCGCTCACACGGCCTTTATTGGCTCATTATACGAATATAAACTTTCCTGTCAAATTAAGCAGGTCACCATAAGTGCGGCACGTTCCAAATATGTCTTTGTCTGTGTCAGACATATCCTGTCGACCCGGGCTGCATCTTTGTCTTTTCCATTCAAACACGCCCAACTACGATGTTTCAATGTTGGTTCAGCTAAATACACACCGTTTTGATCTCCAGATTGGGTGTTAAAACAAAACTCATGTGGATATGATTCATATAACGGGCAATAAAAGGAAAACCATCTCTCCAAGGATGGTTTAAGAGGATACATTCTCCGAATCAATGAGATCCAGGATCCTTTCCAGGTCTTCTTTTGAGTAAAATTCGATCTCGATCCTGCCTTTTTTCTTACTTTGTTTAATTGTGACGGGTGTCCCAAAACGTTCGCGAAGGCTATTTTCCCTTTCCTTAATGAAAATATCCTTTTTCGGTTTGGGAGGCGGAACCGTTTCATGTGAAACATTTTCATTTAACTGATTGATATAGTGTTCGAGCTGGCGGACATTCATGCTGTCTTTTATTATTTTTTCGACAACGGCCTTTAGTAGATTTTTTTTCTTTAAGCTTAGCAAAGTACGGCCGTGTCCCATTGATATTTCCCCTTCTGAAATGTACTTTTGAATGTCTTCCGGGAGGGATAGCAAGCGTATATGGTTTGCAATATGGGGACGGCTTTTGCCTAATCGTTTCGCAAGCTGTTCCTGCGTAAGGTCCGATTTTTCCAAAAGGGATTGATAGGCAATAGCTTCCTCAATAGGGTTGAGGTCTTCACGCTGCAGGTTTTCAAGGATGGCGAGTTCCATCATTTGCTGTTCTGTCAATTCCCGGACAACAACCGGAACCGTGGCCAACCCCGCTTCCTTAGCTGCCCGGAATCTTCTTTCCCCTACGACTATTTCATATCCTTTGATGCTCTTTCTTGCGATAATCGGCTGCAGAATGCCATGCTCGATAATTGACTGTTTTAACTCGCCAATCGCTTCGGGATCAAATAATTTTCGCGGCTGGTAAGGGTTCGGTCTTAGTTCCTTTACCTTGATCTCTTGTACTGCATCTTCTTTTCCGGCTTCCATGTTCGTAAACAGGGAGTTCAATCCCTTTCCAAGTCCTCTAGCCATTTGCCACCACTTCCTTTGCCAAGTCTAGGTAAACCTCTGCACCTCTTGATTTGGGATCATAAATAATGATTGGCTCTCCATGGCTTGGTGCCTCGCTTAATCGGACATTTCTTGGGATGATCGTTTTATAGACTTTGTCCTGGAAATACTTTTTCACTTCTTCTATTACCTGAATACCCAAATTGGTCCTTGCATCAAGCATCGTGAGGAGTACTCCTTCAATTTTCAGGTCCTGGTTCAGGTGCTTTTGGACAAGGCGGACAGTATTGAGGAGCTGGCTTAATCCCTCGAGAGCATAATATTCGCATTGGACCGGTATCAAGACCGCATCAGATGCAGTCAACGCATTTAAAGTGAGCAGCCCCAGCGACGGGGGACAATCAATGATGATGTAATCAAAACGGTCCTTTACCTCTTCCAATGCCCTTTTTAAACGAACCTCCCGGGATATCGTGGGCACCAGCTCAATTTCCGCCCCTGCAAGCTGAATCGTCGCCGGAATGGCGTACAGGTTTTCCACCTTTGTTGCCATTATCACTTCCTCAGCTTCGACATCATCCACCAACACATCATAAATGCATTGATTCACATCAGCTTTATCGATTCCTGCACCGCTCGTGGCATTTCCTTGCGGGTCAATATCGACGAGTAATACTTTTTTTCCTATGTATGCCAAACAGGCGCCGAGATTTACGGAGGTTGTCGTTTTTCCAACGCCGCCCTTTTGATTCGCAATCGCGAGAATCTTTCCCACGATGTCACCCACCTTCAACCTTACTATTTCAATAATCTATGTAAGAAGCAGCTTCTTTTATCTTAAACTATTAAATGCTTTTCTATTTTATCATGAAAAAAAGAAGTTTAAGTTTTTTTCTCGATAAACCACTTATTTTTTAGAAAATTGTAATAAAAGAGTAAATACAAAATAAAAAAGCCCGGCAAAATTGCCAGGCTGGTTAAAAAACATTACGCTTTTTTCTTTGGTATTTTTATCGTGAATTGGTAGTATTCCTCGAATTCCTCTTCTTCCGCGTCCAGATTGATTCCATTATCCGTAACCATGTTTAAAGATTGACGAATGGTGTTTACGGCGATTCTCATATCCTTGCTGAAAGCTTTTCTTTTCGGTTTCGGTTTTTGCACGGAATTATCGAGCAGTTTGACGACCCGTTCTTCGGTCTGTTTTACATTTAAGTTCTTCTCTATGATTTCCTGCAATAATTTAGTTTGTTTTTCCGGGTCCTTTAAAGGGATTAAAGAACGTGCATGGCGTTCCGTAATCAGCTTTTGCAGCACAGCCTCCTGCACTTCGCCGGGCAGCTTTAACAGCCTCAGCTTATTGGCGACGGTAGATTGGCCAATCCCAAGCCTTTGGGCCAGCGCTTCCTGTGTCAGGCTATGAAGCTCCAATAGCTTCCCATACGCAATGGCCTCTTCAATCGGGGAAAGTTCTTCCCGCTGCAAATTTTCTATTAGCGCAACTGAAGCCGTTTCAGTGTCATTGAAATTTTTCACGATGACTGGGGCTGTATCCCAGCCGAGTTTTTGTATGGCCCGAAAACGACGTTCGCCGGCGATGATCTCGAATTTCCCCTCTTCATACTGCCTTACGACTATGGGCTGGATGATGCCATGTGTATGAATGGTTTGGGCCAATTCGGTGATTTTGTCTTCATTGAATACTGTTCTGGGCTGATATCGATTGGGCACGATATTGGAAATGGAAACTTTCTTTATTTCTTCAAAATTACTTGGTTCTTCGATTTCCAGTTCAACTTGGTGCTCTTCTTTTTCGCCTATGCCAAAGAACCGCGAAAAAGGATGCTTCATTTCCCTACACCACCTTTAAGAAACTCCCATATTACATATTCTCTATCGAAGCGACAAGTCCTCCAAAAAGCTTGACAAATTTAAACAATACCATAGGTCTGTCGCACATCTATCTATCTTTTATAGTAAAAGAAAATGATAATGTACGCTACCGAAATTTTATTTTTCCAGAATACAGGATTTTTTTCCAATTTGTCCAGCCTTCTATTCAGCACAGTCATTCGATAGGCGTTTTATTCGGGGTCCCTGGTTTTCTTGGATATTTTTTAGGCGTAGGTTTCACCTTCTTGATAGTTATGATGTTTCTATCACTGTTTTCAAGCGGCAAAAGAAAATGGTGAATTTGTTCAATTTCCCCACCAAGCGTTGTGATCGCCTTTTTGCCGTTGTCCAATTCTTCCTTCGTGCTCGCGGCCTTCATGGCGATAAAGGTTCCATCCACTTTGACGAGCGGGAGACAAAGCTCACTTAATACTGACATCCTCGCCACTGCCCTTGCCGTCACAATATTATAAGCTTCACGATGTTCAGCCTTCTGTCCGAAGGTTTCGGCACGATCATGGAAAAACCCGACATTTTCAAGCTTTAGGGATTTCGCAAGATGCTCCAAAAAAGAAATCCTTTTATTGAGGGAATCTACAATCGAAACATGCAGCTGCGGGAAGACAATTTTCAATGGAATGCTTGGGAAACCGGCTCCGGCGCCTACATCAACAAGCTTGTAGGGTTTAGAAAGGTCGAAATAAAAGGCAGCACTTATTGAATCATAGAAATGTTTTAGATACACTTCTTCTTTATCCGTAATCGCGGTGAGATTCATTTTCTCATTCCACTCTAACAGCAGTCTATAATAGATTTCAAATTGCTCCAGCTGAAAGGGAGTAAGGTCAATGCCTTTCTCCTTAAGCAGCTGTTGAAATTGTTCAATTTTCATAGGTTGTTCATTCCTTTTCGGAAGTTCTGAACATTTGTCCGGAACCTTTCGGATATTGACGCGACGATTATTTGGAAACCCGTGCTATTTTTCCTTGTTCCAAATACACAAGCAAGATAGACACATCTGCAGGATTCACGCCTGAAATACGTGAAGCCTGTGCGACCGATAGCGGACGCACTTGTTTCAATTTTTGGCGCGCTTCATTCGCAAGGCCAGAAATGGCATCATAATCAATATTTTCAGGGATCTTTTTATTCTCCATTTTCTTGAGGCGGTCGACCTGCTGGAGTGATTTTTCGATATATCCTTCATATTTGATCTGGATTTCTACCTGTTCGGTCACATCATTATCAAGCTCCGTTTCGGATGGTGCGAGAAGCTTGATATGCGAATAATTCATTTCAGGGCGCTTCAATAAATCGGAAGCACGGATGCCATCCTTCAATTCGGTTCCCCCGCTTTGCCTGATGATTTCCTGTGTCTGTTCGTTCGGCTTGATGATAATGGATTGAAGCCGTGATTTTTCCGCTTCAACCGCTGCTTTTTTGTCCAGGAATTTCTCGTACCTTTCTTCCTTGATCATACCGATTTTATGGCCAATTTCTGTCAAACGCAGGTCGGCATTATCATGGCGCAGAAGCAAACGGTATTCGGCTCGTGACGTTAACAGCCGGTATGGCTCATTGGTCCCTTTTGTAACAAGATCGTCAATCAACACTCCAATGTACGCTTCCGAACGGCTTAAGATCAGTTCTTCTTTACCAAGGGCATTTAAGCCAGCATTGATCCCGGCCATCAACCCTTGGCCCGCCGCTTCTTCGTAACCGGAAGTCCCGTTAATTTGTCCAGCGGTATACAGGTTCTTCACTTTTTTCGTTTCTAGTGTCGGCCAAAGCTGCGTAGGGACGATCGCGTCATATTCGATTGCATATCCTGCACGCATCATCTGGACATTTTCAAGTCCTGGAATGGTTGCTAGAATCCTCCTCTGTACATCTTCAGGAAGGCTTGTAGACAGCCCCTGCACATAGACTTCCTGCGTATTTCGCCCTTCAGGCTCAAGGAAGATCTGATGACGCGGTTTGTCGTTGAAACGGACGACTTTATCTTCAATGGACGGGCAGTATCTCGGCCCTGTCCCTTTAATCATGCCGGAGTACATCGGAGAGCGGTGAAGATTGTCATCGATGATTTGGTGTGTTTCCAGGCTTGTATACGTAAGCCAGCACGGAAGCTGATCAGTTATAAACTTAGTCGTTTCATAAGAGAATGCGCGCGGCTCTTCGTCACCGGGCTGAATTTCCGTTTTGCTGTAATCAATCGTATGGCTGTTTACCCGTGGAGGTGTTCCGGTTTTGAAACGGACCAAATCAAAGCCAAGCTCCTCCAGATGTTCGGAAAGGCGGATCGAAGGCTGCTGGTTGTTCGGGCCGCTTGCATATTTAAGCTCCCCTAAAATGATTTCCCCTCTTAAAAAAGTACCGGTCGTAATGACAACCGTTTTTGCTTTATAAGTAGCGCCTGTTTGCGTAACCACACCATTACAAACGCCGTCTTCCACGATCAAACGTTCTACCATCCCTTGAATTAAAGTAAGGTTTGGTTCATTTTCAATCGTTTTTTTCATTTCCTGCTGGTATAAGAATTTATCGGCCTGGGCCCGTAAAGCGCGAACGGCAGGTCCTTTTCCGGTATTCAGCATTCTCATCTGGATATGCGTTTTGTCGATATTTTTCCCCATTTCGCCCCCCAGGGCGTCAATTTCCCTCACGACGATCCCTTTTGCGGGCCCTCCTACGGAAGGGTTACAAGGCATGAATGCCACCATATCCAAATTGATCGTAATCATCAGGGTTTTTGCACCAACCCTTGCAGCGGCAAGGCCGGCTTCACTTCCGGCATGCCCGGCCCCGATTACGATTACGTCATAACTGCCTGCATCGTATTGCATAGTTTTCCCTCCTTGCTTTATTTTCCTAAACAAAATTGTGAGAATAATTGATCGATCAAACTTTCGTGAACACTGTCCCCGATAATCTCGCCGAGCAATTCCCATGTCCTTGTAAAATCTATTTGAACTAAATCGACAGGAGTTCCGGCTTCTATTGCCAAAATTGCATCTTCGACAGCTTGTTTAGCCTGTCCCAATAAGGCTATATGGCGTGAATTCGACACATACGTCATATCTCCCGCTTCAATATTGCCCTCAAAGAATAAGGATGAGATTGCCTCTTCCAACTCATTGACTCCCTTATCCTCCAATAATGAAGTGGTGACGACCTTTCCGTTTCCGGCAAGCTCTTCCACATCTTCCAATTTGATTTTTTTTGGAAGATCCGTCTTATTCACAATCACAATCACATCCATGCCTTTTACGGCTTCGAAAAGCATTTCATCCTCAGGCGTCAGATCATCCGAGTAATTCAACACAAGCAAGATTAAGTCCGCTTCCTTCAAAACGGCCCTTGAGCGTTCAACCCCGATTCTTTCCACGATATCTTCCGTTTCACGGATTCCTGCCGTATCAAGGAGCCTTAGCGGCACGCCGCGGACATTGACGTATTCCTCGATCACATCCCGGGTAGTACCGGGAATGTCGGTAACAATCGCTTTATTTTCATGAACAAGACTATTTAATAAGGATGATTTCCCTACATTGGGCCGGCCGATAATCACCGTAGAAAGCCCTTCGCGTAAAATCTTTCCTTGCTGCGATGTCTGGAGCAGTTTTTCAATTTCCTTGCGGACATACTGGGCTTTATCCATAAACAAACGGTGGGTCATTTCCTCTACGTCGTCATATTCCGGATAATCGATATTTACTTCTACCTGCGCCAGTGTTTCAAGAATTTCCTGGCGAAGCTTACGAATCAGTTTCGATAACCGCCCATCCATTTGGCTAAGTGCAACATTCATCGCCCTGTCCGTTTTGGCGCGGATCAAATCCATGACCGCTTCTGCCTGTGATAAATCGATACGTCCGTTGAGAAACGCCCTTTTCGTAAATTCCCCTGGTTCAGCAAGACGGGCACCCTGTGAAAGAACCAGCTGCAACACCCTGTTTACGGAAACCAAACCGCCGTGGCAATTGATTTCGACCACATCCTCACGGGTGAATGTCTTCGGCCCCTTCATGATCGATACCATAACTTCTTCTACTGTCTCACCTGTTCTCGGATCAACCAAATGCCCGTAATGAATTGTATGGGACTCCACTTCTGAAAGGCTCTTCCCCTTCGGACCCCGGTATATTTTATCACTGATGGCCAAAGCCTCGTCGCCGCTGATCCGGACAATGGCAATCGCCCCTTCACCCATCGGGGTTGATATCGCGGTAATCGTATCGTATTCCATTTTTTTCACCTCATTTTTACCAAGGATATATATTTGAAATATTTTATTATTTTTTTGCTAAATTAATACAATACCACAGACCGGACATACATGAAAAGCAGATAACATTTGAAAGACAAAAGTTATCCACATTATGAAACCATTTGAATTCGCACCCTTAATTTTAACTTATCCACATGTGAATAACAACAAACGCCGGCAATGAGCTTTTTCGGAACCTTTGATGCTACTTTTGAAAATGAATAACCGTTTGCAAGCGGTACATATGAATACTCATACCTTGACCTTGGTCCAATACGTACCCAACAAACATTTAAGCCGCCGGTCCACCTTCCAAAGTACAATAAAAACCCCCATGTGAATCCGAGTCACACGGGGTTGCCGTACATGTTATTTAGTTGGGGTAATCACCAAATGGCGGTACGGTTCCGTCCCGCTCGAAGTGGTTTTAATCTTCGGGTAATTCATTAAAGCTGTATGGATGACCTTACGTTCATAAGAAGGCATCGGCTCGAGCGACACTTGTTTGCCTGAACGGACAGCCTGGGCCGCCATTCTTTCCGCGAGCTGGATAAGTGTGTCTATACGGCGCTTGCGGTAGTCCTCAGCATCCACTGTTATATTCAAGTATTGATTGGAATAGCGATTGGCCACCAGCTGGGTTAAATATTGTATAGAATTTAACGTTTGGCCTCGTTTCCCAATCAAAAGGGCGATCTTTTCACCAGAGAGCCAAAATGTAAGATTTTTTCCATCCTGTCGCACATCAACTTGGACGGTGACCCCCATCTTTTCACTGACGTTTTCCAGGTACTTAACAGCTTCCTCGATCGCATCAGGCCTAACTGTGACCTTCACAACCGCTTGCCTGCCACCGAACAAGCCCAGAAACCCTTTTTTTCCTTCATCAACAATTTTAATTTCTGCACGGTCCCGGGATATATTCAACTGAGCTAAAGCGGAATCTACTGCTTCTTCGACAGATTGTCCTGTAGCAGTTACTTGTTTCACTTTTTCTTTGCTCCTCCCGCATTTCCGGCAGCTGCTTTTTTCAGATCCGGAGCTTTAATGAAATATGTTTGAATGATCATGAATATGTTACCAACTACCCAGTATAGAGAAAGGGCAGCAGGGAAATTGATTGCGAAAACAACGATCATGATTGGCATGATATAAAGCATCATCGTCATCTGGGCAGCCATTTGCGGATTGGTATCCATCCCGACCATCGTGATCTTTTGCTGAATAAAGGTAGTGATACCCGCCACGATAGGCAATATATAATATGGATCTGCATCGCCAAGGTCAAACCATAAGAAGTTGTGATTTGCGATCTCCCTAGTACGGGTGATAGCATGGTAAAAACCAATCAAAATCGGCATTTGCACTACCAAAGGAAGACAGCCTGCCAAAGGATTCACTCCATATTTCTGGAATAAAGCCATCGTTTCCTGCTGAAGCTTTTGCTGGGTAGCTGCATCCTTTGAGCTGTATTTTTCACGAAGCTCCTTCATTTCAGGCTGGATGGCCTGCATCGCTTTAGAACTTTTCGTTTGCTTAATCATTAATGGCAGAATTGCCAGACGAATAAGAATGGTTACGACAATAATCCCTAATCCATAGTCTCCTAAAAACTCAGATACGGACGTAATCAGCATGGATAATGGATAGACGATATATTCATTCCAGAACCCTGTGCTTTCTGAAGTAATCGGCTTATTTACCTCTGTACATCCAGCAAGTAAGAGCATCATGGAAACAAGCCCAGTTATGAGTAATAATCTTTTTTTCAACCGTCTTTTCCTCCTGTCTATATACAAATCTTCTAAAACGCCTGCATGACCTTTCTCCAATGGAAAAAACTTGTCCAAAACCATGCAGTTTCCGCAGCATCGGGTACACACAAGTCTTTGCTTCTATCATTTATATGGAATCCATTTTTTTTGCAGGTAAGAAAGTATAAAATTTCTTACTGCATGAAGTTTAACACAGGCTAAGTGCGCTACATTTTATAGCAACACCTGTATGTCCCACATCCTTCGGGCCTAACTGTGCCTCTGTCTTCTTCTTTATAAAGGCTCGCCAATCGACGAGTTTTTTAATACTATTTGTTCCCCTTGAATACATACGAAAGAAAAATGGATAGGTTTCATTAATCCTTATTTATAGGTTTTCTTTTGAATGCAAATGAATTCGAACGCTTCAATACATGGATCAGGCTTTTTTTCACCTGAAAAAAATCCATCTCAGATGTCGGCTTCCTTGCGATCACAACATAATCGCGGCCAATCTTAATATCGTCCATCAATTCAAGGAACGATTGCCTTATGTATCTTTTTATCTGGTTCCTGACCACGGCATTGCCCATTTTTTTACTTACGGAAAGGCCAATCCGAAAATAATCCTGATTGGGCTTGTCAAGGACATAGACAACAAATTGCCTGTTCGCGAATGATTCACCATTTTGAAAAACATTCTGGAATTCATCATTCTTTTTAATTCTTAGCTTCTTTTTCATCCTTACACCTTCAATAAAGTAAATTGGGGCCGGGATTTTCACTTTAATCCCTGGCCTGTACCCGCACCCGATTGTGACAACTAGTTCCGGGGCGGGCTCAGGCGACAGCTCAGTCTTTATGGAAAAAAAGACCACTGAGACTTTTCAGTGGTCTACGCAGATAATACTTTTCTGCCCTTGCGACGGCGTGCAGCTAATACTTTACGTCCGTTTTTTGTGCTCATGCGTGCACGGAAACCGTGAACTTTGCTGTGCTTACGCTTATTTGGTTGATAAGTTCTTTTCATCTATGACACCTCCCTGAGGAATAACAGTTAAAGACAGTCTCTATGATTATATAGAGGATACTTAAAAAATGCAACCTCTTCTAAAAAAAATCTTCATCTTCCTAACGATCGACAGCAGATTGATCTTTCTCTTTTTTTCTCTATAAAATCCAGTCTGCAAAAACGTGTCCTTAGCCTGTGGATATGTTTTCGACATTTTTCTCACTATCCACAGCAACAAATGACAAGTTTTACACATAGTAAAAGCCTGTGGAAAAGTTTTTCCCACAGGGAGGGGGAGTTGTGGATAAACTTATAAAACCATTGCAAGCATGGTAAATATCTGATATTATATTTGTGTTTTCACTCTTAATAACTTTATCAACAGTTAACGTTATCCACAGATTGTTAATAACTTGTGGATAGCTTTTTCAGCAGATGTAGATAAATTTGTCCACAAACAGTGGATATTGTCGAAAAACCGTTTTTCTTCTTTATATTATATTTATTCCCATATTACTGTTGATAAATAATTATACATTCAGACATATTTTGTCGTTTTACATGTTTAAGAAGTTGTACAGTAACAATGCTTGATGGGTGCAAACAAACAGTATAAATATTTACAAGGCTGGGCTTGCCTCAGCCGAATTTTGTACGTTTACAAATTTAACTTTCA
Source organism: Peribacillus glennii (assembly GCF_003429105.1). Lineage (GTDB taxonomy): Bacteria > Bacillota > Bacilli > Bacillales > DSM-1321 > Peribacillus > Peribacillus glennii. The sequence goes on from NZ_QVTD01000010.1 coordinate 230,861, forward strand.
TCTCAGAAAGCAACAGCCCCGGCAGCGAAAAGAGCCGCCTTTAAAGCTTTTGATCAGTAGGTAAGTACGTAAAAAACCTCGAAAAGGAGGGATTCTATTGGAGAATATCGACGCTTTGTGGAGCCAGGCGCTTGGCAAAATCGAGAAAAAAATCAGTAAGCCAAGCTTTGAAACTTGGTTAAAATCAACTAAGGCCCATATGCTGCAAGGAGATATCCTGACAGTAACGGCACCAAATGAGTTTGCGCGTGACTGGCTGGAGGAGAGATATTCCCATCTTATCGCAGGTGTATTGTTTGATCTGACCGGAGAAGAGCTTGAAGTCAAATTCATCATTCCGCCGAATCAGGGCGAAGATGATTTTGATTTGCCAGCACCTGCCAAAAAGAAAAAAAGGCAAGCTGATGACAACAGCGACTTTCCTCAGCATATGCTCAACACAAAAAACACCTTTGATACATTTGTCATCGGCTCGGGCAACCGCTTTGCCCATGCTGCCTCCCTTGCAGTGGCCGAGGCACCTGCGAAAGCATACAATCCTTTGTTTATCTATGGAGGGGTAGGTCTTGGAAAAACGCACCTAATGCATGCAATCGGCCATTATGTATTGGAGCATAATCCTTCTGCCAAAGTTGTCTATCTCTCTTCAGAGAAATTCACAAATGAATTCATCAACTCGATCCGTGATAATAATGCAGAAGCTTTCCGGAATAAATACAGAAGCGTCGATGTGCTTCTCATTGATGATATTCAATTTTTAGCCGGGAAAGAACAAACCCAGGAGGAATTTTTCCATACGTTCAATACGCTTCATGAAGAAAGCAAACAGATCGTTATTTCAAGTGACCGTCCTCCCAAGGAAATCCCGACACTTGAAGACCGCCTCCGCTCCAGGTTTGAATGGGGGCTGATCACTGATATTACCCCGCCGGATTTGGAGACAAGGATTGCCATCCTGCGCAAGAAGGCAAAAGCGGAAGGACTTGATATTCCTAATGAAGTTATGCTGTATATTGCCAATCAGATAGACTCCAATATCCGTGAGTTGGAAGGGGCCTTAATTCGAGTCGTGGCATACTCTTCTTTGATCAATAAGGATATTAATGCCGACCTGGCAGCAGAAGCGCTTAAAGATATCATTCCAAGCTCAAAACCAAGAATTATTTCGATCCATGATATACAAAGGGCGGTTGGAGAGCATTACAGTGTAAAGCTCGAGGACTTTAAAGCAAAAAAGCGGACGAAATCAGTCGCCTTTCCAAGGCAAATTGCCATGTACCTTTCCAGAGAATTAACAGACTCTTCCCTGCCGAAAATCGGCGATGAATTCGGCGGGCGTGACCACACGACTGTGATTCATGCCCACGAAAAGATTTCCAAGCTTTTGCAAACGGACTCTGTTCTGCAAAGGCAGCTAAAAGAAATCCAGGACCAATTGAAAGTATAGGAAAACTGAATAATGTTAATAACCTCCTTTAGTTTACACACAGTCTGTCCACATGTGGATAGACTGTTTTTCCTTATGTTTTTTGGGGTTATCCACATATTCACAGGCCCTATTACTACTATTACTATTTTTTAAAAAAATAATAACTAATAAATTAATGCCTACAGGCGAATAATTATTACTCATTTGGGGGATTCGAAAATGCAATTTATCATCCAGCGTGACCGATTAGTTCAAAGTGTACAAGAAGTGATGAAAGCTGTAACATCCAGAACCACAATTCCAATCTTGACCGGGGTAAAAATTACAGTAAAAACAGAGGGTGTCACATTGACAGGGAGTGATTCCGATATTTCGATTGAATCCTTCATTCCTGTTGAAGAAGATGGGAACGAGATTGTCGAAATAAAAGAAACCGGCAGCATTGTATTAAACGCCCGGTTCTTCAGTGAAATTGTAAAGAAATTGCCTATGGATGCGGTGGAGATCGAAGTCCAAAATAACTTACAGACGATTATCCGTTCCGGGAAAGCTGAATTCAATTTAAACGGTCTCGATGCAGAAGAATATCCGCATTTGCCGTTGATTGAAGAAGAAAACATATTAAGACTCCCTGCAGACTTATTAAAAACCCTGGTCCGACAGACTGTCTTTGCAGTGTCCACCTCAGAAACACGGCCCATCTTGACAGGTGTAAACATTAAGGTTGAAAATGACGAGCTAACCTGTATTGCAACAGATAGCCACCGCCTGGCGATGAGGAAAGCGAGATTGGAAAATGAAGTGAATGGCACCTATAATGTCGTAATTCCTGGGAAAAGCTTGAATGAGCTGAGTAAAATTTTGGATGATACGAACGAACCAATTGAAATAGTGATTACTGAAAACCAGGTATTATTCAGAGCGAAGAACTTGTTATTCTTCTCAAGGCTTCTGGAAGGAAACTATCCGGATACCTCCCGGTTGATCCCGACTGACAGCAAAACTAATATAACTGTTCATGTAAAGGAATTCCTTCAGGCGATCGACCGGGCTTCCCTGCTGGCAAGAGAGGGGAGAAACAATGTTGTAAAGCTGTCCACACTGGAAGGTGGGGTCATTGAGATTTCCTCCAACAGCCCTGAAATTGGGAAGGTAATCGAAGAAGTAACAGCCGAATCAATCGAAGGTGAGGAATTGAAAATTTCCTTCAGCGCCAAGTTTGTTATGGACGCCTTAAAGGCCCTGGAGGGAACTGATATAAAGATCAACTTCACAGGTGCTATGAGGCCTTTTGTCATCCGCTCCCTGCATGATGATACAATGCTGCAATTAATCCTGCCGGTTCGGACATATTAATAAAAAGTTTATCCCTGGTATCTGATTGCGAAGTAACATACTAGTTACAATGTTGCTACAGGATATGGCGGAGACTAGTCGAGGTCCCTTCAAGACAACACACTTCCGCAGTATGGTAGGAAGGCTAGATTCGCTGCATTCTGTAGCAACACCGTCATCACCCACATCGTGTGGACCCTATAAGCTGCTGGTTTCGACTGGCGGCTTTTTTTCTAAACTTAGCAGGAAGCAGCTACCCGTTTTAATAAAACACGCTTACTTTGTGTTTATCCGTTTTTTTTAGTAAAATAAAGCATTAGAGACTACTTAGAAATGAGTGAATGCGGCATGACTGAAATTCAGATTGATACTGAATATATTACGCTTGGCCAATTTTTAAAAGTGGCGGACATCATTCAAAGCGGCGGCATGGCGAAATGGTTTTTAAGTGAACATGAAGTTTTTGTGAACGATGATCTGGACACGAGAAGAGGGAGAAAGCTTAGAGAAGGAGACAGGGTATTCATTCCAAAAGTCGGAAGCTTTGTTATCACGCTCTAAGAATAAGGGAAGAACCGATCATGCATATAGAACATCTTAAATTAAAGAATTACCGTAACTACGAGGATCTCGAGATCAGCTTTGAAAACAAGGTAAATGTAATCCTTGGGGAAAATGCACAAGGAAAGACCAATGTGATGGAATCGATCTTCGTTTTGGCGATGGCAAAGTCGCATCGGACATCGAATGACAAAGATCTTATTCGCTGGGACGAAGAATATGCTAAAATAGAAGGCAGGATAAGAAAAAGGCTTACTTCGATTCCCTTGGAATTGGTCATATCGAAAAAGGGAAAAAAAGCGAAAAGCAATCATATTGAACAGCAAAAACTGAGCCAGTATGTCGGCACGATGAATGTAGTGATGTTTGCACCTGAGGATCTCCATCTGGTCAAAGGAAGCCCTCAGGTTAGACGGCGTTTCATCGATATGGAAATTGGCCAGGTTTCTCCCGTTTACCTTCATGATATGAGCCAATACCAAAAAATACTGCAGCAAAGAAATCATTACCTTAAACTTTTACAAATCAGAAAACAGACGGATACGGCGATGCTTGATGTGCTCACGGAGCAATTGATCGAATATGCTGCTAGAATCATTGATAAAAGATATCAATTCCTCTCGCTGCTTCAGGAATGGGCAGAACCGATCCACTCCGGCATATCAAGAAACCTGGAAAAGCTTAAAATCGAATATAAACCATCGCTTGATGTATCAGAATCTATGGATTTGACAAAAATGATAGAAGAATTCGAAGATAAATTTGTTAAAATAAGAACAAGGGAAATTGAACGGGGCGTAACACTCATAGGGCCGCATCGGGATGACCTGGTTTTTTTTGTGAACGGACGCGATGTCCAGACTTTTGGTTCCCAGGGCCAGCAGCGGACCACCGCCCTTTCTTTGAAACTTGCTGAAATAGAATTAATCCATTCCGAAATAGGAGAATATCCTATTTTGCTTTTGGACGATGTGTTGTCGGAACTGGACGATTACCGCCAGTCCCATTTGTTAAATACGATCCAGGGAAAAGTCCAGACTTTTGTCACTACCACATCCACAGACGGCATTAATCACCAGACACTGCGCGATGCATCAACGTTTCACGTGGCTCAGGGGACTTTATCAAAGGTGAAATGACGAGGTGGGCTTATGTATCTCCATATTGGTGAGGATATACTTGTAAAAACAGATGATGTAATAGCGATTTTAGATAAACAGCTCCTCCAGTCTTCTCCCATCATGCAGGAATTCCTGGATAAAAAACAAGAAGTGACGGTCAATCTTGCAAAAGGGTCAATAAAATCAATTGTCGTTACCGACAAATATATTTATTATTCTCCCCTTGCGTCCGGCACCCTAAAAAAACGCTCACTGCAAAAATCGATTTTAATCGATGAATAAATAGATCTGCATAAACAGGTTTCGAAGAATTTCACAGGCATACAAATTGCAATCAGAAAAGTGTAGGTGATTGTTGTGGCAATGGAACAAAAGGAAGTTCAGGGACAGGAATACGATGAAAACCAGATTCAGGTTCTAGAAGGGTTGGAGGCTGTCAGAAAACGTCCAGGGATGTATATTGGGTCTACTTCTGTAAAAGGGCTCCACCATCTTGTGTGGGAAATCGTGGATAACAGCATTGATGAAGCTTTAGCCGGATTTTGCGATGAGATCAAGGTAATCATCGAAAAGGACAACAGCATCACGGTCATTGATAATGGACGGGGAATACCAGTCGGGATCCATGAAAAAATGGGCCGCCCGGCGGTAGAAGTAATCATGACTGTGCTTCATGCAGGCGGAAAATTCGGCGGCGGTGGCTATAAGGTTTCCGGAGGGCTTCATGGGGTCGGTGCATCCGTAGTGAATGCCCTGTCCACTGAATTGGAGGTCTTTGTTCATCGTGAAGGAAATGTTCACTACCAAAAGTTCGAGCGTGGAGTCCCGCAGGAAGACTTGAAAATCATTGATGAGACAGATCATACGGGAACTACGATCCATTTCACGCCGGATGACGAAATTTTTACTGAAACACGTGAATATGAATATGAGACGCTCGCTACGCGGTTGAGGGAATTGGCATTCCTTAACAGGGGAATCAAGATTTCCATAGAAGATAAACGTGAAGAAAAAGAACGTTCCAATGAATATTATTATGAAGGCGGCATTAAGTCCTATGTAGAACACTTAAACCGTACAAAAGAAGTTCTGCATGATGAGCCAATCTATATTGAAGGCGAAAAAGAAGGAATATCGGTTGAAATCGCCCTTCAGTATAATGAGGGCTATACAAGTAATTTATACTCCTTCGCCAATAATATTCACACATATGAAGGGGGAACCCATGAATCCGGGTTTAAGACTGCCTTGACCCGCGTTATTAATGATTATGCTAGAAAGAATGGTCTGATAAAAGAGAGTGATGCCAACCTTTCCGGTGAAGATGTGCGTGAAGGGTTGACCGCGATTATTTCAGTGAAACACCCTGACCCTCAATTTGAAGGACAGACGAAGACAAAACTAGGGAATTCAGAAGCAAGCACCATTACGAATTCGATTCTATCGGAAAAATTGGAATCATTTATGCTGGAGAACCCGTCGGTAGCCAGAAGAATTGTGGATAAAGGTTTAATGGCTGCAAGAGCCCGTATGGCTGCCAAGAAAGCACGCGAATTGACAAGGCGGAAAAGTGCGTTGGAAGTCTCGAGCCTCCCGGGAAAATTAGCCGATTGTTCTTCCAAGGATCCGGCCATCAGTGAATTATATATCGTTGAGGGCGATTCTGCAGGGGGTTCCGCAAAGCAGGGGCGAAGCCGGCATAATCAGGCGATTCTGCCTCTGCGGGGGAAAATCCTCAATGTCGAAAAAGCAAGGCTGGATAAAATCCTTTCGAGCCAGGAGATTCGTACCATCATTACGGCATTAGGTACGGGAATCGGCGAAGAGTTCGATATTTCAAAGGCGAGATACCATAAAATCATCATCATGACAGATGCCGACGTTGATGGTGCCCATATCCGAACACTATTATTAACCTTCTTGTTCCGTTATATGAGGCAGATTGTCGATGCCGGCTATATTTATATTGCCCAGCCGCCTTTATATAAGGTCCAGCAGGGCAAAAGAATCGAATACGCATATAATGACCGGCAGCTTAATGAGATCATGGCCCAGATTCCGAGCCAGCCGAAACCTGGAATCCAGAGGTATAAAGGATTGGGTGAAATGAATCCTGAACAGCTATGGGAAACGACAATGAATCCGGAAACGAGGACTCTGCTTCAAGTGAAACTTGAAGATGCGATTGAAGCGGATTCGACATTTGATATGCTGATGGGCGATAAGGTTGAGCCAAGGCGGGACTTTATTGAAGAAAACGCAATTTACGTCAAAAACTTGGATATCTAACTTGGAACAGGGTGGATGCGACTGCATCTATCCTGTCTTTTAACGATTGGCCGGCTAAAACCGCCACGTCCTGTGGCAACTTCGGCACAGGTACAGCCATGTACGTAGCAGTTAGAATCGGTATATGGTGAAAATTTATCCTGTCTTAATTATAATAATGCACTTCTAAAAAGGAGGTTGCTCTATGTCTGAAATAGAAAACGTAAAGGAAATAAACCTTAGCCAGGAAATGCGTACATCATTTTTGGATTACGCGATGAGCGTCATCGTATCACGCGCACTGCCAGATGTACGCGACGGGTTAAAGCCTGTGCATCGACGCATTCTTTATGCGATGAATGATTTAGGCATGACAGCGGATAAGGCCTATAAAAAATCAGCTCGTATTGTCGGGGAAGTAATCGGTAAATACCACCCGCACGGTGATTCAGCTGTATACGAAACCATGGTCAGGATGGCACAGGATTTCAACTACCGGTATATGCTTGTCGACGGGCATGGGAATTTCGGCTCGGTCGATGGGGATCCTGCAGCAGCAATGCGTTATACCGAAGCAAGAATGTCCAAAATCTCGATGGAATTAATCCGTGATATCAATAAAGATACCATTGATTATAAAGAAAACTACGATGGTTCCGAAAAAGAGCCGGTTGTGCTTCCGGCCCGTTTTCCAAACTTGCTCGTAAACGGTTCCTCCGGTATTGCTGTAGGTATGGCTACAAATATTCCGCCCCACCAATTAGGGGAAGTGATTGACGCAGTATTGGCAGTCAGTAAAAACCCGGATCTTTCCATTCAGGAATTGATGGAAATTATCCCAGGACCTGACTTTCCTACCGCCGGCCTTATTTTAGGCCGCAGTGGAATCAGACGGGCCTATGAAACCGGCAGAGGGTCAATTACCCTTCGTGCCAAGGTGGAAATTGAAGAGAAACCAAATGGAAAACAAGTCATTATCGTCAATGAATTGCCGTACCAGGTAAATAAGGCGAAGCTAATCGAAAAAATCGCAGAACTTGTCCGTGACAAACGGATTGACGGGATCACGGATCTGCGCGATGAGTCTGACAGAAACGGAATGCGCATTGTCATTGAAGTCCGCAGGGATGCAAATGCGAATGTATTATTAAATAATTTATATAAACATACTGCGATGCAGACAAGCTTCGGAATCAATTTATTGGCACTCGTGGAGGGCCAGCCAAAGGTTCTGAATTTAAAACAATGCCTACAGTATTATCTTGAACACCAGCAGGTTGTCATCAGGCGCAGAACGGAGTACGAACTGCGGAAAGCGGAAGCCCGTGCCCACATTTTGGAAGGCTTGCGAATCGCACTTGACCACCTTGATGAAGTCATCAACTTGATCCGCAGCTCGCAGACGACCGATATTGCCCGGGAAGGATTGATGACTCAATTCAACCTTTCTGAAAAGCAGGCACAGGCAATTTTGGACATGCGTTTGCAGCGTTTGACAGGGTTAGAGCGTGAGAAAATCGAGGAAGAATACCAATCCCTTGTAGCTTTGATCGCTGAACTCAGAGGGATCCTTGCTGAGGAAGAAAAGGTGTTGGAAATCATCCGAGAAGAACTTTCGGAAATTAAAGAAAGATTCAATGATGAGCGCCGTACGGAAATCATTGTAACCGGTCTGGAAAATATCGAAGATGAAGATCTCATACCTGTGGAAAATATCGTTGTGACATTGACCCATAACGGGTATATCAAACGGCTCCCAGTTTCCACATACCGCAGCCAAAAACGCGGTGGAAGAGGAATACAAGGCATGGGTACCAACGAAGATGACTTTGTCGCACAGTTGCTTACTACCTCGACGCACGACCACCTTTTATTCTTTACAAACAAGGGAAAGGTATACCGTGCGAAAGGGTATGAAATTCCTGAGTACGGACGGACCGCAAAAGGCCTTCCGATCATCAACCTTCTCGAAATCGAAAAGAATGAATGGGTAAATGCGATTATACCAGTCAAGGAATTTGTTGATGATTGGTTTTTGTTCTTTACCACCAAAGAAGGCATATCCAAACGATCACCGCTGTCTTCCTTTGGAAACATAAGAAATAATGGCCTGATTGCTTTAGGATTGCGCGAAGGAGATGAATTAATCTCTGTTCGTTTAACGAATGGCCAGAAAGATATCATCATCGGGACGAAAAACGGAATGCTGATCCGCTTCCCGGAAACGGATGTCCGCTCAATGGGACGCACGGCAACCGGTGTTAAAGGAATCACGCTGAGAAATAACGATGAAGTTGTTGGAATGGAAATCCTCGAAGAAGACACTGAGGTTCTCATCGTTACGAAAAAAGGCTACGGAAAACGCACCCCTGCAGATGAATACCGTATTCAAACCCGTGGCGGAAAAGGTATCAAAACATGTAACGTCACCGATAAGAATGGAGAACTGGTGGCTGTCAAAACCGTTACCGGTGGAGAAGATATAATGTTAATAACGGCAGGCGGCGTGTTAATTCGCATGGCTGTTGACAGTATATCCAGAACGGGACGAAATACTCAGGGTGTAAAATTAATCCGACTGGAATCCAGTGATAATGAATTTGTGGCCACCGTTGCCATGGTAGAAAAAGAAGAGGAAAAAGATATCATCGAAGATATCGAGGAAATACAGCCTGAAGAGCCTTTTAAGGATGAAATGGAAGATGCGGAAGAATCAACTGATGAAAACACAGAGGGATAAAATTTGGTAATTCAGGGCATCCGAACGGGTGCTCTTTTTTTTGACTAAATCGGAACTGGTTTTTAAAAAGAAAATGCAGTAATATTATGGTAACTAAACAAAGCAGTTCCTACAGGGGTGGAGAGGTTTGCGTGTTAAAACACATTATCTAATAGAAGGTACCATTCTTTCAAAGGATGTACCGGGTTTGGCCAACCGCCCGATTATGGCCGGAAAGACAATTTTAAACCATCACCTTTTAGAAGTATTGAAAGCATTCTTGGTGACAGATGTGAGCGTTGAAAAAACCTTGATCAATGGTATGCCGTTTGTACCTAAAGAAGTGATCGATCAAGAGGGAGAGGAAAACGAAAGCATCGGAACAGGCTTTATTCCATCTTATTTGAAAGCCGTGCAAAGCTATAAGAATTTATTTAAAAACTGGCAGGCAGGCAGTCCGATGGACATATCGAAAGTAAGGGAATTGATCATCCCGTTATTTAATAAAGCGATGGAAAATCCGTCAGCGCTTTTTTTGCTTCACCACTATAGTACCGCAGCTGATTATTTGTACCATCATGCAATATCCGTTGGCTTATTGAGCGGCTATCTTGCCAGGAAATCAAATTTTGAACAGGGAGATGTTCTTCAAATTACGATGGCGGGTTGCCTTGTTGACTGTGGAATGGCCAAAATTTCTCCAAAAATCCTCGAGAAAAAAACAAGCCTAACAACAGATGAATTCAATGAAGTGAAACCGCATCCGCTTTATAGCCTGCAAATGCTCCAAAATAGTTCCATCTTAAAAGAAGCTGTTAAATATGCCATCCTTCAGCATCATGAACGATTGGATGGGAGCGGGTATCCTTCAGGGAAGAAAGGGGAAGCTTTGCATACCTTCTCCAGGATTGTAGCGGTAGCTGATGTATTCCATGCAATGACATCTGAAAGGAATTACCGAAAAAAACAATCCCCTTTCAAAGTAGCAGAAATGATCTTACAGGATGACTTTGGAAAGTTTGACATAAGCGTTGTGAAAACGTTGTTATCCGGCATTACCAACTACTCCATTGGAAACAATGTAAAACTTTCTAATGGATATATCGCTGAAATCATCTTTGTTGAGTCCCATGCCCCGACACGGCCAATGGTCAAGATGAAGGATAGCGGAGAAATCTTGCATCTCGGAAAGAACAGGGAGTTATTTATTGAAGAAATCCTATAAATTAACGGAACACAAGCCTGCATAACACGTGCAGGCTTTTATTATTTTCTCCAGTATCTGATTAAATATTACAAATTTAAATACACCCTTGATTTTAAAATATAAACTAGATATAATAACAAAGTCGGCAACAGGATAAAATAAATTGTTGACTTAAAAGTATAAAAATGATATATTAATAAAGTCGCTTCTGAGAGAACGACAAAGAAATTGCTCTTTGAAAACTGAACAAAACAAAGCGCC
>NZ_QVTD01000011.1 GCF_003429105.1 Peribacillus glennii
GCTCATAACCCGAAGGTCGCAGGTTCAAATCCTGTCCCCGCAATCATGGTCCCGTGGTGTAGCGGTTAACATGCCTGCCTGTCACGCAGGAGATCGCGGGTTCGATTCCCGTCGGGACCGCCATTTATTTAGGCTCAGTAGCTCAGTTGGTAGAGCAAAGGACTGAAAATCCTTGTGTCGGCGGTTCGATTCCGTCCTGAGCCACCATTTAAAGTAATGCCGGTGTAGCTCAATTGGTAGAGCAACTGACTTGTAATCAGTAGGTTGGGGGTTCAAGTCCTCTTGCCGGCACCATTCTCGATCTATTTATATGTGGAGGGGTAGCGAAGTGGCTAAACGCGGCGGACTGTAAATCCGCTCCCTCCGGGTTCGGCGGTTCGAATCCGTCCCCCTCCACCATTTATCATTCTAGGGGCATAGTTTAAAGGTAGAACTGAGGTCTCCAAAACCTCCAGTGTGGGTTCGATTCCTACTGCCCCTGCCAATTAAGTTTCTATCCTGGCGATTGTGGCGAAGTGGTTAACGCATCGGATTGTGGTTCCGACATTCGTGGGTTCGATTCCCATCAGTCGCCCCATTCTTTTTTTACAATTACATTTTGATGGGCTATAGCCAAGCGGTAAGGCAACGGACTTTGACTCCGTCATGCGTTGGTTCGAATCCAGCTAGCCCAGCCATTTATGCGGAAGTAGTTCAGTGGTAGAATACAACCTTGCCAAGGTTGGGGTCGCGGGTTCGAATCCCGTCTTCCGCTCCAAATATATGGCGGCATAGCCAAGTGGTAAGGCCAAGGTCTGCAAAACCTTTATCCACCGGTTCGAATCCGGTTGCCGCCTCCAAGAAACATGCCGGTGTGGCGGAATTGGCAGACGCGCACGACTCAAAATCGTGTTCCTCACGGAGTGTCGGTTCGACCCCGACCACCGGTATCAAATAGGTCGAAAAACAAGAGAGCCAGTGCTTTGTACAATCAGAGCGCTGGCTTTTTTGCATTTTTTGGCCAATCTAAAAAGCCAATGGCACGGTAGGATCGGCGCTTTATTAGTAAGAAAAGTACAGGTTAACAACCCAATCCAAAAATTGCGCTTATCAGCTATAGAAATTATTATTACCGACATTATAACCAGCCATCAATGAGCTTCCTGTCTAATCCATTTAGAAACGAGGCCATGACTACTATTCGATGATCCGAGACTCCGGCGTTATTGTTTAGTTTATGAGTTAATTCAATGCTTTATATCTACATAAACGTAATCGATAGAAAGCAGTTCTTATTTCCATTAAAGATAGAATTGACATTTAATATTAAGTGGAATCTAAATATTAATATACAATGAAGGTGACGTTCCATTGATAATCAACGATAAAGGGCTAATTTATTTAAATGAAACGACCATGACAGCTATTTTTGATTGTGTCTATGGGATAAATGACTATTTGAAACCGGAAACAAAACAACTACTGAACGAGAAAATGTTTCAAGATTTTGTGAATCTATTGCTTGTGCAGCAGAATTACAATTACTGGTATCGCCAAGGGATAGCTGCTGAGTTATTTTCTTTATTCGAATCCACAGTTGGACCAATGGAAAGAAATTCAGACGGAACAATTCTTTGGCTTGCTCTTGGACTAGCTATAAAAGAATTGTATGGATTAAGATATTCAACACTTAAAGAACTGCTTAAAAAGGTTAACGTGAGAAAATGAGCAATAATGTGATTCCAAGTTAAATAGGAGGATAAGAGATGGATATAGAAGTGTTTATTGGAGACTTAAGTGATCCGGACTTTGATTATGAAACCGGGAGCTGGTCCGGAAATATACCGAAAAGAATAAGTGGCTATTTTCCAAACCCACATAATATTTTCCCAAAGCTAGTTGATAAGATTGATAAAAAGGAAATAACAGGGAGACAAACAGATTGGGGTTCATGGACAGCAATTCTTTATCCAAATGAATTGACCAATGTAATTATTGATCTCTATGGTGAACAATCATTTGAGACAGATACTATGGTCAGTAGCTTACTAACGTTTGTCAGACAGTTGGATAACACTAAACAGTATGGTTTAGTAGCCAGTGAAATGTCATAGACATAACTTTATACTCCCTAAATCATTTGATAGATGTTCGAGAAGAGAGTGAAAGTACATCTTCGAGATTTTTGTCCAGAATATGAGCCTGGCACTTGCTGTTGCATCTGGATAAGGATGATTTCGGCGTTGTTGTTTCGTTGTAGGTGAACCATCATCAATATACGCTGTGAGACTTTTTTGGTATCAATAGCATTGAATTAATAAAATGGTACAGTTACCATTCTCTTTTTTATAAAGCGGGAAAAACGCTCCCGCTCATACAGTCAGGTTCCCTCTTGAAAGTTATATTTATCCCCATTTCTAAATTCACGCAAACCAATCGAGATAAAATCATTAACCATTAGCGTAACAAATTCCTCGCCGTATGCTTCAGTCAGAGCGGACAGTTCTTTCTCGACTTCTCTGGATACGAGAAATTTGAATTCACGCTTGGATATTTCATCATATAACTCATCGGTTAATTCATCGAGTTGCCGTAATAGCTCCAGGTAACGTTCGTGCGGTAATTTTCCATTACTCACAATACCAGCCCCTTTTTTGATTTTGTTTCATTCTACTGCATAAAGGGATGATCTATGCTTGTTAAGAAGGATGGAGGGGTAAAAATATCCCCACACTCTTCGTTGAATGCAGGGAATTAACGGAACTGGTTAATCATGTTTATGTATTTAAGATGTTTAAGTTTATCTTCTACAAATTCTTCGCATATTGGTTAAGCTTGTTCGACATGTCTTGAATATCCTGGATAAAGGCCGAAGTTTCTTGTATGGATGCTGCTTGTTCCTCGCCAATCGCAGCGATTTGGCCAATTGCAGCGGCGATTTGTTTTGTCGCTTCCTGGATTTGGGCCAAGGTGTCACGTATTGTTTGGGTAGATGAGACCGTCTCTTTGGAAAACTTGCGAATTTCATTGGCGACCACTTCAAAGCCTTTTCCTTTTTCCCCGGCCCGGGCTGCCTCTATGGCTGCATTCAGCCCTAATAAATTCGTCTGGTCTGCCACTCTTTTTATCATGGATACCACTTCATCAGTGTTCTTCACATGTTCTTCGGCTTGAAGGGACCTGGACAAAAGTTTTTTCGAAGAATCTGCCAGTGTACTGGAACCATCCGCAACTGAATTGATGCGCTCGGTTGCTTGTGATAAGGAAACGGATATCTGGTCGGCAATGGCCCTTAATTCACTTTGCCTGCGCAATTGAATGGCAATTCCGCCAATGACTTTACCGCTTTTGTCACTCAGCGGGGTTGCAGTTCCGGTGAACTCAAAACCATAAAAATCTGCCGGTACTTCTGACTTTAAGGACTTGTTTTGGCGTAGAGCGAGAGAGAGGGGTTCTTCCTTATTTAAGGCTTGGCCTATCTTAATATTTAAATTAATCGTTTCTCCCGGGTAATAGGCAATAAAGCGGTCTAAATCGCAAATGGCGATCGAGAGGTCAGCAGGTACCGCAGCTTTTAGGATTGGAACCATAGCAACAATGCTCTCTAATGATTCAATTTTGTTGATCATCGAAGTACAACTCCCCATTTCTTTATAAGGCTACTAGATTAATTATCGTCTAATTTACCGGAATATTTAAGACAGTAAATATAGAGCCTATTCATTTTCCATTTTCTATGGAAACACCAAGATAACTATTTAGTTGGTATATCGGAAACGAATGTGCCATGTTAACGCTTTGAAAATTTGTTAAGGTTTTTTTAATAAATAGGCTTGATTATATCAAAAGGAGGGTTTATAATAGATTTTATTGATAGGGAACATAATTCGACAGAATAAGACATAATCCTACGCGGGTGTAGTTTAATGGTAAAACCTCAGCCTTCCAAGCTGATGTCGTGAGTTCGATTCTCATCACCCGCTCCATACATATGATCACAACGCAGTGTTTCGTTACATAGAGAACGAGGTATTGCGTTTTTTAATTTTTTAGGGCATACCAACTTATGGTATGCTTTTTGTGTTTGCAGATAAGAAAATGTTTCCTAATCTGCATAAAGAATAACACAGACTAAATGCGCCACGTCCTTATGTCTTCTCCTGTTTTTCACTTTTATTATAGGAGGTTGTATGTACAGCTATGGAACAAACGAGGGAAAAATTTGAATGGAAACCTTTTTTGCAATTGATAACTGCTGAAAAACCTCCAATCTTAATCATCACGTCAGTATTGATTTTAAGCCTCATTGAAACGGCGTCGAGCCTAGTGGTTCCGCTCTTAACAAAGAGGCTTGTTGATTTGATGGCAGGTGGGGGAGTGCAAACAAGTATCGTCGCGCTGCTTGTTATGGTGTTTATCGCACAAACAGTGGCAGGGGGATTTTCTTTTTACTTGTTGACGTATATCGGTGAAAAAGTGGTCGCAGGCATTCGCCGAAAGCTATGGAACCATATCCTTCAATTGCCGATTTCATTTTTTGATGCGAATCAATCCGGAGAAACACTAAGCAGGATTACGCAGGATACGAATACGATTAAAACGGTCATTACAAATCACCTGGTTACGTTTATTTCAGGAGTAATATCCATCATCGGCTCGGTCATCATCCTTGTTATATTGGATTGGAAAATGACAGCAATTATGCTGGGAGTCGTCCCGGTTTCTGTCCTCATAATATTGCCGCTTGGGAGGAAAATGTACAAGGTTTCCAGAAAAACTCAGGATGAAATGGCGGAATTCAGCGGGAATCTTGGAAGGGTGCTGAGTGAGATCCGGCTTGTAAAATCCTATAATGGGGAGGATGCAGAAAGAAAGAAAGGATTTTATGGCGTCCAGCAATTATTCCTTTACGGCTTAAAGGAAGCCAAGATACAGGCGGTAATTTCCCCCTTCATGACAACAATCCTGATGGTGGTCCTGGTCATTTTGATTGGTTATGGCGGTGTGCGGGTCGCTTCAGGGCAATTGACGGCCGGGACTCTTGTGGCGATCATCATCTATATGTTCCAGATAGTTGTCCCTTTCAGCCAGCTTGCTTCTTTCTTTACGGCATTCCAGAAAGCGATGGGTGCGACAGACAGGATTCAGGGACTGATTACGCTTCCGATGGAAAAATATGAAGGAAAACAGGATACTTTGATGAATGGGGATTTGTCTTTCCGAGATGTGTCGTTTTCTTACAATGAATCGAAACTTATTCTGGACCGAGTCAGCTTTACCGTCCCCTCCAATAAAACGGTTGCACTGGTCGGTCCTAGCGGCAGCGGAAAAACAACGGTATTTTCCATGATAGAGCGGTTTTATAAACCTGATAAGGGATCCATAAACATTGGTGGAATCCCTATTGGGGAATTGGATCTGTCGCTTTGGAGGTCACATATCGGCTATGTCTCACAAGACAGCCCGGTGATGACAGGGACGATCAAAGAAAATATATGTTATGGGTTGCAGCGCAAGGTTTCTGAAGAGGAGGTACACGCTGCAGCTAAAATGGCGAATGCCCATGATTTTATTCTTGCGCTTGAAGACAAATATGCAACACAGGTTGGAGAGCGGGGAGTTAAGCTATCGGGAGGACAGCGGCAGCGGATTGCGATTGCCAGGGCCATCCTGAGGAATCCTAAAATCCTTCTTCTCGATGAAGCAACGTCCAATCTGGACAGCGAATCAGAACTGTTGGTACAACATGCCGTAAAAAATATGATGAAAGGGCGGACGACGCTAATCATAGCCCACCGCCTTTCCACAGTTTTAGAAGCTGACGAATTGCTTGTGCTTGAAGATGGAAGAGTTACGGGAAAAGGTACTCACTCCGAACTTCTGGAGCGCCATGAGCTTTACCAAAAACTTGCGAAACAGCAGTTAAAAATAAACGGCGTCTCCACACGCTGAAAAATGCAGCCTTTCCGGCTGCATTTTTCAGTCCTTATTCGAAATTACCCGGCAAGCAGCTTCACCGCCATGAATTTGCAGGAACATGTCCATTAGTGACTTTGTCAATTTATATCCATCTTCCTTTGTTATAGAAGGCCGCAAATAAATGATTTGCAAGGCATTGTTGGTGTGTTCGGTAACCATTGTCCGTTCTGAATCGACAAATGGGCTTCCAAAAGGACCTGCATCGTCTGTAGAGACAATCATATTTTGCATTGAATTGATCCTGCTATTGATGCCGGTATATTCTTCCCCCGCTTCCCCGATTTTGATCTTTACATCCCCACTGATATGATCACTGTTGTAGATGCCAATCGGCACTTCATATTGCAGGGAAAAGAAATTGTTCAAATCGATGGCCGAATTGACAGAGGGCAAATAGTTCTGTTTTTTGATGCGGCGATAAAGGGCTTCAGCAGACGGGCGGTACCGCGAAGGGTCGGTTCCCGCCGATTTGAAAACCTGGCGCCATTCTTTAATCCCTTTAAATTCGGCTAGTTCTTTTTCCTGCAGGTCAAAAAAGATCGACTCCTGGAATAGCTGCAATCTTCCTTTCACCATTTGCGGGGAATCTCCCACTTTTATATTATGGTATGTAATGATTCCCGCCTTAAAGCCAGGCACTTTGCGTTCCAAAGCATCATCAATATAAGTTTCCAATCGTTTCACCTCCAAAAAATGCCGGAAATCGTTTATCATAGGTAACAGTGGTTTTATTCAACTATAAGCGAATCTTCTTTCATTTTAAAGAGGAAAGGAGGCATCTTGAATGGATTATCGAAAACTGAAAGAAGAAATCATTCTATATAGCCAGGAAATTGGCATTGATAAAATCGGTTTTACAACTGCCGATACGTTTAGGGAAATGAAAAACAGGCTGATCCGCCAAGCGGAGTCAGGTTATCAATCCGGCTTTGAAGAGCCTGATATAAATAAACGGGTACATCCTGAATTGATTTTTCCGGAGCCGCGTTCTATCATTTCAATTGCAATCGCATATCCTTCCAAAATGAAAGATGCCCCACAAAGCAAAAAGGGGGAGCGGCGGGGAATATTTGCCCGTGCATCATGGGGAACGGATTATCATGTGATCCTTCGGGACAAATTGAAGCGGTTGGAAGAGTTTATCAAAGGGAGAGTTCCTGCCGCAATAACCAAATCAATGGTTGATACGGGAGAACTTGTGGACCGGGCAGTTGCCGAGCGGGCCGGAATTGGCTGGAGCGGCAAAAATTGCTCGATCATTACACCGGAATTCGGCTCTTACGTCTATTTAGGGGAGATGATAACCAGCCTCCCTTTGGAACCGGATAAGCCGATGGAAGACCGTTGCGGCGATTGCAATAAATGTATCGATGTTTGTCCGACGGGGGCGCTTGTGGCAGGAGGACAATTGAATGCCAAGCGCTGTATCGCGTTCCTGACGCAGACGAAAGGATTTTTACCGGATGAATTCCGCAAGAAGCTCGGGAACAGGCTTTATGGCTGTGATACTTGCCAAACAGTGTGCCCCGAGAATAAAGGAAAGGATTTCCATGTGCATCCTGAAACAGAGCCTGATCCTGAGATTGCCAAGCCTTTATTAAAGCCTTTGCTTTCAATCAGCAATCGCGATTTCAAAGAAAAGTTCGGCCATGTTTCCGGTTCATGGAGAGGGAAGAAGCCGATCCAGCGGAATGCGATTATCGCCCTGGCCCATTATAAAGATGAGACGGCACTGCCTGAGCTCATCAAAGTCTTGAAAGAAGATTCGAGGCCTGTCATCAGAGGGACGGCTGCCTGGGCGATTGGCAAAATTGGCGGGGCGGATGCTGAACCTGAATTACAGCATGCGCTTGACCGGGAAACAGATGTTGAAGTATTGAATGAAATAAAAAAGGGGATACAATTACTTGAAACTCCCCAGTAGATTACCCGGCATTTGCCGGGTTTTTTCGTTTTGGTGTAACATCCAGCTTTTATGTAGGCAGCAGTTGATGGCTCAATCTGCGTATATATAATGGTGGATTTTCCTGTGATGCATGCAAGATTTCTAAAGGATAAAATTGATTGCTCTTTCCACCAACCGGCGGGATAATTCTGTTTTTTAAACACGGAGTTAGTCTTCTACTAATACAGGCCAGTCTTTCATAGATATAAAAACATAGACATAAATGGGAGGGCTGACCTTGAGACAACAGCTGGAGGCATTATTACAGGAACGGGTAAATCAGTTTGTTTGCAATCAAAAAAATCGAAGCGGGCATAAAGAAGAAAAGTTGGAACGGAAACTGGAATCATTAATGAAACGGGGCGCAGAAATTGTCCAGGTGAGGGCTTCCGGAAACATTATTTCCGAGAGCAGAGGGTATCATGAAACTTTGGTTGATTATATGGTGCATTTCCGTTTTTTTATTAAACAAGATGATTTCTTTATTGATGAAGAAGGGACCGAGTATCGAACAGCAAGGTTTGTTGCCGGGGAATTGGTTGAAGATCAAGAGAAAGAGCAAAAAGCGGAAATACCCGATATCGTGTTGGGAATCGAGCGGGACGGGTTTGATGAAAGGCTGTCTTATTCGTATAACCGCATGAAGGCCGTGCAATATGCTGAAAGATGGTGGAATGAGTTTAATCCTGTTTATAAGAAATTCACGGATGATTGCACAAATTTTATTTCGCAATGCTTGAACGCCGGAGGCATACCGATGTGGGGGAGCCCCAACAAATCAAGGGGTTGGTGGATGAGGGGGAACAACTGGAGCTATTCCTGGACGGTTGCCCATTCCTTGATGTTGCTGCTGGCAAACGGCAAAGGCATCCGTACCAAACAGGTTCCTTCTCCAAAGGAGTTACAGCTCGGTGATATCATTTGTTATGATTTCGAGGGGAATGGGAGGTATGACCATAACACGATCGTTACAGCAAAGGATAGGAATGGCATGCCGCTCGTTAATGCCCATACCACGAACAGCCGACGCCGATATTGGGCATACGAAGATTCAACTGCCTATACTCCAAACATCAAATATAAATATTTCATTATCCTTGACGAGAAATGAGCCTCGTGGCAAGGAAGGATAAAAAAGGGAATCACCAAGTAATATCCTTAATCGGGGAAATAAATGACAAAATATCGCAATCAGATAGGAAAATCTATTTTTTATGTGAAAAAGCAAATAGTGATATAATATCCGGTAGAGTATATATTAGAGGTGACAATAGTGGCCATACATGTAGTATTATATCAGC
Source organism: Peribacillus glennii (assembly GCF_003429105.1). Taxonomy (GTDB): domain Bacteria; phylum Bacillota; class Bacilli; order Bacillales; family DSM-1321; genus Peribacillus; species Peribacillus glennii. The sequence continues at coordinate 9,205 of NZ_QVTD01000011.1, forward strand.
CTCAGATCCCTTCCAACACAGGAAACATTGCACGTACATGTGCAGCGACGGATACAGCGCTGCACTTGATTCGTCCGCTTGGCTTTTCGACGGACGATAAAATGCTGAAACGGGCCGGACTGGATTACTGGGAGCATGTAAAGATCAATTATTATGACTCATTGGAAGAATTCTTTGAAAAAAATAAAGGCGGAGAATTCTTTTATCTCTCTAAATTCGGGAAAAAGCCGCATACGACTTTTGATTACAGCAACAAAGAAAAGGAATATTACTTTGTGTTCGGCCGGGAGACAACCGGGCTGCCGAAAGAATTGATCCGTGAACAAATGGATCGCTGCCTGCGGATTCCAATGACGGATAAGGTACGTTCGCTTAACCTGTCCAACACCGCAGCCATCCTTGTTTATGAAGCATTGCGGCAGCAAGATTACCGCAGTCTTGATATTGAAGGCAAACTTTAGGCCAAATCTCCAAAAGGCATAGGGACGTGATAGAGTGTAAAGGTTTTTCTGTCACTCTCCTCCCAGCCTTACTTTGTTTTATCGGTAAACTATCTTTGGAAATACATATTGGGGTGAAGAATTATGAATGAAGTAATAGAACGAATATTAAACCATCGCTCTATTCGATCTTTTGAGGACAAGCCGTTGACGGAAGATCAGATACATACGATAATTGAATCCGCCCAAGCGGCGTCTTCTTCAAGTTTTATTCAGGCATACACCATTATTGGTGTTACAGACCGGAAGAAGAAAGCTGCACTCGCCCAGGTTGCGGGCTCGCAGGAATATGTTGAAAAGAATGGGCACTTATTTGTGTTTTGCGCGGACTTACACAGGCATGACGTAATTGCAGAAATGGAAAATAAAGATCTCGGAGAGCCGCTTGAGAGTACGGAAAAATTCATGGTCGCCTGCATTGATGCAGCGCTGGCTGCGCAAAATGCCTCACTGGCAGCAGAATCGATGGGGCTTGGAATTTGTTATATCGGCGGGATTCGGAATGATCTTCCGGCGGTATCGGAGATTTTACAAATTCCAACAAGGGTGGTTCCGCTTTTTGGATTGACAGTGGGTTACCCGGAGAAAATTACGGATAAGAAACCTAGGCTTCCGCTTACAAATGTGTACCATATAAACGGCTACCAGCAGGAAAAAGATACCTTTATCGCTGAATTAAGAGAATATAATGACATTGTTTCCCGTTACTATTTGGAAAGAACCGGCGGAAAACGGGCTGACACATGGACAGGTCAAATCGCTTCAATGCTGGAGAAGAAAAGCCGGATGTATATGAAGGAGTTTGTGGAGAAACAGGGTCTGAATAAAAGATAAAAAGCTGCCAAATGGCAGCTTTTTAGGTAGGCTTTATTTTACACCGGGTTTATCATTGTAACCACCAGTGAAAATGGCAGCTAAAAATGCAACAGAAACAGCAATGATTAATATTGTCCCCACTATGTAGCCCCCTTTTTTGCATAATATAGTGCGTCGCTTGCTTAACGAATCCGCGGTTTGCAGGCGGTGTTCTTCGTTTAATGCCACGAGAATAAGTATGGGAATATTATACCCCATTTTTATATGGGTGTGAATGAAAACGGTTATACTTTTTTGTTGATCACAGTTTATTCACAAATTTTTCAATATTAAAAAACCGACGGACTCGCTGTTTTGAGCCATTTTGACCAGCAAGGTTTCCCTCTTTTCGCATCCTTATACATGTTTGGCTAAAACCGGGCATAGAGTAGAGTATCATCTCTGAAAGTAACAAGGGGAGGTTCCTTAATGGATATTTTAAAGAAGATTGAAAAGTACAGAGAAGATGAACAGAAGCTGAAATGGGAAGGCACCTTCGCGGAATATTTGGAGATTGTAAGAGAACAGCCAAGGGTTGCTCAGTCTGCTCATTCACGAGTTTATAACATGATCAGAGATGCCGGTATAGAAGAAGTCAATGGAACCCGTAAATACAATTTCTTCAGTGGCCAGCTCTTCGGCCTTGAGGAGTCGCTTGAGAGGCTGGTGGAGGAATATTTTCATCCGGCTGCCAAACGGCTTGATGTAAGAAAAAGAATTTTGCTTTTGATGGGCCCTGTTTCAGGAGGGAAATCGACACTTGTGGCGATGTTAAAGCGGGGGCTTGAAGCATATTCCCTGCGAAACCAGGGGGCGATATATGCTATCAAAGGCTGCCCAATGCATGAAGACCCGCTGCACCTTATCCCGCAGCATTTGCGTGAGGATTTTCATGAGGAATATGGCATTCGGATTGAAGGAAATTTATCCCCGCTGAATGTCATGCGGCTGGAAAAGGATTACGGGGGCCGAATAGAAGACGTGATAGTCGAAAGAATCTTCCTTTCGGAGGATAAGCGTGTCGGAATTGGAACGTTCAGTCCTTCTGACCCGAAATCACAGGATATCGCAGATTTGACAGGAAGTATTGACTTTTCGACGATTGCCCAATATGGTTCGGAATCCGATCCGCGCGCCTATCGGTTTGATGGCGAGCTAAACAAGGCAAACCGGGGCATGATGGAATTCCAGGAAATGCTGAAATGTGACGAGAAATTCTTATGGCACTTGCTTTCCCTCACACAGGAAGGAAACTTTAAGGCAGGGCGGTTCGCGTTGATTAGTGCTGATGAGTTGATTGTCGCACACACGAATGAAACCGAATATAAGTCATTCATTGCCAATAAGAAAAATGAAGCACTCCATTCAAGGATTATCGTAATGCCGATCCCATATAACCTGAAGGTGAGTCAAGAAGAAAAAATTTATGAGAAAATGATCCGTGAGAGCGATGTGTCGGATGTCCATATCGCCCCTCATACCCTTAAAGTAGCCGCGATGTTTACCATCCTTACGAGGTTGAAGGATCCCAAGAAAGGTGACATCGACCTCGTGAAGAAGTTGAGGCTGTATGATGGCGAAAATGTGGAGGGTTATAATTCAGCAGATATTACCGAGCTTAAGAAAGAACACCCGGATGAAGGGATGAGCGGTATTGATCCGCGCTATGTGATTAACCGCATATCATCGACCATCATCCGCAAAGAAGACAATCCGTCCATTAATGCCCTTGATGTACTCCGCTCATTAAAGGAAGGCTTGGACCAGCATCCTTCCATCACGAATGAGCTCAGGGAGCGATACCTGAATTTTATCTCGCTCGCACGGAAGGAATACGATGCGATTGCGAAAAATGAAGTGCAAAAGGCCTTTGTGTATTCCTATGAAGAATCAGCCAAGACGCTTATGGATAATTATCTGGATAATGTAGAAGCTTACTGCAACAAATCAAAGCTGCGCGACCCGCTTACCGGGGAAGAAATTTCTCCAGATGAAAAGCTGATGCGTTCCATTGAGGAGCAGATCGGCATTTCTGAAAACGCGAAAAAAGCATTCCGAGAAGAAATCCTGATCCGTATATCTGCATATGCACGCAAAGGGAAACGGTTCGACTACAATTCCCATGACCGCTTGCGTGAAGCGATCCAAAAGAAATTGTTTGCTGATTTGAAGGATGTAGTAAAAATTACCACATCCACAAAGACCCCGGATGAAAACCAACTGAAGAAAGTGAATGAAGTAGTCGCAAGGCTTATTGAAGAGCATGGATATAATTCCACCTCTGCAAATGAATTGTTAAGGTATGTTGGCAGTTTATTGAACAGATAGCAATTAAAATGGCCTGCCGAATTTGGCAGGTTTCTTTTTTTACCTGTACTGTTATGAAAAAAATTTAGAATTTTTGAATCAACCAGGAGGTGGGTAATAAGATGAATGTGAAGCGCTATCAATAAGGCGTCAGCCTGGTTGAATACTTCTCTACCTTGCGGGAAAGGTAAGGATAAAGGAGATGGTGTCTGTTGAAAAGGAATAATCCCAACCGGGAAACAGAACGGATAGTTGCCCCAGGTTTTCATTATGATGATGAGATAAACAAAAGTGCAACGCCAGGAGAGATTGAAAAAGGCGAATATACGCATGTAACCAGATTGTCTCTTGATGAGGTGGATCCAAGTTGAAACCCTGCCGTATGGCAGGGTTTCTTTGCGCTTTTAGAAAATTTTCACCTATATATTAGTGCTATTACTCTAGTGATATCTCGCTAAAATAATTTATAATATTCTTAACTTTCAAAAAAGGAAGTGTTAAGTATGAAAAAACAGTTATTTATCGACGGGAAACAAGTTTCCTATCTCGATGAAGGGGAGGCAGGTTGGCCGGCTGTCTTGATGGTTCATGGGAATCCAGAATCATCACTCCTGTGGAAAGATATTATCCCTGCGGTCGAGAAGTCCGGTTACCGGGCCATTGCTCCTGATCTTCCGGGTTTTGGAGAAAGCGACCCTTTTGATGGCCCCTCGACGTGGGAAGCCTATGTCGCATTTGTTTCACAGTTCCTCGGGGAATTAAATCTGAGAAATGTCCATCTCTTTGTGCATGATTGGGGAGGCGGTATTGGACTCATGTGGGCTTGCCAAAACGCGGACAAGGTGAGAAGCCTTTTTATTACGGATACAATTTTTTCTCCGGATTATACCTGGCATACCCTCGCTCAACAGTGGAGAACAACTGGAGTGGGTGAACAGATTATTCAAGGCATGTCCGATTGGGAGTTTTGGCAGGCAGCCATGAATAAGCAGATTCCAGGCATTTCAGAGGATGTATTAGCTGATTTCTTTAAGGTAGTGGCGTATCCAGAAAGGAAAAACGTAATTCTTGACCTGTATCGTTCCGGGGATATGGAAAAGGTAATCCCTTACAAGCCAAAGCTCCGTGAGATTTCTGGCCCGGTTACAATTGTTTGGGGAGAGGATGACCCATATATCCCCCAGGAGTTTGGAATCAGAATGAAGAAGGAAGATTTTCCACAGGCAACTTTCCATTTGATCCCCGGAGCGGGACACTTCATCCATATTGAAGCAGCGGATGCGGTATGCCAACTTGTTGAGGAACACTTTAAAAAAATATAACAATTAATCACAAAGCACAACAATCTGGATGAAATAGTCGAAGATGGCTTGGATGCTTTAAGTTAAGATAAGGATTAGATAGAAATTCTTTGTAAAGCTCAAAGTAAGGGATATCGCAAGGGCAATCATTCCGGCTCCCAGCTGTTTGCGTATTCAGTGAATAAAAACATGAAGAGGATATCCCCATTCCTGGATAGGATTGAACGTACGTCCCTGTCGAAGAAATGGGGTTTTCCTGTAACCTAAATAGTCACGTCCAATCCATGTTCTTCAAGTTTCACTATGATTTGCTGGAGGGAAATTTTTTCGTTTTCGAACTCGACTTTTATTTCACCGTCATTTGTATCGAACATAGCCCTTATAATTCCATCACTTTGAAGCAAAAGCGATTCCACATTTTGAATGTCACTGCCGGAAGTAGCCTCTTTCACAAAAATTGTAGCGTTTTCCATCATCAGTCTCCTTTCCACCAATTACTGTCTACTTTATCTATACCCTGTTGAGCAGAAGATATGACACAGCCTGCGTTAGTTTACCGTGGACCAACAACGGGTAAAAGCATTCAGAGGTGATTAATATGGACAAAGGACTGAAAAAGGAATATGTGCCTGAAAACAGTTCGATGGCAAAAGATTTAAAAGAAATGAAAGACCTCGGCAATCAAATGGAGAATTTAAGAACAAACGAAGAGCTGAAAGAATGGAATAAACGTCCCGGTACTGTACAGCATGAAGAAGTGGAAGTTAAGCCGGAATAGATAAAGTCTCCAGTGGTTTGGAGGCTTTTTTTGTACGTTAAAAAGTTTTTTTCTTCTTTAAAGAATTAAAGAGAAGAAATCGATTTCAGCTCTTTGGTAGAAAAGCCGGTTTTACTATTCCTATCAATACCTTATCTGTAAGCTTGTCTTTTTTTATTGTACATTCACCCGTTATCAAAATTTTTTGTAAATTATTTGCTGTCCGCGCATAAGATAGAGTAAACCCTTACTTTACTAATTTTAGCTTTGCAAAAGGAACTGAAAGATACCTTTAGAGAAATTAAAAAATTTTTTTCACACTACGTTATCTTATGCTTGGTTATGGAAGAATGTGCAAGAAGAAATAAGGAGGGGAAGAATATGTCAGAAGAGAACAATCATCAGTTTGTGATTTCTAAGGAAGATTGGTCCCTCCACCGGAAAGGCTATGACGACCAGCAGCGGCACCAGGAAAAAGTACAAGAAGCGATCAAGAATAATCTGCCGGATTTAATTTCCGAAGAAAGCATTATCATGTCAAACGGACACGATGTTGTTAAAATCCCGATTCGCTCTTTGGATGAATATAAAATACGTTATAATTATGACAAAAATAAGCATGTAGGACAGGGAGAAGGCGAGAGCCAGGTGGGAGATGTAGTAGCCAGGGACGGTTCGCCATCACAGCAGAAGGGCCCGGGTAAAGGGCAGGGGGCCGGAGATCAGGCCGGTGAAGATTATTATGAAGCCGAAGTTTCAATGATGGAAATTGAAGAGGCATTATTCAGCCAATTGGAGCTTCCGAACCTTCAGCAAAAGGAACGCGACGAAAACAGGGTGGAGAATATCGAATTCAACGATATCCGGAAAACAGGGCTCATGGGCAACATTGATAAAAAGAAGACAATGATGACCGCTTTCAAACGCAACGCTCTCACCGGCAACCCGGGATTTCACCCTATTTACCAGGAGGATTTGAAATTCAAAACCTGGAATGAAGTCATAAAGCCTGATTCTAAAGCGGTGGTATTGGCAATGATGGACACTTCAGGTTCGATGGGCCTCTGGGAAAAATACATGGCACGCAGCTTTTTCTTTTGGATGACCCGGTTTTTGCGGACAAAATATGAAACTGTCGAAATTGAATTTATTGCCCACCATACCGAAGCAAAAATTGTTCCGGAAGAGGACTTTTTCACAAAGGGAGAAAGTGGCGGGACCATTTGTTCATCCGTATACCGGAAAGCGTTGGAACTCATCGATTATAAATACGATCCAATGAGGTATAACATCTACCCATTCCATTTTTCCGACGGCGACAACCTCACATCCGATAATGCCCGCTGCGTCAAACTCGTCGAGCAGCTTATGAAGTCGTGCAACATGTTCGGATATGGCGAGGTCAACCAGTACAATCGCCATTCAACCCTTATGAGCGCCTACAAAAACATCAACAATGAAAAATTCCGTTATTATATCTTAAAGCAAAAAGCAGACGTGTTCCATGCGATGAAGAGCTTTTTCAAGAGTGAAGAGACAAAACAGTATGCATGAATTTACCCCGACAGGCAATAACCTGTCGGGTAAATTCTTTTTTATCAACTCCCGGCCTTCTGCTGCTGTTCGAGCAATAGAAATTGGCAAATTAGTATTTGTGAGAAGCTTTTATATAATTACAACAATAAACATGCCGATACATTTGGCCTGTTTATATCTTCCTGCAGGTTAAAGAATGTACGGGTCGCACTCATACAGCAAAAAAGCCGTGAATAATAAATCAAGCCTGTCACACATCGTCATGAAGGCTGGATTTTATATAGATAGGAAGGTTTATATGTTAAAATTTTGGAGGAAATTTGGTTTGGTTATGGCCGGGGGGAGCATTCAGGGATTCGGAATGGGGATTTTTTTATTTCCCCATGCCATCCCTTCTGGTGGTGCAGGCGGCCTGGCTGTGCTCTTGAACCATTTTTTTTATCTGAATATTGGACTTGCCCTCTGGCTTGTGAACTTTTCAATGCTGATGCTTGCGATGAAATACCTAGGGAACCGGGCCACGTTATGGACAATGATGTCCATGACGGTTACTTCACTTGCTATATACGCATCCCAGCAAACATTTAATTTTGTTAAAGGAGACGTTTGGATAGATTTGTGTCTTGGCTCGGTATTCCTGGGAACCGGCGTCGGCCTTCTTCTAAGGGAAGGCGTCTCCAACGGGGGAGTTGGAGTCATCGCCTTGATCATATCAAATTCAAGAAGCATATTGCCGGGTAAACCGCTTTTTTTCATTAATGGTCTTATCTTTATCCTTACTGCATTGATCATTAAGTGGGAAATCATCGTTCAAGCTATATTGAGCCAATGGATTTCGACCATCCTTGTCGATATTATCTGCAAAATGGAATTCCATCAAAACTATACCATTGGATGGAGGAAAAAATAGCTGGCAATGAATTTCCCATTTTAGATATATCTGTATCGTACAGGTGTATTTTTCTTTTTCTCTCCATCTTTTCCTTTTACGTGGATCATTGCTAAAGCGAGTAGTCCCACCACAAGTGTAAGAATGGCAATCGACACAAACATGCCTGTACGTGACCAAGCGATAAGCCGCGTAAAGACAGGCGGCCCAATTGCCACACCCAAAAAACGTACCGAGCTGTACAAAGACGTGATAAAGCCCCTGATTTCTTTTCCTACAGAGCCTGTGATCAAAGTGTTGACGCAAGGAAGTACGAGACCAGTCCCAAAGCTGCTGATGACCAATATGAACAAGAACGGAACAAGTTTTTCAAAGAAAGCCAATAAAGCATAGGAAATGGTCATAGAGAAGAAACCAATAATGATCAATTTCTTCATCAGTTCAAGGTTTTTTCCTATCTTCGCTCCGGTAATGTAGGACGTTGTACACATGACTAGCAATGGAATAGCAAGAATAAGCCCTTTTTGAACCCCATCAATTTTATATTGCTTCTCTAAAACATCCGATAAATAAAAAAGGATGCCGAAGAGTGCAAACAAGCATGTCGCTCCTGCCAAATAGGTTGCCACCAGCCATCGTCCATCTTGTTTAAACGTATGCTTAATTCCCAATACGTATTTTGCAAACGGAGGCGGTGCCTGCTTATGGCTCTTCTCTTTAACAAAAAACCATGTTAAAAGAATGGAAATGATACAGAAAATCGGAAATGCATAGAACGGTGCATACCAAACAATGATTGCAAGCAGGGAACCAATAATCGGGGATAATACTTTTCCTAAGCCGTTAGAGGCTTCTACAACCCCAAGGACCCTGCTCTGTTCACCGCCCTTGAACAAGTCGCCTGCCAAGGCCATGGCGATTGGTGCCGTGCCCGCTGCGCCTATCCCCTGCAAAATTCGGCCGGTCAATATCCAAGGATAGGGGGAGGATAGTGATGACGCGGCAAATCCCGCCAGCACCCCGCCAACCGCATATAAAATCAATGAAGGTATGATTACCGCTTTTCTTGAATAACGATCAGAAAGGTAACCAAGAACGGGGATGAGAATGGCAGCCGCGAATGAAAATACTGTAATAGTTAAACTAACCTGCAACGGTGATAGCTTTAATTGGGTCTGCATCGAAGGCAGAATTGGAATTAACATCGAATTTCCCAGGGTCATAATGAGAGGGATTGATCCGATGGCTGCTATCGTCATACCTTTATTTTGGGACGCCACTAAACTGTACACATCCTTTTTACATATATTTTTCTCTGGGTGATTTGGTCAGGGCTACTTGGCCATTAACGGAGGCGGTACAATCCAACCCTTTTCCTTATTGATCTTTAATAATTTTGCTCCGTACTCAGCCTTCTGTGTATGAAATTCTCCATACATTTCTGCAATGTCCTCCCTAATTGACAGACCCATAATTGTAGAGGCTACTACCATGCCGGCGGCTATTTCTTTTGACACCATGCTTGCGATCTCCGGGTCATTAAACCTTGCCCCGGCAGGAATATCCTGTACCTCAACATTAGGGCGCTCAGGCGGGGCTGGAGGGAGGCGGATTCCACTCTCTTTTAATAAAGTCTCTACTTGCTGTTCTTCCTGCTTTATACAGTTATCTTTAAGGTCACCTAACAAAATCTTTAAATCATGGTCTCCTGTATGATTGATCAATACTTCCAGCGTAACCAGCAGCTCCTTCGTTCCATGTAAATGGGTCCAAAGGTGAAAGACTTCCCCCGAATGCAATGGTTCCTCTTTTGGGTTGCCGCTTAAAATTCCCATACATCATCCCTCCTTATAATGTCTTATCCTATTTTTGCTCGTGAAGATAAATTTATGTACAAGTTTTTTTGAACCCGGACAGGAACCTCGAAATTTTTTATAACATACGCTAGAAAGTAAAAGAAAAGATGAGGATTGAGACATATGAGGAGAAAAAAACGTATTTCCCTATTGCTTTCAATTTTGTGTTTTAATGTGTTGATGTGCCTTTTACTTGCTGGCTGCAATGATGGACAGGGTACCAAGACAGGCGATACCGAACGGGAGAAAAAAGATTCTGGGCACAAAACGATTAAGATCGGATATCAAAAAAATGGGCCCCTGGTCATTTTGAAATCTTTGGGATCGCTGGAAAAACACCTTAAACCAAAGGGTTACGAGGTAGAATGGAAGGAATTTACCGCCGGTCCTGCGCTTTTGGAGGCACTGAATGTCGGGAGCATTGATTTTGGAAGAACCGGCGATTCTCCGCCTATCTTTGCTCAGGCAGCTGATGCGCCATTTGTATATGTGGCAGCTGGTAAAACGAAAGTGGAAGGCAGCGGGATCTTGGTTCCCGAGGATTCCGGGATAAAATCACTCGAAGATCTGAGGGGCAAGAAAATAGGTTTTGCGAAAGGCTCAAGCTCACATTACCTCTTAGTGAAAGCTCTTAAAAAAGCAGGGATATCCTATAAGGATATAAAGCCATCTTTTTTACAGCCGGGAGATGCGAGGGTTGCATTTGAAAAAGGAAATATCGATGCGTGGGTTGTATGGGATCCGTTCACTGCTGACACACAAATAAACTCCAAAGCCCGGATGTTGGTAAATGGGGAAGGACTGACAACTGACCGGGATTTCTTTTTGGCGAACATTGAATTTGAAAGGAACCATAGCGAGGCAGTGGATATCATAGTAGACGAAATCGAGAAGTCATCGGATTGGGCGAATGAAAATCATGAAGAATTAGTTGCGATGCTGTCACCGCTATTAAAAATCGATGAACGATCGCTATTAATGTCTGCCGAGCGGCGGATTTACGGCGTGGAACCCTTGACGGAGGAAATTGTGAAAGAACAACAGGAGATAGCGGACACATACTTCGAAATGAAAATCATACCGAAAAAAATTAATGTGCAGGATACGGTGGATCAAGGACGAATGGCTAAAAAGTAAAGAGAGGGGACTGACACTCTTGAAAATGAGCATAAATGGGGGGGGAAAACATTTTATTCCCTGGGCGTTCCCGGTTCTCCTCCTTATTAGCTGGCAAATCTTTTCATCATTAGGAGTAATCCCGGCCCGTGTTCTCCCCGCCCCGTTAGATGTGCTTTTGGCTGCAGTGGAGCTATCGAAATCCGGGGAACTGTTTGACCATATTTCAGTAAGTCTTGGGAGGGCCGTAACAGGATGTTTGATTGGGGGCACTATTGGATTTTTTCTTGGATTATTTAACGGAATCTCCCGGATCTCTGAATTGCTGTTTGATACATCTATCCAAATGCTGCGCAATATCCCCCACCTTGCGCTGATTCCTTTAGTCATCCTATGGTTTGGGATTGACGAAACATCAAAGATTTTTATCGTGGCACTCGGTGTTTTGTTTCCGGTCTATATTAATACCTATCATGGCATCAAATCAGTGGATAAAGGACTGATTGAAATGGGGAGGGCGTACGGCCTGTCAGCGACTTCTTTATTTTGGATGATCATTTTTCCTGGCGCGTTTTCGTCAATCCTGGTCGGAATCAGGTTTTCCCTTGGAGTGATGTGGATGACTCTAATCGTGGCGGAGACCATTTCTGCCCATTCAGGGATCGGTTATATGGCGATGAATGCCCGGGAATTCATGCAGATGGATGTGATTGTTCTAAGTATTGTACTGTACGCTTTATTCGGGAAGCTCTCAGACGTAATTGCGAGGATGATAGAAGGAAAATGGCTTCAATGGAATGCGTGAATTTTTTACAAGGGGAGGCGGATCGGATGATATCTCACATTCCCAAGGTTCATATCATGCTGGACGACGTCCAAAAGTCTTATAATGGCAGACCGGTATTGAGTGGGGTCGACCTGAACATCAGGTTTGGTGAATTTGTTGCGATTGTCGGAAAAAGCGGGTGCGGCAAAAGTACGCTTCTTCGATTAGTGGCAGGCCTTGAACAATATGATGGCGGTTCAATAACGGTAAACGCAAAACGGCTCAGCTGTTTAAATACAGATGCACGGATCATGTTCCAGGATGGAAGATTGCTGCCATGGAAGCGAGTTCTGAATAATGTAGGACTGGGACTAAAAGGAAAGTGGAGGGCTGAAGCACTGCAGGCATTAGCGAATGTTGGCCTGCGAGACAGGTTCGATGATTGGCCTGGGAAACTTTCAGGAGGACAGAAACAGCGGGTCGCTTTAGCCCGAGCCCTGGTCCACAAGCCGGATATCCTTCTTTTGGATGAACCGTTAGGGGCGCTTGACGCTCTTACAAGGATTGAAATGCAGGCACTGATCGAAAGGATCTGGGAAGAAAAAAAATTCACTTCGCTTTTAGTCACCCATGACGTTGAGGAAGCCGTCGCAATAGCTGACAGGGTCATACTTATTGATGACGGAAAAATTGTCTTAAATAAGCCCATCCATCTCCCGAGGCCTAGACAAAGGACACAGCCGGCATTTGCGAATTATGTGGACCAAATTTTGGACCGGATCATGGGCGGCCAGTCCCATGCCGCCGTTACACCATAAACTCAATGGGGGCCAGTCCCCCGGCACGTTAAAGCGGTGGAGCAATGGGGGTCAGTCCCCCGGCACGTTAAAGCGATGCAACAATGGGGGACTGACCCCCAGTACGTTACAGCGTTAAAGCGACAATGGCGGATTTCCACGTTAAGCAATACGTCCTCTGCAAAGTGTCAGATAAACTTGATTATTCTTATCCAAAACAACAAGATCGGCATCTTTTCCTTTTGTGATGCTCCCCTTTCTGTCGAATATATTCAGCTGCTTTGCAGGGTTTTCAGAAGCCATTTGAATGGCATCTTCCAGTGAACAATCGGTATAAGCTAACATGTTCCTTACTGCCTGATCCATCATTAAAGTGCTGCCGGCTAGCGTCCCATCCGGGAGAATGGCTTTGCCATCCTTTACGTGCACATTTTGTCCGCCAAACTTATAAGTTGACTCTGTTAAACATTTTGCCCGCATTGAATCTGTGATTAATATCAACCCATGCACCCCCTTTTGTTTGTAAGCAAGCTTTACCATTTCCGGACTGACATGGATTCCGTCAGCAATGATTTCCGCTTTCACTTCTTCCATCAACAGCGCAGCACCGGCAACTCCCGGTTCACGGTGATGCAGTGCTGTCATGCCATTGAAAAGATGGGTAATGTGCAAGGTTCCCTCTTTTATCGCTTTGGCCGCCTGTCCATAGGACGCAGCGGAGTGCCCGATGGAGGCAACTATCCCTTTTTTCTTTAAATAGCGGATTATTTCCATTCCGCCAGGCTTTTCAGGGGCTAATGTAACCAGTTTGATGGAATTCCCCGATATCTCTTCCCATTTTCTAAATAACTCCAAATTAGGACTGACTATATGTTCCACTGGCTGGGCTCCGGCTTTCTTGGGATTTATGAACGGGCCTTCGAGATGGATCCCAAGGATTTCTGCTTGTCCTGGAGCCTGAAGTTCATTGATATAATGGCGTGCATTTAGGAGGGCCTGTTCAATTGCTTTACTGTCCTGGGTAATGGTTGTTGCTAGAAAGCTTGTGGTACCTTCTTTTGGGAGAGCGGAGGATATGGTATCAAGCGCTTTCCGGGAGGCGTCCATTGTATCAGCACCTGCCACCCCATGTATATGGACATCGATGAAGCCTGGAAGCACCTTGGATTGGGTGGGTAGAAAAATCTCCCCGTATCCACTTTCTTCCGGAATATCTTCCATCGGGCCGAAATCCTTGATTCGACCATTTTCCATTAGTAAAAATCCATTTTCTAAAATCCCAATTTCTGAGTATATCTTCACATGTGAAAGCATGGTTTTGTTGCCTGCGTCCATATCTTTGTCTTCCTTTCTATTTCTATTTAACAATGGGAAAGTGGGCTGGTCCAACTTGATATGTAAATCTTTTTTCAGTATAAACTGTAGAATTCATCTGCCAATAAATTGTAAGATTACTAAAGAATGTATTTAATGAAAAAAGCGGGTGGCTGCAGTTGAAGAAAAAAGTAATCAGGATAACGGCCTTGATTCTGGCGGTTGTGCTGGCCATTGATATTTGTGCCAGTTTTTATTTCTATCATGTGGCGGTGACCAGGTCCTCAAAGGACTTTTTGGAAGGAAACCCTGACCTGGAAGTCACGAGCGAAATGACGACAGCCTATGAGGGCAAGGAATGGATGGCGAAAAAAGTTTTTGAAAATGCCATGATCACTTCCAATGATGGCCTGAAGCTGAAGGCATACTATTTAAAGGCGAAACACCCAACCAAAAAGACGGCAATCATTGCCCATGGCTATGCCAGCAAGGCGAAAGACATGGGGGCATATGCTAAATTTTATCATGAAAAACTAGGTTTCAATGTGCTGATGCCCGACAACCGCGGCCATGGCGAGAGTGAAGGGGACTATATCGGCTTTGGATGGGATGATAGGAAGGATTATTTACAATGGATTGATTATGTACTTGGAATGAATGGTGAGGAAACTGAGATCATTCTTCACGGCGTTTCAATGGGGGGAGCTGCCGTTTTGATGGCCAGCGGTGAAAAATTGCCTCAAAACGTAAAGGCGATTGTCTCCGATTGTGCATATACCTCGGCAGAAGATGTCCTTCCCTATCGGTTAACGAGAATGTACAATTTGCCTGGGTTTCCGATCTTGCAGAGTACAAGCATGCTGACAAAAGTAAGGGCGGGATATTCTTTTAAGGAAGCCTCCGCAATAAAGCAGGTGGCTAAAACGGACAAACCGGTCCTCTTCATCCATGGCCGGGCAGATACATTCGTTCCTGTCGAGATGGCCCACCGATTATATAATAATACAAATAGCAATAAAAAGTTGGTTTTAGTGCCGGACGCAGGACACGGGAATGCTTATGATGCCGACCAGGAAGGCTATGAAAAAACAGTGGCGGGGTTTCTGGCAAAGTATATGAAATGAAACCTGATGGCGGATTAGGCGCCGGAAGATCAAGCAGCAATAGAAAATACAGTAAAAGAGGTTACATAATGAACTGGAAAATGTTAGCGGCCTTCGTTGCAATATTATCATTTTTATTAGTACTTGTTCCAAAACAATCGGAAGCATCGGCTCCAACCTGTTATTCGCCAAACCAGCCGAAGAGAAATTACATAAACGTCTCTGTTTCGACACTATGGAAGGTACCCGGCACAAAACGGACGATCGACAAGTATTCTTTATCAAATCCTGTTGATATGAGAAAATGGACAGCAAGCATGCCTTCTGCCAATACACGCAAATGGCTTACAGGCAAAACGGAAACCCAGGCACTTTACGGACAAGAGGTACAAATCTTAAAAACGAGCGGGAGATGGCTGCAGATTGCAGTTAAAGACCAATACACCGCAAAAAATAAATACGGCTATCCGGGATGGGTCCCGAAATCCCACGTAACGAAGCAACAAGCCGGATATAACAATTGCCGAAAAGCAATTGTAAAAACAAAAACGGCTGATTTATATGATGATAAAAATAAAAAATATATGGAAATCAGCTTTAATGCCAGATTATTCGTGACCAAGACAGAAAAGGATTGGATAAAAGTGATCACACCTTCCAGTCAAACAAAATGGCTTAAAAGAAGTGATGTCAAAATATACGCAGCTTCAACCAAAATTCCGAAACCGAGCGGCTCCAATTTGGTCAATACAGCTAAAATGTTTTTGGGATTGCCCTATCTATGGGCAGGTACTTCCGCCTATGGCTTTGACTGTTCGGGTTTTACCCACTCTGTTTATAAGTATCATGGAATTACAATACCGAGGGATGCGTCCGAACAAATAAAGAAGGGAAAATCTGTGTCAAAAAATCAGCTTCATCCAGGGGATTTGCTATTCTTCGCCTATAATAACGGAAAAGGGCGGGTCCACCATGTGTCCATGTACGCAGGAAACGGCAAAATGATCCATGCTCCGAGAGCAGGAAAAAAAATCGAAATCATATCGATCAATACGGAACCCTATAAACAGGAATTTGCCGGAGCGAGACGGTTTGCTTACTAAATTGTCTACTGCCCAATACCGGCACCTATTTCAGAAAAAACAGCACCCGATCCCCGGTGATGACTGTTTACCGTGAAGATAATTTCGGATATTTATTATGTATAAGTCCTTTTGATTTGTCTGAATGAATTGGATTCACTAGCTGAATGGACAAAAAAGAGACCGAATTATATCAATCATATGTCTGAAGATGATTGGACACTTTTCAGTATCTGTTTGTATAATGAATCGGTTAGGCCGAAACTCACAGGCATAAATATTTCATTATAATTTTTATTCATATGATGTCTAAAACAAAGAGCCCGGAGTAATCGGCAACTTGGAATCTGGTTTATTGAAAAACAGAAAGGATAAAAGGCTTGCAAATGTTGGTTTTAGAAGATTTTTTTATTAATTTTTGTATCTTATGCACAGGTATTTTCCTGATACATCACTACTTCCTTAGGGATCATTTATCGAATAAATTGATTCGATGCAAGAGCCTTCGTGGGATTTGTCATGGCATTTTTGGTGTAGTTCTAATGCATTTCGGTATACAGCTAAACGATGGGGTCCTTATTGACCTTAGAAGTATACCAATGATGTTAGCAGCGTTTGTTGGAGGATGGGTTCCCACTTTTACGGCTACAGCGATCATTATCGTATTCAGGTTGGTATTGTATCCAATCACTTTTTCTTCCCTTAACAACATTTACGTTCTTGGCTTTTCCGCAATAATATTTACACTGATTTGTAATTCGAGAATGAGTGCAAAGAGGAAATGGGTTTTGATGCCATTATCTTTTATAATTATCCTTGCTTCTACGTTTTACATAGTCATACCTGAGTTCGAAACGGCAATTATCATTTTTGTACAATACGCCTCTGCTATTGCATTCGCTTCATTCGGAGCTTATATTATTAAATCTTACCTTAGCAGGAACGATGAGAACTACGAAAAAGTTAAACTAGCATCTAAGAAAGATCACCTCACCGGCTTAAACAATGTTCGTTCATTTGATCAAGCGATAGGTTCCTTCTTTTCGAGCGCAAAAGCGCAAGAAATAGATTTGTCGCTGTTGGTAATAGACATTGATCATTTTAAACAAATCAATGACACTTATGGCCATCCTGCAGGAGATAAGGTCATTAAGAAGGTTGCCCAATTACTCTTACTCTCCTGCAGGTCGGTCGATTTTGTTTCCCGTAATGGCGGTGAAGAATTCAGTATTATTATGCCGGATTGCGATACTGACTCCTGCCAGGTTATTGCAGAAAGAATCCGCAAAGCAGTTGATAAGAGTACTTCCAGAATAAGCGAGGTGGAATTGCAGGTCAGTGTTTCGATCGGTTATGCTACCGCTGTGCAAGATAACATTGTATCGGTTGCAGATTTAATAGATAAAGCAGATCAGGGTCTCTATAAGGCGAAGCAAAGGGGGAGGAACCGGGTGGTGGCAGGTCTGTAATACGGAAAGCGTTATCTTCTACTATCAGGAAATATTGTTTATTTCTAAACTAAGGGTTCGCATATTTAACAAAGAAGCAGCTGCGATGTTACTTTTTTATGTATATGGGAAAGGATAGTGGCAGGAAAATGCTTTTTGAAGGACTAAAACAGCACCCATCCGGGTGCTGTTTTACAATTATCAACGTGCAGCCTTTCGGAAACCCTCAGAAATAAAATCTGCAATGAATACCAAAATGATATAGCAGATCAGCAGTAGGGTGATTTCTGTATAATGAAAATAACTCAGGCTCAGTTTGAACTGCTGCCCGAGGCCTCCTGCACCTACGAATCCCACCACTATGGAGGTTCTCATGATCACCTCGCCGCGATAGAGAATGTATGTGAGGAATTTCGGCATTACGGCAGGAATAATTCCATAGAAAAGAATCTGGGCATTTGAAGCTCCCGCAGAAGCCAGATTCCGGATCGGCCTTGCGTCTGTATCCTCGATGACTTCCGCACAAAGCTTTCCGATTATCCCGAAATTATGAAGTGCAAGGGCGATCGCCCCGGGCAAGATTCCCGGTTTGAAAATAAAAACAATCACCATTGCAAACACGAGTTCCGGAACTGCCCTGGAAAAAATATATAGTCCGCGTATAATGCCGAATAAAATCCAGTGGTACCACCGTTTTGAGACGGTTAATGTGCCATCGGCAATGGTCCTTGAGGCTGGAATTACTGTCAACATGGCGACTATTGTGGCAAACCCAAGCGCCATCACACTCATTTGCAAGGTTTCATAGGTGAGCTGGATGGCATTTTTCCAGCTTTCCTTATCAACAAAAGCCGGTTTTTCTTCCTGAAAACCGAACAGGCCCGAGAAAAACTTCTTGGCATATTCAAGATTCCGTTCGTTAAACAGTTCAAAAAAGTGAGCTCTTTCAATAAATAAAATATGGCCCCAGGATCCGGCGAGCAGGGCAAAAACCAACAGGATAGAAAAGCTCACAAACGAAAAGCGGCGTTTTTTACGGGGAATTTGAACTTTATTCTTCATCACAGCACCAGCCGCTTTCGTAAGGAATTGCTCCAGGCATCTATCAGTACGACAATGGCGATCAAAAAGAACAGGAAGGTCCATACCTCATCATAGTTCAGGTCCGAGAGTGAAAGCTGGATCTGGTAACCGAGCCCCCCCAGGCCGACAAAGCTCATGATCGCCGAAGAGCGGATAGAGCATTCAAAACGGTACATCGTATAGCTGATCATATTCGCACGAACAAGGGGCAAATATCCATATAGCAGGCATTGCAGCCTTGATGCACCGGCAGCGCGCAACGCCTGGATAGGTTCTTTCGGGACATCATTGATCATATCCGCGAGTATCCTGCCAAGAATCCCTCCGTATGGAATCCCAAGCGCAAAAACGGCGGCATAAGGGGATAACCCAATTACCGCAACAAATAACAGGGCCCATACAAGTTCATGAATGGCCCTGATCGTCGCCAAAATCCCTCTGAAAATACCCATTGCAATTACCCGTACTGCGTGTGAAGAAAATAACACGCCAGAACCTAAAATGCCGAATATAAATGCAATGATAAGTGCAACAGTCATGCCTGTTACCGCGTAGACTACCGTCACCCATGAAGATTCTATCGCAAGCGCGACTATTTCGGGAGAGAGGTCCGGCTTTATCAATCCCTCAAAAATCTGAACGGTCGTAGTCCATCCGCCGGCATGAACCAGGTCCCGGCTCCAAGTCACAGAAAACAGGCTCCAGATAAAAGCGGCCAGCAGAAGCAGAGTGAGCACGGATCTATTATGCGTCTTAAGCGGAGCAAGGAGTTCTTTCATTCTTGGCTCAGCTCCTTTAACGAATAGAGTCCGGTTAAGTGTTCTTTGGTGATATCTTCTGTCGGCAGATCAAAGAAGATTTCGCCATCCCGCAGTGCAACGATTCTTGAAAAATACTTCTTCGCATATTCCACGGAATGCAGGCTCATTACCAGGGTCTGTTTTTCTTCTGCAACAAGCTTTGTGAGCATTTCCAGGATATCCTCTGCCCTGGCAGGGTCCAAAGAAGCCACAGGTTCATCAGCCAGGATCACCTCGGGATTTTGTACGAGAAGCCGGGCCATGGCGACCCGCTGCTGTTCGCCCCCTGACATCCTTGACGTTTGGTCATGCATTTTATCGAGAAGGCCAACCCGCTGTAACGCATTCGCAGCTGCTTGTTTATCCTGCGGAACAAATAATGAGAGCATGGATTTGAAAAAACCCCACTCTCCCAATCTGCCTGCAAGGACGTTATGGATGGCCGGAAGAGCGGGAACAAGATCAAATTGCTGGCGGATTACACCGATTTTGTTTGCCAGTTCCCTGCGGTTTTTATATTGCTGGATTGGCTTTCCGTCTAATAGATATATCCCTGTATCCGGAGGTATGGATCCCGCCAGAATATTGAGCAGCGTGGATTTTCCCGCGCCGCTCGGGCCGATAAGAGCGACCGTTTCGCCTTTCTTTATATCAAAAGAAAGGGAAGATATTGCTATCTTCCGTCCGAATTGTTTTGATAAGTTATTTATTTCTACAATATGCATCACAAATCACCTGCTATTTGATGATCCCGAGGTCTTTTGCCACTTGTTCGATCGTTTTATAGTTTTCATTTTTTGTTTCGATGAATGAGTCTGTCTGGAACAAGCTGAGGAATTCTTTCAGGTCCTGGTCATCTTTGTCGATGTCAAGGATTGCCTTTTTCATACTGTCCCCTGTTCCGTTTCCAAACTTATCGTCCACATTGTTGATGATCCAATGGTAATCATAGTAGGAAGGGGTTTTATAGACGACTTTTACTTTATTCAGATCGACTTTTTTCTCGGCGACAGCCGCTTCCCACACGGCTTCATTCAATACGCCGGCTTTAAAGGAGCCGGATTCTACAAGCTTATAAGTCTTATCATGTGAGCCCGAATAGCTTGGGTCTCCATCGAAATCCTTGTCCGGATCGATTCCGGCTTCTTTCAGGTAGTAGCGCGGCATCAAGTGGCCGGACGTAGAGCTTTCGCTTCCGAAGGTAAAATTAACGCCTTGTAAGTCCTCTAATTTATCTGCCTTTACGCTCGTTTGGGCAATAAAGATTGAATGGAATTCCTTGTCGCGGGGACGTTGGGCAAAAGCTTCTGCCTCTGGGACAAGATTGCGCGCCTGAACGCCGGTCAACCCGCCAAACCAGGCCATGTCAATTTCACCGCGCTCGAATGCTGTCACAAGTGCAGCGTAATCGACTGACGGAACATACTCGACTTTCATGCCTGTTTCTTTGCCTAAATGTTTAGCAAGAACGTCCATGCTTCTGCTTAAATCAGCAGCATTCTGGTCAGGCAAGGCACCGATCTTAAAGACTTCATCTGTTTTATTTCCCGATTTTTTCGCTTCCTCTTTTGGCTCTTCATTTGCTGCGCATCCGGTAACTAGCGCAAAAATGATCAAAAGGCTAAATAACGCCATAAGTTTTTTCTGCAAAATTCTCATCTCTTTCTAATAAATTTTAGTTGACTATTAAATTTTACACGTTTTACTTTAATTTACAAATGATTCGATTACTTATTCGAGGATATGTTCCTGCATCAGCGTTTGAAAGGATGCTGAGCCGTGAAATCTTTCAGTAATTTATGTAGAATGAGACAAAAAAGAGTGGAGGAAAACGAGGTGTGTGGCAGATATAATCTTTTTTCCGAGTTAAAGACGATAGCTGAAAGATTTCAGCTAATGAACAGTGAAGTGTCGGAATTGGTCCCCCGCTACAATATAGCCCCTGGTCAGGATATTATGGCCGTACGGTCTGATAAAAACGGGAACCATGCTTTCTTCCCTCGTTGGGGTCTGGTTCCTACGTGGGCCAAGGATCCGAAAATCGGTTATAAAATGATTAATGCACGGGCAGAAACCTTGCACGAAAAGCCGACTTTTAAAAGGCTGTTAAGCAGGAAACGATGTTTGATCGTTGCAGATGGTTTTTACGAATGGAAAAAAGAGAAGAATGGAAAACAGCCTTATCATATTCACTTGGATGACCGTTCCCCATTTGGTTTTGCGGGTCTGTGGGATGAATGGGAGAATCAGGGGGAAGTGATTCATACGTGTACGATCATCACGACCGAGGCCAATGAACTGATGAGAGATATCCACCATCGTATGCCGGTGATCCTTACAAGAGATTCAGAGGAAGCGTGGCTGGATCAAGCTGATTTATCCATGACTGACTTAACTGAATTATTGGTTGCATATGATCCTAACGCAATGTTTGCCTACCCGATCTCGACGTTTGTCAATAATTCCAGAAATGAAGGGAAGGATATCCTTAATTCTTTATAGGGACCGGCAACACCTTCTAACGGGAAACAAAAGGGCTGTCCTGGGTCCAAAATCTCCAGGGGTAGTCTTTTGCTTCCCCGGAATTTTGTATGCCGATGCGGGGGCCGGAAGATATCTTTTCTGGCTTTTTTCCCGCTGTGATCCATAAAGGCGGCTCCGTGAATGAATGCCCGTAATCCGCCATGGAAATACCGAGTGCCTTCGTAAGTTTGCCTGGGCCGCTCGTCAATTTGCGAAGTTCAGTAGTGCCCCGCCTTTCCTGCATCAACGGGATGCCATGGCACGGTTCGACTGCCCTGATCAGTACTGCCTCAGGTTTTTCTTTTTGTGCGCTTACCACATTGACCAGTGTATGGGTGTGCATTACATACGTGTAGACGAGCCCGGCTTCCCCGAACATGACCTCTGTCCTGTTTGTCCGCCTGTTGCCATAGCTATGGGCCGCACGGTCTTCGGGCCCGATATACGCTTCGGTTTCCACGATAAAACCTGATGCCGTTCCTTCCGGCGTTTGTTTTATCAGCAGGCAGCCAAGCAGGGCGCGGGCGAGTTCCAGGGTCGGAACCTGGAAGAATTCCCTTGGCTTTGGCAAGCCGATTTTTTCCTTATCGTTAAGCATGGGGATCGTCCTCCCTTATGATTGCGTTTTTATTTAAGCTGAAATAAACATTAATTTGTCCAAAATAAAAATAATGTAGCCATTTTATATGATGATTTGTTTAAAATAAAATAGTGCAACTACCACATCATTTATCCGGATTGATTTATCCCTAAACCCGGCAGATTTTGTGCTTTCTTGCTTATTTCCTCTATAATGGGGAAGAAATAAGGTCGGGATGTGAAAAAGAATGAAAAATATTGGATTTATCGGCTGCGGGAAAATGGGGCAGGCGATGATTGAAGGAATGCTCGGGTCCAAAACGGTAAACCGCGGGCAAATCATGTTCAGTACAAGCCGGATGGAAACCTTGGCTGCAATCGAAAAGAAGCTCGATGTTAAAGGGACATTACATAACCAGGATGTAGCCCGTTTCGCTGACTTTCTTTTTTTGGCAGTAAAACCGCATTTGCATAGCCTTGTTATAAATGAAATTAGGGATGATATCAAGGAAGATGCAGTTATTATCACTATCGCCGCAGGAATTGCTACACAAACGGTTGAAAATGCTTTTGGAAAACCAGTCAAGGTAGTCAGGACGATGCCCAATACGCCGTCTCTTGTCAGAGAAGGCATGACCGCGGTGTCCATGAATTCTGCTGTTTCCGGGCAGGATGTAGAAGAAGTCCTAAAATTGCTAAACAGCTTTGGGAAGACCGAATTAATTGGCGAGGAGCTGATGGATACTGTTCCTGCGATAAGCGGGTCATCCCCGGCTTATGTCTATATGTTCATCGAAGCTCTTGCCGACGGCGGTGTAAGGGACGGCATTCCCAGGGAAAAGGCATATAAAATGGCTGCTCAAGCCGTTTTGGGTGCAGCAAAAATGGTGCTGGAAACGGGAATTCATCCAGGCGCACTTAAGGATGCTGTCTGTACTCCAGGTGGTTCTACCATTGAAGCGGTCGCTGAACTCGAAGCGAATCATTTTCGATCTGCTGTACTGAATGCTATGAAAGTGTGTACCAATAAAAGCAAAGCGCTCGCCCAAAAATAACAGGAAAAAGAACAGCATTCGCCCAAGAAGGACGAATGCTGTTCTTTTTTTCTTATTGCATCAACCTGCGATATCGATGTTTCCTTTTTCCTCTTTTGCAAGTCGTTGCTTCTTTGATTTCTTAAAATGAAGCAGTTCATATACGACGGGAATAACAACAAGTGTTAATAAGGTAGCAGCACTCAGTCCGCCGATGACGACTACTGCCAGGCTTGCAGAAACAAGGTTTGCTGTTTCGGTTTCTTTAAACAATAACGGAAGCATGGCGCATATTGTTGCTACCGCTGTCATTAATATCGGGCGCATCCTGGTCGTGGCTGCTTCGACAATGGCATCCCGGATAATCATGGTCTGTTCGTTATGCTTCGTACGGTCGAGCAATACGATGGCATTTGTTACCACAATTCCAATCAGCATGAGCGCACCGAGCAGGGCTGTCGGATCCACAGAAATTCGGCTGATAAGCAGCGCTGTCACAGCTCCGATTGCTGCCAATGGCAAAGAGCAAAGAATGGCGATTGGAGCACGGAATGTCTTGAAGGTGATCACCATTATTAAGAAAACAAGCCCGATGGAGATCAGCATGGTCATAAACATGTCGGCGAAATCACTGGCCTGGTCAACGCTTGCCCCGCCGACGAGGACCTCTACATCTTTTGGAATTTCAATCCCTTTATCCGTCTTATCCCCAAAAACCTCTTTTTTAATATCTGCTGAGATTTCCGATAATTTCTTTGGATCGACATTGGCGGTTACGCGGATGTATTGTTCTCCGTCCTTATGGAAGGCGCTTGTTGTTTTTTCTTCCATTTTCACTTCAGCCAATTTAGAGAGTGGCACCAATTCTGCTGCAGACATGACAGGGATTTGTTCTATGTCTGACTGGGATTTTGGATTCAGGGCAGGCTCCAATAACACCGTTGTTTGCTGTCCTTCCAGAGAAATGGAACCAATGGGAGTTTGATTCAACATGACTCCCATCTGCTGTGCTACCTGCTGGGTTTTTGCCTCGGCGGGGTCTACCACTAATGAATAGACTGTTTTCTTTTCATCCTGGTTTGTAACGACCGTTTCAATCCCTTTAATGTCTTGAATGGTTGACTTCACTTTATCTGCTGTTTTTTCAAGTTTCTCAAAATCTTCACCGACTATATCGATGGTAATGGCAGTAGCCGAACCTCCCCACATGGATGCAGGGCCGACTTTTAAAGTGGCATCGGAGAAATTCTTCTCTTGGGACTCTATGGCCTTAATGAATTTATCTTCGTTAGCTCCGTCTTTCAGCAACACCATGAACATAGTCTGTGTAGGAGGGCGGACATCCCCATATTTTATCGCATCCGGAGAATTCCCTAGTTGGGTGTACACATATTTGGCCTGGGCCTGCTTAAGGGCGAATTTTTCCAGTTCAAGTGTGCTTTCCTTTACCTGATCCAGTGGAGTATCGCTGGGATAGCTTAATGTTATATCGATAAAATCAGATTTCGCTTTACTGATTGTTCCTTTTGGCATTGTAAAATAGGCACCGATGGAACCAAAAAAAAGTAAAAGTGAAAGGGTCAATATGATCCATTTATGATTCAGCGACCAGGTTAAAAATTTGCTAAAGCGCATAGATGGCTTATGTTCAGCCAATTTAGCATTTTTCAATAACCCTGCGCTCATAAGCGGAACAACCGTCAAGGCAACGATTAATGATGCGAGCAGTGAATAGGTGATCGTGAGTGCGAATGGCAATACAAGTTCTTGCAATCCTCCGTTTACCAGACCAAGCGGAAGGAATACGGCGACAGTCGTTAGTGTAGATGACGTAATAGCTGCTCCAACTTCTTTTGTGGCTTCCATGATCAGGCCGATGGAAAACTTTTCGGTTTGCATTTTACGGAATATGTTTTCGATGACTACGATACTGTCATCCACCAAGCGGCCGACGGCAACAGCCACGCCACCCAGCGTAAGGATGTTTAATGTTACCCCAGATTGGGATAGCAAGAATAATGTAAAACACAGGGATAATGGAATGGAAACGATCGTAATGAATGTTGACCGGATATTGCGCAAGAAAACCATGATTATGATGGTTGCGAATAATGCACCGAGCAATACCTCTTTTATCATACTGTGTACGGAATCCTCAACCATATCGGCCGATGCCAATATCACCGTGGCCTCCGCATTATTGTATTTTTTATTAATCTCTTTTGTCGCTTCTCTTACCTTCTTCGTAAGGCTTACTGCATTTGAATTGCTTTCTTTAGTGACACTGAACAGTAACCCGTCCTCTCCGTTAATACGGGTTAAATTATTTTCGGGTTTCTTCAGTTCAATGGTTGATATATCGGTAAGCTTAACTTTCGGTGTAACCTGCAGCTGCTTTAATTCATCCAACGTCTTAATGTCGCCCACAACTTTAATGCTGGCGGTTTTTCCTTCAATCGTTTTTTCCCCGACAGACATTGCCATATTCTGGCCCTGTAAAACCGTCATGGCATTTTCTACTGAGACCTGTTTGCCCGCCATTTTTTTATTGTCGAGATCCACCGAGATGTAAGAATCCACTTTTCCATAGGTCTGTACGTTTGACACACCCTTAATGTCCTCGAAATAAGGGGCTAATTTCTCATTGGCAAAATCAAGATTATGCGGTGTTACCCCATCCTTAAAGGTGATGGCCACATTTGCAATTGGAATCATTGTTGTGTTTAATTGCACAACATTAGGTTTCGCTGCACTTTCAGGCAGTTTGATTTGGGCTAGAGCATCTTCTATTTCTTGTTTTGCTTCTTTTTTGTTCGTTTTCGATTCAAGATGAATATCCACCATGGAGTACCCATCACCAGTTGTTGAAAAAATATTGATTTTTCCATTTACAGTAGAAATGGCGTCTTCAATAGGATTCGTTACTTGTTCCTCCATCGTATTTGAGTCCATACCCTGGCCCATCGTTACAATGGAAATAAACGGCTGGTCTGCGGTAGGCAAAAACTCCATCGGTAAGCGGATATAGCTTATTATTCCGATGGTCAATACCAGCACGGACATAAGTGATACCGCTGCTTTGTTCTTAAAAGCCCAATTTGTAAACCAAGACATTCTTTTTCCCTCGCTCTCTAATTTTCACACAAATCAAATCATATCATGATTTGTGGGTAAAAATACTCAAAATAAGGGAAAAATATTCCAACAAAATCCGACACTGCTTTTCTATTATCATAAAGTTACTGGGGAGAAAATACGTCAAGTCAACTTTTTGTAGTTGGATGAAGAATAAAAAAGCTATCCATTCAATAATTTCTAGTGAACGGATAGCATTCATTTAAAGCGATTATATAAAAAGGGAACAAAAGGATGTACTAATGTCTTGTAAACCCGCCCTCCGAATGAATGATTTGCGCGGTGACCCATTCGGCGTCGTCACTTGGCAAAAAGGCTATGAGCCGGGCTGCATCTCTTGGCTGACTGATCCCTGCCTTTCAATTTGGCCTGGTTATTTGTCTGATTCATTCCGCCAACTCCTTTGGTAGCTTTGTAAATACAAAAAAACTCCATAAAACCTAGAGAGCCGACAGCGAAAGGTAAAACAATTCCCGATAAATATGTGTAATGATACTCAGGGATCGGACCGATAAGAGGATGATTCTAAAAATAAGCTATTAATCCTGTTCTCTAGGTTTTACATTTTTAAAACCAGTAAGAAAACGGACTAGAACTTCATTGTCACCAATCACCCTTCCAATATATGTTATATTTAAATGTTATTCCCAGTATTCCATTGGTGTCAATAACTATCAAAACAAGGGATATTTGGAATCCTAACGAATTATATAGAGGGGAGATTTTCTTGGGGGGAGACTTTGAAGATGTCACGTAAAATCACCGAAATTTATAGGTAGAGGGGTATTTAGGAATTTGGGATAATGGGGGTCAGCCGCTTTATATAGCAGGAAAGCTAATGGCTTTAAAAATGTATGGGGCCAATTATGAACTTAGGATTATCCCTATCAATTTAAGATTTGGAAACGAGCACAATCAAAACTCATATGATTGGGGAGACACTGGTTAACTGTTATTCAGCTGTAGAGCAGGACATGCTGAATATACAGATTCCGAGGTATATTTATTCGAAAAAGTAACGACACCTGCTATGAAAACTATTCGGGAGACAAGAATGATGGAAGAAACCAAGAGAATCATTGAATTGAGCAAGTATAAACCGGAACACCTGGATGTATTGCTGGAGTTCCAATTACCGGAAGAACAAGCACAGTTTACAGCTTTGCCTTCCGGAATAATTAAAAAAGCAAATGAAGATCCCAGCAAACATCTACTTGTCATTTTAGCCGGAGATATACCGGTTGGCTTTTTTGTCTTAAACGAAGGCAATAGGGTGATGGATTATACAGAAAACATTCATGCACTACTCCTATCTGCTTTTTCTATCAATTTTTCTGAACAAGGAAAGGGTTACGCGAAAAAAGGGCTGCGGTTGTTGCCGGCTTTCGTTTCAGAGCATTTTAAAGGCATAAATGAAGTGTTATTGGCTGTCAATAAGAAAAATACTGCTGCCCAAATAGCTTATAAGAAATCTGGTTTTATTGACAGGGGCCAAAGAAGGATGGGGCCGAAAGGCGAGCAATTGATTTTTCAACTTCCCCTGATTTAAAAACAACAAAGCGCTAGTTAAGGGGGAAAATAAATGATAGTCAAATTAAATCCCGATGATCAGGAAGAAGCCGAAAAAATCTTGAAAGTACAAATTCCGGCATATGAAGTGGAAGCCGAACTGATTAATTTTCACGGCATCCCACAATTAAAAGATACCGTGCAGACAATCAAGAATTCTAAAGAAACATTCCTAGGTTATATACTTCAAGGAGAATTGGCAGGATTTATAGCTTACACACTTGATTGTGCTGAAATAGATATTTGCCGGCTCGTGGTTCATCCCAGCCACTTTCGAAAAGGAATCGCCAGAAAACTGGCAGGGCATGTGATTAGCCAAGCAGCCAATAATCATCAAAAACTCCTGGTCAGTACAGGATCCAAGAATTTGCCGGCAAAGTCCTTATATCACAGCCTCGGCTTTATGGAAGTCAAGGAGTTGGAGGTAAGCCCTGGGATTTATATTTCGTTAATGGAGTTGGACACTCTGGGAAATACGAACATCAAAAAATAGACCTATTCAGCTTTGTGAACAGATCTTAGGCTATAGAGATTATAATTGTGAGGATTATGCACTAACATTCTCGTTGTTTAAAGCTTTTTCCACATTTACATAGGGGTAACCCAGGTCGCGGGCTACGGCCTCGAAGGTGATTTCGCCATTGGCGACATTTACGCCTTTGGCAAGTGCGGAATTCTGGCGGATTGCCTTGACGGCCCCAAAATTTGCGATCTGCAATGCATAAGGGATGGTAACGTTAGTTAACGCAATCGTGGAGGTTT
This sequence comes from Peribacillus glennii, assembly GCF_003429105.1. Lineage (GTDB taxonomy): Bacteria > Bacillota > Bacilli > Bacillales > DSM-1321 > Peribacillus > Peribacillus glennii. The sequence continues at coordinate 38,317 of NZ_QVTD01000011.1, forward strand.
GCGGCACCGCTCCAGGCATGTTCGCAACCGCATAATGGACGACGCCGTGCTTTACATAAGTTGGGTTATCATGAGTGGTAATCATGTCAACCGTTTCGAAAATCCCTCCCTGATCAATTGCAACATCAACGATCACGGAGCCTTCTGGCATGGACTTTACCATTTCTTCCGTAACCAGTTTAGGCGCTTTTGCACCTGGAATTAACACAGCACCAATGACGAGGTCCGATTCTGCAACAGCTTGGGCAACGTTATATGGATTGGAAATCAGCGTGGTTATTTGATTACCGAAGATGTCATCCAATTGTCGGAGCCGGTCAGGACTTAAGTCGATGATCGTCACATCAGCACCCAGTCCAACCGCAATCTTGGCTGCATTTGTGCCTACGACGCCTCCTCCGATGATGGTAACCTTTCCACGTTTCACTCCGGGTACCCCGCTAAGGAGAACCCCTTTCCCGCCTTTAGGCTTTTCAAGGAACTGGGCGCCGATTTGTGCGGCCATTCGCCCTGCGACCTCGCTCATAGGTGTCAAAAGCGGCAGCGTATTGTTCAAGGCCACTGTCTCGTATGCAATTGCCAAAACGCCGCTGTCTTTGAGGGCCTTTGTTAATTCAGCATCAGCTGCAAGATGAAGGTAAGTAAATAAAATCAACCCTTTTCGGAAAAATTTATATTCTTCCTGGATTGGTTCTTTCACTTTCAGTATCATTTCAGCTTCTGACCAAACATCTGAAGCACTTTCAACGATAATTGCCCCTGCGGTAAGATAGGAGTCATTCGGGAAGCTGCTCCCTGTACCAGCATCTTTTTCTATAAATACTTCATGGCCGGCATTTACTAACGCTACTACACCGGCAGGAGTTATGGCTACGCGGTTCTCATTGTTCTTGATTTCCTTTGGTACACCGATTCTCATATCATAAACCTCCCATAGAAAAATTCACCCTTTATAAGAAAATTATAATCTTTATATAAAAAATGATAATTGTGAAAAAAGGAAAAAATAAGAAGGAGCGTTTGTGTAATTTCACAAACGCTCCTTCTCCGGAGGTCAGTACCCAAGCATGGTAACGCGGTAAAGGAGAGGGAGACGACCCCCGGCATGGTAACGCGTTAAAGCAGTGGGGGACTGACCCTCAGCATGGTAATGTGGTAAAGCTGTTGAGGGGACTGACCCTATATTACATGAGTTCGATTTGGAGAGGCTCTCCTTCCGGCTGGTTAAGCCTTTGGAGAATACGGCGTTTTCTGTAGAGCATATGTCCGGCTTCTGCAATGTCCTGAATCATCGAACGATTCGTGAACGCCCCAAAAATCATTCCTGCAACCGGCACCATTTGCAACAGCTTTTTCCAGCCGAACTGATCGCGGTACGTATATACAACCTCGCGCCATCCCTGCAATTGGGACATAACTTCCTTTGAACCGTCACCGTGATGATCATAAAAGGAAGACAACTCATTAAGGATAGCTTCTTTTCCTACGATATCGGACGTTGCAAATTGCAGGCATTTAATGATGAAAATCCTTTCTTCCTTCCTGCTTGGATCGTAACCATATGAAACAGCGATATCCTGGAGCGTTTTTAACGAAAGCCCAAGCAGGGCAGGGATATCAATCGCCAGTGTGAAAATGCCGCCAACGCCTGTCGTGGCTCCCTGGACTGTTGCAAGTTTACTATTCGTCTTTTGTATATCTTCACAAACAGCATCCATGATGGCTAAAGGAACATTGTCGACATCCGCAATTTTGGAAATGATCAAATCAGGAACCTGGACCTGCAATTTATTTAAGATGTTTTTTTCTTTCGTTAAATAGCTGCCTCCTGACTGAACAAAGCTGCCCAGATCTTCAAGCAGGACACCTATTTTCTTTTGGATAAATGCCGGTGTCATTTTGTCCAGCAATTTAAATGGCAGCCTGCCTATCCGTTCCCAGAACCATAACCCCTTTTGGTCCTTTTCCCATTTTTCAATCTGTTCCAGTTGCGTCCTCAATGTTTGTCTAGATTCAAGTATGACCAATTCCTTCATCCCTTTTCATTTATTTCCACAAAGGAAAGCGCCGGCATGTTTCATTTTTTCTTTATAAAATCCTGGTACTGTTTCAATTTGAAATCAAGATATAAAGTCACTTTTTGCAAAGGGTCTTTCATGTTTATCCCTCCGATTTCAGAGATTCGCTTTAACCGGTAGGTTAATGTATTAATATGGATGTGTAGCTGCTTTGCCGTTTCGGCAGGGTTGCAGTCCTTCTCCAAATATACCTGCAAAGTATGTAACAGGTCTGTTTGATTTTTTATATCGTATGCTCTTAAATCTTGAATTGGCCTGTGCTCCTCTAAGGTATACCGGCTTGTGACAAGGATATCCATGGATTGATAGATGCCGAGTTCCCGGTAATCGGTTATGTTTCGGGTATCCTCCGGAAAGGCCCGTTTTATTTTCAAAGTGAACAAGGCTTCCTCATAGCTGGCCGTTCCTTCTGTTAAAGAGCTATATATGCCCCCGCAAGCACCTATTATGCCGTAAACATTAAACCTGGTCCACATTTGGCTGATGAAATAAGGAATGAACTCTTTAATCGACGCCTCGAAGCCATCTTTCTTGTCAAAACCGACGAGTAACATCAATTTCTTATGATCGGTCGTGAAAAAAAGGGGCTTAATTTTTTGGGTGGTTGTAAGCATATAGGTAATATTGCGCTCCACTTCCTGTGTAATTTCTTCGGGAAAATCGAAAACCAGGACTGTGAACCGGGCAGGTCTGGGCAAGGAAAATTGCGCAAGCCTTTCAGCTATGTCCTGCTCATCCTGGAAATGACCGGTTAGCAGCTGCCAAAAAAATTCCTGATGGCTTTCTTCTTTTCTTTTCTTTCGTACCTGTAGCTGCAATAGCTGGTTTTTTGCTTCTTTGGAGGCTAATAGTAAAAAGTCCATGTCTTCTTCGGAAAATGGTTTATTCACTTCCAGAACCCATATAAAGCCAAGAATTTCATCATTTTTGCGGATGGAGATAGCTGCCCGCTTTCCCAGGCCCACTTCATGAATGGACGGAACTTGAACAGGTTTTTCACTGCTTATGATGGCGGGCAAAATTCCCTCTCTCCAAAGGCTGTTAATTACTTTTTCGGGAACCCTGCGTCCTATGATCGTTGAAATTCTGGCCTGATCGGTGATGTCATCATGCATGCTGTATGCCAAAACACGATGATTGCCGTCCTCAATGGTAACCGGGCAGCCAAGTATGGAACTGACACGGTCGGCAAACTCCATAAGATCCCCGAAAATCCCCTTAAAAATATCGTTTTTTCCGCCGGATGCCTCCATAGGATTACCCCTTAAAAGATCATAGTTTCTTTAATCGATATTAATATAATCTTAACAAAATATCAGCAAGTATATAAGCTTGAACTCACGATTACATAAACAAAATATATTGAGCAGCATGAAAACATCAGGTTTAGTTTAAAACCATGTTAAAGGGCAAGTACTAAGGCATCCGGACGATGTTCATCTATACAAAAAATCCTTTCCGTTCGGAAAGGATTTTTTGGATTGGCCAGCAGGCTGGCACTTTTAAAAGAAAAAGTTTAAAACAAAGTAAGTAAGGGCGGCAAGCGTACCTGAAATAGGTAATGTGATGAACCATGTAATGATCATGCGCTGTGCTGTACCCCATTTCACTCCCTTGACGCGGTGTGCGGCACCGACTCCAAGAATAGAGGAGGAGATTACGTGTGTCGTGCTGACTGGCAAGTGGATAAAAGTAGCGCCGAATATGATAGACGCACCCGTCAAGTCTGCTGCCACACCGTTTACTGGCCGAATTTTCATAATTCCTCCGCCTACTGTTTTGATGATTTTCCAACCACCGACAGATGTTCCAAGCCCCATTGCCAGGGCACAGGATAGCTGGACCCAAAACGGAATATCAGAGGTTGAAAGCTGCCCATTGGCAATTAACGCCATAACGATGATTCCCATTGCTTTCTGGGCATCGTTCGTACCATGTGTATAGGCCTGAAGTGCAGCTGTTAATATTTGGAAGTAACGAAACCCTCTATTTGTTTTCGTAAGATTATTGTTTTTAAACACGATTTTAAAAATGCTGTAAACTAGGTATCCTATTCCAAAAGCCAATAACGGTGAGATGATCAAAGCTTGAAGGATTTTTAGGAACCCCGCCCAATTCAATGCTCCGAAGCCGGCTGCACCAATGGCTGCTCCAGCTATTGAACCAATGATTGCGTGCGAGGAACTGCTAGGTATGCCGTAATACCAAGTAATTAAGTTCCAGGCGATGGCGGCTAACAGGGCCGCAAGAATCACAAGGGATCCATTATTTAAGGTAAATGGATCGACAATATCCTTTGTGATGGTTTTGGCAACTCCCGTGAATGTCATGGCACCGACAAAGTTCATCACTGCGGCCAGAATAATCGCGTGCCTTGGTTTTAATGCCTTTGTCGAAACTGATGTGGCAATGGCGTTTGCGGTATCATGAAACCCGTTTATGAAGTCAAATGCCAATGCCCCGATGACAATAAGAATAGTTAAGATAAATAAAGTATCCATGTATGGAGGACTCCTTAAGCATTTTTCATGATAATGGATTCAAGCGTATTAGCAACGGTCTGGCAGCTGTCCGCAATTTCTTCGAGATCCTCATAAATCTCTTTAAATTGAATGATTCGAATTGGGTCTTTTTCAACTGCAAACAAGTTCTTGATTGATTGGCGCTGGATGCCATCACAAACAGACTCAAGATCCTTTATTTTTATTGCGTTTTCACGAATGCTTGGTAATTTGCTCTTCGATGAAAGCAATTCCACTGCCTTTACAATTTCGTTTGTACATTCTTTAATTGCCTCAACAAATTTCAGCATGTATTCATCTGCATTAATCATGGAGTACATTTCGAACAAAGCAGAGGTATGCTCAAGCCCGTCAAGAACATCATCCATGCTCATTGTGAGCGCAAGGATATCTTCACGCTCTATTGGAGTAATAAAGGCGTTGTTTAGCTCTTTGATTACCTCGTGGACCATGTCATCGCCCTTATGCTCATAATCCTTCATTTTATCTGCAAATACTTTTAAATCGCTGACATTGTTAAGCTTAAAATCGGCGAAGGCATCCGAGGCCTCCTTTAAGTTTTGGGCAATGCTTGAAAGAAGAATTGCGAACTTATCTTTTTTCTTGAAAACCATAAAAACAACCCCCAATTTTTTTGCGTGAATTATGCATCATCACTTCATCCAAGAACTTAACGATGCATAACATAAGCCAACCAATTGTATCTGAAAAAGGTCAGATTACGGAAGTGTTTTCGACGAAAATTTACAAAATCTTAACATTGTAAATACAAAATATTAAGAAAAATCCCGAAAAAAATTAAAATCATTCTGTCAATAAGCTATATACCCAAAAGTTGTGAAATTAGCGAATAGAGCAATTTATTAATGAAAATAACAAAAGTTTTTCCAACGGCTTTAGTTGAGTTCTATAGGAAACGCTTCTATTTCCGTAGTTAGGAAAAAGCTAAGTTAAGAGTCTAGTTTAAATTATTTCAAGAAGCGGGAATGATAGCTAAGATACTAAACGACTTAGGGGGTTCAGGTATGAAAAGAGGGTTCAAAGGAACAATCATTATCATAGGAATAGTGATCATTGCAGGAATATTAATGCTCATGTCGAGTTATAATGGGTTCGTTAGTGAAGAGGAGAATGTTGAGCAAGCTTATGCACAAGTTGAAAATCAGCTTCAGCGGAGGCTGGACCTGGTGCCCAATCTTGTGAATACGGTAAAAGGATATGCGTCCCATGAAAAAGAAGTGATCCAATCCGTATCCGACGCCCGGGCTAGGCTAGCCGGTGCTAAAACGCCTGAAGAAGAGGCAACTGCCAACGCTGAGTTGTCCAGTGCTTTGAACCGATTGCTAGTGGTCGTTGAAAATTATCCAAACCTTAAGGCGGACAGGCAATTTACCCAATTGATGGACGAGCTTGCCGGTACGGAGAACCGCCTTTCTGTTGCACGCAAAGACTATAATGACCGGGTTTCAGTTTATAACAAAAAGGTCAAAAGATTCCCGGGCGCTATTGTAGCAGGAATTACGGGTTTTGATGCAAAAGAGTATTTTAAAGCAGACCCAAGAGCGGAAACGGCTCCAAATGTAGATTTCGGAGACAACGGTAATGCTAAGTAAAAAGGTTCCCAGCCTTTTTGTTTTATGTATGTTTTTTTTCTTCGTGTTGACAGGGAATTGTGTTTTAGGGGCTATGGAGCAAATTCCAACACCTGAGGGAGATATATATGTTCAGGATTTTGCAAATATTTTAAGCAATCGGCAGGAAGTTGAATTGAACGGACTTGGCCGTAGAATTGACGATAGTACAACCAGTCAGGTAGCGGTGCTTACCATTGAGACAACCGGGGAAATGGAAATGGAGGAATTTGCTAATAAAGCTTTCCGAAACTACGGCCTTGGGACACAGGAGAAAAATAATGGCGTGCTCCTTGTTCTTGCGATCAAAGACGAAAAAATCCGGATTGAGGTTGGGTACGGATTGGAAGGAATCCTGCCCGATGGCAAAGCGGGGCGGATTCTTGATGAGACGGCCATCCCGTACCTTCAAAATAACCTTCCGGATCAAGCGATTATGAAAACATACTCGAAATTGGCAAATGTGGTGGCCGAGGGATATGAAGGAAGCGGGGAGCAAGTAAATGAACCGGAAAATGTTATTCCTTCATGGATATTGATCGTCCTTATCGTCGGTGTATTGATTGTTGATTTCATCTTTTTAGGAGGAACGCTTTCCTATGCCCTTCTTTCTGTGCTTGCCAGGGGAAGCTCTGGTGGAGGAGGACCCCGTGGAGGCGGGGGAGGCTCTTCAGGCGGGGGAGGGGCTGGCCGGGGCTGGTAACTTTAATCGGGACAATAAAATGATTCTATGGGGGCCGGATTATCCGGCCCCTTTTGTTTATCCGTAGCCATTTATCTCCGGAGAAAAACTTTGATTAGTATCCCGTAAAAGGTGGGAGGCTTAATAGTGGGAATTTCCAATGGAAAAATGCTACAATTGTTAAAAAAAGGAGGATTCACTTATGATAAAAAATATCCAGGATACCATAACTTTACATAACGGAGTGAAGATACCCCAGCTTGGGTTCGGCGTTTTTAAGGTAGAAGAGGGAAGCCAAACAGTGGAATCCGTTAAAAAAGCATTGGAAGTCGGATACCGTTCCATCGATACGGCAGCTATTTATAAAAACGAAGAAGGCGTGGGAAAGGCGATAAAGGAAAGCGGGATTGCGCGCGAGGAATTGTTTATCACATCAAAGGTATGGAACAGCGACCAGGGTTATGAATCAACGTTACAAGCATATGAGGAAAGTTTGAAACGGCTGGGACTGGATTACTTGGACCTTTATCTGATCCATTGGCCTGTAAAAGGAAAATACAATGAAACATGGAAGGCTTTGGAGAAGCTTTACAAGGAAGGAAGGGTGCGTTCGATCGGTGTCAGTAATTTTCATGTCCATCATCTGGAAGACTTATTTGCAAACAGTGAAATCAAACCAGTCATTGACCAGGTGGAACTGCATCCCCGCTTAGCCCAGCCTGAGCTTAGGGAATTCTGTGCAAAGCATGAAATTAAAGTCGAAGCTTGGGGCCCTCTTGGACAGGGGCATCTGATTGATGAACCTACTTTGAACCACATAGCAGAAAAACACGGAAAGACAACAGCCCAGGTTCTCATCAGATGGCACCTGCAGCACGGGATCGTTGTGATTCCTAAATCCATCACCCCATCACGGATTGAGGAAAATGCACAGGTGTTTGATTTTGAATTAAGCCTGGATGAAATGAATAAGATTGATGCTTTGAATCGTAATGAAAGATATGGGGCAGACCCGGACAATTTCAATTTTTGATCGATCCGCCAAAAAGGAAAAGGCTAAAGTTAGCCTTTTCCTTTTTATTTTTTGAATCAATGTATTATATTGTATATTTATACATTGTTTTATGTGGTAATTATTTATTTACCCCATTTATCCTGAATTAATCATAATGTTTATACGTTTTTTTATTCGTTTTTATAGGTTTCGAATTTTGTCAGCGGGGAAAATAGTGAGTACAACGGCAAGGACACACAGCTAAGAAATAAGCTTACGGGAGGTGAAGCTTTGGATGATTAATAAGCAAAGCTGCTGGTTAGCTAAGGCTTTGCTCGCTGGCTGCGACAGATAAGGGTGAAAAATCCTGACTGTTTAAAACATGAATAAATGCATGAAAACAGGATGGAAGACAGATACTAACCCATAAGTGGCAGCAGCTTAAAAACAACTGAAATCCAGCCTGGAAAATGCAAGACGAGGAATTATACAAATAAACTAAAGAAGGCAAACATTGGTTGTTTTTTCAAAGTATAATCTTAGTAACTGCCGTAAGAGAAGAAGTAAGGCCAAGAGCCGGCTTCTTACACTCTAAATTTTAAAAATCAGATTAACAAACATTAAGGAGGAATAAAACATGGAATTTCTATGGTCATTAATTGTTGGTGGTATTATTGGTTGGTTAGCTGGGATGATTGTTGGACGAGATGTGCCGTTTGGCATTATCGGTAACATCATTGCAGGTTTCGTTGGGGCTTGGCTGGGTACTCTTATCCTTGGCGACTGGGGCCCTGTAGTAGGTGACTTTGCTATTATCCCTGCTTTAATTGGAGCCATCGTATTGGTCTTTGTACTAAGCCTTATCTTCAAAAGCATGCGTAAAGCATCATAATGAATGGCTATATGGACAGTAAAAACCTTCCCGCCTTCGGGAAGGTTTTTTTCTGTCTGCATGATTGATAAGCATGAAGCTACAAATGTTTGGGTGGCATAATGAAGCGGCGTGCCGCATAAAAAGATATAAATGGAATTTTTATGAGCAAGAAAACTTAACGTTGGTTCCCTATGGAAGCCGGGAACCCGAAAAGATCGGTGGGTTGTCTAAAAAAGGTGCTCGGCACACAATGGATTTCTCAGTTATTGGATGGGTTAAGCTGATTTCATATGCATGCAAGGCTTGCCGCGGAAAGATCGCCTTCCCTCCATATAAAAGGTCTCCCGCAAGCGGATGGCCAATATGGCTAAAGTGCACACGAATTTGATGGGTACGCCCGCTTTCGAGAGAACACTTGACCCTTGTGAGCTTATTCTTTTCATCACGGTCAAGGACCTGGTAATGGGTGACTGCTGCCTGCCCTGTCGGCGATACCCTTCTTCTTGTTGGATGATGTCTATCCCGGCCGATTTTTTCATTGATTTTCCCTTTTTCTTTTGTTAATATGCCGTGAACGATCGCGGCATAGGTTCGGTGGATGTTCCTTTCCTCAAGCATTTTATCGAGCATGGACCCGGATAGCCGGTTTTTTGCAAAAAGGACTGCGCCGGAGGTGTCCCGATCCAGCCGATGAATATGTTTAACCACCGCAGGCTGTCCCGTGGCAAGCAGGTGATGAGCGACTCCATTTAACAACGTATCAACCTTGCCCGCAGCACTGGGGTGGGTATCCATTCCAGGCGGCTTATTTGCGATCAAAAGGTGTTCATCTTCATATAATATAGAAATATCTAAATCGGAAGCCGGGACAGGATCAGAATCAACATCTTCAAATATTGGCACTGCTAACTTGTCACCCGGTTTCATAGGGGTATTCCAGGGAAGTATTCGATTATTTACCGTCACCTGTTTTCCCATTCTCCATTCATGGATCAGTTTTTTTGGAACTTTCCAATAATCCTTGAAAATACCTTCAATAGTATATTGCTTCCATTCATTAGGTATGGTCAAAACCATGAATTTTCCTTTCTTGACAGTTTCAATCAATTTTCTCCCTACTTTCGACATGGTTCTTGTTGAAACGCTATAATTTTTGCTATAAAATGACATCAACAGGAAAAAATAAACAACTTTTGTACTATAAGAAAACTGGTGAGTGGGTATAATTACCACCCTTTTTCTTGCGGGTCATATGTTATTCTAAACAAAAGAATGTAACATGAAAGATATAAAGGTCTGTGTGACTAAAAGGTGGGTTATTTTCGTGAAGATTGTTTTTTCTTCAACATCTGAACAGGAGCAGGAAATTGGAAATCTGGTCTCGATCTTTTACGGATCGATTTTCCCCCGGTATTTTAGTGAAGAAGAAATTCTTCATTTTGAGCAAATAGGGGTATTGCAGACTCCGGCTAACAGCATCACATATTTTGGAACCCTTAAAGATGCGTATCAGGTGATGACCTGCCTTCAGGTTATCATCACAATATTGGAAAAGAAAGAAAAAAGCAACCAACCCCTTGAACGCAAATTCGAAGATTTGTTTGAAAACAACATTAGGATTCTGAATGATTATGGGATATTCTTCCCCCTCAACTTCGATCACTTCACCTCTTTAAAGAAAGAAAAAAGTGAAAATTCATATCTTTTATATGTTGAAGCTGCCAACCAATACCTAGTATAAGAAATTTTACATACCTTCAACCATAAAAGAACAATAAAAAACGAGGCTGGCTCATGTAGAGCCAGCCTCGTTTTTTTGTGAGGTTATGAAATCTGCATCATAAAGGAGATAACAGGCTAAGTGGCGCCTAATCGATTTTTCTACACCTTTATTACCCATATCCTTGGGCCGGGGCTGGCCTAATTGTCTCTTTTATGCGCGTGGCAGCCGGTGAGCTTCAAATGAATTGCCTTTAGAGTTTTCGAGCTGAAGGTTTTATCCTAATTAACATCATTTGTTTCAAACCAGTTCTTGAAGGCGGATTCTTCGTTATATCCAACGATGCGCGCCCGTTCTTTGCCATTTTTAAAATGGACGATGGTTGGCGTAGATTCTAACTTGTATTCATCCCATCCCTGTTCGAATTCCAGCAGGTTGTACTGGACCAAATCTATCCCCATTTGCTCGGCCAATGGCGCTACGACCGGGGTAGTCTTTTTACAATGCGGACATTCAGGGCTGTAGAAATAAACAGTTACGTCCTCTTTTTCCGCGAGCTTCTTATCAAGCTCATCAGGAAGGATCAAGTTCTGGTAGTTGGGATCATCGAGCTGATCCACCGTAGAAGGTTTCAGGTCTTCCTTCCCATAAGGATTCCCCTGGGATTGTTCTTCTTTTTGAACATTGGTAATGATTGCAATAGCGGCAAATAAAACAATGATAATGCCCAAAAAAATAACTATCTTTTTCATGATGCTTCCTCCCTGGTATTTTTCCAAACGATATAACTGCAGATAAAGATGATCACAAAGGCCGTTAACGCCAGGAATGGAATCGTAATGAATCCGGCCCAGTTAATGTATTGCCCTGTGCAAGGAACTCTTCCGCATGCAGGCGCGTAATCAGTAAAGAACGGCACCTTTTGGATCAAATAATGATATGTGGAGATGCTTGCCCCGATTGCAGAAAGGGCCATAGTGTACAGGCTTACTTTGTAATCTTTTTTTACGATGGCGATTCCCAATATCACAGTAAAAGGATACATGATGATTCTTTGGTACCAGCAAAGCTCGCACGGTTCATATTGCTTAATTTCAGAGAAGTATAAGCTGCCGGACATTGCAATAATCGCTGCAGCCCATGCGATAAATAGGATGTTTTCCTGATTGCCATTGGTTTTCTTCATCTATACTCCACCTAATGTAATTTCTTTCAAATTATATTATGTATCCCTTCGCGCTGTAAAATATATAGTTCCGCCAGCGGCAATTTCCCACGGCACATTCCCTTCTAAAATAACTTGTAATAAACGGCCTAAAAAAAGGGACTGATAAATATATATGAAGCAGGCAAAACCTTAATAATTGCCGAGCTTACATGAAGCGCTGTTTGAGCCTTTATTTTGATGGGTAAAATTACATGAAAAAAAGTCCGAATAACTTATTGCAGGGAGGAATTCCTGTACTGTCGGTTATATGCTTAAAAGGAGTGCAAGGCTACCATGACAAAGCTTGATTTGCATAAATTTGAAAAAAAGATGGAAATCCGAAACATGAAACATAGTGATATAGACGAGATTATATCCATGCAGGAGGTTTGTTTCCCAGGCATGATCCCATGGAAGCGGGAACAGCTTGAAAGCCATCTCGAAATCTTTCCCGATGGCCAATTTTGCGCGGAGTACGACGGCAAGGTAATTGGATCGTGTTCGAGCCTGATAATCAATTTTGATGAATACGATGACCGCCATTCATGGGATGATGTCACCGAAAATGGATATATAACCAACCACGACCCAAATGGTTATAACTTGTACGGAATCGAAGTGATGGTCCACCCGGATTTCAGACGGATGAAGATAGGGCAGCGTTTGTACGAAGCTCGAAAAGAACTTGCTGCCGAATTGAATTTAAAAAGTATTATAATAGGCGGCCGTATCCCGAACTACCATAAATATGCTGATGAACTATCGCCAAGGGAATATGTCAGGGAAGTACAGCTGCATAAAATATATGACCCTGTGCTTTCCTTCCAGCTTCTAAACGGGTTTTCCCTTATGAGGATCAATCCTAATTATCTTCCGGACGATAAAGCATCAAATAAATATGCGACTTTAATGGAATGGAATAATGTCGATTATCATCCAAAATCAAGGAGGCATTATAAAACCTCCGAGCCTGTACGGATTTGTGTTGTGCAATATATGATGCGGCAAATCAACACGTTTGAGGATTTTGCGAACCAGGTAGAATACTTCACGGATGTGGCTTCTGATGCCCATGCAGACTTTGCGGTATTTCCGGAGCTTTTTACAACCCAGCTAATGTCCTTTTTGAATGAGAAGTCCCCGAGCCTTGCGATAAGAAAGCTAACTGATTTCACCGAGCAATACATCGAACTGTTTACAACGCTTTCGGTCCGCTATAACGTGAATATCATTGGCGGGTCCCATGTTGTAAAAGAAGACGATGATAACATTTATAACATAGCCTACCTATTCCGAAGGGATGGAACAATCGAAAAGCAGTATAAAATCCATATCACCCCAAATGAGCGGAAATGGTGGGGATTAAGCCCTGGGGACAGGGTCAGGGTTTTTGATACGGATTGTGGCCGCATCGCCATCCAAATTTGTTACGATATCGAATTCCCGGAACTTGCTCGGATTGCAACGGAAATGGGAGCGAAAATCATCTTTACCCCATTTAATACCGAAGACAGACAGGGTTATCTGAGGGTTCGCTATTGTGCCCAGGCACGGGCGGTGGAAAACCAGATTTATACCGTAATTTCTGGCACCGTGGGAAATTTGCCGCAAACGGAAAACATGGACATCCAATACGCCCAATCTGCCATTTTCGCCCCATCCGATTTCGAATTTGCGCGGGATGGTATCGTTGGGGAAACGAACCCGAATATTGAAATGGTAGTGATCGGGGATGTAGACCTTGAAATTTTACGCCGGCAACGACAATCGGGAACCGTTCGCCAGCTAAAGGACCGGAGGCATGATGTTTATAAAATAGAATACAAAACCGGAATGAACAGGATGTAGAAGTACGTATTTTTCAACCTTGGTCATAAGAAAGAGGCTGATGTCAATCATCAGCCCCTTTTTGCTTCGCTAAATCCGGGTACCAGCCAAGTATCCCTTTGTATACAAATCACATTTTGCGCCGAAACCATTTCTAAATTGCCCGGAGCGCCTTGTGTTATTGCCTTTTTCTGAAGTATCTTTAATTCTCCTCTAAAATTACCCGTATAATCGAAAATCCTGTGAGGACATTTCTGCAGCATGATCCAGGTAACGGAGGAGGCCATAAAGCTTTGATTCGATAATACTGTAATCGTGTTCAAAATTGTATGCATGCAGAAAATGTTCAATCTTTTTTGACAAAATATTGTCTTTTGTCCGCACCATTAAGATCAGCAGGTTATCCCACTCCGACCGGTGTGTATAAAACAGAGCGCGATCATAATCGGTTTTATTCATTCATATCTCTCCTCCTTAAAGGAGTTACTTGTAGTTTGCTCTCTTGGCGAAGAACATTCCCATGCAAATAGTGGAGATACGGCAAGATGGTGAGTGTTTTAATTTTCCTGGATAAATAATGGTGTGGCATAAATGAAAATGCTCCTTGCCATCATTCTTCTGTGATTTCAGCTCAATGTGTTCCTGCCAAAAACATCATGGTTATCGAGTATACTTATACATATGAAAAAATGGAAACAGATTTGAAGGCTTCGATGAAAAAATATAAATAATTTGGCCGGACTGTTTCTGAATAACATGCGAATCGATTTGCAAGTATAAGAGTGGCAATTAAGCACATATTAAGGATATACAAATCAGAAAAGGAGAGGCATCATGAAAAAGCTGCTTGGAATTTTATTTGCTGTCGTGTTTTTATGCCAGTCAGGAATCGTCTCGGCGCAGCAACCTGATTATGAAAAATATGGGAAAATTGCGATTTCTGTTGTACAAGGAGATTATCCTGGAGAATCTGTGACGGATTATCAATACATGGGCCGAAAAAATCTTGGAAATGGGCAAGTAGAAGATTCATTTCTCTTTACTGTTAAGGAAAACGGAAAAACAGTAAAGCCGCTGGTAAAAGTAAGGCATAGTGTCACTAACAACAAACTTTTGAACTTGAGTGTAGAAGAAATGAGCGGCCAGACACAGCCGTAAGAGCTGTTCAGCTGCCATTTAATTAAATAAGGATGAAATGGTAACGCCTGGTTCGAGTCCAGGCGTTTTTTATGGTTTGTGCCAATTGGTCCCTGATGCGAGTTGAAAATATAAACCAACGCGTCATTTTCCATTATCTTAATCATACATTGTGGTAAGAGAGGAAAATGGGGGGACGCTGATGAATATTGCGGAACAAAAAGCCCTGGAAAATGCTATCGGAGAGATTACTGAGATTGCCAAAGGATTCGGCCTCGACTTTTACCCGATGCGCTATGAAATTTGCCCTTCTGAAATCATTTACACGTTTGGCGCTTATGGCATGCCGACTCGTTTTTCCCACTGGAGCTTTGGGAAACAATTTCATAAAATGAAGCTTCATTATGATTTTGGGCTGAGTAAAATTTACGAATTGGTGATTAATTCCAATCCCTGTTATGCATTTTTACTGGATTCCAATACATTGATCCAGAATAAACTGATCGTTGCGCACGTACTGGCCCATTGTGACTTTTTTAAAAATAATGTGAGATTCCAGAATACGAAGCGTGATATGGTTGAGAGTATGGCGGCAACAGCCGAACGGATCCGGCAATATGAAATCGAACATGGAAAAAAAGAAGTAGAAACCTTCCTGGATGCTGTCCTTTCCATTGAGGAGCATATCGACCCTTCACTTGTCCGTCCAAAATTGTCCTGGACGATGGAGGATACGGAATATGAAGAGGAAACACCGAAACCGTCAGCCAGTCCATATGATGATTTATGGGGGCTTGATACGAGATCGGAAATCCGTCCAAAATCGGGCAAAAAGAAAAGGAAATTTCCCCCTCAACCAGAAAAAGATCTTCTTCTGTTCATCGAGCAATACAGCCGGGAACTGACTGCTTGGCAGAGGGATATCCTGACGATGATGCGGGAAGAAATGCTGTATTTTTGGCCGCAGCTTGAAACGAAAATCATGAACGAAGGCTGGGCATCGTTTTGGCATCAGCGGATTCTCCGCGAGCTTGACCTGACATCGGATGAGGCCATAGAATTTGCAAAGCTGAATGCCGGAGTGGTCCAGCCTTCCCGAACAAGCATTAATCCTTATTATTTAGGATTAAAGGTTTTTGAAGACATTGAAGAACGATATGATAATCCATCGGAAGAAATGAAAAAGCTAGGCATAAAACCTGGATCCGGCAGGGAGAAGATTTTCGAGGTCCGCGAAATCGAGAGCGACATCTCCTTTTTACGCAATTACCTGACCAAGGATCTCGTAACACGAGAGGATATGTATTTATTCCAGAAGCAGGGCAAGGACTATAAGATCGTCGACAAGGACTGGGAGCAGGTGAGGGACCAGCTCGTAAATATGCGCGTGAATGGGGGCTTCCCGTATCTGACAGTGAACGACGGCGATTATCTGCGTAATGGTGAGCTATATATAAAGCATGAGTTCGAAGGCATTGAACTGGATGTGAAATATCTGGAAAAGGTTCTTCCGTACATTTATCAACTGTGGGGCCGTGCTGTACATCTCGAATCAATGATGGAAAATAAGGAAATCCTTTTCACCTATGATGGGAAAGGGATTCACCGGAAGTATTTATAATGGATAGGCTGTCGCTTGTTACGGCAGCCTCAGACTGTAGTCAAAGCCGAGGAAAAGGGGTTTGCCTGCAGTCTTTATTATTTTTTTTAAAATAAACATACAAGCATGTTGATGATCATGATTTCAAAACAAAATTCAATCTAACGCGAATCAACATGAAATGGTTGCTTTAGCCACATTGGTGAAAGACGATCATTTGGCTTGTAAAGGGTAGCAGCTATTGATTTCTCCTTCCTTTATGATTTGGCGGAAAATTTGTATTCGGAAGCTAGGGCCCTTTAATGAAATCAATCCACTTCTTCCTCTTTTACCTCTTTGAAAAGCGATTGTACGCATACGAAAACGAATATTAATTCTTTTTTGGGAAGTGATAAGACTTATTGCAAACTCGCTCATTTTCATTATTGCAGCATTTCTTAAGGCAATTGTGCTGCGTAATATATGCGTCCCATACTGAATAAGCAGAAAAACATGAGGAAATGTGAACAGCTGCCATTTATGTTAACAAAGAAAAAAGACACCATAATGAATGTCTATACATATTTGTCCGCCCCGGCAAAAGATTTGCAAAATTAACGCGATGTCCCTTTGTATCCCTGCTTGCCGTTTTGATGTTCAATTTAAGTTGCAAGTTATGGAGGAACATACACTATTCCTTAATGTTCCTTATTTTTATTTGTTTATCAGTGCCTTATGTACTCTTTAAAAAAGAGAGGAAATAGCTCAAAATGGTACGTGATTGAGCAGCTTGTTTCTTTTTTTTAATAACGGTGAAGAATGTAAACACTTTCAACCTATCAAACTTAGATTTATAAACCCCGTACGTCAGCATAGCGAGTTATCTAAGGAAATATGGTTATCAAAAAAAATTATGAGAAAGGCCAGAATGAAATTGACAAAGTTTTATTATATTGCTAGTTTATAGTAAAAAAGAACTATTTTTGTCTGGAGCACTTGATTTTTATTATCACAGAACTAATCAAGACGATACATTATATAAATAGTTTTGTTTACTGTTTGTTCGGAAAAAATGAGGAAATATAATATGGAGGTTCTCTCGAATGGTTGGAAAGATTGCTAATTTAGATACTTTAATAACTGCTGTACCAGTGATAAAAAGTTGTTTTCCTGTCGATTCATCTATTACAATCGCTGATTTGGAGATGGTGGTCGGTGTTTTTCCTGGTGAGAGTATAGATCTTGGAATAAAAGCAGGGGATGTTTTACATCCGCAAACTCCGATTGCCCAGGCAATGAGTCAAAAACAATCTGTTCTTATTAATGTTCCAGAACACGTGTATGGATTTGAATTCTCAGCAAGGGCTATTCCCATTTATGACTTAGACGGTAAAATGATCGGTGGAATGGGGATTGCCATGAAAAGGCAAACCGAATTGAGGAATATGGCTGACCAAATGCTGCAATCACTTACCCAAGTCAATGAAGGCATGAATGAAGTGTCAGCAGGAGCGGTATCGTTATCGGATTTTACACAACAGCTTATTGTAGAATCACAAAATGTGACGGAAGATGTAAAAAATTCCGAAGAAGTATTACAAATCATTAAAAAAATTGCCGAGCAAACCAATCTGTTAGGCTTAAATGCTGCTATCGAAGCTGCCCATGCAGGAGATAAAGGCAAAGGATTTGGCATTGTGGCCAACGAAATTCGAAAACTATCTAGTGAAACTGTTATATCTACCAACAAAATCCGTGAGACATTGGTGCAATCTCAGGCAGCTACCGCTGAAATTGTTTCATCTATCCAAAAAATGAATTCAATTGGAATGGATCAAGCCTCTTCCATTCAGAATATATCGGCCTTTATAGAGGAATTACAGAAAATGTCCGAAAAAATAAATCAATTTGCAGAAAAATTGTAGTTGTATTAAACGAAGCGATAATCAGGTGTAGCGCCGTGCCATACATCTCGAATCAATGTTGGAAAACAAGGAAATCCTTTTTATCTATAATGGTAAAGGGATTCACCTGAAGTGTTTTTAATGGGGAAAGGCTGCCGGCTTGTTGCGGAAGCCTTTTTTATTTGTTTATGGACAGTAGAAATTATACTGAATTATGTTAGAAAATTTACTTGCAGTTTACAAATAAATGGTTATATAATAAATTATGGAAAATATTTTAGATGAAGGTGGAAAAATGGAAACCGAAAACCTTAGAGGGCTTTTTCAACTTCTGACCAGACGTTTTGGATTTTTGAGTAAGAATTGCTGCAGTGTCGGTGAAAAAGAAATATCACTTGTCCAGAGCCATATCCTGTTTGAAGTCAGCCGTCAGCATAACCCATCCATTCAGCAGGTTGCTGAGACGTTGGGGACTGATATCACTACCTTCTCCAGACAGATTCAATCCCTCATTAAGATGGGGTTAGTGAAAAAAACTCCAGATATAGGGGATCGAAGGATTTCCATCCTTTCTTTAACCAAAGAAGGGGAAGAAATGAACGAGACAATCGACAGGCAAATGAATGAATATCTGGAAGAGATCTTTTTGACCATGAATGAATTTGAAAAGGAGACCGTGGTCAGATCACTAAAATTTTTAAATGAGCGGATGGTGAAATCATCCGTATGCTGCACTACTCCTTTGGGGTAGTCTGCAACCGTCATAAACTTGCATTTTGCAAATAATAAGTGAGGGATCTTAATTTGTATATTTTTAACTTGTAAGGAGGTGGAAATAAATAAAACACTTCTTGTTACTACATCAACAAAGAAGAAATTAAGTCAAGAAGAGGATTTCTGCTGTACCGGCCAAATAGCAGAAAGAATTGAGAAATAAGGACAGGAAAGGAGATGAGTTTATGTTCAATGATTATGAAATCCAATTTATATTGAAGGATAAGATCCGTAAACATGAGCGTTACATTCAGGAGTTATCCTATATACAGAAAATGAAAAGAGAAGCACGACAAAAGAAAAAACACATGTTGAGAAATGCCGATCAGCAGCCATGCTGCCTTGCTTGTTGCTAATCAAACAAAATATAGGGAGGATGTTATCATGAAAGCACACGTAGGAATAAATGTAACAGATTTGGAGAAGTCCATCGAGTTTTACACAAAAGTGTTTGGTGCAAGCCCGGTTAAAGTAAAAACAGATTACGCTAAGTTCTTGTTGGAAGAACCAGGCCTAAATTTCACATTGAACGTTAAGGATGAGGTGTCAGGTAATCAGGTTGGACATTTCGGCTTCCAGGTGGACAGTTCGAAGGAAGTAAACAGACACAAGGAACGGTTGGAACAGCTTGGTTTCTTTGCCTATGAAGAAATGGATGTAACCTGTTGTTATGCCACTCAAGATAAATTTTGGGTTACCGATCCTAACGGCAACGAATGGGAATTCTTTTATACAAAAACTGATGCAGAAAGCAAGATGTCCGAAAAAGGTGCGTGCTGTGCCTCGACAACCTGAACCTATAAAATGTTGTCAACCGCTCAGAAAACAACGAAGACTGAAAAAACTGAAACTGTTGATTTAATATAATTAGCAGGTTTTAGAGGCTTACCTGATAAGAGATAAGTCTCTTTTTTCATTTAACATAATTTTTTTACTTGTGTATATAACAATATGCTTATACAATTTTGTTTGTTATGTATAAGTACATAATTATCTAAGAATATTCTTAGGAGGAGCCTTATGCAAACGACTCAATATATAGACATTGAAACAGCTGCCGGCCTATTGAAACTTCTTGGTGATAAAACGCGTCTATCAATGATGAAAATTATGTCGGAACATGAATGCTGCGTTTGCGAGTTGGTCGATTTATTTGAAATGAGCCAACCTGCGATTAGCCAGCATGTACGGAAGTTAAAAGACAGCGGACTCATAAAGGAGCGAAGGGGCGGACAATGGATTTATTACTCATTAAATCCCGATTCCCCGTTTCACCCTTTTGTTCTACACATCCTTAATGAGTTACCGAGTCAGCGCTTTAAAGTGGATGAATTAGAGGCACGGGGAAAACGAGTTTGTTGTGACTAACGAGGAGGAGAACATCAGTGGGTTCGGTTATTTTAGCCAGTATCATCTTTTTGCTGACACTGACACTCGTCATTTGGCAACCGAAGGGGTTGTCGATCGGCTGGTCAGCTTGCGGGGGTGCGTTACTTGCGTTGCTAGTTGGGGTTGTTGACTTCAATGATGTAATTGCCGTTACGGGTATTGTGTGGAACGCGACTTTGGCGTTCATCGCCATCATCATTATTTCTTTAATCTTAGACGAAATCGGTTTCTTTGAATGGGCTGCTTTGCACATGGCAAGAGCAGCAAGTGGAAACGGAATTAAAATGTTTGTTTATGTAAGCATGCTTGGCGCCCTTGTCGCCGCTCTGTTCGCGAATGATGGAGCGGCTCTCATTTTGACGCCCATTGTGTTGGCGATGGTTCGGAATTTAAAGTTGGAAGAGAAAATGGTCTTCCCATTTATCATTGCGAGCGGCTTCATTGCGGACACGACATCATTGCCTCTCGTGGTAAGTAATCTAGTGAACATCGTGTCTGCCGACTTTTTTGCCATCGGTTTTGTTGAATTCGCATCCAGGATGATCGTTCCAAACCTGTTTTCATTGGCGGCAAGCATCCTTGTATTGTATTTGTACTTCAGAAAGAGTATCCCAAGGCAATATGATATGGATCAGTTAAAGAAGCCGGTTGAGGCAATTAAGGATCTCAAGATGTTCCGTTTGTCCGGAATTGTATTAGCTGTATTATTGGCTGGGTACTTTATTAGCGAGTTCTTAAATATCCCAGTGTCCGTTATTGCGGGAGCAGTCGCAGTATTCTTCTTGTTGATGGCAAGAAGAAGCCATGCGGTCAATACCAAATCAGTCATAAAAGGAGCGCCATGGGCAATCGTGTTCTTCTCGATTGGCATGTATGTCGTTGTTTACGGACTAAGGAATGCTGGATTGACGAACGTATTGGCAGACCTAATTCAAGTTACGGCTGATCAAGGATTATTCGCTGCCACTATCGGGATGGGATTCATCGCAGCCATCCTTTCATCCATCATGAATAATTTGCCCACTGTCATGATCGATGCTCTTGCCATCGCTGATACCAATACCTCAGGGGTCATAAGGGAAGCGCTGATTTACGCTAATGTGATTGGTTCGGACTTGGGTCCAAAAATCACTCCAATTGGTTCACTTGCTACCTTGCTTTGGCTGCATGTTTTATCCCTAAAAGGTGTGAAAATCTCATGGGGCACTTACTTTAAAACAGGAATCGTCTTAACCATCCCAACGCTGTTCATCACGCTAGGCGGATTATATATATGGTTACTTATCGTTCGTTAAACTAACTAACTCTACTAACAAAGGAGAATGTAATCATGTCTAAAAAAACAATCTATTTCTTATGTACTGGAAACTCATGCCGCAGCCAAATGGCAGAAGGATGGGCAAAACAGCATTTAAATAGTGATGTGTGGGAGGTTAAAAGTGCTGGACTTGAGGCGCACGGGCTCAATCCATACGCCGTGAAAGCAATGAAAGAAGCGGGAATCGATATTTCTAACCAGACATCCGATGTCATTGATCCAGAGATTCTAAACAAAGCTGATTTACTGGTTACGCTTTGCGGTCATGCAGCTGACCACTGCCCTGTTACTCCACCGCACGTGAAGCGCGAGCACTGGGGATTTGATGACCCTGCAAAAGCGGAAGGAACAGAAGAAGAGAAGTGGGCTTTCTTCCAACGTGTCCGTGATGAAATAGGGATTCGCATCAAAACTTTTGCTGCAACTGGTAAATAAACGATAACAGAATAGGCATTGAGAATTGTCTTAGTTATTTATTTGACAATTGGAACAGAATGAATGATTGTGCAAAGATACCTCAGGAGGTATGGCTCAAGGCGCTACAAAAAATAATAGATAAATATATTCCAAATCAGAGATAAAAGAAGTAGGATAAGTAAGTAAAAATTCTTTTCTTGAAAGGTGGAAGGGCAATGATTATCACAGATCAGGCGCGTGATATATTAATACAAATGTTCCAGGAACAGAACGCCAAGAACATTCGTGTATTTTTTGCTGGCTATGGCTGAGGACAGCCCCAAGTAGGACTGGCTCTGGATGAGCCAGAAGCGGATGATAAAATTTTTACCATAAATGAAATACAGGTTGCGATCGACCCGATGATTGAAGCAAGTACACAAGACCTTACCCTTGACCTTAGCGGGGATAAGAAAGGGATAGTGTTGTTAGGAAATACGGGTCATTGCTGCTAAGTCAAAACGAAAAGGAGCCCTAAAAAAGGTGCTCTTTTTTCATAGGTACGATAACGTGCCGTGATAAGATGGAATTACTCGAATTTCTTTCAATTATGATATTACAGAATTATTTGGGAAATCTATAAATCTAAGTAATCAAAAGTTCATGGATTCAGGAAAAAAATCATGTCAAGTTTTTATGGAGAAAAGTGGGCATTTTTGAGCGTGAGCTTGATAAAATAGGTTCCCGGCTTTCTTCAGGCAGGAAGAGAAAAATCTTGACGGTTAAAAGTTACATAATTATACTAACTTACATATAGTAAGTAAGAATCAGGTTATACCTTCATCGAATAAAAAATACAATTGAATTGCAAAATAAAACAAAAAAGGTGAATAAAACAATGAACGATACAAAAATCCAAAAGGAAATAATATCTGTTTTAGAAGATAAAATTCAGCTTATCAAACGAGAAGCCGGCGCCATCTATTTAGTGGGGCCTATCCGGCTGCCGGTCAATCTTGATGGAGAGACGGTCACTTTTAAGTGGTATTGCTGGTTGAATTGTGATGAGGTAACAGAGGATTATGAGCGCATAATCGAAAAGCTTTCTTCAGAAAACCTGGCTGAATACCAACAATCCAGTGTGCTCGTTTACGGGGATTTTGAACATGGAGAGAATGCCTTGATCCGCATGCATTCGATATGCCATACAGGTGATATTTTCGGGAGCAAGCGATGCGATTGCGGTTTCCAGCTGAAGCAATCCATGAAAATGATTAAAGAATATGGAACAGGGGCATTGTTTTATTTGGCAAACCATGAGGGCAGGGGAATTGGTTTATTCAGCAAGGCGATGGCCTATGTCCTCCAGGAAAACGGATACGATACGGTGGATGCCAACGTCAATTTGGGGTTTGTTGACGACTCACGGAATTACAGTGATGCCATTCATGTGCTTAAAGCCTTGCGAACAAAACCTGTAACACTTATCACGAATAATCCCAAAAAACTGCAGGCGCTAGAGAACGCAGGAATGCTGGTATCAGGCAGGACACCTTTATGGGGTGACATTTCCGAGTTTAATGAAAAATATTTGCAGACAAAAATAAACCGCTCCGGCCACCTGGAACAGGAAGGGATGCCTTTACATGACTAACCATGAATTTTATATGGACCTGGCCATAAAGAATGCACAGGCAATGAAGGGGCAGACAGATCCTAATCCGTTGGTCGGATCGGTGATTGTAAATGATAACAGGGTTGTAGGCATCGGCGCGCACTTAAAGGCAGGGGAGCCGCATGCGGAGATTCATGCAATCAGGATGGCCGGGGAAAAGGCCAGGGGTGGAACCATTTATGTCACGCTAGAGCCATGTTCGCATCACGGCCGTACCGGTCCCTGCGCGGTGGCCATTGTGGAAGCGGGCATAAAAAGAGTGGTAATTGCTACCTTGGATCCGAATCCGCTTGTGTCCGGAAGAGGCGTCAAAATCCTGGAAGAGGCTGGCATTGAGGTGATTGTGGGCATCTTTGAGAAAGAATCCCGGAAAATGAATGAAGTGTTTAATAAATTCATTGTCAGCCAGTTGCCCTTTGTAACAGTAAAAGCCGGGATCACACTGGATGGAAAAATTGCCACGGCTTCATCAGACAGCAAATGGATTACGTCTGAAGAGGCGAGATATGATGTACACAAGGAAAGAAATGTAAATCAGGCGATCCTTGTCGGGGCAGGTACAGTTTTGAAGGACAATCCTAAGCTCACCGCCAGAATTCCCAATGGTCGCAATCCAATCCGCGTAATCCTGGATTCCACTTTAAAAATTCCCATGGAGTCAAAAGTGGTTACGGATAAGCTTGCGGATACGTGGATTTTTACGAGTCAAGCCTATCAGAAGGACAAAAAAGAAAAGTTAGAAGAATCAGGGATAAAAGTTTTTATAACAAAGGGTGGAGTGAAAGTGGATTCCCGGGAGGTATTGGAGATCCTTGGAAAACATTCCGTCTCATCTGTTTTGGTTGAAGGCGGCGGCACCGTCAACGCCTCTCTTATTGAACAAAGATTGGTGGATAAAGTGATCATCTATATAGCACCAAAATTAGCGGGCGGCGCGGCGGCTCCAACGTTCCTTGAAGGTGCGGGCATCGATAAAATGGCTGATGCTGTTGAACTTACGGATGTAACAGTGGAAAGCATAGGAAAAGACTTTAAGTTTATTGGTTACCCAAACTACAAATCAGATCAGTCTCAAGAGGGATAATATATGAAATTTGGTTTTGATATAGATGATACTTTAATTAATCTAAGGGAGCATGCCTTTAACATCTACAATAAGAACTTGAACCAAAATGTTGGCCTTGATGTATTCCATACACTAAAACGGGTCGAAATCCACGAGGCTTTCGGGTTATCGGATGAACAAGGGAAAGACATGTGGAACAGTTCCTTGGAAGAAATCTATTATACGTCTTGCCCCGCTTTTCCTGATGCCGTACAACTCTTGCAGGAATTAGACGAACAAGGCCATGAAATATACTATATAACCGCAAGGCCTAAGGAGCATGGCGAGCGAACAAAAAATTGGTTGATTGAAAACGGCTTTCCGGTCCAAGAAGGGAGATTCTTCTACGGAATGAAGGATGAAGAAAAAATAAACATCATTAGGGAGCTGGATTTGGATTTTTATTTTGACGATAAACCGGCGGTGCTGGAAACACTATCGAATGAACCTGTGCAATTGTTTGTAAAAGATCAATCGTACAATCAACACCTAGGCGTCCCCCGGTTTATAAATTGGTCTGAAATAGCTGAAACGCTAAAGAGCGGTAACAAAAAGATGTAGACATTGCCTCTTTTGGTAGCAATGTCTTTTTTGATATATAAACTTGAACTAAGGATTCGACTGTTCTGGATTGTCAAATATTTGTACAGTAAATCAGGCAAAACATTGTCTTGCACAGCCTGTGATATGTATACCAGAGGAAAACGTGTAATCAAGCTGGCAGCAGGCGACTTAATGTTCTTTGCACCTAACAAAGCTTCAAAACAGAAAAATGTTTCCATTTATATCGGCACCGGAAAAATGATTCATTCTTCTTCAAAAGGTCGTTTCCTTTGATATACAAGCAATTCTATTGAAACGAAAATATATTGGCGCCAAGCGTATATAATTGATTGGAATGGGACGGCCCCGGTTCGCTCTCTATTTTTTTGCGCACGTGAGGAAAAAGTGCGTACTAAAGGTCATAATGTTATTATGAAGAGGTTGAACAGAACACTCATTGGCAAAAGGAAGGGAGCAGCATGTTGAAGAAACTAGTTTTACTTCTAATGTTTATCTTATTAGTACCTAACATTACAAGCGCCCACACCGGCCTGTCTTCATCCAGTCCGAAAGAAGGCCAGGCAGTAACAGAAGATTTAAAAGAAATCACCCTTACATATGAAACAAAAATTGAAAAATTAAGTTCGATGAAACTAAAAAAGGCCGGAACTGAAATCCCATTGCGACAAACCAAGGTCCTGGATAACCAGATGATCGGAATCTTATCGGAACCGTTAAGCAATGGACCATATGTGATAGAGTGGAAAATCGTTGGAGCGGACGGGCATCCAATAACAGGTAAAGTATCCTTTAAAGTTCAGCTGGAAAACAATGAAGTAGATGACCAAGAAAAAACTGACAAACAATCTAAAAGCGAAGAAACGGAGGAAAGGCAGCCTGATGTCAAAGAGCATGAAAAAAGTGCACCTGTCAAAGAATCCAATAATTCTCGAAACACGCTTATTACCGTGATAACGTCGATTCTTGTGCTTGTTTTACTTGCAGGTTTATTGCTGCTTTTAAGAAAGAAGCGTTAAGACATGGGTTTTTTTAACCCTATCGCCGAATTTATCACTTATTTGTTGTTTTCGGTTCTTGTTGGCCATGCTGCGCTTCAATTTGTCCCGGCAAAGTATAAGCCGGAAGTATTTATCCCTGTACCATTTTTACTGCTTTCTGCTCTTGGTATCATATTTTTTACGTTCTTCCCGGTTCTCCAAGTCATCTTATACTTTCAAGAAAGTATCGGACTGGGTTCAGCAGCATTATCAGTCCTGACAGATTTTCAAGTGGGAAAAGCATGGATTTTCATCGGGTTTGCGGCTACATTTTTATACTTGACGATATACGCCCATGGATCAAAGTATTTACAGGCGCTTTGGTTAGTCCTGATGATCATGGCAATCGGATATGCGAGCCATGTCTCTAGTTTGTCATTTTGGTATGGCTTGATAAATCACAGTATTCACTTTGTAGTGGCGGCAAGCTGGGTAGGCATCCTACTTAATGTTGCATGGTTCTCAACGGATAACAATAATTGGGGGCGCTTTTTACGGTGGTTTACACCGTTTGCTGTGATTTGCCTGGTTATGATAATCGTTAGCGGCCTGCTTGTTATGTTTCTGATAGTCGAACCGAAAGCGTATATGAAGGCATGGGTGCTGCCTTACGGGCAAATGTTATTGCTAAAGCATATAAGCATCATTCCGGTGGTTGTGTTTGCAGTTATTAACGGCATTCTTTCTAAAAAAGGAAAGGATTTTTATGACCTGCGGCCCTGGATTAAGGCTGAAACGATAGTATTAATGATTGTCTTTTTCTTCACCGGGGTAATGGGAACTCTTTCGCCGCCCCATGAGGCAGACTTAACAGTAAGTACGGAGGGAGCCGCCAGATGGGTGGAATTGTTAATAAATAAGGAGATAGTATCTCCTTTCC
Source organism: Peribacillus glennii (assembly GCF_003429105.1). Lineage (GTDB taxonomy): Bacteria > Bacillota > Bacilli > Bacillales > DSM-1321 > Peribacillus > Peribacillus glennii. The sequence goes on from NZ_QVTD01000011.1 coordinate 65,610, forward strand.
AGGCTGGGCTTTCACCATCTAGCCTCTCAGTCTTGTTTCTATTCATTTCTATATTATTTCTGTTATGTATGATCATCAGCCATAGGCGGAAACTTCCGTTTTTAGGGGTGGTTTTTGCCTGCTGCTTAATCGTTGCTATATATATGGCGCTTATGCTGGCTTTTAACATTGTCGCTTAACGTTATTTACCAAAATCTCAATTGTGAAGAAATAGTCTGTTGATTCTATAGCAGGCTTTTTTTTATTTCTTTTCAATGTTTGGTAATAAGGTTAAATAAGCAGGGATCGGGGAACATAGAAGAAAAAGGGAGGAATTGTTATGAAGGACCAGGAAAAGCAGGTAAATGGGCAAGCGGACTATGCTGCGGGTGCTGCTCAAGCTTCGGATGATACTCTAAACGGAGGCGGCCAAGAAGGCAATCACAGCTTAATCTGCAACAACGAACTTTTCAATAAAGAATTATGGGCTATTGTGGATGACACTTCACGGGAGGATTAGAGAGAGCTTTCCTCATCCAGATCCCAAACTTGCAAATGAAACTGGGATTTCACAACTTTATCTTGATTTATCCTAACTCTTTAATTTCATGAAAAAACTGGATTTCATCAAATAATCAATTGATTCAGGATTTCAAAAAATGCATATCAGATTTTCCACAAGTATTTCATAGTTGAACTACAAAAACTGACGGGCATGGTACTGCCTGTCAGTTTTTGTTTAATGCATTTCGAGTTTCCATAGAAGAGGAACGTTTCTTGGCGCGGTGTAACAGCCACCCTGCTAAAATCAATAAAAGGCCTGAAATATCAAAAAGTACGTCGTATAAAAACTGGTTTGGCCCTGGTTTCACATGGTGGATCCCGAGTAAATGGTGATCAATAATGCCTTCAAGAAAGTTAAACATACCTGCTCCCAATAAAAAAGCTCCCCAAAACTTGCGGGTGTTGTGCCTGTTTTCTGCTGGATTACTTTGCCACAGCAAGATTCCGGCAAAGAAAATAATGATGGTTACAAATAAATGGAAAAAACCATCGCTCATAATCTGATGATGCCGGTCAGTCGGCATATAGACACTATGCCATTGTAATAATTGGTGAAGCACGATACCATCAAGCATTCCAATCATCCCTACACCGAATAGAAACGCACCCCAAAACAAACGGTTATTTTTCATTAGCAACATCCTAATATATTTTTTGAATTTTACAAACATTATTGCCGGAATGTCTTGTGTTTAAACCTATCTCCTTTTTAATGAATAAGGGTGGAACGAAGACCGGGCGGTAGATATATTTTTTCATCGGGATGCTACTTTTTGATTTCAGGTCAACAGCTAAATATATTGAAACAAATTAAATATTATTCCATACTATATTCGTAGCTTCTACTATCGTTTACGCAAGGGAGGGCTCTGCTTGAGTCACCATCATGGACATTCACACGGAGATGGTCATCACCATCACCATTCTTCCAATAAAAAGGCACTGCTTTCTGCGTTTATATTAATCTCTCTCTTCATGGTCATTGAAGTGGCAGGGGGAATTTTGACGAACAGCCTGGCGCTTATCTCTGATGCAGGCCATATGCTCAGTGACGCCGCCGCACTCGGGTTAAGTTATTTAGCGATAAGCCTTGGCGAGCGAAAGGCAACGAATGCCAAGACTTTTGGCTATAAGCGATTTGAGATTATCGCGGCATCGATCAACGGCATTACGCTGCTTGTGATTTCCATTTATATATTTTACGAAGCGGTACAAAGATTTATTGATCCGCCTGAAGTCCAGAGTTTGGGTATGCTGGCTATTTCCATCATTGGCCTTCTCGTTAACATTGCTGCGGCCTGGATTTTAATGCGGGGCGATAAGGATGAAAACCTGAATGTCAGAAGCGCGTTTTTGCATGTGATTGGGGATATGCTCGGCTCTGTTGGGGCAATTGTTGCAGCTCTGTTGATCTATTTCTTTGGCTGGGGAATAGCCGACCCGATCGCCAGTGTAATTGTGGCCGTATTGATTGTGGTAAGCGGCTGGAGGGTCACGAAGGATTCGTTCCATATTTTGATGGAGGGTGTGCCGGATCAAATTGACATGAAGGAAGTAAAGGCATCCCTGCTTGGCTTGCCGAAAGTGACCGGTGTCCATGATTTGCACATATGGACGATCACTTCAGGCTTCCCGACACTTAGCTGTCATGTTGTCATCGGTCCGAAGGCAGCCCATGACCAGGTTTTATCTGAAGCGCAATTATTGCTTCACGATAAATTTGGCATCGAGCACAGTACGATACAGGTGGAACGGGAAGAAGATGGTTGCCCAAATCCACATAATTCATGTAATTAACCAGGTAAAATCATGGGGAAATCCATGATTTTTTTATTTTCTATAAACATGCTGCCTATTATGGGCGTTCTTCCAATTTGTTATGGAAGATGGAGAATGGTTCACTTTAATATCCCCAATTGGCTAACAGCGGAAACTTGTGTTGGTGAAAAGGGAGTGGCGAGAAGAAAACCAGATAAAATCATTGGAATGGCAAACTTCTTTTTCAAATGAATACCTCCATATATAAAATAGATTTAGTATAGTAAAGCATCAAATCAATGTGAATAGACTATTGATTACATTAATAAATCACAAAATTTAAAGAAATGGCTTTCTATGAATGGTTAATCCTTTTTTTGGCACACCTTATCTAACATCTCCCTGACATATTCCTATGATATACTCTAATTTGACTACGACTTATTAATTAAACTGTTTATATTGCACGGTAGAGGAGGATGGCTATGAAAACAATCCTAATCGTCGAGGATGAAAAACCGATTTCGATGGTTTTGAAGGCATACTTGCAGCGGGAAAGTTTCCAGGTTATTCAAGTATTTGATGGTGCTGAGGCCTCGGCTGCCTTTAATGATAATAGTCCTGATCTTGTGCTGCTTGACGTGATGCTCCCAGGAAAAGATGGATGGGAAATATTGAAAGAAATCCGGCAAAAAGGGACATGCCCGGTCATTATGCTGACTGCACTTGGGGATATCGATTATAAATTAGCAGGGTTCAAGACCGGTGCAGATGATTATATTTCGAAGCCCTTTGTGGCCGAGGAAGTGGTTGCGCGTGTGCATGCTGTGTTAAGGCGCTCTCCGGGGATTCTTGCTGAGGACAATGTAAGGCGGTTTGGCAGCTTGACGGTAGATCTGGATTCTTACAGTATCCAGGTGAACGGAAACGAAGTCAGTTTGACGCCAAGGGATTTATCACTTTTTGTCTTTTTTGCCAAAAATCCCAACCAAATTTTCACAAGGGAACAGTTAATCGAGCAGGTATGGGGAATGGATTATGACGGCAGTGACCGTGCGGTGGACCTTGCCATTAAACGCATTCGCAAAGCGCTTGAAAACTGGCCTGCCACTGACGGGGAAATCAAAACTCTACGGGGATTGGGGTATCAGTTGTGTGTTAATGAGATCTAAAAAGCGAACGACACTACTAAGATATTGGACAACACGATATGTACTGACCCTTTTTGTCGGGCTAATATTCCTGGGGGTCTTCTCGATGTGGTGGATGCAGCAGACCGCCCTCGAATATCGTCTTAATTTATTGAAATATTTAGCGGATGAGACAGCTGACAGGGCCATCAAGGATAATGGGAATGTTGTCATCGGACCGATTTTATCCGGGATTATCAATGAGCGGGAAAAAATTCTGCATCTGAACAAGGAGCCAATCATTTATATTACGGATCCCGACGGCCAGATAATTTTTACGAACCCGCAAATTTATATAAAAGAAGGAGAGGACCAGATCCAGAAATCCATCCTTCAAAGTAAAAACAGCATCCAAAAGGTGAAATTGAATGATGGAAATAAAGTATTCGTTGTAAAGTCACCGATTGATTATTCAGAAAAACGGTACGGCTGGGTTTTCATTATTCAAGATGAAAGTTCGTTAAAAGAGGTTGATCAGGACCATGGAATTCTTGCGATCATGCTCATCGGGCTCGGGATTCTTGGGCTTGCGGTTATCTATGTATTATCACGGAGAATCTCCAGGCCTATTCAAAAGGTGGCCAAGGCTGCCGCCCAGATCAGGGAAGGGAATTATGACATCGACTTGCACGAAGATGCCCGGGAGGAAGAAATTTATGAACTAGTACAATCATTTAAGCAGATGACGAACCGGTTGACACAGCTGGAGAAGCTAAGGGCACAACTGTTCGCGGGTGTAACCCATGATTTAAAGACGCCTGTTACCTCCATCAGCGGGCTCGTACAAGCTGTTAAGGATGATGTGGTAACAGGGGAAGAAAGCAAGGAATTCCTGGATATATCGTTGAAGGAAATAAAAAGGCTCCAAAGAATGATTGAAGATCTTCTGGATTTCAATGCGATTTCATCGGGAGCCTTTACAATCAAGGTGAAGCAGGAAAATTTAAATGAACTAATTAAAGAAATCGCGTATCAATGGAAGGTAACCCAGGAGGATCAGAATTTTGAATTAAATGTGAAGGTACCTGAGAAGTTCCTTTTTGGAATGGTAGATTCATTGCGGCTTCAGGAAATACTCATCAATTTATTGAATAATGCGAAACAGGCTCTGGCCGAGGATAGAAGAATCGAAATCTCGCTATACAAAAGCGATAACAATCGTATTAATATTGATGTTAAAGATCACGGAAAAGGGATATCGCCTGAGGAAAAAGATTATATTTTTGAACCATTTTACCGGGGAGAGAAGAAAAAGCTGAAAGTCCGAGGGCTCGGGCTGGGGCTTCCTTTTAGCAGAATGCTGGCAAAAGCGCAAAGAGGCGATCTTGTTCTTAAGGAAAGCAGCGATGCAGGGACCACCTTTTCCCTATCTTTGGTCCACCAGCCTGAAGTGTAAGATCTATTACTATAAAATACAACAAAAGGTTGTCCCATTACATTGGGACAACCTTTTAAGTAAATTTAATTGATCAGGCTGATTGCTCTCCATAATTGAATATTACGGACCTTTCTAGGAAGGAAGCGGCCCATTTCCTCTTCGTTATAACCGGCATGTAAATTCTTATGGTCAAACACAATGGGGCGTCGCAGCAGGTCCGGATTTTCCTGGATGATTTTGCATAGCTCATTTAGAGGTGTGTTATTGATATCAAGTTTCAGGTTTTTAAATTTCTTGGAGCGTGTCGAAATGATTTCATCTGTTCCGCCTTCTGTTTTCCTAAGTATCTCCTTAATTTCGTCCACTGACAGAGGCTGTGCATATATATTTCTTTCGTTGTATGGAATATTGTTTTTTTGAAGCCATGCTTTTGCTTTTCTGCAAGCGAGGCTGCTGGGAGTTGTATAAATGGTAACCAATAGAATCGACTCCTTTAGATTTAAAATTCTATTATATTGGGGTCTTCAGTTTGTTATTTATATTTGTTATTTGTGATACTCTTACTTTATCTTTAAAATGTGTCAGCTAAATGTCAGGAAAGTATTTTTTTCTAGACATTTTCATTTTTCCAGGGTATGTCAATGTGTATAATCAGGTTGTACAAATTCCAGTGGAATGAAAAAAGGAAGTGCGTTAATGAAAAGGTTTCACATGCTATTATGTGCACTGCTGCTCTTTACTGTCATCAGCGGATGTAACGCTGCGAAACAGGATGGGGGGAAAAAAAATATCGAACTCACTGTTTCCGCAGCCGTCAGTTTAAAGGCTGCCCTGGAAGAAATCAGGGATGAGTTTGAAAAAGAAAATAAACACATCAATATTCACTTTAATTTCGGGGCTTCGGGGACTTTGCAGCAGCAAATCATCCAGGGGGCGCCGGTGGATTTGTTTTTTTCAGCCACGGAAGACAAATTCGACTTGTTGGTGAAGGATGACATAATAGAAACTAGGCGCAATTTATTAGGGAATGAGATTGTCCTGATTGTCCCAAAGCAATCGAATCTAGACATACATTCCTTTGATGGGCTCGGCAACGCTTCAAAAATTGCAATTGGTACGCCAGAAGTTGTACCTGCGGGGGAATATGCCCATGAAGCATTAAAATCAATGGGGCTTTGGAACAAGGTAGAGCCGAAAATAATTTTTGCGAAGGATGTAAGGCAGGCTTTGACCTACGTCGAATCAGGAAATGTTGATGCCGGCATCGTTTACCGGACTGATGCAAAACATTCCAAAAACACTGAAATTGCTTCAGAGGCCCCGCACGGCAGCCACTCGGCAATCATCTATCCGATGGGTATACTAAAAAATACTAAGCACCCGAAGGATAGCGAACGGTTCTATGATTATTTGCAAGGAGAAAAAGCAATGGATATCTTTAAAAAATTCGGATTCAAAGGCTTGGATTAAGGAATGGCAGAAGATTTTTGGCCGCCGGTGAGTTTATCGGTCAGGGTGGCAATCCTTTCCGGAATCATCGTTTTCATTTTTGGTACGCTCGCAGCACGGCTGCTGGCACGGAAGAAATTTAGGGGGAGATTAATTCTTGAGACGCTGTTTATCTTGCCGCTCGTCCTGCCCCCATCAGTCGTAGGTTTTTTGTTGATCGTGATTTTTGGAAAAAACAGTCCGGTGGGCCGCGGTATTGAATGGGTGTTCCAGCAGCCTGTCATGTTTACGTGGTGGGCGGCTGTCATTGCGTCGGTCGTGGTCGCTTTTCCTTTAATGTATCAATCTGCAAAAACCGGTTTTGAAGAGATTGACAGCGATATTGAGAACGCGGCGAGAGTAGATGGAGCGGATGAATGGAAGGTTTTTACAGGAGTAACTATTCCTTTGGCAGTAAAATCGATCGTTGCCGGGGCGATCCTTAGCTTTGCGAGAGCACTTGGGGAATTCGGGGCCACCTTGATGTTTGCGGGCAATATACCCGGCAAAACGCAAACGATACCTACAGCGATTTATGTTGCCATGGATTCAGGAAACATGGAAATGGCCTGGATGTGGGTCGGAACGATGATTGTCATCTCCTTTGCCATGCTGATGCTGGTGCATTTTATAAGAGATTAAATTCGGCAGCTGTACTTTATATTCCTTTCCAAAAAATTGTACAAAGAAAAGAGGGCTTTTTGTGCTGACTTTTGAAGAAAAACTAAAAATTATTGAATCATTCCCGGAACTTGAACGAAAAGACGTTTCTCTTGGAAGGGTGAATTTTCATTTTGAAGGGAGCGTTCACGAAAAAAAGCTTGTAGTCCAGCATTTGCATCCCAATGGGAATGGGTTTGTTTACGCAGGCCATTTGCCTAAAAAGGAAAGAGACAACAAGTGGTTCGTTAATATCAGGGAATACTCTGAAAGCGAACTTCGACGAATAGTGAAGGATAGCATTTCCTATCTGTCTGTCCCCTCCGTGTCGGAAGCAGGCGGGGAAGCAACTGCTTACCAAGAACTAGAGGGCAAATGGGTCGGACCGGGTAAACAGGAGCTTACCGTAGCCAATGAGGATTTGCTTTGGAACGTATATTCCGGAATAAACCTTGAGGAGTGCTTTGAATCACCAGTAGAAGCGAAGCGCTATTTGAAAGAGGAAGGGTTCCGGAAAAAATAATGTAGAATAGTGGTAAAACTTGTCGGTAAATTTTTTAGGGGTTTTATTGTTTTTTTTAAATAAATCATGTTATACTAAAGACAATTATTTTTGTGCGGAATAAGTTTGAAAGAGCGATCCACCTAAGGTTTCCTCTTGAGACATTATCCTAAATCAAGAATAGTAATAAAAAGGATTTTTTTCCAAACAGGAGGAACTATACATGGTTCAAGGTAAAGTTAAATGGTTTAACGCTGAAAAAGGTTTCGGTTTCATCGAAGTAGAAGGTCAAGACGACGTATTCGTACACTTCTCTGCTATTCAAGGCGACGGATTCAAAACTCTTGAAGAAGGTCAAGAAGTTACTTTCGAAATCGAGCAAGGCGCTCGCGGACCACAAGCTGCTAACGTTCAAAAGTAATTTGAACGGTTAAAAAGACTCCTCTCGGGGTCTTTTTTTATTGCGTTCATTTCCTTCTCATTTACATAATGCGTATTGCAGCAATTAAGCGGGGGTGTTTTCATCAATATTATTTTAATGATGCTGGGTGGATTTATTGGAAGTATATGCCGTTTCTATGCCGGAGAATGGGCGAGGGGGCATCTGGATGCGCGTGTTCCATTTGGTACGCTGCTTATTAACCTGCTTGGCTGCTTTTTTCTCGGATGGCTATTAACATATGCATCCAGGAAAGTACAAATTAATGAACGGGTCGTTTTATTTTTGGGAACCGGCTTTACCGGCTCTTTTACAACGTTTTCCGCTTTTTCAGTGGAAACAGTCATCCTTTTAGACGATGGACATTTTTTATGGGCTGCTATCTATGTGCTATTGAGTATCCTGCTTGGACTATGTTTTGCGATTGCGGGTAAAGCACTGGCTGACTCCATTTTTATAAGGGGAGGTGAGTCTGAATGATTTGGTTAATTGGGGCAGGGGGAGCGATTGGCGCAGCTGCCAGATATTTTTTAGGTGCCTTCATTAACTCCAGGGGGAAAAGGGATTTTCCTATAGGTACATGGCTCGTCAATATCACTGGATCACTTTTGCTGGGGGTGCTCACTGGGCTGTATGTTTTCCATTATTTGCCGCAATGGATATGGTTTTTGCTTGGTATCGGGTTCTGTGGTGCCTATACCACTTTTTCCACTTTTAGCACAGAAAATATGGCATTAATTGAAAAGAGTAAGTACAGGCTTGCAATGAGTTATTTAATATCCTCCGTACTTATAGGGATTTTGGCTGCGGGGGCAGGTTATTTCCTGGTTGTGAAACTGATCGGCTAGAAGCCAAAAATGGATAGTAAAAGAAAAGCTATCCTTTTTTGGCTGATAATAAAGTATAAAAATTTCTTATAATGCAGAACACAAAAGCGCCTGTGTCCTCATCCTTTGGTCCTGCCTGCACCTCTGCGTTTGACTTTATCGGCTCGCCAATCGGCGACTTTTCTAAATTTGCTGTTTACAAATCATCAAAGCCGTTATCGACATGGTTCACCTTTGTATATTGCCGAGATTTCTGTTCGAAGAAATCTGACTTCCCCAGGTCAACATCTTCATAGGCGATAATCCAGCGCATCGGATTTTCGCGGTACCCTTCAAAAGGTCGGCCGAAGCCCAGTTGATTACAGCGGACATTCGCATAAAATTTTATATAGGCTTCAAGTTCACCCATCGTGATACCATCAATCTTGTTTCCGATAATGTAGCGGCCCCATTCAATTTCTAAATCAGCAGCCTTCCTGAAAGTTTCCCGAACGAATTGTTCCAGCTGCAAGGTGTGATATTCGGGATACTGAGTGAGCACCTCTTTAAAGATTTTAACAAAAAGGTCGACATGGATTTGCTCATCCCTGTTAATATAGTTAATCATGGTCGAAGAGGCAACCATTTTTTGGTTTCGTGCCAAGTTGTAGAAGAAAGCGAACCCTGAGTAAAAGAACAGGCCTTCCAGAATCACATCAAAACAAATCGATTTCAGAAAGTTTTCTACGCTAGGATTTTCGGCAAAATCTTTGTAACCGTTCGTCACAAACTCATTTCTTGCTATAAGCGCAGGTTCGTTACGCCAGAATTCAAATACCTCCTCTTGTTCTTGCTTTGGCACGAGACTGGATAATACATAAGAATAGGAATGATTATGGATGACTTCCTGTTGCGCCAGCATGATCATTAGTGCGTTCAGGCTGGAATCTGTCAAATAATCGGCAGCCTTGCCGGCAAAATCGGTCTGGATGCTGTCGAGCAGTGCAAGCAGGCCAATGATTTTCAGGAATGCATCCCTTTCGGTTTCAGATAGCATCGGGAACTGTTTTATATCCTGGGACATGTTGATTTCAAAGGGAGTCCAAAAATTAGCAAGCATTTTTTTGTATTTAGGATAGGCCCATGAAAATGCGACATCGTCCCAATTCAGAATATTGGAACAGCTTCCGTTAATGATTGCTGTAGAACGGTTTGGGGCAGCGGTATCCATCATTTTTCTTTTTTTTAGATTTGCAGACAAAATCTTCACCTCTTAATGATGTTTTTTTTTAACTTGAACAAGAGTCGCATTCTTCAATCGTGCTTGACGTGGAACGGGTGTAATACGTTGTTTTCATTCCGGATTTCCATGCCTGGATGTGATAATTCAACAAGTCCCTTGCTTTAACTGTGTTTTGGACATATAAATTGAAGGAGATGGCCTGGTCGATATGGCGCTGCCTGGCTGCGTTTTGTTTTATGCTCCACAGCTGATCGATATGGAATGAAGACTTATAAAACCAGGTAGTTTCAGTGTTTAAATCGGGAACAGTTACCGGAATCTTATAATCCTTCTTTTCCTCGGAATACACCTTCCGGAAGATTGGGTCGATGCTGGCGGTGCTTCCGGCAATGATGGATGTCGATGCATTTGGTGCAACCGCCAACAGGTAGCCGTTTCGAATTCCATGTTCCTGTACTTTTTGCTGTAAGCCTGTCCAATCGAGTTCCGATTTTCCATCAATATATCCCCGTTTCCTGAAGTAGTCGCCATTTTCCCAATCAGAATCCCTAAATGCCGGATAAGCCCCTTTTTCATGGGCAAGATTCATGCTTGCTTCGATGGTCAGGAAGGCAATCCGTTCATATAGCTGGTCTGCAAAATTGACTGCTTCATCGCTTTCCCATTTGATATTGCTGATTACAAGCAGATGATGCCAGCCAAAAGTCCCAAGGCCAACTGCGCGGTATTTTTGGTTGGTTAATTGAGCCTGAAGAACTGGAATGGTATTTAAATCGATAACATTGTCAAGCATCCTCACCTGAATGGGGATAAGCCTTTCCAGCAGGCCGTCCCTGACTGCAAGGGCCAGGTTGATGGAGGAAAGGTTACATACCACGAAATCGCCCGGTGTTTTTACAGTAATGATCTTCCCATCTTCCGTATATTGTTCCACCATTATCGTAGGGCTTTGATTCTGTGTAATTTCCGTGCAAAGATTGCTGCAATAAATCATTCCGGCATGGGCATTCGGATTCATCCGGTTGACTTCATCCCTGTAAAACAAGTAGGGCGTACCAGTTTCAAGCTGGCTTTTCATAATCGACTTCATGATTTCTATCGCGGGCACCTCTTCTTTTGACAACTGAGGATGGTTGACACATTGCCAATACTTTTCCCGAAATCTGCCATTTCCGCGCAATTCGTCAAAATGGTCCTCCAGGGAAAAACCCATTATCGTCCGGACTTCATGCGGGTCAAATAAATACCACTGCGACCGTGATTCTACCTGTTCCATGAATACATCCGGCAGGCAAATTCCTGTGAATAAATCGTGCGTCCGCAATCTTTCATCACCGTTGTTAAGCTTGGCATCTATAAAAGAGAAAATATCTTTATGCCACACATCCAGGTAGACTGCGATGGCACCTTTGCGCTGGCCGAGCTGATCCACGCTCACTGCAGTGTTATTCAGCTGCTTCATCCAGGGGATAACGCCTGAGGATACCCCTTTAAACCCCTTGATATCACTTCCGCGGCTGCGGATTTTTCCAAGATACACACCAATGCCGCCTCCGGATTTTGACAAATTGGCAATATCGGTGTTGCTGTCATAGATACCCTGCAGGCTGTCATCCAGTGTATCGATAAAACAGCTGGAAAGCTGGCCATAGCTTTTTCCCGCGTTTGCCAGGGTTGGGGTGGCCACGGTCATATATAAATTGCTTAAAGCCCAGTAAGCTTCCAATACCATTTTGATTCTGTGTTCGCTCTTTTCCCGGGACATAAGTGTCATGGCGATGATCATAAATCGTTCTTGAGGCAGCTCGAACGTTTTTTTGTCGTAATCCCGCGCAAGGTATCGGTCTGCCAATGTCCGCAACCCTATGTATGTGAAAAGATTGTCCTTTTTGTGATCGATATAACTGCCAAGCTCATGAATTTCTTCAATGGAAAAATCATTGAGCAAGGATGGACTGTATATTCCTTCTGCCGTAAGTGAAACGATCAACGAATAAAAAGATGCATCACCAGATTTACAATGTCGGTTATATTTTGCCTCACGATATAGCTGTTGTAAGTAAAAACGTGCACAAACATATGTCCAATCAGGTTCGAATTCGGAAATATTAGAAAGGCCTTCAAGGATTAGCTGGTTCGTAATTTGCGAGATGGTAAGCGAATCTTTAAAAGAAAAAGAGGTTAATAGCCTTTGTTTAAAGGTTTGTCCATCCAGATGGGGAAAATCACGAAATGTTTCTTCTAGAGAAGATGCGAATCTCTCCTCTGAAAAAAGATTCCTGCTGCCGTCCTCTTTGATAAAAGTGCATTGCTGCGTTTGTTCAGCCATTTTGGTTTCCTCCTTAAAATGAAAAATCCACTCATGGGGAATGAGTGGATCAAACGACAGGATAAAAGGACAAAAAGACACGAAAGCTCTTACACCGTCGTTTCATCTTCCCAACCCCCGAAGAACGAGAAACTTTTATGCAATGTAAGGCAGGTCTCCTGACTTGTGTTCATCCTACTCCTGAGCCCTTCCCGTATCCCAGAGAGGATACAGTGGTTCACCCAGTTCGTCACACTTACAGTTGCGGGGACAGTTCCGGATTCACACCGGATTCCCTTTTCAGCCATAGCTGGCACCTTTACTTGCAGTTTCTATATGTAGTTTTATTGTAGAAATATTTATCAATATATTGTGTTTCCTGTTTTTTCTATCGTAATCTATCTATTTGAAAAATTCAACCCGGAAGCAAAAGAAATTTTTGCTTACAAAAAAACGACCTGAAACGATTATCTGTTCAGGTCATCAGAATCTTTTTCATAAGCTATTACTACAACATCTTTATGGGTTTGTTCGCTCAACTTATTTTCAAGCGATTTTATTTCATTTACCAAATTAGTTGACAAGTCTGCTGCTGTGTAGGATTTGTCATTTTTCAAATTGATCACTCCTTAGTTATAACATTTCCTTGTGAAAGCTAATTATTCTTTAAACGTAAAGCAAATAAACAAGCATAAAAAAGCGTGGCTCAAGATGAGTCCACGCTTTTTCGTATATGTTAAACTTACTGATTCGCAATTTTAGCGTCAGGCTTATCATAAATGGCAAGTTTCTTGATTAATGCCAAGCTGTCCTTATTCAGTCCATACACCCGTACGGACTTGCCATTTTCTTTGTATTTGATGATTACCTTATCTATAGCACCGACAGCTGAATCATCCCAGACATGTGAGCTGGAAAAATCAATAATGATCGTTTCAGCTGTTTCTTTGAAATCAAATCTTGAGACAAAATCATTTACCGAAGCGAAGAATAATTGCCCCTTAACATGATAGGTCCTGGCTTTACCATTCTCTGTCTTATCAACATAAACCTTGGATATTTTCACGGCAAAGAAAATCATGCTCAACAAAACGCCGGCGAATACACCTTTTGATAAATCATGTGAGTAGACCACAGTCGCTACTGTCACGAACATCACGATTGTATCCGTTTTTGGTACAAGATGCAGTTTGGTCAATGATGACCAGTCAAAAGTCCCGATTGAAACCATGATCATGACGCCAACGAGGGCTGCCATCGGGATTTTAATCAATACATCATTTAAAACAACAATCAACATCATTAAGAATATACCGGCTACAAACGTTGAGAGCCGGCCGCGCCCCCCTGATTTTATATTGATGCCGGACTGGCCGATCATGGCGCACCCTGCCATGCCTCCAAAAAAGCCGGCTACGATATTTGCTATGCCCTGTCCACGGGCTTCTTTGTTTTTGTTGCTGTCAGTATCTGTCAAATCATCTACAATTTGTGCTGTTAATAGTGATTCAAGCAGACCTACAAAGGCCAATGCAATTGAGTATGGCAAAATAATCGATAATGTCTCAAGATTCACAGGGATATCCGGCAGCATAAACATAGGAAGCGCCTGTTTTAGCTCACCCATGTCACCGACTGTACGGACCGAAGCCCCCGCTGCAATTGAAATAACCGTGATGATAATAATGGCAACCAGTGGGGAAGGGACGGCATTCGTAAACCTTGGGAATAGATAAATGATGGCCAAAGCGCCCGCAGTCATCGCATACATTACCCATGATTCGCCGACAAAATGCGGCAGCTGAGCCGTGAAAATTAAAATCGCAAGAGAATTGACGAATCCAATCATCACGGAACGGGGGATAAATTTCATAAGCCGTCCTATTTTACATACACCGAGAATGATTTGGATGATACCTGTCAAAATGGTAGCAGCCAATAAATATTGCAGACCATGGTCTTTTACCAGGTCAGCCATCACCAATGCCATCGCACCTGTTGCGGCGGAAATCATACCGGGCCTTCCGCCGACAAAGGAAATTACAACGGCAATACAAAAGGAAGCGTACAATCCAACCATCGGATCCACACCTGCAATAATGGAAAAAGCAATCGCTTCCGGAATCAGAGCCAAAGCAACGACAATGCCGGATAGGATATCTCCCCTAACATTGCCAAACCAATCCTGTTTAATTGTTTGTAACTTCAAAAGAACACTCCTTCTTTTATTTTAATTTGCTTAAGAAACTGCCAGCATAAGGCTAAAACATTCATAAGTGTTTAAAGATGGCTTTCAACTCTCATGAAAGCCGGGGCCGTTATCAATGCTATAGATTATATCATGTATCGCTATGAAGTTGTACTCAATATGAAAGCGGATAAAACCTTCTATTTTTATGAATTTCTTCGTTTTTCTCGGAATTTCTTAATTGCATAAATTCCAGCGGGAAATGTAAGAAAATCTTCAATTCATTTTGTATTTTAGTGGTACTATTGAAAGTAGAGATGAAGATGGAGGGGGACTGATTGTATGTTCCGGAAAATTTTACTGGCTGCAGACGGGTCTCATCATGCTTTGCGGGCCGCCGAAAAGGCTGCAGAAATGGCAACAATGAATGAAGCGGGAATCACAGTGCTGTATGTCGTCGATAGTTCCACGTCAAAAACTGATATCCTGCTGGAAGGGGATAGAGGAGCCGTTAACGATAGGCGCAGGCAGCGGCTCGCTCCTATTGAAAATCTACTGAATGAAAAAGATGTAACACATCAGGTTAAGATATTAAAAGGAGATCCAGGTCCCACAATAGTTGAGTATGTAAACCAGAATGGATACGACCTTGTAGTGATTGGCAGCAGAGGGTTGAACTCTCTCCAGGAAATGGTCCTTGGGAGTGTCAGTCATAAAGTAGCAAAGCGTGTGCAATGTCCGGTTATGATTGTGAAATAATGAGGTAGCCTTCTGATTGGCGAGCCTTTGATAAGGTGGAAAAAGAAGTATAGTTATGGTCACAGGATCTGGGTGACATGGGCGTTGCTTCACGATGGTGCGCACTTACTCTGTATTGTGGTTTGGTTTATGCATATGGAAAGTTTTATTTTTTCTTTACTACAAAACAAGATGCCCTGCTGGTTGCGAGGGCATTTGCTTTGTATCTATATTCTTTCGCTGGATGACCGGTCTTTCGTATCTTCCTTATCCTTTTCTTCCTCGCGCTCCATATCGATGTCTTCAAGCGGCAGGTCATCGACAGGCATGACAACCTGGTCTCTCTCCATTTGTTCTTCCCAGTTCTCTTTGAATGCTTTGGTTTTGTCGTTTCTTTCTCTCAAAACCTGGTCTTTTTCAGAATTTTTCATTGTCTTACCCTCCGTTTCCGTTTTTACCTCCTTTCCCGTTGAGGGCGAAAGTAAAACTTTCAAAAATGTCCTCATTTAGAACAGCATTTTTATCACAGACTTATCTCCTTAAGAGCAGTTTCTTATGGAAACTGGAATAATAGGAATAATAATGACAGGATATGTTGGTTTTTATCCCCCCTGAAAAAGGGTAATTGGAAGTGAGGTATGTGGGAAAGGTGGGGCTGACAGTGGAGTTTTTATTCATCCTCTTATATTTTCTGATTATCACTCTCGTCATTGAGATATCAGTGGTACTGTTTAATTTTACCGGAATGGAAACGAAAGTTTCGAGGTTTCAGGTTATATCGATGTTAACGGGCACCGGTTTCACGACAGATGAATCAAAGGTAATCATCGACCATCCGGTGCGCAGGAAGATTGCGGCATTCTTGATCTTATTCGGGGCATTCTCATTGGCGGTGATCATTTCTTCTATAAGTAATATCCTTGCTGATGACCTGCGGACCAAAGAGCTGTCATTTATTTGTGCGGGCCTTGTAATTTTTGTTGCGGTGTTGTACACCCCGTGGGTAAAAAAGCGGGCTACCATAAAGCTGGAGGAGGAAATGGAGCAACATTACCAGATGTTCGAGCGGCCGGTCAAAGATGTCCTGTATTTAGACGAAAATGATCTGGTTACGGACATCGTGGTTAGTGAAGGGTCTAAATTGGTTGGCAGGAAAATAATGGATATCATTATGAAAGAAGATGATATCAGCATTCTTTTCATCCAGCGCGGAAAGGTCCGGATCCGCCGGGAGCTTTACGACAGTGAAATCCAAGAGGGGGATCAGATTTACCTTTATGGAAATGGAAAGGAAATAGAAGAGAAATTTAAGAAAGAATTGGAACATACGAGACAAATGAAAGAAGATGGTGCAACCTAACAAAAGCTTTATACAGCAAAATAAAATTTCAAAGGGGGTTAACAAGCAACTTATTTGTTCCCTAAACAGTTAGAGACGGCAGCTCTGCAGAAAGGGTTGTTCGCTGTATTAAAAAAAATACAATTTGAAAAAGATTGTATAAATACGCTATGATATAGATACATTTTATAATTTGCTAAGCAAGCACTAAACATAAATGTGAGGGAGGTTTATGACCTTTCGCCAATAGTTGGCAGGCCTTATTTAATAAGCCGCCGTGGATAAAATCGCAATGGATGGGAATGAGCAGGCAATATGCTTTTACGGTGGTTTTGGAGGATTGTCCTCCTACTTGTTTTATTATACATAGTCCCATATTCGTGGACATTGATTTTCGCGCTGGTGACGGCAATGCTGCTTGAGGGTTTCATCAACTCCATCAGCAAAACGTTCAAGCTTAACCGGCTCTGGTCCGTTTTGATCGCTTTTATTGTGTACGTAGGCGGTTTGCTGGGTGCGGTATTCATTATCGTCTCTGTGTTGACGAAACAGATTATTACTCTTTCCCAAAAACTGCCCGGGGTCGTAAAGGACTTATATAATACTGCTGTTTTGCCATTTATCAGAAAATGGGAAAATTATTCTCAGTCGCTTCCAACCGATGTGATTCGTTCGGTTGAAGATGCGCTTGAAAGAGGCATTTCTTCCCTGGAGGCTTTTGCAAGGAATTTAGTTGAGGGTACTGTCCAGCTTGTTGCTGTAGTGCCGGGATTTTTGATTGAATTTTTAATTTATTTGATTGCCTTGTTTTTATTTTGTCTTGAGTTTCCTGTGATAAAAAGGAAGGCGAAGAACTTCCTGCAGGAGTCAACCTATCAGAAAATTTCCCTCGTATTTGTGGATTTGAACAAAGCAGGGATCGGCTTCCTAAGGGCCCAGCTTTTCCTAAGCCTGATCACATTTACAATGGCATACACAGGTTTATGGCTGCTTAAGGTACCATATACACTGTTATTATCGATTTTGATTGTAATTGTCGATATTCTGCCTATCCTCGGAACAGGTTCGGTTTTGGTGCCATGGGCAATCGTTGCCATGCTTCAGGGTAATCAGCATCTTGGAATCGGTTTGATCATCATGTTTATTGTGATCACCATCATCAGAAGAATCGTCGAGCCAAAGGTATACTCAGCAAGCCTTGGTTTGACACCATTAGCTGCTTTGGTCAGCTTGTACCTGGGCTTTAAGATTCTTGGCTTTGTAGGCTTGTTTTTAGGCCCTGCACTGTTGATCATATACGAAACCCTGAAAAAGGCCGGCGTCATAAAAAGAAATATTCTACTATAAACAAAAAAAGGCATAGGGACATTTTACAAAATTGTACCTTCGCCTTTTTTCATTTCCTTTAAATGTTTCGTTGTTTTGCCAAGTCCATTGCACTGTGTGCAGGGTCGGGAAAAAAACTGAAGGAATGGGACTCTCCCTTTTCCCTTGCATTGTCTGCAAATATTGATAACCTTCATTGTAATTCGCCTCCTTTAATTAGGGTTTCCGGGCAAGCCCGGGAAAATACATTTATGAAACAGGTCATTTATCATTTAATTTGTAATATGAGAGGGACACAAAAGCTAGGGTAGAATAGTGGTTATAATTCTGAAAAATCTGATTATTGTTACTTTTTACACTCTATCAAACGAACAACAAAAAAGTCTTATAGGGTGCTTCCCTAATGGTCGAATGAGAGGATGTGGCGCCAATCATGGTGCAAACGATTGTATTGTTTGTTTTAGCCGGATTGGCTGAAATCGGTGGAGGTTATTTGATATGGATCTGGTTACGGGAAGGTACAGCCTGGTGGTGTGGATTAATCGGGGCGGTTGTTTTAGTGATGTATGGGATCATTCCGACATTCCAGTCCTTTCCTTCGTTTGGAAGGGTTTATGCGGCTTATGGCGGCGTGTTTATCGTACTTGCCCTTCTTTGGGGATGGGCGGTAGAGAAGAAAACACCCGATTTATTTGATTGGATTGGGGCGCTTATTTGCCTGATTGGTGTCTCGGTAATTCTGTGGGGGCCAAGGACCTTTGAATAGATAACAAGCGGTATTTTTCCATTTATTATATGCCGGCTTTATGGAAAAGAATATTAACAGCGTATATGAAATTTATTTAACTTGAAAAATATACTTTTGCCTTATTAATATGTATTTACACTCTTCAGCATAAAAACAACTATATTATTTAACAAGTCGTAATTCTTTCGTTTAACTATTGTTCGAGTTGTATTTGTTGCTCCCAGGAAGTTTTTTGATCGTATTCCAAGCTTCAATTGATTCTCTGCGAAAAAGTTACGTATAAATTGATTATATTCAAATTGGGGAGCTATCTTTTTCTCGTATTGCCAGTCCTTTTTTTCGTGCTTCTTCATGCCAGGCATTTACAACACCACGATACGTCTTTCCTACATTGTTTTTAAAATAATTCTGAATATAAATAGAAATTAAGGAGATTGACATGACAACCATCAATTCTAATCTTTTTTATGGTGAACGGGTAAAACTTGCATTAGCTAGAGATGAAGACGTTGAAATCATGGTGCAGTGGGGAGAAGATGCTGAATATCTACGTAATGTAGACACAGAAATAGCTTTTCCTAAAAATCAAGAACAATTGGCTGCTGAAGGGAAAGCGGGCTCAAATGAAGTATATTTCCGACTGAGAACAATTGAAGATGATGATTTAATCGGATTTGTTGCAATCCATAGCATAGAATGGAACAATCGCACGGGTCTTATGGCAATTGGAATTGGAGATTCATCTAATCGTAATAAAGGTTATGGGACGGAAGCGTTGAAGCTAATACTTCGTTATGCGTTCCATGAATTAAATTTAGACCGGGTCGGTTTGGAAGTTATTGAATATAACAAAAGTGGAATAAGAGCATACGAAAAGGTTGGTTTTCAACAGGAAGGCAGAAAGAGATCGGTTGTTTATCGGGATGGAAAAAGATATGATATAATCGTTATGGGAATTTTACGTCCCGAATGGGAAACCGTATCAAAGTAATCTAGGGAAGGACCCTTTTCATTTAGTTGAAATTTTATAGAATTGTATGGTAAGTTTCAGTGAATTAAGGATGCTTTCGTGAAAGTCAACAGATACTGTTGGCTTTTTTTGTTGCGCTTACGGTAGCTATTGTGCCATCAAATATTCAACGAATGATTTGGCTTAGATTTTTCTGAAAAAATAAAAAAATTTGAGCTAAATGACAGTCTAGTTTGTCTAATGAGTGTAAGAGATAAATCGGAGAGGGTGAATGATAATCATCAGGTTAGTGAAAAAAGCTCAAAATGGGGATGATAAAGCCTTTTTAAGGCTTTTCCAACAATATGAAGAAGATGTATACCGTATGGCTTACGTATATGTCAAAAATGAAAGTGATGCTTTAGATGTAGTTCAAGAAGTGGCATATCGGTCATTCAACAAAATAGAAACATTGAAAAATCCAGAGTATTTCAAGACGTGGTTGATAAAAATTGCTATCACTTGTTCCATTGATTTAGTCAGAAAGAATAAAAAAGTGGTCCATCTGAAGCCAGAGTATGATGACTTTATTGGCATGGAGGATGAGGATGTACCTCTTTCAATAACACTTAAAGAATTGCTGGAACAGTTAAATGAAGATGAAAAAACTATTGTAATTTTAAAATACTATGAGGATTATTCATTCAAAGAAATAGCAGCCTTGTTTAATATGCCTGTAGGAACAGCAAAATCGGTGTTATATCGTGCTTTAGGCAAGCTTCGAAAACAATTTAAGGAGGCTGATCTTTATGAGTAATATAAAACAAGAGTTAGAGAAAATTAAGATTCCAACAGAATTACACGAAAGAACAAAGCTTGGCGTACAAAAAGCAAAATTAGAGAGACAAGGATATAGTGGAGAAATTAACAGCTCAAGTAAGGTCAGTGCTTTAAACAAACAAAGAAGACTGTACAAAAGAATTTCAATGGCTGCAGCAGCTTGTCTGATAGCTGTTTCAACAATAACTTATACTCCTGTATTAGCCGCTATTCAAGAGGTATATGACAAAATATTCTCGAGTAAGCATATTGATGATAAAGGTGTAAGGACGGCAGTCAATCTAGGTGAGGGTCAAACTGTTGATCAAACTTTTTATGATGAAAAACATGACATAACAGTGCATTTTGAGAGGGTAATGACGGATGATAGGGAGACCAAGCTCTTATTCACTTTTAAAAGTAAAAAAACAAATCTAAAAAACTTTTATATAGACATCTTCGAGGGTAAAAGTTCTATCCATCTGGTTGCCGGAGACGAAAAAAGGATGCCATTGGATCATGTAGGTTGGGGAAGCAGATATTACGACAGTAAAGAAAACAAAGTGGCCGAAGCGTTATCTTTTGAATCAATTAAGGAATATGAAGGACAAAACCTTCGTTTAGAAATTCAAAATTTAACAATTTATGAGGAAAACCAGACACGCAGCATAGAGACGATATGGCCAATTGATTTCAAGCTGGATCATTCTGCCATTTCAGAAAGAAAAACGATACAAGTAAATAAAGATTTCAATTTTGGAAATGAAACATACAGGATTAAGCAGGTAGAGTTTTCAGCCCTGGAAACTAGAGTCGTAGTCACTGGGTCTGACACTAAACTCCTAAAGGATGAACGTGGAATGGAATACAAAGTGATGAGCAAGTTGGAACATCAATTCCTTAATGCAAGAAAAATAGATAAAAAATACGGTTATATCATTGATAATGAAAAATCTGGTGTTTTTTTGAAATCAGCTGGCGAAAAAGTTGTTCCAGTTTTTAGTAAGGGTGAAGTAGCGGGCGCAGATAATGAATATATGATGATTTTCGCTCCCGTTAAGGATCGCCAGGACTGTATTCTTGAAGTGGGTGATGATATTAAAATACGATTGACTAAGTAGATCCATAAATATTGAATCGAACACATTTTTTCTGTCACTAAATGTGTTACTGCAAGATCAGCTGCTCTTTTATGGGCGGCTTTTTTATTGACGGGGCGTATTCCTTTTTGATCAAATTACACTTAATCACCCATTCTGGATTTCCATACGAGGCATTTTAACAAATACAATGGAATGGCACATGATATCTGCTGTCCATAATAAGAAATGGGCAAGAGTTAAACAAAATGTAGGGAAATAAAGGCTAAGAAAAAGACCTTCTGTTGTCTGGTTTTACCATGAATATCCAAAAATATCCTGAAAAAAGAGGCTCCTCTAAGACCGTGTATTACGACCTAATGAGGCAGCCTCTACTACTCATTACGATACAATTTCCGTCTGTGGAAGGGGGACTTCTTTGATATCCGCCTCATCCGTGACAGTTTTATAGATTTCAATATATCTGATATGATGATCTTCCATTTCGATGATTTTGAAACAGTAGGAGCCATGGAGCAATTCATCGCCCTCTTTGGCTTCGTAATTCTCTGTCAAAATCCATCCTCCGATTGTATCGATATCCTCATCGGATATTTCAAGGGAGAGCAAGTCGTTGACTTCGCTTATCAGCACTTTTGAATCCATGATAAAGTGGTCTTCTGTTATTTTTCGGACCATTGGTACTTCATCCATGTCGAATTCATCGCGAATATCGCCAACGATTTCTTCAAGGATATCCTCAACTGTTACCAGTCCGCTTGTTCCGCCATACTCATCCATCAGAATCGCCATATGAATCCGTTCCTTTTGCATTTTCAGCAGCAAATCGTGGATCGGAATGCTATCAATCACACGGATAATGGGGCGGATATAACTTTCAATGGACTGCTCGGAATTGCTGCCGTTAGAAACCATTTCCGTAAATAGTTCTTTAACATTCACCATTCCAATGACATGGTCCTTATCGCCATCAATCACGGGATATCTGGTAAATTTTTCTTCGGTTAACACCGCAAGGAAATCTTCTATTGTATCCTCCTGGCTAAGGGTAACGATTTCAGTGCGGGGAACCATGATTTCCTTGGCGATGCGGTCATCAAATTCAAAAATTTTATTTACATATTTAAACTCGGATTGGTTTATTTCACCACTTTTATAGCTTTCGGACAAAATGATGCGAAGTTCTTCCTCGGTATGGGCAAGTTCGTGCTCGGATGCAGGCTTTAACCCAACCATTCTGGTAAGGACGCGGGCAGAACCATTTAAAACCCAAATGAAAGGAAACATAATCTTATAGAAAAGAATCAGCGGCCTTGCCGTTAGCAGGGTAACTGTTTCAGCCTTTTGGATTGCCAGTGTCTTGGGCGCCAATTCTCCAATAACAACATGAATGAAGGTAATGAACGCGAAAGCCAAACCGAAGGACAGGATGTTGGAAGCACCTGACGGGATATTGAACCCAAGCAGCAATGGATGCAGCATCCGGTCGATAGTCGGTTCCCCTAGCCACCCAAGGCCCAGGGCTGTAATCGTAATGCCAAGCTGGCAAGCTGAAAGATATTCATCCAGGGCCGAGATTACTCTTTTTGCCGATACGGCATTCGCGCGCCCTTCTTCGATCAATTGGTCAATCCTAGAGCTCCTCACTTTGACGATTGCAAACTCCGAAGCTACAAAAAATGCTGTCAAAGCAATTAAAATGGCTATAAAAACCAAGTTTATTATGTCCAAATAGTCATCCTTACTCGCCTGTTTGGCGAATAAGGAGTCCACCTCCTAATGGAATAGAATCTTTTGCATGAATCCTTCTACTCTATAAATCTAAACGCGCCGGCAGGACATAAACTTCAGGCGGGATTTTGTTTGCCGCAAGGTCTTGTAAGCGAAACGAATTAGATATGTTATAGCACAAAGACCGGGCCGGAAGTTTACGTTCACTTATACGGACCACATTCAATACCCCATGCTATCACCTCTTGATAAAAAATAAGTAAATAAGTTCATTATAGAAAAAGTAAATAATTCAGTCAAATTCGCTCAGGGTGTAAAAAACGGTGATTATTATAAGTATATGGTTGATAATTCCCTATTAGTAGCGGTTTTTAAACGAAATGAACACTAGTTTACTGAATATTCTAAATTTGTATGCTGGAAATTTTTGGCAGTTAGAGCAATCTTTAAGCTTTGCTGAAAGCATGTGACACCTTGGTTTCACATTAATGAACCAAGTATCAATTGTCTGCAACTATCATTAATCACATCAACTTTTTAAGTTTACTAAATTTCAATACTAAAACGGGATTATTCCCATAGGTTATTACTATGGAATGGGACAAGGAGGGAACCGCGATACTTGAAAAAATTATGGCCATTTTGATTGGCAGTTTATCGGTCGGCATCGGAGTGAATTTCTTTCTGGCACCATATCAGCTTTTGGATGGGGGGCTCATAGGGATTGCACTTCTCATACACTATTACTTTGGGTTCCCCATCGGTTTGACCACAATTATCATCAGTATCCCGCTTTATATATATGTATGGAATTACGAAAGGAAATTTTTTTTTCACAGCATACACGGACTGCTTTTTTCCTCATTTTGTATTGACCTGTTTGCGAATGTCGAGACAGACTGGGATTTGCCAATCCTTGCGAGCGCCATTCTTGGCGGGATAATCATTGGTTTGGGAGTGGGCCTGATGCTAAGGTATGATACAAGCACAGGCGGGACCGATCTCATTGCGCAGATTATTTCCAGGAACACGGCTATTAACGTGGGAATCCTGATCTTCATGATCGATGGCTGCATTATTCTTTCAGGCATTGGCATTGTCGGAGTCCCGGTTTTCTTTTATTCAAGCATGACTATTGTTATTGTAGGAGTATTAACCTCACTTACTTCAGTAAAACCAACATAAGCAAAAAACTTTCGGCCTGATGTTTTGAATCGTAAAATTCTGGGAACATAATGGGTGAACATATTACTTTCTACAGAGGTGAGTAAGTTGGATAATGAGGTGATCATGAAATTTAGGAACAAAGGAATAAAGATTGAAAAAACAAAGTCTCGGCACGAGGTTTTTTCAACCCTATATCAGTCCGATCCATCGTTACTGGGCCTCCAGTCTGCGTCTTCAGCAGACAGGTTATCAATGATTCAAATCGATGAACAAAAAATGAATGAGCTTTGAAATACATAAGGCACATCCTTTGACGGGTGTGCTTTTATCATGCATATTGATTAATCACGGGACAAACCGTAATATAAAAAGATTCTCCTTAATAAGATGTAGAGACGCGAAACACCGCAAATATTTTTTAAGGAGAACGACAAAGATGGAGTATTTCACAAATGTCCTCGAGTTTTTTGCAAATTTAGGCTATTTCGGGATTGCCCTTGGATTAATGGTTGAAATTATTCCAAGCGAACTGGTGCTTGGCTATGGCGGTTATTTAATCTCCATCGGCAGGATCCATTTTCCCGGGGCCCTTTTAGCGGGTGTGATAGGCGGGACAATGGCGCAATTATTTCTTTATTGGGCAGGCTATTATGGAGGACGGCCTTTTTTGCGAAAGTATGGCAAATACATATTCATTACAGAAAGGCATCTGGATATCGCGGAGCAATGGTTTGGCAAGTATGGGGCAGGAGTTATTTTCACTGCAAGGTTCATCCCGGTTGTCCGGCATGCGATATCGATTCCCGCAGGCGTCGCAAAAATGTCTGCTGTGAAATTTACTATATATACAATAGCGGCCATCGTTCCCTGGACTATTTTTTTCCTGGCCATAGGAAAATTGTTAGGTGAAAACTGGCGGGATATCAAGAGCATTACAGCTCCCTATATCATTCCGGTTGTAATCCTTGCTCTTTCTTTGGCAATCATTTATTATATTTGGCGAAAAAAGCAAACCCCCCCTATTGTCACCGTTCATAAGAAAATTAAATCGAAGTAAACCAAATGAAAAAGCTTTGCTGTATAAGGTGGCAAGGCTTCTTTTGTTTTGATTGAAATGCTGCTGGTTAGAATAAATCATGAAAGCTGAAATGTTTAGTAAAGCTTGCCAAAAGGGTAGTAAGTTAGCAAGTTACAATTTTGCAATTCAGGGGGTCAAATTTTTGAAGTTAACTACAAAAATCGTCATCGGGTTACTTTCAGGGGCAGTGGCCGGCCTGTTATTGAATATTTTTGCACCTGATGTTTTTATCGTACTTGATAAATACCTTTTTACTCCTGTAGGAAAGACCTTTATTAATTTAATTACAATGCTGGTTGTCCCCATTGTGCTATTTTCAATCATTTTGGGAACCGCGGGATTGGGCGATCCAAAAAAACTGGGAAGGATCGGTTTGACTACCATAGTTTATTTCCTTGTGACAACTACGATTGCTATTATCATCGGTTTAAGTTTAGCACTATTAATCGAGCCAGGAAATCAGGGTTCTTTCGACACAGCAAACGCTGAATTTGAAGCGGAGAAAGCCCCGCCTGTAAGTGAAACGCTGTTGAATATCATCCCTACAAATCCGTTTGCAGCCATGACAGAAGGAAATATGCTCCAGGTAATCGCTTTTGCCGTATTGATAGGTTTTGCGTTAACGGCGTTGGGCGAGAGAACAACCGGGATATTTAAGCTGGTTGAACAAGGAAATCACGTGATGATGTATCTAGTGAACCTTGTTATGAGGCTCGCCCCCTATGGTACATTCGCATTGATTGCGACAGCTGTAGGCAGCCAGGGGTTTGATGCCGTTAAGGCAATGGGAGTTTATATGATCGTCGTGATTCTTGCTTTGATTATCCACGGCATACTGACTTACGGAGGGTCGATTGCTTTTTTGGCACGAAAAAATCCCCTTTGGTTCTTTAAGGGATTTGCTCCCGCCATGGGCGTAGCCTTTTCTACATCAAGTAGCAATGCTACATTGCCCATATCCATGGAAACAGCACAGACCAATTTGAGTGTGCCAAAATCAATTTCTGGCTTTGTACAGCCGCTCGGTGCAACGATCAACATGGATGGTACAGCAATCATGCAAGGAGTTGCTGCCATTTTTATCTCCCAGGTTTATAACATTGATTTAAGTGTAGGAGAGATGGCAACCGTTGTAATAACGGCCGTTTTGGCCTCTATCGGCACTGCGGGTGTCCCCGGAGTAGGATTGATCATGCTGGCAATGGTTCTTTCATCGGTCGGATTGCCAGTTGAAGGAATCGGCCTGATCCTGGGGATTGACCGGATCCTCGACATGGCGAGGACTGCCGTCAATATTACCGGGGACGCAGCTTGTGCAGTAATTGTTGCGGAACAAGAGAAAAGGCGCCAACGAAAAGTGAATACACAGGTTAGGAATTAACAGAAAGAACGCCTGGATAACTAAATCCAGGCGTTCTTTCTTAATTTTTCTACTGTACTGTCATATTTCCTTGGAAGGGTGGTATGGTTCAACGTGGATAATCGCATTTTTTATTTCATGTTTGTTTTCGAGGATTTTTTCGATTTCCTCGGTGATATCGTGGCCTTCATTTACCGTTAAATGGGGATCGACATGGATGGTCGCTTCCAGGAAGATTTCATTTCCATGCATCCGCGCTTTTAAGTCGCTCGTTGCCTTGACTCTGTCTGCAGATCCGATGGTCTCATTTATTTCCTGCAGCAATGCTTCATCGAACCCATCAATAAGGGTATGGGAAGCTTCCCGGAAAATTTCCCACGCTGTCCTGCAGATGAGCAGGCCCACAACTATAGCGGCTACAGAATCCAGCCAGCCCACACCGAATCTCGTGCCAAGAATCCCTATAAACGCTCCAATGCTTACCAAAGCATCGGATTTATTGTCCTGTGCGACTGCATTCACAGAAGCACTGTTAATACGTTTGCTTAGCCGCAGGTTATATCGGTAAACTCCAAACATAAACAGCGCTGAAAACAAGGCAGTGTATGCAGTCAGCATACTGGGATCTTCCTGGCTGCCGCCAATAAATGCTTCCACAGCACTGAAGATAACCTGGACACCGACTGAAATCATAATGAAAGCAGCAACTAGTGAGGCGATGGTTTCTGCACGCATATGGCCATAAAGGTGATCATCATCCGGAGGCCTCTTTGAAATCTTTAAACCAATCAACACAGCTACTGAAGCAATGATATCCGTTGCGTTGTTTAACCCATCGGCCCATAACCCCCTTGAGTTACCTATATGGCCAATGGATAATTTCAATACCGCCATAAATATGTAAGCAGCTATGCTGATATAAGCACCCTTTTCAGCAGGGCTGATTTTATTTTCGCGCAACATTCCTTTACCTCCGTCGAATAGTAAGACTAAATAAAGATAACAAACCAAATGTGGGTAAGTCTACAGAAAAAATGTCGTATAACCTCATGTTTATTGGGCATTTTCACTGTTATTGTGCAAAGGTAAAGAAGTTGGCTCAAGCTAAAAAACACCGCAGCTCTTTCTGACCGTGGCACTATCGATATGTGGTTTTTCCTGCTTGAATTCCCGTTAAACTAGTAGTATATTCTAACCGAGGAATAAAAAAAAATACGTCCACAAGGGGAGCCGCATGGCTGAGAGTGAACGAACGAGTTCTGACCCTATGAACCTGTTAGTTAATGCTAGCGTAGGGATGTGGTTTTGGAGCTTGCAATGCTGGGGTTTATCCATTACCGCCCTGGGATTGCTTTTTGGCGTTAAAGCTGTGCCGGGTGTTCTCTTGATGTGCTTTCCCCGAGGTGGAGAAGGGAGAAGGAAAATGAATAAGAAGACATTATTTTTAGTGGAAGTAGCCATTTTTGCTGCACTTGCTTTCTTGCTTGACCTGGTTTCTAATTTCATCTTTTCGAGAATTTGGCCGCAGGGAGGATCCGTATCGATTGCTATGGTCCCTGTCTTCCTGATGGCGTATCGCTGGGGGCTAAAAGGCGGACTTACAACAGGATTTTTGCTAGGATTGTTGCAGGTGGTCAGCGGCACTGCCTGGATCGGGCATCCGGTCCAAGGATTTATTGATTATTTCCTTGCCTTTACTGTCGTCGGGTTTGCTGGGGTATTCGCAAAGCAAGTTACAGAGGGATACCGGGAAGGCAACAAGGGAAGAGGAGCTGCATATGCTACAATCGGAATGTTTATTGGCAGCTTTTTGCGATTTCTGTGCCACTATGTATCAGGGATTGTTTTCTTCGGATCAGAAAATGGGCAGCCAGTCGCTATTTTCTCCCTTACTTATAATGGAACCTATATGCTGGCAAGCTTCGTTCTATGTACGGCAGTCCTGATACTTCTCTACTCAGCCGCATCACGGGTATTAATAAAAAATGTACATCATGCGAAGTGACCATAACATCGAATGAACGTTGGCGATCATCGCCAGACTGCAAAAAAACTATAAACAATTTCTGCTGCTTCTTACGGAGGCAGCTTTTTTTATGTCATTGTCTTGGAAAATGGTGTAAAATTACACTAAAACTAAATCTGGAGCGTTCACATGATAAAAGAAGAAGTCATTGAAATCATATCGGAAAAAATCAAGCTGATCAGGGTAGAAATGGGCTATACCCAGGACAAGTTGGCAGAAGCCATCGGCGTTTCCAAAAAAACGTTGGTCCAAATTGAAAAAGGAAGGGTCGCAGCAGGATGGACAGTGACCATCGCGGTTTGTGCATTGTTCCGTGAAAGCAGTGTAATCCAGTCAGCCTTCGGGGGTGACCCGCTTGATGTGGTTGAAACGATCGCCAGAGAAAGAATGGATTACCGAAAAGAAAAAACACTTGGCGGCAAGGTATGGTGGAAAGAGCTGTCGCGCAGGTCAGGATATATATTGCAGCAAAACATCGTCAGCCAGCATTATCGGATTCTGGATGATGAGAATTTTCGTATCTACAGCAGTTTAGCGAAAGAAGAAGCAGAGGCAAGGTTCGCCGAGCTGGTAAAAGATAGTCCCCGGCAGTCTTCCTGATGAATGGTTCCGGTTCTTTTGGTAAGAAATAAGAGTATGAATCATTTTTTTCAGAAAAAGGTTTATTCCTAAGCAGGAGTGGAAGGATTTAGAGTAACGGCACCACTTATGGAATAAGTGGATTATTCTTACTAAGAATATAAGGAGGCTCCATCATGGCGGAAAGAGAGCATGTTGTCCAGAAGGACGGCCGTGTAAATATCGAGAATGTAGATGAGGCTCTTAGCAAAATAGATCCTGGAAGAGTCGAGGATATTGTATCGAATTTTGAAATTTTTAAGAAGTATTTACACAGGAGGCTGGATGTAGCCCAGAATATCGGCTTGAATGAGGAGCAGCTGACCAATATAGCCCGGAAGGTAGCGGATTACCTGGCAGAGAAAGTGGAACCAAGGAACCGGGAGGAAAAACTGCTTCAGGAGCTATGGAATGTCGGCAATGAAGAGGAACGCCAGAAATTAGCCAATATGCTTGTTAAACTTGTAGACGAGAAAAAATATTCATAGGAAAAAGCTGTCTTGCGCGCAGAAGGGAATCATGTGCGGAAGATAGCTTTTTTTATTTAACGCTTTAAAGGATTATAAAAAGAGATCGACTTTAGCTATTATCCTTAAATTGGAATTTCTCGATTCGGAACTTTTTAGAGATTTCTTGATTTCACTTTGCGATCAAAACCGCGCATGGTGCTTCATTGGCCACCCTGCTGCTGGTACTGCCGAGGAGGAACTTCTGTAATCCTGTTTTTGAACTGCTTCCGATAATGATAACATCACCGCGTGTTTTTTTTGCAAAGCCGCAAATGCTTTCGGCAGGATTGCCTTCAAGGATTTCAAAAGCACCCTCAACCCCTAGTGCCCCCATAACAGACTGAGCTTTACTTCTTGCCATTGCAAGGCTATCTTTAACGACTGCATGGGTATTATTGCTATGATCCATCGAATTTTGCCCGATATCCCTTACGTAATGTGATTGGGTGGGATCTATGTAGAAACCATCATTGGCGAACCCTTGTACGGGGGGATTCCCTGCCGCTTTTTGTGCGACCTTTTCCTTGAACACATGTACTACGGTCAAGGTTGCTTCCGGAAAAGACCTTTTCAAACTGGCCCCCCATTCAATTGCCTTTTTGCTGTTTTCGCTGCAATCAAATGCAACAATGATGTGGTTTAGTTCCGGGAACATTCTCTTCAGCTCCTTCTTTCAGTAATATTGCTTTAAAATCTTATAAATAAGTATTCGGTCTGGAGGATGCAAAACTTTATAATAATGCGGCAGAAATGTGAAGGATTGAATTTTTTTCTGCAATAACTAAGCCATATCATTTTTTACTTGTTTTCCCTATTTGCTTCATTATTAAGCGTGAATATACAAGCCGTGACAATATCAAGAAAAAATTTCCGACAAAAAGCTTACAAATGAGACAATAGTCTACTGTGTATTTTCCAATAATAGGATATGCTGTATAAAGGCTGATGAAAAGAGGTGGTTACATGCTTCATGCTGATGCAAAAGTACACCCCGCTATTGAGCGCTGCTTAAAACACTTGCATATTCTGGGCACGGATGATAAAATACGGCAAATCGTTTACATGTATATGGAAACGCTTGCCAGAGAAGTTTCGATGGAAAAACAGGCTGAAAACACGGAAACCAGGTCTGATTTTGAAAACAATGAAAAGCATTGATACTAACAACCGCTCTATAAAGGGGGGTTGTTTTTTTGGTTGATAGAAAGTATAAAATTTCTTATCTATATCTGTATAAGCTAAAGCACACACTAAATTTGCAACGTCTGCGTGACCCAAGTCTGCAGGTCTTGCTACGCCTCAGTCTTCCCCTTAACAGGCTCGCGAATCGCCGGGTTTACTAAATTTTGGTGGCAGTTCCTCATTGAACAAATTCTTTTTCGATTAAGGCCCCTGGGCCAGGTGAGTTATAAATCCCCTCTTTTCGTTAAGGTTATAAGCAAATAATTATTTATTCAGGTGTTAGTTTCACTTCGGGTGGGTAAAGGGATGAAGGTAGAGTTATGCCATCATATTATTTTTGGGAATTGCCATTTTTCGAAATAGGGGGTTTATATGAAAGCGTTCATCGGGCTTTTTAGCGGAATAAAAAGCTTCACTCCTTCCTGGCTCATTCGGGGGAGCTTTATTGTATTCTCAGCTGCAACCGTACTTGCAGTTGGTTTTTTAGCGTTTTTTAAACCTGAAACGAACATCAACAACTTGAAGGACCAGCTGGAACATTCGACTGAGATATATGATGAAAGGGGCATGCTGGCCAGTAAAATCACCGCCAATAAAACAGAGGGCATTCCGATTGAGGAAATTCCTGGACATGTCACTGATGCGGTCATCGCCATAGAAGACCACAGGTTTTATGATCACCATGGAATTGATTATAAGGGAATCTCCCGGGCATTTTATACGAATCTGAAAGCCGGTGAGGTGAAAGAAGGCGGGAGCACGATCACGCAGCAACTCACAAAGATAGGCCTTTTGGAATCCGAGAGGACTTACAAAAGAAAATTGGAGGAATTCTTTTTGGCCCGGGAGGTAGAAAAGGAATATTCCAAGGATGAGATTCTCGAAATGTATCTCAACCAAATTTACTTCGGGCGCGGTGCATGGGGAATTAAAGAGGCGGCGCAAATTTATTTTGGGAAAGAAGTGAAAGATCTGACTGTTGGCGAAGGTGCGATGCTGGCAGGGATCATCAATGTGCCGGCCGCTCTTGATCCTTATGACCATTTGGAGAAATCCACTAAAAGGCGCAATTTGGTGTTATCCCGAATGAAGGAGCATAGGTTTATTTCGAGTGCCCAATATCAAAATGCTACCCATGAAAAGGTGGCACTGAACGGCAAACAGCAAGGTGACCCCTTAAAAGGGAGATATCCTTTTTATGTCGACCAGGTTCTTTCTGAAGCATCCAAGAAATATCACATTGAAATGGACGAACTGTTGACCGGAGGATATAAAATTTATACAACGCTGGATCAGGACATGCAAAAGGCAGCAGAAAAAGTATATAAGGACGATTCCATCTTTCCAAAGGGGACCAGCGGCAAAATGGTACAAAGCGGGGCAGTTTTATTGGATCCAAAGACAGGCGGGATCAAAGCGTTGATAGGGGGAAGGGGAAAGCATCAATTCCTGGCCTATAACCGGGGCACACAGCTGCAAAGAAGCCCGGGTTCAACCATCAAGCCGCTAGCTGTTTATACACCGGCCCTTGAGGAAGGTTATACAATTTCGGACCAATTGAAAGATGAAAAAATGGCCTTTGGCATTTATAAACCATCGAATCTGGGCGGTACTTATAAAGGCGAGGTGCCAATGTATGAAGCGGTAATAAAATCCCTGAATGTACCGACTGTTTGGCTGTTAAATGAAATGGGTGTCGGCAAGGGGATTGCTTCACTTGAGAGATTCGGCATTCCAATGGATAAGGAAGACCGCAATCTTAGCATCGCCCTAGGCGGAATGAAATACGGTGTCTCTCCGCTTGACATGGCCGGTGCCTATTCAGCCTTTGCTAATGAAGGGGAGAGGGTGCAATCCCACTCAATCCTTAAAATTGAGGATGCAAAAGGTAACCAAGTAGCTAAATGGAAAGAAAAGAAAACCCGGGTCACGACAAAGGCTGTTGCTGATGATATAACTTCCATGCTTTTGGGGGTTGTTAAATACGGAACGGGAAAAAACGCTGCAGTGAATGAATGGGAAATTGCAGGAAAAACAGGCTCAACCCAGCTTCCCATAGAGGGACTGGAAAAAGGCGTGAAAGACCAGTGGTTTGTTGGATATACACCAACTCTGGTCGGGGCGGTATGGACCGGATATGACCATACAAACGCAAAAAATCATTTAACGACTCACAGCAGTGAAGGGGCAGCCATCGTCTTTCAGCAGTTGATGGCTGAAGCCTTAAAAAACCAGGAACCAAAAGGATTTGATGTGGAGGATATCGGTCCGCTGATTGAACAACAGGAGAAACAGGAAGACCGTGAAGAAATATGGCGTTACTGGAAAGATAAAAAAGAAGAAGTAGAAAAGGGGTATCAAAAATGGCGGGATCGAATCTTTAATGGAACTGGCCAGGACGGAGAAACTGACAAACCTTCTGCAAATGACCCCGCTACCCATAATGAAGACAATGTTAGTCAGCCTGTACAGGTCAAAGCAAAGGAAAACACAGACCAGCAAATCCCAGTCGATGTACCACAAGATAACAAGGATACAAAGGAAACCGAAAAATCACCTCCTTCTACAGGCAATGAAAAAACGAAAACACCTAAGGATAGGGAAGAACCACAACCCCCTGAGGAAAAAGAACTGCCGAAGCCTCCTAAGGATCAGGGCGAACCGAAACCTCCTAAGGATCAGGACGAACCACAACCTCCTAAGGAAAAGCCCGATGAGCCAAAAGAGCCGGCAAACCCTCCTAAATCAGGTGGCGGGCAAGAGAACCCCGGGGAGCCAGGTGGGGATGATTAAGGTGTACCAAGAAAGGAAACGAGGAAATCCCGTTTCCTTTCTCTGTAATTATCCAGTGGGGTGAAATGTATGAAAGAGAAGCGATTATGTTATTTTAATATAGAAACTCATTGAAGTTAAACACATGCATAAATATGTATAAGGGAGAGGCCACGGAAGGAAAATAAAAAACTGCATAGAAAAAGACCGCCGTTAGTGAAGGCAGTCTTTTGCAAAGCAAACTGTTACATTTGGGCAAGGGATAATTATAACAATGGTTATGTTAAAGTATTTTTTATAAAATTTGAACCGTATCCGTTGGATTTACGTAGAATTTATAGTTGTTTTGATTCTTTTCAGCCGCCGTTCCGCAGCAATTTGTTACCTTGTTAATCATATTTTGTACTTTTTGTCCCTCGATGACAACCTTTATGGAAGACTTTTCATTCAAAGTAAGCATTAATGAAACTAACTTTGAAAGCTTGGCCGCATCAATGACCTTGTGGTTAGAAAGAAAATAGACATTTCCGTCGTAGTTTCTCACTGTTTGGTATAGGGCCATGATTTGTGTGATGGGCAATTTTTTGTTTATTTTTAAATCTGATGAGATGATTTCATACATAGTGTGCAAACTCCTTTAGTTGATTCATTTTATATACATTTTGCTAAATGGCTTGGTTATGTTTCTTATTTACCCGGAACACTGAAAATAAAACCTTTCGTTATTCTAGAAAAGTTATTTGAATGCAGATCACTCACTGTTTGAAAGGGAGAGATTTATTGTATGTTAACTATGATTAAAAATGGCGAAGTATACGCCCCTGATTATCTTGGAAAGAAAGATATCTTGTTAACAGGGAGACAAATAGGCTTTATCGAGAATTATATTGAGGTTCCCGAACAGTTTGTGGAGATGAAAGTTATTGATGCAACAGGGAAACTGGTGTTTCCAGGATTCATTGATTCCCATGTCCATATTATCGGCGGTGGAGGTGAAGGAGGCTACAAGACAAGGACACCAGAGCTTCAACTTACCGATGCGACATTGGCGGGGATTACCACGCTTGTAGGGGTGATTGGAACGGACGGCACCACAAGGACGATGCCAAGCCTTATTGCGAAGGCAAGAGCGCTGGAGGAGGAAGGAATTACTTGCTTTGTCCAGACAGGATCCTATCAAGTGCCGGTTAAAACGCTGACGGGAAAAATTGAAGATGATCTTATCTTGATTGACCGTATTATTGGGGCGGGTGAGATTGCGATTTCTGACCATCGTTCGTCCCAGCCGACAGTGGAAGAAATTGCGAAAGTGGCTTCAGCCGCCCGCATCGGGGGGCTGTTATCCGGAAAAGCGGGCATCGTCAATATCCATGTAGGGGACAGCCTTGACCATTTGAATGTAATTGAAGAAGTAATCGATAAAACGGAAATTCCGATACATCAATTTTATCCGACCCATATCAACCGGAACCACCATCTATTTGAGGCAGGCATCAGGTATGCAAAAAAGGGCGGGTTCATTGATTTCACGACAAGCTCCATAAAGAAATTCCTTGAAGAAGGCGAGGTGAAATCCAGCACAGCGCTTAAAAAGGCACTTGATGCCGGTGTGGATATCAGCAGGATTACCTTTACCTCGGATGGCCAGGCTAGTTTACCTGACTTTGATTCAAGCGGACATTTAAAAGGCCTGAATATCGGAAAATGCTCTTCCCTGTATAAAGAAGTCCGTGCAGCGATAGTTGAAGAGGGCGTTCCTATTGAAAATGCAATCCGGGTGATTACGGAAAACCCGGCTCGGATTCTTAAGCTTTCACAAAAGGGTCTTATTCAAAAAGGAATGGATGCTGATCTTGTGTTGATAAATAAAGAAACATTTGACGTGGATAGCGTGTTTGCGATGGGGCAGCTAATGGTGGAAAAAGGCAAAGCAGTTGTTAAGGGGACTTTCGAAGATAAATAATATCATCCTAGCTGTCTTGGTTCCCGGAGTGATTATCTCCATTTTCATTCTGGCCACGATATTTGGTTTGTCGTTTATTCAGATATCCTGGTTCAAATCCCATTGACCTATTTAAAAGCAGCTCCATTTGCTCCATATGTGCCTTTGTAATGACTGGATCATCCAAAGACCAGTCTGCAGAATGAGTAAAATAATAAGTCTTTACTCTCCTGAATCTTACCGGGGAATTAGGATGGCTATCAAATAAAGCTTTCACTTCATTGCGCCTGAAATACGACCATTTGATCAGTTCCATGGGTGAAGCCTCCGATGAATGTGCAGATTTAGGTATCAGATTCCAGTTTTGTTGCGATGTTTCAGAATGCGTGTTTCTTTTCCAAATTTCAACCTTATTTTTGATATTCCGGTTTTTTGTTGCGAATTACAGAAGGTAGTTGCGATATTCGGATTTTAACTCGTAACGTAAGTACCTCTTGTTTACCCCGATTGATTTTGCCTAAACAAAAAAAGCCTGTCAATTGTAATAATTGACCAGGCTTGCATTATCAGGGTTGAACAATTCATTTGTAACTAAATCAATCTCCATCCAGCATTCTGAATATGCCGCCCAGCATGCTGCCTTCGTCTTTGGAGCCGCCTCCCCCAGGCGCTGCGGCAAATACACGGCTTGCCAGGCGGCTGAATGGAAGGGATTGGACCCAAACGGTTCCAGGTCCGCGCAATGTCGCGAAGAAAAGACCTTCCCCGCCGAATAAAGCGGTTTTAACGCCTTTAACCATTTCGATGTTATAATCAACGCTGCTCGTCATCGCAACTAAGCAGCCTGTATCAACACGGAGCAGTTCGCCAGGAGTCAATTCTTTTTTGTAAATCGTTCCTCCGGCATGGACAAATGCCATTCCATCGCCTTCAAGCTTTTGCATGATAAATCCTTCCCCGCCGAAGAAACCCGCACCAATTTTCCGCTGGAACTCAACTCCGACAGTAACACCTTTTGCGGCTGCAAGAAACGCGTCTTTTTGGCAAATGATTTTACCGCCTAATTCGCTTAAGTCCATGGGAACAATTTTTCCCGGATACGGAGAGGCGAAAGAAACATGTTTTTTTCCGTGGTCCTGGTTGGTGAATGTGGTCATGAACAAACTTTCACCAGTTATTAACCGTTTTCCGGCACCAAACAATTTCCCCATGATCCCGCTGCTACCGCCGGAACCATCTCCGAATATCGTTTCCATATGGATGCCGTCTTCCATCATCATCAAGCTTCCGGCTTCAGCGATCACCGTTTCATTCGGATCAAGCTCCACTTCCACAAACTGCATGTCATCCCCATAAATTTTGTAATCAATTTCATGGTTATTCATATGTATACCCCCAATTGAAATTTTTTCCTTGATATGATTGTAAAAGATTAATGGGAGTTCCGCAATGAGGGGTCATATTTTTATATCGTATTAGCGGCTGTTATTATAGTATTAATTTAAAGAAAAAAACAGTGTATGGATGGGAGAGATACAATTGGAACAATACATCTTATCTTTAGACCAGGGTACGACAAGTTCACGGGCCATCCTTTTTAATAGGAAGGGCCGGATCGTCCATATTTCACAGAAGGAGTTCACTCAGTATTTTCCAAAACCTGGATGGGTGGAGCATAATCCTGATGAGATTTGGGGATCGATCCTGTCTATAATTGCCTCGTGCTTATCTGAAGCTGGGATAAAACCGGAACAGATAGCTGGAATCGGGATAACGAACCAAAGGGAAACGACGGTGGTCTGGGAAAAGGAGAGCGGCAAGCCTGTATACAATGCAATCGTATGGCAATCAAGGCAGACAATCGGGATTTGCAATGAATTAAAGGACAGCGGCTACAATGATTTATTTAAGGAAAGAACGGGATTGCTGATTGATGCGTATTTTTCGGGGACAAAGGTGAAATGGATTTTGGACCATGTAGAAGGTGCGCGACAAAAGGCAGAGAGGGGAGAGCTGTTATTCGGGACGATCGATACATGGCTCATTTGGAAATTGTCTGGAGGCAAAGCCCATGTAACCGATTATTCCAATGCTTCCCGAACATTGATGTATAACATTTATGATTTGAAATGGGATGATGAACTGCTTGATATATTGACGATTCCAAAATCGATGTTGCCAGATGTAAAGCCGTCTTCGGGGATATACGCAAAAACAGCTGATTATCACTTCTTTGGCAAAGAAATTCCCATTGCCGGAGCAGCGGGGGATCAACAGGCAGCTTTATTCGGGCAGGCTTGCTTTGAAAAAGGGATGGCAAAGAACACATATGGAACAGGGTGTTTTATGCTTATGAATACTGGGGCACATGCGGTACGTTCTGAGAATGGACTGTTAACGACCATTGCCTGGGGGCTTGATGGCAAGGTGGAATATGCGCTTGAGGGCAGTATTTTTGTCGCGGGATCCGCGATTCAATGGCTGCGGGATGGCCTCCGAATGCTTAAACATTCAAAGGATAGTGAGAACTATGCCAGAAAAGTCGTTTCTACTGAAGGTGTATACGTGGTTCCCGCATTTGTCGGCCTGGGGACTCCGTATTGGGACAGTGATGTAAGGGGAGCGGTATTCGGCTTGACGAGGGGAACTTCGAAGGAGCATTTTGTAAGAGCTGCCTTGGAATCACTGGCTTACCAGACAAAAGATGTTCTCGGTGCCATGGAAGTTGATTCCGGAATCCGCTTGAAGACACTCCGGGTCGATGGGGGTGCTGTAAAAAATGACTTCTTGATGGAATTCCAGAGCGACATGTTGGATGTCCCGGTTGAAAGGTCTTCTGTCAATGAAACTACAGCACTCGGAGCAGCATATCTTGCAGGCTTGGCGGTAGGATATTGGCAGAGCAAGGAAGAAATTGCAGAGCAATGGGACATCGATAAAGCATTTAAGCCTTCGATGGGAGCAGATTCACGTGAAGAATTATACGGAGGCTGGAAGAAAGCCGTAAAAGCGGCGATGGCGTTTAAATAATTGATATAATGTTTAATCCTAACATCCTTTTAGTGATGAAGTCGGGGCTTTTTAATTCCCTTTTTGTCAAACAAAATAGAAACAAAGAGTTTCGCACCGGGGTCATGAAGGATAAAATCCAGGCATCAAGTGAGTGAAATGTCTTTCATCGGGAATATAAAGTACAAAATCCAGGAACCAGGTGAGCATAATTTCTTTTATCTCCGGATTAACTCAGTTCGGTTTGTCCACTCTGTTCCTCGTACAATTCATAGGCAAGCATGCCATGGGTTCAAGACTCTTCAAAAGGACTTATCACTTTCATTGGGGTTCCTGAGTTTCTCCGAGCAATAGGTTTGATTCTGCCTTCTCTTACGGGAGGCCTTCCTTGGCTGACACCGCTTTCGGGAGCCGGGATTTCCCTCATTATGATTCTTGCGGTTATCTTCCATGCCCGGAGAAAGGAAAACCTGGCCATTATTTTTAATCTCATTTTGCTGGCGTTGTCCCTGTTTTGTGGCATATAGCCGTTGGTTTTTAGAGATACAGTAATTCTCGTGCCTCTTCCTTACAAGATCATAGCTGAGCTGCCGGTTTCCATTTGCTCTACTGTTACAACCTTTGAAAAATGCCCCTCTAACTCTTCCCACTTTTCCGGATAAATATATTGAAATCTTTCCACCGTATGCAAGGAGTATAGGAACAGGCAATCCAGTATTCCGGGTTTTTGGGTTTGTATATCAAGAAGGAGTGCGTGCGGGATTGTATAGTAGTCATGTATTTGATATGGATTCAGCTGAA
This sequence comes from Peribacillus glennii, assembly GCF_003429105.1. GTDB lineage: Bacteria > Bacillota > Bacilli > Bacillales > DSM-1321 > Peribacillus > Peribacillus glennii. The sequence goes on from NZ_QVTD01000011.1 coordinate 105,327, forward strand.
GGATGGTTACTTTCCATTCATCTGTCAGTTTATCCACCATCATTTTTTGGAACAGCAAGCTTTCTGTTCGGGGCAGCTGTCCGATTGAAAAGTGAGGATTTAATAGTACAATTCCCTTCATTATGTACCATCTCCCTTGTTTTTCTCAAGTTTTTCCAGAGAGAATGGATTTTATTCAGGTGAACTAGGATTGTCGAGGTATGACGAAATTGCATGGTAAGTTAAAATTGACCAAAAATAGAAGCTATAGTAACCTAACAAGGTATTAATGCAAAGACTTGTAAGACAGGTAGGCCGTTATGATTTTGATTAGGTTAAGTGATAAGCATTCTAACAAAATCAAAAAACGCAGTCTGCCCTTTATTTTTATCCATCATGAACTAACATTTTCTGAAACTGCATTTTTAGCGCCGGCTGCGATTTAGATCGTGGCATGCGACTTTTTCATTTTTTTGCGTAATTTTTACGCGTATTTAAAGAGCTTTCGCATGGGTGCGGAGGCTTATTAAAATGCCGACCAGATTCTTGTTCTCGATAGAGGGACAATTGTTGAGTGCGGCAATCATAAACAGCTGATGTCTTTAAAAGGCAAGTATTATCAAATGTATGAATTACAGCAACGGGCAATACTTTCTTGTTAAACTGCGAGAACAGATTAGGCCGACTTGAATTGAACCGGGCTACATGTCGATACCTAAAGGCAGATTTTTGGAAAATTCAGTTGTTGGCCCCCTTTTAGTCTGATACAATGGAATAAATAACATAGTTCTTATCAAGAGAGGCGGAGGGAATGGCCCTGTGAAGCCCGGCAACCTTCAAACAATCGTTTGAAAAGGTGCCAAGTCCTGCAAAGATTACTTTGCGAGATAAGAGACGGATACCGGAAAACGCCTCTCTATCTCTTGGTAGAGAGGCGTTTTCGTCTCGAGGGGATTTCCCACAACTTAGCGAAAGAACTGCTGAACATGAGAGGAGAAATGGAAATGACTTCATTGAAGGTTGCACTATTGGGATTGGGGACAGTCGGGCTGGGTGTATTCGAATCAATCACACAGCGGAAGGAACAAATCGAGGGATTAATTGGAAGGAAAATTGAGATATCAGGAGTTCTTATCAAAAATCAAGTGAAATCCAGGGATCTGCATGACGGAGTGTTTATTTCCAAGGACTTTGAAGAAGTCATTACCCGAAAGAAGCCGGAAGTTGTTATAGAAGCGATCGGGGGGATCGAACCGGCCCGCACATACATTGAATACTCGTTGCGAAATGGCTGCCATGTAGTTTCGGCAAATAAGGATTGTATCGCCAGACATGGCAAGGAGTTGCAAAAAATTGCCAGGGAAAACGGAGTGCGTTTTGTGTATGAAGCCAGCGTAGCAGGAGGAATTCCCGTGTTGCGGACGCTGCGGGAATTATTGGCGGTCAACAAAGTTGAACGGCTCGAAGCGATTTTAAATGGTACTTCCAATTTCATTTTAAGCATGATGAGGTCAGAGGGTGCATCGTTTACCGAAGCATTGGCACTTGCGCAGCAAAAAGGCTTTGCAGAGCAGGATCCGACTAATGATATTGAGGGGATCGACGCCTTCTATAAATCAATGATTTTGAGTGAATGGATTTATGGTGACCAGCCGGATTGGGCCAATGTACAAGTAAAAGGAATCTCCGGCATTACCTTGGACGAAATCCGGGCTGCGGAAAAAATCGGTCTCCGGGTTAAGCACCTCGTATCCATAGATGAAAGCCTTAAGGTAGAAATTACCCCTAAGTTTGTAGACTCTGAACATCCGCTCTATAGTGTGGAAAATGTAAATAATGCTGTGTTAATCAAAACAGATTTATTGGGGGATTTGACGCTGATTGGTGCAGGAGCGGGAGCTAAACCTACAGCGAGCGCAATCGTGGAGGATTTAATATCGCTCTATCTGACACTGGAAAACTTGCACTTTAACATTCCGAAGAGAGCTGATAACAGCCTGGGTGAAGAAGGCGCTGCAGAAAACCAGGAGCAAACCATGTTATTGTTCTATGAAAATCTTTCAGTCCAGGAGTCCGCTGCAATAATAAGTGATCTTGAAGAACGCGGGTCCGTCATAACATATTCAGAAGATGAGAGCCTGGGACTATCATACGTGTTATTCATTGGAAGAAATACGGATTATTCACATCCCAAATTAAAAAACGTGTATGACGCTATAGTAAATAACGTGATTTCAAACGCAAAACAGCCGATTGGCGTATAAATGGAAAAAGGAAAGTTTTGGTATGACAGAATAATAGGGCTGATTTTGGCATTGACAATTGTGTGGTTAACTGCAATAATAGGGATTAATTAAATACTGGTACCTTTAAAGTCAGTCCTGTGAGGCTGACAAGGACAGCGGGGATTATATGGTCAGGGATGGGGAAGTTTAAGTACCCAGGCTTTGCCATATATAAAAGCGGGCTTCTTGTCAGAAAAGGCAAGGAGCCCTTTTTTATATAAGTCTCCAAAACCAATATCGAAGCTCTCTTCGGTACCAGTTCACATTTTATAGCTAACAGGAGGAATTGGTATGGAAAAGAAACAGGTTGTAGATTTAGATTTTTCCCTTCAGGCTGTGCCTGCATCCCATCGAAATGGTTTTTGGAGAATGCTGGTTGTTATGCTTGGGTTTACGTTCTTTTCAGCAAGTATGTTATCCGGTGGAACGCTTGGTTTGGGTTTAACAATGCCTGAATTTATTTTGATTGTGCTGGCAGGCAATTTAATTCTGGGAGCCTATACAGGGACTCTGGCCTATATCGCTGCCAAAACGGGCCTATCCACCCACTTACTGACGCGTTATGCTTTTGGGGAGAAGGGCTCTTATCTATCATCATTCCTGCTGAGCGCAACGCAGATTGGATGGTTTGGCGTTGGAGTGGCCATGTTTGCTGTACCTGTCCAGAAAGTAACAGGAATTGATACAATTATTCTGATTATGATTGCTGGTCTGATGATGACCGCAACGGCATTTTTCGGAATGAAGGCCCTGGCTATCCTGAGCTTTATTGCGGTCCCCGCCATCGTGGCACTGGGTGGATTTTCAGCATTAAAGGCAATAGATACAGTTGGCGGTTTTGGAGCTTTAATGCAGCACCAGCCCACTGAAACAATGAGCCTTGCTGCCGCATTAACCATCTGCGTGGGCTCTTTCATCAGCGGAGGTACATTAACACCTGATTTCACCAGGTTTGCGGATACTAAGAGAACAAGTGTTATTACGACGGTCATAGCGTTTTTTATTGGAAATTCCCTAATGTTTGCGTTTGGTGCAATCGGGGCGATTGCCACTGGAAAATCCGACATTTCGGAAGTAATGTTTTTGCAAGGGTTGATCGTCCCGGCAATCATTGTTCTCGGTTTAAATATTTGGACAACCAATGATAATTCCATTTATGCATCTGGGCTTGGCATCTCGAATATTACTAAAATCAAAAAAAGCAAGGTAGTCATTTTCAATGGGATTCTCGGTACAGTGCTCGCAATGTGGCTTTATAACAACTTTGTCGGATTCCTTACTTTACTAGGTTCAACACTACCACCAATTGGTGCAATCATTATAGCTGATTATTTCATTTTGAACCGCGGCAAATATGGGAATTTCGTGAAAATGAAATTCCAGGCAGTCAATTGGACAGCAATCGCATCATGGGCAATGGGAGCCGCACTGGGGAAATTTGCTCCTGGGATTCCGCCATTGAACGCTTTGATCGGTACTGCTGTTGTGTATGTGGTCCTGTCACTTATTGTCAAAAAAGTGACAGCAGCAAGTTCAACTACAATTGAAGTGAAAAAGGTGAGCAAAGCGTGATTATTAAAAATGCAAAGCTAAGAAACAAGGAAGGCCTCTGGCAAATCCTTATCCACGAAGGAAAAATCGAGAAAGTCTCCGAATCCATTGAAGCCAGTGAGGGACAGGAAGTAATCGATGTTGAGGGGAATCTGGTTCTTCCTCCCTTCATAGAACCGCATATCCACCTGGATTCTGTATTGACGGCAGGTGAACCGAATTGGAACGAAAGCGGTACGCTATTCGAAGGAATTCAAAGATGGTCTGAACGAAAGCGGCTTTTAACGGCAGAAGATGTTAAAGCCAGGGCAAAGAAGGCATTAACTTGGCAAATTGCCCAGGGAATACAGCATGTCCGGACACATGTGGATGTCACAGACCCAAGCCTGACTGCATTAAAGGCGTTGCTGGAAGTAAAAGAAGAAATGTCACGCTTTGTAGACTTGCAGCTCGTTGCATTTCCGCAAGATGGCGTTCTTTCCTTTCCAAATGGTCCGGAACTCGTAGAAGAAGGACTGAAGATGGGTGCAGACGTAGTAGGCGGCATTCCGCACTATGAATTTACAAGGGAGTATGGGGTGGAATCGTTAAAAACGGTATTTGCCCTGGCTGAAAAATATGACCGCCTGGTAGACATCCATTGTGACGAAATCGATGATGAGCAGTCCCGATTTGTGGAGGTCGTCGCGGCTGAAGCATATCGCCTCGGCATGGGGGAACGTGTTACTGCAAGCCACACAACGGCGATGGCGTCTTATAATGATGCATACACGTCCAAGCTGTTCCGTTTATTAAAATTGTCTAACATCAACTTTGTCGCCAATCCACTGGTCAACATCCATCTTCAAGGCCGATTTGATACCTATCCGAAACGCAGGGGTGTAACGCGTGTCAAGGAATTGCAGGAAGCAGGCCTGAATGTTTGCTTTGGCCATGATGACATCTTTGATCCATGGTATCCGCTTGGTACGGGGAATATGCTGCAGGTGCTGCACATGGGAATCCATGTCACGCAATTGATGGGGTACGAGCAAATCAACAATTCGATCGATCTCATAACGCAAAACAGCGCAAAAACATTGGCGGTTACTGATATCTACGGAATTGAAGAGGGGAAACCGGCAAACTTTATCGTATTGGACGCAGCTGATGAATATGAAGCCATCCGAAAACAGGCAGCTGTGCTTTACTCCATTCGTAACGGCGAAGTGATTGCCAAAACGAAACCGGCTGAAACAACCGTGAAACTTGGCGATTTAACAGAAAAAGTGACATTTGAAAAATAAACTATTGCTAGCAAAAAAAGGCATGATAACCATAATTGGGATTCATGCCTTTTTATTTTGAGGCATTAATGTTTAATAACAGCATTGTCGTGGAAAAAATAACCAACAAGAGGTTTTCGATTGTATTGTAGATAGTTATGTGATTGATATTATTGGTTGTTATCATCTTGCAACTATTGGATGCTGAGTGAATTTTTGATAAATGGTTCAAATTGTTGATATGGTCGTCCACATTTGTTGATATAGTATTCAAATTGTTGAAATGCTGGGGGAAGGGGAAAGTTTTATGTTATTTGTCAGGCATGAATCGTTCCAGGAATTTTTGCGGGCCTATCCAGTAACCAGTGCCATTGTTTTTATGAATGCCATCATGATGCTGATGACTGTATTGCTCGGCTGGTTTTCGGGGGGGGAGTGGATTTATCGGTGGGGAGGATTAAATAAACAGTGGGTGATGGAAGGTGAAGTGTATCGTCTGGTAACTTATGCTTTTCTGCATGGCGGATTTATGCACTTTGTGTCCAATATGGTTTTCATGGTGATTGCCGGGCCATCGATTGAGAAATTGCTCGGCCGGTTAAGATTTACCGGGTTGTTTTTCTTTTCGATTTTAATGGCAGCTCTCGCTATAATCATTATTCCTTCAGCACCATATTCAGTCGATATAGGGGCATCCGGTTTTGGTTACAGCTTATTTGGATTCTACTTTTATCTAATCCTGTTTAAAAGAAACTTTATTGAGAAAGATTCCAGCAAAATGATAATGGCGTTCATAGCGATTGGCTGGCTGACAACTTTACTTGTTCCCAATATTAGCATTGCGGCGCATTTGGGAGGGTTTGCCGCAGGCTGGATCTATGCTTTCTTCATGAACAAATCCCTGAATCGCCTGCGGCTGGTTAATCCTAAATCATTTTATAGGTGAATTGATATTTATATCCCTTAAAGCTAATTGAAAAGCTTGAAAAAACCGCCTGGACCATGATCCAGGCGGTATAAAAGTTAAACTCGGGTTTCAACCTTGCTTTTCTCCAAAGCCGCAGTGAAATCGCGAATGATATCATCAGGATTTTCCAGCCCGGCAGAAAGGCGGAGCAGTCCACCTGTGATGCCGCGTTTTTCCCTCTCTGCTGCAGGCATCGAGGCGTGAGACATTTTGGCCGGATAAGAGAGGATTGATTCCACTGCACCCAGGCTGACTGCAAATACAGGGAGCTTCACATTTGAAACAAATGAGTTTAGGGCACTTTCATTTTCAAGTTCAAAGGACAGTACCGCTCCAGCGCCGCTTGCCTGATCTCTCTGGAGGCTGTACCCTGGATGATCTGGAAGCCCCGGGTAATACACTGCCTTAACATGTGGATGGGCTGCCAGGAATTCCGCTACCTTTACGGCAGCCTTCATGGAATGCTCCATTCTGACATGCAGGGTTTTCAGACCGCGCATAACCAGCCATGCATCCTGGACACCAAGCACTGCCCCGAAGGAATTCTGCAAAAAGTAAAGCCGGTCAGCAAGCTCTGGATCTTTAACGACGGCAAGGCCTGCGACAACATCACTATGCCCTGAGAGGAATTTCGTCGCACTATGAAGGACGATATCCGCCCCAAGATTCAAAGGCTTTTGCAGGGCCGGAGTCAGGAATGTATTGTCGACATAAGTGATGGCCCCGATTTCTTTTGCAATGGAGCAAACCGCTCTGATATCGGTCACTTTCAGCAGCGGATTAGAAGGAGTCTCCATATAAATTGCTTTTGTATTAGGCCTTACCGCAGCCTTCACGCTGTCAAGGTCGGTCATATCAACAAAGGTATGCTCAATCCCAAACCTGGTCAGCACACTTGTGACCATCCTGAAGGTTCCGCCATATACATCCTCTGTAACGATGACATGGTCACCGGCAGAAAGAAGCAGGAATGCGGTCGAGATTGCAGCCATTCCGGAGGCAAAAGCAAAGCCCCTTGTGCCTTCCTCCAGTTCTGCAATTATATCCTCAAGCGCTTCCCGGGTTGGATTTGCGCTGCGGGCGTAGTCATATTTCCCAAATTGTTCCGGATCGGCCTGGTGGAATGTTGAAGCGTGTTGAATGGGAACACTTACAGCCCCGGTGGCACTGTCAAATTTATGTCGGTTATGCAATAGTCGTGTTTCAAATGAAAACTCCTTGTTCTCACTCATACTCTAGCCTCCTTGTTAACGGCTGCAAATGCATGATCCAAATCCTTGATTAAATCCCTGCAATCTTCAATGCCCACTGAAAAGCGCAGCAGACGGTTACAGACGCCGTTAGCTGTCCTTATTTCCTCAGGGATATCTGCATGGGTCTGTGTTGCAGGGTATGTGATAAAGCTCTCGGTCCCGCCGAGGCTTTCCGCAAAGGTGATAAGTGACAACTCCCGTAAAAATGGATTCACCCACGCCTCTTCTTTTACCCTGAAAGAAATCATGCCTCCCTGGCCAGGGTAAAGGACATCAGTTACAGACTCATGTTTCTCAAGGTAATCCACCAGCTGTCTGGCGTTTTCCTGATGCCTTTCCATACGCAAGGAAAGTGTCTTCATGCCGCGCATTAACAGCCAGGAATCAAACGGGCTTAATACAGCTCCTGCGCCATTATGATATAAAAAGAGCGAGTCGCATAATTCCTTGCCTTTTGCAACGATCAGCCCTGCGAGGACATCGTTATGGCCTCCCAAATATTTGGTAGCGCTATGAATCACGATATCTGCACCAAGCTTTATCGGCTGCTGGAGCAGCGGGGTATAAAAGGTGTTATCGACAATCAAAAGAACGCCGTATTGCTTGGCGATTTTTGCCACACCTTCAATATCGGTCTGTTCCATAAGCGGATTTGTGGGGGTTTCGATGAAAATGGCCTTCGTTTTAGGAGTGATCGCATTTTCAATTTCTGTAAGTTCGCTAGTGTTTACATATCGACAGTCCAGGCCCCATTTCTTAAATCCTTGCTCCAATAAACGGTATGTACCTCCATATAAATCCTTTGAGATGACCCACTCATCTCCTGACTGAAATAAAGAAAGAACTGTAAGGATGGCCGCCATTCCTGAACTGCAGGCAAATCCACGGTCTCCCCCTTCAAGGTCCGTGATCGCCTGTTCAAGAAGCTCGCGCGTCGGATTGCCTGTCCGCACATAATCATACCCTGAGGATTGTCCGATCCCTTCGTGGCGGTAGGCGGTCGAGAAGTAGACCGGCGGATTCACTGTTCCTGTAGATGTTTCACTCCGGTTCCCGATTTGTGCTAAAAATGTATCAATGTTGTGCATGGCTCACTGCTCCTTTAAAGAAATGATAAAAAATAAAAAAGCCTTCTATAAGAAGAAGACCTTTGAAATACGCTTATGGCAGTCATTCCTCTTATCTTCCAAGTTTCATCGTGGACTTGTTGGAATTAGCACCTTTCCAATGCCTGCAAAAAAACATTGAAGGTTGCTGAGGCGTCGTCGGGCCAATCCCCTCGACCTCTCTGGATAAGAATTATCATAATTCAGTTTCTTTTGAATTTACTATAGAATGGCACGGGTGTCAACCTCAGAAAAAGAATAGGGTATGTTTCAAGTCATATACAGAGGCAGAAAAAAATTATTTCGTATAGTAATTAAGGCTAAAATAATAGAAATCTTTTCACAATTTGAAACCTGCAAAAATGCTTGTCGTTTATGAGTTTCTTATTGGAGAAGTTTTTTTTATAAGGGTGAAGTTGTAAAGGTTGCCGAACAGCTTCAACAAATGCTGGAATCCATTAATAGCTTTCATCCAAGATGGATCAATCTTCCAAGCATGAAGCAGGGGAACACCGGCAGTTTAACCTGGGGGAGGGTGAAAACTGTAATTTATTGGATCAATCGAGGGAACGGCCTTCGTTCACTGAGTGTTCATTTTCCTGCCATTAAACCGTATTAATTCCTTTCTGTTTGACCCATTTTTGTATGTTATTTTAATGGTATAAACAAGAACCTGGAAGACGGGAGGTTGGCATATATGGAAGAGTTAAATGTAACGCTTGCAATTGCAAGCATTATAACATTGGGCTATTATCTGTTCTATACAGTGTTCCATTTTGAAAGATAGTCTTGCAAGGGCAGTATAGGAGTGCTGTCTTTTTTTCTAATCAAAGCAAAAAAGAGCTGTCTAAACAGCTCTTCATGCATTCGGCGCGATTACCCATTTTTAAATAATAGAATGGTTTGGTCATCGAAGATTTGGTCTTTTTGCTTTTTTTTAATATCCTGATAGAGAGCATCCACAATGTCCTGTGCGGGCAGGTGTTTGTCGGTCAACGCGAATAATTCCTTCAGTTTTTCATTGTTATCAATCTCATTGTTCTGGCGTTCCTCAGTGACTCCGTCGGTATAAAGTAAAATCATATCATCAGGTTCCAAATCAATTTCTTCTGTTTTATAAACAGTGTACTTCGATAACCCGAGTACCGCGCCTTTAGCATTAATGTCAATCATGCGGCCTCTTTCTGCCTGATATAAAATCCCCGGCTCATGGCCTGCGGATGCATACCGGAAAACACCGGTTTTTATATCGAACGTCCCCATGAACATGGTTACAAACATTGACGGGTCCAAATAGTTCGCGCAATACTGGTTCAGTTCGTGCAAGATCTCGTGCGGCAGTGATTGATCGTCAATCTGATCCATCGCATACTTGATCATCGACATTAATATGGCAGCCGCCATCCCTTTTCCCGAGATGTCCGCGATGCCAAACCGGATTTGCTGGCCATTCGTTACTACATTATAGAAGTCACCGTTAAGCTTGCGGATCGGAACAGAGACTACGCCCAAATCGGTGCTTTCGGGCAAAGCAAGCTTTTGCACCTGTGTCAGCAATGTTTTTTGTACACGTGATGCGATGCTGAATTCAAGTTCTATTTGCGCATGCTCTTCTTTCATTTGTTCAAGCTTGAGTTTTTCCGTAATATCGGAAAACGTTACTACCGTACCAGTAATGATTCCCTGGTCATATAACGGGCTTACGGAATATTGAACGGGGATTTCCGTCCCGTCAGCCTGGTAAAAAATATCCATGTCCACAAATCGTGAAACACCATCGAGGCCGGTTTGTATAATCTTACATGTCTCCGGATTAAACTGTTCTATATCCCGTTTGCGATGAACAAGGAAATCCAGGTTTCCTGCTGAAATCTGATCCGGCTGATAGCCAAGGATTCTCCCCCCTGCCTTATTAAGAAACAGGATTTTGCCCTCAAGGTTCAACCCTAATATGCCTTCAGCAGCAGAATCAAGAATCAGCCTGTTTTGGTTGCTTAGCCTTTCAACCTGGGCCATATACCGCTTCCGGTCCGTTATATCCATGCATATCCCATACACGCCAACGATTTTATTGTCAACCATAATGGGCACATTTGCGACATTGACCTCTATTGCTTCGCCATTTTTGCGCAGGAGGGTCACATCATAATTTTGGGTTTTCCCAAGTGTGGCCTGTTCAAAAAACCAATCGGTATATTCAAGGTCATCAGGGTGAAGCAGCTCGGAATAATTCATTTGCAGCAATTCATCCTGTGTATAGCCTGTCATTGCTTCAAGCATCCGGTTTACCGACTTATAGTTTCCATGCAAATCAAAGGAGTAAACAGCAGAAGGGTTATAATCGAAAAGCGAGCGATAGCGCTGTTCGCTTTCTTTTAGCTGATTCTGCGCCCTTACTCTGTCCGAGATATCAAAGGCAATGCCATAGACGCCGACTATATCCCCTTCAACAATAATCGGGAGGTTTGAAACCTGTACAGGGCGGTGTTCTCCGCTTTTATCCACTAATGTTGTCTCGTAATGCTGGGGGGTTCCCTTCTTTGCCAGCTCAAAATGTTTTGCTGTTTTTGCTAAATCCTTGGGCGCTACGAATGGAACAAATGACATAGTCGGGATTTCTTCCTTCGAATAACCGGTTAACTTAAGGAAGTTTTCATTATGGCTTATAAAGTCGCCATCCATGTCAAAAGCAAAGACAGCAGCCGGGTTATAATCAAAAAGGGACCTGTACCATTGTTCATTTATCTTATATTTTTCCTCGATTTTTTTACGTTCCGTAATATCGCGTGAAACTGTAATCAACTCGGTAATTGTACTGCCGGTTTCATTCAGCAGAAAACGCCCGGTCGTTTCCATCCAGATATACTCGCCATTTTTACGTCTTATGCGATAAGTTAAATGGAATTCTTCTCTATTGTTTAAAGCCTGGTCATACTGTTCGTAAATAAAAGCGATGTCTTCCGGATGAAAATATTCGTATGGAGAATGCCCCAGAAGTTCCTCAGGGTTGAAGCCCAATAAACGTTTGGATGCCGGTGAAACATAAACATATTTCCCTTCTTCGGGACAGTGCAGGGCAATCATATCCAACGAGTTTTCAGAAAGAAGCCTGAATCGTTTTTCACTTTCCAGTATTTTATTTACGGTTTCTTTTTTTTCGGTTATATTTTTGGCGATTCCATAAACGCCGATTGTTTCATGTTCCTGGATAATTGGGATATATGTTACGGATGCAGTCCATATTTTCCCGTTTTTGTGTTTGAAAGTAATCTCATAGTCTTCCTTTGATCTTTGCCCAATATTCCGTAATATTGCAGCCCTGCTTTCAAACGAGCTTTTATCCATAATTTCTGCGGGCTCCAGGTGTATGAACTCTTCTTTCTCGTAACCGGTTAAATCCTTTATCGCAGAATTTGCATCTATATAATTGCCATCCAGGTCCATCACATAGATAGCGTCGGGATGGTTGTTGAATAATGAGAGGTGAGGTCCGTTCCCCAAAAATTCTTTCAGGTACTGTTTGTTTTCAATCATTTTAATCCTCAATTCCTTCTAATTTTTCTACATATATAAAGTATAACATGTGAAAGCTAAATAACTGCCTGCTCATCACTGATTTAATTAGGCAAAAAAGGGATATAGCTCGAAAAAATGTTATTTTCCATTACATTAATTTCTAATCCTTTTAAATAATAGAAGGGTACATATATTAATAATCACTATCCTTATATTATAATAAAATGACATATTATAAATTTTACCTTTTTTTCACAATAACGTGTAAAATGACGGTTTTTGCAGCGTAGGGGGTGTAACGATGGAGTATGGTATACATCCATTAGGCGATCATGCGATCATCATCGAACTGGGAAAAGATATTTACGAAGAAACGCAGCAAAAAGTCCAAGTGGTTTCTGCATTTCTGGATGAGCACCCTCCATGCTGGATGGTCGAATACATCCCGGCCTTTACTACAGTAACGGTTTTTTATGATCCGGTTTATTTCACAAATATCAATAAGGCAAAACTTCCTTATAACCAGGCCTGTGGGCAGCTTTCAGAAATGCTGGAAGGCCTTAAGGCAGGGAATGAAAAGGAACAGAGAGTGGTTGAAATACCTGTATGCTATGGGGGGGAGTTCGGCCCTGATCTTGAGCATGTTGCAACAATCAATGGGCTGACGGCTGAGGAAGTAATAAAAATCCATTCATCTGGTGATTATTTAGTGTACATGATTGGGTTTGCGCCCGGGTTTCCTTATGTTGGAGGCATGCCGGAAAACATTGCAGCGCCAAGGAGGGAATCCCCCCGATTAAAAATTCCTGCCAGATCAGTCGGCATTGCGGGTGAACAAACAGGAATCTACCCCATTGAAACACCCGGGGGCTGGCAATTAATCGGAAGGACTCCGCTGGAACTGTTCCAGCCTCAGGCAGAACCGCCAAGCCTTTTAAGGGCAGGAGACAAACTTAGGTTCAGGCCGATCAGCCATAAGGAATATTTAGAATGGGAGAATCACAAGGGATGATCACGATAATTAAGCCCGGCATCCTCACCAGCATTCAGGATTTGGGAAGGTACGGTTTTCAAAAATATGGGGTCATTGCGAGTGGCGCAATGGACCAGTCCGCCCATCGAATCGCCAATTTATTGGTCGGCAACGAAGAGAATGCAGCAACGCTCGAAATTACGTTGCTCGGGCCTGCAATTGCATTTAATGAAGACGCCCTTATTTCGATTTGCGGCGGTGACCTTTCTGCTACCATAAACGGGCAAGCTGTACGCAGGTGGCGGCCGGTTTTTGTGAGAGGCGGGAGCACTCTGAAATTTGGCCCGGGGAAGGCTGGCTGCAGGGCATATATTGCGGTAGCGGGAGGGTTTGACGTTCCCGTTGTCATGAACAGCAAATCAACCTATTTAAGGGCGGAAATCGGGGGTTTTTCCGGCCGGGCACTAAAAGAGGGAGATCAAATTGCTTGGAGTTCCCATGGGAATCTATCCGGAATAATGATCAAGCATTTAAAAAGTAATCTAAAAGATCATTTTTTCATGGAATGTGATTGGTCGGCAGCAGGTGATTTAATCGACTATACAAGCAGGCGTTCCATCCGGGTAATGGAAGGTCGACAATTCGAATTATTTACGAAAGGTAGCCAGGAAAAATTTTTTAGCGAGCCATTTACCGTTACTTCAGAATCAGACCGGATGGGCTATCGTTTAAAAGGTCCGCTGTTAACCATGGAAAAAGCGGAAGAAATGATTTCTGAAGCAGTGAGCTTCGGAACGATACAAGTACCGTCGGAGGGTAATCCGATCGTTTTGTTGGCGGATCGGCAAACGACCGGAGGATATCCTAAGATTGGCCAAATTGCAGCTGTTGATTTGCCATATCTTGCACAGGCCAAACCCGGGGATCGGGTTTATTTTACAAAAGTCACGCTTGATGAAGCCCAATCTCTGTATTTAGAACAGGAAACAAAGATAAAGCAGTTGAAAATAGGGGTTTCACTTAAGTTCAGATAGGAGGGAAATACGTTGCATAGAGTAGATATCAATTGTGATATGGGAGAGAGCTTCGGGACCTATATCATGGGCAGGGACGAAGAAGTCCTCGACTATATTACTTCCGCTAATATCGCATGCGGGTTTCATGCCGGCGATCCGGCGACAATGCGGAAAACGGTAAAACTGGCCCTCGAAAAGAATGTCGGGATTGGTGCTCACCCCGGACTTCAGGATTTAACCGGATTTGGGAGAAGGGAAATGCAAATATCCCCACAGGAAGCTTACGACCTTGTGGTTTATCAAATTGGGGCATTAAACGGTTTTGTAAAGGCAGAGGGGGGCCGGCTGCAGCACGTCAAGCCGCACGGTGCCCTTTTTAACATGGCTTCCAAAAGCGCGTCATTATCTGAAGCTATTGCCGAGGCTGTCTACAAGGTTGACCCTGACTTGATCCTTTTTGGATTGGCAGGGGGAGAGCTTGTAAAGGCAGGGAAGAAACTTGGCCTGCGTTCAGCAAGTGAAGTGTTTGCTGACCGGACTTATCAGGAAGATGGTACACTGACCTCCAGACTGGATTCCAATGCTCTTATACATAACCATGAAGAAGCTATAAGCCAGGTTATCAGGATGGTCATAGAAGGCAAAGTAACTTCCGTCCAGGGAGTGGATATCTCGATTGCTGCAGATACCGTGTGTATACATGGGGATGGGGAGAATGCATTGGATTTTGCCAAGTATATTTCCATAGCATTAAAAGAGGCAGGTATAACAATTGCTAAAATTGGTGACTTTTTAGGTAAAGGCTAAAGAAAATTTGGAGGAAATATGGAGAAAAACTCTAGATTAAGCATTTTGCTCGGAGCTGCTTTCCTGATGGCGACTTCTGCTATTGGACCCGGCTTTTTGACGCAGACAACCGTCTTTACCCAAGCACTTTTGGCAAGCTTTGGTTTTGTAATCTTGATTTCAATCATTATTGACATTGGGGCACAAATCAATATTTGGCGGATCATTGCGGTATCAGAAAAAAGGGCGCAGGATATTGCAAATGAGATGCTCCCCGGTTTAGGCACATTTTTAGCAATTCTAATTGTACTGGGTGGACTTGCTTTCAATATAGGAAATATTGCTGGAGCAGGCCTTGGAACAAATGTTTTATTCGGGATTTCCACGAAGATGGGTGCGTTATTAAGCGGAATTGTTGCGGTAGCCATATTCCTGGTTAAAGAAGCGGGAAAAGCAATGGACCGATTTGCCCAGCTGATGGGATTTGTCATGATTGGATTGACGATTTATGTAATGTTTAAGGCCCAGCCGCCTTATGGGGAAGCGCTTGTAAAAACTTTTATGCCGGACGAAATTGATCTGCTTGCGATTATCACGCTTGTCGGCGGAACGGTCGGAGGCTACATCACATTTGCCGGAGGGCACCGGTTGCTGGACGCAGGAATTAAAGGAAAAGCTGCAATTCCGGAAGTGACAAGGAGTGCAGTTAGTGCAATCGGGATTGCATCCATCATGCGGATTTTCCTCTTTTTAGCTGCGCTGGGCATTGTTATTCAAGGGGTTACGATCGATCCAGGAAATCCTCCTGCATCGGTCTTTAAGCATGCTGCCGGCAACTTTGGGTATAGGATCTTTGGGGTCGTCATGTGGGCAGCAGCTGTGACATCGGTTGTCGGTGCGGCTTATACATCTGTCTCATTTATCACAACATTAAGCAAAACCATCCATAAATATGAAAAATGGTTTATTGTCGGATTTATCACAGTGTCTACTTTGGTTTTTGTAGTAATTGGACAGCCTGTTAAAATATTAGTACTGGTGGGAGCATTAAACGGCCTGATCCTGCCGATTGCCTTAGGCGTCATGCTGGTGGCGGCGTATAAAAAAAGGATCGTAGGTGATTACAAGCATCCGCTATGGATGACATTGTTCGGCATTGTCATCGTCATAGCCATGAGCTATATGAGCATATACACCATCATGAAAGGCATTCCGAAATTATTTGGGTAGCTGGTAATGAGCCTCAGGAATGACGAAAAACCTCGTTCATCCGGTAAAAGTAAAAAGGCGTCCTCTCCTCAAAGGACGCCTTTTTGTGAATGATTAAATCGTCAATAATTCATAAACCGCATTCAGCTGTCTGGAGCGTTCATCATCCTTCTCTTGATTTGCATAGTCGATCGCTTCGGCCAATATGCTGTTTAAATAATACATTTCTTCCCCGCTTAAGCTTCTTACAAAGTATTCCTCTGTATCGTGGCCGGAATTGGTAAGCTTGCTGTATATTTCTTTGCCAAATTTACTTTCTGTATGCCCGGCCAATATTTCCCTGACATATAGTAAAGGCTGATTCATTTTCCTATCCCCTTCCTAAATAACATTTATCAAGTTGCTATTATTTTACCCGGAAAAACGTATTAGTATCTTGCCAGTAAAAATAACGGCCGCTCCACAATTGGGCGAATAACCGAAGCCGGAAAAAACATAATAAATGCGAAGGGCCATAAAACTGGGAGGGATTTTAAAATGTTTAACCAACAGGGACATTTACACGAAAATATGCATACAGGTTCAGTGCCGCAGCATTTCAATCACGGCGGCCATGAGGTATTGGATGTCAGGGAAACGCTTATGGGGTCTATAGCGGCCATGAACCAATACTCGGTATTGCGCCAATATGTCCGGGATCCGGAACTGCTTGACATCATGGATCGACAGTATGCTTTCATGCAGGAAGAATACAATATTACAGTGGACTGCTTCCAATCAGGACGGGATCCGTACAAGGAGACAGAAAGCTATGAAATGAACCAGGATAATGATTTCATTTATGGTTTAGAGGCCTCCCAGCCAGTCCATCCAATTCATTCCTCATCAGCAATGAATGAACAAACTGTGGCTGATTGCCTGAGGTCTTTACAGAAATCTTCTGCAATAATGAAAACCATGGCGGCTTTGGAATCGACAAACCCGGTCGTTCGCCGTGTGCTTGCTGATTCTGTACCAAACTGCGTGGAAATGGTGTATGAACTTTCCATTTACCAAAATAAACACCACTATTACCAAGTCCCGCAATTTACTGAACAGGATATGAGCCAAATGATGAATGAGTTTGCTCCAGCCCAAGCAATGCCAAACAACACATGGGGGCATTAATCCCCAAAACAATTTAATAAAAGAGGTGCAGAATGGTTAATTTGAATTTCGATAAATTCAATCGCATCCAAAAAAATCACAAATCACGTTATATCGGTGGCGATCAATCCCAGCAGCAGGGTGTGAACGACCATAAATATAACGATAACCAACATACGGACAAAAAACCTGGGGTAACCGGTCGGGATATTCCGTCCGGTAAAGAGTTTTAAATAAAATAGGTTTGATTTTTCAGTCAACATTTATGTTGGCTATTTTTTTGAGTTGAAATTTTACTTTTTAAGCGGATCTTTTAAAAGTTTTGAAATATCTCGTTGGAATATTCCGTGGGTATAGTATATAAACACAGGTAAAAATAAGGAAGGAGTTCCTAATATTAGTACACAAACGGTGTCTGTTCAACTATAAAAAGAAAAACTGGAGGGATAAAAATGAACAAGTGGGGAATTTCAGCGATTCTTTATCTGCTTTTAGTGATTGGAGGCTATACAGTATATTCCGAAGTGTTCCAAAACAATAAGGATAAATCAGCTGAAGCAAAAAATGCTGGGCATGGACATGAATCAGGTGCGAAGAAGGATTGAAGCCATGGTGAAGGCTCAGAGAATGACGCCCCTGGGCATGCTGATGGAGAGAAAAAAGAAAGCAGACATCAGCATGGTGATAATGATATATAAAAAAGTGAAGTAAAAACATTTTGAACTCGACACTACTGAGTTGGAACCAAATTTAGGAGCTATGGGCCATCTAGTCATTCTTGATGAAATGCGCAAAACTTTCTCCATGTCCATCCTGAAGGCGATGAAAAGTGGTGTCCGGGACCCAAATCGACCCATTCATGGTTGAGATCAAATAAGGGTCAAATAATTGAAGGCCCAATAACCCGACCGAGACCAGGGCACAAAGTTCCGGAAGAAAGCGTAATAATAAATTGGCATTTTTTAATATGAAACATAAATATTGCCTCCCTGGCTTTAAAATACCGAGTTGAAAGTAAAAAATTTTTGGTATGAAGACTACTTCCCTATCCTACACATTTATGCCTTTAGTTTCAGTGATATTTTGGAAAAAATTTATCAGCGAATATCAACGAGGTTTTTCCGGAACTCTCTTTTCGTCTGAATATGAAAAGTCTGATAAACTGGTGTTAAAAAACATGGGGGAAAACTATGGAGAATGAAGAGAAACAGAGTTATACAATAAGTAAAACGAAGCGAAATATCGCAATAGGGCTTGTCATTTTATCCACCATATTTTACTGCCTTATCCTGGTTATCCCGTTCCTGCCGTTTGCAGTGAAAACAAAGGTGATCATTTCTTCCGCTTTTGCTGTCATTGGGGAGATTACCTTTTGGATCGGCGGATTTATCTTAGGGAAAGAAATGGTAAGGAAGTATCGGAAAAAATTGAATCCTGCCAATTGGTTTAAAAAATAGAAAACTTTTTTCTGGTGAATTACATTGAAAAAAATTATGAAGTTAATATAGGGTTTGGTCATGATATGGAGATTGGAGTACCCGCAAACGGGCAATGCAGTGTAAGTGGACTGGTAATACATGATTTGTTCAAAGGTGAGACATTGAAAATGCCGCTACCGGATGGTTGGCATTTTAATAATAAAATAAAGCAGACGACATCAATTACTTCATTACAATTTCGGGGATTTTTGCTACTAGAATGTTCCCTAGATCATTCTGAAAACTAATACAAAGCAGTACGTTTATGTATATTACAGTGTACATTGGATAATTTGAGTCCGGGTGAAAGGTAAAATATAAAATTTAATTCTGCATAATGTTAATCGTACATACAAAAGGGAAAGAGTTAAAGTAAATGAAAAAGGGGGAGTAGCCATGAAATACAGGATTGAACGGGATACGATGGGGGAAGTGGAGGTCCCATACGAAAAGTATTGGGGGGCACAGACAGAAAGAAGCCGGCAAAATTTTAAAATCGGCAATGAAAAAATGCCGATCGAGCTGATCCGGGCTTTTGCCCATGTGAAGCAGGCTGCTTCGAAGGCCAATTATGAATTGGGAAGCCTTTCGGAGATGAAGCAAAAGGCAATTGAAAAAGTTTGCGGTGAAATTCTCAAAGGCGAACTTGACGGGCATTTTCCGCTTGTGGTCTGGCAGACGGGCAGCGGAACCCAAACCAATATGAATGTAAATGAAGTGATAGCAAATAAGGGGAACGAATGGCTGAAGGAGCAGGGAAGCAGGGAGATGCTCCATCCCAATGATGATGTCAATAAAGCTCAAAGCTCGAACGACTCCTTTCCAACTGCCATGCATATTGCCGCCTATATCGCCGTTACGGAGTCATTGCTACCGCAAGTTAAAGCGCTTAGAGATACATTTCTAGAAAAGGAAAATCAATTTGCTGATTTGGTGAAAATCGGTCGTACCCATCTCCAGGATGCCACGCCAATCACACTCGGCCAGGAAATTAGCGGCTGGAGGGCGATGCTGGATAAGGATTTCAAGATGATCCAGGAAAGCAGCAAGTATTTCTTAGATCTTGCAATCGGCGGTACAGCGGTGGGAACAGGGATAAACGCCCACAGGGAGTTTGGAGATAGGGCCGCGAAAGAAATTAGCAACGCTACAGGTCATGCATTCAAAGTTTCCGACAATACCTTCCATGCGCTGACCAGCCATGATGAAACCGTACATGTCCATGGGGCTTTAAAGGCGCTTGCTGCGGACTTAATGAAAATTGCCAATGACGTTAGATGGCTGGCAAGCGGTCCGCGAAGCGGGATCGGCGAAATTTCAATTCCGGCAAATGAACCGGGATCGAGTATTATGCCTGGCAAAGTAAACCCTACCCAAAGTGAGGCCTTGACGATGATTGCGGTCCAGGTTTTTGGCAATGATGCCACCATAAGTTTTGCCGCGAGCCAGGGAAACTTCGAGCTGAATGTATTTAAGCCCGTGATTATCTACAATTTCCTTCAATCTGTCAAGCTTCTTAGTGAGGGAATTCATTCTTTCAATGAAAACTGTGCAAAGGGAATTGAGGCCAATCAGGAGAAAATCGTGGAAAATGTCCACCGCTCTTTGATGCTGGTGACTGCCCTGAATCCTCATATCGGCTATGAAAAGGCAGCCGAAATTGCAAAACTGGCTTTCAAAGAAAACAGTACTCTTAAGGAAACCGCCCTAAAGTTAGGTTATGTCACTGAAGAGCAATTTGATGAATGGGTGAATCCGCAAAATATGGTAAATAGGAAATAAATAATCCCCTTCACAAGGTGTGGGGATACAAACTAAAGCTGCCATGAATTTTATTGTAAGGCAATCCGCTGTGGGTTGCTTTTTTTATTTAGTAAGATGAACGGGAACTTCACGGATGGCATAATCTATGTGGCTGTAAATTTGGTCGGCTTTATTTAACGGGCTAAATTCATTTATATCAGCCAATTCCCGGATTTTATGGGCGAATTCGAAAATTATGATTAAACTCTTAAGATGCTCCGAATTAAAACTTATATTTTCACTAACATCCATCCCAAATCAAAGAGCAACAGCCATCGACTGTTGCCCTCTGTATAGCATCATTTATGCACGGATCCGCACTTCTGTATCTTTATCAAAGAAGTGTGCCTTATTCATATCGAGAGCGAGCTGGAGAGTTTCACCTGGGTTGACGGTAGTACGTGCATCTACGCGCGCAATGAATTCCTGTCCGCCCATTGAAGAATAGAGCATGAACTCCGCGCCCATCAATTCAGCGACTTCGATATGGGCATCTATTTTTGTATCCTGCGAGTTTTCAAGGAACCCCGGCTCATCATGGAAATCTTCAGGACGGATGCCAAGGATGACTTCTTTGCCTACATAGCCTTGGCTGTGCAGCACCTTCATTTTTCCTTCTGGAACGGCAATAGTCTGGTCACCAATTTTAACCGTTCCATCTTGAAGCGTACCATAAAGGAAGTTCATGGCAGGTGAACCGATAAAACCGCCGACGAACACGTTTTCAGGCTTTTCATATACTTCCTTTGGTGCGCCGACCTGCTGGATGATGCCATCTTTCATGACAACAAGGCGTGTCGCCATTGTCATCGCTTCTGTCTGGTCGTGTGTTACATAAATCGTCGTTGTATTTAAACGTTTATGGAGCTTGGCGATTTCCGCGCGCATTTGGACACGGAGTTTGGCATCCAGGTTTGATAAAGGTTCGTCCATTAAGAATACTTTTGCATCACGGACGATTGCGCGGCCTAACGCAACACGCTGGCGCTGGCCGCCGGAAAGGGCTTTTGGCTTCCGGTCAAGGTATGCTTCCAGGCCGAGGATCTTCGCAGCCTCTTCAACGCGCCGCTTGATTTCATCTTTAGGCATCTTTCTGAGCTTCAAGCCGAATGCCATGTTGTCATAAACAGTCATATGTGGATAAAGCGCATAGTTTTGAAAAACCATTGCGATGTCGCGATCCTTAGGCGGCACATCATTTACGCACTTGCCATCGATATAGAAATCTCCTCTGGAAATATCCTCAAGCCCTGCGACCATCCGCAATGTTGTTGATTTACCGCAGCCGGAAGGCCCGACGAACACGATGAATTCTTTATCTTCAATTTTTAAGTTGAAATCTTCAACTGCTGTGACTTTATTATCGTAAATTTTATAGATATGATCCAATACCAATTCGGCCATCTCTAATGCCTCCTCAAGGTGAATTATCGATTCCTTATGAAAACATTGTATTAGATAAGCATGAAGATGCATATGTAAAGGGTGCACAAAAAAGTTAGCGTTCTGCTGTGCATGTTGCAAAAAAGTTATTTGTGCAACAGGATGATCAGGTAAGCAGTGAGGGCATGGCGAAAGGAACGGATATCCAGCCCCGTTTTTTCAGTAAATTTATCAATCCTGTACTGAAGGCTGTTGCGATGGATATAAAGTGCCTTGGATGCAGAGCTTGCATTTGAATTGTGTTCTACATAAATTTTTACGGTCTGAATCAATTCCTGGTCCTCCAGTGTTTCTCCAAGCAGTTGTTCCGCATACCATTCTTTATCGCCCGTTGATTGGCCCGTCAGAAATAGGAATGGAAATACTTCCGGCAAAGTACTTACTTTTAAATCGGGAAGGTGCAGTCTTGATTTGGCAAAACAATCACTCTCCATGGTGAAATGGTAGTGAAGCTGGTTGTTGACTGCATGGAAATTCCCTGAAAATATGTTCATTTTCACATAGAAATCTCCTTGCAGGGTACTAATGACAGGAATGAATTCATGGAGTCCCGGATTGTCATGTGTGTTTCCTTCGATTAAAACTCCAGTGAAATCGTTATTCCAGATCAAAAGTGTATCTTCGGGAACGAAGGATAAAAATGCTTCTTCGAACTCTTCATGTGGAAAGCCACCGCCGGATATCGTAAACTGAGTGAACCTGACTTGGTCCCAGCTTGTTAAGGGCAATTCCATGTGATCCTGATATAGGTAGTCGCTCCATTGTTTATTTGAAAAGGCAGTGTTTCGTTCATTCGGGGCTTCACCGGAAAACAATACTTGCAGCAGTTTGATTTCTTCTTGTGTTAAGTCGGTTTTAGGGATCCCAAGGCTGGTTCCATCATCGTCCTGAAACCAGATATACAGTTCAGGATTGCTGCAATCACCCTTATGAAAGACTGCGTCAGGAAATTTGTTTAAAAGATTTTTTAGCATAATCTGTCCTTTTATATGTCAAATGATTTACTTTTATTATAACCAAATAGCGATCGGGGAGAAAAATATGGGGATTGGTGAAAAAAAGTAACCTGCGCATGGAAGGTTACTTTTTTCATTTTATTTAAATGAAGTGAGCGGTACATCGAGGAGGGGATATTTTTCCCAATTGGTATCCTCGTAATGCCACCATTCATTGCTGATTGTTCTGAAACCATGTTTTTTCATGATGGATGTGAGGTAATCCATATTCTTTTTTGCCGTTTTATTCATGCCGGGGTTGTTTCTGTGCGCTCTTTTAGTGAAATCGTCAAAAGCTGATGGCATGAGGAGTTCTTTGCCTTTCCTGTCAACCAGGGTCAGATCGACGGCAGCACCGCGATTATGCCTTGAACCTTTAGAGGGATGGGCCACATAGCTTTTATTGGAGGCTGCATTATATAGGGTCCTCTGGGCCGAAAAGGGGCGGTAAGCATCCCACACCTTTATTCGGTATCCCTTTTTTGCTGCCTCATTATTGACTTTTACCAGCTTAGCCGCTGTTTCTTTTCTCAGTAATGGCACAGCTGCCGGGTAGATTTTCTTTTTTGTAAAGTTATTTTTTGTAGCGTAACGAAGGTCAATCACAATTGTTTTGTCAAGCTTTCGGATATCCACTAGTTTGCTTTTTTCCTTGCTTTTGATATAGCCGGCAGCAAAAATTTGTTCATAAGGGAGCAAACATAGCAGGAATGTAAGAAATAATATCAAATAAGATTTTTGTTTTGACATGGCCGCCTCCTCACGTGCGGATTTTTCCGCAACTAAAATAGTTTTTTGCAGCAAAGCTCAATTTTGTAGCAATTAAATTAAGTCTCGCAACAAACCTCTGTACTGTCGCAACTAAAAATAGGATTTTTCCACAAACCCCAGTAGTGTGGCAATAAAGTAAGGTTTGCCCAATAAACTTCCGTACCTCGCATACGTTTCGCAGCAAACTTGGCAGTTTTACAATATAATCATAGAGGTTATTACTCTTATAAGGAAGTATTTATTTCAAAAAGTGCCAAATTACTACATTTTTGGGGCTTGCTAAATAAATGCAGGATATATGATTTGAAATGTCGTGGAGGAGATGTAATGGGAAAGCTGTTGAGTTTTAGCCTAGAGTTAATCCGGATCGTGGTCCTTGGAGTAATTTTGCTCATTGGGTTAGCTGTGTTGGAACAATATATTTATGAAATGTTCGGAATCCAAAATATTTCATGGGGTTATGTACAGGCTGCCAACCTGATTCTGTTTTTTTTGATTTATCGAAGTAAGTGGCAGTTTTCCGGTTGGTTCAAGAGCAGAAAAAACACCAATCCATTGCCGCAAGGATTGGTGAAAGGGCTTATGATTATATCTATCTTATTATTGATTGCAGCGGCCGTATAGTTCGAAAGTGTGTTTGAGGCGTGTGCAACAACACGATTTTCGCCCGGAGTAAAACTGTTTCATTCATAAACATGGAACAGCATTAATTCATGTATCATGCTTTTAAGGCTGGATTCGTCCTCTGTATCAGGCTTTGTTCCACTCCATTCGATTTCCCCGCTTTTATGGTAAATTGCCTGGAAAGCCTGTTTTTTAAAATAGAAAGAAATCCTCCAGCCGGGAAGATTTTTGTCTTCGAATAATGGTTTCCACTGAAAGTGTGTGATCAAAACTAAGCCCCCTTTTTTCTCTCTACTTTTCAGTATAAAGGAAAAGGGGGATTTCTTGTACATGTAAAATCCTGATATGGGCGGCTGTTTTCATAGATTTTCATTGACAACCTCGCCGGAGCTCTGGAGGGATTGTTCTGCAAGGAAAACAGCATATTCCAGGCAAAGCTGCCTGGTCAGCACTTCAAATTCCCTAAGCTTCGGATGGGAGAAGATGGACCTGCCGGGTTTCGAGTTCGCTTCGAACATCCATACGTGCCCTTGTTTATCAAGTCCGAAATCAAAACCAATTTCGGCGATGACGCCATCTATCCTCCGGTCGATGCTTTTGCTTAAGATCAATGCTGCATTTGAAAGCTCCTCCTGTACAGTAACGGCCATGTCATTGTCAGGGAATAATTCCTCTATCGTCCTGACTTGCCCGCCACTGTTTACATGTGTGGTCACGCTTCCCGCCCCGGCAACCTTTGCGGCTATTGCGGTTACCTGCCAATCACCGTTATGGTTTTTATTGGTATGGACCCTGAAGTCGATTGGCCTCCTGTTTGATGTAATGAGGGCAATGCCTTGCTGAATGATCATATTGTGAAGCCGCTTATGCTTGAATATATGGTTGAAAAGATGTTCAAGGGAAGGAAACCTGGTTAATTTATTAATTTTTTGGTCGTCTTTATATCTGCAATAATAAACATTTTCATTTTTATCGTAGAGAATCTGGTGTATGCCGAGGCCGAGGCTGCCGTATATCGGTTTGATATAGACCTGGCGGAATTTAGACAGCAGCGTTTCGATTGCGGATAACGACCGGAAAGGATAGGTCTCGGGAAGATAAGGAACAGCATCATCTTCATCTGACAGACGTTCATGTATATCCCACTTATTAAAGAAACCGGGATTATACCATGGAATTGAATACTCATCCTGAAATCTGCGTTTTACTTCCTTGGGCCCTGTGCGGTTTTCGGTCCTGCGGTTCGGAAGCCGGTCATAGACCACATTCGGAAACGGAAAATCCCTTATATCCCATCGTTTGTTTCTGAAAATATATCCTTTTATTGTTTCTGTTTCCCAATCAATTTGGTGCTCCCCGAATAGGAAGGGAATGCATCCTGTCGTTTTATTAAGAGATAACAGTTTTGCAAAAAAGCTAGAGCGTTCCCCGACCGGTTTTTGCAAATTTGGGGTAATTCCGGACGTGAAAATTCCAACGAGTGGTCCGATATGGATACTGTCTTGATAAGTAAACAAATGAAGAGGTATGTCGCTTTCAGTAAATTGTATCGTTTCAGCCAAAGTCTGCGATAGAATTGCTTTTTCTTGATCATGCGGATTCTCTTTCATAATTGCGTTGCACGAATGCTGTCCGTACCAAATATGGTTAATGTTTTCCATTTCGCCGAATCCCCTGGGATAATAGAAAACATCTTCTTTTAAATCAGCAATTTCGACAGGGTAGGTTTTTTTCATTTAGTCACCAGCTTTCAGTAGTTCTCCCATCAGGAAAGTGGAATACAAAGAAGGGGCTTTATACAATGTATGCAGGTTTTCAGGATCAAGCCGTTCCATGATCTTTCTGCCAGGCTTTGAATTAATATCAAGAATCCAAACATCCCCTTTTTTATCGATTCCCAGATCAATTCCGAGCTCAAAAAGCCTATGAAACCTGGTTTCCAATTCATGGGGAAGGTGCTGGATGATATGTTCAATTGATTCCTGGATTTTATGCTGAAGCTGGGGGGAGAATTCGTTTAACATTTCATTAAAAGGGACAACTTCTGCTCCGGCGGCAAGGTTGGCAGTTATACAGTGTTTTCGGCCTATCCGGACACCCCGGATCCGTTCCTTCCACGCATTCGAGCTGTCTTTCTGTACCAGAATACGTACATCCCATGGTTCGTGCTGTACGTTTGACAGCTCAAGGAAACGCTGAGTCAAATAAGGGTAATGGGCGGTGAGGTAGCGGAGCCATTTATCAAGCTCTGTTTTCTTATCGAAAAGCCGTTCAAAGCCGCCTTCCTGTTTTGTCATACGGACGACCCATCCGTTTGCTTTACTCTCTATCAGATAAATCCCTGTTCCCCTCGAGCCGAACTCAGGCTTCAACATGATTTTACGGTCTGCGGCCAAATCCCGCCAGATATCTTCGGGGCTTGAAACTTTATTTACTGGAGGAAGAAACTCGATTAGCGTATCGACTTGTGTAAGGATTTGAAATACCTGATATTTTCCGGGAAGCCCATAGCCGAGGAATACCGTTTCTTTTTTTAGCCATTGAATTTTCTCATCGGATTGCCAGGTTAAACCGCGAAAATTACGATCATAAATCAAATCCGGAATTGGAATTTCCTTCGGTACCCATTGTCTTGACCGATAATCATATTCATCCCCGTAAACGGTTTTTTCCTGGATGTTTATTTGATCGGGACAAAACCTGAAGACTAAAATGCCAGCTTCTTCGGATGCCTGTGCAATCCTGGTGAAGTATAGTTCCTCAGCGTGAATTCGAGTTGCCATAATGCCTAGGGAGAGCAATTTAGCTTCCTTTCCGGCCAATTTTATTAAGGCCTTTTTATCATTTTATTTTGATATAGGGCATGCATATATCCAACGATTGCTTTAACGGAAGGGCGAAATTTATCATAGCTGCCTTGGTAAGCTTTTGAGGGCTTCGAATTGATCTCAATCAGCCATGGCTGCTTTTCAATGTCGAGCGCCACGTCGACCCCCAGTTCCCCAAAGATGCCGTTTCGGTGTTCCGATAAACAATTGGCTGATTGCAAGGCCAGCATACAAATCTGTTGAAACAGCCTCTTGGCCTCGATATGATCAAACGCAGAATGCAGAAATCCCAAACCATTTATCATTTCCGCGCCCCTGGACAGATTGGAAACAATATGCCCAGCATCGCCGATCCTTGCGACAACCGATGTAATTCTCCAGGCCTGTTTTTGGTTTTTATTCAGCAGGATCCGGAAGTCTACTTTTTTATTCTCGGTTTCAAGCAGGTCAATCGCATTTTGGACAATGTACGATTGTTTTTTTATATACTTTTTCAGGGCATTGAATAGTTCTAATGCATTTGAAAATAAATAGGTATCCTTGTTATTGGAAGAATGCTCCAACACCCATCCTTCGGCTGTTTTTGTTATCTTGCATATATTTCTTCCCTGGCTGCCGTTCGAGGGTTTCACATAAACAGCTTCATGGCTTACCAGGAAATTCGCGAAATCCTCTTCTTTCTGAAAAGGGATGGTTTTCGGCAAATACGGTAGCATCTGTTCATTTTCAATCAGGATTTCATGTACCTCCAGCTTAGAAAGGAAAGCGTCATTAAACATTGGAATTTCCATTGCATTCAAACGATCCAGATAGCGTTGGAAAACAGCAGATTTCTCCTTTGTTCGGGAATGGATCCTGTTATAGACTACGTCCGGGACTGGAAGGACAGTTTGTTCCCATTTTTCTCCTATAGGCAGATACCCATTTATTGCTGTTGTTTCTGTCTCCGACTGGAGCTGGTGCACATAAAAAGGAAGCCCTTTTTCTTGGCAAAAGGCCTGCATTTCCTGCAGGAATGGTTCCATTGAGCCAAATGGTTCTTCTGTTTTCCCGAAAGGGGTATCGGTTAGAACAGATAAAAATGGACCGATTGCAAGCTCTTTATTCTCCTTGCAATAGGTTATTTGAACGGGATAGGATAGTGCGGGTAATGATAAGTACTCTCCGGTATGCACAGAAAGGATGATCAAAGGCTGCTCAGCCGAAAACGGTCGCACCAGCAATGGAATCCGTTTTACACCTGCATTCAATATAATCTCTTCACCCGCCCGCATTTTCCATTTGGAAATCATTGATTGTTCTATTTGTATGGAAGGAGTTTCCTCCATTCCTGTTTCCTCGATTTTGATCAGCGCCTTGGCATTATAAACGTTCATATGCATTCCCCGTCCTGCGCTATGGTTGTAATATTTTTATCTTTGACTAGGATTAGATGGGCAAAAGCGGATATCTTATCGTATGTACGGCAGGTATGGAATGTGACAGATGGGACACCCCCTGAAAAAATGGTAAAGAACTTTTATGTTTCGGGATGCATATGGTGGGGATAAAGCGGAAAACGTTTAGGCAAAATGGCAATATTCCGCCGATTTATGTGTAAAGGTGTAATCAGGCACATGTTCTGTTATAGTTGAATGGAAAATTGATAAGGTGTAAGGAGGAAATAAAATGAACTCAAATCTATATAATACAGCATATGACATGGAAAGGGCCGTAAGGGGAAGCAAGGAATTTACAGAGTTGAAAAGCCTATATAATCAAGTAAACGTTGATCAGTCAGCAAGCAGGATGTTTGAGAATTTTCGCCAAATCCAGATGACTCTCCAGCAAAAGCAAATGAACGGGCAGGAAATCAGACCAGAGGAAGTTGAACAAGCGCAGAAAACCGTGGCCCTTGTCCAACAGCACCCGTTGATTTCAAGATTAATGGAAGCGGAACAAAGAATGAGCATGGTTATCGCGGAGCTTAACAAAATAATCATGAAGCCACTGGAAGAAATATATGGTGCGCCGGAACAACAATAAGCAACATTAGAAACACTGCCTAAAGGTGGTGTTTTTTTATTATCGGCTCGGGACCGATGAATTTCGGGCTGGACCAGATTATTCTCCGTTTGGCTGTTCTATCAAATCCAAAAGTTTCATAAAGATGAAATAGATACTACAGATGGGAGAGATCAGCATGGTCTACCGTATGCTTGCTGTCAATATTGACGGAACCCTGCTTCAATCAAATGGCCGTTTGAATAAATTGACTAAAGATGCGATTGAATATGTACATCAAAAGGACGTACATGTCGCACTTGTTACTTCCAGGAACTTTTATTCAGCCAAAAAGGTAGCGAAAGCATTGAAAATAAATCCGACCCTTGTAGCCCATCAAGGTGCTTTTGTTGGCACCTCCATCCAAAAACCGCTTTATGTGTCAAGAATATCGGAAAAACTTACTTTGGAAATCGTACAGATGCTTGAAAAGGTTGAATGCCAAATTCAACTTTCCCATGAAAAGTTTATCTTGGGCAATAGGGTCAACCTGCCGGAAAACTTGCTTGGCAGAGCGGTCTTGTTTATGAATGAACAAAATATCTTCTCGCAGCATTATGTCGATTCGCTAAGCGGAGAGCTGACAGAAAAGCCTGCAGCACCGCCCAAAATTGACGTTATGTTTAATAATGAAAAAGATAAAGAAGACCTGTACAAATTAATTGCCGATATGTTTCCGGAAGTATACCCTATCAGCCGGACGGGAAATCATTTAACCATTGTCGCAAAAGGGGAATCCAAATGGAATGGCCTGCTGTATCTGGCCAACCATCTAAAAATCAAGCCTGCGGAAATCGTTGCAATTGGGGATAGCCTGGATGATATCGAAATGATTAGGGAATCCGGGCTGGGTGTCGCAATGGGCAATGCACCGTTCGAACTCAAAAAAGCGGCAAAGTGGGTGACCCGCTCCAATGATGAACAAGGGGTTGCATATATGTTAAAAGAGTTTTTCCGGAGACAGCATCCAATTGCGTTTCTAGAAAAAATGAATATTTTAAAATGATAACTCTAGCCCTACCGGTCCATTTTCCGTTGGGGTTTTTTGATGGTTCGCAACATAAATTTACACTTATTGCCACAAACTATGACCATTCTAACTGAAAGGAATGGAGACGATGGATACGATTGATCCAAAGAATGCTAAAGCAGGCGATGAAGTATTTGTCATCTATAACAATCCACATACACCGACTGTTTCAAATGTCCGGCCAGCGGAAATTGTGCCACACCCGAAGGATCCTGATGCTTTGGCATTGTTTATAAATGACACATTCCATGTAATAGAGGATGACGATGCTTTATTTGCATCTGAAGCAGCTGCAGAACGGGCATTCCAAGAAATATATGATGAAGAGAAGTTTTAAGGTGAAACTCCAAGGCATGAGTCCGGAACAATACCGGACTCATGTTTTTGGAAGCTGACTAATATTTCTTTTTAACTTTTGGGCTTCAAATCAATGAGGGCCTGTTTTTTCAATGCTTATTTATTGATAACACGGGCCATTGCATGAATCTGGCCAAGGTGGTATGCCTCATGGTAAACAGCCATGTTGGCGAGTTCCCCAAAAGTCGACAGCCCTAAAAACGGCTTTTTTAACTCTTGCTGCAAACTGCTTGCAGGGATTTCCTTTAGCCGGGCAGCCTGTTCCTTTAGCTGTTCGGTCAGTTGCTCAAGTGATGGTACATCTCCCTGCCAGTCAGCAGGCTTTGTTCCATACCCAAATAAGGCAATGTAATTTTCTGGGATATTGCTAGATTTGTTGGGAAATCCAAACATGAACTGTTCTGTAGAGGTCAGTACATGGCCGATATGCCAGTGAATTGTATTATTGAATCCTTGAGGCTGGATATCAATAATTTCAGGGTTCAAACCGTTTAATTCCTTTAAGAAATTACTTCTTGTCAAATCGAATTGCTTGAATATAAGCTCACTCATTGTCATACATCCCCTCTCAATAATAGCAGTACCATTAAGTACTTCTATATGATTATAAAAAAACCTGCCAGGGACTTCCAACTATTAAGACTGTTTTCACTAATTCGATTGTTTCCAGTTTCACTAGTTAGTCTTTATAATTCGTAGTATAATACCGAAAGCTACATTAAAAAATCAAGCAGATAGGTGATTATTTTGCGTATTGAAATAAAAGGGCTGGAAGACGAGCGTTTTCACCGGCCACTTCAAAATATAGCCAACCTGTTTTTCGAAGAATCCGAAATTCTGCCGACTATTGGAGAGAAACCCGATTTACAGGTTGATTTTCATTGGGAAGCTTCAGAGACAGTGTTCGCCCGGGCTATGCTGCTCGTAAATGAATCGGGCAAAAAGTTTGAATCCAGCCAGGAGTTATGTGTTTCTCCTGAAATGAGTGAAAAAGAATTATTCAAACAAGTGAAACGGGCTGTATCCTATGTTTTTGTAAATGTACTCCAGGACATGACAGAAATTAATCAAAAATGGGGCATCTTGACAGGGGTCCGTCCGACAAAGCTTCTTCATCGGAAAGTTCAGCAAGGCATTCCTGCCAGCATTGCCCACAAACAACTGGCTGATGACTATATGATTTCCGAAGAAAAAGTAGAATTGATGCAAAAGGTCGTCGACCGCCAGTTAGCTGTTGTTCCTGACCTGTACTCCTTGAAAAATGAAGTAAGCATTTATATCGGAATCCCATTTTGCCCGACAAAATGCGCCTATTGTACGTTTCCGGCTTATGCGATAAACGGCAGGCAGGGTTCCGTGAATTCTTTCCTTGGGGGGCTTCATTATGAGATTCGGGAAATCGGCAAGTGGTTAAAGGAAAATGGTATAAACATCACTACAATCTATTATGGTGGGGGTACGCCTACAAGCATAACGGCCGAAGAAATGGATATGCTTTATGAGGAAATGTATGCTTCCTTCCCGAATGTTGAAAACGTAAGGGAAATCACGGTTGAAGCCGGCCGGCCGGACACAATTACCCCAGAAAAACTGGAGGTATTGTTAAAGTGGAATATTGACCGGATCAGCGTCAATCCGCAGTCATACATCCAGGACACCCTTAAGGCTATAGGCCGCCACCATACTGTAGAGGAAACAATAGATAAATTCCATCTGTCGCGAAGCATGGGAATGAATAACATTAATATGGATTTGATCATCGGGCTCCCTGGTGAGGAGCTGCCGGAATTCAGGACGACTCTGGAGGAAACAGAAAAGCTTATGCCGGAATCGCTCACGGTCCACACACTTTCATTTAAACGAGCCTCGGAAATGACAAGGAACAAACAAAAGTATAAAGTCGCTTCAAGGGAAGAAGTGGAGAAAATGATGAGTGCTGCCGAAGAGTGGACGGCCGCGCATGGTTACACTCCTTACTATTTGTACCGCCAGAAAAACATCCTGGGGAACCTGGAAAATGTAGGATACTCAATCCCCGGCCAAGAAAGCATTTATAACATAATGATCATGGAAGAACAGCAAACAATCATTGGATTGGGCTGTGGGGCATCAAGCAAATTTTTGCATCCGGTAACCGGAAAGATCATGCAATACGCAAACCCAAAGGATCCAAAATCATATAATGATAATTTTGAACACTATACACATAAGAAAATAGAAATACTTGGAGAGCTATTTACAAAAGAAAACTTCCAGCACTAAGCTTGGAAGTTTTCTTTTTCAACCGTTTTTAATTTAATGTGAGCGCTCTCGCAAAATAGGCATCGTACAGCAGCGGAATGAGCCGCCGGATTTAATGATCTCGGTAATATCCACTTCAATCACTTCATAACCGCGTTCCTTTAGCTTTTTATTCACATTTTTATTTACCGGAAGGCTTAACACCTTTTTATTGCCGATGGAAAGTACGTTGGTTCCAAGCGTGAATTGCTCTTCATCCGTCACTTCAATTAAGTTGTATCGCCCGGACAGGAATTCACGTTCATCCTTGCTGATCACGTCCGGGTAAATCAGGGCATCCTCAGAAGATAACACATTAAACACACAGTCCAGATGAAGATATTTTGCTTGGAACGGTACTGGGATCACCTTGAAATCCGGGAGCAATGTGTCCAGATGCCGGATCGATTCAATATGGGTACGGTTGCTAATGCCGACGAATACATGATCCCTGTCGATGATGACATCGCCGCCCTCGATCCGGTCTTTAACGAGATCCTTGTGCGGAATTTGGTTTTCCTCCAGCCATTTCTTTAATAATCCTTCTTCTCCCTGCCGGACCGGGCTTGCCATTTCCGCGACAAAAACGGTGTCTCCCAGCGTAAAACCGATATCCCGGGTAAATACCTGTTCCGGATATTTACTGAGAGGAGGAAGAAGAATGACATCAACTCCATGATCCTTTAAAACACTCGCAAAATTTTCATGTTGTTTCATTGCGGTTTCTATATGGATCCCTACATCTTTAAAATGTTCCTGGGTTTCATTGATTACTTCCCGGATCGTCATATGTTGCGGCGGGCACAGGACTACCCGTTTTAATTCATCGTATTCGCTGTAGCAGCGGGCCAGGGTTCCTTTATC
Source organism: Peribacillus glennii (assembly GCF_003429105.1). Classification (GTDB taxonomy): domain Bacteria; phylum Bacillota; class Bacilli; order Bacillales; family DSM-1321; genus Peribacillus; species Peribacillus glennii. The sequence continues at coordinate 138,895 of NZ_QVTD01000011.1, forward strand.
TCGATATAAAGTCATAGTGTCCTCCTGAATACTTAATTCCCCTATACTATTTCCTTCTTTGCATGGAAAAAAACTTATTTCAATCGAAATTAAGGCTTTTCTGACGAAGGAAGACTTTTAAAAAAATTTCTAAAATAGTAAAAAGGAATTATGAAGAATGAATCGAATTGATTAAAGGAAGTACAACATAATTGAATGAAAGCGTTTACGAATAGGGGGAAGATGATCATGATGAATACTCCATTGGTGATGACACAAATGTTTGAACGGGCTGAAAAGTATTACCCAAAAAAATATGTAGTTTCGCGTACGGATGGCGGAATCAACAAATATGCCTACCGTGAAATTGCGGAGCGTACAAGAAGGCTGGCGAGTTCCCTGGAAAAACTGGGAGTGGATAGAGGCGACCGCATCGGGACGCTTGCCTGGAACCATCACCGCCACTTGGAGGCATATTTTGCAATCCCATGTTCCGGAGCTGTTCTTCATACAATAAATTTTAGGCTTTCACCCCAGCATGTTTCTTATATTGTGAATCATGCCGAGGATAAATTATTATTGATAGATGCAGATGTTGTTCCGCTTATTGAAGCGATTCAGGATACACTTCAAAACGTCAAGGGATATATCATCATGACCGATTCGAAAGAACTGCCAGAAACCAAGCTATCCCCTGTATATCATTATGAACAGTTAATCTCAGAAGGCAATCCTGCCCATCAGTTCCCGCAGGATCTGGATGAGAATTCGCCTGCAGGCATGTGTTATACTTCCGCGACGACCGGGAATCCGAAGGGTGTCGTTTATTCACATAGAGGAACAGTGCTTCATAGTTTAGGCCTTGGTCTTGCAGATAATTTGGGCATTGCTGAGAGGGATAACGCCATGCCGGTTGTACCGATGTTCCACGTCAATGCTTGGGGACTGCCTTTTGCAGCCGTATGGTTTGGCAGCAATCTCGTTATGCCAGGCCCGTATTTCACACCAAAAATCCTTGCGGAACTGATTCAGTCCGAAAAGGTTACGGTGACAGCAGGTGTGCCTACGATTTGGCTTGGTCTTTTAAAAGAGCTGGCTGAAAACGAATATGATACGTCGAGCCTCAGGGCTATTGTTTGCGGCGGCTCGGCTGCTCCGAAAAGCATGATTAAGACCTTTGAGCAAAAATACAATATCCCGTTTATCCATGCATATGGTATGACAGAAACAAGTCCGCTTGTTTTCACATCCAATCTCAAAAGCTATCATGATGAGCTGGCAGATGAAGAAAAATATGAATTGAAAGCCAAGCAAGGCATGACAGTTCCTTGCATCGATATTAAGGTTCTTGGCAAGGACGGCGAAGTGAAAAATGATGGCAAAGAAATGGGGGAATTGCTCATCAGGGGTCCGTGGATTGCCAGTGAATATTACCGGGATGAAAGAACAGAAGGTGCCTTTAAAGACGGCTGGCTTTATACTGGTGACGTCGTGACGGTTGATGAAGAAGGGTTTGTCAAGATCGTTGACAGGACAAAGGACTTAATCAAGAGCGGCGGGGAATGGATTTCCTCAGTGGATTTGGAGAATGCGTTAATGGCGCACGAAGCGGTGTTCGAGGCAGCAGTCATTGCCGTTCCCCACGAGAGGTGGCAGGAACGTCCCGTTGCGTGTGTAGTGCTGCATGAACCATATAAAGGAAAGGTTACAAAAGAGGAAATGATCGAATTCCTGGCGCCCCAGTTTGCAAAATGGTGGCTTCCGGATGATGTCCTGTTCCTTGAGGAGATCCCGAAAACCGGTGTGGGGAAATTCTTAAAAATGGCGCTGCGTGAACAAATTCAAGGTAAATACCTTGCACAATAAGTTTTGGGAAGGGGATGAATTGATCATCTCCTTTTTCTTGTGCCATAAAAAACATAACGGTAAGTTTTGTTAAATATTCTATTTTTTCTTTTTATTCTAATAGGAGAAACGGTATAATTAAAACGAATCAACTTTAGGGGAGGAACAATAATTGGGAATTGAATCTGCTTCCGCTCAGGAGACCGTCTTGGTCACATATTCAGGAAGAACGGCAACTGTGGAACTGAACCGTCCTGAATCGATGAATTCTATGAATGAAGGAATGCTCCGTGAGCTCGTGGGGGCCCTTAAGGAAATCACCATAAATGATGATGTGGATGTCGTTGTTTTAAAAGGAAAAGGGAAAGCGTTTTCTTCCGGCGGTGACATCAAAATGATGCTTTCATCTACAGGCGAAGAAGGGGAAGCTAACTTCAATTCTTTGATGGATTGCATCAGCGAATTGGTAACCACCCTTTATTTTATGCCTAAGCTTACGATCTGTGGAATCCATGGCGCAGCAGCAGGACTGGGCTTGAGCATCGCGCTGGCAACAGATTACATAATCGCCGAGCCTGAAAGCAAAATTGCCATGAATTTTATCGGCATAGGGTTGATTCCTGACGGCGGAGGACATTTCTTCCTTGAAAGAAGGCTGGGCGAAGTCCGTGCGAAGGAATTGATTTGGGAAGGAAAAGTAATGAGGGCGCCGGAAGCATTTGAAAAAGGCTTGATTCATGAAGTGGCTTCTGAAACATTGGATAACTCAATCGAAACCAAGCTGCAAAAATGGCTGTCGAGCCCGATCCAAGCCATGATCAAGACAAAGAAGATACTCGGTGAAAAAAATCGTCCGCTCCTCTTGAAAATGCTTGAACTTGAAAAAAATGCGCAAATGAAAATGCGTAAGACTAGCGACCACCAAGAAGGAATCCGTGCGTTTGTCGAAAAGAGAACGCCGAACTTTACCGGAAAATAATAAGGCGGCCGGCACATTCCGTGCCGGCTTTTTGGCTGCGCTTACATAAAAATGTCCAAGAATGCATTTTAGGGCTTAGCGATGGAAAAGAACCAGCTTCCCTGCGGGTGAGGTACAGCGATGTGTCATATCATGATATTCTTTTTCCTTGAGAAGGTTTTCCCCTAATTCCTTTGCTTGATCATCGTTTTCAGCCTGGAAGGACTCATCCAAAAGCTTTTCCCCGGATTGTTCAAACACAGTTAGCTTATATACTCGGCTCATATTCCTTACCCCTTTTTAATGTACTGTTCTTGCTATTATTTTTGCATAATATTCATTATGTTGTAAAGATATTAATATTTACAAAACGGTTGAAGAATTGGCAGTTTTTTACTATTATTAAATAGGTATGGCAGATTTTTTTTGATTGTGTCAAAAGTAGTCAGCATTTAAAGGGGGAAAAAAATTGGTACTTGAAATTAACAATGTTACAAAAAGATATGGCAATTTTACTGCCGTAAATTCATTGAATTTCACCATTCCCGAAAAGGAAATGTTTGGGCTTTTGGGGGCAAACGGTGCGGGCAAGACGACAACCTTCCGGATGATACTCGGGCTTATCGACCCGACAGAGGGGAAGATAAGGTGGGAAGGAAAGCGGATTGATTATTCAACCAGTCCGATCATTGGCTATTTGCCTGAAGAGCGCGGTCTTTACCCTAAATTGAAGGTACGGGACCAGATTGTCTATCTTGCGAGATTAAGAGGGATGGATAAAGCTTCTGCCTTGAAGGAGCTTGTAAACTGGCTTGAACGGTTCAAGGTTCCCGAATATCTGGATAAAAAAGTAGAGGAGCTTTCAAAGGGGAATCAGCAGAAAATCCAGTTCATCGCATCCGTCATCCATAAGCCCAGGCTTTTGATCCTCGATGAACCTTTCAGTGGCTTGGATCCTGTCAATGTAGAGCTTTTGAAGGATGCTGTCATCAATTTAAGGGATAACGGGACAACGATTGTCTTCTCCAGCCACAGGATGGAGCATGTCGAGGAACTGTGCGAGCACCTATGCATCATGCACAGGGGAAGCCCCGTTGTGGAGGGGAAATTAAAGGATATAAAAAGAAGCTACGGCAAGAAGAATGTTGCTGTGCATGCAGATTTTGATCTGGCTTTCCTTGATGGATTCCCGGGCGTCACAAAATCGAAAACCACAACCGAGGGCAGGATTCTTCAAGTGACCGGTGAGGATGCAGCCGAGAATATCCTGCGGGAGCTGGTACCCAGGGGATTTGTGAGGAAATTCGAGCTAATGGAGCCTTCCTTGAATGATATATTCATAGAAAAAGTTGGTGCCGCATATGAATAAATTTTTTATTGTCTTATTTCATACATACCTTTCCAAGCTAAAAACGAAATCATTTTTAGTTTCAACAGGCATCATGCTTCTTCTTGTCATGGCATTGGCCTTCCTCCCAAAAGCAATCGATTACTTTGATAAAGATAAAAAAGATACCATTGGAATCCTTGATAAACCCGGTACTGTCTATGAGCCTTTAAAAACCCAGGTACAGGCAATCAATAAGGATCTTAAGCTAGAGCAGGTTGAAAATGAAGCCGCTGCAAAGAAGCTCATTAGTTCTGAAAAAATGACAGGCTACCTGATTATCGAAAATGATGCGGATCAAAAAGTGAAAGGCATATATAAAGCGAATTCCATCTCGAATTCAACCATCCCGGGTGATCTCTCTCTAGGCCTTTCAGCGGTCAAAAGCAGCATAGCGGCAAGCGAGTTAAAGCTTACGCCAGAGCAGCTGGCCCAATTAAATACACCGGCGGCGGTTGAGCAAGTGGCACTGGAGAAAAACGCTAAAACGGAAGAAGAATTGAATCAGGCCCGCGGTCTTGTTTATATCCTGTTATTTGTCATTTATATTAACGTGATCATGTATGCGAGTATGATCGCAACGGAGGTGGCCACGGAAAAAACATCAAGGGTAATGGAAATTCTTGTTTCCAGCATTTCGCCCGTCCAGCAGATGTTTGCGAAAATATGCGGAATCGCCTTGTTAAGCATCACTCAGTTGGTGCTTTTCTTTTCCGTAGGCTATTTCGCCGTTAAGCAGAATGAGGATGCTATGAATGGCAGTTTTTTCTCCTTTCTAGGTTTTGGAGAAACGAGTATTACTACCATTGTATACGCGTTTGTCTTTGCTCTTTTGGGATATTTCCTGTATGCTACCCTCGCAGCCTTCCTAGGCTCCATGGTCAGCAGGGTGGAAGATGTCCAGCCGATGATCATGCCAATGACGATGCTGGTCATGATTGGGTTTTTCATTGCCGCTTTTGGTTTGACTAACCCTTCCGCAAGCTTTATAACAGGTACCTCTTTCATCCCGTTTTTCAGCCCAATGATCATGTTTTTGCGGGTCGGGATGTTGTCCGTACCGGTCTGGCAAACCGCCTTTAGCATTGGGCTGCTCGTACTTACCATTGTTTTGTTGGGGGTTTTTGGCGGAAAAGTGTACAGGGGCGGTGTGTTAATGTACGGAAGTTCCAAATCCTTCAGAGACATTAAGAAAGCACTGCAAATCTCAAAAAATGCATAAATGATGTATGCCGGGGACCCGCAAATTTTTTGCTGGTTCCCGGCTTTTTTAAACAGAAGCTGCACATATTTTCAGTGAAATAATAATACAACCTCTAATATAGGAAAATGTTTTTGAACATTGGCGATCTAGCAAGGAATTCCTGAGGAGGTCATGGGAATGGCAATTTTAGTTACCGGAGGGGCAGGATATATCGGAAGCCATACAGTTCTGGAGCTGGTAAATCAAGGAGAAGAGGTAGTGGTGATTGATAATCTTCAAACCGGGCATCAACAGGCGGTGAGGGGAGCAGCGTTTTATACGGGAGACCTGTGTAACCGTTCTTTTCTTGATTCTGTTTTTGAAACGCATACGATTGAAGCGGTGATTCATTTTGCCGCTAGTTCATTGGTTGGGGAAAGTGTGCAGAACCCGCTTCTTTATTATGAAAATAATGTAATTGCATCTCACAATCTTGTTTCGGCACTGCTTGCCCATGGTGTAAAAAAAATGGTCTTTTCATCGACAGCAGCGGCCTATGGGGAGCCAAAACAAATTCCCGTTCAGGAAGGTGAAATCACTAACCCGACAAACCCATATGGGGAAACGAAACTTGCCATGGAAAAAATGTTTCGCTGGTGTGACCAGGCATATGGATTGAAATCGGTTTCGCTGCGATATTTTAATGCTGCAGGTGCCCATCCTGAAGGAATTATTGGAGAGGATCACACTCCTGAAAGCCATTTAATCCCGATTATTCTTCAGGTCGCGCTGGGCCAAAGAGAATCGATTAGCATTTTTGGAGATGATTATCCAACTAAGGATGGAACGTGCATCCGTGATTATATCCATGTCATGGACCTTGCGAATGCCCACTGGCTTGCATTGGAGCATTTGCGAAAAAATAATCTCAGTGATGTTTTCAATCTCGGAAATGGGACCGGGTTTTCAGTGAAAGAAGTAATTCAGACAGCACGGGAGGTTACCGGACTTCCCATTCCTGAAACAATAAGCGCAAGAAGAGCAGGAGACCCTGCCGTGTTGATCGCTTCCTCTAAAAAGGCGCAAACAGCGTTAGGCTGGAAGCCCAAGTACAATGACTTGAAAACCATAATTCAAACAGCGTGGAAATGGCATAAGGAGAATCCGACCGGGTTTTCAAATGATCAATAAAACAGCTGCCGGATCATGTCCGGCAGCTGTTTTGCATTTCTTTCAGATCAAAAACGGCAGATGGATTTAATTCTCCCACCTACCACACGTATGTTCTGTTTGTGGTAAAATAAAGGATGTTGATGGTTAAATTTAGGGGGGGGATACAATTGGGTAAAATTGTCTTTATACATGCCGCTGATCTGCATTTGGACAGCCCTTTTGCGGGACTTAAAAATGTACCTTCTTTTATAAAAGACAGGCTGAGGGAAAGTTCGTTTCAGTCCTTCCAAAGGATCGTTGATATTGCGATATTTCGACAGGTAGATTTTGTGTTGTTGGCCGGCGATATTTATGACAGTGAAAATCGCAGCCTGCGCACTCAGATACGCTTTAGGAAAGAGTTGGAGCGTTTGGGAGAGGCCGGGATACAGGTATACATGATCCACGGAAACCACGACCATTTGGATGGTTCCTGGATCACAGTGAATCTTCCTGAAAATGTACACATATTCCAGGCGATCCCGGAAGTGAAGCGATTCCGGAAGGAGGGAGGCACCGCTGTAAACATTTATGGTTACAGTTATCCGCGAAGGCATGTGACCGAACGAATCATTTCCCGATATGAAAAGCGGCCTGATGCGGAATATCATATCGGGCTCCTGCATGGAAATCTCGAAGGGCATACGGAACACAGCCCGTATGCTCCTTTTTCCAAAAGTGAATTGGCGGAGAAAGAATTTGACTACTGGGCTTTGGGCCATGTCCATAAAAGGCAGGTAATTTCCGTGGACCCGCCTGCCGTTTATCCGGGGAACATACAGGGCAGGAACAGAAAAGAAACAGGGGATAAAGGCTGTTATATGGTTACGTTGGATAATGGTGCAGCAAACTATGAATTTTTAGAAACCAGTACCGTACTGTTTGATTCCATCATGATTAAGCCAGAGGCCGAGAGCGGGTTTGACAAAGTTTATACTGATTGCCGCCGATCTATGGAAGAATTCCACATGGATAAGAAGTCCTTTTTACTGGAGATAGTGTTGGACCTAGAAAAGCACTCCAGCCCCTCTATATTTACAGATGAGTTTATCTGGGGAATCCTGGAAAGCCTGCAGGAAGAAGCGGAAACAGGAGAAGGCTTCGCTTGGCCCTATCGGATTAAAGTGGAAAATGGATGGCGTAAAGATATGGACGGCGTTATGGAAAATCCCTTTCTAAATGAATTACTTTCCCTTGAAACAGATTCCAATGGCGTCAATGGGGCTTTGGAACAATTGTATAAGCATAGGGAGGCGCGCAAGTTTCTTGCTCCGCTGGAAGATGAGGAAACCAAAGAGCTGTTAAGTGAATCACAAAGGTTGATCCTGCAACTCTTTCATTGATCGGCCCGCCACCTAAATTTCTTGAGAACGTTGAATCAGGGGATTCATGCCAACACCAGTGTAACAACAAGTTGAAGTGGAAGTCTTCGAATAATCCCTGATAAATCATATGTATAGAGGGAGGGAAGAGCAGTGAAGATCAAAGAACTGCATATATATGGGTATGGCAAGTTTGAAAATAAAAAATTCACGGAGTTCGGGCAGCTGCAGATTTTTTTTGGGGAAAACGAATCCGGCAAGTCTACAGTTATGTCGTTTATCCATAGTATATTATTCGGCTTCCCGACAAAAGTCCAAAATGAGAAACGGTATGAACCAAAACTGAATGCTAAATACGGCGGAAAAATCATCATCCTATCGGAAAGATACGGTGAAGTAAGCATTGAAAGGGTAAAAGGAAAAGCTGCCGGTGATGTTACGGTCGGATTTGAAAACGGAACGGTTGGCGATGAAGGAGACCTGCGGGATCTGCTGCAGGGTATAGATAAGCAATACTTCCAATCTGTTTTTTCATTCGATTTGCAAGGGCTTCATGGTGTCCAGAACGTGGGTGAAGCAACGCTGGCCAAATACCTGCTGTCAGCAGGGATGGTTGGCAGTGATTTGATTGTGGAAGCCGAAACAAAGCTGCAAAAGGAACTGGATGCCAGGTTTAAGCCATCCGGGCAAAAGCCAGAATTAAATGTAAGGCTAAAGCACTTAAAGGAGCTGCAGGCAAGGCTGAAAAAGTCAGAGGAAGAAGAACGTGCATATAAAGAGCTGCAAAAGACGCGATCAAAAACGGAAGATCAGCTTTCCAAATTAAAAATGGATATTTCTGCGAATGAGGAAAAACTGTTCCAATATCAGGAGTTTTTAAGAATTCGGCCGATCATTGAACAAAAACAAATCTTAAAAGAAAGACTTGATGAACTCGACAATATATCTTTTCCGGCGGACGGAATCAAGCGCCTAGACCAGCTGAATGCCTTGAAGATTCCTAATGATGCCCAGCTTTCAGCGATGCACAAGAAAAAACAAAAGATTGATGGAAAAATCGCGGAACTAACTATTTCGTCATATATAGAGGCCAACAGGGAAAAAATAGCTTCTACTCTTGACCGGACCCCTTATCTGGAACAGCTGGAATCGGAAAAAAGCAGGTTGGAGGAATTCTTCCGGTCAAAAGAGAAGGAAAAAAGTAAATACAAATTGGATTTATTCCTTGATAAGCCTGAAGAAGAAATTGCTGGTTTGGATACAAGCGTTTTTACGGCAGAAAAGATCAAGCAGCTTGAACAGGAAAAGCATCGTTTGAAAAGTGATCGTCTCCGGCTGGATGAAAAATATAAACATGAAAAAAGCAATCTGGAAGCTGTGGAAACGAGAATAGCGGGGCTAAAGGAAAAACAACTCCCTGACGAAGAGCGGAAACGGCTGGAAGAGGCATACCAATCAAACAGCAACGAAAAATTCGCTAGAGTGAAGGCAGAATTCCTGGAGGAACAGATTCGTGAACTGAAACAAAGATATTCAAAGCTATCTGCAAAAGAGCAAACAAATAAAAAGAGAACCGGAATCCTGGTTATCATTCTGACAGCAATTTGCATAGCGATGTCGCTGTATGCCTGGAATCACGGGCAATCCTTTGTAGCAGTTGCTGCTGTATTGTTCGCAGGGGCTGTATTGCTTGTACAGTTCTATTTCAAGGGAAATAACATGCTGGAAGACCTAAAGAAACAACTGAATGAAGCCGAAGATAAAAAGAAACAGCATGAAAGGCAAGCAAATTCCGGACAGGCAATGGATTTATCCTCGATACGAAATCTTCTGCAAAATGAGGAAGACATCCAGCGCCAGTATATCGCTGAAGAAGTTAAGCGAAAAGAGAGGTCCGCCGCTTTTGACTCAGTAATTAAGGAGTCAGAGAAATGGGAAGTAAGTTGGAATCATCTCACAGAAGAAATCAAGTCGATCCACAAAAAGTGGGGTATTGCTGTTCCTTCGACAGACTACAGCACTGAGGTAATCCTTGATCAGCTGATCCTTTTAAAACAAGCCATCCAGGAATCAGACCAAGCAAAAAAGGAAATTCTGAAGCTTGATAAAAAGATCACTAACCATAAGGAAGAATTGCTTGCGATTTCTAAAGAAATTGGTGCATCCACATCAACATGGCATGAAGCCCTGGTATCAATCAAACAACTGGTTGCACTCGATTCCCGCAATCGAATGCAGCTGGACCAGATTCATGTTGAGAGGCAGCAAATTGACGAAGAAATTGCCCGGCTGCAATCAGAATCAGCGTACTTGTCAGCGGAAATAGGACAGCTTTTTGAAGGTGCCGGTGTGCAAAATGAAGAGGAATTCAGAAAAAAGGCAATGGATGCCGAGGAACAAGAAAACCTGAAGAGCAATTACCACATGGTATCGCTTCAACTTTCCAATACTTCTTTCAACCTGAATGAATTGCTAATGCTTTCAGATGAAAATGTAAGTAAATACACCATTGAAGCACTGGAAACGGAAAGAAGGGAGTTGCTTACGCGTCAATCGGGGTGCTTTGAGCGATTATCGGATTTGAAGCATAAAATTGAACGCCTGGAAGAAGGCGGCAGTTACATCCGTATTCTTCATCAATTCCATGAAGAGAGAGCCGCTTTTAATGAGGAAGCAAAAGAGTGGGCCAAATATGCCTTAGCCAAAAGAATGCTAAACGATACCATTGCAGCCTTCAAGCGGGAGAGACTTCCGAAGGTGATCGAGAAAGCGCAGGAATATCTATCATTCTTAACAGATGGGGAATATAAAAGGATTATTCTTCGTCCAACATCAGAAGGGCTTGATTTGGAAAGAAGGGATGGGCTCCGGTTTGAGGCTTGGGAGGTCAGCCGGGGTACTGCAGAGCAGGTGTATGTTTCACTGCGATTGGCGCTTGCCGGCAGTATGCTGGACGGGGACGGGTTCCCGATCATCATCGATGATTCCTTCGTTAACTTTGACCGAAACCGGACGTTGAAGGTAATCCGGTTATTGAAAAAAATTTCAGGGAAAAGGCAGGTTATCTTTTTCACCTGCCATGAGCATTTGCTTTCGTTTTTTGAAAACACTTCAATAACAGCATTTGGAAAGGAATCAATCCAGAGCTAAGTGATGCTCTGGATTTACATATAGGTCCTTTCGGCTATGTACGTCGCAATGTTTTCCTAATATAATTTGCTTTCATGCATGTAATAGGTTAATCAACATATAGTAGAAGTAAATTCTTAGATAAAAGAGAGTGTTTCTCATGGATTTATATTCTTTCCTTACCCAATATGATGCCACTTTAAACCTTGTTATTGAAAATGAATTTCCCGGTACAAGATGCGTTGGCGGAAAGTATTCGGCTGATAAACATCTCATAACTTTATATAGAAAAGATATAGAGATTCAGTGCGAAAGATTACTGGGCTCGCTTGATCGCCTCGAGGAGTATACATGGATCGTGTTTGCCCATGAAGTCGGCCATGCACTAGATCTCGAGCTCCCATCGTTAAGCGGGGAATTGTCGATTACAAATAATATGGAAACGTTATACAAAATTGAAGTGAATGCCTGGGATATTGCCGAAAAGCTGGTTCCTTTCATCGACCGGGAGCTCGTTCAGAAGGTGCGGGCAGAATCCCTTGCCCATTGTTTCAACAGGCCGCTTGTCAGTTAATATTCACACTAGAAACGGTCCGAAAGTACGGACTGTTTTTTTTCGTAAGAAAGAGTATAACTTGGCAGAGGATTATCTTTACACTTATAGGATAGTGAAAATGTGTTATAGAGAAGATAACATTGTTTTAGAAATGTGAAAATTTATATAATTGCATATATGGTTTAATCATATCTTCCACTAACTTTTGGTTTTTGCAAATTTATTTGGGTGACATTATGCGGACATACTTGACAGCATCTGATATCGAAAAAGCTCTTGGAGAGTATTACGATGGTTCTAAACAGGGTTGGAATTTAATGTTCATTGGAGTAAAGGAATTAGTTGAAACAGGGAAAATTAGTTATAAAGGTTAGAATTTTTTTGAGGAATCAAAAGTTATCTGGGAGACTTGATGTGGAATAGAACAACGCGATTCTCATATGGAAAAGCGTTATTTTTGTGTTTGTCTAAAATATAAAAAGCATGAAAACATTAAGTATTAGCAAAAGTACAGGACAACATGTTGGAGAAATAAGGGTAGCTGAAAATTTGCGCGATGAATGATGGAATTTCAAAAGAGATGCCGTAAGTATCTCTTTTTTTTACTTTCCCCAAAGTTTCAAACTGATATGTTATAATATTTTTAGCAAAATAACGGAGGTAGCCGTATGCAAAAAGGGATTATTCACTATGGCATTGGTGATTCAATAGATACATATATGTATATAAAAAGCAGTACCAAAGCAGTCGCAAGCAATGGAAAGCCTTTTTTGACCCTGATTCTTTCTGATAAGACAGGGGAAATCGAGGCTAAGCTTTGGGACGTTTCGGAAGATGACGAGAAAAGCTTTGCCTCCGAAAAAGCCGTGAAAATCATGGGGGAAATACAGAATTATCGCGGCAGAAGCCAGTTGAAGATCAGAAATATCCGATTGACAACCGACTTGGATGCTATTAATATATCAGATTTGATTCAGACGGCTCCCATCGGCCAGGAAGAAATGATGGGCAAGATCACGCAATACATCTTTGAAATGAGGAATCCCAATATACAGCGGATTACGCGCCACTTGCTTAAAAAATACCAATCTGAATTCATTACATTTCCTGCTGCAACCAAGAATCACCATGAGTTCCTGTCAGGGCTTGCTTATCATGTCGTGTCCATGCTTGACCTGGCTAAGGCAATTGCCGGCTTGTACCCCAAGCTTAATAAGGATTTACTTTACGCGGGCGTGATTCTTCACGACCTTGGAAAGGTGATGGAATTGTCAGGGCCTGTTTCGACCGTGTATACAGTTGAAGGAAACTTGCTTGGACATATCACGATCATGGTAAGCGAAATCAGCAAGGCAGCTGATGAGCTGGGCATTGACGGTGAAGAAATCATGATTTTAAAGCATTTGGTCCTATCCCATCATGGGAAGGCAGAATGGGGCAGCCCGAAGCCGCCGCTTGTCATGGAAGCCGAAGTCCTTCATTATATCGATAATATCGATGCCAAGATTAATATGATGGACCGGGCCCTCGAAAGAGTAAAACCTGGCGAATTCACGGAGAGGGTCTTTGCCCTCGAAAACCGTTCGTTTTATAAACCGCAGCTATAACGAAGAAATGCTTCTTCTCGAACAAGGGAGGAAGCATTTTTTTACTTTTTATGATGCATGTATGATGATAATCCATGTAAATATGCTAATCGGAAGAACAAGCATATTGCTGTGGGAAGAAGCATATTTTTTTAGCTGACGGCATATTTTCTACTAATGTTAAGGGACCAGCTCCCCGAAAGGAGAAAGTTTTATGCCGATTTGGATTTGGCTTGTTTTGGCCGGTATTATCGTAAGCGCGGTGATGACTGTACGAACAGCGAAACAGGAGCGGAAAGAGGACGAATTATATATTGAACAAGAAGGGCAAAAGTATATCGACAGGATGAACGAAGAAAAGGAAAAGAAGAAGAGTGGAGTGCAGCCCGGGACATGAACGGAAAGGAAGCGGCAGAGTGGTCAATGAAAACCAATAGAAGACCCGGTGATTGGCGACCCTGTTGAGGCTTAGAAAAGGGGAAAGCCTGCGAATATGTGTTAGGACAGTTGTATCTTTCCTATAAAAGGCCATAAATGTGGACTGCCCCAAAGTGGGACAGTCCTATTTGTTATTGCTGTTGAGCTTCTTGAGGCTTCAATGCCTTTTCTAAGTCTTTATCCTTAATATCAACATCAGCCTTTTTCAATTCCCTGTCCATTGCTTTTTGGACGGTTGCTTCATCAAGCTTCGCAGATTTTAAATCTTTTTCAATTTGTGTTTTCATTTCAGCATATGGCTTTAGCTCTTTCTTATCCATAAGCTGGATGATATGGTAACCGTGCTGGGATTTAACTGGCGCGCTGATTTCATTTTTCTTTAATGCATACGTTGCATTTTCGAATTCAGGAACCATTTGTCCAGCTCCGAACCAGCCTAAGTCGCCGCCTTTTTCAGCAGAACCCGGATCCTGGGAGTATTTTTTGGCAAGGTCCTCAAATTTTTCACCCTTGTCCAGCTTTTGCTTCACTTCTTTAGCCGTTTTTTCATCTTTAAGCAGGATATGGCGGGCTTTTACTTCAGGCTTCAACGTATTATAATGCTCTTTCATTTCCTTTTCTGAAACCTTTACGTCTTTAAGGGCCGCTTGTTCCCGCATCATCATCACTTTTATATAGCGCTTAAACGCCTTCTCGTCTTTAAAGCCTTCCTGGGCAAGGACCATATCAAAGCTTTGGCCCATCTGTTCCATCTGTCCTTTGATTTCGTCTACCCTTTTATCCACTTCTTTATCAGAGACCTTATAATTCTCGGAAAGGACTTCTTCATAAACAAGCTCCTGGATGACCTGGTTGCCGTGTCTTTCCTTCATGGCATTATATAGTTCTTCTTTTGAAATATCCCCGGCTTTCGTTTCGACAACAGCTTCTGAATCCGCGCCGTTGTTGCAAGCAGTAAGGCCAATCAGACCGGCTGCAACTGCAATCGATAATGCCCATTTCCTCATTAAAAAACAACTCCTGTATATATATTCGTGTTCGTTTACTTAATCCACAAATCTTACTATAACATATAATGGGACTTTTACAAAAAATAATATCATGAATTTCTTTCCCTGAAATTTATGAAAACTGGGTAAATGACCTACCCAAAATAATAGCCCTTACATATGATGTAACGAAAATAACAAAGGAGGCGGGAAATATGACAGATGGCGGTTATGCCGGCGGCGGTTTTGCTTTTTTGGTGGTACTGTTTATCTTATTGGTTATCGTAGGGTGCGCTTGTTCTTGGTAAGCTTTAATCATAATATGTAAGAAGAAGCCCAAACCCCTTAAGGATATGCAGAATAAGATAAGATAGCTGCAGTGTCGGGATATATAACGAATTGCAGCTGATTTCTCCATAAGAAAGGAGGAAAATCAATGTCTGGAGGATATGCTGGAGGTTTCGGCAACGGTTTTGCTTTACTCGTTGTTCTTTTCATCCTATTGGTAATCATCGGATGTTCCTGCTGGTACTAATTTTGTTACGAAAAAAGAGAAGCGCATTTTCGCGCTTCTCTTTTTTAACTTATCCTGTTTTCCTTAGTTGATTCGAATGTTCCTATGTATAGAGTATTTCGAGATAAGAAGATAAGAGCAGGATCGTAATTAGTATGTTAATTGTTCGAAAAACCTTGGGCTGCCGGTCTTCAGGAATTTCTTTTTGCAGACATAAAGCATTTGTCATGCTGTTCACGTTGTATAAAATTACGATCGAGAAGAGAATAAAAAATAACGAAATCACTTCCTGAATCCCTCCTTGAAGCATTCATGTATATTTACGATACCAAATATTATCCAAAAAAGATAGACTAAAAGTTTGGGATTGTATGAGGAAGGGATTCTCGACAATTGAAAGGATGGATAAGGGAGAGGTGATACCAAAGTATTTTTGTGAAGAGATGAGCATGCGTATGGAAACAAGAAGCGGAGGTTTCTAACCATAGTCCGCTTAATGGAGATTGGCAGCGTTTTAGAGCCTGCAGGGTTTGATCCAATGCCATGGGGTTGAATAGAAATCATCCTGCTCAGACAGGCTCAGCCTCTTTTTCTATCTTTTTTTTTGTGATTTTTCCCTCTTCGACTTCAAATTGCTTATCGATATTGGCAAATGACCGTTCGAATATTTCCATAAAGTCTTCTCCGTAAATATTTCGAATTACCGCCATCATTTCAATCATATCAGGGAATTTGCCATACAAATCACGCAGCGGAAGCGCGCCGGAGAATACAGCATTATTGTCCGGGTTATATGTTTCCATCAGGCTTAGCAAGATATTTTCGCCTTTGTCGGTGATTTGAATGTAAGTATTTCTTTTGTCATTTTCTTTTTTTGAGAACCGTAACAGCCCCCGTTCTTCCAGCTTTTTTGAAAAGTTGAAGGCGGTTGACACGTGCATTACACCGAATTTGGCAACATCGGAAATGGATGCACCGTTTAAATGATAGGCGATCCATAAAATATGATGCTCATTAATATTGAGGTCAAACGGTTTGATCCATTGCTGCCAATCCTTCTCAATCGATTTCCACAGGGCCTTGCTTAATTGGGCGACCCGCTGGCTGAAAAGCAAGGCGTCTTTCATAGAATAATTTTTATCCTGCATGTACTGGCTCACCTACTTTTATAATTCTCTATATTTATTATGACAATAAAATAAAAATTAATAAAGATAAAAATTAACAAAATTTTTAGAAACTTCAAGAAGCAATAGTTTCCTACTGGAAAATCCAAATGGGTTTCCACATGGCTGCCATAAATAAAATATAGAGAAATTGTAATAAATTCGCGGATTTCCCACACGCATTAATCATACTTCAGCCCGCATGCTGTGGATGGACCTGCTCAAACCTGACTGGAAAATGAAGATGAAATCCGGGCATTGAGGCATACAGCCTCCTGTATGCACCGGATGTTTAACTAGTTAGTTTGTTTTAAGATTGGTGAAGCCGTTGCAGTGTTCTCCAATTCACTAATTGAAGATTCAATTTCCTGGATATGGCTTGTCAGCTCCTGCTTATTGGGTTCTATGTCCTGCTTCCAGTTTTCAATAAGTATCTTAACATCTGCGATAAAAGAGTTGATGGAATCTTTGCTTACTTTCGATGCTTGAGCTGTTTCATCTTTGATATCTATAAGACGCTCCTTAACTTCCGCAAGTGTTGCCAAAATTTCATCCTTATTATCTTTTATTTTTGTTCTCAGCTCTTTCCCGGATGTAGGTGCATTAAGCATAGTTGCAGCACCAGCGATAACGGTGCCCGTGAGGAATCCGACAATAAAAGACTTTGCATTCATATTGATCACCTCGTGTTCAAATTTTTTAAAAAGGTTGTGTAAAGACCAGAAAAACAGGAAGGATGCTTTGCATATAGGAATAAAGAGGTTGGCCTTTTTTAAAAAGTACCATAATTTTCATGTATTTGAAAGTGAATCATTCATTATATCTTTATATCACAAAAACTTTCATCTAAACATAAAAAAGAAAATATTTAGTATTTAAAAATAGTGTGGTTCCAGAATAGAGGAAAGGGAATAATCCGTAGACAAGCGGCATAAACATGTAAGCAGTAACACTCGATCAAAAGGAGGGGACATTCTTGGTGAAAGTGATGTATGTAATCTTTACGTTGGGCGCCCTATGCCTTGCAGGAATGCTGTACTTTCTGGGCCAATCAAGGCAACCAGGGGTTTATCCTCCTAAACAGCATATGAAAAAGCGCGCATTGAAGCTTGGACTCGCAGGGGCAGTCCTGTTCTTTATTGGATTCATCATTCAGTCATTCAAGTAACTGAACAAAATATAGAAAAACACCGGAAAGAAATCCGGTGTTTTTTGCGATTTAAACCTGTGCTGTAATATTTGACTTTTTTAGGATTCCGCTGATGATTGGGTAAAGGATTGCCACAGCCACAGTGTTCAGGGCAGCAGCCGGCAATACCGCAGCTGTAAACATACCTACGAAAGCCCCAGGCAGCCCGACAATAAAATAGGCGGATGTCAGAAAGACAATGCCGGAAATCAATGTCCCGACCGCGGTCAAAACAGCGATCGTAACGGTTGAGCCAGCATACTTTTTAAATACTGTCAGCATCAAATAAAAAACAAATGCAGTAATGAATTTATCTATGATATTTGGGATGAATCCGCCGGGAAAGGATGAAGTCAGGCCGGATATAATCCCGCTCGCAATTGCAACGAGGAATACACTTTTTTTGTCGGGAAACAGGACAATGGCCAAAAATGTCATGATAAGCATCATGTCCGGTTTCATTCCAAGGACAAAGCCAGGGATTATTATGTGCAGGGCTGCTCCTATCCCCACCATCAGGGATAAAGCCGCAAGCATTTTCGTATTCATTTCTCATCTCTCCTATTCTCTTCTCACTCTTTTTATTTGGCTTCCCCAGCAGTGCGCTAATTGCCTGATGCGGAAAGTTTCCATCAGTATACCATGCCTTCTGTATTTTTTGAAGGATTTCTTTAAAACTTTACGCTTTAATAGCTGCAGAAGAATACGATTCCTTGAAATTCTTCATGAATCCGACAAGCTTCTCGCAGTGTGATAAAGGTACTGCATTATAGATGGAAGCCCGGCATCCCCCGACAGATCGATGGCCATTCAAGCCAACAAAACCGGCCAGTTTTGCCTCTTCCAGGAATTTTTTTGTCGCAGCCTCATCAGGAAGAGTGAACGTAACATTCATATGTGAGCGGCTTTCTGGCTGGGCGTGACCTTTGTAAAAGCCTTCACTGTTATCTATCGCGTCATAAATGAGTTTTGCCTTGGCGGTATTGTTTTCCTGAAGCACTTCTACGCCCCCCTGATCCTTTACCCATTCTAAAACAAGGGAGAGCAGATAGATCGCTAAAGTTGGCGGTGTATTATAAAGCGAATTGTTTTTTATATGTGTTTCATAATTCAGCATCGTTGGCAGGTTTGTAAGAGAGCTGTTAACTAAATCTTTGCGGATAATGACAACCGTTACCCCGGAAGGACCGAGATTTTTTTGGGCACCAGCATATATCAGTCCAAATTTACTGATATCGATTTTCTTGCTCAATATATCGCTTGACATATCAGCAACGAGCGGCACTTCTTCCAATACCGGGTAATTGTTCCACTGCGTACCAAAAATTGTATTGTTCGTCGTGATGTGGACATAGGCTGCATCTTCGCCAAAAGAAATTTCATCGGCTGAAGGAATGTAGGTATAATTAGTGTCCTTTGCAGAAGCGGCGACTGCAGTATCGCCGATTTTTCCAGCTTCGTTCAGCGCCTTTTCTGACCAGGAACCTGTGAGCACATAGTATGCCTTTTTGCCAGTGCTAAGCAAATTCATCGGTACCATAGAGAATTGGAGGCTGGCACCGCCCTGTAAAAACAGGATTTCATAATTATCCGGAATATCCATAATTTCTTTCAGCAACGAAATCGCCTTGTTATGGATGTTTTCGAATGTTTGGCTTCTATGGCTTAATTCCATAACCGACATGCCAGTGTCCTCGATATTCAGCCATTCTTGCTGGGCCTTTTGTAAAACTGCCTCAGGCAATGCGGCAGGTCCGGCGTTAAAGTTTAATGCACGTTTCATTGGGCTTCCTCCTTTACAGTGATGCGCTAAAGTGAAAATTTTATATCTATCGTACCAGAAATGTTCGACAAAATGGAACATAATTTTGAATTTTCCCTTAAATAATTTTGAGCGTAATCCAGTAGTATAAACTTTCCCATTTGCAAAAAAACCAGGGAAGAATATGTCCCTGGTCCTTCAAACTGTTTAGTTGTTTATTTTTTAATATGCTTAGAAATCGAAGCTGCGATATTTTGCAGGTCTTCCGGTGAATATTCACTGGTGTGTGTCTTCCACATGGCCCCGAAGCCGTCTCCGTCCCCATGGCGCGGGATGAGGTGCATATGGTAATGGAAAACGGACTGTCCCGCTGCTTCCCCATTGTTGTTGAGAATGTTCAAGCCGATTGGATTGAACTCCTCTTTGATGGCTTTGGCAATTTCCGGAACCGCTTCGAATAAATTTTTCGCAATTTCAGGTGTTAATTCATAGATGTTTTCTTTATGTGCTTTTGGAATGACCAATGTATGTCCTTTTGTTACCTGGCTGATATCCAGAAAGGCGAGGACATGTTCATTTTCAAATACTTTTGCCCCGGGGATATCCCCGTTTATGATGCTGCAGAATATGCAATCACTCATGAAAACCCATCCCTTCAATTAAAATTTTTCATAAACATGGATGTTTTTTCTATCGTATCATAGCTTGTTCGAAAAGGGGAATCTGAAAAATGGAGGGGTGTGATGTAAATTTTATAAAAAGTCGGCACCAGCTGAATCGTTGATATAGCCCCCGGAATTATTGAAAAATCAATCTGGATTGTAACATGTATAACTCACGTGAATTATTGAAAATTCAATCTCAATTGTGGATATAGGTTGTCATTATTATATGGGATTATCACATGTAGTTACAGCGTAGTAAATTGTTGAAGCAGAGATTTGAAGGATTGATATGTCCGTTCAATTATTGATAAGAAACCGGCCATCCTTGAAATGTTTGCCAGGAAACATGTTTCCTAATTTGGCAAATGCAGCGGCTTGACATCATGGTGACAGGGTTTATTTTTTTGTGCAAAGTAAAACAGGATGCAACCGAAAGTTGCATCCTGCCCAGAAAAAGGGGTTCAGCTTCTTATTGAACGTTTATTACTGTAGAATTCTCTTTGATCAACACCTCATTTACAAGAGTTGTAATTGGGTTATGATGTTAGAGGAATTTCATTCAATCTAACCATCTCCTATATCTTCAAAGTTTCATCAACTTGAAAAGCATATTCGACAGTTTCTGAATGATTGTTCTGCCAGTAGGTGCAAAGCGATCATCCCCTTGCGTTGAAACGTGTTTTGAAGCCTTATTGGTTTTCAGCTAATACGTCTTTAACTGACACCCCATTTACAGTATGATGTTGTTTCAATCATTTGTAATGAAGAACCCCTTCTTCACTAATTATCATCTGTTTTAAGTCTTTAATTTATTTATGGTTAATAATGGTATTTCGCAGAAGCCTTTTAATGCATTGGCGGTTAGTTATTTGCTAAAATGAATGTAAGGAAACAACATACATATAGAAAGGATTGTTGACATGTCCTTATTAGAAATAAATGAACTCGTTGGTGGATATACAAAGACACCCGTTTTGAAAGGGATCAGTTTTTCTGTGCAGCCGAAAGAACTTGTGGGACTAATCGGGTTAAATGGTGCCGGGAAAAGTACCACGATTAAACATATCATCGGACTGATGGAACCAAAATCCGGGAGTATTTCGATAAGCGGAAAGTCGTTTGAAGATGCCCCTGAAGAATACAGGAAGAAATTTACATTTGTGCCGGAAACGCCAATCCTTTACGACGAATTGACGCTGGAAGAGCATCTTAGGTTAACCGCCATGGCTTATGGATTGGATGAACAGACCTATAAGGCCAGAAGGGAAGTGCTTCTAAAGGAATTCAGGATGGAAAAAAGGCTTTCCTGGTTTCCGGCCCACTTTTCAAAGGGGATGAAGCAGAAGGTCATGATTATGTGCGCTTTTTTGGTCCAACCTTCCCTTTATATTGTAGATGAGCCTTTTGTCGGTCTGGATCCGCTCGGCATCCAATCACTTTTGGACCTCATGAAAAAGATGAAAGAAGAAGGTGCCGGCATCCTGATGTCCACACACATCCTCGCCACAGCCGAAAGATATTGTGATTCCTTCATTATTTTGCATAACGGTGAAATTAAGGCCAAAGGCAATCTGAAGCAGCTGCAAGAGCAGTTTTCGATGCCGGGCGCCACCCTCGATGATTTATATATTCAACTTACGAAGGAAGATCACCATGAATAGTGAAGGGCTATGGGCCGAGCGATTTAGAAGCTTCAGCAAGGAAATGCAAAAATATTTGAGATACATCTTTAACGGGCACCTCTTGTTTGTGCTGGTTTTTGCGGCTGGCGGGCTTTCTTTTTACTATAGCGAATGGGTAAAAACTTTGAACAGCCATTTCCCTGCCGAAATCATCATGGGTGTGGTGCTGGGGATCCTTGTGGCAAAAAGCCCGATTTATACGTTTTTGAAAGATGCGGATATCGTTTTTTTTCTTCCGCTGGAAACAAGACTGGGCAGCTATTTTTTTAAGTCTATTTTATTAACCCTTGTGATTCAGGGTTATATAATATTGATGGCATTTGCCGCTTTTATGCCAATGTATGCAAAAGTAACCGGAGCAGGTCTGGGAGAATTTGCTTGGATGCTTGCCATCCTTCTGGTTCTTAAGTATATCAACTTGCAGGTCCATTGGCATGCATTGAAATTCCAGGAGAATTCGGCACCCTTGATGGATGGGTTTGTCCGGCTCGTCATAGATATTCTATTACTGTATTTTCTTTTTTCAGGTTCAGCTCCCGCGTTTCCGATTGTAACAGGCCTGCTTCTTATCCTTCTTTGGATATATTACCGGAAAACTGCAAGGAAAAAGGGGGTTAAATGGGAGAGGTTAATTGAACTTGAAGGGAAGCGGTTAATGTCCTTTTATCGGTTTGCCAATCTATTCACCGATGTTCCGAAATTCAGGGACAAAGTTTCAAGGAGGAAATGGCTTGACCCGCTGCTGCGTTTCATTCCATATAGCCAAAGCTCATCTTATCAGTTTTTATACGCCCGTACGATGCTTAGGGCTAATGATTATGTCGGCCTGTTATTCCGCTTAAGTGTGATCGGGTCTTTTGTACTTGCAGCATTGCCGGGATTGTGGGCGAAACTTCTCGTAACGGTTCTGTTTCTGTACATAACAGGCCTACAGCTGCTGCCTTCCTGGAAACAGCACGAGCTGAAAATATGGGTGTCTCTCTACCCGATTAAGGACGATTTGCGGAGACAGGCAGTCATCCGGATAATCACGATTTTTTTAATGGTCGAAAATGTTGTGTTTTTAGCAACAGCAATTTTTAGCGGCGGCTTGCTTGCCGGTATTCTCTCCTTTGTTGCAGGATTGGTCTTTATCTTGCTATTTCAAGCATATGCAAAAAATAAGATAGAGAAATTTTAGCTATCCCTGTTTGATAACAGGGATTTTTCACAATATCAAAATCCGCGGCAATATTTCAAAGCTGCCGGCCAAATCATAAAGAGCGTTTTATTGAATGGTCCGTAACCTAATGGAGAGAGAGGAGGGAACCGAATGGATAAGTATGAACAGAATGCTTTGGCAGAGGTAGAGGCGTGGAAAAAGAAGCTTATGAGAAAGCCCGGACGGTTTAACAGATTGTCAAGAAAAGCCCAACAGAAAGTGAATGATTTTATTCCCGAAAAAGCTCATGAAATCATAACAGAAAGTATAAAAGGTTTTGTAAATGGGGTCCTTGCGGGTTCTGAGTATATGACAAAGCAGAAGGATTTTACGACCATCACACTTGAAGAGAAAGAAGAACGGGTCAGGGAAAAATTAGAGACATTTAAGAAAACGGCGACAGTAGAAGGGGCGGGAACCGGTGCTGGAGGTATTTTTCTTGGTTTGGCGGATTTTCCCCTATTGCTGAGCATTAAGATGAAATTCCTTTTTGAAGCGGTAAGCCTTTACGGCTTTAATGTTAAGGAATATACAGAACGGCTTTTTATTCTGCATGTGTTCCAGCTGGCTTTTTCAAGTGAGGAAAAAAGGCAGGAAACCTTAGAAATCCTGGAAAATTGGGATGAACGAAAACTTACACTTTCTCAATTGGATTGGAAGACTTTCCAACAGGAGTACCGGGACTATATCGATTTGGTGAAAATGTTTCAGCTTGTACCCGGCATCGGGGCAGTTGTCGGAGCCTATGCAAATTATAACCTGCTGCAACTTTTGGGGGAAACGGCCATGAATTGCTGCAGGATGCGCCTGCTCGGTGGCAAAATCAAGGAGGAATAAATAACTTTAATCACTATTCCCCCTTAACTCGGCATGGGTACCTTATTTACGTCCCTGTTGAGACTTTGGAATCAACTTGATATGTGATAGCAGCTGTTCCAAGTGTTTTTGCTGCAATCAGCATCGCTTTTTCATCAAAATCAAACTTTGGATGATGGTGGGGGTAAATCACTTCAACACCTGCTGCCTTTGCCCCAGTAAAGAAGAAAGTGCCCTTTACATTTTGCAGATAATAAGCGAAATCCTCGCCCCCCATATCCGGCTCCATTTCTTCAATTGACGTAACTTCCGCTACCATTCCGGCACTTTCGACCACATGTTTTGTTTGTTCGTCATGGGGGACCACTGCCGGATATCCCCGTGTATACGTATATTCATAGGAACAGTCGGAAGATAGGCAGATTCCTTTTACGACTTTTTCGATCTCTGATTCGATGAAGTCCCTTACATCATCATTAAATGTGCGGACTGTACCGATGAGATTGGCTCTATCGGCAATAATGTTAAAAGCATTTTCAGCCACAAACGAGGCTACCGTGACAACTGCGGGCTCTATCGGGCTTATCCGTCTTGAAACAATCTGCTGGAGTTCGAGTACCAGCTGGGAAGCAGCCACAATGGCGTCCTTCGTTTTATGGGGCTGTGCACCGTGGCCGCCTCTTCCCTGGATTTTGATTTCAAACCGGTCGGCAGCAGCCATGATCGGGCCAAAACGATATTGGATTGTACCGGTGGGCACCGTCGCCCATAAATGGGTGCCGAAAATGGCATCTACACCTTCCAGACAACCATCCTCAATCATTGGTTTCGCCCCGCCGGGTGCGTATTCTTCAGCATGCTGGTGAATGAAAACATATTCCCCTTCCAAGTCGTCCTTTAAAGCATGAACTGCATTTGCCAGCATCAGAAGGGCAGAGGTATGCCCGTCATGTCCGCACGCATGCATCACTCCGGGGACAGTCGATTTATATGGAACATCTTTTTCGTCCTGGATCGGCAATGCATCAAAATCAGCCCTGAGCGCAACCGTCCTGCCGGGCCTGGATCCTGAAATTCTTGCCACGACACCATTTCCTCCTACACCGGTGCGTGTTTCGATTCCGAGCTGCCGATAAAAATTCGCGATGTAAGCCGCTGTTTTTGTTTCCTGAAATGATACCTCAGGATGCTGATGCAGGTATCTGCGGATCGAAACCATCTCCTCAAAAGATTCCTCCAAAAGCGTATGTAGCTTATGAATCAACACAGAGTTCCCCCCTAAACGGTAATTATGTAAATTTTAAGACAATTATAACATAAGGAGCGGGGAAATAACGGTGTTTTTCAGGGACTCAACTGATGTGCTATAACAAAGTCTGGTGTTCTTGGAATGATTTTAAAAAAGACTCGAAACCAGGCGATTCATTCAATGCACGGATTATTGTTTAACTAATTTTTTAAATTGAGTTAAGGAAGTATCATAGGAGACACGTATTCTATTCAATTCATATCGATTTTTTAAATCGGCAAATCCTGGTTTTGTGGTTACCGCATAGTCATAGTATTTCTTTGTTTCAGAAATGACTGTCGAATTATAATGTCCAATCGGATAACATAGTGTGTTTATCTTTTTACCAGTAATTGTCTCAAGAATCCTTTTTGAATCGACAAGCTCTTTTTTGTAATTTTTAGTTGTTGTTAAAGAAGGGTGTGAATAGGTATGTGACTGAATAGACATAATGCCGGAATCACTGATTGTTTTTAACTGCCTGGGTGAGAGACCGTTTTTTGTGCCTACTTTATTTGCGATCATAAAAATGACACCTTTGGAGTTGAACTTAGAATCCCGCAATTCTTTTAAAATGGCAAATGCATTGATATTGTTTTTATAGCCGTCATCGAATGTTATTATTATTGGCTTTTTTAGTTTCTTCAATCTTGCTAAATCATCAAACGTAATCGGGGTAAATCCACTGGCCGTCAAATATTGAATTTGTGAGCGGAAAATTTTTGGAGTTACGTATAATCCTTTCAATCCATTGCCTTCATAATCCGCTATAGCGTGATACATAAGTATCGGGATTTTTGAGGGGATTTTTCGCTGTAAATCAGCATTCGATTGTAAAATGCTTGCTTTAGCAATCGTTCGATTGGAGGCTGTTGATGCAAGGATCGATTTATTAACATGTTTTTCGGACCTGAGGCTCGATTCTGGTATGAGACTTAGAGTTAAATAAGTTGCTAATGCAATAAGCAAAATCCTTTCTATGAAACTGCCGGTTTTTGTTTTCATCTTTTCTCCCTGCGTTCTATTTCTCTGTTTATCATAAGAAAAAATCGTTTATACAAAATATTCCAAAATTTACTTCTTATGTAAATGTTGTTAAAAAAGCGATTAGCAAGCTGATTTTATTTACCTGCAACGATAGTGGGGAAAGGTGAAGCTTATCGTTATTATATTGATACGTGTGGAATGTATTGAAAGAATTCAGGGGAGGGGGTTCCCGTTAGTGTTATTACCTGAAAAATACACGCAACAACATAAAAAAGGACCCACTCTTTTCGTTGCTCGAGTGAGCCTTCTCTTGCCTATTATTCTTTTTTCGATAAGGTATATTGGGTCACATAAGATGGACCGGAGAAGATCTTTTTCGTTGTATCCACTTTTTCACTATCTTTTTGTGTGTGGGCTTGCTGAAATGAACCGGAAGACTGCCAGGTTTTGAATGCTTCATGGCTTTCCCATTCTGTAAAAATCACATAAGTGTCTGAATTCAACGGACGCAGAACCCGTATGGCGATGAAACCGGGCTCACCCTCTATCAGGCCTGCCCTGTTCTTAAATCGGTATTCGAAAATCGGGCGCCCTTCCGCAGTAACGGGGATATTATTCATCACAACGAATCCATCCTCCCGTATTTCTCCCTTCGAATCGATCACTTCGAATTTCCGGGGCGATTGGAAGACAGTTTTCCCATTCGTCTCATGAAGCAAAAGAGCATTGTCGGCATTTTCCATCAAAAACAATTTTTCTTCCTGCAGTTTTTCTTTTTTCGTTTTCAAAAAATCATAAGTTCCCGTTGTCATGTATATATTCATTGGTTTCTCTCCTCCCGAATAATTTCTATAAAAATAGTTTACCCTAAATTCCTTTTAATTTTCAGTTTCGGGCCCTATTTTCTGAAATAACAAAAAACAAGGAAAAGAGGCGATTTTTTGACAAATGGAAAGGTTACCTATACATACATAGTAGAAAAGGCTATAGTGAAAACAGATTACATTTGAAAAAAATCGTCCTCATGCTATTCTATGTAAGGAAATAATATAACTTTGTTTGCATGACCCCTAATGCTATAAAGCGTTAAAGCTGTGGGGGTCAGACCCATGGTGCAGTTCAGCGTTAACGTGCTGGGGTCAGCTCTGAAAGGTGGATATGAATGACAAGGGAATTTAACGATACTTTTTTAAAGGCTGCCAGAGGTGAAAGGGCCGGCCATGTGCCAGTTTGGTATATGCGCCAGGCGGGAAGGTCCCAGCCGGAATATCGGGCGTTAAAAGAGAAATATTCTTTATTCGAAATTACGCACCAGCCTGAATTATGCGCTTACGTAACCCGTTTGCCCGTAGAACAGTATGATGTCGACGCGGCCATCCTATACAAGGATATCATGACACCGCTGCCGGCAATTGGTGTGGATGTCGAAATAAAAACAGGAATCGGCCCTGTCATTTCAAATCCGATCCGCTCCATAGACGATGTGGAGAAATTGGGCGAATTGTCCCCCGAAGATGACATTCCTTATGTACTGGAAACAATTAAATTGTTAACAACTGAACAATTATCCGTTCCTTTGATTGGTTTTTCCGGCGCTCCATTTACGATTGCTTCTTATATGATCGAGGGCGGGCCATCGAAAAACTATAACAAAACAAAGGCGTTTATGTATACAGAACCTAAAGCGTGGTTTGCGTTAATGGACAAGCTTGCCGATATGATCATTGTTTATGTGAAATCTCAAATCCAGGCAGGCGCAAAAGCCATCCAGATTTTTGATTCGTGGGTAGGCGCATTGAATGTTGAAGATTACCGTTCCTTCATAAAACCGGTAATGGCCCGGATTTTATCTTCCTTAAAAGAAGAAAATGTACCATTGATTATGTTTGGAGTAGGAGCAAGCCATCTGGCGCTTGAATGGAATGACCTTCCGCTGGATGTTGTCGGCCTAGATTGGAGATTGTCAATCTCGGAAGCACGCCATTTGGGAATCAATAAAACTGTCCAAGGTAACCTGGATCCCGCTATCCTTCTGTCTTCTTGGGATGTTATTCAAGAAAGGGCGGCAAAAATCCTTGATATGGGAATGGAACAGCCGGGTTATATCTTTAACTTGGGCCATGGGGTATTTCCGCAGGTAAATCCAGAGACATTAAAGCGGCTGACTTCTTTCATCCATGAATATTCTGCCGGCAAACGATAACCTCTTTCCCGAACCAACCGAGTGGACTGCTTGCAAAATTGTGTCCGTTTTAGGCAAAATATAAGGATATTCTATAAATGAGGAGCAAGGTTAATGTTACGAAAAAAAATGGGCCTATTGGTAATGGCTTACGGTACACCATATAAAGAAGAAGATATTGAACGGTATTATACACATATCCGACACGGGAGAAGGCCGACTGATGAACAGCTTCTTGATCTTAAAAACAGATACGAGGCGATCGGCGGCATTTCCCCATTGGCGAAAATTACACAAGCACAGGCAGAAGAGCTGGAAAAACGCCTGAATGAAACTCAGGGTGAAATAGAATTCAAGGCTTATCTTGGATTGAAGCATATAGAACCTTTTGTGGAAGATGCTGTTAAGCAAATGCATGATGACGGCATTACTGAGGCTGTAAGCATCGTACTGGCTCCTCACTTTTCAACGTTCAGCGTAAAGTCATACAATGGACGGGCCAGGGAAGAAGCTGAAAAGCTCGGCGGCCTCAAAATTAATTCTGTTGAGAGCTGGTATGATGAACCAAAATTTATCCAGTACTGGACAGACCAATTGGAGAAAACATTTTCAAAAATGACGAAAGAAGAAAAAGATCATTCGGTTTTGATCGTTTCTGCGCACAGCCTACCTGAAAAAATCTTGCAAACGGGAGATCCTTACCCAAACCAGCTAAAAGAAACAGCCGAGCTGATAGTTAAGGCAGCAGGCGTGAAGAATTTTGCAATCGGCTGGCAAAGTGCGGGCCAAACGCCGGAACCATGGCTCGGGCCGGATGTTCAGGACCTGACAAGGGATTTATTTAATGAAAAAGGGTACAAAGCATTTATTTATATCCCGGCAGGCTTTGTTGCCGAGCATTTAGAGGTTCTTTATGACAATGATTATGAGTGCAAAGTGGTTACGGAGGAAATTGGAGCCTCTTACTACCGCCCCGAAATGCCGAATGTCCATCCGGCTTTTATCGATGCCCTTGCGACCATTGTATTGAACAAAGTTAAAGAATAATCAGGTTACATTATGAACACGGCCCTTAAGGGACCAATCTTGTAAATCAGCAAATAAAAAAGAAGGCGATGTACCGTGAATCAGTCAAAAAGAAAGATAGCTGTCATCGGTGGCGGCATAACCGGATTAGCTTCTGCTTTCTACCTTCAAAAAAAAGCAAAGGAAGAAAGTCTTCCTTATGAAATCGTGTTAATCGAAGCATCCCCTCGTTTGGGAGGGAAAGTGCAGACCGCAGTCCGTGACGGCTTTGTCATTGAAAAAGGTCCTGATTCTTTTGTTGCACGTAAATTAAGTGCATCTAGGCTGGCGCGGGAAGTCGGAATGGAAGACAAGCTGGTGTACAATACGGCAGGGAAATCGTATGTGCTTGTTAAAGACCGCCTCCACCCGATGCCAGGCGGGTCGATCATGGGCGTTCCGACTGAAATTGGGCCATTTATTACGACTGGCCTATTCAGCCCGATGGGGAAATTGCGGGCAGCCGCGGATTTTGTCCTTCCCCGTTCAGAGAAAAAAGGAGACCAATCCCTAGGGGAGTTCTTCCGCCGCCGCCTGGGTGATGAAGTGCTGGAGAACCTAATTGAGCCTTTATTATCGGGAATTTATGCAGGAGATATTGACAAATTAAGCCTGATGGCAACGTTCCCGCAATTTTACGAGGTGGAACAGCAGTACCGGAGCCTGATTTTCGGAATGAAAAAAACGACTCCCGCCTCTCCGTCAAAGCCACCCAAAAATGCTCCGAAAAAAGGCGGGTTCCTGACCTTTACAACCGGTCTTCAATCTTTCATAGATGCAATCGATGCACATCTCGAAAGCGGATCTGTCTTGAAAGGCGTCAGGGTGGAACAAATCAAGAAAGAAGATAACAACACCTATCGCCTTCGGTTGAATAATCACGAAGTGATGTACGCAGATGCGGTAATTGTATCCACGCCCCATCGCGCTATACCGGGCATGTTTCCAAACCAAACGTTTTTTGAACCGCTCAGGGAAATGCAAGCGACCAGTGTGGCAACTGTGGCAATGGCTTTTGATCAATCAGCCATCACCCAGGATATCGACGGGACTGGATTTGTCGTTTCCCGGAACAGTGATTACACGATTACGGCATGTACATGGACCCATAAAAAATGGCCTCATTCCACGCCAAAGGGCAAGGTGCTGATTCGCTGCTACGTCGGGAGGGCCGGTGACGAAGCGGTGGTGGATTTATCCGATGATGAAATAAACAACATTGTTCTTGAAGATTTAAATAAGACGATGTCCATTACATCTAAGCCTGATTTTTCAATCATAACACGCTGGAAGGATTCTATGCCTCAATATACTGTTGGCCATAAGCAGCGGATCGAAAGTGTCAAAAAAGGCGTAAAAGCAGAATTTCCCGGTGTGTTTCTAGCGGGCAGTTCATTTGAAGGACTTGGCCTTCCTGATTGTATCGATCAGGCTGAACGGGCTGTGGAACACGTGGTACAATATTTGAAGTACAAGCAAGGATCCATAACAGAAACTGTCCATTAACCATGGGCAGTTTTTTTACAAAAATGCCGTTAAAGCAGGAAACATATCATTATGTGGAGAATATAGAATCATTCGCACATGGAAAGGGTAACAGCAAATGCAGACGCCAGCAGAAGGAATGCTTCCAAGACATATTTCGGCCAAAAAGTTCTTGATTTTTTTGGCGGCATCCTGTGCAAGTTAGGGGGACCAACATGTTTATAACAAAAATCCAGCCGCGTGTTTCCGAAACGGACGGGGCCGGCCATATCAATAATACGACGATTCCTATTTGGTTTGAGGCAGGGCGTGAGGACATTTTTAAATTGTTTACCCCAAGCTCAAGCTTTAAGGATTGGAAGCTCGTGCTTGTGAATATGAACATTGATTTTACCCATGAAATTTTCTACGGGACCGAGGCCGTCGTCAAGACGTGGATTGACCGCCTTGGCACTTCCAGTTTTGTGATAAAGGAAGAGATTTACCAGGATGATATTTTGTGTGCAAAAGGGACGTCGGCCTATGTTAATTACAATTTTCAAAAGAAACAGCCCGAGCGGATACCGGATAATCTGCGTGAACAGTTAACAACACACATCGAAGATCAACCAACAGTGTAATTGGCAAGTCCGGCCTGTACAAAAAAAGAACCAGTCGCGATTGTAGCGGCTGGTTTTTTGCATACAGCAAACAATAGGGAAATGCGCCTGTGAGATAAATGACGCATGTTATGGAAGCAATCTGCTTTGGTGAGAAGCAGATGGTGAAACCTGGATTAATTTACGGATACATTGAGGCAATGGCTGCATGTACTGCCATAGCACTCATGCTGTTCTTCAATTTTTTCGCCGCATTCTGAACATTGCTTGGCTGGTAGGTTTTTAAAAAATTCAACGCTGCTTTGGATCATCTTTTTCAACCTCCAATTTAGTATTGTTTTCTGAATATTTTTAACTTACCTTGATTGTATTATAACAGTTTTGTTCTGTCAACAATGTTTTATAACAAAATTCAAAAAGGTGAAAAAATAGGCAGAATGAATTATAGTATGGAAAGAAAACTATACTGAAACGGACAAGGAGAGTGAATGGCATATGAAGATAACTGTGATTGGATGCTGGGGTGGATATCCCGCAAAAAATGAGGCAAGCTCGGGATATTTACTGGAATACGGGGATTACCGGATCCTGCTCGATTGTGGCAGCGGAGTGCTTTCACAGCTCCAAAATCATATGAAACCTGAAGATCTGGACGCCGTTGTTCTCACACACTACCATCCTGACCACGTGGCAGATATCGGAGTACTCCAGCATGCTGTCCTAATACAGCAAATGTTAGGGGGAACGAAGAAAACAATGCCCATATATGGACATGCCCTTGATGAAGCGGAATTTAACAAGCTTACTTATAAGGAAATTACTAAAGGCATTGCTTATACAGATGAGCAGCCGCTTCAGATCGGTCCGCTTACCTTTACGTTTTTGAGGACGAAGCATCCCGTTCCTTGCTTTGCGATGAGAATAGAGGCGGAAGGCCAAACGATTGTGTATACCGGAGATAGCGCCTATATGGATGAAATGGCCGAATTTGCACGGGATGCGAATGTATTACTTTGCGAAAGCAATTTTTATGGAGATATGGATGGCTCGGGTGCGGGCCATATGACGGGCAGGGAAGCAGGCAAGTTAGCCGGGAAAGCAAATGTACAGCTGTTGCTTTTGACGCATTTACCGCATTTTGGAGACCATTCACAGTTAAAAAAGGAAGCAGGGGAAACCTTTAAGAGAGGGATTGCTGTCGCTTCCAGCTCAATGGAATACCAGTTATAAAAGAATGCTGCGTCATACGATGCTGTTGATTCTTGAAGAGGCTAGGGGGACTTTGGAAAGATGTTATTCATAGATAATAAAGGAATTACCGACCCGGCGATCAATTTGGCAATCGAGGAATATGCCTTGAAGAACCTGGATATCAATGAAACCTATTTGTTGTTCTATATAAACGGGCCTTCGATCATCATCGGGAAGAACCAGAATACAGTAGAAGAAATCAATACGGAGTACGTAGAAAAGAATGGAATCAAGGTTGTCCGCCGGCTGTCGGGCGGCGGGGCGGTTTACCATGACCTTGGCAATTTGAATTTCAGCTTTATCACCAAGGATGACGGAGAAAGTTTTCACAATTTCCAGAAGTTCACTGAACCGGTAGTCAAGGCACTTGGAAAGCTTGGAGTTACGGCAGAGTTAAGTGGACGGAATGATATTCTTGCCGATGGGCGGAAAATATCAGGGAATGCACAATTTTCGACAAGGGGCAGGATGTTCAGCCATGGCACGCTGATGTTGAATTCAGAAATTGAGAATGTGGTATCCGCGTTAAGGGTCAAGAAGGACAAAATTGAATCCAAGGGCATTAAATCAATCCGCAGCCGGGTCGCGAACATTTCTGAGTTCCTGAAACAACCTTTGACAATTGAGCAATTTCGCACCTTGCTGCTGCAACACATTTTTGAAGGCAGCAAAGAAATTCCGGAATATGTGCTCAGTGAGCAGGATTGGGAAAATATTTATAAGCTATCGGAAGAAAGGTACCAAAATTGGGATTGGAACTATGGAAAATCGCCGAAGTTCAACTTGCAACATTCACATCGGTTTCCTGCGGGTTCCATTGACATCCGCTTGGAAGTGAACAAAGGAATCATAGAAAATTGTAAAATTTACGGCGATTTCTTTGGTGTCGGGGATGTTACTGACATTGAGGAAAAACTGGTGGGCTTGCATTATGAGAAGGAAACAATTGAAGCAGCCATTGCCGCTGTCGATGTGAAGCACTATTTTGGCAATGTAACACAAAAAGAGATTATCGGACTGATTTATTAAAAGGGGAAAAATGCCTCCTGTTGTCACATTTTAATGACAGGCGGTATTTTTTTTGCCTAAATATGAGTTTTTTCTACATAATCTACATAAAGAGTTGCTAGTACTATTTTCTTTTAATATAATATATTTTGAATATTGTAACATAAAAATGAATGACTATTCATTCATTCAACGACAAGGGGGAGGCAGAATTTTTATGAATTTAACTCAACAGCTTCATGAAACAGCTGCTAAGATGGCTGGAAAACCTGCTTATTACTTCATGGATCAGGAAACAACTTACGGAGAATTGGACGGAGCCGTCACTAAGTTTGCAGATGGGTTACATAAGCTGGGCATTTCAAAAGGGGATAATGTTGCCTTGCTTTTGGGCAATTCACCGCATTTTATCATTGGGATGTACGGCGCTTTGAGGGCTGGAGCTACGGTAATACCGGTCAACCCGATTTATACTCCGGATGAAATTGGCTTTATTTTAAATAATGGCGACGTAAAAGCAGTAGTTGCTCTGGACTTGTTGGTTCCACTCTTGGAAAAAATGAATCCGGCTTTGCCAAACGTCGAACATTTAATCATTTGTGAAACGCAGGAGGATCATGGCGGAATTGATATTAGCAAGCTTTCTATCTTCCCAAAAATGAAATCGTTTACAGACTTGGTGGCGACAGGTGACCTGTCCTTTGCCGGCCCAATCGTGGACGATGAGGATACGGCAGTAATCTTATACACGTCAGGAACGACAGGGAAACCAAAGGGAGCGATGCTGACACATAAAAATCTTTATTCCAATGCCAAAGATGTAAGCGATTACCTTAAAATCACCGGCGATGACCGTGTTATCACCGCTCTGCCTATGTTCCATGTATTCTGTTTGACTGTTGTACTCAATGCCCCACTCATGAATGGCGGCACCCTTCTCATCGTACCTAAGTTCAGCCCAAAAGAAGTCTTCAGGCTTGTGGAGAAATATGAAGCGACCGTATTCGCAGGCGTTCCGACCATGTATAATTTCCTTTACCAATATCCGGACGGAAACCCAGAAGACCTTAAATCACTCCGGCTAAGCATTTCAGGCGGGGCAGCATTGCCTGTGGCGCTATTGAAGGATTTTGAGAAAAAGTTCAATGTACGTGTTTCAGAAGGATACGGGTTATCGGAAGCTTCGCCTGTAACATGCTTCAACCCTCTTGACCGTCCGCGCAAGCCCGGTTCAATCGGGACAAGCATCCAGAATGTCGAAAATAAAGTCGTGAATGAAATAGGAGAAGAGGTCCCTGCCGGTGAGGTTGGCGAATTGATTGTCCGTGGCCCGAATGTTATGAAGGGGTACTACAAGCTGCCTGAAGAAACGGCGGCAGTCCTAAAGGATGGCTGGCTTTATACCGGGGATTTAGCTAGGATGGATGATGAAGGTTATTTTTACATTGTCGATCGCAAGAAGGAAATGATCATTGTAGGCGGGTACAATGTATATCCGCGCGAAGTGGAAGAAGTATTATTTGCCCACCCGGATGTAGTGGAAGCCGCTGTAATCGGGGTGCCTGATCCAAACCAGGGTGAAGTGGTACAATGCTTTGTCGTGAAGAAGAACGATGAACTTACGGAAAAAGCATTACTTACCTATTGCGCTGAGCATCTTGCGAAATATAAGGTGCCAAAGTCTGTTGAATTTTTGGAAGAACTGCCTAAGAATACTACAGGAAAAATCTTAAGGCGTTCATTGAAGACCCAGGTTCTGCAAAAATAAAAAAAGGAAGGCGGGAATATCACTCTCTCGCCTTTCCTTCCCTTACTAAATCTATGTCTTTTTGGTTGCTCCAGGTTCTTACCCCATCATCCTCATCAAATTCAATGGTTACTTCGGTAACACCCTTCTCAGCCATGATTCTCTGCTCGAGCCTGTCCTTTATATCATCCGCTTCTGCAATCGTCAGTGCAGGGTCAATTTCAATTTCCAGCTCTACATGAAGGTCCTCCCCTTCTTTTATGACTGTGACCTCTTGTATATCTTTCACTCCGGGATCCGCGATGGCCATTTCCCCGATTTTTTGTTCCATATATTCATCCGCTTCCCCTAACACGCCAGCCGCGTTATCCAGAAATACTTTCCCTACCACAAAAAACATCATGATGCCGATTATAATGGAGGCAATTCCTTCCGCTTGGTGAAAAGGGGTATATCGGGATATTATGACGGCTATCAGTGCTAAAAGCCCGCCCAATGTTGCTACAGTATCCTCCATGAATACCAATCTTGTTGCGGGTTTTCCGCTTTTGAAATTAGCAAGGCTTTTAGGGATGATGGCAAATCCTTTCGCCTCTATTCCGGCCTCGTGAACAAGTTCCTTCATCGCTTTATAAAGGACAAAAGCTTCCAGGACCACCGCTGCCCCTAAAACCATAATAACAAGAAGAAAGCCTTCTGATTTTACAGGGTCAATGATATGATGATAGCCTTCAATGATTGTTTCATAGGACATGATTCCGACAATCAGAACGGCACCGAGAAGAACTAAATGCACCAATCGGCCAAATCCTGAGGGGAAACGGTCAGTCGGCGATTTTTTGCTTAGGGCCGAGCCGATAAAAACGAAAAACTGGTTGGCTGCATCACCCAGGCTATGCATGGTTTCTGCAAACATTGCTACATTTCCTGTAAATAAATACGCCACACCCTTGATGATTGCAATAACCGTGTTTACGACTGCCGCCAAAAGTGCCGACTTATTTCCCTTTTTCAATAAGACTAATGTTTGGCTCAAGTAGAATCCCTCGCTTATCCTTGGATTTTCTGTATTATTCCCCTGATTCAACTAAAGGAAACCCTTATATATGGAAAAGATGTCATGGTTAGTGAGTGGCAAAAAATGATGTCAAAAAATTGGGGAAAGAATTGGAATTGATAATAACATTGTTGATTTTATTATCAATTGCATAAGCCGAGGAGAAATCGTGCTTTCTCTACTGCGTATCAGCAGCACCAACCTTTCAGCATAGCTAAAAGGGCATGGCCCTTGTTTCGAATGTGACAAAAATAAAACGTCAGGCAGCTTTACATTTATAAATTCAACTTATATAAAACGATAATTAGAAAAAAAATGTAGAAAATTTTAATCAGTACCTTGCAATATTCAGTAGATTTTTGTTGTTGGACCCGCTGCAGGAGTATTTAGTGCTTTTGCTGGATTATCCGCCGGGGCCCTGTCGCTTGCGCTAACACCGCTTGCTTTGATTGCTTCAGTCGCAATTTACGGGTTTGAAGGATTCTTTTTCCAATTTTCCGCTGTTTTGATGCTTTCCAGCCTGGGCATTCTATGGGGAATCGGCCTGATGCGTTTGGGGAAATTTTTATGGAATCTGTCAGGAAAATATATAAGATATAATATTTCAGTAGCGAGAGGCGGAAGGAATGTATGAAGAAAGCTGTAAATCTATTATTTGTGCTGTTCCTCGTAGGTTTTTTCGGTGTTCTGCTGACTGTGAAATCAGCAGGGGGAGCGTTTTCTTTTAAAAATGCCCCGGTTTTTGAGAAGAAGGTTATCGAGAATCCGGATATTAAAAGAATTTCTGCGAACGATATGGCCTTTGGGGATGTTAAACTTGTGCCGGATGATACAGATAAAATAACTGTTGTGCTTAAAGGGGAAGTCAGCGAGAGGTTAAAAGATGAAGTGCATATCCGTGTGAAGGAATCTAATGACGAACTACTTATAACGATGGAAGAGCTGGACCCAAAATTTTGGTTCGGATTTACAAATTTGGATGTAACAACCGAGATTATGATTCCCCAAAAATCATATGACCTTATATTTTTAGAAACAAGCTCCGGAGATATCGAGGCAAATGATTTTAATGCAAAACAGATAACGCTGAATGCGAGCTCTGGTGATATTAAGGCTCAAAATAGCAAGGCGAAGGAGTCCTATGAAGCGATAACTTCCAGCGGAGAAATCAACGTAAAAAGCATTGTTGCAGACGAAATTGTTTTTAATGCGAAAAGCGGTGATATCAATGGTGCAGGATTACATGCGAAAAATTCAACTATCGAGGCTTCATCAGGTGAAATTATCATCAAAGATGCCACCGGGGAAATTACAGCGGATGTTTCTTCAGGCAATATTACCATTGATAATGATAAAATTTCAGGAAACTTGACAGCAACTGCTTCAAGCGGAGACGTAATAGTCAACTATAAAGAGAACCCAGCTTCCCTCGCTGTCGATTACAGGGGAAGCTCCGGAGAAGGGAATGTCAATATAAAGGGATTCCTGTTCGAAGAGAAAACGGAAGACCGCATCCTGGGCAAGATCGGCGGCGGAACATACGAAGTAAAGGTTAGAACGTCATCGGGTGACTTTGAATTGAACTAAACGAAGAAAATCATCCTATGCAAGATAGTTTTCCTGGTCAAACTGAGGCCGGGATTTTTTTTGTACTATAAGAAAGTTCATCTTCGTTAACGGATTAATGAAAATGAATAAGAAAAGACATTAACTTTCGCTATTAAGGGAGAAAAGTTCTTGTTTTTCTAATCCGAAAAGTATGTACAAATCAAAGACACGGGCAGGAATTGATCATTTTTTTGCTTACATTTTACTGAAATTGGGAATAGGAACGAATAAAAAGACAACATGAAAAACGGAAGGAAGTGTTGCAAATGCCCTCGATTTTGTATGAAGTACGCGGCGAAATTGCGCATGTCACGCTGAATGGTGGGGAGGCATTAAACTTACTGAATACGGCCGTCATCCAAAGGTTGTTAAAAGTCGTCAATGATATTTCCGATAATCCTCAGGTTCGTGTGGTCATCATAAGCGGGGCTGGGAATAGGGCCTTTTGTGCAGGAGCCGATGTAAAGGAGGCCGCTTATCAGTCCCCGACAGAAATCGTACGGTTTAAAAATATGCTTGGTGAACTTTGTTATGGCATTGAAGCACTGCCCCAGCCGACCATAGCTGCAATTAATGGATTTGCCTTTGGTGCCGGTCTTGAATTGGCTTTGGCCTGTGACCTGAGGATCGCTGTCGACCAAACGCTGCTTGGCCTGCCTGAAACTAAGCTTGGATTGATCCCTGGCGCAGGCGGTACACAGAGGTTGCCTCGATTGATTGGTGAATCTAAGGCAATGGAATTGATACTGACAGCGAAAAGAATCACCTCGTTAGAGGCCTACCAATACGGCCTCGTTTCAAAGGTTGTATCTAATAACAAGCTTGAAGAAGAGGCGATTGATATCGCAAATGAAATATTGGGCAATGCCCCGACGGCTGTCTGCCAGGCGAAGTTTGCAGTAAAGAATGGACTTAAGACCGATCTCGAATCAGGGCTGAAGCTTGAAAAAATCGCGCTTTTAAAGACAGTGAATACGCATGACAGGGAAATCGGCCTACAGGCATTTTTAGAAAAAAAGCGCCCCCGCTTTACAGGTAAATAATCCGGGGTTTTCACTGGTACAATAGTGCGGATACATGAATATCTTGAGTAAAAGGACTCCGATGGCGGAGTCTTTTTGTTGAATTACGGTTGCAATATTGTTAGTATAGTTGTTAAAAAATTTTATGAAAGGGATGATATGATGAGAGATGTTAGCCTTTTGGATATTTTCAATCACCACATCACCCAAAAATATTTGAACCGTTCCGGTATGGCCCATGCCCTGGCAGTTTCTTATCATGCGTTCAACCTTGCGAAGGAGCAAAGCGAAGATACAGATATCGCCGCTAAAGCTGGCCTGCTTCATGATATGGGCCATTTCACCTGGTACCGGAACGGTAAATGGGATTACGAGCTGTATAAACAGAATGATATTCATGCAATCAAAGGAGCCGAAAGAGCCCACAAGCTGTTAATCCGCCTTGGCGAAAATCCAATCAAGGCAAAAGCGATTGCGCTGGCGATTTTGTTCCACACCGATTCTTTCCTTCCCACGAATGATATTATCCGCACACCGCTTCAGCAAATTGTCAAATTAGCCGATGAAAAGGACGAAGAAGCTGGCGGTATGCACCACTACCGCAAGATCGATTTTGAAAGGGCGAGAGACAGCATCATTCGCCTCGACAATATGATTGATGAACAATGCGAAAATAATCCGGCAACATAGCCAGGTTATTTTCCTATCCCCTTAAACTATTTCCTCATTAGTCTTTCGATTTCCGAAAAACAGGGACTTGAAAAACTGTCAGTATTTTAAGAGAATAAAAGGAGTGATGCGTAAAAAAGGGGGAAAGAGCATTGGCGGTTACAGCAGTTGAAGGGGAGGCTCCCCAATTCAAACAGGGGCTGCAGGCTGGAGTGAGCATAGCCATCGGATATGCGCCTATCGCTTTGACCTATGGGCTCCTGGCGAAGACGACAGGCCTGACAATGGCAGAAACCGTGATGATGAGCCTTGTGGTCTTTGCGGGGGCTTCCCAATACATAGCGTTGAATTTATTGGCTCTTGGAACGAGCACGTTTGAAATCATTCTTACAACATTCATCGTGAATATCCGCCATTTTCTAATGTCCACCGCCTTGAATGAAAAGAGCGATGAGGCTGACGGGTTGTTTAAAAAGTCGGCGTATGCATTCGGGATAACGGATGAAACGTTTTCTGTTGCGGCCACGAAGCCAGGGGTCGTGACTGCCGGTTATATGATAGGCCTAAATTTGATGGCCTACGCAAGCTGGGTGGTCTGTTCTGGGCTTGGGCACCTGTTCGGGGCAAGTTTGCCTGAGACCTTGCAGGAAAGCATGTCCGTTGCCTTGTACGCCATGTTTATCGGATTGCTCGTCCCTTCCATGAAGGGAGCAAAAAAAGTGATATACCTTGCGGTTGTCGCTGCATGCTTCAATAGTATATTTACCATTACGGAAGCATTGAGCAGCGGTTGGTCAATTGTGCTGTCTACCTTGATTTCATCATTTTTAATCGAATTTATCGAGTATGTGAAACTCGGAAAAAAAGGCGGCGGGAGCAATGAATAGCGAAGTATTCTGGATGATCATCGGCATGGGCATCGCAACGTATATTCCACGGCTGCTTCCATTTGTCTTGTTTAAAGGGAAGGAAATGCCCTCATTCTTGCAGGGAGTCTTAAAAAATATCCCTTTTGCAACTTTGGGTGCATTGATTTTCCCCGGTATATTATTCATTCAGGATGATATATCTTTTGGATTATTGGGAGCGGCTGCCGCTTTCCTGATTGCGTATCTCGGGGCGAATGTCATTGTTGTCGTCCTGGGCGCCATCGCTGTGTTAAGCGTTTATTCCGTGTTTATCTAGTTCCATAAGAGCAAAAAAAGCGTCCATGGCATGCATGGGCGCCTTTTGCCGGTTTATCATCTGATTTTATCCTATTCTACTTCATTCATGATCTTCTTATAAATTTTATCCTGGTCAAAGTTATCCCCACCCATTCCCATTACCTCGATCACCCTATTATCCCCATTAATCAGATAGGTTGCGTTTGTATGGACGAATTGCCCGGTACCCGGATCGCGGTACTGGAAATTGAACTGGTCGGCTAGCTTTTTCGTATCTTCCTTGCTGCCCCTAAGTAAATGCCACCCGCCTGACTTGTTCATTTCAAAGGTCTTCGCGTAATGGTCGAGCACTTTTTTCGTATCGGTTTCCGGATCGAAAGTGACGGTCAGAAACTCAACTTTACTTCCAAATACATTTTCTTTCTCCAATTGATCACGCAGTTTTTGCATTTTGAAAGTGGTGCTTGGGCAAACATCGGGACATTTTGTATACATGAACTCCAATAACCTGATTTTGGGTTCCATCTCATTAAAGCTGTAAGTATCGCCATTTTGGTTGACCATCGCCACATCCTTTGGGAAATCCATTTTTGATTCACGATATTCTGTAAAATACCAAATGCCTGTACTGATCCCCGCGATTAGCAGCAGGGAAAAAATAATATACATTTTTTTCATGGAGATTAGTCACCTCGAGATTTATTAAAAAACTTATGCAAATTGATTAGTTACATAGAACAGTTGTAAATATATCTAAACTATACAGCATGAAACGAATGAAAAAAAAAGTGAATTGGGAACAATCGTTGAAAGTTATTTGAACGTTTTTTAACAATTTGCAAATTTGCTTTTACACAGGTATTTCTGTTCTAACTTGTCTTTTTTTTACTAAAATAATAAGGAGGGTTGTCTAAGGAGGTTAGAATATGGCCAGAAAATGGGCAAGTACCGCCGTTATGTTGTATCTGTTAATTGTCGCTTTTATGTATTGGTATATATTCAGTTGGGCCGATCCTGCTATTCCCGCGGTATTCAAGGGGACAGCCGCTGATCCGTCAACTTTTTTAAATGCTAGGGAGCTGATGTTGAGCGAAGAGTATTCAGAAATAAGGAATTTTTTATTCTTTGCCTCCACTCCGTATGAATGGCTATTTTATTTTCTGATTTTATTACTCGGGCTGTCGAGGGCCTTTGAAAAATGGGCGGTGTCTGTATCAAAGTGGAGGGTTCTCCAAACGGCCATCTATCTATTTTGGCTGTCCGTGCTTTCTTTCGCTGCCGTTTTTCCGTTCAACTATGTAAGCTACAGTCTCGGGAAAAAATATAATATCAACACACAGGATTTTGCTTCTTGGATGGAGGATGAAGTGATTGATTTTTGGATCAGCTTCGGGGAGATGATTCTGATTGTCTCAGTGCTGTACTGGCTGATAAGAAAAAGGCCGAAAAAATGGTGGCTCCATGCATGGCTTCTTTCCGTGCCATTTTCACTGTTTATGATGTTCGTGCAGCCGGTATTGATAGATCCTTTGTATAATGATTTCTATCCGCTTAAAAACAAGGAATTGGAGCATAAAATACTCGAACTTGCCTCCAAGGCAGATATACCTGCCGACCATGTATATGAAGTGAACATGGCTCGAAAGACGAATGCTTTAAATGCCTATGTGACAGGGATCGGTTCCAATTCCCGGATCGTGCTATGGGATACCACCCTTAGAAAGCTTGCGGATAATGAAATCCTGTTCATCATGGCCCATGAAATGGCGCATTATGTGGAGAAGCATATTTATATAGGAATAGCCACCTACCTGCTGCTGACTTTGGCCGGCCTCCGGATCACGGCATGGATGATGGGTTATATCATCCGGAGATGGGGAAAGGTATTGAAGATTCCTGCTGTTGAAAGCATTAGCTCGCTTCCGCTTTTCCTGCTCATTTCTGCTGTGCTGCTTTTTGCATCAGAGCCGCTGTCGAACTATATTTCACGGTATGAGGAAACACGCGCCGACCGCTATGCGGTTGAAATGACAAAAGACAGCGGGGCCGCTGTAAGAACATTCCAGGAATTAACGAGGGCTGGCTTGAGTGAAGTCAATCCTCCGGCGTTAGTGAAATGGTTCAGGTATTCACATCCGACCATGCTGGAACGCATTTCGAGGCTTGAGAACTATAATTCTGAATCCCGCAATGATTGAGTGAGATTTTGTGCAACAATATTATTGGATATGGAATGATAAACGCTTGGCGGAACAGGGATCCAAGCGTTTTTTCGATTTTCCTGCGGTTATTATCTGAATAAACTTTTAAATACTCTGTCCCCGGATTCTTTACTATAATAAATTCAACCTATATAGTTCCGGCAAGGAGTTGGCCAAATGAACAGATTGCTAACAATTATTATCGGCTCTGTCATCGTGGGTGCGGCATACAATTTATTTCTTATCCCCCATCAGATTTTGAGCAGCGGGCTAAGCGGGATAGCCATCATGTTAGGGATCATTACTCCATTCAATACAGGCGTGTTGAATTTCGTCCTTAATCTCCCGCTTTTGATCGTTGGGGTATACAAGCTTGGGAAAAGGTTCATCAGCTATACGATTTTGTCTGTGCTTGTACTGTCGGCCAGCTTATATGTCATACCGGTACATGCCATTAGTTCGGAACCGATTTTGTCTTCCTTATTCGGCGGCGTTATTACCGGCATTGGAATCGGCTTTATCTTCCGGGCATCCGGTTCTTCAGGCGGATTTGATATCATTGCCATGCTGTTGACAAAGAAAAAGGATTTTCCATTGGGTGCCCTTATTTCGGCCATGAATGCGGTTGTCGTGATATTATCCGGCTTTGTGTTCAATTGGGATGCAGCATTAAATACGCTTGTTGCCATATATGCAACCGGAAAGGTGATAGATACCATCCATACGAACCATATTAAGCTGACTTTGATGATCGTCACGAAAAATGGAGAAGAAATGAAGTCTAAGCTGCTAGCCAATTTATACAGAGGAATTACCGTGATGGACGGGGAAGGGGCTTATTCAGGCGAAAGCCGGAAAATACTAATGACTGTAATCACCCGGTATCAGTTGACCGATGTCAAAACGATGATCAATGAAGTCGATCCGAATGCTTTTGTGAATATAACGGAAACGACGGAGGTAATGGGCTCCTTCCATAAGTCGTAATTGCCATACTCAGTCGAATATCCCGGTTGCAAGTGTTTGACGTTACGTGCGTGATGACTTGGGCGGTTGGCGGCAGATCCGTCCCATTTAAGAAAAAAACCTGCTACTTCAATAGTCAGCAGGTTTTTTTTAATCAAAAAGAAATACGTTGCTTTTATTTTGTCTAAGCGCAGAAAACAGTGATTCTAACCGGAACTTAAATTTACGTGCCAAACATTTTGTTGATTTCATTCCATTCATTGGATAAAAGGGCAAACAGCTTCCTGTCTTTTGTGTCCAGCGCCTCGTCAATCCTTTCAGCGAGCTTCTTCTTTTTGTAAGTTAGGATAGACTCGTGGATAATCATGTCAATCATCAGTTCCTTCATGTGGGCATCTTTCTTTTTCTTGTTCATCGCGTATGACTTGGCCATCTCCGAATACGATTTTCCATTGTTCACGAAGAACCACCCCTGACACCTTTTTAATAGTATATGGAATGTACCTGTATAAAATCAACAGAAAATTTAAAATATTCAATATTTAATTTACGACAGTTATTGCATATTCGGTTCAAAACCAACACATTAATTATAAATCTTACTATTTTGTGAATAGTGTATGTAATTATCATGGGTTATGGTAATATGAGGAAGAAATTTTTGGATTGTTAATTTGGATATTTTGAGAGGAGCCCTGCTTATGAAGGATGTGAAACCAGGATTAATAGAAGAATACGAAATCACCCCCTATACATTAATGGTCATGCCCACTACGTACGGCAGCAAAATATATTCGCATATTATCGAACTGGATGATGAATATATTTCCCCCTTCAGGCCAATCGACATCATAAAAAAGAGCTGCCACTACTTCGGAACGAGCTATGAAGGCAGGAAAGAAGGAACAAGACAGCTAATCGGCATTACACATAAAGCACCTATTGCAATCAACCCTACAAGCTCCATGTTTTTCTTTCCGACTACATCTCCTATGCGCCCTCAATGCATATGGGTTTCACTTGAGCATATTGATTCATACAGCCGAA
This sequence comes from Peribacillus glennii, assembly GCF_003429105.1. GTDB lineage: Bacteria > Bacillota > Bacilli > Bacillales > DSM-1321 > Peribacillus > Peribacillus glennii. Next base: position 183,822 of record NZ_QVTD01000011.1, read on the forward strand.
TAGACTTATCCCATACTTCGGTCACATTTAAAAATAACCAGCAAGCGGAATTGCCCATTTCAACCAGCTCATTTGAAAACCAATATATGAGAACGGTTTTCCTCAAAGATAAGCTCATCCAAAGAATAGAAGAAACAGATCGCAAGTATTTTTATTTGCATTCTGGTTCACATCATCTAAAAGCGTCAGAAATGGGATTAAAGTACACCAAATACAAAAAAATACATTGGGAAGAGGAATGATCCTTCCTCGAACAAAGATACTTTTTAGATGGATAGGAAAAGCCCAGCTCGGTAACGAGTGTGGGCTTATTTCTGTTCAAACACGCGATTCATCGGGAAGGAGCCTCTTAAATAAAAAATAGGCCAACAGCTCTTCCACCTTGTTCCTCAAGCGCGGATTGAAATAATTGTGATGTTCCTCATAGCCCCTGTAAATGAAACTATACATGGTAAATGCTTCATCACGCTTTAACTTGCTTACTTTAATATTCTCCTTCCTGAGATATTTCCTTACCCCTGCCAATTCCTTTTGGACTGTCTTAAGGGCTTCCTCGACCAAGTCGAGATAGGGCTTCGGCAATTTGAACGGACTTGCTTCGATGATCATCCTGTCCCGGTTTAATACGGTAATGACCATGGGAAGGTAAATTGCTTGCTCGATCATGTCTCGGTCATGTTCGGGAATGCGGGTCATGCTTATTGCTCCCTTCACAAAAAGTCAGGCGGCAGTGCAGCCATAGTGCGGAGTTGAACTTGCCTGTTCAGGCATCGCCTGTTTCAGTTTTCTTATATATCTTATGTATGTTTGGAGGAGAAAAATCAGAACACTTGTTCTCGTTTTATCGTAATCAAAAAAAAATTCTAATGCAAGCCTGTTTTAATGGAAAAGAGTTTTCGCGCTAAAATAGATTATGAATTCATATATGAGGGAAAGGTTTTACTATACTATCTTTTTTTAGAAGTATCGCCGACTGGCAGCTTTTTAAAGGCGAAGACAGAGCCATAGTTAGGCCCATAGGTTGTGGGTCACACAGGCGAAGACATAAGGCGGTGGCGCACTCAGTCTGTATTGTGCCTTATGCAGATAAGAAAGTTTAACACTTTCTTATTGTCAAAAAAGAATAATACTTGCATTTTCAAGATAACGTGATATATCTAAAGTTAGCAGTTGGGACAGGACTTGAACATTTAACATTTAAAGCCGCCATCGTTTAAGGCGGCGCGCCCAAGGAGATTCAATATGGATTTTGATGTTTTGCGAGAATGGTTCACTCTTGAGAATATATTGGATATTATCCAAAAATATAGATCTTTCGGCCCCATCCCGGGTCTGCTTCTGCCCTTGCTTGAAGCGTTTTTGCCTTTTTTGCCGCTTGTCGTCTTTGTTTTGGCGAATGCCAGCGCGTTCGGCCTCTGGCTTGGATTTTTGTTTTCCTGGCTGGGTTCTGTCACCGGTGCAATGCTCGTGTTTTTTATTTTCCGAAAGTATGGACAAAAACGGTTGCTAAGATTTTTACTAAAAAACAGACAGGTCCAGAGATTGATGAATTGGGTTGACCGCCATGGTTTTGGACCGTTGTTCCTATTGCTTTGCTTTCCTTTCACTCCGTCAGCGGTCATCAATGTTGTGGCGGGGCTTTCGAAAATAAGCCCGTTTCAATATGCTTTGGCGGTATTGGCCGGGAAAATGGTGATGATCTTTACAATCAGTTTTGTAGGCTACGATATTGTTTCGCTTATCCATAAGCCGGCGAGAACTGTAATTGTACTGTTGATTATCGTGATTCTCTGGTATGCCGGGAAACGAATGGAGATAAGATTAAATAAGGGCATCAAAAGTGAGAATGGAGGATAATTTCTATACATCAGGCTTTTAGTAATTGGGGGCCACATGAAATGTCAGCAAAGTGTAAAAAGTTTTTTCGCGAATGGGTTACAGCCGGTGTGATCGCTTTCGTTTTGTTCCTTCTAATCAGGGCCTTTTTCTTTTCCAGCTATGTAGTGGAAGGAGAGTCCATGCAGCCCACCTTGCAGGATGGAAATAAGCTTGTCGTAAGTAAAATCGGTTATCAAATTGAGGATATCCACCGCTTTGATGTCATTGTTTTTCATGCCAATGATAAAGAAGACTATGTGAAAAGAGTTATTGGCCTTCCAGGCGATACAATAACTTATAAGGATGATCATTTATACGTGGATGGCGTTAACTATCGCGAACCTTATCTTAAGCATTTCCCCCCACCGATCCCCGGCCGGAATCTTACCGGTGATTTTACCCTTGGCGAATTGACGGGCTCACGGAAGGTACCGAGCGGAAAGCTGTTCGTCCTCGGGGATAACCGGCTCGGAAGTATGGACAGCAGGCATTTCGGCTATGTTTCCATAGACCAGGTCGTGGGCAAGGTAAATATGCGGTATTGGCCTTTGGACAAATTAAATGTGGAGTTTTAAGTTGAATAGTATTCAAGGTTTGCTTATTTTAGGGGCTGACTCAGCAAAGGGGTCAGCCTTGTTCGTATCTAAAAAAGCGAACGTATGATTGTACTTTTTGCCGGGGAGTCGGTAAAATGGAGAAAAAGGTGCCAGTAATTTACACAGGTCTGCACGGAAAATTGACAGGCTTTTCTGGTATGATTGTACTAAAGAGATTGGTCCACCTATACCTGTGCAAACCGCCACGATGATAGTTGGCGGTTTTTGGACAGTGAAAAGGGGATGGAGGAGGAAATAGGATGTCTCTCCGTTTTATACTTGGAAGAACCGGGACGGGAAAAACGACAAATATACTTGATGAAATCCGCGGCAAGCTCCATGGAAATCCGTCAGGAAGCCCCATCATTTATCTGGTTCCCGATCAAATGACGTTTTTATCTGAATATAAATTGGCTACGACCCCCGGCCTTACGGGAATGATTCGCTCCCAGGTATACAGTTTTACCCGGCTTGCCTGGCGCGTGCTCCAGGAAACCGGCGGGATGACGAGGATCCATCTGGACAGTGTTGGAGCCAATATGCTCATCCGCAAGATCATTGAAGATAAAAAAGATGATTTGAAAATGTTCCGCCGCTCTGCCGACAAACAGGGATTCATCGCGCAGCTCGAGGACATGCTGACGGAATTCAAGCGGTACTGCATAAACCCTGAAGACATTAAGGAATTCGCTGAGAAAAAGGGGAGCAGCGGGGGGCTTGATGCAAAGCTTCATGATTTGGAAATGATCTACAGAGCTTTTGAGGATGAATTGGCCGGCAAGTATTTGGGCTCGGAGGATTATTTTAAATTGCTGGTGGAAAAGATGGCGTCTTCACCATATATCGCATCAGCGGAGATTTATATCGACGGCTTTTACAGCATGACACCCCAGGAGCTTCTTATTGTCAAAGAACTGATAAAGCTTAGCAAGGGCGTCACCATATCTTTGACACTTGACCAGCCCTACAAGCAAAATCCGCCCGGAGACCTGGATTTATTCAGGCAGACAGGTACACTTTACCATAGTATCTGCACAGAGGCCGCAAATCTCGGGATCATTCCTGAACCTGATATTGTTTTGTCCCGGGCGGAACGGTTTGCCGGCAGTCCAACACTTGCGCATCTTGAAGCCAATTTTAATGTCAGGCCGGCACGCACATTCTTGAACGGGCCGGATATCGCTGTGGCACAAGCGGTCAACCGCCGGTCAGAGGTTGAGGGAACTGCGCGGACAATTTTAAAGCTCGTCCGTGAAGAAAATTACCGCTGGAAGGATATTGCGATTTTACTTCGCAATGGCGATTCCTACCATGATCTGATCCACACGGTTTTCCGTGATTATCATATCCCCGTTTTCGTCGATGCCAAGCGTTCCATGCTAAATCACCCCTTGATCGAATTGATACGGTCAACCCTTGAAATCCTGCTTACGAATTGGAGGTATGAACCGGTTTTCCGCTCCATTAAAACCGAACTGCTGTACCCGATTGCCCGAAACCAGAATCGCATGAGGGAAAGGGTGGACAGTCTGGAAAATTTTGTGCTTTCCCATGGGGTCAAGGGCAATAAGTGGACTTCTAAGGAACGTTGGAAATACGTGCGGTTCCGCGGACTGGAACTTGAAGAACGCGCCCAGACTGAAAGCGAAAAGCGGATAGAGGATGATTTGAACGAGCTGAAACAGATGTTCACCGAGCCGATTCTCCGCTTGTCCCGCCGCTTCAAACGCGCAAAAAATGGACGTGAATTTTGTGAAGCCCTTTATTTATATCTTGAGGACTTGCATATCCCGGAAAAACTGGATAATTGGAAATTCGAAGCAGAAGATGAAGGGGATTTGCTTGCTGCACGCGAGCATGAGCAAGTATGGAACGCTGTCATGGAACTGCTTGATCAATTTGTGGAAATGCTCGGAAATGAAATGACTAGCTTAAAGCATTTTTCTGCCATTATAGAGACAGGCTTTGAAACAATGAAGTTCTCTCTCGTTCCTCCCGCCATTGATCAGGTCCTTGTCGCCAATCTGGATTTATCGCGTTTGGATGATGTGAAGGCGGCATTTGTTATTGGCCTTACAGAAGGTGTGCTGCCTGGTAAAGCGGGTGAAGAAGGTGTGTTTTCCGATAGCGACAGGGAGACGTTATCCGCCGAAGGGCTACCGATTGCCCCAGGTTCAAAAATCCGGCTGCTGGATGAGGAATTTACAGCCTATAAAGCATTTATGACTCCGTCGCAGAAGCTCTATCTGTCTTATCCTTTCGCAGATGAAGAAGGAAAAACGCTGTTGCCGTCTTCTTATATTAAGAGAGTAAGAGATGTGCTGCCTGACCTTGATGAAACACTTTATATGAATGACCCGTCAGACCTGCCTGCTTCTGCGCAAGCGGAATATGCGGCTAATTTCGATGTGGCTATATCATACTTAACCGCACAGCTGCAGCTGAAAATAAGAAATTATCCAATTGATCCGCTCTGGTGGGATGTGTACAATGCCTATATTGATGACAAAATCATGAAACCTGGAGCGGTCCGTGTCCTGTCCAGCCTGTTTTATGAGAACAGGGCAAAGCAATTATCAGCTGGTACGAGCAAGAAATTATATGGGGATACGATTACGGCGAGTGTTTCTCGGATGGAAATGTTCAACAGCTGCCCGTTTTCCCATTATGCGGCCCATGGGTTGAAACTGCGCGAACGAAAGATTTTCCGGCTGGATGCCCCTGATATAGGTGAAATGTTCCATGGTGCACTCAAGCTGATATCGGATTATTTGAGGGACCATGATATTTCGTGGGCATCCCTGACAAAGGAACAATGTCTAAGGCTGGCAAAAGAAGCGGTAGACCGGCTAGCCCCAAAGCTTCAAAACGAAATCCTTCTTAGCACGAACCGCCATCATTATTTGAAGAAAAAGCTCGAAAATGTAATTGGCCGTGCGTCGATGATCTTAAGCGAGCATGCAAAAGTCAGCGGATTTTCACCCATAGGCCTTGAACTCGGGTTCGGCAAGAACGGAGAATTGCCTCCGCTATCTTTTACTTTGAACAATGGGACAAAAATGGAACTGATCGGAAGAATAGACCGGGTGGATAAAGCGGAAGAAAACGAGGGCGTGTATTTGCGGGTCCTGGATTATAAGTCGAGCGAAAAGGATTTAAACATCAGCGAGGTCTACTATGGGCTTGCTTTACAAATGCTCACTTACCTGGATATCGTTATTACCCACTCGCAGTCCCTGATCGGGAAAGAAGCATTTCCTGCAGGCGTGCTTTACTTCCATGTCCACAATCCGGTGTTGAACACAAGCGGCATGGTCGGGATGGATGAAATAGAAAAAGGGATTTATAAGAGCTTCAAAATGAAGGGGCTGCTGCTCGGAGAACAAAATATCATCCGGCTGATGGACCGGTCGCTTGAAACGGACGGCCCAAAGTCTTCAGACGTGATTCCTGCCGGTTTTAAAAAAGATGGTTCTTTACAATCAGCATCAAGGATTGCAAGTACAGAAGAATTTTCGATCCTGAAAAAACACGTCCGCAAAGTCTATGAGGATGCAGGCAACTCCATCGTAGAAGGAAAGGTCGATATAACACCTTACAAATTGAAGGATCGGACTCCCTGCACGTTTTGTTCTTTTAAATCCGTCTGCCAATTCGACCAGTCGCTTGCGGAAAACCAGTTTAGGAATTTACTGCCCAAAAAGCAGGCCGATGTATTGGAAATGCTGAGGAAGGAGGCGGAAGATAATGAATAAAACTAAAATCCCGGTTAAGCCGGCTGAGGTTACCTGGACAGATGACCAGTGGAAAGCGATCTGGGCCAAGGACCAGGATATCCTGGTAGCGGCAGCGGCAGGCTCAGGCAAGACAGCTGTTTTGGTAAACCGCATAATCCAAAAAGTTCTCGCAGAAGAGAATCCCATAGATGTGGACGAACTGCTTGTTGTGACCTTTACCAATGCATCAGCGGCGGAAATGAGGCACCGGATCGGGGAAGCGCTTGAGAAGGCAATTGATGAAAACCCCCGTTCACAGCACCTTCGAAAGCAGCTGAGCCTGATTAACCGGGCCTCGATTTCTACGCTTCACTCCTTTTGCCTCGAGGTAATCAGGAAGTATTATTATCTTACTGAAATCGATCCCGGCTTCCGGATAGCAGATTCTACCGAAGCGGAACTGCTCCGTGATGAAGTCATGGAAGAACTGTTCGAGGAACAGTATGGCCAAAGCGATAATGACCGCTTTTTTAAGCTGGTTGATGCGTTTACCAGCGACAGGAATGATTCAGCCTTGCAAAACATGGTCCGCTCGCTGCATGACTTTTCAAGGTCGCATCCAGACCCGAATCTCTGGCTGGATCATCTTATCAAAATGTATGAAGTCGACGAAAATGCGCTTATCGAGGATCTCTACTTTATCGATGCTTTGAAATTCGATATCGGCTTACAGCTGCAAACGGCACATGATTTTCTGGAACAAGCGATGGAACTGGCTAAAGTTCCGGGTGGGCCTGCGCCGCGTGCTGAAAACTTTATCGATGATCTCAGGATTGTCGATCAATTATCCAGGGCCCACGAGGAGTCATGGAACCAGCTTTACGAGTCGATGCAGACCTGGAAATTCTCGACTGCAAAACGCTGCTCCGGTGATGAATATAATAAAGAACTGGTTGATTTAGCGACAAAGCACCGCAACAAAGCGAAAAAAATCCTTGAGAATTTGAAAAGCGAGTTGTTCTCGCGCAGGCCAGAGAGCTATATTCATGACATCCGTGAGCTGAAAGGTTATGCGGAAACGCTTGTCATGCTTGTCAAAGAGTTTGATACGCGTTTTTTTGCAGCAAAGGCGGATAAGAATCTGGTCGATTTCGCTGACCTGGAGCATTACTGTCTGGATATCCTCACCGAATCGTCTGCAGATTCCAACAGATTGCCCTCGCAGGCTGCATTGGAATACCGCAGCAAGTTTAAAGAGGTGCTTGTTGACGAATATCAGGATACGAATCTTGTCCAGGAATCCATCATCAAGCTTGTGACAGCTGATGGGGAGGAAAACGGCAATCTGTTTATGGTTGGAGACGTCAAGCAAAGCATTTACCGATTCCGCCTTGCTGAACCGAACCTTTTTCTTGGCAAGTACACACGTTTTACGCACGACGGTACCGAAACAGGCTTGAGAATTGACTTGAACCGAAACTTCCGCAGCCGCAAGGAAGTGCTGGATGGCACGAACTTTTTGTTTAAGCAGTTGATGGGTATCACTGTAGGAGAGATCGATTACGACCAGGACGCCGAGCTTAAAAAAGGCGCTGCTTATCCGGAAGATAAAAATTATCCGGTTGAAATGTATTTAATAGACGGCAGCAACAAGGATGAGGCAGAAATAACTTTCTCCAATCCGGAATCGGAGAGCGATTCGCAGGACGCGGTTTTCGATGCGGAAGAATTGGAAAATGCCCAGCTGGAAGCAAGGATGATGGCGAAACTCATTAGAAAGGCGATTGGTGAAAAACAGCAAATTTTTGATGCCAAAACGCAGAACTACCGCTCCATTACTTACCGGGACATTGTGATTCTGCTCCGTTCGATGCCATGGGCACCGCAAATCATGGAGGAATTTAAGAATCAAGGAATACCGGTTTATGCGAATTTGTCGACCGGCTATTTCGAAGCAACTGAAGTGGCAATCATGATTTCTTTGTTAAAAGTAATTGATAATCCACAGCAGGATATCCCGCTCGTTTCTGTTCTTCGTTCCCCGATTGTCGGCTTGGATGAAGAGGAATTGGCCAGGATCCGTTTATTCAATCCAGGAACATATTATGAGGCTATATCCGATTTTTTCAGGAAAGCAGATCCCGAAGAATTCGGCTTTCTCTATGAAAAGGTGTCATGGTTTACAGGGAAACTTGTCAAATGGAGAAAACTGGCGGCCCAGGAAGCTCTCTCCGATTTAATCTGGCTTTTGTACCGCGAAACGGGATTTTATGATTTTGCCGGCGGGATGCCAGGAGGAAAGCAACGGCAGGCCAACCTCCGTGCCTTGTATGACCGGGCACGGCAGTATGAGTCGAGTTCTTTTCGCGGATTGTTCCGTTTTTTGCGCTTCATTGAAAGAATGCAGGAGCGTGGAGACGATCTCGGGGCTGCAAGGGCCTTGGGTGAACAGGAGGATGTGGTCCGGCTGATGACCATCCATTCATCTAAAGGGCTGGAGTTTCCTGTTGTGTTCATCGCCGGGCTCTCCAAGCAATTCAATATGATGGATATCCGGAAGTCGTACTTGCTTGATAAAGATTATGGTTTTGCTTCAAAATACGTAAATCCGGAGCTGCGGATCACATATCCGTCCCTGCCGCAAATCGCCTTCAAAAAGAAAAAACAGCTGGAAATGATTGCAGAGGAAATGCGGGTTCTTTATGTCGCATTAACGAGGGCAAAGGAAAAGTTATACTTGATCGGAACAGTAAAAGATGCGGAAAAAAGCGTACGTGAATGGACAGCGGGCCGGGCGGATTCCGGCTGGCTACTGAAGGATTATGTAAGGGCAGGCGCTAAAACCTATATGGATTGGATTGGCCCTGCGATTATCCGGCATTGCGACAGCGATGCCTTACTGGCTGGAACAGGAATCAGCGCAACCCGCAATGAAGACATCTACCGCCATCCATCAAGCTGGAAGATCGAAATCGTTCCGGGCATGGATTTGCAAATATTTAATGAGGAAGAAGCAATCGAACAGGAAAAGCTTCTTGAATCTGTGAAAAACTTTGAACAAGCTGATGCACAGTCAGAATACAAGGAAAAGATTGATCGCCAATTGAATTGGAGTTATCCTTTTGCTGATGCATCCATCCATCGCTCTAAACAGTCAGTATCTGAGTTAAAGAGACAGGCTGAGCTGCGCGATGACGAAAGCTCGATGGAATTGCTCAGGAAATTTAAGCGGCCGATCCTAACACGCCCTTCCTTCATGCAGGAAAAGTCGCTGACCCCTGCTGAAAAAGGGACGGTTATGCATTTGATTATGCAGCATATTGATATGGGCAAACCGGTTACAGAACAAACCATAAATCAATTGGCCGAAGATTTGATCAACCGTGAGCTCATGACAGAGGAACAAAAAGCTGCTGTAGATCCTGCCGTTATAGTAAGCTTCTTTGACAGCGAAATCGGGGGGCGTTTAAAGCGCGCTGCCATCGTCCGCAGGGAAGTGCCGTTTACCATGGCACTGCCTGCCCGTGAGGCTTACAGCCATTGGGAAAACGGGGATGAACAAATCTTAGTCCAAGGAGTCATTGATTGTATTTTCGAGGATAAAAACGGGATCGTGCTCCTCGATTATAAAACAGATGCGATAACCGGGAAATTCGCAAGCGGATTCGAAGGGGCCAGGAACATTTTGGCTGATCGATACCGGGTTCAACTGAAACTCTATATCCGCGCGGTTGAAACCATCCTAACCAGGAAAGTGAACGAAAGTTATTTATTCTTTTTTGATGGCGCCCATTTACTAAACATGAAAGACGGGTAAGATAGGGAAAGCTGGTCAATCACCAAGAAACGGCAGCATTTTCGCTGCCGTTTCTTGCTTTTTTGATCCCTTCCTAATTATTTCCGGATACAGGCTGGTCAACGCCGCTTGCATTTATTACGTTGGTTCCGCTTATTCCGTTGGCTGTAAGAATGATTGCCCCTGTATTGGTCGCCCCGCTGCCTAAATGGGTTTTTGATGCGCTTTTAGGGGAAGTAGACAGGGAATCACCGAATTGGAGCGCTCCTCCGCTTACGTTAATAACTTGAACCGGTCCGACTATTGCTGGCATGGTATGCACCCCCTTTTCAGATGGATATAAGCATTTTTGGATAAGTTCATTTAGGAAGGCTGGCTTCCATTTGTTTGAATGCTTGTTGAATCTGGGCCATTTTTGATCGCACGCCTTCCATTTAAAAGTTGACGGATATGCTTTACCCTTGACTGCATGTATGCATGGCCTGTATTTCCCGCCGACACAACCGATGAAGCGGATACACCGATGATGTTGATACTCCTTACATCTATAAATGGTTGACTATTGATAAAGAATGTGGTGACTGGCTCGACAATCGGCAGAAAGACGGCAGGGGAGGAAAAAATCCGGTATGGTAAGACTTCAGCTTCTTTCCCCAAGTAAACGGGTACCTGCCGCTGAACGGCAAATACATCTGCATAGCTTTCGATGCAGGAGCTGTCCCCGATTTGAAGGGTTGAACTGAATATTAACGTTTTGATTGACAGGTTTTCTATTTTTGAAATTCTCGAAAACATATTATCCCTGTGGCACGAAAGGTACCAGAGCTCCGATGATCAAGGATTCAGGCGGGGTATCAAAAGCAGACGAAAGCTGTATCGTATCTGCGTCCCCAATCAGAAACAAAGCAGCGCTTGAAATACCGATAACATCTATACTGCCAACATTCAGGCCACAGTTCGTAACATTAAACACCATTTTCTTCATAGCCTCCTGGCTGCTTATTTGAATAAGCGGTAAAATTTTCAATGGCAAGGTGGATATCGTTTAGTATATTTTGGATAATTTTTTCTTTCATGTTATCGTGGTGTCCTGTTGTTCTTTCAGCAAGTGGAGTTTTGTTCAGGTACATTTCAATCCTTTGAGGAAGCTGCCTGAATACATCGCTTTTGATAAATTCACGATAAGAAGGATCAATTGGAATTGCTGTCTTTTTTTCGGTTTCAGCAATGATTTCATCCATTTGTGAGGATAGTGTTTGGGTTATTTGCTGGATCATGGCATCCCTCTCCGGAAAAAGGTATGGCATTCCCGCTGAGACTCCATTTACTGCGAATTCGTCAAGTCCGGCAAGATCGTTTGGATTCAGCCCGATATTTAATGTGCCTTCCAAAGATTCCACCTTCAGTTGGTCAAATTTATATTCAATTCTTCCTACATTTACAGGGGGCTTTTTCTTTAGTTCTTCTATTTCATCCCTTAATATCTGCAGGTGATTTTCCAATTGGGCAATCCGTTTTTCCTGGGCAGCCAAATATCTTTGCATCTGGATCGTGTAGGAATAAAATTCATGTTGCATAAGAACAATCACCTCACCTTTTACAAAAATACAGGCGCGCCTAGCCCATAATCCTGAAAACAGTATATGCAGCCTGCTTTATTTAGGTGAGGGTCTATATACTTAATCTCCGCCAGGATCCCGAAACTGCGCAAGTGTCCCAGTTTCAGGCGGGGTTGCCTCGGGTGCAGGCCCTGTAAATCCTCCAGTATTAGCCAGTGTTGAGAGGGGTTTTATCACTCCTGCACTGCCAATCTGAAAAACAGAGGAATTCGCGATGCTGTTTATTTTGATCATATTTATATGGATGGACTGCTGTATATGGAAAATCATCAGCGGGTCTCTCCTTTTCATCAAATTTGCATAACAAATTCTATACATTGAATGCCACTGGCTGGTCCACTCCGTCGCCGTCATACGTATTGGTCGCGCTTTGGTTATTATAAAGTGAAAGATTTCTCCCGGTGTTAAAGGATCCTGCGCCGGCAAAGGTTTTTGTGGTCGATGCAGGAGAGATTTTATAAACATCCCCAATATGGAAGACACCGCTGCTTCCGACGCTGACTACTTGAACTACTCCCACTATTGCTGGCATATCATCCCTCCATTTGTGTTTTTGGTTTGCTATATCCTATGTGTTTTTACAATTGATGTGATATTTGCCCTGTGAAAATTATGGCGAGCCGCAGGTGAATTTTCTAGAACGTTATGACAAAATGCTATATAACAGCAATAAAGGGTACTGTTCTTAGCAAAAAGATATGTTAATATTAAATTAATTTAGAATATTATAGTTATTTCTGGAGGGGTTAAGATGAATGTGCCATTAGTGCTGCCGCAATTCCTGGACAGAGCAGTTTCTTTATACGGAGAAAAAGAGGCGGTCTATTGCGATGAAAGAGTTTTTACATACGATGAATTAAATGGAAGAGTCAATCAGCTTTCTCATGGATTAAGGAATCTGGGAATAGCAAAAGGGGACCGGGTTGCCTATTTGGCGCCGAATACCGCTGAAATGCTGGAAGGGTTCTACGGGGTATTCCAGCTCGGGGCCGTTATGGTGCCGCTAAACACCAGGTTGACTCCTGACGATTATGTGTTTATTTTAAACCATAGCGAATCCAGGGTCCTTTTTGTTGACCAGAATTTATACCACTTGATACAGCCCGTTAAGGAACAGCTGAAAACAGTTGAACATATCATCGTCCACTATAAAGAACCGGACGTGAATGAAACCGGTTACAATGAATGGCTGGCCAGTTACTCATCAGAGCGTTTTAGCCGTGCCGAACTCCATGAAGACGATGTCTGCAGCCTGCTTTATACAAGCGGCACGACGGGAAATCCTAAAGGGGTCATGCTGACACACCGCAATAACTATCTTCATGCTTTAAGCACCATGCATCATTTACGGGTAAGCGATCGTGACGTTTACCTTCATGTACTGCCAATGTTCCATGTGAATGGCTGGGGCTCCCCTTTTTATTATACAGCAAACGGAGCGACCCACATTTGCCTGAAGAAAGCTACTCCACAGGCCATATTTCAAGCAATGAAGGACCATAAGGTGTCTGTCCTGCATATGGCTCCAACGGTTTTGAATTCTCTTTTGCAATATAATGAAGAACATGCACCAGCATTGGACCAGGAGGTTCGGGTGGTGATTGCAGGTTCTGCACCGCCGCCGGCTTTTGTGACAAGGGTGGAAAAAGAACTCGGCTGGGAATTCATCCAGGTATACGGAATGACTGAGTCCACGCCGTTGAGCCTGATTTCCACCATTCGGCCCCAGCTGGCCAATTTGCCGCTCAAGGAACAGTACAGAATCAAAGCGAAAGCAGGCTATTCAATGATTGGCTCCGATGTCAGGGTAATCAATGACAATGGGGAAGAAGTGGCCCACGATGGCAAAGAAATAGGAGAAGTGGTTACAAGAAGCCATGGCGTCATGAAAGGCTATTGGAAAAATGAAGAAGCGACTATGGAAGCAATCAGGAATGGCTGGCTCCATACCGGCGATATGGGGACAGTCGATGAATATGGGCATATCGATATTGTGGACCGGAAGAAGGATATCATTATCAGCGGCGGGGAAAATATTTCTTCCATTGAGGTGGAAGGGGTGTTATATGAGCATCCGGGAATCCTGGAAGCCGCCGTTATTGCTGTTCCCCATGAAAAATGGGGAGAAACGCCGCATGCCTATGTTGTTTTAAGAGAAAACCAGAATATCAGCGAACAGGATATCATTGCCTTTTCAAGAGAAAAGCTGGCGCATTTTAAAGCGGTGACAGGTGTAACGTTTGTCGGAGAGCTGCCGAAAACGGCTTCAGGAAAAATCCAGAAAGTGCATCTCCGCAATGAATACTGGGAATCCTTTGGAAAATCGGGACGATTTGTGAACTAATCCATCCCAAACAAAACTGCCTTTTTTGTATAAGGCAGTTTTTTTGGTTTATGCCGAATTTGTCGAAAGAACCAAAGTATGATAAAGATAAAGATATACCGCGTTGGAAATGAATGGAGTGATTCTGCGAATGCAAGAACCTGATAGAATTGTCAGCATAGATATCCTAAGGGGATTTTCAATCCTGGGTATCCTCCTTGTAAACATGCCATCCTTCCATGCGCCGCTGTTATATATCGATCCATTGGCGTGGTGGGAGGATAAGCACGATCAGTTTTGGTATATCATGACTGATATCTTTGCCCAGGCAAGCTTCTACCCGTTATTTGCGTTTTTATTCGGGTTCGGCGCCTTTCTATCTGCACGAAAGGCCGAACGTAAAGGCAAATCGTTTCCTCTTCTTTTTTCAAGAAGGTTATTTGTCTTGCTTTTAATAGGCTGCATTCATGCTTTCTTTATCTGGCACGGTGATATTTTAATTAATTATGCCTTGTTCGGTTTTGTTTTTATCCTATTTTATAGAATGAGCGGGACATCGCTGCTGATCATAGGTTCAGGCATTTATGTGATCCCTTTCCTGCTGTTGGCGTTTCTTATGTGGAAATCAGGATTGGGGGAAATTGGCATTCCGAACGATCTTGAAGGCGCCCGTCAATCTATGGAAGCATACAGGGCGGGTTCTTTTATGGAAATCGTGCAGCAGAGGTTCCAGGACTGGTATTTAGTGAATAACGCGGCTGCATCCATTTTTTTATTTTTATCTATTTTTCCATTGTTTTTGGTTGGCGCAGGTTTTGCGAAAATAGGCATTCTTGAAAAGCCGCTCCATTATAAAAAAATATTGATGATCATCCTTGCTGCATCCTTGGCGGCAGGGCTCTCATTAAAGCTGTTTCCTTATTACAGCTCACGCAATCCACTGGCTTCATTTATTCAGGACCAGTTCGGGGGGCCCATATTGTCGTTGTTTTATCTGTCTTCCATCACATTGTTGATTGAGAAGAAACGTTTTTATATGCTTTTAAAGCCATTTTCCTCTGTAGGAAGGCTCTCGATGAGCAATTACCTGCTTCAATCTGTTTTAGGAACTTTCCTATTTTACTCGTACGGATTAGGGTATTATGGGAATATTTCTTTTAGCACGGGAATGATGCTGGCAGTGGTTATTTTTATGATTCAAATGGCAGCCAGCAGGGTATGGCTACAATATTTCAGGATGGGACCAGTTGAGTATTTGTGGAGGCTTTTTACATATTTAGAGAAACCTGCTTTGGGAAGAATTCAGGGACAGCCAAGGGGGAAATCGTGAAAAGAATACTGGTTGTAGGATGCTCGGGTGCGGGAAAGTCGACATTGGCAAGACAATTATCACAGTTAGTGGGAATACCTGCTATCCAATTAGATGCACATTATTGGCAGGAATGCCGGTGGAAACACCAAGGGAAAGCACAGAAGCAGGTAAATAATCTTAAGGCTTGAGAGACTTGGTGTTCATGAGGTTTATACCAAACATTTGGAATTACAGTTCGCGAGGGTGGATACAATCATCTATCTGGATGCTCCTGCAACAGTTGCCTATACACATCAGGAGATTCCAATAGAGGGGGAAAACACGGCCTGATATGGCAGAGGGCTGTATTGAAAAGATAGACTGGGAGTTTTTCCGATATATAAGTCCTTTCACCCCAAAAAAGCCATGCGATTATAGGGCGCTCCAACACCTCACAGATAAAAAGGGTATACTAAAAAATAAGCGCAATATAGAAAATTAGCCTGAAACAAATCGGGCACGAAAAGGGGAGAAGTTTTAATGAAATTCTCAACAGCCAGGATCAAAGGTGAAAGCAAAATCCTCATGTCTAAAGAAAACGATCAGAATTATTTACTGCTCGGGGAAGCTGCGGCAAAAATGAATGACAGTGCCGTTTCCCTTCCAGCGACACTCCTGGAATGCATCCAGGAAGGAGAGGTTTTTGCGGAAAAGGCAAACAGGATTTATGAATGGAGCTATGCGGCGGACGATGCTTCTCTTTTTGCCGCCAATGAAGATTTGGAATGGGAGGCACCAATACCGCGTCCTGCCAAAAATATTTTTTGTGTAGGGAAAAACTATGCCGAGCATGCGATCGAGCTTGGCAGCGAAGCGGATATACCCGAGCATCTTATGCTTTTTTCGAAAACGCCTACCACAGTGATCGGTCATAAATCGGTCGTTCCGAATCACAATGGCGTGACAGCCCAATTGGATTATGAAGGAGAGCTTGCGATTATCATAGGCAAAAAAGGGCGTTCGATTACGCGCGAAGAAGCGTTGGATTATGTTTTTGGATATACGGTCATCAACGACGTTACAGCCCGGGACCTGCAGAGCAGGCACAAACAATTCCTGCTGGGTAAAAGCCTTGACGGAACATGTCCAATGGGTCCTTATATCGTTCATAAATCAATGATCAAGAACCCGAATCATCTTCACATCCAGACGAAGGTGAATGGGGAAGTACGGCAGGACGCCAATACGGAGCAATTCATTTTTCCGGTAGAGGAAATCATTTCGGTGGTTTCAAGGGGGATGACTCTGGAGCCTGGCGACATTATCGCTACCGGCACACCGGCAGGAGTCGGTAAAGGATTCAAGCCGCCAAGATTCCTTCAATCCGGTGATATTATTGAGATTACTGTCGAAAAAATTGGAACTCTCATAAACAAAATCGAATAGTGCTAGGTTAAACTTTGTGATTACGCATTTTTCTATGATATGATGAAGGTGATTATTTCTTAGGAGGATTTTTTAATATGACGCACATGCATATTACAACCTGGGTGGTCGCCCTAATTCTATTCTTTGTAGCAGTGTCCATGAACAAGGGTGATAATGCGAAAAGTTTTAAAATTGTACATATGATCCTGCGCCTTTTTTACGTGCTGATTATCCTTACTGGATTCGGCTTGATAGGTAGTGCTTTTGGCGTATACGCCCTGAAAGCCATTATCGGTATTATCGTGATCGGAATGATGGAAATGATTCTCGTCAGAGCTAAAAAAGGAAAAAGCACAGGAGCACTCTGGGCCGTATTTATCATTGCGTTCCTGGCAGTAGTTTATATGGGATTAGCCCTTCCGCAGGGATTCCAGCCATTTGCTTAAATCGTTTACACCGCCACAAATTTGGCGGTGTTTTTAATTTTCATTCTACAGGACAAAAAACATGGTATTTTATACTTAGATGGTATAAAAAATCCTAGTATTGGGTAACTGTTGGTGAGTGCAATGGCTCAAACGTTCAATTATGTATTCGAAGATCATGAAGCCTTGAAAGGTATCTTATATAGTCAAACATAATGGCAAGAGTCGGGGATGGGCCATTTCATAGTCTCAGTCAATGTTTCCGCATTTAATTCCAACAGGCTCAATTTCTGGACAAGGTAAAGAGGCTCTCACGGAATCCGGGCTTAGCCCCCGCTACCTGCACTTGGAATTGACGGAGAGTCTCATTCTCGGAAAATATCAGCTATAGCATAGAGGTCATGCAGGAGCTTAGGAAGGCTTGGCGTCAAGGTTTCCATTGATGATTTCGGCACGGCTATTGTTCGCTCAGCTATTTGAAAAGCTTGCCGATTAACACGTTAAAAATAGACCGCTCATTCATCAATAACTTGAAAGATTCTTCCGACATTGCCATTGTGAAAGCAATTATTACCATGGGAAATGGCCTTGATTTGAAAATCGTTCAAAAAGGAACAGATCGAACTGCTTAAAGCTTTGAATTGCCATTATGCACAAGGGTTTTATATCCATAGGCCGTTAACAATCGAGCAGTTGGTGAGGTATCGGAATCACATAATTACAGTCTAATTTTACTCAAAAAGCCTGGCTTTGTGCGCCAGGCTTTTTTTTCGCAGGTAAAAAATCATAAAACATTCTTACTTGCATTAAGCAGAACATTGACTAAGTACGGCATATTCTATGGCAATGACTCTGCGCGCACATCCTGTGAGCCTAACTGCGACTCTGTCTTCCTGCTTTAAAAAGGTTCG
Organism: Peribacillus glennii; assembly: GCF_003429105.1. GTDB lineage: Bacteria > Bacillota > Bacilli > Bacillales > DSM-1321 > Peribacillus > Peribacillus glennii. The sequence continues at coordinate 201,805 of NZ_QVTD01000011.1, forward strand.
CCGACCGGCGATTTATTAACCAGCAACTACCGGTTTTTTTGCTGGATTTTAACGTTGCTAAGCATTGATTTTTTCGATGATGATCCGTTTCCCTGTATTGAGGGTGAACTCAAATCGATCATGTTCTTTTACAGAGTAAAAAAAATGATGCTGGACAGAACATAGCAGGGTGCCGTTATCAAAAATAAAAAAATTGACCCCCGACTGTGTCGTTGCTGTTCTAAGGAAAGTGAGCTGGTTATAACTGTATATACAATCATACACGGAAAAATCAAGCGAATTCAAAGTGGTTACAAACTGAAAAAAAGAATCATCGTTGAGTTCATCCAGCAGTCTCTCAAACGAGTAGATAAGCTGCTTACGGATCCGGATTGATTCATCATGCTCTAAATCAAACACCTGGCCGTTATGTGTGACAGTGCCATTTTCCCCAATGGTCCCTTTACACCAGCGGCCGCTGCGAAAAATCTCGATATCATGATTTAAGTACTCATCGAGCGAAGAGGCCTCATCCGTTTCTCCGTCAAAGAATATCCATTGATGATTGATGTATTCCACTGTACCTTCTGAAAATGCCCTGGATTGGCGGTTGAAAAGCTTAAATCTCTGCTGTTGGCTCATACAATACCCTCCAAAAAAATGGGACCTCACCTACTTTTCGGCAAAAAAGGATAGGATATAACGTTCCTTTCCACCTAAAGATGAACACAGAATAAGTGCGCCACTTCCTGTGGCAACGCCTGTGTGGCCCACATCCACACAAATCTTCAGCTTTGTTTCGTGCGATGTAACGCTGCCGAAGCCTTCCTTGTCCTGTGGGCCTGAACTAAGCCTCTGACTTAGCCTTTTACAAGACTCGCCAATCTGTGAGTTTTCTAAACAAACGGGATAAAAAATATAACTCCTTTTTAATATCGGGACAAATAACCATCCATCCTCTATTTACATAGGTTATTAAATACAACTGATCGTGAGGTTAGTCCCCACCGCTTCACCGCGGCAGCGCGCCGGGGGACTGACCCCATAAAAAGAGGAAGGGTGATGAAACATGTGTGGGATTACCGGGTGGATCGATTACAGGAGAAATCTTGGTAAAGAGACTGGAATAGTTGGGCGAATGACCGAAACATTATCAAAACGCGGACCTGATCAAAGCAATTTATGGGCAGACACACATGCAGCGTTTGGCCATAAGCGCCTTACTGTTGTAGATCCGGAAGGCGGCTGCCAGCCGATGCTGAAACAGCATCGGGAACGAACATACATTTTGTGCTATAATGGCGAGCTGTATAACACGGAAGACATTCGAAAACAACTGTTATTAAAAGGATATTCCTTTAAAGGCCATAGTGATACAGAAGTTTTGCTAACTTCATATATAGAATGGAAAGAAAAATGCGTGGATTTATTCAACGGGATTTTTGCCTTTGCGGTGTGGGATATGGAGGAGCAAAAATTGTTCATGGCCAGGGACCGGTTAGGCGTCAAACCACTATTTTATGCGGAGAAAGGCGGAGGATTCCTTTTTGGTTCGGAGATTAAGGCGATTTTGGCCCATCCTGATATGAAGCCTCAAATAGACAGGGAAGGGCTTGCGGAGGTTTTTGGACTTGGTCCGTCACGCACACCGGGCTCAGGAGTGTTCCGCGGCATCCAGGAATTGCGTCCCGCCCACGCGTTAACACTATCTGCCGGCCAGGGATTAAGGATATGGCGCTACTGGAATGTGAAGAGTGAAGAGCACACCGACTCGTTGGAAGAAACCACGGAGAAAGTGCGCTTCCTTGTGAATGACGCGGTTACAAGGCAGCTTGTCTCGGATGTGCCACTTTGTACATTTTTATCTGGAGGAGTTGATTCCAGTGCGATAACAGCCATTGCCGCCAAAGCATACCAGCAAGAAGGAAAAGGCAGGCTTCATACTTATTCCATCGATTATCAAGACAATGACTTGTTTTTTAAGGAAAATGAATTCCAGCCGGATTCGGATGGACCGTGGATTAAAAGGATGTCGGAAGCTTTTGATACCGTGCACCACAGCTCGGTGATTTCACAGGAATCTCTTGCTGATTACTTAACGGAGGCTGTCCATGTCAGGGATTTGCCGGGAATGGCGGATATAGATTCATCACTTCTCTGGTTTTGCAAGGAAATCAAGAACGATTTTACTGTAGGGCTTTCAGGGGAATGTGCAGATGAAATTTTTGGCGGCTATCCATGGTTTCACCGGGAGGATGATTTAAATCGGAATGGTTTTCCATGGATGCGATCGACAAAAGCGAGGGTGTCATTACTGACAGAAAACTGGAAGCGGAAATTAAAGCTGGAAGACTATGTACAGAATAAGTATGCACAGACTATTGCGGAAGTCCCGAGACTGGATGGGGAAACCGGGGAAGCTGCCAAACGCAGGGAATTATTTTATTTGAATATCCTTTGGTTTATGACAACGCTGTTGGATCGAAAAGACAGGATGAGCATGGGCGCAAGCCTTGAGGTGAGGGTTCCGTTTGCTGACCATCGCCTGGTTGAATATGTATGGAACATCCCGTGGGAAATGAAGACGGTTGGGAACAGGGAAAAGGGCATTTTGCGAAAAGCACTTGAAGGGCTTTTGCCGGAAGAAGTCCTCTACCGCAAGAAAAGTCCATATCCGAAAACACATAACCCGGCATACACGAATAAAATCCAATTCTGGTTGAACGACATTCTGGCAGACCGGAATTCGATCCTGCATGAGTTCTTTAACACAGAAAAACTGAGTGAAATTGTGGAATCAAAAGGAGCGGCTTTCCACGTTCCCTGGTTCGGCCAGCTTATGTCAGGCCCGCAGCTTTTGGCACACCTTGCTCAGATACATGTCTGGTTTAAGGACTATAATATTGAATTGATTGAATCGTGAAGATCTGCCTGGGAAATAAGAGTAAATAGAGAAAATCATAAAAGTAGGTATATGCCCGAATATTAAGGCATGGAAAAAAGTCGGTTCAAATGCTGCTAATAGAAAAGGCGCAACGGTTTCCTTCTCAACTGTTGCGCCTTTTCTTTTCCTTTATTTAACCTTGACTGGCGGTTACAAATCCTTTCTTCATCCAGATGCGTGTCCTCTATCTCCAAAGTATGGAAAGCCCACGGAACCATTCGCAGTCGCAGCAAAGGCAATCCAAATTCGGGTCAGCCCTAGGCCGCATTTAATTCCAAGTTGATACGCCGTGTCACACTGATTCCCCACATCGACAGAACTCAGATTAAGATTGGAAGCGAACATCGCCGGCCGCCCTAATGGAATTGATAATGGCTAAGTTAAAAGCTCGGCCAGGTTCACGGATCACGGGGAGCCAGACCAAAATGCTAATCCCGGAATTGCTTGTGAAAATCGACAACAATTGTTTAAAAAATAAAGAAAATACGACTGCAAAAATAGTGGCCAGCATGATAGCTTGCATTTTTTAAAATTCTAAAGCTCCCTGATTTCAAAATATGATTTTCCTTCAAATATTGTAAACAGATTGCATAATGAAATTTAGGTTTGCGCTAATGGTATCACAACCATTCTTTTAGAGTGAAAAATTAATAAACCTGTCTGAATCTACGATTTTATCGGTCCTGGGCCCTCCGTTTTCACATTCATGTTTGACGGCAAGGGGACAAAAAGCTAATCTTATAGTCGTAGAGAAGCATAATAGGGGGAGCAGGTATGGGAAAAAGAGTGCTGCCACTCGTTTTGATTCCGTTTCTTTTTTTATACGGCGTTAAAGCAGGCGCGGTTGAAAAAGAAGAGCGAACATGGCAAGACGAATTGATTTATTCTTTGATGGTGGACCGGTTTAATGATGGAAATGAAAAGAATGCAAAGGATATCGACGTAAACGACCCCAAGGCATACAATGGTGGGGATTTCAGGGGGATTCAAGAACAGCTTGATTACATAAAAGATATGGGTTTTACAGCGATTTCGCTTAGTCCGGTATTTGATAATGAAGACCGCGGCTATCATGGATATTGGATTCGGGATTATTATAAGACTGAAGAACATTTCGGAACGATGGAAGACTTTAAAAAGCTGGTCAAGGAAGCACATAAACGGGATATGAAAATACTGGCGGAATTTCCCGTGAATCATGTCGGGCCAAACCATCCTTGGCTAAAGGATTCTGGCAAACAGGACTGGTTCCTGGAAAAAGGGACAAGTGATAGCGAAAATGACAATGTGGAGCAGGAGGCTTCATGGTCAGAGAATTTGCCGGAATTGAATCTGGGTAACCCGGAAACAAGGGGATATTTGCTTGACGCAGCTAAATGGTGGGTACGTGAGACAGGAATTGACGGCTTTAGCCTCGGCAGCCTTCAGAAGGCTCCAATGGACTTTTGGAGCGATTTTTCAAGGGCCGTGAAAGAGGAGAAACAGGATTTCTTCTTGGCGGGACAGATACCAGAGAATGACCCAAAGGCAATAGAAGAACTTAAGAAAAACGGAATAGACGCATTCATGGATTATAAAAAAGCCCGGCAATTACGGACAGCTTTCAGCGGGACTGATACATCCCTTGAAGATGTTTTTCCCGCCTTTGAAAAAAGCGGATCCTCCATGAACATGGGTAACTTTTTAGATAATCATGAAATGTCCCGCTTTACCAATGAAGCCGTTGCGAAGAAACAGCATCCGGGCACGCGATGGAAAATGGCATTGTCGTACCTGTACACCGTCCCTGGCATGCCGGTTGTATATTATGGCTCTGAAATTGCCATGAACGGCGGCGAGGTGCCTGATAATCACCAATTAATGGCATTTAAGGCGGAGAAGGAGCTAATTGATTATATAACCAAGCTTGGAGAACTTCGCAAACAGCTGCCTTCGTTGTCTAAAGGCAATTCCCGGCTTCTTTATGAAAAAGGAGGCATGGCAATTTTCCAGCGGACGTATGGGGATGAAACGGTGTTCATAGCGATTAACAACACTTCCAAGACCCAAACGGTAACCCTGGACAAGGGCATAATAGAAGAAGGCAAAGAGTTAAGAGGATTGCTTACAGGAGACTTAGTACGGAGCAAGGGTGACAAATATACGATCGTTCTTGACCGTGAAATTGCCGAAGTGTATGCGCTTGCTGATAAATCAGGGTTAAATGTCCCGTATTTGGTGATTATGGGGGCTGTCTATACAGCGTTTGCGGTTTTCATTATCTTAATTTGGAAAAGGGCCCGGCGGAATAGGGCATAAAACATAATTGCCGGTTTCTGCCATAAAAAATAGATGAAGCAGTTTGTTGCGCTTCATCTATTTTTTATTTCCCTATCTGCAAAATAACTATCCATTGACCACTTTGCCGCCATTGACATGGATCATTTGGCCGCTGATATAGGATGAATCATCGCTTCCCAGGAAGACATATGCGGGTGCAAGCTCTTCCGGCTGGCCTGCCCGTCCCATTGGAGTGTCGCTTCCGAATTTGGCTACCTGGTCCTCGGTGAAAGTGGAAGGGATAAGCGGTGTCCAAATTGGTCCCGGTGCAACGCCATTGACTCGTATCCCTTCCTTTGAAACAGAATTGGACAGCGCCCTGGTAAACGAGACAATGGCGCCTTTTGTAGCTGAATAATCAATAAGCTCCGGGTGCCCCTGGTAGGCTGTAATAGAAGCGGTATTGATGATGCTGCTGCCTTTTTTCAAATGCGGGAGTACCGCTTTGGTAAGGTGGAACATCGCAAAAATATTCGTTTTGAAGGTTCTTTCAAGCTGTTCTGCCGAAATATCCAGAAGGCTCTTTTGCGGATGCTGCTCACCGGCATTGTTAACCAGGATATCCACCGAACCGAATTCACCCACCGTTTTCTCGACAACATCCTTGCAAAAAGCCTCATCACCTATATCACCGGGAAGTAGAAGGCATCTTTGGCCAGTCTGTTCGATCAGTTCCTTGGTGGCACTAGCATCATCGTGCTCGTCCAGGTACACTACCGCAACGTTCGCCCCTTCTTTCGCGTAATAAATGGCCACGGATTTCCCGATTCCGCTGTCCCCTCCGGTAATGATAGCCGTTTTTCCTTTTAATTTGCCGCTTCCTTTATAATCCGATTTGACGGACTCTGGATTAGGGTCCATTTCCGTTTCGACTCCAGGTTGGCGTTCCTGGTGCTGTGGCGGAAATGTTTGTTTAATTTTTTCCTCACTGCTCAAAATAAATCCCTCCAATGGCTATTTTCTTTTTACTTATTCCATTGATATGGCAGGAGAAAACATGGAAAAAAATAACACATTGCATGCAGGGGTTAACCAGAAGGCTGTAAGAAGGGAAACAAAAAAGCTGCGTAGGCTAGCTGCAGCTTTTTTTGATATTATCTGTAGTTAATAAATTGAACATCGATCTGCAAATCCGCACCGCGAATCGCAGAAATGATGCCCTGGAGATCGTCTCGACTTTTGCCGGTTACCCTGATCTGGTCGTCCTGGACCTGGCTTTTCACCTTCAAGCCTGAATTCTTGATGATGGTGTTGATTTTCTTTGCCTGCTCTTTATCTATGCCTTGGATAAGCTTGGCGCGCTGGCGGACGGTCCCGCCTGAAGCGCCTTCAATTTTCCCGTAATCTAGGTTTTTGATGGGAACACCACGCTTCACAAGCTTGCTTAGTAGTACATCTTTCAACTGGTCCAGCTTAAATTCGTCATCGGACACTAATACGAGCTCCTCTTTGTCAAGGGTGATGTCACTTTTGCTGCCCTTGAAGTCATAGCGGGTTTTGATTTCTTTAAGTGCCATGGTCACGGCATTCGTGACTTCCGAAAAATCAACCTGTGAGACAATATCAAATGAACTTTCTTTTGCCATGCTCTACCTCCAAGTACGCTTTTTATCCTTTCTTTAATTATAGTTAAACACTATCGGAATGACAACTGATGCAACCACCGCAGAAAATGAAAAAATAGCAGGGGAGAATCCCTGCTATTTATGGTCTGTTTTTTTGGAATATGAAAATCTTCCCGCCTGCCTGTTTTTTTCATGGAGAATGTTTTTTTGTTCATTCAGCGCCTGATTATCTCTAGGCAATTTATCGTCATCCTTTGTGTTAGGCATATACTCCGCTCCCTTCATTTATAATGCCCTTATAGTGTTCGTTTGAAGGAGGGGGAGTATGTATTATTTGCGTGGCGGAAGTCCGTTTAAGAAATAGACGGCCATGGTTCCCGGGCCAACATGCGCTCCAATGGCAGAGCCTATGGTATTGATGACAAATTCGGTTGTGCCAAATTCATCCTGGATGGCTTGTTTCCATTCAAGTGCCGTCTCCTCGTCATCTCCATGGCTTATTCCCACGGTTTGGGCCTGTACATCGACACCGCGTTCATGCATCAGCTCAAGCACTCGTTTCAATAATTTCTTCTTGCCGCGTATTTTTTCAACAGGTATTAATTTACCCTCCTCTACATGCAGCAGGGGCTTAATATTCAGCAGGCCGCCGAAAAAAGCGGATGCTTTCGATACCCGGCCTCCCCTTGCAAGATATTCGAGGTTATCGACCGTGAAAAGATGTTCCATATGTTTGGCCCGGAAAGAAACATCATCAAGGATAGATTCCTTTGAGGCTCCGGCATTTGCCAGATGGGCGGCCTTATAAACCACAAGGCCATAGCCGACAGAAGCGCATTTCGCGTCGATCACTTCAATGTCGGCGTCCGGATACTCTTCTTTTACCTGGTTTCGGACCATCACCGCTGTTTGGTATGTACCTGACAATTCGGAAGAAAATGCGATATACACTGCTTGTTTCTTTTCCTGGGCCAGGGCAGTGAAAACCTTCAGGAATCTTTCCGGTGAAACCTGGGAAGTTGTCGGGGATTTGCCTTCCCTCATCGCGTCGTATACTTCCTTTGGTGCGATCGTTTCCAAATCTTCGTATGTGTTACCCTCTAAAAGCACCTGTAAAGGAACCAAGGTGACATTATTCTCTTTATAAAATGACAATGGCAGGTCGCAGGCACTATCTGCAATGATCTGTACAGTCATTTATCCACCAGCTTTCTTGGCAAAATTTTTCTTGTATTTTATATAAACAGTGTAGCATTTCATTGGAAAATTACAATCAATTCAGACGAAGAAACGTGATAGGGAATTTGTGAATAGAATAACAGCGCCAGGGTAAAAGGATACTATTCATATGTGTTTTTAGGAGGGACAAAGATGTATATGGCAGAGGTAAAAAAAATCATAGTGGTTATTATTGGGGCATTTTTGAACGGGATTGCGATGAATTTATTTTTAATTCCCGCAGGTATCTATGCCAGCGGGTTTACCGGTGCGGCACAATTGCTTTCACGATTGTTCGGCACTTATACGCCAATAAATATTTCAACAGGGATTTTACTGTTTTTATTAAATGTTCCGGTTACCATCCTGGCATGGAAAAAGGTTGGGAAATCCTTTACGTTTTACAGTTTTCTAAGTGTGGTGCTTATGTCCCTATTCCTTGAGATTATCCCAATCAAGCATGTTTCCCCTGATATTTTGCTAAATGCAGTTTTCGGAGGGGTAATTGCAGCTGTAGGCGTGGGGATAACACTAAAGTACGGTGCGTCCACAGGAGGCATGGATATTATCGCCATGCTGCTTTCCCGGATGAAGGACAGGCCCGTAGGTACATATTTTTTTATACTGAATGCAGTGATCATCGTCACCGCAGGCAGCCTTTATGGATGGGAAAAAGCATTATACACGCTGGTAACACTTTACACATCAACCCGTGTTATAGATGCCATTCATACCCGCCATGAAAAATTGACTGCCATGATCATCACCAAAAAAAGCAAAGAACTGAAAGAAGCGATACATGGCAAATTGGTCCGCGGCATTACAATGCTTCCGGCAAAAGGAGCCTTCACCAACGAGAGTAAAGATTTGTTGATGATTGTCATCACAAGGTATGAACTATATGATCTGGAACGGACGATCCGGGAGGTAGATCCTAAGGCTTTTACCAACATCATTGAGACATCCGCGATATTTGGCTTTTTCAGAAAAGATTAAAATAGCATAGGTGTATTACAGAAATTTTACATTTTTTAGAAATTTAAAAATAATTGTTTAACGCACGTTCAAAACGGCTATTCCTGTATTGTACAGCAAGTACAAAAAAATCTTTAGAGGAGTGATTGCAAGTGGCTAGAAATAACGACGATAACAAAATGAGCAGGGAAGAAGCAGGACGTATGGGCGGAGAGGCGACTGCAAAGAATCACGATAAAGATTTTTACCAGGAAATAGGCCGAAAAGGCGGCGAAGCGACCGCCGAGAACCATGATAAGGAATTTTACCAGGAAATAGGCCGAAAAGGTGGCGAAGCCACTGCCGAGAACCATGATAAGGATTTCTACCAGGAGATTGGAAAAAAGGGCGGCGAAACCACTTCCGAAAACCATGATAAAGAATTCTACCAGGAAATAGGCCGAAAAGGCGGCGAAGCCACTTCCGAAAACCATGACCGCGAATTCTATGAAGAAATCGGGGAAAAGGGCGGCAATGCGCGTTCAAGAAACAACAATAACGACTAATACACATACAATGGCAAATTTAAAAGCCTCCTTCTCAAAAGAGATAGGAGGCTTTCGTTTATCTTACATTTTCATCTTCAAGCTGTTGCTGGAATTCGCGTAACTGTTCTTGCTCAGCAGGAGTCGAATTGGCATACGCTGAGGAAAGCGCGTTTTTGGCGATCGAGACCTTATCCTCTGTTTCGGCCTTGTTGTTTGCATGTAATACGTTCTTCACGGCTGTTCTCGCTTGTTGAAATAATTTATTGCCCATTAGAAGCCACCATAGCTTTGTTCTGACATGGTTTGAAGCTTCCGGGTTTCCGCTTCAGCGTATGTGGAACGATATGGGATCCGTTCGGCATGCCTTGTTACAGAATCTCTTCCGTGTTGTACAAACCGTCGCGATTTACTGCTTTTGCCCATTCTTATCCCCTCCGCATGAGAAGCTTGTGGCGCAGCGAACTGCGTCACTATTATCATGCCATTTTCAAAAGGATTTAAAAGTTTAAATTTATGGAAGTTCGCAGCCGTTATTAAATGAAGGAATTTTTCCTTGATTGATTCCGAATTTTGTCCATCATATCTCCGAGCAAGGATATTTCCCTTGGTTGATTTCCGGACTTTGTCCCTCATATTTCCGATGAAGGACAGTTTACTTAGCTAATCATGGATTTTGTCCTTCACCGCTCCTAAGCTGTCTTGATATTGAACTTTTCCTCTAGGAATACGGCGATTCCATCTTCCTGGTTAGTTAACGTGGTGGTATTCGCGACATTTTTTAATTGGGAAATCGCATTTCCCATTGCTACGCCGGTACCGGCATAATCCAGCATTTCTAAATCATTATCCTCATCGCCGAATGCGATTATCCGCTCCCTTGGGATACCAAGGGAGGCCGCAACCCTCTTGATGCCAACCGCTTTGTTCAATCCTGATTTAACTATTTCGATAACATGGAATGGATCTGCCCAGCGGCGGTGGTCGATTACCTCGGCATGAACATCCGAGAGATGCCTGCGGATTTGGGCTACATATTGTTCATCTGTATGGATAAGCATGCTTGTAGGGGAATCCTCAAGGAAGTCCCGTAAATCTCCGGTAGTTACCCTCGGATTGCCCATTTTAAAGATGTCGATCAGTTTTTCATCATGGTAATGGAAGTATATATCATCCCGGACCTCTGCAATAATATTGTGGTATCGAAATTTGTCACAGGCCTCAACGATTTCTTTCGCAACGGAAATATCCAATGGCGTATGGAATACTCCCCAGCTGTTATTACGCGGGTGATGTACAAAAGCGCCATTAAAGTTTACGATAGGTGTCTTTAAACTGAGTTCATGATAATAAATTTCACTGGACCGGTACGGACGGCCGGTAGCGATCATCACTTCATGGCCTTCGTTTTTCAATCGCGTTAAAATTGCCTTTGAACGCGGGGAAATTTGCTTTTCATCCGTTAGCAAGGTTCCATCAAGATCCAGGCAGATTAAATGTTTTTCTCTCATATAGTCACCTTCATTTAGTTATTTAGATCGCTGTTTCCTAAATTTTCGCTTTTCTTTTATTATATTCCTTTAATGTTACCCTGTTTTTAACACAAAATTAAATCTTTTTCATTCTATTCCCTTAAGTTGTATAGTACAACTATAAGATTTTTTAAAAAGTTCAGGAGGCAGGGCTTTGGTAATAATAGAAAACGAGCGTATACAAGATATACCCGTCCTTCATTTGGCGAAACGGGAGATATGGGATACAGAACTTCCCCTGATTATTTTCATTCATGGTTTCAACAGCGCTAAGGAACATAATTTGCATTATGCCTATCTTATGGCTGAGAAGGGCTTTCGTGTAGTCCTTCCTGATGCCCCGTACCATGGGGAACGATCAAAGGGCCATGATCAACAAAAACTAATGGGGAACTTTTGGAAAATCGTTTTGGGGAGCATCAAAGAAGTCGATCTAATTAAAAATAATTTTACCGATAGAAATGTAATTATGCCTGATAAAATCGGATTGGCAGGTACCTCCATGGGTGGAATCGTCACATTGGGCGCGCTTGCCGCATATGATTGGATCGGCACAGGGGTCAGCTTAATGGGGAATCCTGCTTATGTGTCGTATGCCAAATTACAAATCCAAACGCTAAAAAAACATGGAATCGACATCAACTTATCCGATCAAGAAATAGAAAAGACAATGAGCCGCCTTGCTAAATATGATTTAAGCCTTCAACAGGAGAAATTGGCAGGACGTCCGCTCATGTTCTGGCACGGAGCAAAAGACAGAGTCGTACCATACCGGAATGCCTGGGAGTTGTATGAAGCATTGCTGCCTGATTACAAACATTCTAATGAAAAGCTACTCTTTATGTTGGATGAAAGGGCCGAGCATAAGGTAAGCAGGGAAGGCGTTTTAAAAACAGTGGAATGGTTTGGGACGCATTTGGCACCGGCCGGGCAAAATGCTTAATCCATCTTTGCCTATCTGTTATGATATAGGAAACATTAGAAAATCCGCCGACCGATTGGCTAGCCTTTGTGAAAGAAATGGCAGAGGCATAGCCAGGGGCACAGCGTGTGTGCAGGCACGGACGTGGCACTGTCTGTGTTCTATTTAGCAGATAAGAAAGCCTTATAATTTCTTATCTCACAACTATTAAGGAGTGATAAGGATGGATCAGGACCTAAAAGAAAATCTTATGGGTGCTCTTGAACAGGTAATTGACCCGGAACTCGGGATTGATATCGTAAATCTGGGCCTTGTGTATGATGTGGAAATGGATGATGAAGGCCTTACAACCGTCACTATGACATTGACGGCAATGGGATGCCCGTTGGCAGGAACGATTGTCGACCAGGTCAAAACGGCGCTTGAGGATATCCCGGAAGTGAAGGAAACGGAAGTAAATATCGTGTGGAATCCGCCATGGTCGAAGGACCGCATGTCCCGATATGCAAAAATTGCACTGGGAATCAAATAAGCGGTAAATATGCAAAAGACTCGCCAGCCGGCGAGTTTTTTTATTTAATGCTGCAGAGCACGCCGGGACAATTTTCACAGCTGATCGCATTTTTTTGAATTGAAGGTTATGGAGGATAAACTTTCCTTTACTGACTGAAAGGATTGATTCCTTTTTTAATTGAGCGATAAGGTAACGGAAACAAGTGAATTATCTTTTTCTGCCATGGTGCGATTTATCGGGAATCTTATATAATTCGGTTATCTTAACAGAATGAGTTTGTTTAACAAGCATGATCCCATCCCCCCTGTATTATGAAACTTGTTGCTTTGGGATATGAAAAAATTATTCACATTTGCACTGTCTTTTAAGTAAAAAAACGAAACCATTGGATATTTCCAATTATATAGAATAACCTTGTAAGGGAAGATTAAATTATAAGGCTATATTTGTAATTTTTCTTGAACAATTGATGAAAAGGTGATGAAATTCACTGTTTTTATAAAAATACGACCATGAAGGATGAACAAGGTTTCCAAACTTGTGAATAAAGGGAAGGAGTATTTGAAGGGATGCTGAAGTGTAACAGTATCAAAACGATATAAAACATGTTAAAATCACTAAATGTGGTTATTTTGATATGTTTTGTCAAACGATCAATACTGATCCTAAGGGAGTGAAAAAATGAACATCAACAAAGTCAACGATGCTTTGGATAGACCCTTAAGAGATTTACGGATTTCTGTTATAGATCGCTGTAATTTTAGATGCCAGTATTGCATGCCTGCCGAGATTTTCAATGAAAGCTTTAAATTTCTCCCGAAAAGCGAGCTTTTATCCTATGAAGAAATAGAAAGAGTCTCGAAGATTTTTGCGAGTCTTGGGGTAGAAAAGTTGAGGATAACCGGCGGCGAGCCGCTGCTTCGGAAGAATCTTCCTCATCTGATCCGTAATCTTTCAAAGATAGAAGGAATCCATGATATCGGCTTGACGACGAACGGTGTTTTTTTGAAAAGATATGCCGTTGAATTGAAAGAGGCCGGGCTTCATCGGGTAAATGTCAGCCTTGACAGCATGAACGATGATCTTTTTAAACAGATTAACGGAAGAAATGTCGGTACCGGACCTGTGATTGAAGGCATATTGGCTGCAAGGGATGCGGGCCTCGGAGTCAAAGTGAACATGGTCGTTAAAAAAGGCCTGAATGAATCAGAGATTTTGCCGATGGCCCGATTCTGCAAGGAAGAGGGGCTGCAGCTGAGGTATATTGAATTCATGGATGTCGGCCACACGAATGGGTGGAAGATGGATCATGTCGTTACCAAAAAAGAGATTTTGGAAATGCTCTCCTCTGAATTTCAACTGGAACCGGCAGACCCGGATTATTATGGGGAAGTTGCCAAAAGGTATCGCTACAAAGGAACCGACACCCAGGTCGGGTTTATTACTTCTGTTTCGGAATCCTTCTGCGGCAGCTGTACGCGCGCCCGTATATCCGCCAAGGGTGAAATTTATACCTGCTTATTCAACGGAAACGGACATGATATTAAAGCGCTGCTCCGATCCGATCTGGATGACAACGAGGTCACCGAGCAAATCGCCTCCATTTGGAATCATCGACGGGACCGTTACTCGGATGAAAGGGCAGAAGGCAAGAACAAAGGACAGGATAAAATCGAGATGTCTTATATAGGCGGGTAACCTCTGCATTTTTTGCGGAGGTTTTTTTATTAAGCTATATTTGCCTGAGACTCCGGTATTGCTGGAAGATATCGATTGCTCAGGAAACAGTAACACCTTTTCCTAATATTTCTTCGCTAAAGGAAGGTTCATGTACTTCATAACCTCCTTAAACCAAGTGAATATAAACAAAAACTTCTCATTTCATGAATTGAATGATTATCCTTAATTATATAATTCGGGAAGGGGGCAGCCAGATAGGGATTTAATCAAGCACCTTGTCCATTCTTTCCCGTGTGTCCTTCTCTACATACTAAATGCAACCCTATTCTTTATAGGCATTGGAAAAAGTATAAAGGGGTCAGTCCCCCGCTGTGTTAAAGCATTACAGTGGTGGGGGACTGACTCCATTTAATTGTCCAATGAAAATTCTACAGAATAATGTGTTTTTTACACTAGTGCCCTGTATTTTGAATAGTGTTTATCATTATGCATAAACATTTGTCATTTTCTTGTAATGTTTATATCGTTAGTAAACCAAACAAAGGAATGGAGATCACAAAAGGAACAGTCTGCCTTAGTGAAAGGCAGACCTTCAAGAGAGGAAACAACATGTCACTCGAGTTATACTTTCTAATACTATGTGTTTTTATTCAGCATGTTCATTTATAAATTTATCGTTTGCTTTAAAATTTTGGAGTATTGGTGCGGAAATATAAATAAAAGTCATCGCGAAACGTTTGTTGGAAACATAAAACAAATTAAATCGTAAAGATCAAGGAACATCAAAATTTTCTTTAAAAAATAAACGACAATTAATATCCTTCAAGTTTTCGGACATTCTAAAAACGTTTCAATTCTAATAAAGGAGGACTCCAAATGACACAATCAATGAACCAAGGCCAATTCGGCCAGCAGGCAATGCAGAGTGGAGCAAGTGGAATGATGGCAGGCAGCAGCATGCAAGATGGATCATCAATGAGACGCGGCATGATGGGGACGCCGCAGCAGGCTCAAAATGCCCAAGCAGCCCTACAGCCAAATTTCGGGACCAATCCGCAGCAGGTAAGACAAGACATTGCTCGTGATTTATCGTATG
>NZ_QVTD01000012.1 GCF_003429105.1 Peribacillus glennii
TGGTCATGTTTTTTGCAAGGATCCCAATCATGTTTCTTGCAGCAATCATAGTGGTCCTCGTCATACCAGTAGTGCTTCTTGCAGTTATGCTTTTCCTTTTCTTTCCCCCAATCATAATCGTCTTTTTTATGGGAATCATGGTCATATTTCTTACAATGCTCCCAATAATATTTCTTCCACCAATGATAATGCTCCTTGTCACACCAGTAATGCTTTTTGCAGTCATGACATTCTTTTTTATCTTTATCCCAACCCTGATCGTCTTTTTTGCAGGAATCATAGTAATATTTCTTGTGGCTATCATAGTAGTTTTTTAAATAACTGCAATGACAATAGTAACAATGCTCCTTGTGGCTGTAATAACCCATTTTGTCTTCCCCCTTCTGAAACGGTATGCTATATCATACGTTTTGAAGGACAAGCTGAAACGGCAAATGACATGAATTGAAAAAATACACTCTTATCCCCTCTTGTTTTATCTATGGGAAACAAAACTGATGTCTTATGTATAACCCTTGCCATGCAAGGGTTGTTGAAACTCATGTGTGAGTGTTAAATCGTCATAAATAAAATGGAACGGAATGGTATCTCCCTTAATTTTCCATTTTCCATCTGCAGGCCAACTGATTCTTCACTAACCTCATCCACAATCCCTACAAACACTTCATCTTTAAGCTGGATCTTTACTAGTTTCCGTAATTGCAGCAATAAAAAGATACTGAGATTCAGTTTAAAAAAGATCCGGATTAATTCCGGTGAGGAGGCAACTGTTTCCCCGAAATTGAAGGTTATCGATCTTCGCAAACATGGATCGATATCTAACAACTCTGGTTCATGGGGCCGGTGCACGAAACGGTTTTGAAGTTTAATAAATCGTATTTGGGCAAATGGGATCAGGAATTCCTTCATGTCATCCTTTAACATCACAAAATCTTTGCCAACAACTTCTACTCTACCCATTAAAATTACACTTTCGTCACTGGCCGTTTCTTGCTGGCTTGGTTCCTGCTCTTGAAGACCCCTGTTTGACTTCCGCTTTTTTGCTTTTTGCCATCTAATATATATTTTATTTTTTCTTTTCACTCCTTTTCGAACCGGTTTCTTTTCGGCTATGTCCGGCTCGTCGAGAAGCAGTGTACCAGTTGAACGGGACGTCGTTACCTCTTCTTGCGGCAAGGTGTTCGAATTCCCTGGAAATGATGCGGCTTTCCTTGCACGGGGAGAACGATTTAGTCCGGCTTCTCCTATTTCGCGGGATGTAACGCCTTCATCGGCTTGCTCTTCTTCCGCTTGTTCCTCTTCATCAGGTTCTTCGCCGATTTTCAGCTCGACCCACTGTCCTGATAATCCTTCAAAAGCCCGCATCAGTCCTTCTTCGGACCGTTCATTGGATAACGCCAAGTCCAACAGCAATTCATTTGCGGCATCAATTCTTTCCTCAAGCTCTTCTGTCTCCGCCTCTGGGAGGCAAGACGTGGGAGAAGGAAATTTAGGAGTTTCCAGACAGTCGGGGCAGCAAAGTTCCGGGATGCAAAAATCATCAGGAGCATTGGGCGCGACAATTTCCGGACAACGGATACCTTCCTTTTTACGTTTCCTTCTTTTCACTTGGTCACCTCCCATCTGCCAGGAAAAACGATTCTTATATATTCTTGTGAAAAAAACAGCCTAATTTGCATAAATTTTGCGTTAACAACTGGAATCAACAATCAGATTTCGCCACGTGACTATCATTCACAGTTCATATTATGTTACCGGTACAGCGGGGGTACCTTGAGAGTTGGTTAAACACACAATTGCCCATATAAATTTTCACTCAAGAGGGCTGATGCTTATTCAGGTAAAAATGTCTCACATAGTATATTACTAACTTGTTGGAAGGAGTTAGGTTGAAAATGACAGATTTCCAGCATTGTGCGAGTTGCGGAAAGACCCATCACGGCTTTACAAGGCGGCATCGGGAGCTGGAAACATTCTTGGGTCCGTGCTGTGCCTCTGCTTGTTTAATAAGGTTCTTTGACAAGGA
The DNA here is from genome assembly GCF_003429105.1 of Peribacillus glennii. GTDB lineage: Bacteria > Bacillota > Bacilli > Bacillales > DSM-1321 > Peribacillus > Peribacillus glennii. The sequence goes on from NZ_QVTD01000012.1 coordinate 2,027, forward strand.
TAATCCAGTGGAAATCATCGACAAATTCTTCACATCCCTGCCAGAAATCGACAAATTGGTAAAAGAAGCTCGCTTATTGCCGCCTCTAAAAAACCGCAAATTGTTTAAACATAGTTCCCTTGCCTTGGACAGTTGGAGACTTCAGTAATGAAGAGGCGCAGCGCTTTAACCTCTTCATAACACAGTTTGCTGAAAATCAATCAAAATAGTCTCTTGGATACCACTAAACTAAATAGAGATTCTGACGGCTGTTAAAGAAAAATTGAAGGAGGAAGAGTAAATGAGCAGGAACCGTCATTGTAACTGTTCTGAATGCAGAAAGTTCCGCCAAAACCGAAAGAAGTGCGAAAGTAAAGATGTTCATCAGCATGACCATGTTTCACCTGAATTTGGCAGAAGATTTGAAGAGAGATTTGACGAGTGTTTCGAGGATGATTTTGAGGAAAGATTTGAAAATCGTTTTGAGAATCGATTCGACAAATGCTTCGATAGGCGCTTCCTATGCGGGGACCGTTTCCACCTCCGGTTAGCCGGATTGCAAAGCGGATTGGCCTTTAGATTGCGCCAGCTGCTTGACCATGATGTCAAAATTGAGTGTGAAGATGAGGAAATAGAAGCCAGAATTGACCATGTCGGAACAGATTTTATAGAGGTCATGATGCTTAAAGAAAAGAAAAATAGAAGAGTGAAAGAAGATTGTGGCTGCAAAGGGAAGTTCCGCATCATTCCTTTTGAAAAAATTAAATTCGTGGAATCGTTGTAAGAAAATATTAGGGGGTGGAGATTTATATGTAGCACTAAGAAACGATGTTGATGGCAACATCGTTTCTTAATGCGAAATTGACTATAGGTGCGGGACTATATGCTCCTAATCTGGCTATACGCTCTGCAATTGCTATACGCTCTGCAATGGCTATACGCCAAACTCGGGAAAAATGTCCGAAGTTAACCTTTCCGGGCTGATTGCACCTGGACTATAACTATCATTCCAACAATGGCAAGTGCGGCTGAGGCTTGCCATGGACCCGAATAATTCCCCACATTCCCTGTTCGATATCCCACCGGACATTTCCAGACCGATACATATAATCTCCTGGGAAGTTCAAAATACCGCCAGCGCCGCCAATAAGGAATAAGTCATCTGTTGCTCCCGCGACACTATGACCGACGAATGAAACGTTCCGGGAAAATACATCAAGCGGGTTGAACTTCCATTGGTGGCCATGAATATGAAAGGTATGCGATCTGCGCCGCTCGGATGGATTCGCAAGACGCACGGTTACCGGATCGCCCGGATATGCTTCAAAAACAGGGGTCGCCGGGTCGCCAAATACTTTTGAACTGAATAAGTCTGCTAACACAGGGTGGTCCCGAAAGCGGTTAATAAGTCTTTCCGTGCGATAGTTAAAACCGCGGGAACCGTTATCATAGGTATCCGCTATGTCAAATTCCTCCGGTTCCGGCACGATACCTGCCATCGGATCAACTATTAATATGCAAGCTTTATCTTCCAGCCTTAAACCATCATGCATGATTAACACAAATTCTCTTGTAGTCGGCAATAACGGGTTCCTAAGGATGACACTCGTGCCCGTACTGACAGGCTCCAGCGTATTTGGGTCAAGGTATCTCGTAAAACGGGGCTCTGCTATAAACGCCCCAAAGGTTCCAAATGAACGGTGATTTCGCAAATCCGCCATATCCCATAAAGCACAGGTGCCAACTGCATCACCGACATGCCAGCGATACGTAATTTCTTCACCGGGACCGACCGTTTGATCCGGATTGAACCCGACAGTATCCCCGCTTGATGTCGTCACATCATAATCAAGCAAACTGCTTGGATGCATTGAAATACGTACTGAAGGAGGATAAAAGGCCTGTTCCTTCACTGGTGGATACGGATGGATGCCGTCCGGGAAGGGGAATAATTCAAATCTTAACCGGCTTGTTAAGGTAACTTCAACAAGATCACCAGTATTTCCCCTCAAAACAAGCGGCTCCGGATTCTTTCTTCCTGACAGGATATCCTCCACATCCTCTTCCAGGGCAAAAACAATGCCATAAGGGTCGTGGTCCCCATAGGAATTATAAATAATCGGGGTTTGGAACGCGACAACACGAAAGCGTCGAATCGGTGCGCCCTCAGGAAAATCTGCCAAATCAGGAGGCAAGGTACTTTGCGGATCGGCAAGGGCAGGTGGCTCACCAGTTACTTCAGGCAGGGCGCTTCTCCTGCGGGGAGGCCATGGCCGGTCGATAAGGGGGATAAGGTCATCCACTTCGTGGTCAAACGCTCGAACCAATCCCCATGTGCCATTCCAGACATCTTCCTCCGTCTCGAACGCCCACAAATAATCGCCTGCCTTTGGGATTCCCAGCTCAAGAGTAAATGACTCTGCAATTCCGATATGCTGTTGGTCCCTGAGGACAGAATCGTTATCCGGGTGCTCCGATTTCCACTTCAAACCATGCATAACGAAGCTGTGGGATTCCTCATGGGCGCCCTGCAACAGCCGAACCCGAATCGGATCGCCCCCATAAGCGCGCAAAATCGGCGTAACGGGATCTCCTCCCACAAACGAGCTGAATGAATAAGCCGGGTCGCAATCCTTGCCGAGGCGGAATTGCAGTGGCTCATTTTTATAGTTGACGGCAAATATTCCAGGGTCATCCGTTGAACCCGGAAAATCCGGCGGTTCAATCGGTCGGCCATCTTTATCGAACAGTAATGTGAAATCCTGGACAAATAAAGCGAAATCCCGGTAATCAGGAATGATTGGATTCACCACGGTAACCTGTGCCCCCCGGTCTGTCTCCTCACCGGTTCGTGAATCCAATACCTTGGAAAAACGCGGCTGAACACAGCCTGCACCAAACACCCCGTGTTGCTGGTAAGAAACAGGGAATAGGTGATCATGGAAAAAAAACGCCTTTAATTCCGACTCTGCAAACCACTCATACCGGATCGTCTCACCAGGCAGGACGGAACTGTCATAATTCCAGCCTACATTTGAACCATCTGAAACAAGGACATCAAACTTTACGAAGTGAACATGAAATCCACATTCATAGGTTCTTGTCACAAGCTGGAACGCGTCTCCATCCAGGACATGTGGCATCCGGTTGGTAAAATTCATCCTGATGCAAGAGCCGGCTTCCATGTGGAGCACAAGAGGTTCGGGTTCTTTTCTTCCCGAGAGAACATCATCAAGGTCTTTATCGAGTACATAAAATCTTGCTTTTGGATCATTCCAGCCGGCTTTATTGTAAACGACCGGCATTTCAATCACAGAGACATCAAATTCTACGACCACCGGATTTCCAAGGCACGAATCGGTAAAAACCGCTCCCGGCCTTGCATTCGGGACGGCTGCATTTCTTTCAAGCTCTGTCATTTCCCTGCCACCGACGATACCAAGCGGCGGCCTTGGAGCCTTACATCCAACCTTACCGGGAATAAAATTAGGAAAACCGGGCTTTTCCTTCGTTGGCTTTGGCGGACAGGGCCTGTCAGGCAAGGGCTGAAGCGGAGCAATCGGTATGCCGTTCGGATAGCATTGGCTGCCATTCTGGAGCGTATCGAATATACGGTTGATTCCCCACATCCCAGCTTCAAAGTGCGGGTACAAATGGCAGTGGAGGATTACATCCCCAATGCTTCCCGACAAGCTCCCCATTCCATATAGTGGCTGCACATTGTAATGCGATTGAGGGCTAATCGCCTGAACATCCACAAGTTCAGAATGGATATTCGTTTGATCTTTTAGCCACTGATGCACATGGTAGTGAAAGGTGTGTGTTTCCTTAACACCTGCATGAATTAACCGTATCCTAGTGGGGTCGCCTCTGTAGCCGCGTAAGATCGGTGTCGCCGGATCACCGAACACCCAAGAATCATGGTGAACCTCTTCCCCATCCACATCCGGGCTGACAACACCTTCTTCGATCAGCCTTTTCCGATTATATAACGGCTCGAATCGGTAATTCACACCATGAAACGAATCCACATCCTGTCCGGTCACAGGGTGGATTGGCCGGTTTCCGGTTATATCATCCACTTCCATTTCATCATGGAAAAACCAGGCAAACTCCCGGAATGAAGGCAGAAACGGATTATGGACATCTGCATATACTCCGCTATTAATCGGCCCGCCGGTTACGGGATCCGTCCACCACGAACCCCTTCTTTGAACTAGCAGGGCACCGAAAAGGGCTTGGAGGCTGGATCCCTGCTCTGTACTGGACACATTTCCAAGGTCCGTAAAAAAATAAATCCCTTCATTAGTTGTATTGATTGTGTACAGGATCGTTGTTCCAGGCTCAGCTAACGAGCTTGGATTTAATCCCACATTTGCCCCGTCAGAAGTCAAAACGTTATAATCCGCTTCCTGGAAATGCATACCCGCGGCAAGTTTAAGCCGATTTTCAAAAAGGATTTCCACTATATCCCCTTCATTCGCCCTGATAGTAAGCGGCTGAACAAGCTCTACAGGTGTAAAGGGATTTTTATCAACGAGTTCTTTTACCTTCGACAGATTTTCCTTTAATACATACATCCTTCCATCCGGATTATGATCGCCGAAGTTGTTAATCACTATGCGAATTGGAATGGCGACAACATGAAAACGCCTGATCATCGACTTCCCCCGTTTCGTTACTACGTCATATCATTTAATTCCGGTATTCTCGGCTCTCCCGGACGTTCAATATAAAAGACTTCGATGTTATGAACGTGGATAAACCATATCCTGTTTTCCAAGGGCTGAAAATGCGTCGTTTCAACGGCAATCTCAATCATATCCTCGACCACGTCAAGAATTTCCCCGATAAACATAAATGGATACGAGGGCGAGAGCACAAACACCTTGCTCCCGATACCTTCCCGAAAATGATTTATGAGCTCCTCATCATGGATCTCATTTATCGGCCTGTCATCCACCGCTCTTCCCTGTTGCTCAAATGAATCTGACCTTAAAGCTTCAGGATTTCCATCGGGCCGAGATGAGTGCCTTCTTCGATTAGAGTGATGCTGGGCCATGCTGATATCCTCCTTTCTTACCTTCCTTCTTATGTGAGAGGGATTCGGGCTTCACAATCAAAGTTTGGAGTCCAGTGGGCGATTTTTTCGAGTGGAATGGATAATGGTGTGGGAAATTGAAAGAATGGGGCATTTAATATTTTAATAGTTGTTGGAAAAATTGTAAGATGGCCCCCTTCCACTTCGACGATCGGTCCGCAAAAAATCGGCCTGAATGTCTGTCCCAGCAAATTTAACTGTGTGGATTCCGTGACAATTAGAATGCTTTCACCGATCAGGTTATTTAGCTCCACGAATAATTCGTCGCTTCTGGTATGTGTCCGTTTCATTTTTACATCTCCTTTCTTCAGGCATTATCAGTGAGTTTTAAAAAATAACCTTTATTGAAACATTTTTTTAATCTGCTTCTTGCCGATTATTGATACAAGACTCAAAAAACGTATGCTTTGAACGCCCGCTATCTGTTTCAGCTCTACTTTCATTTCTTCATTTAACAACGAAAGCAGCAAGGTTTGTTTATCAGCATGCTTTATTTTTCCAAATAACGTGTCAGTTTCTGTCCTTATTTTCACCCATGTATCTTTCCATGACCGTAAATTGGTGGCAAACGATTCTTCGTAAAATTGCTGGATCAATGCATCTCTTTTAGACACTGTTTCCCCGAAGTTATAGAGCAGTTTCCGTTTTAGGTCATTGTCATATATAAAATATTGGTGGCTGTTTGAAAAATTTGGAACTCCTTGGGGTATATTAGCTGATTCGATCGCTTGATAAGGAATCCAAATACGATCCTTCAAATTCGTTACCATTACGAAATCACGTCCTATGGCGTTTACTTTGCCCAGGGTGTGCACCGTCTCGTCACCTATTTTTGAATAGATCACTACTTGTTGATTCCGCTTCATCTTAAAGAATCGCTTCAGCATTAGCGGTTTTTTTTTTCGGGAGCTGCCTCCGCGATCTTCAATAGGTTCGCCTGTTCCATATACTCGCTAAAAATCCTGATTTCCTCAGTAGGTGTGGCACCAGGAGGTGAAGTTATGCCTTCACTGGTCTTATATATCCCATCTTTGGTTCTGTTTTCATGCTTCCTTTTTTCCAACAACAGAGCGGTATACTCATCAAGCCTCATCCTCAGTTTCACCTTATCCCCCCTTGTGCTATTTCATGAACACTATATGTGTGGGCAAAAAAAGATGTGCATTCACCCATGGGCGAATGACATCATATGCTGGCTTGAGGAGGAGTGAAATAAATGGAACAATGGTTAGCCGTCTTTTTCTATGCTAATTTCCTGATTGCTTTTATTTCCTATATCTATCTCTATAAACGAAGAAAATTGATTGGGTTTCACCTCGGCATGAATATCGCGATGGTTGCCGGAGGGGGGCTTTCGTTGGGGACAGGGGTCATTTTGATTAATCAATTTCCATTGCACTACTTGGAGATCACGGTCGCTTCAGCTTTAACAGGGATTCTCGCGGGCGTGCTATTTGGGGCACTTTTTGATTACCAAACTCTTTTAACCGGGCATATTAATGGCCTATTGATGGGAATCATGGCTCCAATGGTTGGTGCGGCTTCATCCGGCAGCCTGATATTTATGATCTTCCTTGAAGTCTTTGTTGTTGGGTCATTTGCAATGGTGCTTGTCTCCTCAAAATTGTCTTAATGGTTGGGAGCTGACCGGGTTAATGGAAATCTTTCTTGTATGTCTACTCGTTTTTAATGGCTTGATTGGGTTCCTGGGCTTCCGATATCTTAATAAATCAAAATACTTATTCAGCGATCGCTTCGCCTTCATTGCAGCGTTGACCGCCAGCACCATCGTAAGCCTGGTGACGGCACTAAATTTGTTTTTGTTGTTTCCTGATTATTTTTCAGTGATTAGCGGGCTCAATATGATTCTGGGGATAGGGATTGGTGCTGTATTCGGTGCTATGGTTAATGCGCAATCTTTCATAGCCGGACTGTTTAACGGGGGAGTCGGGGGAATAATGGGAACCATGATTGGTGCAGTTACCATGAATCCTTCCATTTGCAGCCTTCCTGTTTCATCCCTCAGCGGACAGACCGTGATATTGTTTTTTGGTTTGTTCAGTTTTATCCTTCTGTCGACAACATTTTCATTATTGTGTTTTGCTTTAAGAGTATAATAGGACGAAAAATCAGGGGGAGGGCATTTTATTCCTCTGAACGGCACCCCAATTGGTAGCATGATTTAACCGCTGGTGTGCTGTTTTTTTACAATGGAATGGCTGCCCTTTTCCGCTTTTCAGTTATATTAGTCTATACCAAACATATGGCAAACAATATATTATACTATCCCTGGAAATAAGGCTGACATGATAATGAGGAGGAGATATTATGTGTCGTGATAACAAAAAGGATTTTTTGAAAAATTTACCGATTAACTATCCTTTAGGTATAGTGTATTTAAATGGGGTCCCGGTTCGTGTGAGCACTTTCCTAAACCAAAATCATGAAACGGGTCTTGCTTATTTTATGGATGAAGATGGCCAGGCGGTTGTTATAGACATAGCAAAAATTGATGGGATCGGATTTGGTGAAGCTGATGCGGAATGAACAAAAAAGCCTTCATCTGTAAAAAAGGGGGGCTAAGCCTTTAAGGCTAGGAATTTTCCGCCATAAAGGCTTTTCGCTCTTTTCGGTTTATCATTCACCTGCCGGGTAGCTCCCAAATAATGCCATCAATACTCTCGATATCAAAGGTCTTTACCGATTCACCATCTTGAAACATCGCAATATTATCTTTAAAGTTCATGCTTAAGAACCTTGTTACCCTTTGTTGTCTGCCATTTATGAAAATACTGCCGACAGGATAATTTTCCGGCAATAGCGACAGCAGTGAAGCAAAAGGATTTTCCTTCTCATGGTTCTTGAACAGATGCTCGAATATTTGATGCTGGAGGGATTCGTGTCCAATCAGTTGTCTTTTTAATTGTTGAATGGACTCCTTTTGGGCCTGAACCTGTTTGCTTAAATCGATAACTTTGCTTGAATAATAAATCTTCTGATTTGACCCTTGTGTTTGCGCCATTTCCTCCAAGTACAGCTTTGGATTACATACCGAAGAAGACAAAACTTATCTCTCCTCACCACCAGTAAAAATATATACAGAATATTGTATGTATACATTCCTAACATGACACAAAAGGCTCCGAGGGATCCGGGGTCAGTCCCCCGTCACGTTAATACTTTAATCCATCGGGGGACTGACCCCCATTACGTTAATGCGTTAATCCATCAGGGGACTGACCCCCTTAGCGGCCCTTATTTGTATGTTTTAGTGTACATTGTGTATTTTGCTATTTTTTCTAGGCTTGGTTCATATCCGATTCCCGGTGCATCTGGAACAGTGATTGTTCCGTTTTCGACAGTCACTTCCGGCTCAATGATATCTTCTGTCCAGTAAAGGGATGAGGCTGCAGTATCTCCAGGCAGGGTAAAATTAGGCAGGGAGGTAATCGCAATATTATGTGCCCGGCCAATGCCTGATTCAAGCATGCCCCCGCACCATAATGGAATCCCATGTTCCTGGCATAGATCATGGATTTTCCTTGATTCAGTCAAGCCCCCAACCCGGCCGATTTTGATATTGATAATTTTACAGCTGCCCAGCTTGATTGCATTCCTTGCATCCGCCAATGAATGAATGCTCTCATCCAGGCAAATCGGTGTTTTTAGCTTCGGCTGCAATTCCGCATGGACGATGATGTCGTTATAAGCAAGCGGCTGCTCGATCATCATCAGATTATAATCATCAAGCGCCTTTAAACGGTCCATTTCTTCCAACGTATAGGCGGAATTGGCATCTGCCATAAGGGGGATGTCCGGATATGCTTTACGGACCTTGTCGATCAACTCGATATCCCATCCCGGCTTGATTTTCAGTTTAAAACGTTTATACCCGTCTTGAAGGCGGGCTTGAATCACTTCCAAAGTCGAATCAATCGAATCCTTGATTCCGATGCTTACCCCTACATCGATTTTCTTTTTTGTCCCGCCAAGCAAACTAGCAAGAGATGCTTTTTGCTTTTTCGCATATAAATCCCATATAGCACCCTCGAGTGCCGCTTTGGCCATATAATTGCCGCGGATGTGACTGAAAAGTTTTTCAGAGATTTCATCTGGATGCTCGATTTCATTTTGCAATAGAGTTGGAATCAAAAAATCCTCAAGAAGATGCCAGCTTGTCTTAACTGTCTCTTCATTATAAAAAGGGTCAACCATCGCCACGCATTCTGCCCAACCGGAAATCCCCTCATCGCTTATCGCCTCGATTAGAATAAACTCTCTGTCGTATTGCTTTCCAAAGCTGGTGACAAAGGGATAAAGCAGGTCCAATTTAAGCTGCCGCATAACCACTTGTTTAATTTTCACTAAGGAAGCACTCCTTTTTCTATATGACTCCATCATTTTTTCGAAAGGACATAGAACTGAACCGGGATTTCAGCCATCGAATTCTTATGGAAACCGGTAACTAGCCATCCTCGTTCAAATAACTCAGTAAAAACTGCCCTTGTTTTCATTCGCCACTCCACCGCGGCTTGCATGCTTGTTTCTCTTATTTTCCGGAAATTCTTTGGAATAGCCACAAACGCAGGTTCTTGTTTAGGTAAAGGAAGGATGCCAGAAGGAACCGGCAACTCTTTTTCATCCCAATGCCATTGAACCAGGGAGTTCGCAAGCATAAAATCCAATCCAAGTTCCCCATCATTGAAGTCGGCAGTTTTTTCCTTTTCAATATGCCACTCCACGAGAAAACGGTCAGAAGGAAGCCCGCTGTTCAGAAGATCTTCCATTTCCCCGTAACAGTTTGGGATATATGTGGAGCACACACCCCCAAGCTTGGCAATATTTAAATAACCATTTATGCTCTCCAAAGGATCGTATGTCCAGGTAATCAGGGAATAGCCAAGTTTTAATGCTTCCACACGCTGAGCCCGCTTTAATTCTTCGCCAATTCCTTTATTTCGGAAGTCGGGATCGGTCCCCAAAATATGTGAACAAAGATATGGCATTTTACCGTTAAAGCCTGCAAAGCTGTATTGAAATGCAACCAGCTGCCCGCCAGAATAAGCCCCTAAAACCATCCCGCCGTTTTTCACAGCAGTGATCGTTTGATGGGTAGGGATGGAATCCTCTGCTCCCCAGATCTTTCCTTCGAGCTTTCTAACTTCCTCAAGCTCCTCAATCCGATAAAGGGAACGGATTTCAATCTCGTCTTTTTTCACGATGGCCTTCTCTCCTGTAATAATCATTATTCCTGGCTGAAATCAGCCTCTTTTAATGGTACCATTTTTGGTCTTCACGATTTTATGGCGGGAGGAACGCCAACAAAAATAATGGAAGCCCGATATAAGAGACGATAATTCCATACCATCCATCTCTTGCCCGAAAAATGCGAAGTAATTTTGTCTGAGAATCACGGGCACACATACTATCGTAGCGAAAATCGGTTCAAATGGGTACCATTTTGAAACATAAAGCAATCTGTTAAGTTCCTGCCCTGTCTAAGGCATGCCTTCCGAAAACGATAGTGAGTAATTGAGATCCCAGGCCAGGATATGACTCCGGATAAGTCTGCGGCATTTAATATCCTTGTAATATGCGAAATGATTGGTTGCACGCAGCTGAATCGGTTATGATGGTCCTTCCATTTGGATGCCCAATTAGATAAGCAAGCAGCTTTATTTGACGTGCGGACCTTCGGTCAAATTTTTATTTGACCAATCATTTAAAAGGAATCTGCTTCATGACGTCAAGTAAAGAAGCCAACCCTTCATTCTTTATTTTTTAGCGCAGTCCATCCTTCAAATATACCTTATCACAAAAAGATCAAACTTTTCTTCCTTATACGAATGAAGAAAACCCCTGGCTGATGGCCAGAGGCTTCTTATACTTATGCTATTTACAGAGGAATTATCCCCCTTTTATTTCCAAAAGCTTTTGCCTTAAGCTGTTTTCCATGGAAGCTAGTTCATGCTCTGCCTGGCGTCGTTTGTTTCGCCCTTCTTCCTGAATGCGCATTGTTTCTTCAAGTGTAGAGAGCAAGTTTTCCTGGGTTTTTTTCAGCGTTTCGATATCGATAAGGCCCCGTTCATTTTCCTTAGCCGTTTCAATCGTATTGGTCTTAAGCATTTCTGCATTTTTGAGCAATAGCTCATTTGTTGTCTTTGAGACCTGCTTTTGTGCTTCCACGGCATGGCGCTGCCTGATCAGGGTCAGGGCAATCGCAACCTGATTCTTCCAAAGCGGGATCGCCGTCATGATGGATGATTGGATCTTTTCAACGAGCGCCTGGTTTGTGTTTTGGATCAGGCGGATTTGCGGGGCGCTTTGAATCGTAATTTCCCTGCTTAATTTCAAATCATGAACCCGTTTATCCAGCCTGTCCGCAAACTGGACCATGTCGTTCACTTCCTGGAACTTCATTTGGTCGTTTGTTGTTTCTGCTGCTTTTTTTAGCTCAGGAATCGTTTTTGCAGTCAATTCCTCCAGTTTAAGTTCACCGGCAGCGATATACACATTCAACGCCTGAAAATATTCTTTATTGCTTTCATATAATTTTTCCAGCATCACGATATCAGAAAGCAGGACATTTTTGCTGGTATCGAGCTTTACGCTGATTCTGTCAATCTGCGCACCCGTTTTCTGATACTTGGAGAGGACCTCTTGGATCGAGCCTGACAGCTTCCCGAACATGCGGCCGAAAAAGCCCGGCTTCTCCGGCTTTAACTCATCCGGGTTTACTTCGTTCAGCTTCCTCATCAAGTCACTGATAATTTCACCAACCTGGCCTATATCTTTCTTTTGGACATGCTCAAGCATCGAATTGGAAAAGGACAGCAGCTTTGATTGTGCAGGCGTACCGTAAGAGATCATCGCCTGGTGGTTCTTCGGGTCAATCTGGTCTGCAAGCTGATAGGCTTTTGCCCTGTTTTCCTCAGGGATGACGTCAATGAGACGCACCGGCTTCTCTTCATTGACTTGAAGATTGGGTACCGCTTGGCTGTCCCCGAATGGATTGGAAAGCAAGTCATCCATTAAATCCGTACTGGCGGTTTTATTCAACAGGGATGGATTGGTTTCATTCATCTTAAACTCCTGCTTTCTTCATGTAATGGTGATTTCTTGATTGAATTGACCGAATGCTTGGCCACATCTATTTCGAATTGCAGTTCATCGATGTCATCAGACAGCACCCCGTACAGGTCCTGCTCAATCGAGCGGTTGATTTCATTCATCATACGGCGGGTTTCCATCAATGATTGCTCAAGCTCATGGCTTTTCTTTGGCTGTGAGGATAAGAACACATATTTTTCTGTCAGCTCGACTGCCGAATCCAAGTGGGAAAAATAAAATCGTTCCGCCTTGTAGAAACGTTTCGGTTCCTTTTTGGTCAAGCTGTATATCTTCCTTATGACCCGTATTAATTCAATATTTTGCTTTAGCGAAGCAATTTGGCGAATGGAAAAAAGTGCTTTGTTCAAGCGTGAAATTTTCACCTTTGCTTCCCGTAAATTTTGGCTGATATATTGATATTCTTTTCTGCTCAAACCGTGCTTCTTTAACATGCGGTGTTTAATATAGGCCGGCACCAACAAAATTAGGAGTGTTCCTCCCGCAAGTGAAAGGGCGGCCGATGACAAAAACGGCTGGTTGAAAGCAAAAAAGCTTACCAGCCACACAATGACAGCGGTCGGAACTGCAAACAACACTCCAGCAAAAAAGGCGATAAATGGGTTCATTGTATATCGACTCCTGACATATTCTTGTTATTATCTACGGATCAATGGCCAAAAGGTTTCAAATCGCTAGGAAAAAAGTATAAAAATGTCATTTCTTATGTTCACCTTAACAATACACGAAAATGGATATTTTTTCTATAGACCCAAGAAAGTAAAGCATTATAAGACCTAAGGCGTATTTTTCAATTAGGGGGTCAGACCCCCAGCGGTTTAACGCTTTAACGTATTCGGGGTCAGACCCCCAGTGCTTTAACGCGTTAACGTTTCGGGGGACTGACCCTTACAATGTTATCGATTCCGCTGTCTAAACTATCGCCTGATCGAGAATAATCTATTAAATCAACACTGAAATCCTTGGGTAGGACTTTAAAGACATGAAAAAACCACTAAAGGAAAAACCTGTTAGTGGTTTTAATGAAACTCGATTCCTATTTACTTCTTTTTTGCAATCGCTTTCCAAAATTCAGCCGCGACCACTTTGTATCCAGTCTTGCTCAAATGTATATCTGCCGGGTTAGGGATATACTCTTTATATTTTTTGGCAATTTGCTTCTCTGTTGCTACAAACACATCCCGATTTTTTTTGGCAGCCGACTCAATTTGTGAATTCAAGGCATTTAAAAGCGGCAGGAGAGAAGCCTGTTCTTCCTTTGGCATATACGGGTAAGGGTTGTAGTAACCCATCACATAAACTTTCACACGCGGATTAAGTTTGTCAATTGTGCTCAGAATGGATTGTAGATTGTTGGAAACGGCCATAATTGCATCCGTAGCCTTGGAAGGATCTGTACGGATTGCGCCCAGAAGGTCATTTGCCCCAATGTCTATGGTAACATGGGTCGCTTCCTTGATTTCTTTTCTAATCTTGGAGCTTTTTGTAACATCATTCAACAATTGCGAAGAAGTATAACCCGGTACCCCAAAATTGTCGAAATCAGCAAGTTTGTATTTATTTGACGTAAAAGTATTTGCAACATAATCGGGATACCCATAATCAAGATATCTTTCTGGCGTTTGCCCAGCCGCCAATGAATCTCCTAAAGCGACATACTGTACCGTCTTAACCGGCGCCGTTTGCGGTTTTGCATACGAAGCAAATGGCAAACCAAACAATAATGACCCCGCCACCAAGAAACCTGCGGCCTTCCTTTTGCTATTCATCCAATTCCCCCTTGGTATAAAATACCTGTTTTTTCACACCCTGTTCATTTTCTATATCCATCACAAATATCCTCCCTACAATTGAGGTTATTTGTGCGACAAATAACTACAAGGTATTCGTTTTTTTGGAATTATGATAAATTAATGGGATAAGGGATGAAGGAGTTGTTTTGATGAAGAATCAAGAACATCATGAGTCATTGCCGCCGAAAACATGCTCGATTGATCGGCTTGTAACGGTGCCGGAGGATGTTAACAAAGTAATAGAAGGCAAGAAAAAAGCTACACGCCGGAATGGAAGATATGCTGATGTCGGAGAGATCATGGTATTAAAGGATAAGAAATACGTCGTGGATCGTGTATATTCCCAGTCGCTTGGTGAATTGACAGATGAAGACGCCCGCCAGGAGGGATATAAGACCGTAGAAGAATACAAGCAATCCATTTTGTCGTTTCATCCTGGTATGCCCTGGCTTCCGCACATGAAAGTCTGGGTGCATGAATTCAGCCGGGTTGACGAATAACAGGCAACGAAATGGATATTTGGTACCGGCTTTTAATCTATGTTCATGTTATAAGCGTAATCGTTTCAATCGGCCCTTTCTTTATTTTGCTTCCCATTGCAAAAAAACTGCGCATGGGGCATATGCAAGTGGATGGCTATCTGGAGACATTTCGATTTGTTGTGAGGCTCGCCAAGCATTCCGGGCACGTGCTGGTCGGGACGGGAATCCTGCTCGTTGTTTCGGGTCCATGGACGTGGAGTACACCATGGATTGTAATGACACTGGTTATCCTGTTTTGCTCCCTGTTCTTTCTGGCCCGGGCATTTTCCCCGACACTCCAGAAGTTTAATCAAGAAGGCCAAAACAGGAGAGTTCTTGCAGAGAAACTAACTCGCTCCATTTGGATATATATCATTCTCCTTTTGGCCATGCTTTGGTTTATGGTTGGAAAGCCGGATTTATGGTAAATAGCATTTATTGGCACAATAATGTAAGCCTTGTCTTTTATTGAATGACAAGGCTTTTAATATTCCCTACTCATTAGTTTCTTTATCAACAAGGGTTTCCCGCTTCCCATCCGTTAAGTACAGCATCAAAAAGCTCGCAGCTATCGCCAAAATTCCTAATGCCGATGAAAGATAATACATATGCATGATGTTCATTCCTCCACTCACCTCCCATTCGATACAGTTTCATGTGAAACATATTGGATGAAACGGTTTCCAATACAGCTTCCTTATAACTACAATTACTGTGGCCATTTTTTTTTACCCACTTCCAAATACACTATCCCTTAGTATGAACTTCTTGAGTACCTACCACTCCCAAATTTTTGTGAAAATGGAAGCTGAAAAGAATATGAATTTAAAAATGAGGTAATTTTTCTAGTTATATTGCTTTTATTATGAGGGAAGTTAATAGGGGTATCTTATGGAAAGGAGTGAAACTTATGTCAGACAGGCGGCGCAGATATATGAAACGCAAGAAAAAAGCACATTCCACGAAAGATGCATCTGTAAATGTTGAAAGTTTGCCAACAAACAGAAACGAACACCCGGAAATTGGTTCAAGAGGCCGTGGTCCTGTCATCCTTGATGACCAAAATGCGACGATGTTGAACGAGGGGATTTTTGAAAATACTCATCGTGAGTATTTTGATGGGGATCTATATCGGTAATAATTTTCTTGGAAGGAGTCCAGGAGGGGTTCATCTTAAATTCATGAATGTCCGCTTTAATTGTTGGTATAACGGACAAATGTCGACATGATCAGCAAAGTTGTTGATATAACCGGTGATTGTTGATATCACCACCAACTTTATTGATAACCATCGACAATTTTTGATTTAAACCTTGATTTGTTAAATATGAACACAAACATATCACAACCAAACTTGTTGATATCACTTTTAAAAGCCACTTAGCTATGCTCCCGTATATAAAAAATAAACTGGGAGAAAATGTCCCAGTTTATTTCTTATTTTATGGATTTACTTTTGTATTGAAGACTTGTTTTCCGTCTTTATATTCCAATACGGTTGCTGATTTAATTGGATTGTGGTTTTCGTCGATTGTGACTACCCCGGATACAAGGGATAGATCTTTTGTTTTTGCAAGTGCATCTTTAATTTTGTCTGAGTCCGTGCTTCCCGCACGCTTGATTGCATCTGCCAATAAATAAACGGAGTCATAGCCAAGTGCATTGAAAGCGTTAGGGGAAGTTCCATCGTGCTTCTTTTTGTAAGTATCCACGAACTTCTGAATCGTTTCATCAGGATCTTCGGAAGAGTAATGGTTCGTGATGAAAGTATTATTTAGAGCATCAGCTCCGGCTAATTCCACCAGCTTTGGAGAATCCCAGCCATCAGCCCCCATAAATGGAACCGTAATGTCCAGCTCACGGGCCTGCTTGATGATCAAGCCTACTTCTTCATAGTATCCAGGAATAAAAACGAATTCCGGTTTTTTTGCTTTGATTCTTGTTAATGTAGAACGGAAATCCGTATCCTTAGCCATATAAGCTTCTTCCGAAACTACTTTACCGCCTGCTGCTTCGAAGGTTTCCTTAAAAGAAGCCGCCAGTCCTTTAGCATAATCACTTGCATTATCCGCAAAAATGGCCGCTGTTTTCACCTTCAACTCTTTGGCCGCAAAATTTCCGGCAACAGTTCCCTGGAATGGATCAATGAAAGAAGTTCGGAAAACGAATTCGTTAACTTTTCCATCCGTTCCGACAGTCACGTTTGGAGCTGTGCCTGATGGAGATAGCAGGATTGTGCTGTTATCTTTTGCGATCTGCGCCTGAGCCAGTGTGTTTCCGCTGGTGGCTGCCCCGATTATGGCAGTTACCTTATCCTGGCTGGTCAGCTTGATTGCAGCGTTTGTAGCCTCTGCAGCCTCTGACTTATTATCTGCTTTAACAACTTCTATCTTCTTGCCATCAATGCCGCCATCTTTGTTGATTTCCTCAACAGCAATATCCAAGCCCTGAGCAATTGACTCTCCATAGGAAGCCACTTGCCCCGATAATTCCAGGTTAGCCCCGATTTTAATCGTGTCGCCGCCGCTTCCGCTTCCTCCTGAACTTTCTTTAGCTCCGGAACAACCGGCCAATATCCCGGCCATTAGTGTGGAAGCCAAAAGGACCTTAGTAAATTTTTTCTTCATAGAAATGACTCTCCCTTGTGTCTGATTTTTCTGATAAATACAGGTGTAGAACTCCCTGATGAATAAATAGTATTGTAAAACAATTTTTCTCTATAGTCTAGTATAATTTTAATATTATAATATTTCTGAATTTGAAGGTAAAAATATACCAATCACAAAATTGATATATTTGTGCAATATATAGAAAAGATTATGTTTGATTCCCCATTTAGCCGTTTCTGAAAAACATTCAAGTCTATCATTCCCTCAACACTGAAAATTTCACCCATCCTGTTCCATCTACTTTTAATACCAGTAAATCCTATTATGCTAAATCTATGTAAACTAGCAAACTACTTGGATTACTGCTAATCATCAGGTAGACGCACTGCTGCTCCGTCTCCGCTTCTGGTTGCATTTCCCCCCTTTACAACAGCAATCAATTTCTTCGCAGTAAACTTTTCACTATAGTTTGTTAGCTAAAAAGCTGGCGAGGCTTACCCTTTCGAACTTTCCCGCCAGGTTCGATTGCTCACCCAAAATTCATAAAGCTGGGAAAAGGCCTCTGCATGAATATCATATAACCCACGTCCATAAGCTTCGTAGTAGTATTTTTTGGAGAGAGAAAACTTCTCCTTCAATTCTCCTAACTCTCGATCCGTACTCTCCACTTATTGCTAAAGGTGCCAAACCTCCCGCTTACAACAACGCTTCCATTCGGATCCAAGACATGAATGTCTGATGAAAAGGATTCTTCAAATACAACTCACCAACCTTCTCTTGATTACTATTGAAAATATCCGTCCTTCCGGCTGAAAAAAAATTATCAGACAAGAACTGCGTCTCATCCGCCATCAAACTCCCTCGACCTGCAGTTTACCGGCAAACAGTGTGGAAACCGCCAATGCAAAGCTCGTAACAGAGAATGTTATCGCAACCGAGCTCAATTCCCAGCCAAACCGCTCCACCAAAGGTTGGTTGAATAAGCTCCATGTGTAGATTGTACCTAAACCCATCTGCACAATTACGGTTCCCAGCACGATCAGCCAACGATTCCCTTTCCATGCTTTCATTCCGATCTCCTCTTTTCGTCCGGTTTATAATCTAAGGTGTCACAAAAGATAAGAAATAATAGTGTTATGGTGATTTACCAGCAACATTTTTTCCCTGTAAAAAAATACTCACCCCAATTGTCTTAGGATGAGCGTTTTACCAATCAATTCATTTCAGGTCCAAGATTACCGTTTTGAACCAGTGGGACCTTCTTGGATGAATACTTCATTTAATTTATTGAATGTAATTAGAATTTTTCCATTCTTTTCGATGGCAATGCCTTCGGGTTCTCTTTTTGTGTTCAATAAAACGCTTTTAATGTTTGTTCCATCAGGTTTAAAAGTGATATACTCACCATTTGAGAGTAAATAGTATTGGCCGTTTCCAATGGCAAAGCCTTGTATTTCTTTGCCAGGTGTTTTTCCAATAAGTCCTCTGATATGAATTTTTTCACGCCAGTCTCTTTTTGCTTCTTTCCCGGCCCCCAGATGAATTTTATTAATATCGTATCCATCGCCAGATTTTGAAATCGCAATGGCAGTATTGCGGTCTTGCATAGCCATAACATTCGGATGAATAGTGGAAGGAACCTTCCATGCCCTTTCAACAGTTAAAGTGTTAGGATTGATTTTTTGAAGTGTGTAGTTTGATTGTCCTCTCACATCTGCCAGTTGATAAAGAGAACCATCTTTATATGAGATCGCTTGGCCGTGGCCAATTGTAAGACGTTTACTTTTTTTCAACAAGGTCCCTTTTTTGTTGTATTTGTAGATGTACCCATAACGGTATTTGTCGCCAGTGACATAAGTTAAATAAATATTGCTGCTGTTGTCCACTGTAATTCCTTGTAAACCCTTAGCTTCCTTACTGGACACTTTCGCAGGATCACGATAAGGGTAAAACAGAGTTTTAACTTGAACTTTGTTACTGAACTTTAAAGTATGAATAGGGGTTGAGACTGTACTCGCTTCAACATCCGGTCTTGCAATGGCTGCTAAAGTAAGAGCATAAATCCCTATGAAAGCGGACAATACAGCGGCATAAAACCTAAATTTTTTTTTCTTCATTTTCTTCCTCCCGTTTTAAAATGCTATAGAGACCATAATCCAGGAATTGTTTAAGTGGAACAATGACCTGGAAAACTATATAGAAAATACGTTCTCCTTAGTTTTATTCGGTAGAAAAACCATTATTTTTATATCAATTTCCCATTTTTCCGGTATATAAAAAAACCAAAATAACGACTTGTTAAGCCAGATATTATCCAGGTTGCCAAAAAGAAAAATCATGTGCAATTTTATGGTACCTTATCTACTCCCTCATCTATGATCGAGACGATACTCATTCATCATTCAAGGAATTAACCCTAAGAATATCTTATCAAGTGAATAGACTTTTCAAGTTATTCCATTTTCCAGGATATTGATTACCTCAGTTAAAACTCCTATTCGATGGATCCACGTTTGTTAATTATTCTGTACATGCCTTTACTGATTCTTACAACCTTGGCACAAAAAAAGCAACCCCCTTAGCTTTAATAATGATAGTGTAAGGCAGCAGGTTACTTTCACATCTTCTATTTAATGGTAAAAACCCAAAATAATGTCGTAGCGCTAGGTAAAATGCTAAATAGATTATGACTGTAAACCAATTTTTTATGTGTTTCCGTAAGACATCCAGTCAATTGCTTGTGCGTCATTTTAAGATTTTTGCTTAGCCGTACCTATTCTAGTTCGGCAGATTAAGCTGCCAGGAAACACCGAACTTATCGATTCAAAAATAGTTTCCGCAGAAAAACGCAGATACCTCATCAAAACAGATTTTCCACAACAAATCTATAATCAAAAAAACCGTACGGCTTTAATCCTATCCACCAATTACCATCTTAAGTGATTATTCAGCATTTTTTGGTTTGAGGCCGCTTCTATCGTTCTTAAGGCTGTATTTCATTCCTTTTTGCTCTTTAATAAGGCAGTAACCCACTCATCGGAGTGTGAAATTTGATCAACCTCATAATCTTCTTCTATGTATAACGCCAGGGTCTCTTCATAATTCCATTCCACCATGCCCGATAACAGCAATTTGCCACCTGCAACAAGATGGGAATCTAAAAAAGCATGTAATTCCTTGATTTCATTTGCGGCGATATTTACTAAAATCCAATCAAATAACCCGTCCAATTCAAGGCCTGAATACAGTACATCACCTTGTTTAACTGAAATACGGTTTTCCACATTATTTAGCCCGGCATTGTATAACACTTCGGATTCTACATCTTCTATATCGACAGCCACTATTTGTTCAGCGCCGGCAAGGGCTGATGCTATACTTAACAAACCCGCCCCTGCGCCAAGGTCCAATACTTTTTTTCCTCGCAAATCCTCCCGTAAGATAAATCGCAGGCAATCTTGGGTTGTTCCATGCAACCCTGACCCAAAAGCCCGTGGCGGTTCAAAGGAGATGACACGTCCTTGAATGTCTTCCTCAGAATGAGCAGGCTTGATATACCAACCGTTTTGAAGATCAATAATAGGGAAGGGCTGCTGCCAATCTTGTGTTGTGATAAACTGATAGTGGATCGCTTCCTTCCCGACCTTTAAAATGGATGCAATCTCTCTCCTTGCTTGTTCAACATGGACAGGCCTTTCTTCGCTTTCTTCCAATATAATCTTCAAGTCAACATCGGTATTCAATCGTTCATGAAATCCATACCCATTTTCCTCTGTAAATTGTTCGATCGGTTGCTCGTAATATAAGTTGTAATATCCGTGCAGGGTTAGCTTTTCCATGATTTCATCCACTTGATTGTGTACTAATGAAATTGTAAATTCATGCAACATGTCAATCATCCTAACTTAAACACTTAATATTTAGTATGCGTGGCATGTATTATCCTAATGGTAAATCCTATAGCATACTATTCGACCCTCTTATTATACCTGAACCACCTGGCGTTCCATCCAGACATTCTTTACATTTTTATTTAATGCAGGGCGCAAATAAATTTTAAGTGGAGTAAGGAAAAACTTTATGCAATTGATGGATATCGTGAGTTCCCAGATTATCTCCTTTTTCACATAAAGAAGGACATTTACCTTGCCTGATTCCATGTTATGGTCCTTTATGAACCCAATCCATAAATTAAAAATCTCTCGTCAGCGTCACGTTCATATAAATCGGTCATCTTGACTTCCCTTTGTAATTCAAAAGCGGTCTGGTTTTCTAAAAAATAGATATAATCTTCTGACGGATAATATAATACCAGGTCTGTGTCCCGCTCTGCCTTTTCCACTGAAAGCAAAATATTGTTGATGATAGTCATAAATACCTGGATCGAAAACGGATTAAAAAAATAAAAACGATTGTCAGACGGATCAATCTGATAGTCTTGCGCAAGGCCAAATTGGAAATGAATTTTATCTTTACTCTTTTTATTTTTTTTCAAATAACTGGATCTATTTTCATTGGCTGCAATATATAGTTCCTCGTTCATTTCTATGCCAGAGACGGTGGCATTGCACAAATAATGGATGTAAAAAACCAATCGTCCTTTTCCGCAGCCGAAATCCACGATGCGATCACTGCTTTTCAATTCATATTCATTGAATAATTGTTCCAGCGCGCTATAAGGTGTCGGTTCATATCGATGATAATGAAACGACTTATTGAACCCTTGTTGGTCCCCTTCTGTTCTAATGTTCAGTAATTTGTCAATTTCTTTCTCCTTCATAGATTCACTCCTATTGAAAAAGGCACTCAAAAACTCGAGTGCCTGCCCACGTTCGTGATATATCGTTACATTCTGTTGTGGGAAGGTTGTTCCGTTATTGTATCTTCCGCTGGTGTTGCACGTTTAATAAAGAAGGCAAGAATCAATGAAACGGCAGCAATAAATGTCGCCACAAAGAACGCATCATTAATGCCTTCCAGCATGGCTTTCATGGCAATTTGCTGTTTCATTTCAGCCAGTGCTGCCGCTGTTGGCTGGCCAGCCGCATGTTTCATGGCATCGGCAGCCATTTCCTCGGCGTATGTTTCCGTCCGGTTCGACATTACTGTGACCAGCAATGCCGTACCAATGGCCCCAGATACCTGATTTAATGTATTGTTCATGGCCGTACCATGTGGATAGAAGCGCGCCGGCAGCTGATTTAAGCCATTTGTCGAAACAGGCATCATCACCATTGATATACCCAACATCCGAATAGCATGTAAAATCATTAAATAAGTATAGGTAGTGTCGAATGTTAGTGTGCTTAAATAATAGGTCGTGATAGTGGTAATCGCTAATCCAACGATTGCTAATATCCGGCCTCCAAACTTATCAAATAATCTTCCTGTAATGGGAGACATAAGAGACATCAAGATTGCCCCTGGCAATAGCATCAACCCCGCGTCAAATGGAGAAATCCCCCGGATTGTCTGCACATAGATCGGAAGTAAAAGCATACCTGAAAACATGGCCATATTAAGGACCATCGTTATCGCTGATGATAAAGAAAACATTGGATATTTAAATATCCTGAAATTAAGCATAGGACTTTCCTGCCTTAATTGGCGCAATATAAACCAAACCAAAGCAATGGCCCCGGCGATTAGCGCTAGAAAAACGTGAGGACTGTCCCACCCTCTGTTTCCGGCAGAACTGAATCCATATAATAAACCGCCAAAGCCCACGCTAGATAACAGAAGTGAAAATGTCTCAAGCCTGATATCCACTTTTTCTTTTTTATCCTTCAACAATAAAACGCCGCTCAAAAAGATAACAGCCGCAATAGGAGTTACAAAATGGAAAAGCATTCTCCAATCATAATGTTCCACGATCCATCCCGATAACGTCGGGCCGATTGCGGGTGCAGACATTAAAATTAAGCCGAAGATCCCCATCGCAGTTCCCCGCTTTTCAATCGGGAAACTCACTAACATGACATTCATTAACAGCGGCATCATGATGGCAGTACCGGATGCCTGAACCATACGGCCCGCTAATAAAATGGGAAAAGTATGGGCGATGCCGGCTATAATCGTTCCGACAGTAAATAGGCCCATCGCTACTAAGAATAAACGGCGCACAGAATATTTTTGAATTAAAAATGCAGTTGTCGGGATCAGAATTCCATTAACCAGCATAAATCCAGTAGTGAGCCATTGCACGGTTGAAGCGACAACATCCAAGTCCTTCATAATAGAAGGCAGCGCGATATTTAATAATGTATTATTTAAAAAAGCAATAAACGCCCCAATCATCAGGACAGCAAGAATGCCGTATGGCGGTCGATTGGTTTCTTTTTTTGTATGGTCCATTGGTACCCCCTATATACTTTTGGTTCAAATTATTATACCGCAATTTCACACAAACCATATCATATACCATCGGTCTAAATTTTGCAAAACAAAAATCTTCTTATTTAACGGGGTTTGTTAAATAGTTTTAAATCATGTACTATGGATGTTATACAGGCAGTACAACAAACAACAAAGGTGATTATATGAACGATAGGAAGCAGCATGTTATCAAGATGGCCCACCAATTATTTACAGATAAAGGTTTCCAAAACACTTCCATTCAGGACATATTGGACTATAGTGGCATTTCTAAAGGGACCTTTTATAATTATTTTTCCTCA
Source organism: Peribacillus glennii (assembly GCF_003429105.1). GTDB lineage: Bacteria > Bacillota > Bacilli > Bacillales > DSM-1321 > Peribacillus > Peribacillus glennii. The sequence continues at coordinate 25,835 of NZ_QVTD01000012.1, forward strand.
AAAAATGAATTGCTAATCACTCTCATTAAAACGATTTATAAACAGCTGGAGCAGGATCGCAACGAGTTGCTGATTGGCCAGGACCCTTCCGATATAGATGTTTTTATAAAGCAAATCGAATTGCACCTGAATACAAACAGGGCAAATAAATTAATTTCTCTTTTTGAAGAAGTACTCATACTAAATGATGCTGACCTTAAACAATTTATAAAACAAGGCCAGATGAGGATTTTGCACTGGTTATTCCTTCGGTTCATCGACATCTTCGGCGAAAACAAACGACCTTGCTTGTTGGATTGTGCCATTATGTTCATGGGAATATTACACCAAAACCTTAAATATCAAGCTATAGTCCCTGAATCAAATGCCAGTATCAACCAAATCGTGCGTTATAGTGTTGAGCGAATAATGAAGATGGTCGAAGAAGTTTCCCAATCAGGTGATCAATTGATTCCGCCTGAACTATTAGATCATTGGCTGCCGGACAGCAAAAATCCAGGCCCGGCATTCCAACAGCAGCTATATCATACTGTATTAACATTAAAAAAACAGATAAAAAACAATAATGAAGAGTCGAAATATTTAGACTTGCTGGACTTTGTACAGGAAGAACTATTAAACTCAAAAGAACCCAGGAAATTCCTGGTGGAAAGTGCACTTTTATCTTTGAAGGGGTGCGAACCTTCTTTTGAACAAGAAATCCTCCAAAATCTGGAACGACTGGTTGCTGTCTTCTTTAGCCAGATAGAGGAAACATCATAAAATCAACAAAGCTCATCCTCAAATAGCAAGGATGAGCTTTCACTTTATTATTCTTTAACAAATTCTTTAGTACTTCTTACTGTATCGATTGGGCGGACCATTTTTTCTATTTGTTCACGCTTAGGTTCCAAAAATGGTGGCAAGGATAATTTTTCCCCAAGTGTTTCATACGGCTCATCTCCCATGAATCCCGGTCCGTCTGTCGCAAATTCAAATAGAATTTGTGGTGCGACTCTGGTGTACAATGATCCAAAAAAGAAGCGATCTACAAAACCGGACGTTCGGAATCCAAAGCTTCCCATACGTTTAATCCACTCTTCCAATACAGAGCGGTCCTCCACACGGAATGCCGCATGGTGAACGGTTCCAAAACCTTGCCTTCCCTCGGGGAGAATCGCATTATATTCCACAATAACCTGGGCACCATTTCCCCCTTCTCCAACTTCAAATAAGTGGAATTCACCTTCTTGGTCTATTTCTTTGAATAACAAAACTTTCTCCATCATTTCTTTGAAATAATCAAAATTAGCGACACGGACAAAGATTGGCCCTAAACCGGCAATCGCATATTCAAGAGGAATAGGCCCTTTTTGCCATGGTGTACCGGGGGCAACCCCCACATTGTTCTCATCAGAAATCAATTGGTACTGTTGGTCGTCAAAATCAGCAAAAGAAAGTGTCTTTTTGCCAAATTGCTCTTTAACTCCGGTATGCTTTACTTCCAGCCGGTCAAAACGCTTCACCCAGTAATCCAAAGCAGCATCATTTGGCACACGGAACGATGTTTTCGAAATTTCGTTTGTACCATGAACGCCTTTCGGGATGCCAGGGAAATCGAAGAACGTCATATCCGTACCCGGGCTGCCTGTATCATCCGCAAAAAATAAATGATACGTTTGGATATCGTCCTGGTTAACGGTTTTCTTCACTAAACGCATTCCCAACACATATGTGAAAAATTCATAGTTCTTTTCTGCACTGCTTGTAATGGCTGTTACGTGATGGATTCCTTTTAGTCCGTTCATTATTGTATCCTCCAATTGTTCCTCAAAGTTGTGTCCATTTATTTAGCACTATCTTTATCATTATCTCAATTTAAAATATCTTTAATTCAAAGTAAATATATCATTTTATAATGGCAGCTGTCAATACGTTACCGATTTCGCCAACATGGGTTGGATAATGGCTTCTAGTTGTTCGACCCTGTTTTAATATTATAGTGAAACCCCAAAATAATAATCCTTGGAGTTTTTATACAATATATTATTTTTTATTAAATTTGAACGATAGCTATAAGGTAACATCCTTCTTTTATATAATACATACGTTCTTGCTGCGACAGGACAATAATCAATAGAATATGAAAGGAAAAAACATGCAGCAAAACTCTTACAAAATTTTTCTTTGCTGATTAAAATTGTCATAAATAATTTTCATTATGAAGAGAAAGAAAAAGGGTTTTTACAGAATAATCAAGAAATAGTTAGGTTAGGAAATGGGTTTTCCCATTTATTTCATTAAAGTCACTTGGGAGGATAAAAAATGAGAAACGAAGAGATGCTGCTCATCCCTGGACCAACACCAGTCGTCGATTCCATTTATGATGCGCTGGCGGGGGAAACACGGAGTCACACAGACCCGAGATTTGCCGCTATTTATCGGAGTTCGATTGAGAAAATAAAGGATATGTTAAAAACAGACGGCGAAGTGTTTGTTATTGCCGGCTCCGGAACAGTGGCGATGGAAATGGCACTTGTCAATACCATAGCGGCAGGGGAAAAGCTTTTAGTAATCAGCCACGGCTATTTCGGCGATCGTTTCATTAAATTGGGGCAAGCTTTTGGCATTGAGGTAGACGTACTCCAATCTGAATGGGGTAAGCAGGTCAATCCGGATGAGGTAGAGAGGAAACTAGCAAATGGAGACTTCAAAGCGGTTACGATTACCCATGCTGACACATCAACAGGCGTCGCGGCCAATTTGGATGCGCTTGTCCCAATCATTAAAAAGCACGGGGCACTCGCCATTGTCGATGGCGTCTGTGCAACGGCCGCGATGGAAGAAGATATGAGCAAGGCATATGGCGATCCTGACCATAAAATCGATGTCATTCTTACCGGTTCCCAAAAAGCCATTGGTGTGCCTCCAGGCCTGGCTATCGTAGCTTTTAACAAAACTGCCTTGGCCGCCCGGGAACAAATTAAGAATGTGCCGGCCTACTATTGTGATATATACAATTGGATCCCAATCATGAATGATCCCCAAAAGTATTTTGCGACTCCGCCAGTAAACCTCATTTATGCATTGGAAGAAGGAATGCGACTGGTATTGGAGGAAGGATTGGAAAAAAGATATAAGCGCCACTCAGCATTCGGTAAAGCAGTAAGAGCTGCACTCGCTGTATATGGGATGAATGCTTTAGCTGCCGAAGATGCTGCTGCTGCCACACTCAGCTGCATTCTCTATCCGCAAGGAATGGACGATGCCGCGTTCCGTGCTGCTCTTGCCAAGAAAGGTCTCATTGTCGCCGGAGCGCTCGCTCATTTGGCAGGAAAGGCGTTTCGTATCGGCCATATGGGCAATACCACTGAACGTATGCTGGAAAGAGCCATTGTATTGATTGGGGAAACGATGAACGAGCTGGGTTATTCGGTTGATCCGTCAAAGGCAGTGGAATGCTTTAAAGAGTTTTCGTCTGCACGCACAGTGTAGGAAAAAAATTCAAAATAAAAGTATACCAGGAAAAGTCACCGGCATCATTCGAAAGAGGTGCTTCCGACTATCAACAAAGATTCGTTTCAAAATATAAGAATCACTATGTTATTGCATAATACCGAAAAGTCTTAACCTACAAATTCGGATTATACATTGAAATCCCCATGTCAACTAAACTTCACATGGGGATATTTTCTTATTCTAGCTATGCAGGGGATCTTCCATATAAGCCTTCACAAAATATCGTACGATTCACGCCAAAACTGGTCCTCTTCCTTACAGGATTTCAGGTCCTGGCTCAAATTATCGATGTTGAAGATGCCTGCTCCTGTTCCTGTTCCTTTCCTTCTACCCATCCCTTACAAACATCCACCCACTGTTTCGCAAATGAATATTCGTATAATTCATCGCATGTCAATTTGATTGCAGAGTTAACGCTTCCACAGGCGGGATAAACTTCTGCGAATCGTTTTAACGATACATCGAGAAAGACATCCAATTCCCTTGCCAATCCGAAAGGACAAACGCCGCCGATTACATGTCCTGTTTGCTCCAGTACTTCGTCAGGTTCGAGCATACGGGCCTTAAAATGGAAAGTATCCCGAAATTTCTTATTGTCGATTTTAGCATCGCCTGCAGCGACAACCAAAATTGCTTTGTCCCCTTCTCCCCTGAACGACAGCGTTTTCGCGATTTGCGCAGGGATGACGCCAATTGTGTCAGCAGCCTGTCCCACCGTAGCACTTGATGTAATAAACTCCATCACATCTGTTTCGCGATTCCACTGTTTAAAATGGCCTTTTACACTTTCTAATGACAAACCAGCTCATCCTTTCTCTACCATAACTACATAAAATGATATCATTCTATAATATGATAGAGCAAAAAGGTCCACTCATTTAAAACCCTTACATGAAGGACATATCCAGATATCAAGCACGGCAAATGTCCTTCAGCGGAGATATAAAGGATGAAGAGCCGGAATTTAGGCGAGTAAAAGTTGTTTGTTGCGGGTCTTAAACTGCCTCATCCTATGATTATTTCTCTTGATTTCGTGCATTCCCTGACTTTTGGTACCATGGCCTGTTTTCCTTGGTGCTTTCCCTTGCTCCCGCTTTGTTCTTATGTATAAATAACCCTCGACAATCATATGACGTTCGAGGGTAAAATTGCTATTATATGGCGTAGAGCGAAGGACATATCCATTTTTATTGCGAATTTCTTTGCTTCGGGATTTCTGGCTTGGTTCCGAAAGCAGCGTATTAGTTGCGAAGTATGGGTTATAGTTGCGCAAGCAAAGATTTTTTGCAAATGAATTTACACATGGTTTTCGAAGTTCTGAACACTTCAGAACCAGACTTTATGCCTGCTTTCATAGCTTGGGAAACTACCTGAACCCGATAGTTATAAATTCACACCCTTCATACCGGCCTCAGGGTATCGCAAGCCGGCTGCTGCCCCTTGTGGTGCTGCCTCGTCAATGCGTTTCAGATCCTCTTCGGTCAACTTCAGGTCTAGAGCGCCGACATTTTCCTCCAAGTATTTTCTTCTTTTTGTACCAGGGATCGGCACGATGTCATCCCCCTGTGAAAGGAGCCATGCCAGAGCCAGCTGAGAAGCCTCGCAGCCTTTTTCCTTTGCTATCTCTTTGATTTGTTCAACTAGTTGAATATTCTTATCAAAATTTTCTCCCTGGAATCTCGGTGAAAACCTGCGGTAATCATCTTCTGCAAGATCTTCAAACTTCTGAATCTGACCAGTTAAGAAACCTCGTCCTAATGGGCTGTACGGCACAAACCCAATTCCAAGTTCCCTGATAGTCGGCAAGATTTCATCCTCCACATCGCGGCTCCATAGTGAATATTCCGTTTGAAGCACGGAAAGCGGATGGACACCATGTGCTTTTCGAATGGTTGCAGGCGAAGCCTCGGACAATCCGATATATTTAACCTTTCCTGCAGCAACCAGTTCTGCCATCGCACCTACGGTTTCTTCAATTGGTGTATCCGGGTCAACCCGATGCTGATAATATAAATCAATATAATCCAACCCTAAACGGCGCAAACTGGCGTCACAGGCTTGTTTCACATATTCGGGGCGCCCGTTGACTCCCAAAAAAGCGCCGTCCTCTCCCCGGACGTTTCCGAACTTCGTTGCGACAATAACACTGTCACGCCGATCCTTTATGGCCCTGCCAACCAATTCTTCATTCCTGCCAACACCGTACATATCAGCAGTATCCAGGAAATTCACTCCGAGCTCGAGCGCATATTGGATCGTTTTGATCGACTCGTCGTCATCACGGCCTGCATAGAAATCGGACATGCCCATACAACCTAATCCAAGCGCTGAAACTTCAAGACCCTGTGAACCCAATTTCCGTTTTTCCATATCAATTTCCCCTTTCTTCCAACCATTTTTTAAAATCCACTGCTACAATTCGTTCCCCGGTGATCCCGTTTGATTCTTCGGAAGCCAGGTACACAACCGGTTCTGCCATCACCCCTGGCTCAAGCAGCGTGACTTTCCCTTGAAGCTGCTCCCTGACCTCATCAGGAATCATCCCTGTTACTGTAGCTCCCCCCGGTAGAAGCATGTTTACGGTTACACCATATTCCTTTAAATCCTCAGCCATGATAAATGAGAGGGATTCTGTTGCGGCACGTGACGGGCCATACGGTACGAAGCCCTTTCGTTTCATTGTTTCGTAATTCATGGAAATATTAATAATCTTTCCTTTCCCCTGCTGCACCATAAGAGGGGCAAAAGCGCGTGACGTCAAAAAATAACCTGTTACATTCGTATCCATCAAATCACGAAAACCTTCCGGAGGAACACGAAAAAAAGGCTGAGGTTCTGTTAAGAAATTTGGATTAACCGTCTTCATCCCAATCCCGGCGTTATTAACGAGAACATCAATTCTTCCCCATTCCCTTTTAACCCATGCTGCCGCTTCTTCAATGGATTGTTCCGAACGGACATCCATGCCCAGTTCTACAGCGTCAAAACCTTGTTCTTTCAATTGCTGAACTGCCTTAGATAGCTTAGGACCCGGGCGGGAAGCCAAGGCGACGGTCGCCCCTTGCTTAAGCAGAGCTTTTGTCATCGCAAAACCCAGACCGTTTGATGCGCCTGTAACAATAATGCGCTGATTGGTTAATTCACCTATCATTTTTATTCCTCCCTTAAGAGAACATTAAACTTTTACCCTAATGTCATTGGGTTTTTTTAAAAAAAGTTTCTTCCTAACCCTATATTCCGCTTAATAGTATTGACTTATCAATCCTTTGATAAAATTGATATTAATGATATTTTTTAAAAATGGTACTTGATTAATCTTCGATCCCCATTTCCTAACCAAATCCTATTTTAGTGAAAAACGTTAAAAGCAGGAAAATAAACATTACTAGAAAATTCAAGAAATAGTGAGTAAAAACCAAATGATGGACGCTTTCAATGGCAATGTTTACGTTTTCAAAGGAAATGTTTACGTTTTCAAAGGCTTTGCTTAAAAGGCATATCTTGTATCATAATAAAAACATAACAAAACTCCCAAGGAGGCAACCACTAATGAAAAAAATCATTAAACTTTTATCTGAATCTATGGAGAATTACGGAAAGCTTTGCGGAGAAGCTCCTATGTTAGGATCAAATAAAAAATAAGGGTTTTTCCTAATGGAATAACTGTGACATTGCTATATGACCATGATATTCCACAGATTATTTTTTAAAGAATCACTACCATTTTTATTCGATGGGACAGAGTATTTTCCACGAATAGTCATTCCCCTTTTTTAAATTCTTCGGGTGCCTGTCACTGCCTCGAATATTGTCGAAATAAATCATCTACATACGAATATCAATCTTTTCTATTGAAAGCATGGATAAAAATGAGGCACGTTTCACATGAAATGTGCCTCATTTTTATTATAGACAATTAGATTATTGACTTGCTACCGACCCGCCGTCTACGCGAAGGTTCACTCCATTAATAAAACCAGCCTTGCCTGAGGCCAGGAATAAAACAGCTGAAGCCACTTCTTCCACTGTTCCGGGACGTTTTACTTCTACATGCGGCCGGTTTTCCTTCAGAAATTGCTGTGTAGCTTCTTCATAAGAGATATTTTGCTTTTCGGCGTTATCTTTCAATAAGTTCTCCAGCATCGGCGTCATGATAAAGGCAGGAGAAACCGTATTGACCAAAATCCCCTGATCGGCATATGCTTTTGATAAACTTTTAGTAAAGTTGATCAGCGCCGCTTTAGAAGCATTGTAATGCGGCATGAATGGATCCGGCTGCACCCCGGATTCCGAGGAAATGTTAATGATCCGCCCAAATTTCGCTTTTTTCATATATGGGATAACGGCTTTTGTGACGCGTACGGTCCCAAAAAGATTTATATCAAAAAGACGCTGCCAGTCCTCAATGTCCAGGGATTCAAAGTCATCAAAGCCACTCGCCACCCCTGCATTGTTAACAAGAATATCAATGGTATTGTAACGGCCTATCGATTCAGAAATAAGACGATCCACATCCTCCTGCTTCGACAAATCGGCCTGCACACTAAGGACCTTTCCGCCGTTTTCCTCTATCTCTTTTTTGGCTTCATCCAATGCCTCTTTTCCGCGTCCACATATGATTACGTTTGCACCTTCCTGAGCAAACGCCAGGGCAATGGCTTTCCCAATCCCCTTGCTTCCTCCTGTAACAAGTGCCGTTTTATTTTCCAATTCGAGTTTCATTTCATAATCAGTCCTTTCTATTTTCTATGTATATGGAAATTAATGTCCCGTTCTTGGAGCAATAATCCATTCTCTATTCATTTAGTCATATTCTTTATACGTAATCAAATGATAAACTTAAGTGTTCTGAAAAAAATGCAGACACGTTTCCGATGATTAATGTTAATCCAGTCCCAATAGACGCAGATTGAACACGAATCTTAACCGGCACCTACATTTGCCCTATTTTTCTGCCCAGTTTTTTTACCATCTGCTGGGCTTTTGCGAACTGGTCCTTAACAATTCCTTGGAATCTGGTCAAGTTTTTTCAGAGCAGCGGATGGTTTGGTTTCATCGCTCCAAAGCTTAATAGATGAAAGAATGTCAAAGGTAGGCCTCAAAAAAGCAGCCCGATTGTCAAAACAGTGAAAAGCCTATAACCGTTTTAGCTGATATATCTTAGATGTAGCCAATATAGTGCGGCCCAATAGATATATCTTTGATTCAGACGATATATTTTTACCTGTAAAATAATGGTTTGATTTCATTTTAATTGAATATTTCATTCACTCTCAAGGATGGTCGCTATATTTTCCATGAAATAGTAATATGATGCCAACCAAAAATTATATATCTAGAAAAAATAACCTATAACCCCATTGGTTATATAGCTATTCAGACCCATAAAAAAGAGGCTTTCCACCCGGGAAAACCTCAATATCTGTTAATAAATTATATAGTTTCTGCAACAGCGGCAGATTCAAGCATGGTACCGTTTTTCGCAAAATTCGTGTGCCAGGAAAAGGCTTTTTCCAACACATGAGGGGTTTGACCGCCTCTTGTGAGGGCTTCCTGATAATACTCCCACAGCTGTTTACGATACATAGGATGGACACAGCGTTCGATTATTAATTCAACCCGTTGCCTTGGTGCCAACCCCCGCAAGTCTGCATACCCTTGCTCAGTGACAATGACATCCACATCATGCTCAGTGTGGTCCACATGGGAGACAAAGGGAACAATGCTGGATATTTTTCCATCCTTGGCGATTGATTTTGTCACAAATATCGCAAGACGGGCATTCCGGGCAAAATCGCCGGATCCGCCAATTCCGTTCATCATTTTCGTTCCCAGCACATGGGTCGAATTCACATTTCCATAGATGTCCAGTTCTAATGCTGTATTAATGGAAATCAATCCGAGCCGGCGGATAATTTCAGGATGATTGGAAATTTCCTGCGGCCTCATGATTAAACGGTCACGGTATTTTCCAAAATTCGAGAACACCTCTTGCATCTTTGAATCTGAAAGAGTAATGGAACAACAAGACGCAAAACGGACCTTGTCCGCATCCATTAAATCAAAAACCGCATCCTGCAATACTTCCGAATATACCTCTAAATCTTCAAACTCTGAATCCAGCATTCCATGCAAAACGGCATTTGCAACGGATCCGATTCCTGATTGAAGCGGGGCTAGACGTTCGGTCAACCGGCCGGCTTCTATTTCCTTCCGCAGGAATCCAATCAAGTGCTGTGCCATAATCACCGTTTCCTCATCTGGGGCTACAATCGTTGAGGGAGAATCCGGCTGGTTCGTAAACACGATTCCTTTCACTTTTTCAACATCAATGGGTATTCCAGCAGAGCCAATACGATCATCGGCATTCTTTAACGGAATTGGATCCCTTTCCCCTTGTTTCCTTGGTTCATATAAATCATGCAATCCTTCAAGTTCCGTGGACTGGGCCAGGTTAATTTCAATGATGATGGACTTCGCGTTCAGGGCAAAGGATAACGAGTTCCCGATTGACGTAGTCGGGATGACCATTCCATCTTCAGTCACTGCAACCGCTTCCAATATTGCAACATCGATTGGGTCCATAACATTTGAACGCACTAATTCAGCGGTATGGGACAAATGCTGGTCCACGAATAAAAAGTCGCCCTGATTAATCCCCTTGCGCATTGTAGGATCGGCTTGGAAAGGAAGCCTCTTGCCCAGGATGCCAGCTTCCGCAAACATTTTATCAACATCGGAACCTAAAGATGCTCCTGTAAACACGTTCACTTTAAATGTTTCTTTTTCGGCGCGTTTGACCAAGGCGAATGGGACCGCTTTTACATCACCTGCACGTGTAAAACCGCTCAATCCCAATGTCATGCCGTCTTGAATCCAGGACGCAGCTTCTTCAGCTGTTACTACACGATTCCGAAGATGATGGTCTCTTATACGTTCAATAAAGTTCTCCATTAACCCATCCCTCTCTCAAAAAGTGAATATAAATTCATTTTACCCAAAATCGTTCATGAGATTGGAAATAGGTGATAAATTACGAAAAATTCAGATAAACCAGCAAATTAAACTCCTGATACAGCATATTTCGGCTTTAAAATCCCAGTAGTTTACGAAAATAGCTGGAATAGGATTGGCTTACAGGTACGCTGTGCCCATTATCCATCGATAATAAAAACGTGGAATGTGTATCAGGAAGAATTTCCTTGATATGATTCACATTCACGATAAATGAGCGATGGCATCGGATAAAATAATCCTTTGGCAGCATGAATTCAAATTCCTGGAGCGAATTTTTATGGATGCCTGAGGAGCCTTCGGTGTGAACAAAAGTCTTTTTATCTTTTGACTCTATGAAGGTTACCCGCGAAAAAGGAATCGGAATCCATCCATCATTGGTCTTTATCGTAACAACCGATTTTCCATCTGTTAAGGCAGGCAAGATAGCCGTTACGCAACCCTCCAGCTTTCCTTCGTTCAGAAATGGCATAGCCATGCCGTGATATGGAACCCCAAACACGTCCCGGTTAATAAATTCAGAGACTTTTTGATTGGTCATTAATGCTTTATAAGTGATGGTCCCTTCCTTAACAGGATCCCCCGGCCGAATTTTGAGATCAATCCGTTTACTTGGCCGGTAATAAATATATTCCTTGGTATTCGATACAGCAATGGATATTTCATCTGAAAACAATTCGCCAATCACGTCTAAAAGCGAAACAACCGTTATACTTTCCATCTTCAGCACCTTCCATGATGTAAAAGTCTTCAAAGCTAGTATTATTTTACATCCTTTTTGTCACAGTTTCTATGTCTTGTGGATGTCTTAAGGCTTGAAGCAAGGTAAAAACAATAAGCGAATTGGCGAATTCCAAAATATCTGAGAGAGAATCCAAACTGCACGAATATTATGGCATAAAAACAATTGCTGCATGCTTCCAACAAAACTATGAGGATATATTTTTTCATAACCTGCTACTTTGTTCAGGTGAAAAGATCTATTAAAGATGAAGCTGAAACATTCATTTTCAGTGTAAAAATAAAATGAAACGTCCTAAGGGCACGATGATGGTTATTGGGATCTGGATGAGCTGCACAAGCGAGCAGAATCAGCTATACAGGGGGGCATATTGAGCAAAGGAATACCATAGATTACTATAGAGATTTCTGCAAGAAAAAAGAACTATTGTCGAAAACCGTTACGAATCGATTGAAAAAAAGTTTGACCAATAGCTATGATTACTCTGGAATCAAAGAATCACCATTACTTTTGAAGATAACCTTATTACAAAAATGGGGTATGTAAATTATCGCCACTCCACGATGCCATTTATATCCGGATAAACACGGTCAGGTTCTAGGCTCAGTTCTTCCATTGGAAGATTGTTTCGGTTGATCCATGCCGTCTTAAAGCCAAAGTTTTTTGCTCCTGCTATATCCCAGCCATTGGAAGACAGAAACAACACTTCTTCCCTTTCCAGACCCAGGATATGCAATGCATAACCATAAGAAGCAGGTGTTGGCTTATATTGTTTAACGTCATCCACACTAATCATTTCATCGAACAGGGAGGATAAGCCCGAATTGTGAATAAGCGTTTCTAACATGTCGCGGGACCCATTTGAAAAAACGGCAAGTTTTTTATGCCGCAGTTGTGTTAACACATTTTCCACTTCTGGATAATAGGATAGGTTTTTATACGCCGCCATTAGCGATTGTTCATTTTCTTTGCTATATTCAAGCTTAAATGTATTCAGCGCATATTTTAAAGAGTCCCTGGTTATGTTGATAAACGTATCATATCTGCCCATCATTTGACGTAAAAAAGCGTATTCCAGCTGCTTTTGCCTCCATAAAAAACTGATTTCTTCACCTTTGCCAGGATAAAGTTCATCACATTTTTCTTTTACGGAGTGTACATCAAATAACGTCCCATACACATCGAACATAAATGCTTTAACACTAGAATTCATGTTATATTACCTCCTTTTGCTGTGCTGCAGTAAGGATTTAAGATATTTGCCGCACCCCGGAAACATGGAAGCTAAAGGGAAGCTTACCACCCGTAAGCAGTAAGCTCTTGAAAAGTTTAAGAAAAATATTTTGAAAGGAACTCTGATACCTGTTCTGGAGTTTTTGCGTTTGCACTATGCAAATGACCCAGCTTTTCTCCGCCTTTAAACACCAGCAAACTTGGTATTCCCATAACATCATAAGATTCAGCGATGTCAGGAAAAGCATCCTTATTTATTTCGAAGAGAGGAATTTCTGTAAAACCACTCTCTAAAACGGACGGCAAGAAAGCATCCATTCTTTTACAATCCGGACACCAACCTGCAAAAAACTTGACTACCACAGGACGTTCGTCCTTGATTGTTTCGTTAAACTGTTGTTCTGATTCGATTACGATCATTATTTTAACCTCCGTCACTATAGATAAAGAACAGAAAAAAAGTTTTGTCCTTATAATAGATTTTAATTTTTTTTTTTATATTGTACAATTTTTTGAAGTTCTGTGATGCTGTTTTTCCGAACTTGATGCCATTTTCTGGATTGAACTGGTAATGTTATGGCTGGCATAGGCAGATTCTTGTGTGCCGGTTTTAATTTGTTCAGTACTTTGGATGACTTTGCTTGACGGTGTCGCGTTTATTTTTCATCATCTCATTAATAAGCGACTTCTGTGTTGTGTTTTCTTTTTAAAGTAATGCTGTTTCCCTTTGTTTTACATATATTTGGATGATTGTTACGGCACTTGTGAATAGTAAGAATGGTGCGTTGTATAAGCAACAAGGAGAATTTGAAATTGCTCGTCCCACATATGATGTCAAAAGGGACAAACATAGATTTTGTCATCGGTGGAGCGGGAACAAAATGCCTTCCGGAACCTTTGCAAAAGTATACGTTAAATGGAGATTTGGAAGATGGGAATAAATGGTTGGGATATCAAATGGCCGTTCAAACTATGACTATTTTGTCATATGCAAGGGTGTTAGAACAGATGGAAGTCAAAACGAAAGTTGCTCCTCCTTAAGGAGGGCTTTTGTCATCGTAAAACCCTGACGACTGATGCAGCTGTTACAATAATGTGCATGTTGATTAATTTCATAATCCTTTATTTTTTCCTCCACCATGCCCTCATAAAACTAAATGGTTAAAAAAGACCGAAATCACCATTCTGGTGTTTTTTAATGAACAACTCGGGGAATAAGAGAACAAACACAAAAGGATGGGGGAATTTTGATTATGATGAAAATACTTATTATTGTCGCAGTGGTAGCAATTGCCTATGTGATATTCAAAAACTTTGTTAAACGCAGATAGAAAAAAGGGATCTTCAGCGAACTTGTTGAATTTTACATAGTGAAATACATAACTTGCTGGGCATCCTTACAAAATAACACACAAAACTCTCACTTCGGTTGCAGCGATAAAAAAGGCTGTTTCATAAGTTGATTTCCCGACTATGAAACAGCCTTTTTATGCTTGATACAGTAACATTTCCAAATTTCAATTACGAAGCCATTTCCCTTTCAGGACAACCTTTTCCCCTACTATTCCTCATGTAATCTTGGACAAACTCCATATGCCCGCATCCCAATATTCAGCGTCAAATTGGTTGTGAAACACAGATGGAATGATCCCTTGCCTATATTCAAGTACCACAATAGGTTCGGTAAGGAAGAGTTGATGGTGCAGGCAGCGTGGTGTATTCAGCCTGTTCGGGAGCATGCGCGTAGGGTCTTGAAAGAACATCAAGAAGCTTCTCCATCACGCTGTAGTTTCCTTCTGTCACTGCCGCTTCCAATGCTGCTTCTACCCGGTGGTTCCGGGGGATTACCGCAGGATTGCTGTTCCGCATTAACTCCTGTGAGGATTCTTTTGTTTCCTCCTGTCTGCCAAGTCTCTCCTGCCACTGATCATGCCACTTTGCAAATTCTGGGCTGCCGAACAGTTCCGTACCCTCTGTTTTGCCAAAGGTCAATGAGCGAAAGGTATTGGTAAAGTCTGCACGATGCTTTTTCATCAAATCCAAGAGGTCTTTAATGAGGGATTCATCCTGTGTCTCTTCATTAAACAATCCCAGTTTAGCTCTCATTCCCCCAAGCCAATTTTGTTGATACAGCTTTGGATATTCAGAAATCGCCCCCTGGGCCATTTCGACAGCCTGTTCCTGTTTTTCATGAATGAGCGGCAACAAGCTTTCTGCAAATCGAGCGAGGTTCCACCCGCCAATACCCGGCTGGTTACCATAGGCATACCGTCCTTGGGTATCAATGGAACTGAATACCGTAGCTGGATCATATGTATCCATGAAAGCACAAGGACCGTAGTCGATGGTTTCTCCGCTAATGGTCATGTTGTCGGTGTTCATGACCCCGTGGATAAAGCCAACCAGCTGCCATTTGGCAATCAGTGCTGCCTGACGTTTAATTACTTCCTTAAGCAATGAAAGATAGCGGTTTTCATCCGCCTCAATATGTGGATAATGGCGCTTTATTGCATAATCAGCCAGGTCTTTAAGTTCCTCCACTGCCTCCCGTGCAGCCGCGTATTGAAATGTGCCGACACGCAGATGACTGGAAGCCACTCGGGTCAGGATAGCACCAGGCAGATGTGTTTCCCGGATTACTGCCTCACCGGTAGTCACGACCGCCAGGCTGCGGGTCGTAGGGATGCCCAGCGCATGCATGGCTTCACTGATGATATATTCGCGAAGCATCGGCCCAAGTGCTGCGCGGCCATCCCCCCCGCGCGAGTATGGCGTCCGCCCTGGACCCTTGAGCTGAATATCAAACCGTTCACCTTCGGGAGTAATCTGTTCCCCGAGTAACACTGCCCGGCCATCGCCCAACATAGTAAAATTCCCGAATTGATGGCCCGCATAAGCCTGGGCAAGCGGGGAAGCGCCTTCAGGAACCTTGTTGCCGGCAAAGAACGCTTGTCCCTCTTCACCTTGCAAAGCCTCAACATCCAACCCCAATGCTGCCGCCAGCGGTTCATTCAGAATGGCCAGCTTCGGAAATTCTACAGGCTCCGGAGTATGGCTGGTATAAAACGCCTTGGGCAGACGGGCATAACTGTTATCTAAGTTCCATCCTATTTTGTTTGTCATCGTATCCCCTTTTCCTGTTTTGTCATTCTTTCCTAAAGTTACTTTCACATAAAGTAAAATGATAGCATTCTTTATCACTTGGCTTTATATCCGCACATGGCAGCTCTTAATTACGTCTGCTTCCATACATTTATTATACCCTTTCTACAAAAAGTTGACGCCCTTTAATGCTCTTTAGGTATATACGAAAGCCGGGACGTCAGAGAGTAAATCATCGGATATCCTTAACTTACATAATCGCTTTTGGCACTCCATAGTTTTATAAGTACAATCAACCCCGTTCTTTAACTGGCCAAAACTACATATCCGCCATTAAAGTTCACCGCTGGATTTTTTCCTTCTTCTTTCTGACAGCTCTTCCTCGACCATAAGGTACATGCTTTCCACACCGGTGCTTGTCGCTTCAAAATCGTATGCATCCTCTATATGAATCCCGATGCTCTCCGCTTCTTTTGCAGCATCAATATTTGCCCCGATGAAAATAAATTCCCAGCTGTATTTCTCTTGCTGGTGATTGATAAGCTCTTTCACCGTATCATAGTTGAATTCACGGCTTGCATTTTCCATACCATCGGTTGTAATAACAAAGATAACCTTGCCTGGCCTTTGTTCCTCACTCATTTCCGATAATCTATGCCCGACATCCAATATGGTCTTTCCCACTGCATCCAGCAGTGCCGTACACCCCCTCACATAATATTCCTTGTCCGTGAGCCTGGCATTGTTTGCATCAATTCCATTCCATAATATTTCATACTTGTCATCAAAAAGAACGGCTGTAAGAATTGTTTCCCCTTCCCGTTTGCATTGCTTTTCAAGCAAAGCGTTAAAGCCGCCGATGGTATCACTCTCAAGCCCCGCCATAGACCCGCTCCTATCAAGCAGGAAAATAATTTCTGTTACATCGCTAACCATAATAAGTCATCCTCTCTGTTTTTTGATGATATAATATTAGCTGAGTTTTTCCATATTGTGGTCGCCTGGTAAGCGACATTTTGAGGAGGCTGGCCAAATGCTAGATAACAGGATACTGATCCAAATGAAGGAGTATGTCGAAAGTCACTTAATCATCGTGACTGAGGATATATTGGATATTTATCTGGAATCCAATGATGTAAAGCACAGTATCCTAGAGGAAATAGATGAAGATGAAATAGAAAATTTTATAAACACCAAGCGTAAACCAACCTTGAGTCAGGTTTTGTTTAGCTTTCTCGATAAAAAAGATGCAAGTGACTCAAAGATATACAAAAAAGCCGGAATGGACCGCAGGCATTTTTCCAAAATACGAACCGTTCCCAACTATCGCCCCGGGAAAAACACCACCATCGCTCTCGCTTTAGCACTCGAGCTGGATCAAACGGAAACCGAGGAGCTTTTGGGTGCAGCTGGTTACACGTTATCAAACAGTGACACCTCTGATTTAGTCATTCAGTTCTGTCTGGAGAAGAAAATATATGATATCGATCTTGTCAATCAAGCCCTTGACCATTTCAGCCTAAAGCCATTGATTCGATAGCTGTTATAAATTAATTAATTTAACTGAGTGAAGAAATACTCCCACTCAGTTTTTTTATCCAGCTTAACTCCTAAGTTCAAGAAAAGCGTAAACATAATTCAAAATCAGTTTTACATATTGCATTGCAAGCTTTTAAAATATAACTGAAAAAGTTAACATTCCTCTAAGAAGCATGAAAAATATGTACTAGCCGTAATCGGAAACGGCGGAGGGATTGGCCTTGCTGTTTTATTTCAGGTTTTGTGATAACACAAAAATTTACCCTGTGCCAACTATTTTTACATTGTTCAAAATTTTATTATTTTTATCTCAAAATTTAATAAAGGCAGTAATCACTAGGGAATCCCATAATTCTATTTGTCCCTGAATTTTTAACGTACAAATTACAAACCACTTTCCTGTTTCGGAGAGTGGTTTTTCTTTTTACCAAAAAATTTTATTCTATTTTCCCCATAGAGGGCTAAGACTGATGAAATTAATTGTAGTAACCGAGATTTGCATTCTGTTCAAGGATTGGCTTCCATCATTATTTCAATAAGGAATATTGTAGATTACGTACTTATTCGGAAAAAAACAAAAAATGCCCGGCAATTGTTTTCCCTAATTCAGCTGTTAGATAAGGGAGGGGTTAAAAAAGAAAAAAATCGTCATAAACGATCGCTTGGATGCAGTATTGCTTATGAATTTCACTAACATTTACCTGCCTTCACATGGCCTTCCAGTGAAGTGTGTAAAAGATCAATTCCCCCATCTGCGGATTGGACTTCCTTCCACCAGAGGAAGTAGGCTCCATTCAGGATTTGCTTTTGTTTTACAATTTAGACAATAAAATTCTTGTGGTTGAATTGAACAAGGAAGAATATGCTTCACGGCTTTTGTCCTATGGAGATAAAGTTGAAATCGTTCATTTTGTTGGAGGAGGATGAACATGATAAAAATAGCAAACAAACGTTTAACTCCAGGCTCTTGCTTGGAACAGGCAAATATCCATCATTTGAAATCCAGAAGAAAGCGGTTGAAGAATCAGGGGCTGCAATCCTGACTTTCGCGGTAAGACGAATGAACATTTTTGAAGAATCCCAGCCGAATTTTCTTGAACAACTGGATCCCTCTAAATATAAATTACATCCTAATACCGCCGGAGCAAAAACAGCTGAAGAAGCGGTTAGAATCGCCAAGCTTGCTAAAGCATCAGGCTTAAGCGACATGAAATTAAGGTCGAGGTAATCGGCTGCGATCAATCTCTTCTGCCTGATCCGGTCGAGACCTTGAAAGCGTCTGAAATGTTATTGGACGAAGGTATTACAGTATTGCCTTATACGTCTGATGATGTTGTCCTGGCAAAACGTCTGGAACAGCTTGGGGTACATGCGATTATGCCGGGTGCCTCGCCAATTGGTTCCGGAAAAGGAATAGTAAATCCCTTAAACCTAAAACTGATCATTGAATAAAAGTCCGTCCCTGTATAGATGCCGGCATTGGTTCTCCAAAGGATGCGGCACACCGTCAGCTCCAAGTTCCATGGCATAAACAACCACCAAGCCACATCTCCAGCCAGCTGAACATGATAAACACCTGTTCGCAGAAAAGAGGAAAAAACAGGGCTGAACTTACATAGACCTGTAATTCAGCCTCAATTCAATTATTCTTTGTTATGTTAGTATTTTCATCCCTAATTCCTATATAAAATCCCCTCCAAGAAAAGTGTAATACCCTATTTCTTACACTGTCTTCTTAAGGGGATCATATCATTATGAAACTAGCCTTTCTTGCAACGGTTACGTTACTTAGAAAGGGAACTGGCGTGGTTGTTTTTGAGCAGAAACCCATTTGGTTACTGTGAATTCCTCAACAATCCAAGGATGGCTAAATCGGCCAAGACCACTGGCTTTGTTGCCTCCGAATGCTACGTCAGCTTGTGCGTTTACTGTTTGATCGTTGATATGAGTCATGCCAGCATCGATTTGCAGGGCTAATTCATGGCCTTTTTCTAGATCAGCAGTAAAGATTGCGGAAGATAAGCCGTATTCAGTGTCATTGGCAAATTCAATTGCCTGCTCGTCTGTTTCAGCAGGGATAATTTGAGCCACCGGGCCAAAAATCTCCGTTTGAGCAAGTGTAGAATCGTTTGGTACATCAATGAATACGAATGGAGAAATCACATTTCCTTCGCGCTTGCCTTCAAGAGCCAGTTTTAACCCATCTTCTTTGGCTTGTTGAACAAACCCCAATACCTTTTCAGCTTGCCGCTCATTGATAATCGGGCCAATTACAGTAGAAGGATCCTTTGGATCTCCAACTTTTAGTGTCTTTGTCTTCGCAACAAACTTTTCCACGAACTCATCGTATTTGTGTTTGTGTACAATGATACGGTTTGTAATCATGCAAATTTGCCCATTGTGTACAAATTTACCGAAAATGGCAGCATCAACAGCTTGGTCAACATCCGCATCACTTAAGACTACCAGTGGGCCATTTCCGCCAAGTTCAAGAGCAACTCTCTTCAGATTTTCCCCGGCAATCTTGCCAATATGTCTGCCGACAGCAGTGGAACCAGTAAAACTGATCAAACGCGGAATTGGGTTATCAAGCATTCCATCTCCAATTTCATCTAAATCAGTCAGGATGGAATTGAATACGCCTTTAGGAAGACCGGCATATTCAAAAGCTTTTGCGATGATTTGGCCGCCAGTCAGACCTACCTGAATATCCGGCTTATGAACAACCGCGTTTCCTAAAGCAATAGCCGGAGCGATTGTTCTCATGCTTAAATTGGTAGGGAAATTAAAAGGTGTAATCGATGAAATGACACCTAACGGAAGACGGTGGATATAATTTTCCTTTCCGGGAATCTGGGCAGGAATAGTTCTCACTTCATCCAGTTCTCCAGCTGATTGGATTGCTGCCTCCAGTTCATCATATGTAATGGCTAATTCGATATTGCCTTTTAAAATGGTAGAACCTGATTCACGAACGATCACTTTCACGATTTCATCGTGATTTTGTTTATAGTATTCCAGCACTTTTCTAAGAATTTCTCTTCTTTGTTCAGCTGTGGATTTAGCCCATTCTTTTTGAGCTTTTTCCGCAATTTTAAAAGTTTCTTTTAACTGTTCAGCGGTTGCTAATTTGACAGTTGTAATTACTGAGTTGTCATAAGGATCGGTTATATCATAAGTGCGTGAGCTTTCACCTTCCACCCACTCACCATTTATAAAGCTTTTATTCAACTCTTCAAATCTTGACATTGACAAAAACACCCCACTTTTATATTACAAGAGAAATACTTGTGTTGTAGCATAAGAAATCCCCTCACACTTATTAAATTATTGGTAAATAAAAATAGGAAACTTCTTACGTGCACAATGATTATATCGGCTCTATTATCCACTTGTTTCATCATTGTTCTTAATTCTTTTAAACTATTAATAGTTCTACTCAATACAAACAGCAAGAAACTGAAAAAAATATAATTTTTTCTTCAGCACTAGTGGTTTTCTACCTATAGTATTGCCTATGCTGGATAAAAAACCAAATCGGCCCTCCAAATTGTTCTATGACTGAATAATATAGTCTCTTGGACCAACGCTGGACGGATGGTTCAACAAAATTATATTTTAACATTACGAACCAGCGTTTGTAACTCTTCTTCCATTCCCGATAATGAAGGTGCGGATGCGGATCCTTCTTCCAGAGAAACTAATTGTTCCTGAGTGGATGCTGATACATTTTGTTTTCCTGCTGCCGCATTCATTGCCGCTTCTGCACTGGAATCAATTGAAGCGCACGATCACCTTTTTACTCTCTGAAATTTGCATCAGCCACTTGTTCCGTCTGCTGTGTAACACCATCTGTCGCTTTGCGAATTTCGTTAAATGCTTGGGTAGATGTATTTATCGATTCATCCCTGAAAGTACTATACTTTCTAAAATAAACAGCACGGCTCATCCACGCAAAAAGGTTTCGTCTTTTATTCGGCATGAACACCATTCGACAAATTTCCGCATAGCAAGTATATTGCTATTTGACTAATTCATCAAGAATCAAGCTTATCGATTACCCCGGCCAAAACCCATCGCCTATTTGTAAAAAAAGTTAGATGCTAGCTCTAAATTATGTTGTTACTATTCCGTGAATCATTATATGTCATACTCCCATAATCCGAGCTTACCTTTAGCTGGGATGAACTTATCCAGCATTTTCATATCCTTAACTTCCCAAGCGTAACCCCCCACAGGAAAGTCACCTAAATAGTAGTCATTTCCTGATACTATTGCTCCATCCTCTAGTATCGCCCAAGTTGCGTTGTTTTCAGTTACCCTCAAACATTTTTCCAGCCTGCATACGGCGATGATTTTACCAGTTGGAAGATCCTGAGTGTTATATCCGTGCCTGCCAAGCAATGCCTGAATGGCGGCATTACTACAGACAGCGTTATCCAATTTTTTGCTTGTGTGAATGGCCAGAGGTCCACGATAACTTGTTCTCCATGATCGTGTTTCATATGTCGCTTCTCTTAGAACAAAAAGGCTTGCCCAAGGCTGAATCATTGATAAAACCTTCATTAGATTGCCTCCACCTTATAAAGATCACTTTTACGTATATAGTGTCCCGCCAGAAAAATATTATTAAACTGCCCAGCATCTTCCTTTTTAGAAGGCATTATAAAGCGCTTCATTATTTGGATGTCTTTATCACACGTATTTAAATTTGTCTTGCTCAAACAACCCCTGTTTCAACTTTTGAACAGGGGTTTACATAGGTGAGAAGGTTAAATTTTAACGGGTAAGATTTCCTTATTATAGCAAAAACATGGTCTTTAATTCATTATCTTAAATTTTATTATCTCTCTGGATAATGGAATTAAATCACTTTCAAATCAGGCCATTTTGCCATAAAAAACTGCACCTCCAATTGTTGGCCAAAGTGTAACAATTGGGGTGCGGTCCGAGATTACGTGGTTTTTTACTTTATGCTGCTTTTTAGATATCTACTATTTTTCCTTCTTTACGCCATTCCTTAAATTCCGCTGCTGCTGTGAAGAGTACGTCAGTGGATGAATTAAGGGACGTTTCAAAAGAATCTTGTAAAACACCAATGATAAAGCCTACTCCAACCACCTGCATGGCGACATCAGTCGGGATTCCAAATAAGCTGCATGCAAGAGGGATCAACAATAAAGATCCACCAGCAACCCCTGAAGCACCACAAGCACATATAGCTGACAATACGCTGAGGAGAATTGCTGTAGGGAGGTCAACTTGAATGTCGAGTGTATGGACCGCTGCAAGTGTCAAAACCGAAATAGTAACAGCGGCACCAGCCATATTGATGGTTGCACCTAATGGAATGGATACTGAATAACTATCCTTATTTAATCCGAGTTTTTCACATAATTTCATATTTACAGGAATGTTTGAAGCTGAGCTGCGTGTAAAGAACGCCGTAATGCCGCTTTCCTTTAAGCATTTAAAAACAAGCGGATAAGGGTTTTTCCTTATAACGGCAAACACAATGATCGGATTGACAACCAGCGCCACAAAAACCATGCAGCCAATCAATACGGCAAGCAATTTCCCATAGCTCAATATCGCTTCTGATCCATTTGTGGTAATTGATGTAAATACAAGGCCCATGATTCCTAATGGCGCAAACTTAATAACCCATGCAACGATTTTGGAAACAGCATCCGAAAAATTGGCAATCATTGTTTTTGTCGTTTCAGCAGCATTTCTTAATGCCAAGCCTAGGAGTACCGCCCAAGCTAAAATGCCGATATAGTTCGCATTTACAATTGCTTTAACCGGGTTATCAACGATGTTCAGCAGTAATGTTTTGAGAACCTCGACAACACCGCCGGGAGGCGTCACGCCCTCAGCACCCTTTGCAAGCGTTAAACTTACAGGAAAGATAAAACTTACAACAACTGCGATTAATCCAGCTAAAAAGGTTCCTGAAAGGTATAGGACGATAATGGATTTCATATTCGTTTTGTGACCACGTTTGTGTTGGGCGATGGCCGACATAACCAGGAACAGTACCAATACAGGTGCAATTGCTTTCAATGCACCTACGAATAAAGAACCAAAAATTACAATAGGTTTCGCTGCTTCCGGCATCGTTACAGCCAGGATTATACCAATAATCAAACCTATGAAGATTTGTTTTACCAGACTGATTTGACCCCACTTTTTCAGTATGCTTTTCATAGATGTTCCCCCACTAAATTAAGATAAAATTGTCTTTAATCACCCTGCGATAGAATAAATTTATAACTGTTGATCAATATATTTTTGGCTCATTCATGTGAAACCCTGGTTTCACATGCTTTTTCAGCAAAGTTGAGACGTTGCTGCAGAGGTCATAACCAAAATAAACTATGAAGGAATATTGTCTAGGTGGACTGCCAACACCCTCAATTCCACTCCATAAAGACAACTGTCTTTCTAATAAATATCATTATAATGATCTTTTTGATATATTACAATATTTTTCTGATTGAGCGGAATCCTCCATGAAGACATCAACAGTTGAAATATAACCAGTTCCAAGGAGGCCCCAGAATAATTCTTTTTGCAATATTTGAACCGATCAGGCACACTTTGTTCTTACTTTCTATATCAATTTTGGTAATGCCTCTTCCAGAAGCAACAAGGTCAGTTGTTCTGGCAAAATACACATCGTTTTTCCCTTCGACTGAAATTGACGGGTGCTCGAGTTGAAGATCCATCTCCCTCTTTGGACGCTTTTCTTTTAGATCAAACAAAAAAGTCAAAAATCAAAACCCCTTCAGATACGGTTGAAGGGGTTTTTAAATACTATTCTTTCTCGTTGATAACGAATAAAACACCTGAAAGAAATAGGATAGAGCCTATCCAAAACGTTACACCTATGTGCTCTCCTAGAATCAGCCATCCAAGTAGTGTTCCAACCACGGGTTGAAAGAAGAAAAATATCCCGCCACTTGAGGCGTTAAGCTTTTGTAATCCACGATTCCAAAGTAGAAATCGACAAGGCATTTATTGGGCTTTTTCTTCATTTTGAATTAGGACAAACTCTTCACCCTGTCCGTTTAAATAAGCTGTACATACTATGAACCGTAAGATATTTTTACTAAACAAAAGGAGGTGCTATATATGGGTGAATACGCTGGCGGCTTCTATGGCGGCAGTTTTGCTTTCATCATTGTAGTATTCGTATTATTGGTGATTGTTGGCTGTGCTTGCTTTGGCGGCTATTAATGTAGATAAATCAAGCCTGATAGTGCTTCCGACAGGCTGTCAGGCTTTTTTTGACTGATTTTAGGCCGGCATCCCAACAGTATGTTACATATAATACGTTAAGCCGTTATCACCATATACCTGCTCCTTAAAATGTGGGGTGGTCTACATCAAAACAGTGAAACCTATCCACTGGTTTTTTGTATAAAAGTAAATTGAAAGTACCCCTCAGCGTGTCCAGGATGCCGTTCTTTTTAGTTGTAATATCTTGTCCGAAATCATTTTTCTATTTTTCTTAAAAGCTCAAATTATCCTTAGGACAATCCATAATTTTCTCACAAAAATTAAACGATAAAAAATTTATGATCCGTGTGACTTTAAATAGCAATGTTAGTAAAATATTAAAATGACTAAGATTACAACTAATAATCTTGCAGCAATTCAACTAAAATAGCATGCGTTGTATGTTTTTAGAATACAGCTTATTGCATATTATTCTTGTCTTTACACAAACAATCTTACATTCATAAATGGATTGTAAAATCTAACGGGCATTTTAATAGCAGTTCAACTTCTCACCGGCCCCAATTTACCGTTAGGCGAAAAATGAATAAAGGGCAACTCTAAATTGTAATAAAGTTGCCCTTTGAATATATTTTTTATCTTAACTACTGTCTCTATTATAAGAAATTAAAGAAAAAACAAGGCATAAGGGTCTTATTTTGCTTTACTATTTCCATAAACACATTTAATTAAAAAGAATATCCAGGATGAAATATAAGCGAGAAGAGTTACCGTATTTCTAAATAATGTTGTAATACCTTTGATGGGAAGAAATTTAGGGGCAGCGGGCGTAAGGATACAATAATCGCAGGGGACATTATTAAATCTTGCTGTGCTTGTTTCAAACAGTGGTACATAGCTTTACCGCCAACTGAGTTGGCAGAGTGAATAGTTATGCGTTTTGCAAATAGATTTTCTTTAATCATCTTTTGAACAAGCATTAAACCATTCCTGGTTCTATTTAATAAATCATGATCCAAAGAGAGGTGTTCAATATCAAAATTTCGCAATAGCTCCATACACTCGTCAATAGTCTCGGCTAATACATAGCCATCGGGTGCTTTCCGATAGTCATCGAGGAAAACGCTAATTTTCTCCATTTCTTATACTCCTTCCCTTATACAAGGAGTGACTAAGAAAAGTCAAATAATCCCTAGATAATATGATTATATATACCGAGTATACCACAGTAATGTAAGAACGGGGCGTATTCGTCTTTAAAAGCTAATATATGACAACCTTTTTAAAAAATATTCTTTTTATACTTATGGTGTGGGTTTTTCAATTCAACGGGTTGTTTAACTCCATAAGCATCTCCCTTAAAAAAACCAATTATAGTCAGAATTCTATTCATAACTTTATAAAATCGACTGATTTTATTAAAAAAACCATATGCCACATATAGCATTGTTAATTACCATATCCACATCCCTACTCACCAACCATCTTTCAATAATGCAGCAAGGATAAACACGATTGAAATCACCGATGAAATCATTGTCATCACAATCAGCTTTTTCGGTTTACCCGGCTCTTAAAGCAGGCTGTAAATTGACCATAGGATAGAGGCTAATATAAGAATATTATACAATAAAAACAACATGATGAATATTACCTATCAATTCACTATCTCCTTCACCCTGCCCACAATACCGTTCTCAAGCCTCACCTTAATCCCATGTGGATGTGAAACGGAATTAGTCAGAATTTCTGAAACGACGCCTTCTGTTAATTTTCCGGTGCGCTGGTCTTGTTTTTGTACAACTTTTACTTTTGTTCCTTTTTTTATATTTTCTCTTTTAGTTCCTTGCATAACCTTTCATCTCCTTACGTTTCATCAACTGAAGCGAAACGTTAATTGATCATTCAGTAAAGTAGAGTACATAAACAAAAGTTAATCATTTTTAGTTATGTATTAGCTTTAATGTTGTCTTCCATAATATTTGCTATTTCTTCTGAATTATATTGGTTACTGGTTTTTAATCCAATAACAATGTTTTGTTGTTTTGCGATCGAGTGATTTTGGTTCAATTTCTATTTACCTTCCAGTTTTCAATAAAACCCTTGAGCTATCCATATATAAATCGCTCATTAAATTGAGCACGGGTTAGGCATGGATGCTTCATAAACACCAACCGTTCATTTGGGCTGCATTAGATAGTGTAATAGTGTAACCATTACCGACTCCCATTTCTAATATCACTTGATCTTTGTAAAATATAGAGGTCTAATGTCCATTTGTTAATTTCGTAATTGCCTTTCTCCCATATACCTTCCTACCCATTTAAAAATGCCACTTGGAGTTCGCAGTTGATGCCCAAGCCATTTTTTAAACATAATACCGCCGGTAGTTAAATCCCCCTGACATTTTATAAAAAGAATACCTTTAAAAACCAGCAAATACCAGAAAAAAACATTTTCATCTACCTGCCCATTCAACGACCTGGATAAGATTGTTAAATGCCTATAAAAAAGCAGTGACCTTATCCAGTCCCCGCCTATTAAATTATAAGCATTTTTGGCAATCGCCTCAATATGTCCTGAGTGATGTCTCAATAATGGTACTGGAGCAATAAGTCAGGATCTCTTAAACCTTCCTTATAAAAGTTGGCAAACGATTACATCAGCTGCCGGTTGGCAGGAATTTCACGAATGTTATTCACACAATTATAACCACTTTTCCCTGAGCGTGTCCTTCTTCAAAATACTTAAAAGCTTCGGGAACTTCACTCAACTTATAACGTCTATCAATAACAGGTTTTACTTTGCCTGCTTCAAAAAGTTCCTTCATAAAGATCAAATCTTTTTGGTTAGGCCTTTGTAGAAAGCTGGCCATTTTCCTGCTGCCGGCCATAGATATCCAAGGCCCCAGGACCATGGTTTGGAACATTTGCGCTCCGGAACCCCCGACATGAACAAAAATTCCATCGGGTCTTAAGGCACGCTTAAAAACTGAAATCGATTGAAATCCGTTAGTACCAAGAATAAGATCATACTGCTCTGTTTGTTTGCTAAAATCTTCTTTCGTGTAATCGATGACATGATCTGCACCAATCGATCGAACTATTTCTACATTTCTCGTACTGCACACAGCTGTTACCTCGGTCCCGAATGATTTAGCAATCTGTATTGCGAAGGTCCCCACACCACCAGAGGCACCATAAATCAAGACCTTTTGCCCCGGTTGAATCTTACCTTTATCCCGTAGACTCTGCAGGGCCGTGACTGCCGCCATGGGAACCGCTGCAGCTTCCTCAAAGGACATATTCGATGGTTTCGGGGCTAGTGCATTTTCAGGAACAGATACATATTCAGCAAAACCACCCCAACCACAACCGGACAGGTCTCCAAACACGTCATCGCCTGGCTGATACTGCTTTACATTTGGGCCAACCGCTTCCACCCGGCCCGCTATGTCACCTCCGGGTATGGAGTATTTTGGTTTTAGGAGGCCAAAAGCAAAACGGGCTAAAAACGGTTCTCCTTTTAAAAGGACCAGGTTACCATAATTCACCGCGGCTGCATGAATTTTTACCAGTACTTCGTTGTCCCCGGAATTAGGCTTTTCGACCTCCTTCAACTCAAGAACATCCGGTGGCCCATATTTGTTATAAACTATAGCTTTCATAACATTCCTCCTTATTTATTTTGACCTATTCAATTTCTATATAGCTAAAACCTGCAGAAGACCCAATAATTTAAAGGTATTCAAACTAAAGCATATTCAAGACTGGAACTTCCTAAGAATATTTATTTAGGCCTAAACGGTACCATCATTTTCACTAATCGTTTTCCTTTCAGCAGAGATAACGCAAAAAAAAAAAAACGGATGGGGAATTAACCCATCCAGTTAAAAGATAATCCTTAATTTATTCTCGGTGTTCAAAGGTTTTGCACGCAGTTTCCTCAACATTCCCAGCTACTCTGCCACGTTCACCGATGACATAAATTGAGTCAGCAATACACTTATCTCCTTCTGCCCAGTACTTACAATTTTCCACATTGCATAATACTTCAATGCCCATTTAATACCATCTCCTTTACAAAGGTTGTGTTCCTTATACCCTTTTTTTGAGAGAATTAAATCAATATTTTTGAATAAAGGGCTTGTAGTCGTCTAATTAAGGTTAACTTAGAGAAGAAGATAAGCCATGATGCCAAGAACAATTTAATATAGAGTTGCGTTGGGCTAAAGTAAAGACTACTGCCGTTTGGAATTATTGTTTACTTTTTGTTTCCGCTAAATGAATACAATAGGAATAAAAGCGCAAACCATAACGGCGTCATCAATACAGATAAACGGGTTGCTTGAGCAAATAACATAATAATTAAAATCAACACAAACAGTGCCAGTACTGCATAATTAATAAATGGCGTGAATGGCGCTTTGAACGTTGACTTTTTTCGTAAATCCGGGCGTAATTTAGTATATCTTATATGGGAAACTAAGATGATGCCCCAAACCCAAATAAAACAAATCGCGCTAATGGTCGTCACAATGCTAAAAGCCTGTTCTGGAATCAGTTTACTTAAAAGAGCTCCAATGGAAACTACAACCGTAGATGTAAGCAAAGCAGCACTTGGCACATGATTTTCATTCAATTTAGCAAGTCTGGCTGGTCCCTGTTTATGTCTGCTTAAATTATATAAAATTCTGCTCGTTGAAAATAATCCACTATTACAGGCTGAAGCTGCTGAAGTTAAGACAACAAAATTGATAATTCCTGCTGCGACTGGAATACCCACTAAACCAAACACCTGAACAAACGGACTGCTCGATGCATTTAATTGATCCCAGGGATTAATGCATAAGATGACGAATAGAGCCCCCACGTAGAAAAATAGAATTCTCATCGGAATTTTATTAATCGCAGATGGTATACTTTTTTTCGGATTAGCTGTTTCCGCTGCAGATACTCCTACTAATTCAACTCCGACATATGCAAAAACAACCATTTGAAATGAAAGTAAGAAGCCGGATATCCCATTTGGAAAAAGGCCCCCATGTTCCCATAGATTTTTGACAGAAACAGTTCCCGTATTGGTTTGGAATCCAATAACCAGCAAAATGATCCCTACAATGATTAAAGCAAGAATCGTAATCACTTTAATTAATGCAAACCAAAACTCTAACTCTCCAAAAAGCTTAACTGTGAGTAAATTCAGCCCCAATAAAATGATTAAACAGATTAAAGCAGGTACCCATTGAGGAATATCGAACCAATACTGCACATATACACCAACGGCTATAATATCAGCCATCGCTACCATTATCCAGCAAAACCAATACGTCCATCCAGTTACAAAACCAGCCCATGGTCCAATATAATCCACGGCAAAGTCCGTAAATGACTGATAACCTGCATTTGATAGAAGCAGTTCTCCCAATGCCCTCATGACAAAAAACACTGCAATCCCTACGATTAAATAAGCAAGCAGGATAGATGGACCCGCTAATTGAATCGCCTTACCTGAACCTAAAAACAATCCGGTGCCAATCGTACCGCCGATTGCGATTAATTGTACATGCCTATTTTTGAGATCCCTTTTTAACTCTTGCTGTACCACGGTACATCCCCCCATGTTGTTTGTTAATCGTTCAGAAAGAATTTTTCCAGATCAATCTTTTTAGAAATAAAAAAGAGATTGGAAATACTCCAATCTCTTAGGCGTCAGAATAATAAATAGCGCTTTATTATCCTCGTCAGAATAACAAACCGTATTTTATTACACTTCTGTCCTTTTGCCTGAGATTGTGAACCCTTCGGCGTCGCAAAAATTTGCGATCTCTCCAGAAACTGCTCCTGCTAAAGTTTTCCCCCTAACAATCATCGCATGTTTATTTGATTATAATGATGAACGAAGTAGATATCGGTGCCTTGTTCATCTTTTTTACATTTATATTATTATACTATAATTTATTTTTAAGGGAAACGGAAATTACGAAATTTATCGAAAAATGACGAAATGGAAAAAGAAGAAACCTTCCAAGATGATTATTTTTGAATAATAGAAACGAACGAAACAGCTCAAAAAGTGAAAAGGTGGGCATCTTGCTGCATTAATTCGGCCAACACCCCGTAAATGTTTATTTTTCTTAATCGGTGAATGGTTTGAAATCCGTATTATTTCGCCATAATGGATAATGTGCAGAATCAACCTAACATAGAGATTGCAGCTAATCATACATAGTGCAGGTGGTTCTCATTAAAAATATAAGAGGTGATCGTATGACTTTACAGCGCACGTTTATCATGGTCAAGCCTGATGGGGTGAAACGAGGGATAATCGGAGAAATCATCAAACGCTTTGAGCAAAAAGGGTTTACCTTGTTAAATGCAGAGCTTATGACAGTTGACCGAACTAAGGCTGAGTATCATTATATGGAACACCAGGACAAACCATTTTTCGGAGAATTAGTGGAATTTATTACATCTGGTCCTGTTTTTGCAATGGTCTGGGAAGGGGAAAATATCATTGAGGTATCCCGCCTCATGATAGGCAAGACTAGTCCGTCAGAAGCACTGCCAGGTACAATTCGCGGCGACTTTGCAAGTACAAAAGAAGAGAATGTAATCCATGGCTCAGATTCTCTCTTAAGTGCGGAACGGGAAATTGAAAATTTTTTTAGCCTGCTGAAAAAACGCAGCTTAGAGGATGATTTTCCTTTCGAAGGCCGACAATCTGTTTAATGCCTTAAAAAAATCCCCTTAACAATAAAGCTAAGGGGATTTTTTTGAAATAGCCATAACCAGATTCAATTAGTTGTGTCCAACTCATAAAATGAACTTATATTTTAAATCTATTCAATAAATTCCTCAATTCTTCGGCGAATTCGGCAGTTTTTTCAATGGAAGCAGTTATATCCTGGATAGAATATAACTGCTCCTCTGAAGAAGAGGCAACTTCACGGATGTATTTGGTCGATTCTAAAGATTTCTGTGAGCTATCATTTATTACTCGTTCCACATCTTCCACCTTGGAAAGCAGGTTTTCAATTTCAATAAATATCCGGTCTACTTCATTCGATGACTCATTGGAGGAACGGTATACATCTTGTAAACTTCCATTTACATCTTTTAGTTGATCCATACCAGTTCGAAATTGGCTTGTTCCAGATTCCATTTCCTTAACCGCATTGGCAGTTTCTGTTTGTATTTCGTTTATGAGTTCATAAATTTGTTTAGCGGATTGAGCAGATTCCTCTGCTAACTTTCTGACTTCATCAGCCACAACGGCAAATCCTTTTCCTTGTTCGCCGGCTCTCGCTGCTTCAATTGAAGCGTTTAATGCAAGTAAATTGGTTTGTTCCGAGATTCTGGTGATCATTTCTACGATATTGCCAATTTCGGATGAACGATTTCCTAATTTCCTTACAATCCCGGATGAATGCCGAACAGAATCCTGTATATCAGACATTTGAGCCAGTAATGAAATAACTTGCTCATTCGCCTTCTCAACTTCTTTGTAAGATGTCTTTGTTTTCTCAGATACCAATAAAGAATGATCTTTAATCTCTGATACACTGTGTGTAATCCCATTCATGGATTGCAGATTCTTTTTGTTTCCTCTTTCTTGTTCCGTAGATATTTCTGCTGCGATTTGAACATTCTTTGTAACGACACCGGATAATTGAACCATTTCCTCAGCATGGTTTGATAGGACAGAAGTGTTTTCTGCTACAACATCCCCTTTATGGAGAATACCGCCAAGTAAATCCTGCAAACTATCTATCAGCAAATTAAAGCTATTTGCCAGTTGCCCAATTTCATCTTTTCTCTTTATGTTTAATCTTTGAGTTAAATCCCCTTCATTATTTGCCAATTCTTCTATTTTATCATTGACTTCTTTTATTGGTTTTAACGATCTGGAATTTATAACATAACTTATAATGGCTCCTAGCAGAATAAAGGCAACTGTAATCATGACAAAGTAATTCAATAATGAATGTGCATCAGCAAAAGCTTCACTTGTTGGAACTGAAATCATAATGCCCCAATCCATCTCTTTTGCTTTGCTATAAAAAACCAAACTGTTTTCCCCGTTAAAGTTTGTTTCGATTA
The DNA here is from genome assembly GCF_003429105.1 of Peribacillus glennii. Lineage (GTDB taxonomy): Bacteria > Bacillota > Bacilli > Bacillales > DSM-1321 > Peribacillus > Peribacillus glennii. The sequence goes on from NZ_QVTD01000012.1 coordinate 58,310, forward strand.
CGCCTGTTTTACCACCGATACTTTTTTCAACCAATTTAGCCAAATCACTATTTTTATAATCTGAAATTTTCTTATTAAGAATATCCTCTTTTTTTTGACCTGCAACAATGGTGCCATCGCCCGTAAAGACGGTAACATATCCACTTTCTCCTAATTTTATATCAGTTATTATATTCATTAGACTTTCGATTTGATGGCCGCCTGATGCCACTCCGACAACTTCTCCATTATTACCGAATACTGGTGATGAAGATAATACAATCGGTGCTCCATTTAAACTAGGGGATGCCGAAGGAACTGGATTATATGTTTTTGTAAGTTTATCCATACCGCCCTTATAGTGTTCAAAATCACTAGCTGGTATTTTATTTCCGCCCAAATATAAGAACCCTTCAGCACTCATAAAGGCGAATGCATCCGGATTATCCATTCTTTTGGCTATTCCAGCACCTAAAGCATCTGCTTTTTTAACGTTACCCTTTTTTAATTCATCCGCTTCAGCTATGTATTCCATTGTTTCCTGTTTACCTTTTATCCATATATCTATATTCGCTCTTACCGATTTAAGCTCGCCGTAAGCTTGATCCTGGAATCTTTCATATAGAAAGTCTTTTGCTTTCATATACCCAAATGCAGAGATACTTATCATGGATAACGTAATTAATAAACTGATAATAATCGTATTTTTAACAACTAACCTCACAACAACGCCACTCTCCATATTCTTATATAACTTCCTATTAATCTGCACATCTAATGCAGTCGTACTGTTATCTGTGATTTCCTTAATATTGGATCATGGACAACTACTCAACACGGATTTAGTCCTTTAGTTTCAACAACTAACAATACGACATAGTAAGATTATCCTATCCGTTACTCTAGTGTCCAATCTTCTTCAGCCTCGTATTTCGTCCATTCAGCAACAGCTTTTACCCTTTCATTTAATAATTTCGTCCTTTTAGCCACAATTTCAAGTAATGTATATTTAATTTGTGATATTTTTTCCCGAATCATATCGCAAGTTCGAACAACATTCGGGCATATCAGGCTTTTTTATTTGGCCATTTTAATACAATTTTTGCAACCACTTCACCAATGGATTGTATGAGGAACATTGACAGAAAGTAGTACAAGTTTATCCCATATAATAAGCGGGGAGGACATTGTCCTCCCCGCTTGTATTTACTTCTTTTTACTTACAACGATTTTGGTAGATTTGCTCTTATTTCCTGATTTATCGATTGCGGTAACTGTAATAGCAGCTCCCGCTTTTTGCGGCGGCACGGATACACTGAAAGAACCGCTTGTTTTTGCCACAGTTTTGTATGTTTTCTTGCCTGCCACAACAACAATCGTACTGCCTGCTTCCGCTTTTCCCGTAATGATTCTGCTTGTATTCGCGATAGCCTTTACCTTAGGTGCAGCCGGGGGTGTAATGTCTTTTACAACGACTGTTGTACTAAAAGTATAGTTTTTAGTCTTCGCTGTTAATCGTGTTTTCCCCGCACGAATCCCCACTATATAGTTGCCTTGTATTGAAACCATACGCGGGTCAGCAGCTGTGAAAGTAAAGTCATCCAAAGGGAAATGTTCTTTACTGCCATCATCGTAAAATCCATAAATACTTATTTTTGCCTGGCCTTTTTCATTCATTGTTATTTGTTTAGAAGAAAAAGCCATATGCGTTAACTCTTTTACAGGTTGTGTCACTTCCACATCGAGGCTTGCCTCAATTTTTTTATAGGCTGCTGTTAATGTCACCTTTCCTTCTTTGCGCGGAATGATAGTGTCTCCATTAACTACAGCTGTTTGAAAATCTGAAGTTGTCCATTTAACATCGGAAGATTTCAATATTTTCTTTGTGTTGTTGCTATAATTTGCAATTACTTTTACTGAACCTTCCCTATTAAGCGGAATGGATGTATCATCAACTTGAATGGTTAAGCTTGTAATTGTTTTAGCCGCATCCGAAAGATCCATCATTTCAACGTCCTCATGGCCAGCTGCAGCAATGAATTTTAATGAGGGATCTACCTCCATATCTTGAATATAGGTGCTGTCGCTCTTTGCGAGTAATTCGCCGGTTAATGTGTCATAAACATAGGCGCTATAACCGTCATTTGTAAATAGGAAAGACCCATCCTGGCTGAACTGGACCTTTTTCCAGTAGGAGGTTTCTCCGAATTTAGATGGATCGTTTGGAACCCTACTAAATCCATTATCCACTTGAAAAACATTTGGATATGAAGTTGAGCCGGCAACATAAAGGGATTCTCCATCAGGAGTGAACGTAAGGTCCACTGGATAGCTGTAAGATCCACCTTGTACAACACCAGAAATGGTTTTCACTTGTTGACCCGTTTTATAATTTCGGACTTGGATTGTGTTATTCCTTAATCCTGCAGCAACGAACTGTTTAGAAGCTAATACCGACAGTGATGTAACATCATCAGCATAAGTAAATTCTTGTGTTTTAGCTGCAGCTGCAAGGTCCCAAACTATGACTTTTTCATCAGAACCGCCTGAAATCAATTGTTTTTCATCTGGTGTAAATGCCAGCACATTCGCACTATACTCATGTCCCTGTAACTCAGAAATGCTGTTGGTCTGTATATCCCACAGGTAAATAGGATCATCGTAATTATTCGTGCAAACTGCTACATACCTGCCGCTCGGACTCATCTCCACAATCCTTATATCAGATGATAAGACTCTTACCATTAACTCTTTTAAAGTTGTTGTATCCCAGACGCGAACTGCGCCATCCATGCCTCCAGAAGCGAGTAAAGTACCGTCTGAACTAATAGAAGTAGTGCGTACCCAGCTCGTATGCCCTGATAACTTAGCATATACAGGTATTTCAGTATTTTCTGCTGCTAAACTAGCAGGTGCAAAGCTAAAACAAAGAGCCAAGACCAAAATTATACTTAACCACTGCCTAAATCTCCTCATATGAATCTCTCCTAGGTGAAAAAGAGTATGTACAGTGTCCAAAAAAAGGAAACTACCTTGTATTTTATAGTATAAATTATCCATTAACAACATTTTCCTTAACTGTAATTCTAGTAAGCTTTTATTTTTACATCAAATTTTCCACATCTGACTTACACCCCATCATTAAAAAAGGGTGCTTTCTCCAAATAAGAGCGGGGAAATTGTGTTACCACTTAGTGTTGTTTAAAAATTCCCAAATCATTCTATCTTTTTCGATATAATCTTAAAGCAACCATTTTATTTTCAAATAATAACGAAATTCAGGAAGTACATTTAATAAATCGGAAGAAGTCAATAATGGAGCAGACGATTAAATTATTTGATCAATATGGATTTGATAATGCGACAGTGGTTATGTGGAACACGCCCAGGGAACTTTTTATAAATAATTTTAAAAACATTCCTTGAAAAATGACATTGTGTCATGATAGAATTCCAATCAACTAGTAGAATTATACTAATTTAATAAAAATAATTAATTTATAATAACTATAAATAATAAATTATATAACTTTCAAGATACGAAAAGGCAAACCTTCTGAAAGGGAGGGACGCAAAGCGTTGGGTCTAAGGTTTCTGTGCTTGCATAGATGCTATGATCGCCAGGTTACCGAATAGCTTGTGTAGAATTTTCACAATCGATGAAAAAACGACATGGCTATTACTGTAAAGATTACAGGTATAGTCATGTTTTTTATATATGGAAAAGGAGCAATGTATAGTTTGAAGAAATCTATTATCTGCCGGAAAGGAAATAGGAATATAAAGTAACAGCAAAGTAAAAAGTTGATCCCCTTAGTACTCCACCTCCTGCTGGCAGGTTTGTTCTTATTTAAAAATAAAATAAAGTACAAGTGAATTTGGACGTGATGAAATGTGTCTAACAATAAAATTAATAGGCGATTTTTTTGAACAAACATCCCCCGAGCAAATGTTAATGCGCCAATCCGGAGGCGAATGTATAAGACCTGAGCATAGTGAGATCATTAATTCACTTAGGACACAGGCTGGCTTATCGGATCCCGTTATAAACGTATTGCTTCAATATGTATTATTGAAAAACGGTAAGCTGGTGAAAGAGTATGTTGATGAAATAACTGTACAGTGGTCGAAAAAACACATTAAATCAGTGCACGAAGCGATGTGTTTAATTCACGATGAAACTAAACCGCTTTTTTGTCAGCGGTATGGAATAAGCGAAGAAGATTTGGTTGGTGAATAGCTGAGTTATTCTGCTAACCTGCCCTTTTTTGAATAAGAAAAAAGCCACCTTATTCGGCAGCTTCGCTATGGAACTAAAGCTCTGTTAGTTGATCTATTTTATATACAAAAATTATTACATCTCATTTAGAATTAGAGCCTTTCAAAATATTACTTAATCGTTATCATCGACCATATCCATGATGGGGTGGATAGCCGCCATATCCGTGATGGGATGGATAGCCGCCATATCCGTGATGGGATGGATAACCGCCATATCCATGATGGGATGGATAACCGCCATACCCGTGATGAGATGGATAACCGCCATACCCATGATGGGATGGATAACCGCCATACCCATGATGGGATGGATAACCGCCATAACCGTGATGAGATGGATAACCACCATATCCGTGATGGGATGGGTAGCCTCCATAACCCATGCCGTAACCAGGGTAAACTCCAATTTGTCTCTCCATTATAATTCTCCTCCTTTTCAACGATAGTGTATGTGTCCATGTTGAAGGAGGAATAGACATTAGCCTATTTGTAATTGAGTTATTGGTTATTACTTTAATTACGTTATATTTATCAATCCCATTGGCGAATGTATAATTTTTCTATATGCTGATCATCAGAAGAAGAAAGAATAGGGGATTAGATGTGAAAAGAAATGAATGAAGAATTAAGAGCTAGAACAACCACAACAACTGCTCCAGTGGCTGGATGAAAATATGAAATAATTTAATCATAAATAAAATAGATATAACTGGATAAGTTAACTAAGGAATAAACTCTCCCTTTGAAAAATACCTTGCCAGCCCAATACAATCCATATCTAGAGAATATTAAAGATGAGTATTAGAGAAGATATTACCCAACACAGAGTTTATTTCTAAGATAAAGTTGAGAATCATAACCCTTTCACAAAAATTTATTCGGATAACCTCTAGAATTATAAAAAAATGAAAAAGTGCAAAAAAGGAAAAGAGCCTTCCCTCTTTTCCTTTTTTCAACTGCCCCATACCACCGGTTAAAAGAACTCAATGCAGCGTCTTATATGTCCATCTCCCACCACTTTTGTTCTTCTTGCTTCATCTGTTTCTCGGCTTGCTGAGGATAGGCGGTTCGGAATTTATGATGGTCAGCTGGAATGATTTCTACCATTTTTGCAATCATTTCTTCCGGGTCAAACTGGTTCTTTAACCCCTCTTCCGCCCTTTTTATATCCTCTTTCCTTGTGAAGTTTTTCTCTTCATCGTACCATTTCCATAGCTCTTCTGCCGCACGGTCATTAAAGCCTGTCTTAAAGTCACTGGGATTAATGGTGGCGACTTTTACTCCAAATCCTTGAAGTTCCAACTGCAGGGTATGGGCAATTGCTTCAATCGCGTGCTTTGTAGCGGCATATGGACCGCCATATGGGGATGCTAAAATTCCTGAAATCGAACTCATAAAGACGATTTTTCCGCTTCCCTTTTCAACCATCTTCCGTGCAGCTATTTGTGCTGTTTCCAAGGTTGCGAAAACATTTACCTCAAAAAGTGCCCGAAACCGGTCCATCGGCACTTCACCGAGCGGTCCTCGTTCATTAATGGCAGCATTTGCAACAAATACGTCAAAATCATACTTCTCTATCTGTTCCAGATCCAAAGGGTTCGTAATATCGACTTTAATTACCTCGATATCCAGTTTCAAGTCATTTGCTTCCCGCAGAAGGTCTGTTTTTTGAGAAGTCAGCTCTGTACTTGCAATCACACGATGGCCTTTTTTTGCCAGACCAATTGCTGCACCTCTTCCGAGCCCGGTCCCGGCACCCGTAATGAAAATTGTTTTGCCCATGTTATATTCCTCCATTCAAATAGCATGCCAATTTATTGTTCCCTATAGGACTGAAGGCAAACCGACCATTGGCAACCTTGCCGATTTTTTGCAGGTTGAATGACTTGTCACTGTTTTAAAAATAGGAGGCTGGTTATGTTTGGGGATTATATAATAAGCACGGGGCAAAGCATATATACGACCACCATGTTTTTGTTGATGAACTTGAAACTGCTATAGTTTATGATTTTGTGAAACCCATTACTTACAGGCTCTGAAGCCCACTGGACCGCGCCCAACCTGTCTAAAGCAAAATGAATTTAGATTTTTCCATCAGTGATTTAGCTATCCCTTGCTTTTTCTCAAATGGGCACGTGTTCTGTCGCTGCATCACATAAAAAGGACATATCTAACAGTTTACCTGGAAGTTGCTCTACAGAACTTCCTAGGAGCATTTACCTTGTGAAACTATCACGATTTCATAACCAAATTTGTGAGCATCCAGTTAGACCACCATAACAAAAATTCCCCCAAACTCGTGGTTCGAGGGAATATAAAACGTAATTTATTATTCATCTAAAATCCGTTAAAAAATTTTTTTCTGAAGACAAAGTTCCAATGAAATAATTAGTAGATTCCGACCGCATCAAATCCAGAATGAACTGCAGTCTCTTCCTCGCTGCCTTCACCATAAATGTCGATTGCAGACTGAACAAGGGCCTTTCGTGCTTCGCTAAAATTGGAGTTTGGAGTTAAATAAACAGTTAAAGCACGATAGTAAATTTGCCCTAATTTTTCTCTTCCAATGTCTTGACCAATCAAGTATGCTGCATGGTTTGTAATGGATGAGTTAACGTGAACGCCACCACCATCAACAGAAGTTGGCATGTTATAAAACTCGTCCATATGGTCCGGATAGACTCCGCCATTTGTACTGAACGCCCTTCTTTCCGCATTGCTGACAACCACACTGTTTGGATTGCTTAAGCTGCGCAATCTTGTTACACCATCAGCTTTAGCAGCCGTTGCCATAATATCCTCGCCCATTTCCCAATCACTATCATCAACGAGTGCACCAAAGACGTCAGCAAACGATTCGTTTAGTGCTCCAGATTGATCGCGGTATACTAAATTTGCTGACTTAGAGATGACACCATGAGTCATTTCATGGGCAGCAACGTCAAGACCGGCTGATAGAGAAATAAAAAACTCACCGTCACCATCTCCGTACGTCATCCAACGCCCATTCCAGAAGGCATTGTTGTAATTGTTACCATAGTGAACATAAGATTTAATAGCCATTCCTTCCCCATCAAGGGAATTACGGCCATGCTCATTTAGATAATAGTCATATACCTTCTCGGAATTATAGTGTGCATCGACCGCAGCTCGGTCATAGTCGCCTATAAATGCAGCAGAATTCCCAATATATAGAGTATCATTGCTGGAAATCCCATCATTTTTAGAATCATAGGTAAATATACCTTGTAGATTGTCATGAGAGTAATCAGCTAACGCAAACTTTGTTCCGGATTGCGGTTCCTTCACTTGGGTAATATGTAATTCCCTGTGATCACCATGTACACCTTTTCCAGCACCTTTTTGTGTTTTAATTTCGTCAGCATGCATTAACCCATTATACTTGTCGATAACTTCTCCCGTATTGGCATCCACAAAGACAAACCAGTTTCCAGGTTCATTCCCCATGAAGTTAACATTCACTTTATACGCTGTATAATGTTTCCCTTCGAAAGGATAAACAACCAGCTCGGTAGTTGGTTCATATGTCAGCTCTTCAGGAGCATTGACAGAGGTTAATGCTGCCTTTTGTGCTGAATCATTACTTAAAGAGGCGGTCGTGTCCACTGCATCATCGTAAATCGCCTGATTCACTCTTCCATTGACGGATACTACTTCATTATTTTTATTAAAATGAACAGTAATTTCGGATCCTTCTACGTTGACGCCATTTATTGACTGATTAAACCGGACATGAGTCATACCCAGTTCATCTTTTTGTGAGCCTTTTGCTTTTAGGTTTTTATCCGGATTTTTAATTCCGGTTTTATCTTGATTTTTCTCCAAATAATTTAATGCATTGGAGGGCGTGCTAGAAGAGAATTTCTCTGCAAATCGCTCCTTCACAAAAACAGGTACGCTTGCTTTCTGATTCCACTTCTTAGAAGCTTGTACACTACTAACCACACTCGAATTTACCGGCTCCGCAAACACACTGCTTACCGGGATAGAACCTGCCAGCAACGTTGACGTCAGAACTGCAGGAACAAGAAACTTTTTTTTCAACATCCAATACCCCCATCAATTTCCATTTCATTCATTATAATTAATGAGGTTTGAATTCACATGAATAATTCGAATTATTTAAATTTTATAAAAACATAAAAATAAAGCTAGTTAACACGTATTATAGGTATAAGGTTCCATTTGAAAAACAACTATCATCAAGAATTGTTGTTAAAGATGTGTGTTTTAATAGAAAACGATTAAAGTAAGGGTTTATCCGTAAGTTATAAATATATAGCCCTATCCATGTTTGTTAAATCGTCCATTCGTCGTGAACAATGCCTACAAGGTACCATTGGCTTCCTTTTTTTTCATAAATCAATTTTAAACTGGACCAATCCATACCGGCGTATTTTCTGGTCCCGCCAAAATAGTATTCAACCACAATGGAATTTGGGTACACCTTACGAATATTGTTAATCGTATTTCCTTTGCCTATCGGTTGATTATAACCAATCTTTTTCATACTATTATAATCCCGGTCATATATAAAATCACGATAGTACTGGTTAAACGTCAACTTAATGGGATGACCTGAGCCATCATATTCCCCCCAGTTGTAAACCTTCTTGCTGGTTGGGAGCTTTTCCAATTGGTAAGGCTTAAATACAAGGTCCGATTTTTTGTCCACATACGTATACGCTGAAAATCTAACTCCCTTATCAGGATGAATCATGGTTTTTAATTGTTTCATATTCTTGTTTTTAATAGCCTCAACCGCTGTTTTTGTTCTTTTACTCATGATTGGGTTCGCCTGTTTCGGAGACAGCGCACTAAATACCGACATTCCTATGTATTTATTTCTACATTTTTCATTGAAGATTGTGGCTCTAGAACACTCATTTGTGATCCAGATAACAAAACGGTTAATCCCAAAATAACTCCCTGTATACTCATATTTTACATCCTCGCTCTAAATAATCATCCACTTCTTTATTATTCTTGCTATATTAACCATGTCGAAGGAGAAATCAAGTTAACTCTGAAATTATTATCCTAGTTTTCTGGTATTCCCCACGGTATTGGGCCTGGTACACAAAGATTCGCAGGACAAATAGATAATACTGACCTTGCAAAAATAATCTTTGACATTCTGTAGAAATATTATCGGCTAATTGAACGAATGGAATTAAAAACAGACGGAACAGCAACGATTCTTTTACAGATTCTTGCTGTTCCGTCTGTTTAATTTTAACGCAAAGTTATCAAGGTACAGACCTCACATGCTATCGGGTGTTTAATAAAGCGCTATCTACTACTGTCATGATTTATATTACACCTAAAGTAAATAAGGCTTATTACGAAATAGAAATAGGATTGCGAATTCCTGCACAAAGATGTATAACATGCGTCTAAACAGTCAACAAATGAAGCACACAATATATTTATAGCAATTGGAAACCTGCTTTCTAAGGTAGAAGATGTGGACCGAGTCCTTTATTGTAAAAAAGCAAAAGTATGGATTGGGCATATTTTTACTTTTCCCTCAGACTGTTTTGATTTCCGTTCCCTGCTCCCTTACTCCTTGTTCTATTGCGGCCTCTATGCTTTTATTTGTGATGACGAGGTCTATCTCGCCAAGATCTGCAATATGTGCAAACGACCGTACCCCAAACTTGCTGGCATCTGCAAGAAGAACCGTCATGTCGGCAATTCCCATCATTTGCTTTTTCAATAATGCCTGAAATTCGTTGGTATCCGTCAGTCCAGTTTCGAGATGAACCCCTTTGCAAGAGAGAAACGCCTTGTTTACATGATAGGCGTTTAGGGATCGCTCTGCCAACGGTCCAACATAAGACAGTGATTGTGGCAATAACAACCCTCCTGTCGAGATTACTCTGACCTGTTCCTTTCTGCTTAGTTCGACAGCCACCTTAATTGAATTAGTCAAAACCGTCAGCAGCATGTCAGGGAGTTCTTTCGCCATATACCATGCTGTCGTGCTCGCATCCAGGACGATTTGGTCCCCCTGTTCGATATGCTTGATCGCTTCCATGGCTATCTGCTTTTTATCCTCCGCATTTGTAATTTCCCGTTCAAGATAAGAAATTTCCGATTGCTCTTTCTGAATGCTGACAGCTCCACCGTGACTTCGGCGCAGCAAATTTTCCTTCTCGAGCTTCTCAAGGTCCCTGCGGATCGTTTCCTCCGTCACAGAAAAAATTTTACTCAGTTCCGAGACTCGAATGCTCAGTCTATCATTAACCACTTCAACCAGCTTTCTTTGCCGCTCAGCTACCAGCACTTGATCCGCACCTTCCTTGCTTTCAACCTAAATTGTTTGTTTTTTCTTGTTATTTAAGCTTTTTTTTCGTTAGCTATTATAGCATATTTTTTTCAAAAAAAGAGATCTCATAAGGAACAGCAAAAACTCCAAAAGGGAATCGATTCAAGTTCCTAGTAAATAAATCTATTTACATAATATTTCATAATCAAATGCTTTAACTCTTTAAATCAGACTCTTGCCAAATTGTACTTTTTTGCGTATAAATTGTATGCTGCTTCGGTTTTTCATTAACTGACTCTTCCTTATTCTTCACCAATTTCTCCATTAAGATTTCACCAACCCGGGCTCCCATTTCATAGGAAGAATGATGAAGGGTTATAATTTTGGGAGCTTTCAAAAAAATGGTAGCCTCTGTTTCGCCATATGATGCAATATCAAGATGTTCATAATTGGATAAACCTCTTTCAGCTAGCTCGAGAAGTACTCCAAATGTCATCCTGTTATTAAAGGAAAGGATCGCTGTTGGTTTTTCAGCGAGATCAAAAAAATATTTAGCGGCCTTATAACCGGCTTCCTGGGTATAATCCCCGTGATAGATGTACTTGTGATCGACTTCGATGTTATATCTTTTAATTGCACTCCTGAACCCTTCATATCTTTCAAATCCAGTGCTGATGGATAAAGGACCGTTGACCACACCAATCTGTTTATGGCCCTGTTCAAGAAGATAACTTGTTAGCTGGTATGCTCCCTCAAAATTATCTTCAGTCACATAATCCAAGCCCACTGCTTCATTACTGAGTTGGCGGTCGACCAGAATAACAGGTATACCCGTGTTTTTAATTTTATGGATCAGTTCATCATTTTCACCAGATGGGGCAAGGACGATTGCGTCTACCCTCTTTTCAAATAAAACCTTGAGCATTTCATTTTCTTTTTCAGGGTTGTCATTGCCGCTGGAAAAAATTAAATGATAGCCGCTTTCATAGACGACGTCTTCAAGACCCTTTGATATTTTCATGAAATAGGGATTAGATATATCAGGCAATATGACGCCAATCGTTTTTGTCTGATGTTTCTTTAAACTCCTGGCGATTGCATTAGGTTGGTAATTCATTTTTTTTGCCGCTGCAAGAACTTGCCGCTTTACCTCCAGACTTGCATAACCGCTCTGGTTCAAAACTCTGGACACTGTTGCAGTAGAAACATTTAACTCCCTGGCTATATCTTTGATCGTCACATTGTTCAAAAAACCACATCCAAAGTAAGGGATTTCAAAAACCGAGAAATTTGCTTATAAAAATGAAAAGATAGGCCACTGTCTGCCTATTGATGGGAGTGGCTTGGTTCTTAACACAACTAATATTGTAACGTTTTTAAAGCAGCTTCTTTAATTCCTTTAAGACGTTTCATCACATTATTTTCTCCACGCCCAAAATATGCCTGTAAACGCACATACTCATGATAAAGTTCTTCATAAACTGCTGCATTTTCCGGTATTGGTTTATAAGATTCCTCTTTTAAGCCGGCCATGTTCCTTCCTGCCTCAACCACTGAATCATATCCTCCGTTATCAGCCCCAGCCGCTACTGCGCCGTACATAGCAGCCCCAATGGCCGGAGTAAGGGTTGTGTTTGAAATTTTGATTTCCATGTTCGTTATGTCTGCATATATTTGCATTAACAGCTTATTGCGATGCGGAAGTCCCCCACAAGCATATAGCTCATTTACTTCTACCCCATTTTTCCGGAAGGTATCAATGATTGACCTGGTTCCAAATGCTGTCGCTTCAATTAACGCTCTATAAATTTCCTCTGGCGAAGTGGACAAAGTCAACCCTATAATCAAGCCGGAAAGATCTGAGTCCACTAGAGGAGTACGGTTTCCATTATGCCAATCCAGGGCAATCAAGCCACTTTCTCCAGGTGTAAGTTTACTTGCTTTTTTCTCAAGGAGCTCATGAACAGATATTTCCCCTGCTTTAGCTTCCTCCCTAATATAAGCCGGTACATTATGTTCGACATACCAGGCAAAAATATCGCCTACAGCTGCCTGTCCTGCTTCATAGGCAAAGAGTCCGGGGATAATCCCGTCTTCTACTACCCCGCTGATTCCTTCTACAAGGACCTCGTTTTCACTCAAAAGCATATGGCATGTAGATGTGCCCATCACCATGACCATTTTTCCTGGTTCTGAAACGCCTACCCCTGGCACTCCGGCATGAGCGTCTATAATTCCCGCGCTTACCGCAATTCCCTCAGGGAGGCCCATTAATTCGGCCATGTCTTTCGTCAAAGTTCCGGCAGATGTCCCGGTCGGAACTACTTCTCCCCTTAGCTTTGTTTCATAAAGGTTCGATAACCGAGGGTCCAGCTTATTCAAGAATTCAGGAGCAAGATAGCCCTCTTTTTTATGCCACATTCCTTTATAGCCTGCTGCACAGCTATTTCTTCTGAGTTCCCCCGTCATTTTTGAGGTGATCCAATCTACAGCTTCGATGAAATAGGAGGCCTCATCATATATTTCCGGTGCCTTTTGCAGCACCTCCCACACCTTTGGCAGCACCCATTCTGAGGATATTTTCCCCCCATAGCGTTTGAGCCATATCTCGCCATGCTGCTCTGCCAGCGTATTTATCCTGGTTGCTTGATCCTGTGCGGCGTGGTGTTTCCAAAGCTTTACCCATGCATGTGGATTTCCCCTGAATTTCTCCTTGTTGCAGAGGGGCTCGAGCTGGTCATCTGTTGGCAAAATCGTGCAGGCAGTGAAATCTAGTCCTAAACCGATTATATCTGTTGGCTCAATGCCTGATTGACCTATGACCTGCGGAACAGAAGCTGACAAAACAGACAAATAGTCTTCAGGATTTTGCAAAGCGAAATCCTGATCCAATTTAACATCTAAATACGGCAGCTCTTTATCAATGACCCCGTGTTTATAGGGAGTGACATGGGTTGCAACTATATCACCGTTTGATACATCGACTAAAACAGCCCTTCCGGATTCCGTTCCAAAATCGACTCCAATCGAATATTTCTTCATCTTTTTTTACCCTCTTTCGATATCATCTCTGTTGGCCTTAACTTTTTGAAAAAACCCCTGAAAACTAATCAGGGGTTTTTATTTCAGATATTGTTAACGGTATAACGGTCCATAGGCATTGCAGGCTCTGTAGTCTGCACCTTCTTGATCTTTGGTTCCGAACATGCCCCATGCACTTGGCCTGAAGATTTTCTCTTCGCTAACATTATGCATGTTTACCGGAATTCGCAGCATCGAAGCCAAAGTAATCAGTTCATGCCCGATGTGGCCATAACTCATGGCACAGTGGTTTGCGCCCCAGCTGTTCATTACAGAATAAACATCCTTAAAAACGCCCTCTCCTGTTAGATTAGGGACAAACCAGGTAGTCGGCCAGGTTGGATCGGTACGATTGTCGAGTGTTTCATGAACCTGTTCAGGAAGCTCAACAGTGTAACCTTCAGCTATCTGAAGAACAGGACCCAGGCCTTTAACAAGATTAATTCTTGCGCAGGTTACAGGCATTTTCCCCCTGGTCAGGAAGTCACTTGAATATCCGCCTCCACGGAAATATCCAGTATTGGAAGGTCTCCAAAGGGTGGCGTCCAGGCATTTCTGTGCTTCTTCTTCTGTAATTTCCCAGAATGGTTTCATTGCAGGCTTGCCACCTTTTGTCAGCTCACCTGTGCCATCAAGAGCGGCCGGACCTGAATTGATTAAGTGAATAAACCCGTTCTCCGCCAATCCTTCCGGCTTATAACCCGTAACGCGTTCCACCGCATCAGGGCTCCAATATGTCCTTACATCGGCAAATACCTGGGCTGTATTTGTTAATAAGTGGCCAAACAGCATGGTTACTCCATTCAGACTGTCATTCTCTGTTGCAAGAATATATGGAGCGCGAATTCCATTCCAATCAAAGGAAGAATTCAGAATCGCTTCCATAAAGTCTCCATTTGGCAGGTGGTCTGTCCATTGGCGCTGGCCCTGGAATCCCCCGATTATTGCGTTATGGCCAAGGGCTTCTTCACCATAACCAATTTCTAAAAGCTTAGGATTTCCAACCATAAGGTCCCGGGCTATTAATGCCATCTTGACGCTGATTTCCCAATCCCGATCCTTTTCTTCCCTTGATCTTTGCATATCTTCCGGATTGTTGTCTGGTCCTTCCTTGCAATTTTCCTTGACCCAGCTTAATGCCCTTTCGTACTCTTCTTTATCATAAATTTCTTTATCCATCCTTCTGATGAATTCGGTGCTGTCGACATACTCATTCCTCATGCCAAGGTAGTCCTGGAAGAACTCTGCGTCAACCATGCTTCCGGCGATTCCCATGGAGACACTGCCCATTGAAAGATAGGATTTCCCTTTCATAGTGGCTACTGCAAGGGCTGATTTGGAGAATTGCAGGAGCTTTTCTTTTACATCATCAGGAATTGTTGTGTCCCCGACATCTTGGACATCCTTCCCGTAAATGCCAAAAGCGGGAAGACCTTTTTGGTTATGGGCGGCCAGTACAGCTGCAAGATAAACTGCCCCAGGACGCTCTGTACCGTTAAAGCCCCAAACCGCTTTTGGGATGTCCGGAGTCATGTCCATCGTTTCAGACCCATAGCACCAGCATGGAGATACAGTTATGGAAACACCTACCCCTTCTCTTGCAAATTTTTCTGCAGTCTGAGCCGCTTCTGCTACTCCGCCAATACATGTATCGGCAAGGACAAACTCAACCTGCTCACCATTATAGTGGCGAAGATGTTCAGACAAATACGCTGCAACTGACTTTGCCAGATTCATTGTTGTTTCTTCAAGAGATTCCCGAATGCCATTCCGTCTTCCATCAACGGCCGGCCTTATTCCTATTTTTGGAAGTTGTCCGTAGTATCTGTTTCTGATTGTTTTCATGCAAATTTCTCCTATTCGATAGATTTATAATTTGAATAACTGTTTAAAGCGCCCATAGGCATCCTGCCATTCTGATTGGTTTTGAGGTTCATAGGTTTTAACCGGGAATGATCGTTCCACAATCTCCCGCCCTTCCTTCAAATCTTTTATTTCTCCAAGGGCAATCCATTGAGATAAGGAATTTCCAATTGAACTGGCTTCCACAGGGCCCGATATAACAGTCTTATTTGTTGCATTGGCTGTAAATTGGCACAAGAATTGATTCTGGATGCCTCCGCCGCCCATATGAATAATTTCTAGTTTCTTTCCGGTCAGAGCTTCTATCTTTTCAATGACCCACCTATATTTCAATGTTAGGCTCTCCAGGATGCATCTCAGGAAATCACCCATTGTTTCCGGTGGTTGCTGATTCGACCCAATGCAATAATTTCTGATTTGTTCGGTCATATTTTCAGGATTGAAAAATTGTGGATCATCTGGGTCAATCAATCTTTGAAATGGTCGGGTATTCTCGATTAGCTGTGCTTCATCTTCATATGTAATCCTCTGTCCTTCTTTTTCCCAAATAGATCTGCACTTTTGTATGAGCCATAGCCCCATTGTATTTTTGAGGAGGCGATATTTGCCATCTGCGGTCCCCTCATTTGTAAATCCCCACATAAGTGCATTTTTGCTAACAACAGGCTCATTCACCTGAACTCCCATCAGAATCCATGTTCCACAGCTCATAAAAGCCGCGCTTTCCGACTGGATTGGCAGGGATGCAAGGGCACATGCTGTATCATGTCCGGCTCCGGCAATAACTTTGACAGAGGAGATGCCTGCCTCGATATTTACCGAGTCAAGCGTAGGACCAAGCACAGTTCCAGGCTGTACAATATCTGCCATGAATTCAGAAGGAAGATTCAGCCTTTCCATCACTTCATAATCCCAATTATGCCTTTTAAAATTAAAAAGGGAGGAAGTTGTGCTGATCGTAAACTCATTCGCCTTGACACCTGATAGCATATAGCTGATTAGGCTGGGAGTCAGCAAAAGCGTCTCTGTCTTCTCCAATAGATACGGGTTTCTTTGTTTAATGGCATACAGCTGGCAAATCGTATTAATTGCGGCCGGCTCTACACCTGTCCGCTCAAATAATTCTTCCCTTGGAATGCGGCCAAATATTTCCGCTAAACTTTCTTTCGTCTGCGGGTCTCTGTATGAATAGGGATTCCCAAGAAGCTCCCCTGTTGCAGAGAGAAGCCCAAAATCAACGCCCCACGTGTCGATTGATAAACTTTCAATGGCCTTATGCCCTTTCAGGAAACTTTTGGCCATTCCATTTTTCATTTCCTGAAAAATCCTGAGTATATCCCAATAATAATGGCCAGTCAGATGTATCGGTTGATTAGGGAAACGATGAATTTCTTCGAGAAAAAAGCTTTTGCCATCAAATCCATTTACCATCAAGCGGCCGTTTGAGGCACCTAAATCAAAAGCCCATACTTTTTTCATTCATTCTCCCCCTTTTTGGAAGAATCTAAGTTATTTTGACTCCTTCAAAAGCTTCTGCCTGTACTTTTCGGAGGAAAGATCCCTCAAATCTTGACATTCCTCTTCCGTTAAAATTCTTGGAACCCCTACAGTGGATGCGATTGTAAAAACCTTCGCCGATTCTTCTATAATTTGCATGAAAAAATAGGCTTCCTTCATTGTTTTTCCAACCGTTAACACTCCATGATTTCTCATTACGATCACGTCTGTATCAGCAATAACCTCTGCTACTGCGTTTGCCAGCACATCTGTTGTCGGAATTAAATAATCCAGGTAGGAAACATTTCTGACCATTGCCGGAAAGTCCGGGAACATGCTTGGAATGCTGCATCCGGCCGAGGACACACCTACCGAGTAGCTTGGATGCGCATGCATTACAGCTGTAATATCAGGGCGTTTGCGAAAGCATTCCAGATGCATGAGTACCTCGGATGAAGGTTTTAAATCATCAAGCACTTCACCTGTATCAATATCGACGCGAACCCATTGGCTGTCTTCAATTTCCTGCAGATCGAAGCCGCTTGGAGATATGTACATGATATTTCCTTCCCGCATACTAAGATTGCCGCCAGCCCCGACAACCAAACCGGATGTTACAATCTTATCTGCGTATATTCTTAAGTCTTTAAGTACTTGTGACAAAATAATCACCCCGTATATTTGTTTGCTATTTTATTCTCTCTATTAAAGACTTGACGACTTTCAG
Source organism: Peribacillus glennii (assembly GCF_003429105.1). Lineage (GTDB taxonomy): Bacteria > Bacillota > Bacilli > Bacillales > DSM-1321 > Peribacillus > Peribacillus glennii. The sequence continues at coordinate 76,030 of NZ_QVTD01000012.1, forward strand.
GTTCATAAGTGAACTTTCACCAGAATACACCGGCTTTTTGTTATTAATTACACAGTCTGCGAAGTGCTCAACTTCCAATAAGTACTGGTCTCCGTATATAGTGAACTTTCTGTATTCATTTTCCTGTGTAAGTTCTACAATCCCAACTCCTGAATTTAAATCAGGCCTGTAGGAATGCGGAACACGGATAGACCCATTCGAACCGATAATTTCATATTCATTTTTCATTACTGCATCAAAGCTGCACATGAGGGTTGCATGGATATTGCCCGGATAGAATAAGGCCGCAGAAGCGGTTGTATCCACCCCATCCTGATTCATTTCCGCTGTGACTTCGATGCTAAGGGGCTCTGTTCCCAGAATATTATTGATAGAGTTTACACAATAAGATCCGATATCATAAAGGGCTCCTCCACCAAGCTCAGGGTTAAGACGAATATTCCCCTCCCTGTCTTCCATATAAAACGAGAAGCAGGCACGCACCATTTTAATATTCCCGATTGCTTTTTCAGCAAGTAAGTCCTTCACTTTCTGGTGCTGTGGATGGAACCGGTACATGAATCCTTCCATAAAAAGTACTCCGTTTTCCTTACATGCTGAAATCATGTCTTCAAGCTGTCCGACTTCGAGTGCAGCCGGTTTTTCACAAAGCACATGCTTATTTGCCTTGGCAGCCTTAATAGTCCACTCGTAATGCATGTTGTTGGGAAGCGGTATATATACAGCGTCGATATAAGGGTCAGCTAACAGCTGCTCATAACTATCATAGGCCACGGGAATTTGAAGCGAATGTGCTGCATCCGCCGCCCTTCCGCTGCTGCTTGCAATAGCGTAAACCTCACCATTGGAAGATTTTCTAATAGCAGGAATTAACTGCTCCACTGCAATATTGGCGGTGCTTAATATCCCCCATTTGATTTTATTGTTCATTGAATTCACCTCAGCTTATAGTGGTTCCGATATTGGTCTCATGAATAATTCTATGACTCTGCTTTTTGGAGACTGCTCCAGCATAAACAGAATACCCTTTACCACGTCCTCGGCATCCAGGAACTGTTCCATCGCCGGGTCATTTAAAGTGCGCCCCGTGCCAATAGCAAAATTTGTATTAATTCCTCCTGGACATATGCTGCCGACTTTAATACCGTATTGCCGAACCTCATGGTCTAATGCCTGCGAGAACCCGATCTGGGCAAATTTGGTCGCACAGTAGACGGTTTCGTTCGGAAGTCCCTTTTTCCCAGCTACAGAAGCAACATTCAAGATATGGCCGTATCTTTGCTGTTTCATAAATGGAAGGACAGCCTTTGTGAATAGGAAAGTGCTCCTCATGTTGGTATTCATCATCGCGTCATAATCCTCAATACTAAGATCGTCCAACGGCCCATAAATACCGATACCTGCATTGTTAACAAGAATATCCACTTTTCTAAAATGTTCTATTGTATAATTAATAGCCCTATCCACCGTCTCCTCTTTCGAAACGTCCCCAGAAATCTGAAGTAATGTTGTTCCGGATGAAGCCTGGATTTCCCTTGTTTCGTTGTCCAGGTCCCTTAGATCTTGTTCATTTCTTGTGATAGCTACTACGTTTGCTCCCAGCTGCAGCAATTGTTTGGAAAGCTCTTTGCCTACTCCTTTGCCGGCGCCGGTAACGATAGCCGTTTTTCCCTCAAAAGTCATAATGGTTCCTCCTTAGCATTAGGGGAAGTGTTGTTCTTCTATGTAATAGTTTTGTATGAAAGATATTTGTAGGCGCATTTATTATGCATAAAAAAGATTCTATGATTTTTTTAGAAAAAGAGAGGGTGCCCGCATCCTTCGGGCAGCCCCCCTTATTCTATTTTTTATTCGTATAAAACAGCCTTGATTTCTTTATCATCGATGTTTTCTTTGTCATACCAGAAGAAACCAGTATCAATGTTTTTCTCTACTTTCTCGCCATTGATGGCAGCAACTGCAGCTTTGACAGTTTCATATCCAATGCCAATCGGATTCTGTGTAATCGCCCCTGTCATTGAACCATTTTTGATGGCGTCTATTTGTTGTTTACCAGAGTCGAATCCGATTACCACCAGGTCTTTTTTGTTCAATTCGGATACAGCGTTAACAACACCGATGGCAGACCCTTCGTTTGTTCCAAAGATACCAGCAAGGTCTGGATGGGCTTGCATGATTGCTTTTGCAGCATCGGTAGATTTGAGATGGTCTCCGCCACCGTATTGAATGTCAACAATTTCGATGTCTGGATAATCTTTTTTGATTTTATCAACGAATCCATCGCGGCGCTGGATGCCTGTCTGACTAACCTGGTCATGTGCTACTACCGCCACTTTGCCTTTACCGCCAATATGTTCAGCCATCTTGTCAGCAGCCAGGGCAGCCGCTGCGCGGCTGTCAGTTGCTGCCGTAGCAAGCGGAAGGTCACTTTCTACCCCGGAGTCAAATGCAATAATAGGAATTTTCTTATCTGCTGCTTCCTGTAGAAGAGGAACGGAAGCCTGGCTATCTAATGCTGCAAATCCAAGAGCATCTGGCTTTTTATCCAAAACAGCCCGCAGCATTTCTACTTGCTTGTCAACCTGTGACTCACTTTCAGGACCTTCAAATGTTATTTTTACATCCATTTCATCAGCTGCCTGTTCAGCTCCTTTTTTAACAGCCTGCCAGAATTGATGCTGGAATCCTTTTGAAATGATGGCAACATACTTTTGTCCGTCATCATTTCCTCCTGCCGAACCAGAATCTTTTTCATCTGAGTTCGCGGAATCTGAATTACATGCGCTCAAAACCATTGAGAGTGAAAGCATTGCAGTTAAAAAAATACTTTTTTTCTTTTTCAAGTCCTATTCCCCCTAAAATTTTTATATTAATCTCAAAAAGAGAGTAATACCCGGAATTACTTTGCTTTTTTATTTCTCAGAACATCTGTGTATACCGCAAACAGGATGACTATACCTACAACCACTGTCTGCCATTCCTGGGGAACTGACATGATGCGAAGCCCGTTTGTCAGTACACTCATGATCATAGCTCCAATGACTGTGCCAAGAATGGTGCCTTTTCCTCCGGCCAATGAAGTACCGCCAATAACAACTGCTGCAATCGCTTCCAATTCATAGCCTTGTCCAAGGGCCGGCTGTGCTGAATTCAAACGGGCTGCCATTACCAAGCCGGCAATACCTGTGAAAACACCTGCCAAAACATAAATGATGATCTTCCACTTGTTTACATTTACGCCAGAAAGGCGTGTTGCTTCTTCATTGCTCCCAAGCGCAAAAGTATACCTGCCAATTATGGTTTTATTCAGGATGATCCCTGCAATGATCGCCATTACAAAAAAGATAAGAACGGCATTAGGAATCTTTAAGCCAGGAATGATATTGCCCATAGCAATTTTTGTGAATTCTGGAGAAGCAGTGAAATAGATTGGAGCTGCACCTGATATAACAAGAGCCAACCCTTTTGCAATCATCATCATTGCAAGTGTTGCAATGAAAGGCGGTATATTCATTTTGGCTATAGCCAGCCCGGAAATTAATCCGGCTACGGCTCCTGTCAATATCCCTCCAATTACGCCAACGATAACCGGAAGCCCCATGCTTGTTATAAAAATACCCGTCATTACCGATGTGAGGGTCATGACTGTCCCGACAGACAAGTCGATACCGCTTGTGATGATAATAAAGGTTGCACCTAGGGCAAGGATTCCAATAACAGAAGTAGATAACAGGATTCCGATAATGTTATCAAATTGAAAGAAATTGGGTGAAGCTAGTGAAAAAAAGATTACCATAACTATTAAGCTGGCAAATGCCAGAAACTGCTGTAGTGCATTCGATTTAAACCTGATCTTTTTCTCTTTGTCTTCTATTATTATTTGTGTACTTGGAGTTTCCATTAAACAACACTCTCCTTAGAAATTTGAAAGCTGATGTTCTGTTTAACCAATTCTCTGGGTAGCCAGGGTCATAATCGATTCCTGCGAGATATTTTCGTCATTGATTAACTCGCCCGTTATCCTGCCTTCGCACATTACGATAACCCTATGGCTCATCCTTAAAACTTCGGGAAGTTCCGAGCTAATCATAATAATCGATTTTCCTTGTGCGGCCAATTCATTCAATAAATTGTAGATTTCATCTTTTGCACCTATATCGATGCCTCTCGTTGGTTCGTCAAAAATTAGAATATCTGAATCCCGGGTCAGCCACTTGGCTATAACGACTTTTTGCTGGTTTCCACCGGAGAGGTTCTTGACCAGCTGGTTTATGGACGGAGTCTTTATGCGTAATGATTTGACCATCGCGCTAGATTGATCGTTTATCTTAGGATTATTTAAGCTTCCAAGTTTTAGATAATCCTTCATCGTGGCAATGGTTATGTTTGCTTTTACATCCATCTCGAGCATTACACCATATTGTTTCCTGTCCTCCGAAAGGTAGCCTATGCCATGCTGCACAGCATCGGTTGGACTTTTTATCCGGGCTGGTTTCCCATTGATTATGATTTCACCTGAATCACGCATATCAGCCCCAAAGATTGCACGGGCCACTTCAGTCCTGCCGGCACCCATCAGTCCGGCAAAGCCTAGGATTTCACCTTTGTGGAGGTCAAAGCTTACATTCTTTATGACATTCCCACGATTTAAATTCTTGACTTCGAGGACTTTCTCGCTGTTCCTGTTTTTTATTTCAGGCCTTTGGTTTTGGTATATTTGCCTTCCAACCATCATGGAAATGATCTGATCAATAGTTGCTTCTTGAGTATTTACGGTTCCGATATATGTACCATCACGCATTACGGTAACGCGGTCAGTGATCCTTTTTAATTCTTCCATCCGGTGCGATATATATATGATTCCTACACCATCGCTGCGTAGCTTCCTGATCATTGTAAATAGTGAATCTATTTCTGTATCTGTCAGTGCTGCTGTAGGTTCATCCATAATCAAGATTTTGGAATTGAAAGAAAGCGCTTTTGCAATTTCAACCATCTGCTGCATTGCAACAGACAAATTCCCTACTTTATCTTTTGGATTCAGCTTAATATTTAATGTTTCAAACAAATTTTTGGCCCTGTCATTAAGTTTTTTTTCATCCAGGAAAAGGTCGAACATTTTTTTTGGTTCCCGGCCGATAAAAATATTTTGGGCCACAGTCAGATCCGGAGCCAAATTCAATTCCTGATGGATAATGCTTATTCCCAGATTTTGAGCTGTACGTGTATCAGGAACATCGATTTCTTTCCCTTGATAAAGGATTGAACCGGAATCTTTACTGTGAATGCCAGTGAGAACCTTCATTAACGTGGATTTACCTGCTCCATTTTCCCCTAGAAGGGCATGAACCTCACCTTTATTGAGTTCAAAATCAACGTTTGATAGCGCTTGCACTCCAGGGAAAGCTTTACTGATCCCTTCCATTCTTAGCAATAATTCACCCATTTTATCACCTACCAGTTCTATCAATATGTGTGTAAACGTTTACACAATGAAGCAAAAAAATTTGACCTAAAAGACAAAAAAATTAAAAGAAAAAACAGGTAATTCTACATTTTTTTCTTTTTTTTGGGTTTGTTTGTAATTAATTGTATTTGAGTATTTTTGAAAAATCAACCAAAAAATTAAAAATATTCGAAAATCTTATTTCTATTTGTCAATTACAACCCCTTTTTTTAGAATAATATTTGCGTAAAGCGCACTTTCCCCCGTTGCCACAATGGCATATGCTTTTTTGGCGCGTTCATAAAAATCAAACCGGTCAATCATTTCAAACGAATTAAAATGAGAGTCATATTTTTTTATTACATGACTGAATTCTCTCCAAATTGGCGGTTCCGAGTTTTCCCCAACTACTTTCATCAGTGAAACAGGTTGTTCCGTATAAGTATCAAGCGGGAAAAACTTTAAAATCGCATCCAATATGTCAGGGACATTATGCCCATCACACCTTACAAGGTTTGCCGCACAAGAAGCAGCCGGGAAATTGCCATCGGCAAGCACGATCTCATCTCCATGTCCCATTTCCATAAGAATTTTTATTAGGTCAGGGCTAATAATTTTTGGTATTCCTTTTAACATGGCAAATTTCCTCACTATATAAATATTTTGGTTTTTAAAAAACGCTTTATTTTTCATCTGTTTTATGTGTAAAAAGGTATATCTTTTATTCGATCATAAAGGACTTTGAATCGTTCAAGTTGTTCAGCATAGATTTCAGTATGCTGCTGGTTTGGTTCGTATATATTTCCAGTATGAATCAGGGAAGCGGCATCTTCAAAGCTTGGAAACATACCAACGCCAACTCCTCCTGCAATGGCTGCCCCGATTGAAGTTGCTTCGGAGGCATTTTCTGTTAACCGGACAGGGAGATTCAAAACATCGCTTATGATTTGGATAAATGTCCCGCTTTTGGCCAGTCCGCCGATCATTCTTATTTCTCGTTTGCTGCCTGCGTTATTTATAATTTCTGATATGCTGGCAAGGGAAAAGGCAATGCCCTCCAGTACAGATTTCGCAATATCAAAACGATTATGTTCGAGGCTTAGTCCAAAGAAGCTTCCTCTCGCCTTGTCATTCCATATAGGTGAACGTTCTCCTAGTAAATACGGATGGAAGATTACTCCGCGGGAACCCGCAGGAACCGTTTTAAGCTGGGTCTCAAAATCACTGTATTCGGGTTCCACGGACACAGTTTCCCAATCTGTTATTGAAGAAAGCTGCTTTATTGCCCATTCATAAGCGGAACCGGCCGTTTGCATCGTTCCCAGGACATTATAGTATTTTGGATTTAAATCACAAATGGTGAAAACACGCTTATCTGGGTCAATAAATGGTTTGTCCGCAACCTTTGAAACCCATGCAGTTGTTCCCAGGCTGAGATATGTCTCATCTTTTGCCAGACAGCCGGCTCCTACTGTTGCACAAGCCCCATCTCCTCCTCCAATGATGACAGGGGTTCCTTCGACCAATCCCGTTACCAGTGCTGTACTTTTTTGCACATAACCAATTACCTCGGTTGAAGGGACTGGTGTTGGCATTTTGGTTAAATCAAGTCCGGTTTCTTTAAAGATAGAAGCTTCCCAATCCCTGGTTTCCAAATTGAAAGCACCCGTCAAAGAGGCATCTGAATAATCCGTGACCCCTAAATTGCCAGTCAGCCTAAAGGCCAGATAATCTTTAGCCTGAAGAAAGTATTTTGCCTTGCTGTACATTTCAGGGTTCTCTTTCTTCATCCAATACATCTTTAATAATGGATACCGTGATTCAAGCCGATTTCCCGTGATCCCATACAGCTGATCTTCACTGATTTTTGAGTAAATCTCACTTTCTATTTCACTGCTTCTTGTATCCGCATGGATCATCGACCGCATTAGGGGTTTGCCGTCCGAATCGACTGGCAGACAGCCGTTCATATGGGCACTGAAGGAGATACCCGCAATTTCCCGGGGATTAATATCCTTTAACACCTGTACCGTTGTCTCACAGAAATTTCTCCACCAGTCCGACGGATCTTGTTCTGCAATGCCGCCTTTTTGATAAAAAGTAGGATAAGCTCTTGCCGCGGAGGAAACAACTTCCCCCTCATCATTAAAAACAGTACATTTATGGTTGGTCGTACCAATATCATGAGCAATAATGTATGCAGGCATTGCTACTCCTCCAGGCTTACATATTTTTTAAATGGTCCTGCAGTCCTTGCCAATCATTATCAAACTGAGTCCTTCCTATATCTGTCATTGGATGCCGTATCAGCTCCGAGAATATTTTATAAGGCATTGTTACAGCCTTGGCACCAAGCATGGCCATTTCGACTATGTCATAGCTTCCCCTTAAGCTTGCTCCAATTACCTTTGTATTAAATTGCTGTTTTTCATAGACACTCACTATTTCTCTTATAAGCTGGTATCCCGACCATCCTGTATCATTAATCCTTCCTACATAAGGACTGACATAGCTTGCCCCTGCTTTTGCTGCAAGTATCGCCTGTGAAACAGAAAAAACCAGGGTCATGTTTGTCTCAATTCCCTCTTTGGAGAGGATATGACAGGCATTTAATGCTTCCACACCCATTGGAAGCTTGATGACCGGTCTGTTAATAACCGAAATCATCTCCTTTGCTTCATCCACCATATCTCCAGCCTTTTCACTTGTTACCTGGTACCACACCTTGCCCCTCACTAATGAATTAATTTCCACCAAAACTTCCCTTGGCGGCAGTTTTTGCTTAGACAAAATCGTAGGGTTTGTTGTAACACCATCCAGAATAGACAGCTGTGAAGCAGATTTAATTTCTTTTATATCCGCCGTATCAATAAAAATCTCCATAGGATACAATCACCTCGAAATAATAAATTTCCTGTTAACATTACTAAAAATTATTTGGTATCGAACTCGGTCATATGGGAAATCTGTAATTATACTTATCAATAAAACTACATAACAAGGAACTTTTATCTTCGTAATGAAAGATAAAAATTCCTTGACTTAAGTTGTTGATAATCTTTGATTTTGATTATCTGGTAAACGCTGCCGCTACCCCGCCATCCACGGTGATCATGCAGCCGGTTGTTTTCTCTGCTTTTGAAGACGCCAAAAATGCAATAGACTCGGCAATATCTCTAGGATAAATATTCACAAGCAACGTTGTCCGTTTGCGGTAATGCTCCTCCAATAGGTCCGGGTGTATGCCATATGCGGCAGCCCTTTCCTCCCTCCACCTTGAACCCCATATTGCCGAACCTTGCAGGACGGCATCCGGCAGGACAGAGTTGACACGGATACCGAATTCCCCGCCTTCAGCAGCAATGCAGCGGGCCAAATGAGTTTCCAGTGCCTTGGCCGAGCTGTAGGCTGCGGCATTTTTACCGGCGTAGACAGAGTTTTTCGACCCGATAAATACCATGTTGCCGCCCAGTCCCTGCTGCTTCATTTGCCTGAACGCTTCACGGGCCACAAGAAAGTATCCTGTCCCGAGCACATTCATATTCAGGTTCCATTCCTGCAGAGTAGTTTCATCTATTGGACTTGATGTTGCAAGGCCGGCGTTGTTGACTATAATGTCGACTCCGCCAAATGCAAGTGCTGTTTGCGCAAATGCTTCAAGCACCTGCTCTTCCTTGGTTACGTCCATCTTGATTGCCATTGCGCGCCCGGCGCCAAACTTTTCATTGATTTCGGCAGCGACGTTTTCCGCCCCTTCAAGATTTAGGTCTGCCAGTACAACATGGGCACCTTCAGATACAAGGCGCCGTGCTGTTTCACTTCCAATTCCGCCTGCGCCTCCGGTGATGAATGCCACTTTCCTGGAAAATTCAGCTTCGGCTGGAGCTAAGGTTAATTTGTAAAGCTCCAATGGCCAGTACTCCACATTATAGGATTCATTCTCACTCAAAGAAACAAAATTCCCGAGTGCAGTAGCGCCTTTCATTACGGCAATTGCCCGATTGTAAAGGGCTCCGCTTACTCTGGAATTTGCTGCATCCTTGCCCGTGTTCACCATGCCAATTCCGGGAATCAGTATGACGCGCGGTGCCGGTTCGAACATTTTATCGCCTTCATACTTGTTCCGTTCAAAGTAATTTCTGTATTCCTCTTTAAATCCCTCAATTCCCTCTTTGATGCTGGAAATCAGCAATTCTGCGTCCTTTGTTTGGGGGTCCCATTCCACAAACAGCGGTTTCATTTTCGTATGCACCAGATGGTCCGGACAAGCCGCTCCAATCTGTGACAGTTCAGGTGCCTGGAGGCTGTTAACGAACTGGAGGACATCCTCCCCGCGATCGAAGGATAAAATCATTTTCTTTTCATCGCTTACAGAGCCGCGGATGACCGGCATTACTTTTCCAAGCAACACTGCCGCATCTTCGTCGGAGAGAGATTCATATTTTTGCCCGCCGAAAACGGATTGTTCAATTATCCGTTCATTCATATATTCTTCGGCTTCGTTAATGATTGCTATTGTTTTTGCGTAGGACTGCCCGGAGGTCTCTCCCCAGGTAACAAGCCCGTGCTTTTCCATTAAAACAAGTTCGGCATTCGGATTGTTTTTGACTCCCTCGGCAATCATTTTCGACAGTGTGAAACCAGGGCGCACATACGGTACCCAGACAAAACGGTTCCCAAAAATCTCTTCCGCAATCTGCTTGCCATTATCAGCGCAGCAAATACTGATGATTGCATCCGGATGCGTGTGGTCCACATGCTTAAAAGGCAGGAATGCATGCAGCAGTGTTTCAATCGAAGCCCTTGGATGCTTGCTGTCGATCATGCAGTGAGAAAGATACGCAACCATCTCTTCATCTGACATTTCCTCGCGTTCAATCAAAGGACGGATATCATCCAACTTGAGCCCGGTAAAGTTTTGCGCTTTCATAGTCGCCAAATCGGAGCCGCTTCCTTTTACCCACATAACCTCTATATCACGTCCGCGAAAATCCTTCTCAATCGTCTTCATGGAAGTATTGCCGCCACCCCAGTTACAAACTGTGCGGTCTGTTCCAATCAAATTCGATCGGTAAACCAATTCCTCTACCCCATTTGTTATCTGTGAAGCCTTTTCAGACTCCCAAAGATTCTTAACCATCCGTATCCCTCCGTTTTATGTTTGTTATATCCTGTTATCATTATAATCTATGTTTGTTTGCTTTTGAAATATAAAGATAAACTTTTATTTATTTTGTATTATGTGTGTATACAAAAAAACAGTTGCCCATAACTGAAAACAATTTACAATTAGCATTATTTGCCCGGTAAAATTAGTAGATTGTGTGAATGTTATAATAGGATGCACCCTCTCCGAAAAAAAATAAATTTAGCGAAACCAACAAAAAGAACAAACAGAATTAAATAAATCAAAACAAATGTATTTTTGTTGATTTATTTTACCTAGTGTTAAATTAAAAACAACAATAGTGTGACTATCCTTTAAAAGAGTGTTTATTTCTATATACACCCCGACCAGCACAAGTTCCGTTTAAATTAGCGGTACTCTTTTCAATTTCGGCTACTAATCGACCCATCATTTTAAACGAGGTGAATTTTCCATGGATAGAATACTTGCCTAATCACAGAGAAATGTAACCGTTCTCATTTTGGAGTTTTATGAATGCTGGAGGTTAGAAAAAGATCATGATTAAGAAAAAAAGCCTATCAATAATTTTTATATTCTGCTTCTCTTATCGTTACTGTAAACGGTCTTACACAAGTATCACAAAAAGCAAACTCTACTGATAAAAAATGGTTCAGATAGTGACATGACGTTACGGTTTGACCAGGCGGCAAATGATTGGCTGCAAGCTTTCCCTATTGGTAATGGGAGACTGGATGCCATGGGTTTTTGGAGGCGTGATACAGGAACATCTACAATTGTACGTGGAAAGTCTCTAGGCTGGTGCTCCGGTAAACGATAACAATCCGAAGGCATTAGAATATTTGCCTGAAATGCAACGATTACTGCTTAATGGGAAAAATGAAGAAGCTAAATCATTAGCAGATAATATATCCTTGCTACACCGCCAAGTGTCCGATCATATCAGACCTTGGGGGACTTAACCATAGATCTAGGTGAAAATGGCTAAGTGCAAAATTACCGGCGTGAATTGGCAGAACCGGAGTGCATGATGGTATTGATTGGGGAATGTTCCCGATGGGCGGTCCATGGATGACGCTTCCATTAAGGGAACACTATGTATTTCATAAAGACAAAAAGCATCTAGAAAATGTGGCCTACCCATTAATGAAAGGCTCTGCTGAATTTGTGTTAGATTTCTTGGTGGAGGACAATAAAGGCAGGCTGGTAACGGCTCCCTCTTATTCCCCTGAAAACAGCTTCAAAATGCCAGGGACAGGGAAAGCCGCCCGCCTTACTTATGCTCCCACAATGGATACATATCCGTTTCATTTCATTTGAGAGGGATAGTTTTTTAACCTACTTTGACGCTGGGGCCAAAGGGGCTTCTGGGGTCGTTACCTTATCATAGAACTCTACAAATTTATCCCGATCTGCACTGTCACGGTGCGCCATCGCCACTCGCGGATGTTCATTGAGGACACCGGAGATCATGTAAGGAATGATATAGCCCCATTCCCACTTTTGACGCATTTCTATCATATGCTTTTCAATAACTCCAAGAACCGGCTTCAGTTCATAGCTTGGTTTTTGTATGTAGCTAACGAGAAGCTCTGTGTTACAGTTACCCGCCGCACGCCCCATGCCATAAACAGATGAATCAAGGAAAGTAACCCCACTTTGATAAGCAGCCAATGTATTGGCGAATGCAAGTTGCATGTTGTTATGCGTGTGGATCCCAAGTTGTTTATTCGGAACCATCTCTCTAAATTTTTTCACTTGATGTTCAATATCCGCAGGGTCTAAGCTTCCAAACGAGTCAACAATATATACAACATCTACAGGACTTGCTTTCACCATATCAAACGCTTTTAAAAGCTGCTGTTCAGGTACACTGGATAAGGCCATTATGTTGAGTGAAGTCTCATAACCTAAATCATGGAATAGTTTTACTAGCTCTAAGCCTTTATCCACTTCACGGATATAGCAAGCCACCCGTATCATATCTAAAACACTTTGCTCACGGGGAAGGATGTCATCTGGATCCACTCGTCCAATATCCACCAACGCAGACAGCTTCGTGAACTTTTTCTCAGGAATGATTTCTTTCAGAAAGTTATCGTCCAAAAATCTCCACGGATTGGGCTCAGACACGTTCAGAAGTCTGGCGGAATTTTTGTATCCGATCTCCATATATTCAACGCCGGCTGCACTTAGGCCATTATACAAATCCTGAACAAATTCGACGCTAAAATCCCAATTGTTGACTAAACCTCCATCACGGATGGTACAGTCTAAAATTTTGCTCTGATGTTCCAAATTGTAACCTCCCCTTATTCTGCTGATTACTCATACATAGTTTTATCTATGCTTATATCATGATTCATATAAAGACGTCAATCTTTAATAGATTTACTGTATAGAATCTGAGCAGCTGAAGGTAAAGCCACCAGTATTCCCGACAGCCGTTACAGGAAACACAAAAGGCAGCCCCCATTTTTTTGAGGGCTAACTGCCTTATTTTAAAATCAGTTGCGCCACGCACTGACATATCCGAGGTGTATGTGGCAATACAAAGGATGATGGTGAGTTGTTACTTCCCCATGAAAGGTGCATTTTATTTTTTTCTTTGTCACATTTGCATTTAGTAACTAGTGTGGGGCTGTTAAACAGTCATTTTCCAGCTTGATAAAGTCAACCAGTTTTCTTTTTCCTTATAATCAGGCATTATTTTACCAACTAGGCGCCAGAAGGATCGGTCGTGATTCAGATGAACCATATGGCACATTTCGTGAACGACTACATAGTCGATTACCTCCCGTGGTGCCATTGCGAGTCTCCAATTAAATGTTAACTGCCGTTTTGAATCGCAAGTTCCCCAGGCTGTTTTGCTATCAAAGATATGCACAGAACGTGGTTTTGTTTTGAAATCACTTCGATAGGAGGATATGCTTTTCTCCACTAAAGCTTTACACTGCTGGTAGTAAAACCGTTTTAAAGCTTGTTTTATTTTTTCAGCATCATACTGCTTTACATATATATGTAACTTTTCTTCTTTAAACATTACATGTTCTTGCGTTATATTTATATCTTGAAAGATCTCTATTGGATAGATATTTCCTAAATAAAGAAAACTCTCGCCATACTCATAGACCTTTTTCTGTGGCCCAAGCATCCTATCTTTCATTTCTTTTATTTTTTGCTGAATAAGATTCCATTTTTCCTCTATAACCTGCACCACTCTATCATCCGGTGTCCCTTTTGGGGCCTGGATCTCAATATTTCCAAAACGATCTACCGTAATTCCTATAGATGTTCGATTTTTGTAACTGATTTCAAAACGTATTGTTTCACCTGAGTAGGTATGTATCATGTAATCACCTGTAAGCTTCTTTAATGCATTATCCTCTGTATTTGACAGCCAGCCCTTTTAAGAAATTCCTGGCGTATTTATCTCCGCACTCTTTATAATTCTTATGCCCTTCTTTTCTTAGTAAAGCGCCAAGTTCTCCTTTTGAAACCGTGATTCCTGCTAGTTCGAATATATCCAGGATATCCTCAGTAGTTAATGCTAATGCTATTTTTACTTTCTTTAACAGGAGATTATTGACGTTTGCACTTTTCTTTATGGAAGATTCTGGCGTATCAAGCTGTCCTGGTCTCGGCTCTTGTTTTCCTCTTTTAAATATAATAAAACCATTTAAAAATGAATCAAACATACTGTTATTACATTTTATTTGATTGTCACTTTCAGCATCATCCTCCTCCGATTTTGTGAGAATCTTTATTACTTCTGGTACGGTTACATCCACGCCGCCAAGTTTAAATATCTCTGCCATTTCTTTATTTTTTATTTCCATTGCATATCTCAATCGAACTAATATATCGTTATTATCCACAATAGACCTCCTATATTTAAATTAATTATTGTCCTCTAAAGAAACAGGAACTATTGGTTCACTCTTTATTTCAATCTTCGCATGTTCCACGGCTGTCTTTTAGTATTCAAGCCATGATAACACTCAAATGTAGTTAGAGTTTCCATGTTTCACTTTTTTAATCGCCACATACTGAAACCAGTCCAATTAAGCTATATCAATGCTGTTTGTCCCATAGATGCTAAATCGGATATCAAAAAAGTAAATAGGCAACTTCCCAGCGCGTTAGCTGCCCTCTTTCAAGATTAATTTAGTGACTGCTTCCACATGCGTAGGGTTAGATATGATTCAAACTCCATTTATCTTTTCCTGATTTTAAAGCATTCTCAATAACGCTACTACTGAGATTATAACTTAAAATAATCTTAAAGGTGGGCAAAAAAAGAGAGTGTGTGATGTTTTTGTGGTCATGTGGTCATCTAAACGGTGGCCGCTTTTTTAATTAGGAATTACGATTTTAAAGGTTCCTTCATCACTCATTGACATAGCATTCGTGCTAACTAACGTTTCTTTTAAATTCCTGATACCTCTTTTCTTTGTAATTTCGAATAACCGCTTCTTACTCCTTAATGGATCTGACTTACCTAACCACAAATGGATATTCGTTTTCATAAAACTTGTGATTATTCCCCCCCCCAATCAATACATTCGGAAAATTACTCTCAAACGAATTGGATTGATAAAACTGAACGTATTTATCTAGTTTCACTAAAGCAAGCATGTAACGGGTATGAGCGCCATTCCTGGTGTCAGCCACAGTAAGCCGACACCAGGAATGGCGTATCGGTTAAAAAAATAGGAATTGAGAAAGATTGTCCCTTAATCAATTCCCGATGATGTAAATTTAACAGGATATTTACCAAGCAACACAACTTTATTTAGGAATATTTTTGGACTGTTTTAGGGATTTGTATTGTTCGCTACTTGCCCGTACCCCAAACAAATTCGTAGCCTTCAAAAAATTCCTGAAATAAAAATACCCATTTCTAGACACATGCCTATACCTAAACAAGAAACATGACATAAGGTATTCTATCCCCATTCGAAAGGTGGTGTTGTTATGTTCGGTGGCTGTGGTTGTGGTGGCTACGGTGGTTATGGATACGGTGGCTATGGCGGCGGTTTCGGCGGCGGTTTTGGCGGCGGTTTCGCTCTAATCATTGTACTTTTCATTTTATTGGTTATCATTGGCTGCTCATGTTTTAACTTTTAAACCTCCTAGTTCTGTACCATCTTTTCTAGTAATACACCGTTTTTAACAGCATCCTGCCTTATCCGTGTTTTAGTCAAACTCCAACCGTATCCAACAGGATATCCGCGTCCTGTTTATGAGATTCACTTCGTTAATATAAACGTTGCGCTGAGACTTACCACTCAGCGCTTTATCTCGGAATAAAGTACTTATTTTGTTACTGTAAATTTTTCAGAATAATATTTTTACATTCCAGTAACAATGTGGGCGAAATCAACATAAGTTATATTGTTAATGGCGACAACATGAAAACCTCTGATCGAAGGGGCCGTTTTTTGAAAATTCGGCTACTTCTAATTAAGTTACCTATACCGTTGACCTTTATTTGAATACATATATCGTGAACACATTTATCTTCTTCCCTTATTTCAGGGATAAGGGATTACCTCTACCAGTGTAATAGCTGGTTTAGGGTTACGTTGGAAAGATGTTGATCTAACTGAAAAAAAAGATAAGTGTTACTCAATCAGAAATTTATGACGAAGATCGTTTTCGATTTTCCGGCCTGAGGACAGCTTCCTCTAAACGAATGATTTGCCTCGATGATGACCTGGTAAATGAATGGAAAAAGTATAAAGCACAACAAAATCAATTCAAACTTGCATTAGGTTCTGAGTATAACAATATGGATTTAGTATGCTGCCGTTAAGATGGACAACCCCTATACGCTAGAACCTTAGCACTTCATTTTGATTCAATAATAAAAAAAGCGAGTGTACCTAAGATTCGCCTCCACGATTTTAGACACACCCATGCAATCATACTTTTAAAATTAGCAGAAAATCCTAGTTGTTAGAGAACGTCTAGGACATTCAACCGTAACAATGACCCTAGATACTTATTCCCATGTTACACCAAACATGCAAAAAATACAGCTGACAAATTCGGAAAAGCATTAGATAACTCAAACTTTTAATCGTGCCACAACTTCCATCTGTGGACTGTAATTGACAACACAAGGGATGGTGGTGATTTTACAAAAAAACTAACGAAACCAGTATCACCTGTTTCCTTGGGCACTACTTCATTTAAAACGCCATTTTATTGTGTTTTTTACTTATAGGCTGACAATTTATCAAAATAAGGAAGCAATAATGTGCTTCGCTTTTACCTTGAATGGGGACACTTCTACTGTTCCCCCATTCCATCAAGATTCATTAACCCAAAGTTATCAAGCAATTCACGCACTTCATCTGTTGACTCTGTGCTCATTAATTGATTTCTTAATTCACTTGCCCCTCGAAACCCACGGACATATATCTTAAAAAAGCGATGAAGAGCCTTGAACGGACGCAGCGAATATTTATCATGAAGATCCAGATGCAGCCTTAAGAGATCAAGTAATTCCTTACTGCTATGATCTTTCGGCTCCTTTTCAAAGGCAAATGGATTATTGAAAATACCACGCCCAATCATAACCCCATCAACACCGTATTGAAGAGCGAGCTTCATGCCAGTTTGACGGTCAGGGATATCCCCGTTGATCGTCAAGAGTGTATCTGGTGCCACCTGGTCACGAAGTTTCTTAATCTCCGGAATCAGCTCCCAATGAGCATCTACTTTGCTCATTTCCTCTCTGGTACGCAGATGAATGGAAAGATTAACAATGTCTTGTTTCAATATGTGTGTCAGCCAGTCGCGCCATTCGTCTATATCCGTGTAGCCAAGCCTTGTCTTTACACTTACGGGCAATCCTCCTGCTTTTGCTGCTTGTATTAAATCTGCCGCAACATCCGGACGAAGGATAAGGCCGCTCCCCTTCCCATGCTGTGCTACATTCGGTACAGGACAGCCCATATTGATATCCACACCCCGAAACCCAAGTTCGGCCATACCAATACTCATTTGCCGAAAGTATTCAGGCTTATCTCCCCATATATGGGCTACAATTGGCTGCTCATCCTCTGTAAAAGTCAAACGCCCGCGCACACTCTGGATTCCCTGCGGATGACAATAGCTCTCACTATTTGTAAACTCTGTAAAAAACACATCAGGTCTGGCTGCTTCAGTCACCACATGGCGAAAAACAACGTCCGTCACATCTTCCATTGGTGCCAGTATAAAAAAAGGTCGTGGTAAATCACGCCAAAAATTATCTTTCATATTCAAATTCAAATCCTCTCATTATGGGATACGAGGCCAAATCCTTATCCCAAAATTAAAAAGCAAAATGTCCCTGCTTCTTTTACACTTATACCATGCTTAAGAACTTTTTATCAAACTGATCGGAAATGTTTATTTTAACTTGACAATCATCTCTGTACAACCAAAATATCTCCTGCTAAAATTCACCCCATTTACCAGTATTCCACTGTTCGGGTTAAAATAAAGTTTTGCTAAAAAAGACTGAAAAGAAAATTGGAAGAACACTGGATTGACAAGGGTTTAACAGGAAAAAGACCCCGAATTCGCAAAATTATTTTTTGCGGATCAGGGTCAGACTGGCAATTGTTTATTTTAACTAGCAAGAGCATTTTTTAATTAGACATCTTCAATTCCAAATTCGTCACGACTTCTACATGCGTTGAGTGTATGTGGCAACATAACAGATGCCTGGTGAGTTTACACATTTTTCAACATAAGTTTACTTATATCTCTTCATAGTCTTTTACTAAATAAAAAAGAGCTACCTTTAAATTATTAAAATGGTAGCTCGGATTATAGTGCTAACTATAAAAATTGAATTAAACCCTTTTTTCCTAGCCGTATTTAAGCATCATCCAAATGTTTAAGCAACAATACTTCCTCAAAACATTCTTATTTTAAATCCCGTTCCACAGCTGACTCTTCCAAAAGAATCGATTCAAATGCATCTACAATAAGTTTGCTGAAGTGCCTTCCAACGTGCTGCTTCAATTCATTGATTCCGACTGAAGGCGAAGCACCTTTCCGGTATACTCGGTCTGATGTTATTGCATCGTATGTATCCGCTACCCCTATAATCTGGGCCTCGAGCAGGATTTCATCACCCTTAAGGCCAAATGGATACCCGGATCCGTCAAGTCTCTCATGGTGCTGTAATATGATATCTCCTATGTGGGCATAATACGTTTTTTGAACCAGTTCAGCACCATCTTCGGAATGCTTCTTTAGCACGTCAAATTCCTCTTTTTCCAAACGCCCGGGTTTATTAAGAATTTCTTCGGGAATCTTGATTTTGCCGACATCATGGAAGATCGAGGCAAAATAAAGGTTTTCCAAAACATCTTTTGGAAGCTTAAGATGCTTGGCAATTTTTAACGAGTATTCCTGAACCCGAAGACTGTGCTGGAACGTATATTTGTCTCTATCTTCTACCTGCTTGACGATTTTGACCAACTCGGTAATGCTTTCGCTGAGATAATGGAAAACAGGCTCGGTTGAAATCCATAACAACCTTATATCCGTTAAAGCTTTAAAGTACGTTGCATCCTTTAAATTCTTGATATAAAAATAATCACCTGATACTAAAATATGTTCCTTGTCCCTGGCTTCGCCGCAACAACTTCCTTCGATAATAAAGAAGAATTCGAGTGCATCCGGAACATCACCTGGATAGAGGTAGAATATCTTTTCCCGGTTAATCGTTTGCATAATGATTTCCGTTCCATTTCCTCTAGCAAGCAATCTAAACTCTGATGAATCATGCTTGGTTTTCTCGATGTATTGGTCACCAATACCCAGATAAAGTCCTTCCACACCTGTTCCCCCTATTGGCTAGCTCCTAATACTGGACCCGAATCGGATCAATCCATACCCACTGATTCCCCAACTTTACAAGAGTCCAGGAACATTCAGCTTGAACCCCTTTCTCGGCGGCCTTCTTGATTGTTTCCTGGGACATCTTCAGTGTCTGATTATATAGTTCAAGAATTAGCTTATCGAGTTCCTCTGTATATTTCCGGGTCCTCTCCGAGTATAGTACTGATCTTTGGTCCAGTTTATTTTCGAGCGCTGTTATTTTCTCGGTAATCTTTTGCGGATCTTTGCCAAATTCAAGCGAAGCATTCAGTTCAGCGATATCGGCATTGATGTCCGCAATCTTGGCGTTAATCTCACCAGTCTCTTCAACAAGGGCGAAGTCTATTTTAATCAGTTCCGCCCGAATTTTGATCGCATGTTCAGTGTCAGCGCCTAGTAATTCAACTTCCAGTTTAGCCTTTTTCTCTTTCAGCTCAACAACTTCCTTGCCTTCTTCAATAATGCGAAGATCTCTAACAAATTTCCCAGTCATTTCGTCAGCTTTTAAGACTGCTTCAGAGATTTTCTTGTCGATTTCGATGTTCGTTTTTTCAATCTGTTCCAACGCTTCTTCCCTGTCTCTCTCCATCGAAGCGAAAGTGCTTGTCCCAAACGAGACAGTCAACAGTAAAACCATGGCAAGACTAATTACTTTCCTGAACATTGGAATCCCCCTTTTTTGGGAAAACCATCTTGAAAGGTTGATGCAGAAAATGTGAGTTTGCAGCTGGCTGGCATGGTCCCTTATACCTTAGCCCCTATAGCTTTGCGCCCTTACCTTTTCAGATAGGTTGCCCTTTGAATAGTACTAACAGGACCATTATACCAAGTTTCCATTATTTAACCAAATATTTCGATAATTTTTATAACTTTTTGCCCATCATTGTCAGAAAAATAAATCATGCACGAGGTTTGAGTCGGCCATTCATTGACCAGCTTCGATTAAATATACATCTTTTCTCCTCCCCAAATGGAAAAAGTAACCTGTCAATCAGATAGAACAATCAATATCCAATACAGATTTGTAAATCCATTTCAAGAAACATGAAAAGGCAACACCCATTAAAGGGTAGCTGCCTTATTTTAAAGCTATTTTCACTACAGCTTCAACATGCGTAGTCTGCGGAAACATATCCACCGGCTGCACTTCAACCGTCTTATATCCGCCATCTTCCAGAATCCGCAAATCCCTGGCAAGCGTAGCAGGATTGCACGACACATACACAACCTTCTTCGGCTTCATGTCTATGATTGTCTGCAGGAGTGCCTCATCACAACCTTTTCGGGGCGGATCCACAACCAAAACATCAGCTTTATTTCCTTTCTTATACCATTCCGGAATGACAACCTCCGCTTCCCCTGCTGCAAATTCCGTATTATTTATGCCGTTCAATTGGGCATTCCGCCTAGCATCCTCAATTGCTTCCGGTACTACTTCCACACCAAAAACGTTCTTTGCTTTTTGCGCCAAGAACAGGGAAATCGTTCCGATCCCACAATAGGCATCTATGACTGATTCCTCACCGGTTAGTCCTGCGTACTCCAAGGCTTTGTCATACAAAACCTTGGTTTGGTCCGGATTCACCTGGTAGAATGACAGGGCCGAGATAGCGAATTTGATGTCCCCAATAAAATCATAAATCACTTCATTTCCCCACAGCACTTTCGTCTTTTCACCTAAAATCACATTCGTCCGCTTCGAGTTGACATTATGAACAATGGATTTTATATGTGGAAGACGGGTCACAATTTGTTCAACGATTTTATTTTTCTGGGGAAGCTCCGTTGTCCTGGTGACCATCACAATCATAAGCTCCCCGGTTGTTTTTCCGTATCGGGCCATGATATGGCGCAGCACTCCTTTGTGGGCTTCCTCATCATACGGCTGGATGCCTAGCTGGCTGCAGATTTCCTTAACGGTCTGAACGGCTTCATTGACAGCGGGGTGCTGGATCAAGCTTTCATTTGTATCAACGATTTCATGGCTTCGCGGCTTAAAAAATCCGGCAATTAGCTTGCCGTCCTTTTCCCCGACTGGAACCTGCGCCTTATTCCGGTATTGCCAAGGCTCTTCCATGCCTAGAATCGGATGAATTTTGAAGTCCTCCAGCTTGCCTATACGTGAAAGCACTTCACGCACTTGCTTTTCCTTGAACTGTAGCTGGCCTTCATAACTGATGTGCTTAAGCTGGGTTCCTCCATATTTGTGCGCTTCCCCTTCGGGAACCTCAACACGATACTCACTTTTGTCATAAAGCTCGATCAGCCGGCCAAATCCGTAACCTTTACCTGCTTTTATCACTTTAATTTTCGCCTTCTCCCCAGGGAGGCCATTGGGCACGAACACCGGGTATCCGTCCACCTTGGCAACGCCTGCTCCGTCATGGGTCAGGTCCTCGAACACAACATCTATAAAATCATTTTTAGCAACAGGTGCTGTTTTTTTCATTTTATACTTCCTTTTCTATCAGAATCCCCTGCCAGGAATTCCGCTATTTAGACTGACAGTATTTTATCATATATCGCGGCAGTGAAACAAAGCGTTAGAAAAAACGCTGAATCGGAAACCTTGCTATAAGTCGACAACGTCATCGTTTCGCTGCAAAGCAGTATATCGTCTACGCCAAGAATTCTTTGCCGGGCTTAGTCACAAAATGCCGGCCTTTTTCATAAAAAATAGTAATAACAATATTCTTTGGAAATTGTTTCAATTCGTGTATAAAAATCCTATTTATATGCAAAATAATTACAAATAGGTGAGGTGAGTAGAATGGGATTATTCAGTGCCATTTCAGCATGGAATGCCTCCAGGTATGCCAAGCATGTATCTAATATGGAGGAAAAAGGGTTATGCCCGGATTGCCGCGGTAAAGGTTTTAACGCCTATGCGCCAAATGAATATTACTATTCTCACGTATATGATTGTTCCGGCTGCAATGGGTCAGGCTCATTTTCAGATTGGGCCGAGACGAATGCAGAATTATAAGATGGACAATTGTGCAATTTTTAAATCAAAGGACTGAGCCGCCAACAATGAAATAAGGGGACCTGGTCCTTTTTTAATTGGGTGCACTATATCAAATTTCTCTCGATATTTTTTCGCTTACATATTTGGATTTTCGCTCCTATATTTTAACTTTCACTCATATCCGTAATTCTGCTCATATATTTTTATTTATGCTCCTGTATCCGAAAAAGGAAAAACCTATCTCTGCAAGTTAATTAGAGATAGGTTTTTCCATTGGATAAAAAACTTTTTCATCATATTTCCATGCCTTACTGATTTGCTGGATCATCAGGCAATTCACCTTGCGGGACAAATACATCAAAATGCCTGTACTGGTTGACGAATTCAGCCGGGGCCAATCCGCCAAATTCCCCGTCCAGATTCAGCTGCATTTTGTCTTTGGTCGTGACCTTGATTCTGTTTGCTTTTTGATAAATCACGTTACGGTCATGAATATGTTCGCCGCGGATCGCCAGGCTTGCTATCCGGATAAAATCGGCGAGATTCGTTTTTTTCAAAATCAGCATCGTGAACATGCCATCATTCAATGAAGCATCTGGTGCCAATCTCTCAAAGCCCCCGACCGAGTTCGTGTTCGCAACCAAAAAGAGCATGATTTCACCTTCGAAAATCTTCCCGTCATATTCGATGGTAACTTCGGTTGCCCTGATGGAAGGAAGCATTTCGATGCCTTTTAAGTAATAGGCAAGCTGCCCGATCATTGTTTTCAACTTGCTTGGCACTTCATATGTTAACTCCGTCAGGCGTCCCCCGCCCGCAATGTTAATAAAATATCGATCATTCATTTTCCCTATATCTATTGGCATCGTATGGCCTGCAACAATAATATCCATCGCCGCCTGGACAGACCTAGGTACATGGATGGCCCTTGCAAAGTCATTAGTTGTTCCAACAGGTATAATCCCTAGCTTCGGACGCTTCTCCGTATCCGCAAGACCATTGACAACCTCATAAATAGTCCCGTCACCGCCGGCAGCAATCACGACATCGTATCCCCGCTCAATCGCAATCCGCGCTGCCCTTGTTGCATCGCCTTCCCCCGTCGTTGCATGGCATGATGCTTCGTAACCGGCAAGCTCCAGCTTTTCCAGCACTTCAGGCAGATGCTTCTTTATCGCTTCCCGACCCGATGTCGGATTGTAAATCAATCTTGCTCTTTTCATTTTCCCATCATCCTATTAGTAAAATAAACAAATTCCATATTTTTCATGTTAACGATTTAGGATTCAAAAAGCAACGAAACAGGTCTAAATCCCCTGTCCATCTATGCACACAGCTTAGTTTCCTATTCTTTGGCTCTTCCCTATATTACCTCTATATCCGCCGTTAAATCAAATATTAGTATGTACGCCAACTGCCCTATACACCCTAGCCAAACGTCCTATTAACCTTCTGCTCATCTACACCGTTCGACAGGGTTAGGTAAAATTTTACAGGTTTTGCAATTTGAACTCGTGGTATATAAGAGAGGATGTAAGTTATATATCAAAAAATGGGGGAAAAAACAGCCATGAAAAAAGGTTTTCATTTAGGATTTATTCTTCTTCTGCTATGCAGCCTCGTTTTATCAGCTTGTTCAAACAATACCGAGGCTGAAGGAAAAAATAAAGACGGAAAGGTAGTCATTGATTTTCAGACATTCTGGGGATCGGAAACAAGAAGGCCGGTTATTGAAAAAATTGTCGATGACTTTAATAAGTCCCAGGATGAAATTGAGGTAAAACACACTTTCGTCCCATGGGGAGATATTTGGACCAAGAACACGGCAGCTGTAGCAGCCGGCAATCCTGCCGATGTGATTGTAAATGACATAAATACAGTCGCCCACCGCGCAGAGAATGGACAATCCGAAGACTTATCCCAGTATATAGATGAAGGTATTAAAGATGAGTTATACCCAAACCTTTGGGAAACGGTTCAATATAAAGATAAATTCTATGGGGTTCCATTCACTACAGATACACGGGTTCTATTTTATAACAAAGATGCCTATAAGGAAGCTGGCCTTGATCCGGAACAGCCGCCGAAAACTTGGAAAGAGCTTGAAGATCATGCAAAAAAACTGGACGTTAAAAAAGACGGCATTTATGAGCGCATCGGTTTCTATCCGACATGGGGAAGTTTCGGTGCCGGCAGTTGGATGGCCAATGCTGATGACGGGAAAGGTTTCTTTGAGGGCAATGAAATGTATATTAACACCCCGAATAAAGTGGAAGCCCTGAAGTGGGTTGCAGGTTGGCACAAGCGTTTAGGCGCCAAGAATGTTCAAGCGTTTCAAGCAGAGTTCGGAAGCGGCCAGACTAACCCTTTCATTTCCGAAAAAGTTGCCATTTGGACTGACATTGCAAGCTTCTACACACAAATTCGTGACACTGGAAAAGACATGAACTTTGGCATTGCTCCAATCCCTGCTTTTAAAGAGGAAGGCAGAAACTGGAATGAAGGCGGCGGCTTTGTGATGGAAATCCCTAAAGGGGCCAAACATCCGAAAGAGGCAGCCACATTCATCGAGTATTTAGCCAGCGAAAAGGCACAGAAATACTGGGCACAGAAGAATTATGACAATGTAGCTAATAAAAAAGCCGCCGAAAGTGTGCTAAAAGATTTTACCGGAGACGAGAAGCTTGTGTATGAACAGGCGTTGAAAAATCTGAAAGATACTCGTTTCCATCCGGCTCCAATCGATTATCCTGACTATGCATCACGTGTGGATCCGCAGCTCGAAGCTGCCATCACGGGGAAAAGCACTCCGGAAAAGGCATTGCAAAAAGCGGAGAATGACGTAAAAAAACTTAAAAGGTAATCCCAAACTAATAATTTGGAAAAAAGGGAAGTCATTTGGCTTCTCTTCTTTCTATAGTGAAAGGGGCTTTATGATGAACGAGACCGTATTAAAGGAACAACAATCAAATGCAATGCCGATGCCCGAATCATATGCTCCAAAAAAGGAAATCGAACGGGAGGCTGCAGTTTCTATACCAAAAGCGGCACGCAAAAGAAAATGGCGGCCGGGAAACTCAGAAAACTTGATCGGCTATTTATTCATTTCCCCTTGGCTTCTTGGGCTGATCTTTTTGACAGCAGGCCCCATGCTATTTTCTTTATATGTCAGTTTTACAGATTATAATATCACTTCTAAAATGAACTTCATCGGTTTTGATAACTATAAACGTATGTTTACAATGGATGACTTATTTTGGACTTCATTATGGAATACCTTATATTTTGTCCTATTTTCCGTCCCGTTAACAACAGCGGGTGCCGTCTTCATTGCCGTACTTTTAAACCAGAAGATCCCCGGCATGAAAATTTTCCGTACGATTTACTATCTTCCAGCCGTACTTTCCGGCATAGCCGTGTATTTTCTTTGGATGCAGCTGTTAAGCCCGACTACAGGCCTCATTAATACCGTGCTTGCCTGGTTCGGCATCCAGGGTCCTTCGTGGCTGTTTGATCCCGAATGGACAAAGCCTGCCCTTATTTTAATGAAATTATGGAGTGTCGGCGGCGGTATGCTCTTGTACCTAGCAAGGTTGCAAGGCGTTTCCAATGTATTATACGAAGCTGCTGACCTCGACGGGGCCAATGCCTTCCAGAAGTTCTGGCATATTACCCTGCCGATGCTGACACCGATCATTTTCTTTGACATCATCACAAGTACGATTGCCTCTTTCCAGATCTTCCAGGAAGCATATGTCATGACAGAAAATGGTGACGGCGGCCCGGGCGGTTCTTTATTATTCTTCAACCTACATATGTGGAATAAAGCTTTTGAAGTGTTCGACATGGGGTATGCGTCATCCATGGCCTGGTTCTTATTCGTCATCATCATGGTTCTGACAGTATTCAACCTCAAATTCAGCAAAAAATGGGTACACTACGATGGAGGGGACAACAAGTGAACGGCAGCGTAAAGTTTTATCAAACTATGAAATTCAGGCGATATGTTAAGAATACAATAATCCTGTCCATCTTGATTCTTGGGAGCCTGGTGCTCCTTACTCCGCTGTGGTGGATGGTTTCTACTTCCTTGAAGACACCCGCTGAGATTGCACAGCATCCTCCCGCATTCATGCCGGAGTCCTTTCAATTTTCGAATTATATCGAGGCCTGGCAAACCGGCCCGTTTACCCGCTGGGGACTTAATACGCTATTCATCTCCGTGATCGTCACAATTGGCAGCGTATTTGTGAACTCGTTCATTGCCTATGGCTTCGCAAAAATCCGTTTCAAAGGCAGAAATACTTTATTTGTAATCATACTGGCAACGATGCTGATTCCGGGATTTGTTACACTGGTCCCGCAATATATGCTGTTCTCGAAGCTCGGCTGGGTAAATACCTATTTGCCCCTTATCGTCCCTGCTTTCCTGGGCAGTGCTTTCTTCATCTTCCTGCTCCGCCAATTCATGCTGACAATTCCGAAAGAATTCAGTGAAGCAGCCATTATGGATGGGGCAAGCCATTTCAAAATTTGGTGGCATATTATGCTGCCGCTGACAAAACCCGCACTCATTACAGTTGGCATTTTTGCCTTTAACGGCGCCTGGAATGACTTATTGGGGCCGCTTCTGTATCTGAATGATGAAAATCTGTATACGCTCCAGCTTGGTTTGCAAACTTTTAAAGGCAGCGTCCAGGTGCAATGGCATTATTTAATGTCCATGTCCGTGACGATCCTGCTTCCGACAGTCTTCTTATTCTTTATTTTCCAAAGATTCTTTATGAATGGAGCCAACATTTCATCAGGGACGAAGGGTTGATATGTAAGGGGACTGGTTTTAACGACCAGTCCTCTTTGCTTTAAGTTTCCGCCTTTATACGCTAACCCCCCACAGTCTCCTCGATGTTTTTAAAGATACTTATTCGTTCCTACACCCTTCACACTCCGAGTCAAAGTGTCTTCTCTACACTTATCCTGCCATTGTTGTTTTCCATACCCACCTGAAACCTATAAACAAATAATAGATATAATTAGGTGCCTCGATATGTATCCACACCATATTCTATAATAACTGTTCAATCGTTAGAGGATATAACTCGCCAAGTTCTTCTTTCATTCTGAATCATTAATGCTACTGGTTTTTCTCGTAACCTTTTAGCATATTTGTTAATCAAACGATTAATTAAACTTGATGGGGCAGTGAAATATCAATACTCACTCGGTTTTGGATTAATTAATCAAACGATTGATTAAATTGGAAAAGTGAAATTCGATTGGGGTGCAGTTAACAGTTGTTCTTCATGTACGTATTTTTCTATTGTTTCTGACCGTTGTTAGTCATTTTCTGATATTCCGGTTTAAGAAGCCCCATAATAATCGTGTCATGATGTTCATGATTGTAATACATACTTTCACGTCTGATGCCTTCTTGCTTGAACCCAAGTTTTTCGTATGCCCTGATGGCTCTGGGATTATATGAATAAACCTCCAACTCGATTCGATGAAGATTGTACACACCAAACCCATAATCCAATAATAATTTCATAGCTTCCGTTCCATAGCCTTTTGAGAGATATTTATCATTGGATATTTGAATCCTGATATATGAAGTTCTGTTTAACAGATCTATATAGCTTAATTCTACATCACCTATTAATTCATGCGTCGATTTATCAAGGATAACTTGGAAAATACGGTTTTCATCTTTACTGATTTTAGAGAGGTATTCACCCATAAACTCTTTGTTGTATACCTTTTTTAACCCTGTTAATCTTCTTGTTTCGAAAATATATAAACCGCGGTAAAAAAAATCAAGATCCCCCTCATCGTATGGCCTTAAGTATACCCTTTCACCTTCTAAAAATCTTACTTGTCCTTGCATCCCCAATCCCCCCTCGAGTTTTTCTAACACCTATAATTTTATATGGGCAGTTTTAATAAACTTCTCGGTGACCCTACAATCCTGCTTTTAAGAAATTCAACAGCACCATACTGCTTGCAGGCAATTTCCACTTTAAATCTAAAATCATTGAAATTTGCGGGAAACATAAGGCAGGTGCCCCTGATCTAAGGTTAACTAACCTTGACGGTTTTTATTGATATCGAATTTTTTCTCGTAATAAATCTTAAAGCCTATTAGAACCGGCACTAAGATGGCAGTCGGCAGTAACCATAATAGCAGGTTCGAGGATTGTATATTTAATAATTTCGGAGCGCCAAAAACAGTAAAAGCAGTCACCGTTGATATACAGCAGGCAATCATACCTCCGAAATGTTCAAAATACCAATGCATTTTTTTCACAGGCCTGCGTATCCAGTAGGTTAACTGAATTCCGCCAAGAAAAAGTCCAAGCAGTGGGAAATAAGTAATTAACGGTGACCCAATCGTAAAACCGTAAATCCCAATTCCAAGTCCTGAAACAACTAATAAAGTGCTTACAAGAAGATCCGGGATACTCCGATGGGGCTGTTTCCTTGTTTTGAAACGAAGTACACGTATTCCATACCATGCGGAAGCACCACTTAAAATGGAAATAAATATTAAGAACCACGAAAAAGAGATTCTTTCATTATCAGCATTTGTATCAAAAAAAACCCGATAAACCCCCATATAAAAGGCTGATGCCGCTACTATACTCATTGAATACACATAAATCCATCCAACCCTGTTATGTATTTTCCCTCCTTTTTTAGTCACCATAGGAATCCAAAAAATAATCAAGGCTAAAAAGCCTGCGATGATATGGATAATTCTAAATAAAGAAAAAACTGCCAAGTAATTGACCCCCTTTATTCCATTTTATTCAGATTTATCAACCAGCTTCCCGAGAATTAATATTCCATATATAACAAAACCTACCATTTTTTATATAATTTATTCAACAAAAATTTATCCGTTTTCAACCTCTTCCTCCCCGTTGGCGAAAGAAAAGACAAATATTTAAACTAGTAAAATACTCTTTAAAATTCAACTTCTATTATTTCAATGTGATTTTATATGTAATTAAGAACAAATACAAAAGGAGCGGCCTTGGCCTGCTCCCACCTGAAATAATGTTATTTATTCTGCACGATTAAAAAGGAAACTTCCTAAATTGAGTTTGAACCGATACCCATTTGGTCACTGTAAATTCTTCAACTACCCATGGGCTTCCAAAGCGGCCTAAGCCACTCGCCTTATTTCCTCCAAACGGTAAGTTAGGATGTGCGTTAACGGTTTGATCATTCACATGTGTCATTCCGGCATCAATTTGAAGGGCAAGTTCTTCCCCTTTTACCAAATCGCTTGTGAAAATAGCTGAAGCTAGCCCATATTCAGTTTCATTCGCCATATCGATAGCTTCTTCATCAGAGTCCGCTTTTATAATGGTAGCAATAGGGGCAAATAATTCGGTTTGTGCAAGTTTGCTTGAGTTCTTTACGTCAATAAATACATACGGTGTTAAAATATTGCCTTCACGTTTTCCTTCAAGTATAAGTTTTTCGCCCGCATGTTTTGCATCCTCAATCACATTAAGTGCTTTCTCAAGCTGACGCTCATTCACAAGCGGACCAATAACTGTTTTTGGATCTCTTGGGTCACCATAAGGCAGGCCTTTCACTCTTTCAACAAATTTCTCAACGAACTGGTCGTATTTGTCTTTTTGAACAATAATTCGATTTGTAATCATGCAGATTTGGCCTTGATGAAGGAATTTACCAAAAATAGCTGCATCAACAGCCGCATCAATATCTGCATCGGAAAGAATAACAAATGGGCCATTTCCTCCGAGCTCAAGTGCCACACGTTTAAGGTTTTCCCCCGCAATCTTGCCGATATGTCTTCCGACCGGAGTGGAACCTGTGAAACTAATCAAGCCTGGAACTGGGTTGGTTAACATCTCATCGCCGATTTCCTGCAGGTCGGTCAATATCATATTAAATACCCCATTCGGCAGACCGGCTTCTTCAAATGCTTTTGCAATAATGGAACCGCCTGATAACCCAACTTGGATATCAGGTTTATGAACGACACTGTTTCCTAA
Source organism: Peribacillus glennii (assembly GCF_003429105.1). Classification (GTDB taxonomy): domain Bacteria; phylum Bacillota; class Bacilli; order Bacillales; family DSM-1321; genus Peribacillus; species Peribacillus glennii. The sequence goes on from NZ_QVTD01000012.1 coordinate 106,506, forward strand.
CGCAATTGCCGGTGCAATCGTTCTCATCGATAGATTCATAGGAAAGTTAAACGGTGAAATCGAAGAAATGACCCCGAGTGGCAAGCGATGAATATGATTCACCTTGCCATCTACCATAGAGGGAACTTCCCGAACCTGATAAAGTTCATCAGCCATAACAATCGCTTCTTCTATTTCATCTATTGATACTTGAACTTCGATATTTGCCTTAATGATTGTTCCCCCGGTTTCCCGAACTACTACATCCACAATTTCTTCACGATTTGCTTTTAAGTACTCCGCTGCTTTAATAAGCACTGCTCTTCTTTCTTCCACGGAAGATTTTGCCCATTTTTTTTGTGCACTTTTTGCAATTTCAAAGGCTTTGCCAAGCTGGTCTTGCGTGGCCAGCCGAACTTTGGTGATAACTGAATTATCATAAGGATTTAGTATATCATAGGTTCTTTCGCTGAGACCTTCTGTCCATTCACCGTTTATAAAGCTTTTATTTAAATTTTCATAGCGAACCATTATAAATCTCTCCCCTTAATACTACCTGATTATATTTCACTCTTAATAATCTTTTCAGCATACTCCGCCAAGGAATTTGCATTATGATTGATTTCCTGCATCGTGGCGGCAAGCTCCTCCAGTGCAGCCGATTGGCTCTCTGATTCTGAATTACTTTTAGAGACGGATTTATGCAGCTGTGAAATAAGCCCATCAATCTTTAAAACCGTGCTTCTTATTGTTTCGGTATGTTCCTTGGAGTTGCCGGCCATTTTACGGATTTCCTGTGCGACTACCGAGAACCCTTTCCCATAATCACCCGCCCTTGCAGCTTCTATTGAAGCATTGAGACCAAGTATTTGGCTATGGTCTGAAACTTCCCTTACCATTTTCGCCACTTTTTCTATTTCCTGCACACTTTCCAACACACTATTCGATTGCTCGGAAATGAAATGCATCGTTTCTGAAAAAGAAGTGACCGACCCGGCTAATTCCTGTATGGTTGCCGTTACCTGTTCCACGGCCACGGATAGCTTTGATGCAATATCAAATAAGTTGTTATATTGTTCCAAGGAACTGGCAACCCCTACAGCCCCGATGACATTTCCTTTCTCATCAGATATAGGAATGGCATTGGCCTGTACTGGAAATCCAAAGATTTCCTTTGGTAAAATGGTTTGTTGTACTTTTCCATATTGAACTGCTTCATACATCCCATCACCTTGATGAAGTATGTATCCTGTCTCCAATGGTGGTATCGTCTTGGAACCCACACCCAATAACAATTTTTCCCTGTCAGAAACACCAATTGTGAAGTCTTGCGGGAACAAATCTTTAAGAAGCGGGGCAACTTCCATGAATGCTGCAATTCTAGGATGTAATTCTTGATCAGGATTTATATCATGCGGTCCATCCAATAGACTTTTCATAATAGAATCTCCATTCTTTTGATAGTTATGAAGGCAGATCATAAATTTCTAGTTTCATAATTTAATGCTGATTCCCAAATTGAATATAAAAAAATCCGCCAAAAGATTCGCGAAGGCAGTTTAATCATTAAACATATTCCCTGTTACTTTCATACCTTTTTGGCAACCCGACTGTCATAGCAGTAAAATGCCTTAGACTCGTGGCTTTGCGTCCTTATCTTTCAATAAGTTTGCCGTTTCGATTGTCACTTAAATGTTAAATCTTTCAGCTTATTATTTCAACGTTTTTTGACGTTTATTGACAGTAATTAGGATAATATACCTATGATATTTGGTTCATCGCTATTTTAATGCATTGTTTACTATTGTAATCAAATAAAAAGGCTGTACCACTTATTAAGTGATACAGCCTTTTGTTCACAGATAGTTGTATCTGCGCAAGTCTAGTCCCTCTGCTCATGACTCTACCAGGATTGTGATGGGAGAGTTTTTCTTACCTTTTCTGAATCTCTTCTAAAAGGATTTTATTGACAAGCTGCGGGTTGGCCTGTCCCTTTGTCGCCTTCATGATCTGGCCGACAAGGAAGCCAATCGCCTTTTGTTTTCCAGCTTTGAAATCTTCAATCGATTGCGGATTGTTATCTAATGCCTCGCCGACAATCTTCTTCAGCGCGCCCTCATCCGAAATTTGGACAAGGCCTTTTTCTTTCACGATTGTCTCGGCATCCCCGCCGTTTTCAACCAGTTCCTTAAAGACTTGCTTGGCGATTTTGGAAGAAATCGTACCATTTTCGATCAGCTTGATCATCCCCGCCAATGCTTCAGGCGTCAAGGCAACCTCATGCAGTTCTTTTCCTTCTGCATTTAGATAGCCGGAAAGTTCACCCATGATCCAGTTGGATGCCTGTTTTGCATCGGCACCCTTTGCAACTGCCGCTTCAAAGAAGTCAGCAGTTTCCTTTGTTACCGTTAAAACAGCTGCATCATAAGCCGGAAGGGCAAGCTCTTCCATGTAGCGCTGCTTCCTGGCATCTGGAAGCTCCGGAATTTCCGCACGGACCCGGGCTTTCCAATCTTCATCAATATAAATGTTCAATAGATCCGGCTCAGGGAAATAACGATAATCGTCTGAACCTTCTTTAACACGCATCAATAATGTTTTGCCGGTTGCCTCGTCAAAACGGCGCGTTTCCTGTTCAATCGCACCTCCGGAACTTAATACCTCTTCCTGGCGCTTTTCTTCATACTCCAAGCCTTTTCGGACAAAGTTGAAGGAGTTTAAGTTCTTCAGTTCCGTCTTTGTTCCGAATTCCTTTTGACCTGCCGGGCGAAGCGAGATATTTGCATCACATCTCAACGATCCTTCTTCCATCTTGCAATCGGAAACACCGGTGTACTGGATGATGGACTTTAATTTCTCCAAATAAGCATACGCCTCTTCAGGAGAAGATATATCCGGCTCGGACACGATTTCAATCAAAGGCGTCCCCTGGCGGTTGTAATCACATAGCGAGTAACCGTCCCCTGTATGGGTCAGCTTTCCCGCATCCTCTTCCATATGGATACGCGTAATTCCAATTTTCTTCTTTTTGCCGTTTACCTCTATTTCAATCCAGCCATGCTCCCCGATTGGTTTGTCAAACTGGGAAATCTGGTAAGCCTTCGGGTTATCCGGGTAAAAATAGTTTTTTCGGTCAAACTTCGTATCTGTCGCCACTTCGCAGTTTAACGCCATGGCAGCTTTCATTGCATAGTCCACGACTTTTCTGTTTAGTACAGGAAGCACACCTGGGTAACCAAGGTCCACCACCGTCGTATTTGTATTCGGGGCAGCGCCGAAATGGTTCGGGCTTGCCGAGAATATTTTGGAATCTGTTTTAAGCTCAACGTGCACTTCGAGTCCAATAACCGTTTCATACTTCATTTTTTTCACCCCTTACAGCTGCGGTTTTTGTTTATGGAAATCAGTCGCCTGCTCAAATGCGTGGGCAGTGCGGTAAATTGTGCTTTCGTCAAAATGCCTTCCGATAATCTGCAACCCAAGCGGAAGCCCATTCGCAAAGCCGCATGGCACGGAAATACCAGGAACCCCGGCAAGGTTTACAGGAATCGTTAAAATATCGTTTGCATACATTGTCAATGGGTCGCTTGTTTTTTCACCAATTTTAAAAGCCGGAGTCGGCGTTGTCGGCCCGACGATCACATCATATTTCTGGAAGACATCTTCAAAGTCCTTCTTGATCAGTGTACGGACCTTCTGGGCCTTCTTATAATACGCATCATAATATCCGGAGCTTAATGAGAAGGTTCCGAGCATAATCCGGCGCTTCACTTCATCGCCGAAGCCTTCCGCGCGGGTCTGCTTGTACATTTCGATCAGATTAGCTGCATTGTCGGTACGGTAGCCGTAACGTACCCCGTCAAAACGCGAAAGGTTTGCGGATGCTTCCGAAGAAGAAAGCAGATAATAAGTAGCCAAGGCATACTTTGAGTGAGGCAATGAAACTTCTTCCCATGTCGCTCCCAGTTTTTCTAGTACCTTTAACGCTTCAAGGACAGAGTTTCTCGCTTCTTCGCCGACACCCTCGCCAAGGTACTCTTTAGGAACCGCGATTTTCAATCCTCTGATATCCCCTGTTAAGGAATTCACAAAACTTGGCACCTGAACATTGGCTGAAGTGGAATCCATCGGATCAATGCCCGAAATCGCTTCAAGCAGGTAAGCATTATCTTCTACTGTATTTGTGATTGGACCAATTTGATCGAGTGAAGAGGCAAACGCAATCAAACCGAAACGAGAAACCCTCCCGTAAGTAGGCTTAAGGCCGACCACACCGCAATAAGCTGCTGGCTGGCGGATGGAACCCCCTGTATCCGAACCAAGGGAAAACAAGACTTCGCCCGCTGCGACGGAAGCCGCCGACGCACCTGAAGAACCTCCGGGTACATACTCAAGGTTCCACGGGTTACGGGTAGCCTGGTAGGCTGAATTTTCATTCGAGGATCCCATCGCAAATTCATCCATATTCAGCTTGCCGACTGTGACAGTCTCAGCATCCTGAAGCTTCTGGACAACTGTTGCATCATAAATAGGGTCAAAATTTTCAAGAATCTTACTGCCGGCGGTTGTCCGAATGTTTTTCGTCACGATGTTATCCTTAACGCCGATCGGCATTCCGAATAGGTTGCCCTTCACTTCCCCTTTTGCAATCTTTTCGTCCAGCTCTTTTGCCTGTGATCTCGCTTTTTCTTCATTTAATGTCAAAAACGATTTCACCTTATCTTCCACCTGGCCGATTCGCTCGTACGATTCGTTCACAAGATCAGATACGGATAGTTCTTTCTTATGTAAAAGCTGATGAAGCTCTGATACTTTATGGTCAAACAGTGACATTATTTCCCCTCCTTAATCCAAAATAGATGGAACGCGGATTTGTCCACCCTTACTGTCAGGTGCATTTTTCAGCACTTCTTCAACCGGCAGCCCCTTTTGCGGGATATCCTCTCTCATGACATTTTTCATATCCAGAACATGAGAAGTCGGTTCAACATTTTCTGTATCCAGTTCATTCAATTGCTCGGCAAATGAAATGATTTGATCCAGCTGTTTCGTGAACATTTCTGTTTCTTCCTCAGTTATCGCCAGCCGTGCCAGATGGGCAACATGCTTAACCTGGTCCTTAGAAATACGTGACACTCTCTCCACCTCCAAAGCTTTTTTCAATTATTAAAAAAGCGGCTTAATTCCTGAACCGGTAAGCCGTCTTTGAACCCGTTTTTTCAGTTGAGAAACACAATATCAATTATACCGGAAATTGTCTAAAAACAATAATATAATCATATCAAACTTTTTCATAGTAAAGCAATAACCATAAGACTGCCCTCAGTAATAACTTTTTAAATTAACGTCGACAATTTGTTGAAATCTGCTGTTTTTTCAGGAAATACCAATAATATTGTCCGGGAAATAAGAAAAATGCTGAAGATTGTCTTTATAAAAAACCTTCCCGCATTTTCAGGGGAAGGCCGAAATTTTCCTCAATACATTTCAGATGTTGTCTTGCCCTGCATATGAAGCAAGAGATAATCCGGGCCGCCCGCCTTTGAATCTGTACCGGACATATTGAAGCCGCCAAATGGCTGGTAGCCTACAATGGCCCCTGTGCAGCCGCGGTTGAAGTAAAGGTTTCCTACATGGAAGTGTTCGCGTGCCTTCTCCATATTCATGCGGTTTTTGGTAATTACAGCTCCTGTCAGCCCATACTCTGTATTATTCGCGATTTCAATCGCTTGGTCGAAGTCCCTGGCCTTGGAAAAAGCCACGACCGGCCCGAAGATTTCTTCCTGCATGATGCGTGCGTTTGGATCAAGGTCGGCAAAAATGGTCGGCTTAATGAAGAACCCGGTGGAATCGTCCCCTGCACCGCCTGTCATCAGCCTGCCTTCCTGTTTGCCGATTTCAATGTATTCCATGATTTTCTTATACGCATTATGATCGATGACCGGACCCATGAAGTTTGATTGTTCTTCCGGGTTGCCGATGGTAAGCTCTTTTGTTAGCTCGACAGCACGGTTTAGTACTTCATCGTATACATCTTCGACGACCACTGCACGGGAGCATGCTGAACATTTTTGTCCGGAGAACCCGAAAGCAGATTTCACGATGGATTGGGCCGCGAGATCCAGGTCGGCTTCTTTATCGACAACAATCGTGTCTTTCCCTCCCATTTCAGCGATGACACGCTTCAGCCAGATTTGGCCTTCATTTACTTTTGAAGCGCGTTCGAAAATGCGTGTTCCGACATCGCGAGACCCTGTAAAGGATATAAAACGAGTGCGCGGGTGGTCAACCAAAAAATCTCCAACCTCAGCCCCGCTTCCCGGTACATAATTAAGGACGCCTTTCGGAAGCCCTGCTTCTTCCATTACTTCCACAAACTTGGCCGCAGCTACAGGAGTAGTGGAAGCCGGTTTTAATAAGATCGTATTGCCCGTTACAATTGCCGCAACAGCCGTGCCTGCCATGATGGCAAACGGGAAGTTCCATGGAGAAATGATAATGCCTACCCCAAGCGGGATATAATCATAACGGTTATATTCATTTGCCCGGCTTTGAACCGGAATCCCGTCTTTCAATTTCAACATCTGCCGTCCGTAAAATTCCAGGAAATCAATCGCCTCAGCCGTATCGGCATCTGCTTCATTCCATGGCTTGCCGGCTTCTTTTGTTAAAAGGGCTGAGAATTCATGCTTGCGGCGCCGAATGATTGCAGCGGCCTTGAATAGAACATCCGCCCGTACTTCAGGTTTTACCTTTTTCCAAATATTGAATGCATGATCAGCTGCCTTCATTGCCTGTTCCGCCAATTCGCGGTTCGCTTTGGATACGCGGCCGATCACTTCTTGTTTATTGGCAGGGTTATAGGAAACGATTTTATCTTCAGTGGAAATCCGCTCTCCTCCGATGAGTAAATCATAGTCTTGGCCCAAATATGCTTGAACTGTCTTGAGGCCTGTTAAATAATCGTTTTTGTTCGTGTCATGAGAGAAATCAGTAAATGGTTCATGCTTGTATGACTGTACCAATTAAATCCCCTCCAATGTATAACTTCAAGTGCTTTCCAATACCATTTTAACCGATATTTTCTAAGTGTTCAAACATGTAAATGTATTTCAATGATTAGGAATAGTCAGATATTTAGACGAAAAAAAACCCGCTTACTGCGGGCATTTCTCAGTTATAGATATGGACAAATGGCTCTTTTTCTCCTGCTTTTCGAACAATAAGCGCTTCTTGTCCGTTGACGGAGGTAATTGATACCTGCACGGAAATATAATCCTGGAAGTGCTGCATGACCTTCCCTGTTACATATTGGGTAAAGCCTACAGCTTCTGATTTTCCGTAGAATTGAATCGGAATATTAATATCCAGCTCTTTCAGCTGGTCATCGACATAGAAAGCGCGCCCAATCACGCCATTAAAGTTAGGGAAATATTTCTCGACGTCCTGTTTGAAACTTTCGAAGGCATTTACATCAGCACGGAATTTATTTTTTGTTTTCTCATCGGCCGGGAATAAATAATATTTTTCATTGATATCTTTCCATCTGCCAATTCGGCTGCTTCCTTCATCAACGTTTGTATAGGAGATGAAATTCCCAGGTACAACAGATGAATTTTCTTTTTGTTCAAATAGGGCGATCGTGATTGGAACAGAATCTAATTTCTCCATTTTCCTCAATCTCTGCAGTAATTCCTGGGCAATCTTCTTTCCTTCCTGTTCCATGTTTTTTACATCGGAACTATAGGTGGCCCCGTATTCTTCTTTCTGGTAATAGTGGATGGAATTAAGTGCGAGCCCGATGACAACTCCCCCAAGCGCGAGTTTGTCATCATTATTTCTTACCAGGTAATTTTGTTCAAGAATGTGCGCTAAATAAATCGGGTTCTCTTGATTCCTTTTGTCAATGTCACCTTTTCCGGGATCCAGTGGGTTGAGGCCAATATTATCTTCCGGTTTCAGGCCCTCTTCCTTTAGCTGTTCCTTTGTAAATTTACGGTTGAGCAAGAGCTGGACCGTCCGTTTATCCAAATGCTGGCCTTCCTGGTACAAATACCGGTCAGGGTCGAATTGGTCCTGGGCAATCCGCATAAGGCCGGTTTCAAACTCTTCTATATCGTACCGCGTGTTTAAATTTGAAACGACGAGCCCGCGCGCTTTTGAAGGTTCAAACTGTGGTATCGTACGATAATATTTATCCGAAATGTTATATTTCGGTATGATGACTTTCTCCTTTGAATTATCCGATTCCTGGACCACTTCTTGCTGCTTCTCGAATTGCGGGGCGCACCCGCCAAGAAGCAACGCAAGCATCAGTCCGACCAAGGAGATTTTTTTCATGGATTACACCTCTTATTTCTTTAATTCTCTGATCAGTCTCTCCTCATCCCATACTTCGATGCCAAGGTCTTGCGCTTTGGCGAGCTTTGAGCCTGCGTCTTCGCCAGCAACGACGAGATCGGTTTTCTTGGATACGCTGCCCGCAACATTTGCCCCTAATTCTTCAAGCTTTTCCTTGGCCTCATTGCGCGTCAGCTGTTCCAGCTTACCGGTAAGCACAACGGTTTTTCCTGCAAAAAACGAATTTGAATCCTCCTGGCTAACAGGTCTTGCTCCTTTATAACCCATATTTACACCAGCCGTTTCGAGCTCATTGATCAGTTCCCCTACTTCTTCGCTTTCGAAAAACGTCACAACCGAGTCAGCCATCTTTTCCCCGATTTCGTTGATGGCTGTAAGTTCTTCCAACGTAGCACTGCCTAACTTTCCCATAGTTTCGAACTGTTGGGCCAGTGTCTTGGCTGCCTTTGCGCCAACATGGCGGATTCCCAGTCCAAAGAGCAGTTTTTCCAGTGAATTGGATTTAGATGCTTCAATCGCCCGTAATAGATTGTTGACTGATTTTTCACCCATTCGCTCAAGGCCGATCAACTGTTCATAAGTCAATTTATAGATATCGGCAACATCTTTGATCAAGTGTTCGCTGAATAATTGGCTGATCACTTTTTCCCCGAGGCCGTCGATATTCATTGCGTTACGGGACACAAAATGGATGAGCCCCTCACGGATTTGTGCCGGGCACTTTGGATTAATGCAGCGGAGCGCCACTTCTTCTTCAAGCCGGACTAAATCACTGCTGCATTCCGGACAATGGGAAGGCATATGGAATTCCACTTCTTCTCCAGTCCGTCTGTCAGCTAAAACATTGACAACTTCCGGGATGATATCGCCAGCTTTTTTTACCACAACCTGGTCACCGATTTTGATATCTTTCTCCCTGATTAGATCTTCATTGTGGAGGGAAGCCCGCCCAACGGTTGTACCTGCAACCCTTACCGGATCCAAAATGGCGGTGGGCGTGACTACGCCTGTACGGCCAACGCTTAATTCAATCGCACGCAACGTTGTAATAACTTCTTCGGCGGGAAACTTGTAAGCAATGGCCCAACGAGGGCTCTTTGCTGTCGTTCCCAGCTGCAGCTGCTGCTGGAGGGAATCAACCTTAACGACAATTCCGTCAATATCATACGCAAGGTTAGGGCGTTTTTCTACCCATCCTTCCACATATGCTATCACTTCATCTATATTCGCGCATTTTTTTCGTTCTTTGTTTGTTTTAAAACCAAGCCGGTCCAGTAAATCCAGCCCCTCACTGTGAGAGGTAACCCCTGTCTCTCCAACATCCGCCATTGCATAAAGAAAAATATCCAGGTTTCTTTTTGCCGCCAATTTTGGGTCAAGCTGGCGGAGAGAGCCCGCCGCCGCATTTCGGGGATTGGCGAATGGCTCTTCGCCGCGTTCTTCTTTTGCCTTATTCAGCGCTTCAAAGGACTTTTTCGGCATGAAAGCTTCACCGCGCACCTCAATGGTAATCGGTTCTTTTGCTTTTAATGGAATGGACTTTATTGTTTTCAGGTTCTCCGTGATATCTTCCCCTATGGTCCCGTCACCCCGGGTTGCCCCTTGTGCGAAGAATCCGTCATCATACCTTAGTGTCACAGCGAGACCGTCTATTTTCAGTTCACACACATAGGAGACATCGTCGCCGACTGCCTGGCGCACCTTCCTGTCAAAATCGCGCAGGTCTGCTTCATTGAACGCATTTCCCAGGCTCAGCATCGGAGAGCGGTGCTCCACCTTTTCGAACATTTCCAATACGGCGCCTCCTACCCGCTGAGTAGGGGAATCAGACGACCGCAGCTCGGGAAATTGCTCCTCATACTCGATCAGCTCTCTCAGAAGCTTATCGTATTCAGCATCTGGTATAGACGGCGTGTCCAATACGTAATATTCGTAGCTGTATTGATTTAAGAGATTTTGCAAATCTTTTACATGCTTTTCAGCCGTTTTCAGGTCCATAAGTCCAATCCTTTCCTCCAGTGGGTGCTTACACCTTTTGAATCGGCGCAAATTTCGCAAGCAGGCGCTTGATGCCTGTCGGGCTTGGGAATGCGATATCCAATTCTTTTCCTTCGCCCTCACCCTTCACGCTGACGACTGTACCGATTCCCCACTTTTTGTGAGATGCCTTGTCGCCTACCCGCCAGCCAATCTCTTCTCCCCCAATCGAAGCACTGGCAAAACCTGTACGGCCCAAAGAAGCAGAACGTTGTTGTGCGGATTGGGACGGCCCCCGTGATGACATAAAGGAAGGCACTTTTTTCTTAGGCAAAAGGTCTTCAAGAAGGTCTTCCGGGATTTCTGTTATAAAACGGGATACCGGGTTCATATTTGTCCGCCCGAACAACGTGCGCATTTGGGCATTTGTAAGGAAGAGCTCCGTCTCTGCCCTGGTGATGCCTACGTAAGCAAGCCGGCGCTCCTCTTCCATTTCTTCTTCGTCCATTAGCGAACGGCTGTGAGGGAAAACCCCCTCCTCAAGGCCGAGCAAAAAGACGACCGGGAACTCAAGTCCCTTGGCCGAATGCAGGGTCATCAATGTCACGGTATCCTGTGATTCTTCTGTATCATCAAGCTGGTCGATATCCGCGACCAATGCAAGGTCGGTCAAAAAAGCGACCAGTGACTTATCGTCGTTTTTCTCTTCAAAGCTTTTTGTTACGGATAAAAATTCATCAATGTTTTCCAATCTGCTCTGTGACTCCAGCGTTTTTTCCGCTTCCAGCATCTCTCGGTACCCCGATTTACCGAGAACTTCTTCAACGAGCTCCGTAACCGATAAATATTCCTGCATCTGGGTGTATCCATGGATTAAGTCGCGGAACTCCCTCACCGCTTTCGAAATCTTCGGGCTTAAACCGATTTGTTCAATTTCCTGGAGTGCCTGGAACATGGACAAATCATTCATTAATGCGTAATCGGCAATCTTATCGAGAGATGTAGAGCCGACACCCCGTTTTGGTACATTAATGACACGGCGCAGAGAAATATCATCATCCGGGTTCGCGATTAAACGCAAATAAGCCAGGATATCCTTGATTTCCTTCCTGTCGTAGAACTTGATGCCCCCAACAATGCTGTACTGGATATTTGACTTAAGCAGCACTTCCTCGACTACACGTGATTGGGCATTCGTTCTGTACAGGATTGCAATATCAGAGAACTTGCGGGAGCCGTTCCCTGTCAATTCATTAATCTTCCCGGCAACAAACTGGGCCTCCCCCTGTTCATTGTCCGCCCGTAAATAATTAATCTTGTTCCCTTCCATATTTTCGGTCCAAAGATTTTTCGGCTTCCTGTTGCTGTTGTTGGCAATCACTTCGTTCGCTGCCTTCAGAATCCGTTTCGTGGAACGGTAGTTTTGCTCAAGGAAGATGACCGTGGCGTTTGGATAATCCTTCTCAAAGGATAGGATATTCGCAATGTCCGCGCCTCTCCAGCGGTAAATCGACTGGTCGGAATCACCGACGACGCACAGGTTCCTGAAGCGGGAAGCCAGCTGTTTGACAAGCATATATTGAGCACGGTTCGTATCCTGGTACTCATCCACATGGATGTATTGGAATTTGCGTTGATAGTACTCTAGCACTTCAGGCACCCTTTGGAACAACTGAATCGTTGTCATGATCAGGTCATCAAAATCAAGCGCCTGGTTTTTGCGGAGACGCTTTTCATATTCCGTGTAAACCTCGGCCACAGTCTGGTCATAATAGCCCCCAGCTGTTTTCCCGTAGTCCTCCGCTGTCATCAGCTCATTTTTCGCACTGGATATCGTCCCTAAAATAGCGCGGTAGTCAAACTTCTTTGTATCCATATTTTTGTCTTTTATAATTTGTTTAATCACCGATTGCTGGTCGGTTGTATCGAGAATCGAGAAATTGCGGCTAAAGCCGATCCTGTCAATATCCCGGCGCAATATCCGAACGCACATCGAGTGAAAAGTGGAAATCCAAATTTCTTCGGATGCCCCTCCGAGGATGTTCCGAATCCTGTCTTTCATTTCACGCGCGGCCTTATTTGTAAACGTAATCGCAAGGATATTCCATGGTGCCACCTGTTTTTCTACCATTAAGTAAGCAATGCGGTGGGTCAGCACACGTGTTTTTCCGCTTCCCGCGCCTGCCATGATTAAAAGCGGCCCTTCCGTTGCTTTCACTGCCTTCTGCTGTTGTTCATTCAAACCGTTTACCAATTTATCAGATAAGTACTGCATGAAAACACCGCCCTTTATCGAACATTTGTTTCTATTATACTATATTTATTCAAACGATTGATTAACTTTTCATAAGCCAAATAACAAGCTTTTTTTCACTAATCAAACGATTGATTAATTTTTCTATCCAATCTTGATGGCCAAAATTCTATTTTACAGGTGAAACGGTTTTCAATGCCATAGCCAAATCATCATATACAACATTTCCCACGACGATTACATCAGCAATCTGTGCCATCTCTTTCGCCTGTTCCGCAGTCCTTATTCCGCCGCCGTAAAAGAGGACAGTGCTTGACAAGTAATTCCTTGCGGTTTCCACCATACGGGGATTACCGTACATCCCGCTATATTCCATATAAAAAATCGGCAGGCGGAACATCTTTTCGGCCATCATGGCATACGCCCTTACGTCATCTGTATCTAAAACCGAATTCGCTTTGGTAAGCTTGGCAGCCTTACACTCCGGATTCAAAATGCAATAGCCCTCTACAATGATCTCGTCCCAATCCATGATTTCACCGTATTCCTTTACGGCCTGGTGATGCAGACCCATTATCCAATCCGGGTCCGTGCTGTTCAGAACCGTTGGGATGAAATACAAATCAAAGCCCGGAGTAACCGTTTCTACCGAAGAAACCTCCAGAACACAGGGAACAGAATATCTTCGCACCCGGGCCATCAAATCCAGGACATTTTCCAACGTGACCCCGTCCGAACCTCCAATGATGATGGCGTCAGTCCCTGATTCGCAAACCGACTCCAGTGCCTCATCCGTTATTTCTTTATTGGGGTCGAGCTTGAAAGCATGCTTCCACTCGCGAAAATCGTACATGATAATCCTCCATTCACACTTTCCATTACACCATTATATCATTACAGAAACCGAATATAAAAAGAGAACATAAAGTAATTCATCCCCGCCTCTAAACATTCGATGGCACATTTTTTTAGGAAAAGAAAAAAGCCGGGATCATCGAATCCACAGCCAAAAATCAACATTGGTTATTCATTTTCTTTAATTCTTTCAAGAGCCATCGTATAAGCATCATTGCCGTAATTCAAGCACCTTTTCACCCGTGAAATCGTGGCCGTGCTTGCTCCGGTTTCTGTTTCGATTTTGTGGTATGTTTTCCCCTCCTGGAGCATACGGGCCACTTCCAATCGCTGGGCAAGCGACTGAATTTCATTAACTGTGCACAAATCATCGAAAAAACGATAGCACTCTTCTATGTCTTTTAAAGACAAGATAGCTTCAAATAACTGATCAAGCTCTTTCCCTCTCAATTTATCAATTTGCATAGAATTTCTCCTCTATTTCATTTTGATTCAATTGTTACGGATTGTGATATTCCCGGTTGGCCGGGAACTATATTTACCCACGTTTTGCCAGGGACTAACCCAATCTCCACACCGCTTTTCATTGGAATGATACGGCCATTCTTGTTTTGCCATTCCACTTCATTTATTTTTCCCTTTTGAAGCAGGTAGCCTATCCCGCCTGTAGTTATATCGATGTCGCGCCTTCCGTTGTCGATCATATGGTGCGGAGCTTCGATGATGAATAGATTGTCTAGCAATATCGGGGTTTCACCCCCGTATTCCACAGTTTGTTCCCCATTGGAAAAGCGTTTATATTTTCCCAAAGCTTCATCGTATTCGTATTGCACATTAAACATCTCTGAACCATACTTGATTCTGGCGGTGGACGCCGGGTTCCCCTGCAGGCCCTCAATCCCATCTTTTGTTAAAAACATCATAGGTTCCGGCGGGCTATCGAGATCATAAGATTTTTGTGCGGCACCCTTTTCAATGTTTTCAAAAGAAATATATGAGTTATGGGGGGCTCTTCGGAACGTTTCCCTTTTAAACAGCGTTCCGTCATAAGCAATCCCATTTAAATTGTCGACATATCCCTGACTTAGCAGGGTCTTTGCTTCTGGACTGTAACCATGGGCAATATAAAGGGCGCCAAGGCCTTTTGCCAATTCAATATAGTAGTCCCTTGCACTTCGGACAGGACCTACTTTTTCCGGTTTTTCGCTCTGGAAGACAGCCAAAAACCTAGTGACTTCGGACTCGGTAAGCATTTCATAAACAACATCCGCTTTGGACAGGCCCGATTGCGGTCGGGCGTTTGGATGATTATTGACCATGACGGCAACCGACCTGCCCTTTGTTTCATTCGTACCGATTCCTGTCAATGGGTAAGTATCTGAAAACTCTTTCTCCGCTTCCGTTTTTTCTTTCTTGGCAGTTTCCGCCGGTTCACCGGACTTCGGTTTAGGCTTCGTTTCTTCTTTGCCGCTGCACCCTGCAATCAGCAAACTTGCAGCCAATATATAAGTGATTGCCTTAAACTTCATATCCGCATTCTCTTCCTGGGAAAAAGGCATCCCCTTTTCATATTTTCTTTTATATTTTAACGCATTATCGTGGGAAAGAGTACAGTTTTATTCATAACATCATACATTCCTTGCGGCGTCACCCGAATATACGGCAAATGGGTGGATGAAAAGAATAATAAACTGTACACCGGATCTGAAAACGGGTAACCCCTTTCCTGCAGGAGTCCTTTCAACTCCTTTTCTTTCCCGATCAATTTTCTGACCGGTTCATTTGTCATGACACCTTTCATTGTTAACGGGAGTTCGTATATGACTTTTCCATGCTCAGTCATGACAATCCCGCCGCCTATCTCCTTCATTCTTTTGAACGCCGTGATGATGTCTTCCCTGCGCTTGCCAATCAGGATGATATCGCCTGTGCTGGAATAGGAGCTTGCAAAGCCGCACAGTTTATTCGCAAAGCCCTTGATGATCGTGTTGATCCTCCACTTTCCGGCCGCATCAACCATCATAAAAAAGCACTCATCATGCCCAAACGATAATTCATCGTATGACACATCAGAAGTTATGGAATATGGCTTGGTAATGACATCATTGACCATTTCGATTCCAAATGGCATCGAAAATTCGAGGTCTCCGGCCCCAATATCAAAATCAAGTTTCAGCGGTTCGAAACCATAATCGCCCCACTTAATTTCCGCATATTCCTTGCTTTCCACTCCGTCCCGTTTCACCCATTTCCCTTTGGCCAACACAGAAACAGGCGTTGGATTTTTCACATCCTCCAGGAAATTGATATTGGCCACCCTGCCTGTCGCAATATTGCCATGGAGGTATTCAAAATTATAATAACGGGCTACATTTATCGTTGCCATGTTGTACGCGTCAATGACAGGAATGCCTTTTTCAATAGCCATTCTTATCATATTGTCTGTTAAGCCTTCTTCATAAAATGCAGGCGGCGAGCCGTCCGTCGTGAAGAGGAATTTATCGAAATGCTGTATGCCCAGCTCCTGAATATCATCCAGCAATTTAGGCAGATCCGGCCGGATTGAAGAATGACGGAGCGATACCGTATACCCCTGCATCAAACGGTCCATCACTTCTTTGCCCGTCATTGCTTCATGGTCGGCATCCGCCCCGAACAACATCATTTTTGCCAATGTTTTTTCCGAAGCACCCGGAAAATGCCCCTCGATTTGCTTTCTCATCCGCTTCGCTTCCTGCATCCAGTGAAGCAGCATATCATCCCCCGCCAGTAGCCTTGGCCAGCCTGTCAGCTCTCCTCCCTGCAAAACGGCATCATGTTCAAGCCATGACTTTACTTCCCCGTGAGAAAAAATCAATTCCTCATTTTGAATTTCCGACTGCGAATCAAACCGGCACCACCAATACATTGTCGCTGGAATATTGCGCAGTTCCCCCAATAAAGAAAACGCTTTCTTTTTTTCTAATTGCAAAAACAGCACCAGGTTATCATTAATCAACGTGGTAGTTCCAAAATTAGACGCATAACGGGAGAGCGTAAGGGGATTATATAATTGGAATGGATGAGAATGGGGTTCAATGTAACCTGGGACCAAATACCGGCCCGTACAATCGACAATTTCACAGCCCGCGAGATTTTCCGGAAGCTTTTCTCCGACATAAACGATTCGGTCATCATAAATCCAAATATTCGCTGTCATCCATTTTCTCAAAACCTGATTTAAATAGACAGCATCCTTTAGCATTATATCCGGCGGCCTTTTGCCGTCCAAAACATCTATATGCTCACGCAGATGCTTGTTTTTCCATCTGTACCGTTGTTCCAGCATGAACATTCCTCCACATTTCAAACAAGTATACCTTTTATCCAAACACGAACCGGCTTTTTGGCCGTAAATTTGGTTATTGCAGCAAAATCCGGTAATTGAGCGATAATACCACTAACTAAGCGGAAATTTAAAAAGTAAGCGCTTTATTTAACCAAATAAATGGTAAATACATGCATTGATTTTTCCTCTATATTAACATATTTCAAGACTTTAACACAGTAAAGTTGTAAATTTTCTGTGAAATCTTAATTTAGGAGGCTATTTTTATGAAAGGACAGCAAAACATTGGAGTAATCAATGCCCTCATAAGGATGACTTTCGGTTTTACCATAGTCGCATGGGCAACGGCGAAACTTGTGAAAAAGCCATGGAGAGATTCCTACATACTATTGGCAATGATTGGAGCAATGAAGATTGGCGAGGGGATCCTCCGGTATTGCCCATTGACAGCTGTTTATCAAAAAAGCCAGCAACAGAGCGGTGATCAAGGGAGCGGCAACAACGAAAGCAGAAATGATAACGAAAACAGCAACGAAAACGAAAATGAAAACAAAAACAAAAGCCAACAAAGCAGCCAAATACCCAATCACCGTGAAGAACGCAGGGCACGCCAGCAGTATTAACACATAGTAATAATTGAAGATAAAATATCAAATTCAACAAATCTTCAACAATTGGAAACGAATCACATTCTGCCCAAAGGTATCAATAATTTTCCGTTCAATAACTTTAAAATTGGATTAAAAAACGCTTGGATCATAAAGTCCAAGCGTTTCTATGTCAGATTGGAACTGCAGATCCCAATGATTCCCCAGTTGGAGACCTCTTTTTATCCAATCTGCAATTTGTTTTACCACGGGCCCACTTTTAAGAAAAGTCGTACTGGATCGCTTTATGTCCAATATCCTTTCTCCAGAACAATCCTGCCTGTCCAATGTGGTGCAGCTCTTTATACACATTGGCTTGTGCCGCAAGAAGGTCGGAACCTTTTGCCGCAAGTAAAAGGACGCGGCCCCCATTGGTGATATAGCTGCCGTCAGCATTCTTTGCTGTGCCTGCGTGATAGACATGCAGTTGCGGGCTGACTTCTTCCAGGCCGTTAATGACTGTGCCTTTTTCATAATCTCCCGGATATCCTTCCGCTGCGACTACCACTCCCAGAACCGGCTGCTCATCCCACTCGATTTGAAATTCCTTTCCACCAAGGACAGCCTCAAGCACATCCACAAAGTCACTTTTCAGGCGTGGCAGCACTACCTGTGTTTCCGGGTCGCCAAACCGGGCATTGAATTCGATTACCTTTGTTCCATTTTGTGTCGCAATTAGTCCTGCATATAATACACCGGTAAACGGACGGCCTTCAGCAACCAATGCTGCGGCTGCCGGTTTCAAAATCATTTCAAGCGCTTTGTCCACAATGACACCAGGAATTTGCGGTACCGGAGAATATGCACCCATTCCCCCTGTATTCGGTCCCTTATCCCCGTCATAGGCCCGTTTGTGGTCTTGGGCGATTACCATGGGATAGACCTTCTCTCCGTTTACAAAGGCCATAAAAGAAAACTCTTCACCGTCCAAAAATTCTTCTATGACCACCTTAGCTGAGGCTTCTCCAAATTTGGCATCGATCAGCATTTCGTGCAGGGCCTCCAGGGCATCTTCCATAGTCTGTGCCACCACTACACCCTTTCCTGCAGCAAGCCCATCAGCTTTAATGACGATTGGCACTCCCTTTTCTTCGATATACGCCTTCGCCTGTTCAAATTCTGTAAACGTTGCAGAAGCTGCCGTTGGAATATCGTATTTCACCATTAAGTCCTTGGCAAACGATTTACTGCCCTCAATGGCGGCTGCCCGCTTTTCTGGGCCGAACACCCGCAGTCCGGCCTTTTTAAAATCATCCGCCAATCCATTTAACAGCGGAACCTCTGCCCCTATGAAGGTTAGGGAAATATCCTGTTCTTTTGCAAATGCAATCAGACCTTCATGATTGTTTTCCTGGATGCCTACAAGATCGGCAACATCCTCCATTCCCGGATTGCCGGGAGCTGCGTACACTTTGTCCACATGTTTGCTTTCCCCAAGCTTTCGGGCAATGGCATGCTCCCTGCCTCCCCGGCCAACGACTAACACATTCATGAATTCCACCTCATCCCGATTTTGAAGCCTACACTCTAACATCTTTCTTTATTTACCCGTTTTCCCGACAATTCAGTCTTTGCAAAATATTAATGTTTAAAGTGCCGGACGCCGGTAAATACCATGGCTATGCCATATTCATCCGCTTTCTTGATCGAGTCCTCATCACGGACAGAGCCGCCTGGTTGAATAATTGCAGTAATGCCTGCTTTTGCTGCTGCTTCAACTGTATCATCCATCGGGAAGAAAGCATCAGAAGCGAGGGCGCTTCCCTTGGCCCGCTCACCCGCCTGTTCAAGGGCAATCTTTGCAGCGCCCACACGGTTCATCTGGCCTGCTCCGACACCAAGTGTCATCTTGTTATCAGACACTACAATGGCATTGGACTTTACATGTTTCACGACCTTCCAGCCCAACTTTAAGGCTTCCCACTCCTTTTCTGTCGGCTCACGCTTTGTTGGGACTGTGATGGCAGCCTGTTCAAATCCGTATGTGTCCATATCCTGGACAAGCAATCCGCCTTCAATGGAGGTTAGTTTACGCTCAGTCTTTTGGTTGCCGCTGAAATCGATAACCAGCAAACGGATGTTTTTCTTGGCCGAAAGGATTTCAAATGCTTCTTTAGTAAATGCAGGCGCAATGACAATTTCTAGGAAAATTCCATGTAATTTTTCTGCCGTTTCTTTATCAACTTCCCTGTTTAATGCGACAATACCGCCGAAGATTGAGGTTTGATCCGCATCATATGCTTTGTTAAAGGCTACCGAAATCGTTTGGCCTGTCCCCACTCCGCACGGATTCATATGCTTGACCGCAACGGCTGCAGGTTCCGTGAATTCTTTCACAATTTGAATCGCTGCATCGGCGTCGTTTATATTATTGTAAGAAAGTTCTTTTCCATGAAGCTGTTCTGCATTTGCAATGGAAAATGATGAGCCAAGCGGCTTTCTATAGAATGAAGCTTTTTGGTGAGGGTTTTCCCCGTAACGCAACGTTTGTTTCAATTCAAAGGTCACCGTCAAGCTTTCCGGGTTTTCTTCTTCAGCTAGCTTTGTCATATATTCAGAAATGACAGCATCGTAGGAAGCGGTGTGCCGGAATACCTTGGCGGCAAGTTTCCTTTTTGTTGCAGGCTGGACCTCCCCTTTTTCAAACAATTCCGAGAGGATCGTATCGTAATCAGCGGGGTCGGTAACAACCGTTACATATTCATGGTTTTTTGCTGAGGAACGGAGCATCGTCGGTCCGCCGATATCAATATTTTCGATTGCATCATCTGGTGTAACCCCAGGCTTTGCAATTGTTTGCTGAAACGGATAAAGATTCACGCAGACAAGCTGGATGGGTGTAATCTGGTGTTCTTCGAGCTGCCTTTGATGGTCTGGATCTCCATGCTTGGCTAAAAGTGCCCCATGGACATTAGGGTGAAGAGTCTTCACACGTCCGTCCAAGATTTCAGGAAAACCTGTCACTTCGCTGATTCCTGTCACTTCTATGCCGTTCTCTGTTAAGGCTTTTTTCGTGCCTCCGGTTGATATGATTTCAAAACCGGCCTCTTTCAATCCTTTTGCGAATTCAATAATACCGGTCTTATCGGAAACACTAAGCAATGCTCTTTTAGACACTTCTATCCCTCCACTTGTATGTGTTGATTTTTAGTAAACAATTGCTCCAGGACGAGCGGATACAAATTGTGCTCTGAAGCCTGAATCCGCTGCTGGAGTGCATCTTCTGTATCATTCTCAAGAATCGGCACCGAGCTTTGAGCGATGATTGGCCCAGTGTCCATCCCTTCATCTACATAATGAACCGTAACGCCTGTCTTTTTCACTTTAGCCGCAAATGCCTGGCCGATTGCATCCTTGCCCGGAAACGCAGGAAGCAAGGATGGATGGATATTGACGATGCTGCCAGGGAATTCCCGCAAAAGCGTCGGTCCGATCAAACGCATATACCCGGCCAAAACGATGAAGTCCACTCCACTTTGACGGAGACGGGTCAATATATCTTTTTCATATTCCTCTTTGTTGTTGTAGTCTTTAGGTGAAAAGCAGAATGTATCAATACGTTCTGCTAGTGCCCTTTGCAGGACATAGGCGTCCCTTTTGTCACTTACGACAAGGCAGATGTCCGCATGCAGCTGCCCTTCTTTCACCGCATCCGCAATCGCTTGAAAATTACTGCCATTGCCTGATGCAAAAATGGCGATTTTTTTCATCAGGCAAAGGACACCCCTTCCTTTCCGGTCACTTTTCCAATAACAGCCGCCTTTTCTCCACAGTTTTCAAAGTGGTTTAGCACATCTTCCTGATCTTCTTCACTTACAACTATGGCCATGCCGATTCCCATATTGAAGATGTTGAACATTTCTTCTCGGGCAAGATTGCCCTTTTGTTCAAGCAGCGTAAAAATAGGCGGGATATCCCAGGTTCCAAATGTAATCTGAATTCCGGTATTTTCAGGCATCATACGCGGGAGGTTTTCGATAAAGCCGCCTCCGGTAATATGTGCCATCCCTTTTAGGCTAAACTTTTCCAAAGCTGATAGAATAGGCTTTACATAAATCTTTGTTGGCTTAAGCAACTCCTCACCCAGCGTACAGCCAAGTTCCGATACCTGTTCGTCCAGGGACATACCGGAATCTTGCAGCAGTACCTTACGTACGAGTGAGTATCCATTGCTGTGGATCCCGCTTGAAGGAAGGCCGATCACAATATCACCCGGAACAATATTTTTTCCTGTAACAAGTTTTGATTTTTCGACGGCCCCTACTGCAAAACCGGCCACATCATATTCGTTCTGGTCATACATGCCCGGCATTTCAGCCGTTTCCCCACCGATAAGAGCGGCGCCCGCCTGCTCACAGCCGGATGCGACACCGCTCACTATACTTTCAATTTTTTCAGGAATTGCCTTCCCGCACGCAATATAATCCAAAAAGTAAATCGGCTCTGCACCCTGCACTACTATATCATTCACGCACATCGCGACACAATCAATCCCTATGGTATCATGCTTATCAAGCATGATGGCCAGAAGAAGCTTCGTTCCGACGCCGTCCGTACCGGATACTAACACCGGCTCCTTTAAACCGAGGGATGATAAATCAAACATCCCCCCAAAGCCGCCAAGGCCGCTCAAGACTTCCGGGCGCATTGTCCGCTGAACGTGTTTTTTCATCCGGGTAACTGATTCATAGCCTGCCTCAATGTCTACCCCTGCTTGTTTATATGCATTTGCCATTACGATTCCTCCACGTTCAGCATTTTTGTATGCTTGCTTCTGCATTGTCATAAATCTCTGTCGGATAATTGCCTGTAAAGCAAGCCAGGCATTGGCCGCGGCTTTCACCGCCGAACGGCCTGCCGATGCCCTCTACCATCCCTTCAACACTCAAGAAAGTAAGGGAATCCGCACCAATAAGTTCCCTGATCTCCTCCACTGATTTTTCGGAAGCGATCAATTCTTCTTTTGATGAAGTATCGATTCCATAAAAGCATGGATTTTTAATCGGAGGGGAACTGATACAGACATGTACCTCTTTTGCCCCCGCTTCCTTCAGCATGCTGACAATCCGCTTACTTGTTGTGCCGCGAACAATCGAGTCATCCACCATTACGACACGTTTCCCTTCCACAACACCCCTGACGGGAGCCAGTTTCATTTTTACCCCTTGCTCACGAAGGGACTGTGACGGCTGTATAAAAGTACGTCCAACATATCTGTTTTTGATCAGTCCCATTTCATAGGGAATGCCGGATGCTTCTGCATAACCGATTGCCACTGAAATGCTTGAATCAGGAACGCCAGTAACCACGTCAGCATCAATTAATGCCTCCATGGCCAGTCGTTTTCCCAGATTTTTTCTGGCAGTGTGAACATTGATGCCGTCAATATTGCTGTCCGGACGGGAAAAATAAACATATTCCATCGTACACATCGAGCGCTGGCTCGACATCGCAAACCGTTCAGAATGAATTCCTTCTTCGTTAAGGACTACCAATTCACCTGGTTCGAAGTCCCTGATAAATTCAGCACCGACTATATCAAGGGCACATGTTTCCGAAGCCACTACATAAGCATCGCCTAACTTCCCTAAAGAAAGAGGGCGAAGACCTTGCGGATCAACGGCGACCATCATTTCTGTTTCGGTCATGATCAAGAAAGCATAGGCTCCCTTTAGCATGCTTAATGCATTCTTTACCCGATTCCTCAATTCCGAGAATCCGCCTCTTTTAATGAGATGTGCAAGCACTTCAGTGTCGGAGGTAGTTTGAAAGATACTGCCCTGGGCTTCCAACTGGCCTTTCAACTGACTTGCGTTTACGAGATTCCCATTATGCGCCAGGGCGAGCCCTCCACTTTGGGAGTTAAAGAGAAACGGCTGTACATTCTCATACCCGCCGCCTCCTGCTGTGGCATAACGCACATGGCCGATTGCCGAAACGCCGGACAATCCCTGCATTTTTTCAGCGGTAAAAACTTCAGTGACCAGTCCTTCTCCCTTTACACCTGTCAGTTTATTTCCATCACTCAGCACCATGCCGGCGCCTTCCTGTCCTCGATGCTGCAGGCTGTGTAATCCATAATACGTAATCTGGGCCGCATCCGGATGTCCCCAAACACCAAAAACACCGCATTCTTCATTCAGGCCTTTTATTTCAGCAAGCATGGGATGGCTCCTTTCCAGGTGTTGTATAATTCGTTGACGTCTGCATCGAATAATCTTTTATTTTCTTCAGCAAAAACTGTCAATACAGGGCTGCTTGTCACTTCGCCAATCAATGCCGCATCAGAGGTGATTGCTTCAAATGCTGACCGATTTTCCGGCTTGACTGAGATTAAGAAGCGGGATTGCGTTTCACTGAATAGCGCGGCTGCTTCGTCCCCAGTCACTTGAATCTCAGCTCCAAGGCCCTCAGTACCAAATAAAGATTCAGCCACCGCAACTGCCAAACCGCCTTCTGCCAGGTCATGGGCCGATGCAGCTAAACCAGCTTTAATTGCTCTCAAAATTTCAGATTGGCGCTTTTTCTCAACCGCTAAATCGATAGAAGGAGCTTTGCCGAAAATTCTGCCTTCAATCATTTTTTGCAGTTCGCTGCCCGCGAATTCTATCTTTGTTTCTCCCACTACATAAATCAGGTCACCCGCGTTTTTAAAGCTCTGTGTAGTTACATGTTTGAGGTCTTCAATCAAGCCGACCATTCCCACTACAGGGGTAGGATACACGGCTACGCCATTCGTTTCATTGTAAAGCGAGACATTTCCACCGATTACAGGCGTGCTTAATTCACGGCAGGCATCACTCATTCCGTCTGCCGCTTTCTCGATTTGCCAGAAAATCTCGGGTTTTTCAGGATTCCCGAAATTCAAGCAGTCGGTAATCGCGAGCGGTTCGCCGCCAGAGCAAACGATATTACGCGCTGCTTCTGCCACAGCGATTTTTCCGCCGGTTTCAGGATCCAGATATAAATAGCGAGAGTTGCAGTCCGTTGTCATCGCAAGTGCTTTATTGGTATCCCTGATTCTTACGACAGCCGCATCCGAACCTGGCACGACAACCGTATTTGTCTGAACCATATAATCGTACTGGTCGTATACCCATTCTTTGCTTGAAATCGTAGGCTGGGATAATAATTGTTTGAGTGTTTCCTTGTAATCGGCCAAATTGTAAGATTTGTTTTCCATCTGTTGGAACTCTTGAAAATAAAGTGGTTCACGGGAAGGCTTATAATACACAGGCGCCTCTTCTGCAAGGGCATCAGCAGGTACCTTTGCCACTAGTTCACCGTTATGGTAAAGCGTCAGGTTTTTGTCATCTGTGACTTTGCCCACTGAAACGGCTTCGAGTCCATACTTGGAGAATAAATCAACGATTTCCTGCTCACGTCCTTTTTTGACCACGATCAACATGCGTTCCTGGGATTCTGAAAGCATCATTTCGTAAGCTGTCATGCCTGTTTCACGCTGTGGAACAAAATCGAGGTTCATTTCGATGCCGGAACCGGCCTTGCTTGCCATTTCAGCAGAAGAGCTTGTTAACCCGGCAGCTCCCATATCCTGAATGCCAACCAAAGCATCGGATTGAATCAACTCAAGACAAGCTTCAAGAAGAAGTTTTTCCATAAAAGGATCCCCAACTTGAACCGCAGGTCGTTTTTCCTCGGAAGTTTCCGATAATTCCTCGGAAGCAAAAGTTGCTCCATGGATTCCGTCACGACCTGTCTTCGCCCCTACGTACATCACGGTATTCCCTACGCCATGGGCTTGCCCCTTTTTAATATCCTTGTGGTCAATCAGCCCGACGCACATTGCATTTACAAGCGGATTTCCCGCATAGGATGCGTCAAATTGGATTTCACCGCCGACCGTCGGAATTCCAATACAGTTTCCATAGCCAGCAATCCCGGCCACTACCTCTTTGAACAAATATTTAACTCGGTCATTATCTAATTCACCGAATCTTAGTGAATTTAAAAGAGCAATAGGACGGGCACCCATGGAAAACACATCACGTATAATTCCGCCAACACCAGTAGCAGCACCCTGGTAAGGCTCGATTGCTGATGGGTGGTTATGGCTTTCAATCTTGAAAACAACCGCCTGTTCATCGCCAATGTCAACGATCCCTGCCCCTTCCCCAGGCCCCTGTAAAACACGTTCACCAGTCACAGGGAATTTTTTTAGCACTGGCTTGGAGTTTTTATAAGAGCAGTGCTCTGACCACATAACGGAAAATAAACCGGTCTCTGTATAGTTCGGAAGCCGTCCAAGGATTTCTTCAACCTTCGTAAATTCTTCATCGGATAATCCCATTTGTGCATAGATGCGCTCTGATTTGATCAGTTCCGGTGTTGGTTCAAGCAGTAACGACATGTGATTCCCTCCAGCTTTTTACGATTGATTGAAACAATTTTAACCCGTCCGCACTTCCTAACAATGAATCGACTGCGCGCTCCGGATGAGGCATCATGCCTAGAACATTGCCGTTTTTATTTGTGATTCCAGCTATATCTTCAAGGCTTCCGTTTGGATTATCGCCATGATAGGTAAAAATAATTTGGTTATTTTGCTTTAATTCTTCAAGCGTTTGCTCATCACAGTAATAATTCCCTTCACCATGTGCAATCGGTACGGAGATGACTTCTCCTTCTTCGTAAGCATTTGTGAAAAGGGTTCGGCTGTTTTGCACCTTCAGCTTTTGCTGACGGCAGATAAATTTCAAATCCTTGTTTCTGCGCATTGCACCAGGCAAAAGACCTGCCTCAAGCAGAATCTGGAATCCGTTGCATACGCCAAGGACGGGCTTTCCTGCTTCAGCAGCCTTTATCACTTCGGACATGACATTTGAAAAACGGGCAATCGCTCCTGAACGAAGGTAGTCTCCATATGAGAACCCCCCAGGAAGCAAAATCCCGTCATAACTGGCCAAAGACTTTTCTGTATGCCAGATAAATTCCGCTTCCTCACCGAGTTCATCCCTAATCGCATGGTACATATCGCTGTCACAATTGGAGCCCGGGAAAACGATCACAGCAAACTTCATTGAGCGACAACCTCCTCGACTTCATATCGATAGTCCTCAATCACAGTATTTGCCAGCAATTTTTCACACATTTCCTTAACGACCTGGTCCACATCGCGATCACTTTTTTCCAGGGAAAGCTCAAGGTATTTGCCGATTCGAACATCCTTCACTTCGTTATACGCCATGCTGTGCAAGGATTGCTGTACAGCCGTTCCCTGTGGATCTAATACACTCTCGCGCAATGTGATATATACTTTGACTTTATACATGATGATTTTCCCCCAGCTTCGTTAAGATTTTTTCATATGCATCCGTTAAATTGCCTAAATCACGGCGGAAAACGTCTTTATCCAATCTTTCATTGGTCTTTATATCCCAAAGCCGGCATGTATCCGGCGAAATTTCATCTGCAAGCAGGATTTCATTGTCCATGGTTTTGCCGAATTCCAATTTAAAATCGATTAAGTTAATACCCAGTTCCTTAAAAAAAGGAGTTAACACTTGATTGATTTGCAAGGCCTTTTGTTTTAGAAGCTCTACTTCTTCTTTGTCCGCTAGAGCTAACGTTTCAATATGGTCTTCCGTCAGAAGAGGGTCCCCAAGTGCGTCGTCCTTATAATAAAATTCTACCAGCGGTTTCTTGAAAGGGGTCCCTTCAGGAATGCCCAGTCTTTTTGAAAGGCTGCCGGCAGCAGTATTCCTTACAACCACTTCAAGAGGGATGATGTCGACTTTCTTGACGAGCTGTTCCCTGTCCGAAAGCTGCTTGACAAAGTGTGAAGCAATGTTTTTCTGATGAAGCTTTGAAAATAGCAAACTCGTAATTTTGTTATTCAGGATTCCTTTGCCTGAAATCTCTGCTTTCTTCTCTCCATTGAACGCTGTGGCAGAGTCTTTATATTCCACCCATACCAACGCGTTGTTGTCTGTTGCATAAATTCGCTTTGCCTTTCCTTCATACAGCATTTCACCCTTTTTCATCTATCAGCCCTCCGGATTCGGAAAATTAAGACATTAGCAGGTAACATCATTTAAAGATCCACTGCCGATCGTTATCGGCAGCAGAAAAAATACAAAATATGAAATAGTAAAAAGCAGTTCCTGAAAGATTTTCCCACGATGTCACCAAAAAATAAAAGTTTTTTGGCCTCGAAGTGTGTCTTGTAAGTATTCCTTGTGTGATGTCGACGTTTGCCAAAGGACGTGGCAGCCCTTAGTCGACCTTCCCTTACTTACAACCCTAAACGTTCAAAAATCATATCGACATTTTTTAAATGGTAATTGTAATCGAAGCAATCATCGAGCTCTTCTTTCGTGAGCAGGCTCGTGATTTTTTCGTCCTGTTCAAGAAGTTCCCTGAAAGGCATTTGTGTTTCCCATGCCTCCATCGCTTTCGGCTGCACGGTGTCGTAGGCTTCCTCACGGACAAGCCCTTTTTCGATCAAGGCCAGCAAAACACGCTGTGAATAAATCAACCCAAGTGTTCGGTCCATATTGCGTTTCATATTTTCTGGATAAACCGTCAAGTTTTTCACGATATTGGCAAACCGGTTCAGCATATAATTCAAGGCGATGGTAGCATCAGGCAGAATGATTCTTTCTGCAGAAGAATGCGAGATATCGCGTTCATGCCACAGTGCCACGTTTTCATAGGCTGTCATCATATAACCGCGGATGACCCTTGCCATTCCAGTCATATTTTCTGAACCAATCGGGTTTCTTTTATGCGGCATCGCAGAAGAGCCTTTTTGGCCTTTTGCAAAAAATTCCTCCACCTCACGCGTTTCACTCTTTTGCAATCCGCGTACCTCGGTTGCGAACTTTTCAATTGATGTTGCGATTAGCGCAAGAGTGCTCATATAATGTGCATGGCGGTCTCTCTGCAGCGTTTGAGTTGAAATAGGAGCAGCCTTTAACCCTAATTTCTCACAGACATACTGCTCGACAAACGGGTCAATATTCGCATACGTACCAACAGCCCCGGAAATCTTTCCGAACTCAATGTTTCTTCTGGCTTCCGCAAAACGTTCCACATTCCGTTTCATTTCCTCATACCAGAGGCCGAGCTTCAAACCAAACGTTGTCGGTTCAGCATGGACACCATGCGTACGACCCATCATTACGGTATATTTGTGCTCACCGGCTTTATTTTTCAGGATTTCGACAAATCTTTCGAGGTCCTTTTCCAGAATGTCATTCGCTTGTTTTAACATATAAGAAAGGGCTGTATCCACCACATCCGTGGAAGTCAATCCATAGTGGACCCATTTACGTTCGTCACCCAATGTTTCAGAAACCGCACGTGTAAACGCAACAACGTCGTGGCGTGTTTCTTCCTCAATTTCATTGATGCGGTCTATATTGAAGGACGCATTTTCACGGAGAAGCTTTACATCCTCCTTTGGAATAACACCAAGCTCTGCCCACGCTTCACAGGCGAGAATCTCCACCTCAAGCCAAGCGTTGAATCGATTTTTATCTGTCCAAATCGCTCCCATTTCCGGGCGTGTATAACGTTCAATCATGTAATATCCTCCGTTTCGGCTGCGAATTCCAAAAACCGCTGCCGCTGATTTCAGTCAATGCCATGTCAATTGTCGGACGCAAAATGTTGATATGGCCCATTTTCCGATTTTGTTTAGCATCTTTTTTTCCATATAGGTGAATCTTCCAGTCAGGCAAATTGGAAACATTCGTTGTAATGCCTTCTAAATGCTGACCCAGAATGTTTACCATGACAACGGGCTTCAATATATCAGTATTCCCCAGCGGCCAATTGCATATTGCCCGGATATGCTGTTCGAATTGGGATGTCTCACAGGCATTAATTGTATAATGTCCTGAATTATGAGGCCTTGGGGCAAGTTCATTAATAATGATTTCATCCTTTTCCGTCAGGAACATTTCGACCGCAAGTGTGCCGACAAGATCCAGTTCTTCAGCGATTAGCTGTGCTTGGTTGACAGCCTCTGCCTCTGCTTTCCCCGATATCCTTGCCGGAACAATGCTTTTATCCAAAATATTATTGACATGGATATTCTCAGCAACCGGGAAACAACTGCTTTCCCCATTTGCCTTTCGGATGATGATGGCCGAAACTTCCTTCACAAAAGGAATCCAGGCTTCCAACACGCATTTTCCCTTTATCAGGATGTTTTTGGCAAGTTCAATATCCTGCTCTGTCCGGATCACCTGCTGCCCTTTGCCGTCATAGCCTCCGCGTGCTGTCTTTAACACACATGGATACCCGACCTTTTCAATCCCATTGTATAGGTCGTGCAGATTATTTACTGCGAAATATGGGGCAACCGTTGCCCCGGTCATAGAAATCGCAGCCTTTTCCAGCAGCCTGTCCTGGGTGACTTTCAACAATTCCGAGCCTTGCGGGACATACGCATGATCTTCCAGCCATTCCAGGGCCTTTGAACTAATATTCTCAAATTCAAAGGTGATCACATCACTGACACTTGCAAGCTCATTCAAAGAATCCAGATCATCATATGCTCCGTTAATTTCGATATCGGCAACCTGCCCGCACGGACAGTTTTCTGTTGGGTCAAGAACTGCGACCCTGAAACCAAGTGACTTTGCCGAGAGCGCCATCATCCTGCCAAGCTGCCCGCCACCTATGATTCCAATTGTATCTCCAGGTTTGATCGTTCGATTATTTAAGCTGCTCACTGCTCTCTAACACCTTTTCCCTTGTTTCATTTCGCATGGCCTCAAGCTTTTCTGCTACACCGCTGTCCGTACATCCAAGAATTTGCGCGGCCAGCAGACCAGAATTGACAGAACCTGCTTTGCCGATCGCAACAGTGGCTACAGGAACTCCGCCTGGCATTTGCACGATGGATAATAAGGAATCCATTCCATTTAGGGCTTTCGTTTGAACCGGCACCCCTATCACAGGCAGTGTTGTTTTAGCAGCGGTCATTCCCGGCAAGTGGGCTGCCCCTCCTGCACCGGCGATGATTACCTTAATTCCTCTGTCCCTCGCGCTTTCCGCATATTCAAACAATAAATCAGGTGTCCTGTGCGCTGAAACAACCCTTTGTTCATAAGGGATTTCCAGCTGCTCCAGCGTCTCACAAGCATACTTCATTGTTTCCCAATCAGAAACACTTCCCATTATAACGCCAACTTGAGGTTTCATTCGGTTCTCCTCCAACATGTTGGTTTCATTTTTACCTATAGAAATAAAAACCGGACAGACTTCTCTCGGGTTTCGAGAAAGTAGTCTGTCCGGAATCATCGTCTTGTCTGTCGCAATGCTTAACGACAATATATTATCCAGAAAATATCTACTTCCTCTCATAGTCCAATAATTTACGGTTATTGGGTAGAAACTTTCGGGCCATATCCCCGAGGATTATATGAGAGATTTTCTTTTCACTCCCCCATCTTACAAGGGGAAAATGCTTCTGTCAAGTCGTAAATCGAATAATGAAAGGATAAAATTAATAATCGTTCGTGTTTTACTCCATCAATCTAGCCTCAAAGATAGTTTTTCTCTGGACAGGCTCATATTCCACCTTTCCCTCGTTTACGTTTTCTTTAAAAATGGGCTTTTCAGTCCGTTTTGTGGGAAAATAGCCGGCTGCCTTAATCCTTTCGAGGCACTCGTCAATGCTTTCTCCCTCTGCTACTTCAAATAGTTCTTTTTTCTTCTTGGTCACGATACCAGCATCCTCCCTTTCCCTAAAAAGGGGTATTCAAGTTGTTCAATTTTACCATACAAGCTGACTCATTTACCTTTATTTGTATTATCAGTATTAACAACCGTTACCCTTTGTAATTACAGTAAAAAAATATTGAAAATTTAAAATAAAAGTGTAAAATTACACTTAACTATTGAATAGGATAACAACAAATTAACGTTTCCATGCGATTATCTTAGGAAGGACCCTTTATGAGAAAAATTACCTGGATTGTTTTGTTGGTGTACTGTATCGGTTTCGTGTGTTCCATAAGCTTGTACAAAGCCCAAATTTCCAATCCGGAGGTTGAAGACAAAAGCCGCCTGCTGCCCGTGAGAATTAAGGAAATTGCGCAAGCAGGTGGAGAAAGAGAACTTCAAACTCTTGTAAAAAAAGCAGAGGCTGCGGACGATAAAATATCAATAGCCGGGATGCAGCATAGCCAGGGCGGCCATACCAACTACCCTAATGCCATTATGGTAGACATGAAAAAGTACAATAAAATCCTTAAGCTTGACATAGCAAGAAAAACCATCAGGGTCCAAAGCGGAGCAACCTGGGATGACATCCAAAGGAAAATCAACCCACATGGTCAAGCCGTCAAAGTAATGCAATCTCAAAATATATTTACAGTCGGAGGGTCGTTAAGTGTGAATGTTCATGGCCGCGATATTCGTAATGGCGCATTAATCGATACTGTAGAGTCCTTTCGGTTACTGAATCCTGTGGGAAAAATCTTGAATGTAAGCAGGACGGAAAATGCTGAATTATTCCCTCTGGTAATAGGGGGATATGGACTGTTCGGGATCATTTTAGACGTCACACTGCATCTGACTGATGATGAATTATATAAAATTAGGACGAAAAGTTTAGATTATAGAGAGTACGCATCTTATTTTAAAGAAGAAGTAAAAGGAAATGACCAGGTAGAAATGCATATGGCGCGAATCTCCGTGGCACCGGATTCACTATTAAAGGAAATGTATGTTACGGATTATGTATTAGCCAACAATCAGCACAAAATAAAAGATTGGAATGAACTAAAAGAAGAAAGAATCATTGCCCTGCCAAAATTTTTTATGGGATTATCCAGACACAGCGATTGGGGCAAAAATATTTTTTGGCAACAGCAAAAGAAATATATTCAAACAATAAACGGCAACTACGAAAGCAGAAACAATGTAATGAGGTCAGATAGCCAATTCATGGAGTACAACCATCCTGAAAAAACAGAAGTCCTTCAAGAATATTTCGTTCCTGTTATTGAATTTCAAAGTTATGTCGAAGGCCTAAGAAATATCCTAGAGCGTGAAAAAGCCTTCAATTTGTTAAATATCACCGTTAGATATGTAGAAAAAAATGACCACGCCACGCTTTCTTTTTCCAAATCGGATATGTTTGCCTTTGTACTGCTGATCAACCAAGGTACTGCAGGCAAGGATATCAAGAAAACAAAACGTGTCATAAATGAAATGCTGAACCTGACTTTAGAACATGGAGGAAGTTATTATTTGCCTTATTATTCCTACCCATCAAAGAACCAATTCCTGCAGGCATATCCTCGGTCCCAAGAATTCTTTCAGCAGAAACGAGAGTACGACCCAAACGAGCGGTTCGTCAATTTATTTTATGAGGAGTATGGGAAATGAC
The DNA here is from genome assembly GCF_003429105.1 of Peribacillus glennii. GTDB lineage: Bacteria > Bacillota > Bacilli > Bacillales > DSM-1321 > Peribacillus > Peribacillus glennii. The sequence goes on from NZ_QVTD01000012.1 coordinate 139,277, forward strand.
CTATCACAAGTTTATCTATTATCAAAGTTTCATATCGGTTGCCGGCAGCATGATTTTTCCTTTTTACGTACTGATGCTGAAAAATGCCGGGAACAGTTACTCCCAATTTGGCTGGGCTTATGGACTGTTTGCGTTGTCTTCCGCTTTATTTTATCCCGTGATAGGCAGGTTTGCTGATCGTGTTGGCGACACCGTCTTATTTTCCCTCTACTCCTGGTCCATGGCTGTAATTCTTTTACTTCTTCCCCTTTTGACCGAAGTCTGGCAGGTTTATATCATCCAGATTATGATGGGCATCCTGGGAGCCATCCAAAGAAATACGGAAAAAACTTCGCTTGCCCGAAATGTGTCCAAACAAAGCGCCGGCAAAGAAATAGGCAAATATCATGTATGGACCTCTGCCGCAGCCGCCATCGCCATTATCCTTACAGGTTATTTAGTGGATTTCCTCACGATTGGCAGCATCTTTTATCTTGCTTCTCTGTTTTATGCAGTGAGCGGCATGGTCTCATTAAAGCAAACGAACAAATTAAATCGAGCAGCAATTACTATAAACTTTCGAGATAAGATAAATAAGAGGGAGATATGATAACAGACAGGAATTTAGAGATTGGTTGCCGGGGGTTTTAAAATTTGGATAAGATGACAAGGATATATTATCTTAATAAGAAGGCCCCGCTAAATTGAATGATTGAACTTCATTGGTTCGTGAGGGATTTGTTCCATCCTTTTAGAAAATACCACTGTCCACCTATTATGCCAACCTACCTTGTTCTGGTTCACTATGGGAAAGGTAATAAATTGCTTATTCATAAGTAAAGAAAGAAGGATGAAACAGTGTTTTCATTTCAACTGCTTTTCCCAACAAAAAAGACCAGCCTATTCGGCTGGTCTTTTGTTTGCTTGGCGACGTCCTACTCTCACAGGGGGAGAACCCCCAAC
>NZ_QVTD01000013.1 GCF_003429105.1 Peribacillus glennii
AGGGTGACGACAATCAGTCATCACCCCAACATTTGACGGAGAACCTAAAATAACACAAAATGTTCCCTTTTTCTTCAAATTTCTGCTTTCAATTTTATGTAATATAGAAGTGGAATAAAATGGTTTTGCAAAATCGTAATATAGCTTGGGTCTAAAGACCCTCCTTTAGTTTTTGTTTTTTTTACTATTATTAAGTGATTGGTCCCGTTATTTCTTCTTGTGGTTAAAAAGGCCTAATCCCAGTCGACAGAAATGGCGGTTTCTAATGGAAATAGTATCACTTATAGGAAAAATATAGCAATAAACGACAAAAATAGTCCTTTTATCACGGAAAGATTTGTCGACTCTTCGTAGACAGGCGGTTTGTTATTCTTTACAATAGTTACTATATTATGTTTATTCTGTTACAAAAATGGGTATTTATATTACTTTTCTTTTACCGCAAGGGGTGAATGATATGAAACTTTTTTCAAACACATTCCAAACGCTTGAAAATGCACTGAATTATTCCAGTTCAAAACAAAAAGTGATTTCTCAAAACATTGCCAATGTTGATACACCCAATTATAAAGCGAAGGATGTGCGGATGGATCATTCCTTCCAAACAATGCTGGATGCTTCTATCAATGCTTACCGCACAGACAGAAGGCATTATGATTTTAAGATTACTCCATCTGTTCCGTCCGCTATCGTTACAAAGAACAACTTCCAATACAACAATAATAGGAACAGTGTTGACATTGACCAGGAAATGAGTGACATGGCTACAAACCAGATTTATTACAACGCGGTTACTGACCGCTTGAGCGGGAAATTTCAATCTTTGCAGAATGTGATAAGGGGTGGCAAGTAATGGGCATGTTCACAGGAATGAACACTACGGCCTCCGCTTTGACGGCGCAGAGGCTAAGAATGGATGTCGTGTCTTCAAACATGGCAAACGCGGATTCAACCCGGGCCAGGATGATTGGGCCGGATACGTGGGAACCATACCGCCGAAAGACAGTCGTATTGCAGCCGAACGAAGGCAGCTTTGCAAGCTTCTTACATGCTGCAGCCGGAAAAAGAGGTACCGGTGCATCGGGTGAAGGCGTGAGGGTAACCCGTATCGAGGAAGACAGAGATACCCCCTTTAAAATGGTTTATGATCCTGAACACCCGGATGCGAACGAAAATGGCTATGTTGAAATGCCGAACGTCGACCCATTAAGGGAAATGGTAGATTTAATGAGCGCGACCCGTTCCTATGAAGCAAATGTTACTGTTTTTAACGCTTCTAAAGGGATGATGATGAAGACGCTTGAAATTGGCAAGTAGATTAGGAGGAAAAACAAATGCAAGGAGTTAATCTTTCTCCGGGGAATAGAGTGTTCGATACAAGCAATCAAGGGATTCAAACCAATCCATATAAACCATACGAAGCCCAGCAAAGTTTTGCGTCGGTATTGAAACAATCTATTGATAAAGTGAATGAGGCTCAGGGCGTTTCTGATAATTTAACAGAAAAGATGGCCAAGGGTGAGAACATAGACTTGCACCAGGTGATGATCGCCTCCCAAAAAGCCAGCATAACCATGCAGGCGACGCTTGAGGTTCGAAACAAAGTTGTAGAAGCTTACCAGGAAATGATGAGAATGAGTGTATAAGCTGCATCTTAAAACCTCATACGTAGAAAAGCGCTTGATGGCATCTTCCTATTGATCCAGAAGATGTTGACTCTAAATAACAAAGATTAACCGGGGGATTAAGATGAAGGAAGCTTTTTTAAAACTAAAGAACAGGATTACAGGTTTTTGGGGGAGCCGGAGCAAGAAGCAAAAGCTTCTCATGATCGGTTCTTCCATACTTGCCGTAACAGTGATCGTGGTGGCTTCCATCCTTGCTTCCCAAACCAAGATGGTCCCGTTATATAGCAACCTATCACCTTCTGAAACGGGAAGCATTAAGGAGAACCTGGACGGCAGGGGCATTCCATCTGAAATAGCAGATGGGGGCAAAGCGATAATGGTTCCTGAGGAAAGCGTTGATACCCTTAAAGTGGAGCTTGCTGCAGAGGGGATTCCGAAGTCGGGCAGCATTGATTACTCGTTTTTTAGCCAGAATGCCGGCATCGGCATGACTGAGAATGAGTTTAATGTCATGAAGCTGGAAGCGATGCAGACGGAGATGGCCGATTTAATCAAAGGGATAGACGGAGTGGAAGAAGCCAAGGTCATGGTTACACTTCCTGAGAAAGGTGTATTCGTCAGCGATACTCCGGAAGAAGCGTCCGCGTCAATCGTATTGAATACCAAACCGGGCTATCAATTCGAGGATGCCCAGATTAAATCTTTATACCACCTTGTTTCGAAAAGTGTGCCCAACCTGCCTACTGATAATATCGTCATCATGAATCAAAATTTTGAGTATTATGACTTAAAAAATGAAAATAATTCTGAACCGGGGGCATCATTCGCCACCCAGCACGAAATTAAAAAAGAAATCGAACGCGATCTTCAAAGACAGGTGCAAAATATGCTCGGTACACTAATGGGCAGGGACAAAGTCGTGGTTTCCGTTACGGCGGACGTCGACTTTACCCAGGAAAACAGGGAGGAAAACCTTGTAGCTCCTGTCGATGAGGAAAATATGGAAGGCATAGCCATTTCCGCACAGAGAATTAATGAAACATATACTGGGACAGGCACTCCTCCGGGAGGCGCTCCCCAAGCTGAAGATCCTGCCGACGCCCAAGGATATACTTACCAGGCTGGCGAAAACGGAACCGGGGATTATGAGCGGGTAGAAGAAACCATTAATAATGAGGTAAACCGAATCAAAAAACAAATTGTGGAAAGCCCTTATCAAGTAAAGGATTTGGGGATCCAGGTCATGGTGGAGCCACCAAAGCCAAATGACCCTGCATCGCTTCCACAGGAAAGCATTGATGACATTACTAAGGTTTTAAACACTATCGTCCGTACGACAATCAACAAAGATGACGCGGCACAAGCCCTGACCGATGAAGACATTAATCAAAAGATCGCTGTATCCGTGCAGCCATTTAATGGTAAGGTCAAGTTTGACCAGCAACAGGAAACCGGGCTGCCATTATGGGCCTACATTGTTGGTGGCGTTCTGCTGGTTGCAATCATCGTACTGATATTCTTATTTATCCGCTCTAAAAGACGGGATGATTATGAAGAAGAAATCATAGAAGAACAAGAGGTCCTGGAGGTACCGGATCTAAACGATGAACAAGAGACAGAATCGTCCCTGAAACGAAAACAGCTGGAAAAACTGGCAAAAGAAAAGCCGGAAGAATTCGCGAAGCTGCTCCGAAGCTGGATAGCGGAAGACTAGGAGGAAATGACGTTGACAGACAGAAAGAAAAAAGGCGGGCTTACAGGAAAACAGAAGGCGGCCATCCTGCTCATTTCCCTTGGCCCGGATGTCTCTGCTTCTGTTTATAAACATCTTTCAGAGGAAGAGATTGAAAGGCTGACACTAGAAATTTCAGGCGTCCGGAAAGTAGATTCATCAGAAAAGGAAGAAGTGCTGGAGGAGTTCCACAATATCGCGCTGGCCCAGGACTATATCACCCAGGGCGGTATCGGCTATGCCAAGCAAGTATTGGAGAAGGCGCTCGGGAGTGACCAGGCAGCGGCAATTATCAACCGCCTGACTTCATCCCTGCAGGTTAGGCCTTTCGATTTTGCCAGAAAGGCTGATCCGGGACAGATCCTGAATTTTATCCAAAATGAACATCCGCAAACAATAGCCCTGATTTTATCATATCTTGACCCGGCTCAGGCAGGCCAGATCCTGTCTGAATTGCCCCAGGAGGTCCAGGCGGATATAGCGAGAAGAATAGCGGTAATGGACAGCACTTCTCCGGAAATCATCAATGAAGTCGAACAAATTTTGGAGCGGAAACTTTCCGCTACCGTAACCCAGGATTATACACAAACTGGAGGGATAGAGGCTGTAGTTGACGTGCTGAATGGGGTTGACCGCTCAACGGAACGTACGATTCTCGATTCCCTTGAAATCCAGGATCCGGAATTGGCGGAAGAAATCAAGAAACGGATGTTTGTCTTCGAGGACATCGTTACCCTCGACGGCCGGGCGATCCAGCGGGTTATCCGCGATTCTGACAATGAAGATCTTAAACTGGCGCTAAAGGTTGCCAGTGAGGAAGTTAAAGAAATTGTCTTTAAGAATATGTCTAAACGTATGGTGGACACTTTTCTGGAGGAAATGGAATATATGGGGCCTGTCCGTCTGCGTGATGTCGAAGAAGCGCAGTCCCGTATCGTCGCAGTTATACGCCGGTTGGAAGAGTCTGGTGAAATCGTAATAGCCCGCGGTGGAGGAGATGATATCATTGTCTAGGATTATCAAATCTCAATATGCTAGGCGGACCGACACTGGAAATAAAACAATTAAAATCCGTAATTTGGAATTTTTATTTCAAGAGACCAATCCGGGGGAAGGGCCAGTTTTTCAATCCACGGATGCCCAATTGCTGATAGAAAAGGCAAGTATAGATGCCGAAGCGATGGTCAGGGAAGCGACCCGGAAAGCAGAACAAATCGTTGGCCATGCAGAAGAAAGCCGTAGGCATTTTGAGGAAGTAGAGAAACCGCAAATGGTGCAGGAAGCACGCGAACAGGGTTTCAATGAAGGGTTGGAAACTGGCCGAAAGAAGGGCTATGAAGAATGGGCCGAAACTCTTGAGTATGCCAAACAAATCGTTTCCGCTTCGAAAAACGATTATCAATCACATATCGAAGAATCGGAACGGACGATTCTGGAGCTTGGGATTAAAGTGGCCGAACGGATTATCGGCAATAAGATGCAGGACTCCGGGGAAGTATACTTATCCCTGGTTAAGCAGGCCATAAAAGAAGCAAGGGATTATCTGGATGTCGAGATTCATGTTCATCCAGACCATTATGAATACATCCTTTCCCAGAAGGAAGAATTAATGTCGATATTTCCTAAAGATGCGGGGCTGTATATATATCCGGATCAGGAATTGCCTGCTAAAGGCTGTATTATTGAATCGGCACACGGCCGAATAGATGCCAGTGTTGACAGCCAATTGGATGAAATCAAGCAAAAACTTGTTGAAATGCTGGAAGGGGAATAAATAATGAAGGCAGCCGATCTCTTGCCCCTCATTGAAGACCTTGAATCCTTAAAACATTACGGCAGAGTCAAAAGAGTGGTCGGGTTGATGATCGAGTCGCAGGGCCCTGAAAGCTCCGTCGGTGACGTTTGCTACATACATGCAGGAACAAAGGGCAGAAAAAAAAGATTCGAGCCGAGGTGGTCGGCTTCAGGGATGAGATGGTGATTCTCATGCCTTATACGGCAGTGAGTGAAATTTCTCCCGGATGTCTTGTGGAAGCTACCTCCCGCTCTCTGGAAATTAAGGTTGGAGCAGGTTTGATCGGGAGTGTCGTCGATTCGCTGGGGTACCCCCTGGATGGGTGCCCCTTGCCTAAGGGGTTGGCATCCGTATCAACAGAGCAGGATCCGCCCAATCCTATGCAAAGGCCGCCGATTAACGAACCGATAGACGTTGGCGTGAGGATGATAGACAGTTTGCTTACAGTCGGCAAAGGGCAGCGTGTCGGGATTTTTGCCGGAAGCGGCGTGGGAAAGAGTACGCTTCTTGGAATGGTGGCAAGGAACACGACTGCTGACTTGAATGTCATTGGATTGATTGGCGAGCGGGGCAGGGAAGTCCGCGAATTTATAGAAAAGGATCTCGGGCCAGAAGGGCTGGCAAGGTCGATCGTTGTCGTAGCAACTTCAGACCAGCCGGCACTGATGAGAATAAAAGGGGCAATGACTGCCACCGCTATCGCGGAATATTTCCGGGATAAAGGACTTAATGTCATGCTGATGATGGATTCAGTTACAAGGGTTGCCATGGCTCAGCGGGAAATCGGGTTGGCTGTAGGTGAACCGCCGACGACAAAAGGGTACACACCTTCCGTTTTTTCAATCCTGCCAAGGCTTCTTGAGCGGACAGGCACCAACCATTCCGGTACGATAACGGCTTTTTATACGGTGCTTGTGGATGGTGATGATATGAATGAGCCGATTGCCGATACGGTGCGTGGTATATTGGACGGCCACTTTATCCTTGACAGGCAGCTCGCCAATAAGGGGCAGTTTCCGGCAATCAATGTGCTGAAAAGTATCAGCAGGGTCATGAACAATATCGTGGATGAAACGCACAAAAGCTCCGCCGAGAGCTTAAGGGCGACTCTCTCTACTTATATCGAATCAGAAGACTTGATTAATATCGGCGCATACAAAAGGGGTTCTTCGAATGAAATTGACCATGCCATTAAAATGCAGCCGCGGATTATCTCCTTTTTGAAACAAGGAACTCATGAAAAGATGACCAAAGAAGAAAGTGTTTTTAATCTTATTCAACTGATGGAAAAGGGAGAATAGCCTGATGATTTACCAATATAAGTTTGAGAAAATTCTCACCATCAAAGAAAAAGAGAAGAATGACGCTCTTTCCAAATACAATGAGGCACTTAAGAAGTTTGAAGATGCTGCCGAGAAACTATATAAGCTGTTGAGAAAAAAAGAAGACCTTCAAGCTTTCCAACAGGAAAAACTGCATAAAGGGCTTACGGTACAGGAAATCCGTCATAATCAGCTGTTCATGGACAACCTGGAAAAAATTATCGAGCACTGTCAAAAGTCAGTAATTGATGCCCGCTATAGGATGAACTTGCAGCAAGAAAAACTGATGGAAAGAAATATTGAAGTGAAAAAGTACCAAAAAATCCGGGAACGGGATTTTGGGAGATTCCTTGAAGCCATTAAGGAAGCGGAGAATAAAAATATGGATGAAATCTCGATACAGCAATTTTTAAGCAAGGAAAACTAGGTGAATGCAATGGAAAAACCAATAGAAAATGAAGAAAAAGAGTACAACCGGTTTCAGTGGCTTCTTTTCGTCGTGTTCATACCTCTTATATTTACCGTTGCCATCGTATTGATCGTCCTGACTGTTGTCGGTGTCAATGTATTGGAAGAGGGCAAAAAGGTTGGCGAGAAAATCCCTTTTGTATCCGGCATCTTTGATAATGAGGATAAAGGACAAGAGGTGGCCCAATCGACTCCCGAGTTAGAAAAAAAGATAACGGAGCTTGAGTCCGAAATAGACAAAAGCCAAGAAGAAAAGGCGAAACTAGAGGATATCATCGATGACCGTGAACAAACGATCCAGCGGAATGAAGTGGAGAAAGAGCAGCTGCAAAAGCAAATCGAGGAATTGCAGGCCGCCCCGGATGAAAGTAACCAGAGTTTCAAGGATATTGTCAGCACTTATGAAACGATGTCGGCAAAAAAAGCGGCACCGATCATCACAAAGCTTGAGGATGAAGAAGCTGTTAAGATTTTGTCGAGCATGAAAGCAGACATATTGGCTGCAATTATGGAACAGATGGAGCCGGGGGATGCTGCCAGGCTCACGAATAAGCTGACTGTCAATTCAGAACAGGAAAATTCAAATCCCCAATGAGGCACGTCAATATTGAAGGGAGGTGAAATTATGAACGCAGGAATGCCATTGCCCAAAGTTGCAATTTCAAGTACAACTGCTTCAGGCAATCTAGCAGCAGTCCCTAATGGCAATGTTGCGGGTTTTGGGTCTGTACTAACTGCACTTTCAACGGCCAACTTGCCAACGGAAGGAAAAACACCTGTTCTCCAGGCTGACCAGGCTACGCTGTTGCAGGAATTGGTACAGTTCTTACAAATAGGGAATTTAAGTGAACTGGATGGTGGCCATGAGTTAGGCAGGGACATTATGCTTGAGGGGATGCAGATACAAACCCACCCCATTGTCGCAGCGTTGTTAAACGGCAATCTGATAGATGAAAAACTGTTAAACAAGCTGGTAGATTCATTAAAAGAGTCAGGCCAATCAAAAGATACCGATATTGAAAAGATTGAAGAAATGCCCTTCCTATCAATGGGAGCAATCGATTTACTTTCCATCATAAAGGCACTTGCCGGAATGAACGAGGAACAGCTTGCGCAAATTGATCTGAATTCAGCTTCAAATGTTTTAAAATTTGCCAAGATTCATGAGCTTTTATCTGCTTATCAAGACATGTCTTCAGAAAAAGAGGCGATTGGCAAGGAGATTAAGAACCTGTTGCAGCAGGTAGCTGCCAAAGTTCAGCAGCTTTTGGATGGCGGTACGGAGAGCAAAAGCGGTGGCACGGCGTCTACAAAGTTAACGGGCAGTGACAACGGGCAAAATATCGCTTTGTTAAAAGGTGTCTATCAGCGGATGGCGAAGGAAGTACACCAGGCAAATTCATCTGCTCCCAATAACAAGGTCAACGAAGCTTCGAATGTAAAACAGCTTGAGTTGCATCAATCCCAACCGCAGCATTTTCAGATATCCAAGCTTGAACAATTTGTCCTGACAGTAGAAAAAAGCGGCCAGCCAGTGAATCAAGAGCAATTTATTAAAGCGTTTGAAAATATCTTATCTAAGTCGAATTTTACAAATGGAAATGGCATGCAAAAGCTTTTGATCAAGCTTAATCCGGAGCATCTAGGATCCTTGCGGATAGAACTCATCCAAAAGGATGCCGTTCTTACTGCCCGGATTATGGCAACCAGTACTAAAGCAAAGGAATTATTGGAGTCCCAGCTCCAGGGTTTGAAACATGCCTTTAATGGACAAAATCTTCAAGTGGATAAGATAGAAGTTTCCCAAACGTTGAACTCGTTTACGCAAGAAAGATTTTTGCAGAGGGATTCCGATGGATCACAGCAACATGAAAGAAGAAAACAGCAGGAGCAGGAAAACGGACAGGAACAATCGGAAACCGGATTTACGGCAGACCTTGAAGATGCATTGCTCAATGCGAAAGTGTAGGTGAAAACATGACTAATGTCGATACATCACTATTGTTATCCAGCTATCAGGCAAAACAGCGGAAAACTGGAAGCGATATTTTAGGCAAGGATGACTTTTTGAAAATATTGATGACACAGCTCCAAAACCAGGATCCTATGAACCCGATGCAGGATAAGGATTTTGTTGCGCAAATGGCGACATTCTCGACGTTGGAGCAAATCACGAATATGGGAAAGAGCATCGACAAATTTGTCCAGATGGAGCAGCAGAACAAGCTGATTTCCTACAACCAATTTGTCGGAAAAAATGTTACATGGCATAAAATCGTGCCGAGTGAGGATCCGAATGGACAGCCAACTGTAGAAAATGGGACAGGGTTGGTTACATCCATAGAATTTAAGGATGATAGTGTTTATCTGCTATTGGAAGATGGAACAAAACTGGAGCCTGGAAACATCTCGCAGGTCAATCAGCCAGGCCCTGCTAACAGTATCATTGCTGCAAGCGAACTCATTGGGAAGAAAATCAGCTGGTTAAATGCGGCCAAGCAGGAAGAGTCGGCTATCGTAAAATCCGTAGGAATGAAGGATGGCAAAACAGAGTTTGAACTTAATGATGAACACGATACGAAAATTTCGTCCAACCAAATCATTAAAATTGCAACTGCATAAGGGGTGGGTTTATGGACAAGCCGATTTTCAGGCCGATAACGAATCATCCCATCCAAATGGCTTCCTCTGCGGTCAAAACCCGTAAACTAGCGCTTAATGGATTTGCCCATGAATTGCAGTCGGCCGTGGTTGGAAAGGCAAATAAATTGGTCGTAAGCAAACACGCTCAAATGCGGTTGGAACAAAGAAATATAAATATCGACCAAAGCACTTGGAACCGGATTGGGGAAAAGGTTCAAGAAGCCAAAAAAATGGGTGTCAGGGATTCACTTGTTCTTACACAAGAAGCAGCCCTCGTGGTGAGCGCAAAAAACAATACCGTGATAACCGCCATGGACCGTGAAGAAGCTTCTTCACAAATCTTCACCAATATAAACGCAACGATACTTATAGATTAAGAGGCTGGACCTTTCATAAGGAGGCCGAGGCTTGCGGAATGACTGAAGCAGCCAAATCGAAAGGAGAAAAAATATGCTACGTTCAATGTACTCAGGAATCAGCGGAATGAAAAACTTCCAAACGAAGCTTGATGTGATTGGGAACAATATTGCGAATGTAAATACGTTTGGTTATAAAAAAGGGCGGGTCACTTTTAAAGATATGGTGTCACAATCCATTTCAGGAGCTAGTGCCCCTGGAGCGACAATGGGAGGTGTGAACCCTAAACAGGTTGGATTGGGATCATCTATGGCAACCATTGATACAGTTGCTACACAAGGAAGTCTTCAAACTACTGGTAGACCACTGGATTTAGCGATTTCAGGAGACGGTTATTTTATGGTGGGACCAAAACCAGCAGCAGCAGTCAATTTCGTTGCTGGTACACCTACTGATTTTAATGCCATGAATAAAAGTTATACTCGTGCAGGGAATCTTTATTTAGATCAGAATGGCGATCTTGTTAATAGTGATGGACTTTATCTACTAGGTTTTACAAATAAAAGTGATGGGGCAGCTAATCCTACTTTCACTGTTGACACTACAAAAATCGATAAGATAAACATCCCAACAAATGCACAAAGTTTTAGTATCTCTGATAAAGGTGAAGTTCAGTACGTAGATAGTAACGGAAAGTTGCAATATGCCGGACAAGTACTCCTTGCCAAGTTTCCAAATGCGGAGGGCTTACAAAAAACTGGACAAAATCTGTTTAAAGAAACACCGAACTCAGGTATTGCTGTTGCGAATCTGGCACAGACTGGAGGAGCCGGTTCAGTTGTCGCCGGTACCCTAGAAATGTCCAACGTCGACCTATCCGAGGAATTCACGGAAATGATCACAGCACAGCGCGGTTTCCAGGCTAACACCCGGATTATAACGACTTCTGACGAGATTCTGCAGGAGCTAGTGAACTTAAAACGATAGATTAAGGGAGGGAAGGAGCCTGGGGTGATTCTTCGCCCCTGCTCCTGACATTTATTGATTAAGGTTACTAAATTGAATGGTAAAAGTTTTACAGTAAATGCTTTGTTTATTGAAATGGTAGAGTCTCTTCCTGATACGACAATCACTTTCACAAACGGTAAGAAAATCGTAGTAAGTGAAAAAGAAGAAGCAATCATTCAATCTATTATTCATTTTTACCGTACTATAAACGTTCTGGGTCTTCGTGATGATAGGGGGGAGAATGACGATGAAAAATAAGCTGGTTACAATCATGGTAATCATGCTGGTCGCGATAACGCTTGTCGGAGTGATCGCGGTAGTGGTGGTGACTAAGTTTTCAGGTGATGCCTCAGCCCAAAAAGAGCCATCGGCAAAAGAAATAGTAGAATCTTCCGTGGAAATTCCCGAAATAACTACAAATCTGGCGAGCGGCGATTTCATTAAAATTTCGTTTACAATCCAGACCGACAGCAAAAAAGGAAAAGAGGAGCTGGAGCAACGAGGCTTCCAGGTGAAGAATATCATTATTACCGAGCTATCTGATACAAAAACTGCCCAGTTAAAGGGCAAGGCCGGGAAAGAACAATTCCAGGAAAAAGTAGAGGCTAATGTGAACAAACTTATGCAAGAAGGAAAAGTCGAAAAGGTGTATATAACCTCCTCCATCCTTCAATAAAAGAATACGCTTCAGGAGAACAAAAACAGGGGAGGTGATGGCTATTGTCTGGAGATGTTTTATCACAGAGTGAAATCGACGCCCTTCTTTCCGCCCTTTCCACGGGTGAGATGGATGCTGATGAGCTAAAGAAAGAAGAGACAGAGAAAAAAGTAAAAGTTTACGATTTTAAGAGAGCGCTCCGCTTTTCAAAAGATCAAATCAGGAGTCTGACACGGATTCATGAGAACTTCGCACGGCTCTTGACAACGTACTTCTCAGCACAGCTGCGGACATACATCCAAATTTCGGTTGCATCCGCAGACCAGATTCCGTATGAAGAATTTATCCGTTCGATCCCGAAGATGACGATCTTGAATGTGTTTGAAGTTCCGCCTTTAGAAGGAAGGATTCTGCTGGAGGTCAATCCGAACATCGCCTATGCAATGATGGACAGGGTCCTTGGCGGAAAAGGCGTGAGCGTCAACAAAGTGGAAAATTTAACGGAGATTGAGACGAAGATCATGTCCAATCTTTTTGAAAAGGGTTTTGAAAACCTGCAGGAGGCATGGTCGACCGTTGCCGATATTGATCCGATATTGACCGATTTTGAAGTGAACCCGCAATTTTTGCAAATGGTTTCGCCAAATGAAACAGTGGTCGTCATCTCGCTCAACACCCAATTAGGGGATACAACAGGCATGATCAATATCTGTATACCGCATGTCGTATTGGAGCCAATCATTCCAAAGCTTTCTGTACATTACTGGATGCAGACTTCGAAAAAAGAAAGAAGCCCCGAAGAAATTGAATCCCTGGAAAAAAGGGTTAAAACGGCCGACATCCCAGTAACAACAGAACTCGGTTCGACAGATATCTCTATCCACGACTTTCTTATGCTTGATGTAGGGGATGTCATAGAATTGAACCAGGGAATTGATTACCCTTTAACCATCAAGGTCGGTGAAGTGCCGAAGTTTACGGCACAGCCGGGCAAGGCAGGGAAAAAATTAGCCGTCCAAATTCTAGATACATTGAAAGGGGGAGACGAAGATGGTAAGTGATGAAATGCTTTCACAGGATGAAATTGATGCCCTATTAAGAGGGACTGCTGATACTTCAGATGAACAGGCAGCTTCTCCCCTGGTTGAAGACTATTTATCTTCAATGGAACAGGATGCGCTCGGCGAAATTGGCAATATCTCATTTGGAAGCTCAGCGACCGCTTTGTCAACATTATTGAACCAAAAGGTGGACATTACGACACCTACAGTTACTTTAATAGAAAGAAGTATGCTTCAGCAGGAATTTCCGCATCCCTATGTCGCAATCCAGGTGAATTATACAGAGGGATTTTCCGGCGAGAATCTGCTGGTCATCCAGCAAAGTGATGCTGCAATCATAGCGGATCTGATGCTTGGCGGAGATGGAGTGAATCCGGCAGACCTTCTGGGGGAAATCCAGCTAAGCGCGGTTCAGGAAGCGATGAACCAAATGATGGGATCCGCAGCGACATCGATGTCGACGATTTTTAATAAAAAGGTGGATATTTCCCCGCCGAGCATTGACTTATTGAATGTAGAAGAAGGCCAGGGAGAAGCCGCAATCCCTCAGGAAGATTTATTGGCTAAAATATCATTCAGGCTTAAGGTCGGAGAATTAATCGATTCAAGCATCATGCAATTATTGCCGCTCCAATTTGCGAAAAGTCTTGTGGACGAGCTTTTAAATCCTACGGCTGCAAATGAAGCGCCCGCCGACAGCGGCGAAGATGTGAACGGGGCAACAGGAACCGCAACCAATGACACCGCTGCACATAACCAACAGGAAGCGGTCCAACAGGAAGCGGTACCTCAGCAACCGGCACCACAACAATGGGAGATGGCTCCGGGAGCTCCGAGTTATCCTCAGGCACCGTATGATCAATATGGCAATCAGCACCAAAGTGGGTATGGACAGCCAGCCCAAGGCTGGGCGAATCAAGCCCAGCAGCAAGCGCCTTATAACAACCCTCCCCAGCATTTTGGGGCCGCCTATGCGCCGCCGGGACAACCGGTAAATGTCCAGCCAGCAAGCTTTTCGAATTTTGAGCCGTACCAGCTTCAGGATTCAGAATCTAAGAATTTAAGCATGCTCATGGATATCCCGCTGCAGGTGACAGTGGAACTAGGCAGGACCAGACGGTCGGTTAAAGAAATACTCGAGCTTTCTTCAGGATCGATCATTGAGCTGGATAAGCTTGCCGGGGAGCCGGTCGATATCCTGGTCAATAACAGGTTGATTGCAAAAGGGGAAGTTGTCGTCATTGACGAGAATTTTGGTGTTCGCGTAACGGACATAGTGAGCCAGACAGATCGATTAAAAAAATTAAGATAATTTAAATTGGGGGTTTTTTTAATGGCACATAAGATTTTGATAGTGGACGATGCGGCATTCATGAGAATGATGATCAAGGATATTTTATCTAAAAACGGCTTTGAGGTCGTAGGCGAAGCAGCGGACGGGGCGCAGGCAGTTGAAAAGTATAAGGAAACACAGCCAGACTTGGTAACGATGGATATCACGATGCCAGAAATGGATGGCATAGCAGCTCTTAAGGAAATTAAGAAAATCAATCCAAACGCAAAAGTAATCATGTGTTCAGCAATGGGCCAGCAGGCAATGGTTATCGACGCCATCCAGGCTGGGGCAAGGGATTTCATTGTTAAACCATTCCAGGCAGACAGGGTTCTCGAAGCCATCAACAAAACGTTAAGTTAATAGAACGAGGGTGTAAACAGCTTGTTTTCAATAAAAAAGGTATTGCAGATTCTTCTGGTGATTGCATTGGGTCAGGCTGTTTTTTCTGGCCTTGCGGCAAAAGCGGAAAGCCTAGATGGCAGCGTAAAGGATTTTTATGAACAGCCGGAAAATCCGGAAGAAAAAAAGACCCAAGCCGGGAGCAATGAAAAAACAGACTCATCTACGGGCACTGACCTTTCTTTTTGGGATTTCCTGCGTATGGTTTTTGCTTTGATTTTTGTTGTTGTGCTCCTCTATGCCACCCTAAGGTTCATCAATAAAAAAAGCAGGGCCTACCAAAAGGCAAACCATATTGAGAATATTGGCGGGACAAGTCTTGGCTCGAACCGATCCGTCCAGTTGATTAAAGTAGGCAATTCCATTCTGGTCCTTGGTGTTGGTGAATCCATCGAGCTCTTAAAGGAAATAGACGATGAAGATGAGTACAAGTCCCTGCTGGAAGAACATAATGACAAAATGGAACTTATGATACAGCCAGGCAATCTGTTGTCCACAATGAAGAAAAGGTTTCAAGATTCTACCCCTGTATCACAAGGTTTCTCCTCACAGTTGAAAAGTGAGCTCGAGGAGTTATCGAAAAACAGGAAAAAAGTGATGGAAGAACTGGAAGGGGAGGAGAGACAGCGATGAACGAGTTCATGGAGATATTCAACACCAGTGATCCTTCAAATGTCTCTACTTCCGTCAAGCTTCTTTTGATGCTTACAGTTTTGTCGCTAGCGCCAAGCATTTTGATTTTGATGACGTGTTTTACAAGGATTGTGATAGTCCTCGGGTTTGTCCGGACATCTTTGGGAACCCAGCAGATGCCCCCAAACCAGGTGATCATTGGCCTTGCATTATTTATGACCTTCTTCGTAATGGCGCCGACTTTCCAGGAAGTGAATAAACAAGCCCTAACTCCTTTGTTTGAGGAAAAAATCGATCTGGATGAGGCTTATGATCGGGCATCGGGTCCGTTCAAAGAGTTTATGAGCGCACATACCCGCCAAAAAGACCTTGCCTTGTTTCTGGATTATGCCAAAATCGAAAAGCCAAAAAGCATCCAGGATATTCCCTTGACCGCCCTTGTTCCTGCTTTTGCGATCAGTGAAATCAAGACGGCGTTTCAAATTGGCTTCATGATATTTATTCCGTTTCTGGTCATTGATATGATCATCGCAAGTGTTTTGATGTCGATGGGGATGATGATGTTGCCGCCGGTAATGATCTCCTTGCCGTTTAAGATCTTGCTGTTTGTATTGGTGGATGGCTGGTATTTGGTTGTGAAATCTTTACTACAGAGCTTTTAAGCAGGTGAAAAAATGAGTCCTGATTTTGTTATTGAAGTCGCTGAACGCGGCATTTACACTGTTTTGATTGTATGTGGGCCTTTACTTATCATCGCGCTTGGAGTCGGGCTATTGATCAGTATCTTTCAAGCGACGACGCAAATACAGGAACAGACCCTGGCGTTTGTTCCAAAAATAGTGGCCGTCCTGCTTGGGATTATCCTTCTAGGTCCATGGATGCTGTCACATATGCTGTCATACGCGAATGAAATTTTCAGCAATTTAAATAGATTCGTAGGTTAATTATGCAAGACATCATTCCGCAGTTTCCAGCATTTTTATTGGTTTTTGTTCGTGTGGCCACATTTTTCGTGACCATGCCGATTTTTTCATATCGCACAATTCCGGCAACCCATCGTATCGGCATTAGCTTTTTCCTTGCATGGATTATGTATTACACGATAGATGCGCCCGTATTCGATATAAATGGAACTTATTATATGTTGATCATAAAGGAAGTCCTTGTTGGTCTGCTAATCGGATTTGTTGCGTATATGATCCTGACGGCTGTCCAAATTGCCGGGGGATTTATAGATTTTCAGATGGGATTTGCAATAGCAAACGTGATCGACCCTCAAACAGGGGTGCAAAGCCCGCTGACGGGACAATATCTCTATACAATTTCTCTATTATTTTTGCTCGGCGCTAACGGCCATCATTTATTGCTGGATGGAATCTTTTATTCCTATCAGTTTATTCCGATTGATAAGGTCTGGATTTCATTCGGGAACGAGGATATGCTCGAGTTTGTCGCCAAGGCTTTCAACCAGACTTTTATCATTGCGTTTCAAATGTCCATACCAGTTGTCGGAAGTTTGTTTTTAGTCGATGTCGGGCTGGGTATTGTAGCGAGAACGGTTCCACAGCTGAATATTTTCGTTGTCGGGATGCCGGTGAAAATTATTGTCAGTTTCGTAGTCCTGATAATCGTGATGGGAATGATGATGGCTGTTGTAGGGCAGATGTTTGATTATCTGATTGTTACGATGAGAGGGTTAATGGAGCTAGTCGGAGGAACATAATATGAAACTGATACAGCTTGACCTTCAATTCTTCTCCGGTGAAAAAACAGAAAAAGCCACACCTAAGAAGCGGCAGGATTCGAGAAAAAAAGGGCAGGTCTCAAAAAGCCAAGATGTAAATACGGCAATCGTTCTACTTGCTGTATTTATGCTTTTCACAGCGATTGGGCCTTTTATGAGGGATTCCATTTTAGGGATCTTTACGGAATCATTCCAGGAGCCGATGCTTACAGAACTTACAGAAGAAAATGTACAAACAATTTTTTTAGAGATGCTTAGGAAGACCGCCATCATATTGGCGCCAATCATGGCAGTTGCTCTAATAGCAGGAGTGGCGGCAAACATAATGCAAACGGGTTTCTTGTTTTCAACAGAAGCTATTCAGTTCAAACTTGAAAAAATAGATCCGATTAAAGGCTTTAAAAGGATTTTTTCCATGAGGGCCATAGTAGAGTTGTTGAAATCTATTTTGAAGATTTCGATTGTAGGACTTGTTACTTTTCTTGTGATATGGCAGCGCATGGAAGAAATCATGACGCTGTCACAAAAAAATGCGGCCGCTGCCATGGCAATATTGGCTGATATAACCGTTAAAGTAGGGTTGTACGCTTCGGCTGCATTACTGTTCTTATCACTGCTCGATTATATGTACCAGAAATATGACTTTGAAAAGAGTATTCGGATGTCCAAACAGGATATCAAGGACGAATATAAAAATATAGAGGGCGACCCGCTGATTAAATCAAAGATAAAGCAAAAACAAAGGGAGATGGCCATGCAGCGCATGATGCAGGAAGTTCCCAAGGCGGATGTCGTCATTACAAACCCTACCCATTATGCCATCGCGTTAAAATACGATGATCAAAAGTTTGATGCGCCGTACGTTATAGCCAAGGGCGTGGATTTTGTCGCCCAGAAAATCAAGTATGTAGCAAAGGAAAACGATATTGTCATGATGGAAAACCGCCCGCTTGCCCGCGCGCTATATGACCAATCGGAGATCGGACAGGCAATCCCGGAAGAATTTTTTAAGGCGGTCGCCGAGGTATTGGCATTTGTGTATAAGACAAAAGGCAAGATTTAAAAGAATATTTAGCATTGCTTTACCAGGTTAGGAGAGAAGAAAATGTCAGCAAGAGACTTGACTGTTTTAATAAGCGTGATCATGGTAGTGGCCATGTTGATTATCCCATTGCCAACTTGGCTGATTAGTATTTTGATTTTGTTGAATATTTCTCTCGCCCTTATGGTTCTTCTAACGTCGATGAATATGAAAGAGCCGCTGGAGTTTTCCATCTTTCCATCATTATTGCTGCTGTTGACACTGTTCAGGCTCGGTCTGAATGTATCTACAACACGTTCCATTTTGACCCATGGCGATGCTGGCGGGGTAGTCCATACCTTTGGGACATTTGTTGTCGGAGGAAATATCATTGTCGGAATGGTTGTTTTCTTAATTTTGATCATCATCCAATTTATTGTCATCACGAAAGGCTCCGAGCGTGTGTCCGAGGTGGCTGCCCGATTTACATTGGACGCGATGCCAGGAAAGCAAATGAGCATTGATGCCGATTTGAATGCCGGGATGATTTCTGAAGTGGAGGCGCGCGAGAGGCGTGAAAAGGTCGGGCGCGAAGCGGATTTTTACGGTTCAATGGACGGAGCGAGCAAATTTGTGAAAGGTGATGCCATCGCGGGCATAATCATCGTGCTGATCAACTTGATTTTTGGCATGGTTATTGGTGTAATGCAGCAGGATATGGCCTTTGCAGAGGCGGCATCGCACTTTTCCCTGCTTACTGTTGGCGATGGCATTGTCAGCCAGGTACCAGCCCTTCTAATTTCAACTGCGACGGGTATAGTGGTGACCCGCGCCGCATCAAATGGGAACCTCGGAGCGGATATTACCGAACAACTATTTAGATTTCCTGTCATGCTTTATGTAACGGCAGGCACGATTTTCTTGCTCGGATTGTTCACTCCGATTTCCGATTTGCTGACTGTCCCTATCGCGGGCTTGCTGGCATTTGGCGGATATATGATATCCAAGACGCCTGAAGCAGATCAACAGGAACTTCAGGATATCGAAGAAGAAATTGAAAGCGATGAAATGAAAAGCCCTGAGAGCGTCGTGAATCTGTTGAGCGTTGACCCGATTGAGTTTGAATTCGGCTACGGCCTGATTCCACTTGCGGATGCGAACCAGGGTGGGGATTTGCTTGACAGGGTCGTGATGATCCGCCGCCAGCTTGCGATTGAGATGGGCCTTGTCATCCCGGTTGTTAGGATCCGCGATAATATCCAGTTGAACCCTAACGAATACCGTTTGAAAATTAAGGGAAATGAAATGGCAAGGGGCGAGCTTCTCCTTGACCATTACCTGGCGATGAGCCCGGGTATTGAAGATGATTCCATCGAAGGGATCGATACGGTGGAGCCTTCTTTCGGCCTCCCTGCTAAATGGATTTCTGAAGAAATGAAGGAACACGCCGAAATGATGGGGTATACAGTGGTCGACCCTCCAAGTGTTGTATCCACACACATTACGGAAGTGATCAAGTCAAATGCCCACGAATTGCTGGGAAGACAGGAAACGAAGCAGTTGATCGACCATTTGAGGGAATCAGCCCCGATCCTGGTTGAAGAAGTAACGCCAAACCCGTTAACGGTGGGCGAGGTACAGAAGGTATTGGCCAAACTGTTGAAAGAAAAAGTTTCGATCCGGAACCTGCCTGTTATTTTTGAAACGCTCGCAGACTATGGCCGTTTAAGCACAGATACAGACCTGCTTACCGAGTATGTACGTCAGAATTTGGCCAGGCAAATAACGAACGGGTTGGCTGTCAGCAACGAAAGCTTAAAGGTGATTACTTTGTCCGGAAAAGTAGAGAAACTGATTGCGGATGCCGTCCAGCAAACGGAGCATGGGAACTATCTATCGCTCGACCCTAATGATTCCCAAACGATCCTGGAATCCATGGCGGCCAAACTCGAAGAGCTGGCATTAATGGAACAAACACCGGTCGTTCTTTGTTCCCCGGCGGTCCGTATGTACGTGCGCCAATTGACAGAACGCTATTTTCCTCAGGTGCCTATTGTTTCTTATAACGAATTGGAATCGAATGTTGAAGTCCAAAGCATAGGGGTGGTGAACGTGGAGTGAAAGTAAAGAAATATTTGGCTTCTTCTATGTCGGAAGCAATGAAGGACATCCGCCAAGAGCTTGGAAATGATGCCGTCATTCTCAGTTCTAAGCCTGTCTATTCCAGCGGATTTCTAGGGTTGTTTAGAAAAAGGAATATTGAAGTGGTCGCAGCAATCGACCCGTCAGAGAAGCATAATCCACCGATAAAAAAGCAAAAGCAGAAAAAGATGCCTGCGGAAAAAACGGTATCAGCCGCAAATCCCGGCGCCGAGTCAGAACAGGCTGATTCCGGATTAAAAATACACTCCCCTGCACCAGAATCTGAGCAGGCCAAAAGCCTGCCGGCGGGAGAAATTTTAAAAGAATTAGCTCAGCTAAGGGAAATGGTAAAAGGGATCAACTATGAATCTGCCAATAATGATAAAAAATACCCGGATCCGTTACAGGAAATATATAAAACGATGGAAAAGCAGGAGATTGACTGCCACATCCGGGCAGAAATGATGGATGCATTGCTAACAAAATGGTTTTCTGGCCACCATGACAGTCCGATGGATGAGATAACAGGCTGGCTGAAAGCTGAGCTTGATGCAAAGATTTCTGCCGTTTCTGATTTTGGGGGAAGCTTTGAAAAGAAATATATCAATATTGTCGGGCCCACAGGGGTCGGCAAAACTACCACTCTTGCTAAAATTGCGGCGGAAAGCATCCTGAAGCAAAACAAAAAGGTCGCCTTCATTACGACAGACACCTACCGGATTGCTGCAATCGATCAGCTGCAGACATATGCCAAGATCTTAAATGTCCCGATAGAGGTAGCTTACAATCTGGTAGATTTCAAAAATGCCGCAGAAAAATTTTCTCATTATGACCTGGTATTCATCGACACAGCCGGGAGGAATTTCCGGAATCATGAGTATGTACGCGATTTGCAAAAAATCATTGATTTTGAGCGAGAGATGGAAACTTATTTGGTGTTATCGCTGACCGCCAAACAAAGGGATATGGAAGAAATATTCATGCAGTTTTCCACCATCCCGATCAAGCAGGTGATTTTTACAAAAGCTGATGAAACTGCAAGCTTCGGCCCGATGCTGAATTTCATTATCAAGCATCGCATCGGCGCAGCGTATATAACAAACGGTCAGGATGTACCGGATGATATAGAAAAGGCCAGCCCGCGTTTGATAACAGAGATTATACTGGGAGCGAATAAGAAATGAAGGACCAGGCTGAACATCTACGAAATTGGGTACGACAGGCGAATAATGTGCAGACGGCTAAAACGATTGCTGTGATCAGCGGGAAAGGCGGAGTGGGGAAATCCAACTTTTCGCTTAACTTCTCTATTACCTTAGCCAAAAAAGGCCATAGCGTGTTGCTTTTCGATATGGATATCGGCATGGGAAACATCGATATTTTGATGGGGAATTCCTCACGTCACAGTATCATAGATTTTTTTGAACACGGTACGCCTCTTTCAGACATCATTTCGAAAGGGCCGGATAATATTTCCGTGATTGCCGGCGGCACGGGTCTGACAAAACTGTTTGAACTGGATCAATCACAGTTTGACAGTTTCCTAGCGGAGTTCAACAGACTTTTGCATCAGTATGAATATATTATTTTTGATATGGGTGCCGGGATAAACTATGAATCTTCCAGATTCATGCTATGTGTCGATGACCTGTTTGTTGTGACGACACCTGAGCCTACTGCAGTGATGGATGCTTATTCGGTGATGAAATACTTGAATTCAGTCAGCCAAAGCCTCTCATTATTCCTGATTTGCAACAGGGTCCAATCGGAAATGGAAGGCCATGAGACGATTAAACGCTTGCAGAATGCATTGCGTAAGTTCTTGCAGAAAGAAATCATTCCGCTAGGTTTCCTGCCGGACGATAAATCAGTTTCCAAGGCAGTGGCGAAGCAAGTGCCTTTTATGATTGATAACAATGGTTCTGTTGTATCCAAGGCACTGTCAGAGATAGCAGCACGCTATGAAATTAGCGATTTCCGGGAAGGCCTTACAATGAAGAAAAATAATTTTCTTGGGAAACTAAAGAATTACTTTCTGTCACATTAGAATGGATGGCTTTTTAGCGGTCTATTGTACATTTCAAAACCGATCAAGGGTTTCTGGATTTAAGAAAAGTGCGACTTGCCTCTGGCTGTGCCTTAAAAAGGATTGCCAACTGGCAAGTTTCCAATGAAGGTAGGTCCCTGAAAATGAAAAGGATAAAAGTGCTAATTGTCGAAGATTCTGCGTTTATGAGAAAACTGATCTCTGAATTCCTTGCGGAAGATAAACGGATTGAAGTGATTGGAACGGCCAGGAATGGAAAAGAAGCCATCAGCAAAATCAAAGAGCAAAAGCCGGATGTAGTTACACTTGATGTGGAAATGCCGATCATGAATGGCCTTGAGGCTTTGAAAGAAATAATGCAGCAGTGTCCTACACCTGTCATCATGCTTTCAAGCACGACAAGGGAAGGAGCAGAAAACACAGTGTCAGCCATGGATATCGGCGCCTTTGACTTCATTTCGAAACCATCCGGCGCCATCAGCCTTGATTTACATAAGATCAAACGGGAACTGATCGATAAAGTCATTGCTGCAAGCAAGACAAGCATTCAGATGTTGCAAAAAAATCCCAGAATTGTCGAAAGTTTTATGCCAGATAAAAACAAATGTAGTAAAATAGAACCAGAAAAAGAAAAGCAAACCATTTTAAACAATTGGAATCCAGAATCAAAAAAAATAATAGTGATCGGTACGTCGACAGGCGGACCCAGGGCATTGCAAGCAGTGTTGACAAAGCTTCCAGGAAATTTGGACGCGCCTATCCTGATTATCCAGCATATGCCTCCCGGTTTTACTAAATCACTTGCAGAAAGGCTTAATTCTCTGTCTGAGATTACAGTCAAAGAAGCGGAAGACGGTGAGATTATTCATAAAGGCACTGCTTATATCGCTCCCGGGGGCTGGCATTTGAAAGTGAAAAGGATCGGCATGGCCCTTGCAGTTTCGGTTGATGGGTCTGAGATTAGGGGAGGCCACCGGCCATCAGTGGATGTTTTGTTTGAGTCAGTAAGCGAAATACCCGATTACTCCAAAGTTGCAGTCATTATGACGGGGATGGGAAGCGACGGGGCAGCTGGGTTGATTAGAATGAAGAAAACAGGGAACGTCAAGGCGATTGCGGAATCCCAGGAAACTTCAATCGTATTCGGGATGCCCAAGGCTGCAATTGCCACAGGTTTAGTTGATTCAGTGGAAAATGTAGAGAAAATAGCAAACGCGATTGTGAAGTTTTGTAATCAGTGAGGGGTGCAGTTCCGATGGATATGAACCAATATTTAGAGGTCTTTATAGATGAAAGCAAAGAACACCTTCAAACATGCAGCGAGCAATTATTGGAGCTTGAAAAAAATCCGGATAATCTTTCTATTGTAAATGAAATTTTCCGATCTGCACATACATTGAAGGGTATGTCCGCAACCATGGGTTACGAAGATTTGGCGAATTTGACACATAAGATGGAAAATGTTCTCGATGGCATCCGCAATAACAAAATCACGTTGAATCCGGAAATTTTTGATGTGATTTTTCAAGCTGTCGATGACCTCGAAGCTATGGTTCTATCGATTTCTGAAGGCGGGGACGGTAAAAGGGATGTATCGAAAGTTGTCGGGCAGCTGCAGCTTATTGAAAAGGGAGAATCGCCGCTTGCCGGTGCAAATGCCAATGCTGAAGTTGCAGCCACAGCGGCGCCTGTAAAACAAGAAGGCATGAAAGGCATTTATGATGAGTTCGAATTAACAGTGCTCCAGCAATCCTGGGAGCAAGGTTTTCAAAGTTATGAAATTACTATTGCGCTGAACGAAGATTGCCTTTTGAAAGCTGCGCGCGTATTCATGGTGTTTGAAGTTCTTGAAAAGTCGGGTGAAGTAATTAAATCCTTGCCTTCTGCTGACCAGCTAGAGGAAGAACAGTTTGACCAGGATTTTATGGTTACCTTCCTTACGAAGGAGACAAAAGAAGATCTTTCAAAGAAAATCATGAAGGTTTCCGAAGTGCAAAGGGTTGAAATCAGGGAAATGGACCACCTTACATTAAGGGAACAGGGCTCCGAACGGGCTGAAGAACAAACAGGCAGAGAATTACTGCCACAGGCGGATGCATCCAAGCCTGAAGCAAGTCAAGTAGAAACCAATAAGAAGGTTTCAAACAGCAGGCAGTCAAATAACAAAACGATTCGTGTAAATATTGAACGGCTCGACATTCTCATGAATTTATTTGAGGAGCTTGTTATCGACCGAGGCAGGCTTGAGCAAATTTCACGTGATTTGAACAACCAGGAATTGCATGAAACAGTCGAACGGATGTCGCGCATTTCCGGTGATTTGCAAACGATTATCCTCAATATGAGAATGGTCCCGGTCGAGACGGTGTTCAACCGATTCCCGAAAATGGTCCGAACGCTTGCACGGGATCTCAATAAGAAAATCCACCTTGAAATTGTCGGGGCGGAAACAGAGCTAGACAGGACTGTCATCGATGAAATCGGCGACCCGCTTGTTCACTTGCTCAGGAATGCGATTGACCATGGCGTAGAAACGCCGGAGGTTCGTCGCGCAAGCGGAAAAGATGAAGTAGGGACAGTCGTGCTGAAGGCTTATCACAGCGGGAATCATGTCTTTATTGAAATTACAGATGACGGGGCGGGCATTAGCCGTGAAAGGGTCTTAAAAAAGGCGTTGAATAACGGAATTGTGACAGCACATACTGCAGCGTCCCTAACCGATAAGCAGGTATACGAATTAATTTTCGCCTCCGGTTTCTCAACAGCAGAAACGATCTCTGATGTATCAGGCAGGGGCGTAGGCCTTGATGTGGTGAAAAATACAATTGAATCGTTGGGCGGAACGGTGTCAATAGATTCCAGGGAAGGCGACGGCTCCACTTTCCTTATACAGCTGCCGCTTACTCTGTCCATTATCTCCGTCATGCTCGTTGAAATCCAAAAAGAGAAATTCGCAATCCCGCTTTCTTCCATTATAGAAACGGCGATTATAAGAAAAGAAGATATTATGAATGCCCATAGCCAGCAGGTCATTGATTTCAGGGGCAAAGTATTGCCGCTTATTTTCCTGAAAGATATTTTTGAAGTGCCTGTTTTTTCAGAGGATGAGGAATTTTTGTCTGTTGTTATTGTGAGAAAAGGGGATAAAATGGCAGGACTTGTGGTTGACTCGTTTATCGGCCAGCAGGAGATTGTGCTAAAGTCGCTTGGAAATTATTTAAACTCAGCCTTTGCCATTTCGGGAGCCACCATCCTTGGCGATGGGCAGGTTGCTTTAATTGTGGATTGCAATTCGTTGATTAAATGACGGTTCTATTGCATGGGGCTCCTCCAGTTCCGCCCTGCGGAACTGGAGCCCCATTAGTCTTCCGGGACTCAGTATGAAAAAGATGGTTTACTGCCAATTGTACATTATGATTAAGGGGGAGAAAGCCGGTGTCAATACGAATAGATGGAGAAGAAATAAAAGTAATCGTTTTTCAAATCAAGGAAAAAGAATATGCAATTCCGGTAAACCAGGTCCGGGCCATTGAGAAGGTGCTGCATATTACACGTGTCCCCAAAACGGCCCGGTTCGTCAAAGGGGTCATCAATCTGCGCGGTGTGGTAACGCCGATCATTGACCTTAGGGCACGTTTTGAAATTGAAGAAACAGAATACACTGAAAGCACGAGAATCATTATTGTTTCTTTAGAGGATATGGAAGTTGGATTGGTCGTAGATGCCGCAAATGATGTAGTCGATATCCCCGCGGCTAATATTGAACCTCAGCCTGAGGTCGTCGGCACGGTTGAAGCGGAATATATTTCAGGGGTTGCCAAGGTTGAAAAACGGCTGATGATCCTGGTGAATTTAGAGAAGATTTTGAACCCGGCGGAATTAAAAGAACCGATTATGATAGAAGGATAATGCCATGTCTTTTTTAGAGAAGATCTCTTTTATCCACCTGGATATTTTGAGGGAGATAGGTAATATTGGAGCCGGAAACGCTGCTACAGCTCTCTCCACCCTTTTAAATAAAAAAATTGATATGAAAGTGCCCAATGTCAGGATTTTGTCCTTTGACGACATGATGGATTTGGCCGGCGGGCCGGAAACGGTCGTAGCGAGTGTCTTCCTCAGGATTGAGGGAGATGCACCTGGAAGCATGTTTTTTATCCTGCCTTTGCCGCAGGCCACCTATTTTATCCATCAAATGACGGAAGAAAGTGAGTTTTCTTTTGACAAGCCACCGTTTTCCGAGATTGCAATGTCCGCTCTTCAGGAATTGGGAAATATTCTTGCAGGTTCCTATCTTTCAGCTTTATCTGATTTTACACGGCTGAATCTCTACCCGTCAGTTCCGGCATTAAGCCTGGATATGGTCGGTGCGATTCTTGGCTATGGCTTGATTGAACTGTCCCAGGTGAGTGATTTTGCCATTGTGATCGATACTGCACTTTCCGAGGATGGCTTTGATGCAAACAGTGTTAATGGCCACTTTTTTCTCCTGCCGGATCCGGAGTCCTTTGAGATTATCTTTGCCTCTTTAGGAGTTGCGGGAAATGGCTGATATTCTGAGAATAACCAAAGTCGGCATTGCGGATATGGCCATTGTAAAGCCGCCGGGTACAATCAGGACCTCGGGGCTGGGTTCATGTGTGGGCGTAGTTGTATATGACCAAATCAAAGAAATTGCTGGCCTTGCGCATGTCATGCTTCCTGATTCATCCCTTTCAAAAGGAGTCCGGATCAATACAGCGAAGTATGCGGATACGGCGATTCAGGAAATGGTAGAAAAGCTTCAGGATGAGGGGGCAAGGGTTTCTTCCTTAAAAGCGAAAATAGCCGGTGGTGCCCAAATGTTCCAGTTTTCTTCGGGAAACGATTTAATGAGAATCGGCCCGCGAAATGTAGAGGCAGTCAGGAAAAAGCTCACCGATTTACGGATTCAGATTATTTCTGAAGATGTTGGCGGAAGTAACGGGAGAACGATTGAGTTCAATCCGAAAACATGTAAGTTGAATATTAGGACGGTCAATAAAGGCAGTATTGAAATTTAATTTTAAGTCTATAAGCATGGAAGAATGTTTAAAAATAGGAATAAATTTGCAGGACGCGAATATCCAACTGATTATATAATACATTGGATTTTATTGTTATAATAGTAATAGAAAAACAGAATTAACAGATTTTAAGAATGTTTTTTTTGATAAAGTGTTAGGAGGAATCCCATGTCTCAACTGACTACCGGAGAAGAGCAGTTACATTGGAAAAATTGGATCGACTGCCGTGATCCTCAAGCAGGGGACATTTTGGTGAAGAAATATATCCCCCTTGTTTCCTATCATGTTCAGAGAATTTCCGTCAACCTGCCTAGGAATGTTAACAGGGATGATATCAGGAGCCTGGGGATGATGGGGTTGTTCGAGGCTTTAGAAAGGTTCGATCCAAAGCGGGATTTGAAATTTGATACATATGCATCATTCCGGATCCGCGGGGCGATTCTTGACGGTCTGCGCAAGGAAGACTGGCTGCCGCGAAGCGCCCGAGAAAAAGCAAAAAAAATTGAAGCCGCCACCTATGAACTCGAACAAAAATTCATGAGGAATGTGACTCCAAAGGAGATTGCTGAATCATTGCAAATTTCAGAAGATGAAGTCTATTCAGCGCTCAATGAAAACTTTTTCGCGAACGTTCTTTCTATGGATGAGACTCCCCAGGATCAGGAAGATAAAGAGGGAAACAACTACCATATAAAAGACGATAAGGCTGTGCTGCCGGAGGACAATCTAGTCAAGGAAGAACTATACAAGGAACTGCTGCGAGTAATAGAAACATTAAATGAAAAAGAGCAGCTGGTACTGCAGCTTTTTTATAAGGAAGAATTGACATTAACCGAAATCGGCCAGGTTATGGGCCTTTCCACATCCAGAATATCGCAGATACATTCAAGGGCCATTTACAAATTAAGAAACATTTTGCAGGACGTAAAGCATTAAAGAATATAGCGGGACGGTGGAGTGGATGGATCAACTGTTCGATATCGCTGTTTCAAAGGACCGTTTGTCTGTGAAATTATCTTCAAAAGCGGATGCCCAAACCGATTTGTCCCTTAACGAGGACTCCATTCTGGATGTGCTTCGTGCGAGGAAAATTGTTTTGGGATATAAACATGGAATAATTCAGCAAATTTGCAAAGACCCATTTTCCGATGTATCCAGCACTGATAGCGGAGGGTTTTCTAGAAAAATCCGGGAAGCATGCCTATTTGCTGAATGAATTCAATACCAAAACCACGCTCATTTCGAATGTAACTTCCGCAATGTACTGACGATTCCCTCCATAAAAGATGGCCAATTACTGGCACGTACAATCCCCCAACTCCCGGATTCCCGGGGAAAGATGTTTATGGCCAAAAAAACCCGCTTCAAACACTGGAGATGTAGCTGGTTGAACTTAAAACTGTGCCGGAATTCAATTGCTGCTTAAAAGTGAACGGCTAGCTGCTTCCGAATAACGAGATTCACTTTGCCACATACTCAAAATTAATTCATCATCCGATCTCTTCCGTTATAATCTTCCTTGACCAGGGTGAAATTAATTCCATTCCGTTGTAAAGGAAGGGAAGTTATGAGTTTAAAAGCGATAGAGATGCAAATAGCATTGCCGTGTACCCATGAGGCCGCAAAAATTCAGGAGGGGTGGCAGCTCCGTGATCAGGTTGCGTTTCATCACGCGGCAAATGAAATGCAAAAGGAAGATGAGAAACAAAGGTCCGCCGTCTTAAAGCAGGAACAAAAAGAGAAGCCCTCCTTCCACAGTGGCAATGGCAGCAGCGGGCAGGGCGCTGGCGGACGGCAACATGAAAAGAAGAAAACGACAGGAACGAAACGAAAAAATTCACAACATCCTTATAAAGGAACAAGCATTGACTTTTCCGGATAAGAGGGGTAATATGTCCGCATTTATCATGTTCATTCTTTTTATACTAAACATCCTCACAATTCTGGCCGTTATCATCCTGTTTCAACGCCAAAACCGTTTGCTCAAGGCAGAAAGAAGCCAAAAGGAAACAGTTGCTGAAATGGAAGAATTACTGGCTGCCTTCATTATGGAAATGAAGGAAGAAAATGATTTGCTGCTTAAGAAAGTCAGGCAGCCGAAGGTCCCTGGTGATAAAAAAGGATCTTCGGGTCTCAACAGGGATGTTCATCGGGAAATGCCTTCTTCCAAAAAGGAAACAGCGGATGGAATCGACCAAACCAATTCGGTCATCTTTTCCAAAAATATCGCTGTATCCGCCTATAAAAAACAGCCTTTAAAAGATGAAACTGAAGGCATTTCAGGCTATCAGCCCGCTGGATTGGCAGAGGAGAAAGACAAAGTTGAAATTACCGTTTTGAACGATAGGGATGACTCAACCCCCGTACCCGCCGACAGGGAACGAATCGAAAAGGAGGCTTTCAAGGAAGCTCTGAAATCCTCTTTAACAAAAGGGAAGCCAACGCTATCCGAGCAAATTTATGAAATGCACGGCAATGGCATGACTGTCGATGAAATAGCGAAAAGATTGAACCGGGGAAAAACCGAAATTGAGCTGTTGCTAAAATTCCGTATGTAAGCCATTAGAAATCGCTTGACCAGGAAACCTTTAATGTGCTATATTATGACATGGTGTTAATACACACGCTTCGTGATTCATGCGGATGGTGCTGTAATAAACAGTTTCTGTTTGGAAATGATCGGGGCGGAGGAAAAACAAAACCATTTAGGAGGAAACAAAATGTCAGTAATTTCTATGAAGCAATTGCTTGAAGCTGGTGTGCATTTCGGACACCAAACGCGCCGCTGGAACCCAAAAATGAAGAAATATATCTTCACTGAGCGTAACGGCATTTATATCATCGACCTTCAAAAAACAGTAAAAAAAGTTGAAGAAGCTTACAACTTCGTGAAAGAACTTGCTGCTAACGGCGGAACAGTCCTATTCGTTGGTACGAAAAAGCAAGCTCAAGAGTCTGTTAAGGAAGAAGCAATCCGTTCCGGTATGTACTATGTAAACCAGCGCTGGTTGGGCGGAACTTTAACAAACTTTGAAACAATCCAAAAGCGTATCTCCCGTCTTAAAGAAATCGAGAAGATGGAAGAAAACGGTACATTCGATGTACTTCCTAAGAAAGAAGTCATCCAACTCAAAAAAGAATGGGAACGCCTAGAAAAATTCTTGGGCGGCATTAAAGATATGAAGGGCCTTCCGGATGCAATTTTCGTGATTGACCCTCGCAAGGAACGCATCGCAGTTGCTGAAGCCCATAAGTTAAACATTCCTCTTGTAGGTATCGTTGACACTAACTGCGACCCGGATGAAATCGACGTAGTTATCCCTGCGAACGACGATGCAATCCGCGCTGTTAAATTGTTGACAGGGAAAATGGCTGACGCTATCTTAGAAGCCAAGCAAGGCGAAGAAACAGCAGCACCGGAAGTTGAAACAGAATCTGAAACAACAACTGCTTAACTAGTTAGGGGAAGGTGATAAGAGGATAAGGCCTTTTATCACCTTTTTTTGACGGGTCAGGAAGTAGCTTTTTTGCTCCTGGACCTTTTAACTATGCCAATCTGCATTGTTTTCTCAAGGTTTTAGAGCCGAAAATCGGCCGGAAACTTGTAATCCGGGCTTAATTTCGGGCAAAATGGTAAAAGATGAAAAAAACTTACATAATATGAGGAGGATTTCCAATTATGGCAATTACTGCACAAATGGTAAAAGAACTTCGTGAAAAAACTGGTGCCGGCATGATGGATTGCAAAAAGGCACTTACAGAAACTGATGGTGATATGGAAAAAGCAATCGACTTCCTTCGTGAAAAAGGAATTGCATCAGCCGCGAAAAAAGCAGACCGCATTGCTGCTGAAGGTTCTACTTACATCCTTACTGAAGGTAACGAAGCGGTTATCCTTGAAGTGAACTCTGAAACAGATTTCGTTGCCAAAAATGAAGGCTTCCAGGTGTTAGTGAAAGAATTGGCTGAACACTTGCTTGCTAAAAAACCGGCAACTGTTGAAGAGGCTTTGGAACAAACTATGGAAAACGGAACAAAGGTTGAAGAACACATCAATGCAGCAATCGCTAAAATTGGTGAAAAACTTACCCTCCGCCGTTTCGAAGTGATGACAAAAAGTGACAACGACGCGTTCGGCGCATACCTTCACATGGGTGGTAGAATCGCTGTATTGACATTGTTGGAAGGTACAACTGATTCAGAAGCTGCAAAAGATGTTTCCATGCACATTGCCGCTTTAAGGCCAAAATATGTTTCGCGCGATCAGGTTTCTTCCGATGAAATCGAGCGTGAGCGTGAAGTTCTTACCCAACAGGCTTTAAATGAAGGTAAACCTGAAAAGATCGTAGCTAAAATGGTAGAAGGCCGCATTGGAAAATTCTATGAAGAAATTTGCGTAGTGGACCAATCCTTCGTTAAGAACCCAGACCAAAAGGTGGGCGAGTTTGTTAAGTCAAAAGGCGGCACAATCAAGAGTTTTGTAAGATACGAAGTAGGCGAAGGCATCGAAAAGCGCCAGGACAACTTCGCTGAAGAAGTTATGAGCCAGGTTAAAAAAGACTGATTATATTTGCTTTGCATAAATTGTTTAATAGGGAACACTCCAGTGTTCCCTATTTTCGAATGGAATTGTAATTTGTCATGCACTTTTCAAAGCGATTAGGCATCAAGATGAACATAAAGAATACATAGTTGGAGGTTCTGGATGAGCAGCGCGAAATATAAACGTGTCGTATTGAAGCTAAGCGGTGAGGCTTTGGCCGGGGACGAAGGTTTTGGGATAAATCCTTCGGTAATTAAATCAATTGCGGAACAAGTCAAAGAGGTTGCGGAATTGGGTGTAGAAGTTGCCGTAGTAGTTGGGGGCGGAAACATCTGGCGAGGCAAAATAGGCAGTGAAATGGGGATGGACCGTGCCAATGCCGATTATATGGGTATGCTGGCCACGGTGATGAATTCCCTCGCCCTGCAAGACAGCCTGGAACAGCTTGGGATCGAAACACGAGTCCAGACCTCAATTGACATGAGACAGGTAGCGGAACCTTATATAAGGCGCAGGGCGATAAGGCACCTGGAAAAGAAACGTGTCGTTATATTCGCCGCGGGAACAGGAAATCCTTACTTTTCCACGGATACAACAGCAGCGCTCCGTGCAGCGGAAATCGAAGCCGAAGTGATCTTGATGGCAAAAAACAACGTCGACGGTGTTTACAGTGCTGATCCGGTGAAAGACAAGAACGCGAAGAAATATGATGAGCTATCTTACCTGGATGTATTGAAGGAAGGCCTGGAGGTCATGGATTCCACGGCATCTTCGCTTTGCATGGATAACAATATACCGCTGATTGTCTTTTCATTAATGGAAAAAGGAAATATAAAACGGGCAGTTTTGGGTGAAACGCTTGGAACTATTGTGAGGGGGAAATAATAATGCCAAAAACCGTGATAGCAAGTTCAAAGGAAAGAATGGAAAAAGCAATAAGCGCTTATAGCCGGGAGTTAGCAAGCATTCGTGCGGGAAGGGCTAACGCATCATTGCTTGATAAAATTTCCGTTGATTACTATGGCGCTCCGACACCGATTAACCAGTTGGCAGGTGTCTCAGTTCCTGAGGCCCGTCTTTTAGTTATTCAGCCTTACGATAAAACAATTCTGGGTGAAATTGAAAAAGCGATTTTGAAATCCGATTTAGGCCTGAATCCTTCAAGTGATGGATCGATCATCCGCATTGCGATCCCGGCATTGACAGAGGAACGTCGTAAAGAACTGGTGAAGGTCGTCAAAAAGGAAGCGGAAGAAGCGAAGATCGCTGTTAGAAATATCCGCAGGGATGCAAATGATGACCTTAAAAAGCTGGAGAAAAATGGTGAGATTACAGAGGACGACCTGAGGGGCTATTCTGATGATATCCAGAAAATGACGGACAGCTATATCAGTAAGATTGATGATATTACAAAGAATAAAGAGAAAGAAATACTAGAAGTTTGATCATAAGTAAAATCATTAGGCTATAAATAAGTGTTTTTTTCGCCCGCGCATATGGATTGTTGAAACCTTGGCAGGCCAAAAGTGTAAATGCTGTCAGACCCTTGCTGATCACGCGGCATGATCCAAATCATTATTGGTTCATCATGCAGCATGCTAAAAGCATATCTGTCCATTCGCACTTTAGGCCGCCTTTTTTTATGCCAGGCGCGGATACCACATTTGTGAAAGAGAAAACTTGAAGTCCGGAAAAGTATTCTATAAGATAATTTAGGGCAGCTGCCATTCTACATTGGCGGGCCAATTACTAAAAGCATCTCCTTCTTGTGCAATAGCCTTGTTTATAATAATTAGGAGAAGAACTGTTTTTTTGGTATTATAGAAGAGATCTGCCATTATCATTCATACATAGAGAAAAAAACGATATGATGTAGATATAGAGTACAACCTGATGGGGGACAAAAAGTATGTATTCATTTTGGAAGCGTTGGTTCAAAAAAAATGCTTCTTCGGATGTGACAAATAGAATTCAAAGTGTGAAGAAGGTTGAAGTTCCGCGCCATATCGCAATTATCATGGATGGAAACGGGCGCTGGGCAAAGAAACGGGCCCTCCCGCGTGTAGCCGGGCATCATGAAGGAATGAAGGTCGTCCGCAGGATTACCAGGCTTGCAAATGAACTGGGTGTCAAAACCTTGACGGTTTACGCATTTTCTACAGAAAACTGGAAACGCCCAAAAAGTGAAGTGGAATATCTAATGAAGCTTCCCCAGGAATTTCTCGGTACATTCCTTCCGGAGCTTGTTTCTGAGAATGTCCAAGTCTCTATGATCGGTGACAAATCAGCTTTGCCCGATCACACGCGTAAGGCTGTGGACAAGGCAATTGAAGACACAAAAGCGAATGACGGCATGATATTGAATTTTGCACTGAATTATGGAAGCAGGGCCGAAATAATAGAAGCTGTAAATAGAGTAGTCATCGATTCTAAAAATGGTATAATAGGGGAAAATATTTCTGAGAACTTATTTTCCGAGTATTTGATGACCAGCGAGTTGCCTGACCCTGATTTGCTTATTCGCACCAGTGGGGAAATTCGCTTGAGCAATTTTATGCTTTGGCAGGCGGCATACTCGGAATTTTGGTTTACTGATGTCCTTTGGCCAGATTTTAGGGAAGAACATTTATTGGAAGCTATCGAAGTTTACCAACAACGTTCCAGGCGATATGGCGGGGTCTAGCTCAAGAAGGCGGGGAACATAAAATAATGAAACAACGTATCATCACAGCAATCATCGCAGCAGCTATTTTTTTGCCAATGGTAATATTGGGCAAGCTGCCATTCCTCAGTTTAGTATATCTAATGGCAACAATTGGTCTATCCGAATTGATTAGAATGAAAAAAATCCACATTTTTTCTTTCCCTTCCATTATTTCATTCTTGCTGTTATGGCTGGTCTTGCTCCCTGAGCATTACACCGGCTTTATCAAGGATTTCGATTACAGCAAAATGGAGCTTATCCTTTGGGCAGTGATTTTATTTTTAATCAGTACAGTCGCCACCAAAAACAGTTTTACATTTGATGACGCTGGATTCCTATTGTTGTCCGTTATATATGTTGGAATGGGGTTCTTTTATTTGTATCAAACCCGCGAGGCCAGCCTGGCTTATGTTTTTTTCGCTCTGTTTACGATTTGGGCTACTGATTCGGGTGCTTATTTTGTTGGGCGAGCTATGGGAAAAAGGAAACTATGGCCCGAAATCAGCCCCAATAAGACGGTTGAAGGCTTCATTGGCGGAATTGGAAGCAGTTTGGCCGTAGGACTGCTCTTTTTTATGTTCAGCAGCCTTGATGCAACCCTTGCAACTTTATTATTGATGAGTGTGTTGATTTCGATATTTGGACAAATGGGCGACCTGGTGCAATCTGCCTTCAAAAGGCACTATGGTGTCAAGGACGCCGGGAAGCTCCTTCCAGGGCATGGAGGGATTTTAGACAGGCTTGACAGCTTGATTTTTATTTTGCCGATTTTGCATTTATTGCATTTGGTTAATTGACTTGCACTGGACAAGGAAAGCTTGGAGAATGGAAGCGTGCTTCTCGAGGATGTCACCAAAAAAAATTTTTTTGGCAGCCAAGTGTCTTCGTGACCCAATCCTTGTCCTGACGTCTACGCTTGCCACAGATTGGCAGTGGTAAGACGGCGTTACTTGAAAAAGGGTGCTTCCGCATTTCTTATTTAGGAGTTGAATAAATTTGAAATATATCAGCCTATTAGGTGCTACCGGTTCAATTGGCCGGCAGACGGCGGATGTAGTAAGGCAGCATCCCGGGCAATTTAAGATCGTGGCCATGTCTCTTGGGACAAATCTTCCTCAGGCCAGGCTTTTTATCGAAGAGTTTCAGCCTGAGCTTGTCTCTGTCCAGTTTCGGCAGGATTGTGAAGCTTTAAAGAATGAATTTGCAGGATCCGGGATTGCCTTTACTTATGGGGATCAAGGGCTTATTGAAGCCGCTGTACACGAAAAGGCCAATATTCTTGTGAATGCGGTCATCGGCAGTGTCGGGCTCAATCCAACCTTACAGGCGATAAAGGCAAAAAAGGATATAGCGATCGCCAATAAGGAGACACTTGTAACAGCGGGACATATAGTCATCGAAGAAGCCAAAAGGGCGGGAGTAAAGCTGCTTCCGGTGGATAGTGAGCACTCAGCCATTTTCCAGGCCCTCCAAGGTGAGAAAGAAAAGAATATTGAGCGGCTTGTGATCACTGCCTCAGGAGGAAGCTTCAGGGATCGTACCAGGGCACAGCTTCAGAATGTCACCGTTGAAGAGGCCCTTCATCATCCTAACTGGTCCATGGGTACGAAAATCACCATTGATTCTGCAACCATGATGAATAAAGGCCTGGAGGTTATTGAAGCGCACTGGCTGTTCGGTCTCCCATATGAAAAGATCGATGTATTGCTGCATAAGGAAAGCATCATACATTCCATGGTCGAATTTCACGACTCAAGCGTGATGGCACAGCTGGGAACACCTGATATGAGGGTGCCGATCCAATTTGCACTGACATATCCGGACCGATTGCCGCTTATGAATTCAAACCGGCTTAACCTGGCTGAAATAGGGAAATTGCATTTTGCCGATATGGACTTTGTTCGCTATCCGTGCCTTCGTTTTGCGTATGAGGCAGGGAAAAGCGGCGGTTCAATGCCAACCGTTTTAAATGCCGCCAACGAAGAAGCCGTCGCTGGATTCCTTGATGGCAGGATTTCTTTTTTGGAAATAGAAACGATAATTGAAAAAGCACTTACTAATCATAACACTATTGCTGCCCCGGATTTAGATATTATTCAAGGAATTGATAGGGAAACGCGCGGATTTGTAAAAACACTATTGAAACAGAGGTGATTAGAAGTGCAAACTATTCAAACAGTGATTTCTTTCATCATTATTTTTGGCTCCCTGGTTTTCTTCCATGAATTAGGACATCTGTATTTTGCGAAGCGGGCAGGGATCCTTTGCCGGGAATTTGCGATTGGAATGGGACCAAAAGTCTTCACCTTCAAAAAGAAGGAAACGCTATATACAATCAGGCTGCTTCCAATCGGGGGTTATGTTCGCATGGCGGGCGAAGATCCCGAAACTGTCGAACTTAAGCCCGGCTACCGTGTAGGCCTCATTCTGAATAAGGATTTATTTGTAGAGAAAATCATTCTGAATAATAAAGAAAAATATCAGGATATCCGAATAATTGAAGTGGAAAAGGCAGATTTGGAACATGGGCTGTCCATACAAGGCTATGAGGAGGGCGAGGAAGATATTTTAAAAACTTTCCCTGTCCATAAGGAGGCTGTGACGGTAGAAGATGGCGTAGAAACCCAAATTGCGCCATTTGAACGCCAGTTCGCCTCAAAATCACTTGGACACCGAACTATGACCATTTTTGCCGGCCCGATGATGAACTTTGTTTTGGCCTTTGTCATCTTTCTTGTCATTGGCTTGTTCCAGGGCATAGTAGTGGATGAAGCGCGGTTGGGAGAGTTGACAAAGGATGGCGCTGCCCTCGCTTCAGGCTTAAAGGCAGGGGATGAAATCCAGTCCATTGATGGCAATGAAGTATCCACCTGGATAGATGTTCAGGAAAGCATCCAGAAAAGTCCGGGCAAAGAAATCGAGTTTGTCGTCGAGCGGGACGGTGAAACGCTGGAGGTCCCTGTTACTCCTAAAGAGGTAGAACGGGATGGCCAAACGGTCGGTGTAATCGGTGTTTATCCGCCTGTGGAAAAATCGGCATTAAAGGCCATAACCCATGGTTTTACGGAAACGTATTTATGGACAATCAAAATTTTTGAAATGCTCGGCATGTTAGTGACTGGGCAATTTACCATTGATGCGTTATCCGGTCCTGTCGGCATTTATAAATCAACCGAAGAAGTAGCTGAATCCGGGGTATTCTCATTGATGAGATGGGCTGGCGTGCTGAGCATCAACCTGGGAATCATGAACCTGCTGCCAATTCCGGCACTTGACGGCGGACGCCTTTTATTCTTCCTAGTGGAAGCTTTGAGAGGCAAACCGATCGACAGGCAAAAAGAAGGGCTGGTACATTTGATCGGGTTTGCGCTCTTGATGTTATTAATGATTGTTGTTACATGGAATGACATCCAGCGTTTTTTCCTGAACTAACCGGAGAGAATCGAGGTTCCCTGCTGCCTCTTTTTGCACATTATATAAAGTGAACTAAAGAATTACCTAAAAATAAATAAAGTAGTTGATTTTTGGCTCATTAAAGGCTTCAACTGCATAGGCCAGGGAAAAAGCGAGCATGTATAACCGTAGTTTCACATGAAAAAGCCCAAAGTATTGGCAGGCCGCCCTAAATTAATATATTCATTTTAAATATGTAACTGCTGCAACACAACAATTAGAAGATGATGATGAGGTGCAATAGATGAAGCAGAGTATGACGCTGATCCCTACACTAAGGGAGGTTCCGGCTGATGCAGAGATTAAGAGCCATCAGCTTTTATTGAGAGCAGGATTTATGAGGCAAAACGCAAGCGGGGTCTATAGCTTTATGCCGCTTGGAAAAAAGGTGCTGCAAAAGATTGAAGCCATTATCCGGGAAGAGATGGATGCAGCAGGTGCGGTGGAGCTTTTGATGCCTGCGCTGCAGCAAGCTGAATTGTGGCAGGAATCAGGGCGCTGGTATTCTTACGGGCCAGAATTAATGAGATTGAAAGACAGGAATGAACGCGAATTCGCCCTCGGTGCCACACATGAAGAAGTAATTACAAGCCTGATCCGGGATGAAGTGAAATCTTATAAGCGGCTGCCTTTGTCTCTGTACCAAATCCAAACGAAGTTCCGCGATGAAAAGCGTCCACGTTTTGGCTTGCTTCGAGGCCGCGAGTTTATCATGAAGGATGCCTATTCCTTCCATGCCAATCAGGAAAGCCTTGATGAAGTATATCAAAAGCTTTTCACTGCCTATTCAAATATTTTCCGCCGGTGCGGTTTGAACTTCAGGGCAGTCATTGCGGATTCCGGGGCAATGGGCGGGAAAGATACGCATGAATTTATGGTGCTGTCAGATGTTGGTGAGGATACCATTGCCTACTCTGATACATCCAATTATGCAGCGAATATCGAAATGGCTCCTGTTGTGGCCAAGTACGAGAAACCCACAGAAGCTGAAAGAGAGCTTGAAAAGGTTCACACACCAGGCAAAAAGTCGATTCAAGAAGTGTCGGAATTTATACATGCAAAGGCAAAGGACTGCATCAAATCCCTGCTATTTAAGGTGGACGGGAAGAATGTTCTTGTTCTTGTACGCGGCGACCATGAAGTGAATGACATCAAATTGAAAAATTATTATGCCGCTTCAGTCGTAGAATTGGCAGAACCGGAAGAAACAAAGCAAATACTTGGCTGTTCGATTGGATCGCTCGGCCCGGTGAATGTGTCCGGTGATGTGGAAATCCTCGCTGACCATGCCGTTGGAGCTATCGTCAATGGAGTGTGCGGAGCCAACGAAGAGGATTATCATTATACAAATCTAAATCCGGGGCGTGATTTCAGTGATGTTGCCTATACGGATCTTCGCTTTATCCTTGAAGGGGACCCGTCCCCGGATGGAGAGGGCACAATCCAATTTGCCAAAGGCATTGAAGTAGGCCATGTTTTTAAGCTTGGCACCAGGTACAGCGAGGCAATGGGAGCATCGTTCCTTGATGAAAACGGCCGTAGCCAGCCGATGATCATGGGATGCTATGGAATCGGGGTTTCCCGCACGCTTGCGGCTGTTGCTGAACAATTTAATGATGAAAACGGCCTTCTATGGCCAGAAAATCTGGCTCCTTTCAAGATTCATGTCATACCGGTCAATGTGAAGGATGAATCCCAGGCGAAGCTTGCAGAAGATTTATATTCTGATCTGCGCAAACAGGGCTATGAAGTTTTGATGGATGACCGCCAGGAGCGGCCGGGTGTAAAGTTTGCCGATTCTGATTTAATCGGGATTCCGGTAAGGATTACTGTTGGTAAAAAGGCTGCGGACTCAATTGTAGAGGTGAAACTCCGAAAAAACGGTGAAGTCCACGAGGTAAACCGTGAAAAACTCTCTGAAATGCTTGGACAGATTTTATCAGGTCAATAATGGGTATAAATGTAAAGCTCAAGAAAGGTATCAGTCATTACGATGGTACCTTTTTTCTTTCTGCCAGGCGTTTTATGCGGAGAAGAAAGTACAATGCGTTCTTATCTGCTAAAGTCGCCAAACGGAGAAATTACTAACTTTTTTCACTATCATTCCAGACACATAGATATGTTATAATTACGTCTGTTGCCATATATTTAGTTGCAAAGTATTGGATGCTATAGATTGCGGTTTTAAAGATAATTGAATGTATTAATAGATTAGGATTGAAAAGATAGGAGAGAGCGGAAATGGATCACAATCCGAATAGTGGAAGAGAGAGATTTCAACTCTTGCTCCAGCAGCTCGGACTTACGGAGGATGCGTTTGTTAAGTATTTTTACCGTGCTGAAATCGAAAAGCTATCAATTGAAAGGGAAGCTAAAAGCTGGCGTTTCTCTTTTAAGCTGGAGGAACTGATTCCTTGCAGTGTCCACACACGGCTGGCTACTCATCTTTCGGCTACCTTTGCGCACATCGCAACAGTTTCATTCAGCATTCATGTTGAAAACCCCCAGGTTACCGAAGAAATAATCAAGGATTACTGGAAAAATTGCATCGGTGAACTTGAAGGGATCTCGCCAGCGCTTTTGGCTCTTTTGAATGAACAAGAACCGAGGGTTGCGGGGCACCGCCTGATTGTAAAAGCACGCAATGAGGCGGAAGCCGGACAGCTAAAGCGGAAGTATTCCGGGCTTATCTCGAACATTTATCAAAACTTTGGTTTCCCGTCTTTATCCCTTGATGCCGAAGTTTCAGGCTCCCAGGAGGAATACCAGGAGTTTATGCTCGAGAAGCAAAAAGAAGATGAAGCCAAGGCACTTGCAGCCATTACGGAAATGCAAAAGA
This sequence comes from Peribacillus glennii, assembly GCF_003429105.1. Taxonomy (GTDB): domain Bacteria; phylum Bacillota; class Bacilli; order Bacillales; family DSM-1321; genus Peribacillus; species Peribacillus glennii. The sequence goes on from NZ_QVTD01000013.1 coordinate 40,579, forward strand.
AAGAAAATGAGAAGTCCGGCGGGGACAATGAACATCAAGGTCCTGTTAAAATTGGTTATACCATTAAGGATGACGCCGATTTTAGGCAAATTGAGCAAATTGTCGATGAAGAAAGACGGATTGCGATTGAAGGCTTTGTTTTTGATGCTGAAACAAAGGAACTGCGAAGCGGCAGGACTTTATTGACATTTAAAGTCACTGATTATACAAGCTCTATTTTAGTCAAGATGTTTTCACGTGATAAAGAAGATGCTGCATTGCTTTCCCGTGTCAAGAAAGGGATGTGGGTTCGCGCGCAGGGGAGCATTCAGAATGATACATTTGTCCGCGATTTGGTCATGATAGCCAATGATATAAATGAAATTTCCAAGGCGGGCCGGCTTGATCAGGCACCGGAAGGCGAAAAGCGGGTGGAACTGCACCTGCATTCACCCATGAGCCAGATGGACGCCGTGACTCCTGTTTCCGCATTGGTTGCGCAGGCAAAAAAATGGGGCCACAAAGCAATCGCGATAACCGACCATGCCGTGGTTCAATCTTTTCCGGAGGCTTATGGGGCAGGTAAGAAAAATGATATAAACATCATTTACGGTGTAGAGGTTAATCTTGTGGATGACGGTGTACCGATCGCCTATAATGATGCCCATCGCGTCCTTGACGAAGATACATATGTGGTCTTCGACGTGGAAACAACGGGACTGTCTGCCGTATACGATACGATTATCGAGCTTGCGGCTGTAAAAATGCATAACGGGGAAATCATCGACCGCTTTGAGGATTTTGCCAACCCTCACCATCCGCTGTCAGCAACAACGATCGAATTGACAGGGATTACCGATGACATGGTCGAAAATGCACCGGAAGTGGAAGATGTTCTGCAAAGGTTTCGGCAATGGGCCGGCGATGCTGTTTTAGTTGCGCATAACGCGAGCTTTGACATGGGGTTCTTGAATGTCGGCTATAAAAAAATAGGGCATCCGAAAGCGGAGAATCCTGTAATTGATACATTGGAATTGGGACGTTTTCTATACCCGGATTTCAAAAATCACCGCCTAAACACGCTTGCCAAAAAGTTTGATATCGAATTAACGCAGCATCATAGGGCGATTTACGATGCTGAGGCAACCGGTTATTTGCTGATGAAAATGTTGAAAGATACAGCTGAAAAAGGGATCGTTTACCATGATCAGCTTAATGAACATATGGGTGAGGGGAATGCATATCAGCGGTCACGCCCCTCCCATTGTACATTGCTTGCCCAAAATGAAACCGGATTGAAAAATCTGTTTAAGCTTGTATCAATCTCACATCTTAACTATTTTTACCGTGTGCCGCGCATACCCCGTTCTCAGCTGCAAAAGCACCGGGAAGGGCTCCTGGTTGGCTCGGGCTGTGATAAGGGCGAAGTGTTCGAAGGAATGATGCAGAAGGCTTTTGAGGAAGTTATGGATATCGCAGAATTCTATGATTATTTGGAAGTGCATCCGAAAGAAGTCTACCAGCATATGATCGAAATGGAATATGTCCGCGATGAGAAATCATTGGAGGGCATTATCTCGAATATTATTAAACTTGGTGAAAAGCTTGGCAAGCCGGTCGTGGCAACAGGAAATGTCCATTACCTTGAACCTAATGATAAAATTTACCGAAAAATTCTTGTTGGTTCCCAGGGCGGTGCCAATCCGTTAAACCGCCATAAACTTCCTGATGTCCATTTCCGTACAACCGATGAAATGCTTGCAGCCTTTTCATTTCTCGGCAAAGAGAAGGCGAAAGAAATCGTCGTCGAAAACTCCAACAAGATAGCCGATATGATCGACCCGATTAAACCGATTAAAGACGATTTGTATACGCCTAAAATTGAAGGTGCCGAAGACGAGATGCGCGAGATGAGTTACGGCATGGCACGGCGCATTTATGGCGAGCCGCTGCCGGAAATCGTGGAAGCCCGTTTGGAAAAAGAGCTAAAGAGCATCATCGGCCACGGATTCGCCGTTATTTACTTGATTTCACATAAGCTTGTAAAAAAATCACTGGATGATGGTTATCTTGTGGGTTCCCGTGGATCGGTAGGTTCATCATTAGTTGCGACAATGACGGAAATCACTGAAGTAAATCCGCTCCCGCCCCATTATGTATGCCCAAGCTGCAAGCATTCGGAATTCTTCAATGACGGCTCTGTCGGTTCAGGTTTTGACCTTCCGGACAAGGATTGCCCGAATTGCGGCGAGAGATATAAAAAGGACGGTCATGACATCCCATTTGAAACGTTTCTGGGCTTTAAAGGCGATAAAGTGCCTGATATCGATTTGAACTTTTCCGGTGAATATCAGCCTCATGCCCATAACTATACAAAGGTCCTTTTTGGTGAAGATAATGTATTCCGTGCTGGAACGATTGGCACGGTGGCGGAGAAGACTGCCTATGGCTATGTAAAAGGTTATGCGTCAGATCATAATCTTCATCTCAGGGGAGCGGAAATAGACAGGCTTGTGGCCGGCTGTACCGGCGTTAAAAGAACGACCGGGCAGCACCCGGGGGGCATCATAGTAGTTCCGGATTATATGGATATTTATGATTTTTCGCCGATCCAATTTCCAGCTGATGATAAAACATCGGAATGGAAGACCACCCACTTTGACTTCCATTCCATTCATGATAACTTATTGAAGCTTGATATACTCGGGCACGATGACCCAACCGTGATCCGCATGCTGCAGGATTTGAGCGGCATTGACCCTAAAACAATTCCGACGGATGACCCTGAAGTGATGAAAATTTTCTCAGGGACAGAATCGCTAGGCGTTACGGAAGACCAAATCATGTGTAAAACCGGAACACTCGGGATACCTGAATTCGGTACGCGTTTTGTCCGCCAGATGCTAGAAGATACAAAACCCACAACATTCTCGGAACTCGTCCAGATCTCAGGACTTTCACATGGTACCGATGTGTGGCTTGGAAATGCCCAGGAGCTGATACACAATAATATTTGTACACTCTCAGAGGTAATCGGCTGCCGTGACGACATTATGGTCTATTTGATATATCAAGGATTGGAACCGTCGCTTGCCTTTAAAATCATGGAATCCGTCCGTAAAGGAAAGGGTCTTTCAGACGAGTTTGAAGCGGAAATGCGAAAGAATGAAGTACCGGAATGGTATATCGATTCATGCAAGAAGATAAAATATATGTTCCCTAAAGCTCATGCTGCTGCCTATGTATTGATGGCTGTAAGGATAGCCTATTTTAAAGTGCATCTGCCGCTCTTGTATTATGCTGCTTATTTTACGGTAAGGGCAGAAGATTTTGAAATCGATGCAATGGTACGCGGTTCACAATCCATCCGCTCAAAAATCGAAGAGATTAACGCGAAAGGCCTTGACGCGTCGACGAAGGAAAAGAATACGTTGACGGTGCTTGAGCTTGCTCTGGAAATGTGCGAAAGAGGTTTTGCTTTCCAAAAAGTCGATTTATATAAATCAAGCGCAGATGAATTTATCATCGAGGGTAATACATTAATCCCGCCGTTCAATTCGATCCCTGGACTTGGGACTAATGCAGCCTTAAACATTGTCCGTGCACGGGGAGAAGGGGAATTTCTTTCAAAGGAAGACCTTCAGCAGCGAGGCAAAATATCAAAAACAATTCTTGAGTACCTCGACAAGCAGGGCTGCCTGGAATCCCTGCCGGACCAGAACCAGCTTTCTTTGTTTTAACTTGTTACAATGAGTGCTGTTACAATACGCCCGGCTGGTTCATTTGCAAAAAAGTATTGATTATGGTATATTTTATTTGGAAATACTAAGAAACCAAGTACAAGAGTGGGGAAACCCACTCTTTCGTGTTGTAAATGACTAATTTGTTTGCAAATGCTTAGGAAGCTCCGGACAAAAGGAATGCCGGCTGAATCCTGCCACGCACGGTTCAGCCAGCACCGGCATAAAAGAGCAAGTCCGGCCATGTATGGAGGCAGCGTATGAGTAAAAAGGTAACTGAAATTGTCGAAGAGATGGTAACTCCGATTCTGGATGAATCAGGGCTGGAGTTGGTGGAAGTTGAGTATGCCAAAGAAGGGAAAAGCTGGTTTCTCCGCGTTTATATTGATAAAGAGGGCGGAGTGGACATTGAGGATTGCGGTCAGGTCAGCGAAAAGCTTAGCGAGAAACTTGATGAGGTCGACCCGATTCCGCAAAACTATTTTCTTGAGGTTTCATCACCCGGTGCTGAACGGCCGTTGAAAAAAGAAAAGGACTTTGAAAAGGCGATCGGGAAAAATGTGTACATAAAAACATATGAACCAATCCTGGATGAAAAAGAATTTGAAGGTATCCTAACCGGTTTTGACGGACGTGAAGTTACGCTGGAAATTACGGTTAAGACCAGGAAGAAATCAGTCGTCATTCCATATGAAAAAGTGGCAAAAGCAAGGCTGGCGGTCACTTTTTCTTAATTAGTAAATACAGAACAATCATGATAAGGGGGACCAACCATGAGCAGTGATTTATTGGATGCTCTCAATATATTGGAGACGGAAAAGGGTATTTCCAGGGATGTTTTAATTGACGCAATCGAGGCTGCGCTCATTTCCGCATATCGCCGCAATTTTAACCAGGCTCAAAACGTCCGTATCGACTTAAATCTTGAAAAAGGCACCATGAGAGTTTTTGCCAGAAAGGATGTCGTTGACGAAGTATTCGATCCGCGCCTTGAGATTTCTCTGGAAGAAGCAAAAACGATCAATCCAAGCTACCAGATCGATGACGTAGTGGAAATGGAAGTGACGCCTAAAGATTTCGGCCGAATTGCAGCGCAAACGGCAAAGCAGGTTGTCACCCAGCGCGTCAGGGAAGCAGAACGCGGCATCATCTACTCCGAATTCATCGACCGTGAAGAAGATATCATGACCGGTATCGTCCAGCGCCAGGATTCCCGGTTTATCTACGTATCCCTTGGGAAGATCGAAGCGTTGCTGCCTGCGGGCGAGCAGATGCCAAATGAGCAATACAAGCCCCATGACCGGATCAAAGTGTTTATCACAAAAGTTGAAAAAACTTCCAAAGGTCCACAGATTTTCGTGTCGCGCACACATCCGGGCCTCTTAAAGCGCCTGTTTGAAATCGAAGTCCCGGAGATTTTCGATGGTACTGTAGAAATCAAATCAGTGGCTAGGGAAGCGGGGGACCGTTCGAAAATTTCTGTGCATTCCGATAATGAAGAAGTCGATCCGGTAGGATCCTGCGTGGGACAAAAAGGCCAGCGTGTGCAGGCGATTGTCAACGAACTGAAAGGCGAAAAGATCGACATCGTTAAATGGTCAGAAGACCCGGTTGTCTTTGTAGCCAACGCTTTAAGCCCTTCAAAGGTGCTTGAGGTCATTGTCCAGGAAGAAGAAAAAGCCACTACAGTAGTCGTACCGGATTACCAGCTTTCTCTCGCTATTGGAAAACGGGGTCAAAACGCCCGTCTTGCAGCGAAATTGACCGGCTGGAAAATAGATATCAAAAGTGAAACAGAAGCACGCGCGAATGGCATTTATCCTGTGGAAGAACAGGAATTTCTCTTAAGCAGGGATAGCTTTGAAAGTGACGATGAATTTTCTGAAGACAATGAGTAAGCATGACAGGAGGTGATCGATAATGAATAGCCGCAAAAAAATTCCGATGCGTAAGTGTGTCGCTTCAGGTGAAATGAAGCCGAAAAAGGAATTGATCAGGATCGTCCGCACAAAAGACGGGGAAATAAGCATTGATCCGACCGGAAAAAAATCCGGCCGAGGGGCCTATCTGACCCTGGATGCGGCGATCATTGAGCTTGCCAAGAAAAAGAATGTGCTTGAGCGCAACCTGGAAGCGGCAATCGATCCTTCCATTTATGAACAATTGCTGGAATTGGCGGAAAAGGAGAAGCATCCGAATTCATGAAACAAGAACAATGGGTGTCTCTATTAGGTTTGGCAAATCGAGCGCGTAAGCTGATTTCCGGAGAAGAATTAGTGATCAAGGAGATAAGGAACGGAAAAGCAAAGCTGGTTTTGCTTGCTCTTGACGCTTCCTCAAATACAGAAAAAAAAATCTTTGATAAGTGTGCCTATTATAAAGTGCCTATCAAAAGAGTGGAAAACAGGTCCATTCTCGGCCAGGCGATCGGCAAGGAGGAGAGGGTCGCCGTTGCCGTTCTGGATAATGGTTTTGCACAAAAACTCCAGACGCTGCTCGATTAAATTTTACGGGGGTGAACACATGACCAAATTACGAGTATATGAATATGCAAAACAAAAAAACGTTTCAAGCAAGGACGTTATTAATAAACTGAAAGAAATGAACATAGAGGTATCGAACCATATGACAGCACTAGAAGATACAACCGTTGAAAAGTTGAATGACAAATACAATCCTAAACCTAAAACTGAACCAAATTCAGCACCAAAGCAGGCTGAAAGCCCGCAGCAGAAGAATCCTTCCACACTGGAAACGTACGAAGCTGAAGCGGATGATAATACTGGTGTAGTGAAAAAGACCGAAAAGATCCAAAAGAAGCCTATACCTAAGCCTGTCGCTGGAAAGAAAACTTCCCAGGAAAACCAGAAGAAAGAATCCAAAGTCTTCAAGGGCAATAATAATAGGAACAATAACCACAATAACCGTAATAAAAACAGACAAAAACCTCAGCAGCACACGTCTGCTCCTGTTCAAAAGAGAAAAGAAAGAGAGCTGCCTTCAAAAATCACTTTTACCGAGTCCCTGACGGTTGCCGAACTGGCGAAGAAGCTGCACCGTGAACCTTCTGAAATCATTAAGAAGCTTTTCATGCTAGGTGTAATGGCAACGATTAACCAATCGCTTGATAAAGATGCAATCGAGTTGGTTGCAGGCGAATATGATGTCGAAGTGGAAGAAAAGATTTTAGTGGATATTACCGACCTTGAGGCATTGGTGACGGACGATAATCAAGCCGATGCAATCGAACGTCCATCAGTCGTTACGATCATGGGCCACGTCGACCACGGTAAAACCACCTTGCTTGACTCGATCCGGAATACAAAAGTGACCGAAGGGGAAGCGGGAGGCATCACCCAGCATATCGGTGCTTATCAGGTAACTGTTAATGATAAGAAAATCACATTCCTTGACACACCTGGACACGCAGCGTTTACTACCATGCGTGCACGTGGTGCGAAAGTCACAGATATAACTATACTTGTCGTCGCAGCTGACGATGGAGTAATGCCTCAAACAGTTGAAGCGATTAACCATGCGAAAGCGGCTGAGGTTCCAATCATCGTCGCCGTTAATAAAATGGATAAGCCGGCAGCCAATCCGGACCGCGTAATGCAAGAGCTGACTGAGCATGGCCTTGTACCAGAGGCGTGGGGCGGCGAGACTATTTTTGTTCCGATTTCAGCGAAAAACGGAGAAGGAATAGATAGCCTGCTTGAAATGATACTTCTTGTGGGAGAAGTGGAAGAATATAAAGCCAATCCCAACCGCAGGGCAATTGGAACCGTTATTGAAGCCCAGCTTGATAAAGGCCGAGGTTCTGTGGCAACCCTCCTTGTTCAAAACGGTACGCTGAAAATTGGTGACCCTATCGTAGTTGGTAACACTTTCGGACGTGTACGTGCCATGGTTAATGATTTGGGACGCCGCGTTAAAGAAGCAGGTCCGTCAACTCCGGTCGAAATTACAGGTTTGAATGACGTGCCGCTGGCTGGTGACCGGTTTATCGTATTCGAAGATGAAAAAACAGCGCGCCAGGTCGGGGAAGCACGCTCACAGAAACAAATTGCCACACAACGCAGCGAAAAATCACGTGTAACTTTGGATACATTGTTTGAACAAATGAAGCAAGGGGAAATAAAAGAACTGAATATCATCTTAAAAGCGGATGTTCAGGGATCAGCAGAGGCGGTTGCTGCTTCACTTCAGAAAATTGAAGTGGAAGGCGCTAAAGTTAAAATTATCCACACAGGCGTCGGTGCGATTACCGAATCAGATATCATTCTGGCAACTGCATCAAATGCTATTGTAATCGGATTTAACGTACGCCCGGATGTCAATGCCAAGCGTGCTGCAGAATCAGAAAACGTCGACGTTCGCCTGCATCGCATCATTTATAAAGTAATCGAGGAAATCGAAGCTGCGATGAAAGGGATGCTTGACCCTGAGTTTGAAGAAAAAATCATTGGCCAGGCTGAAGTCCGTACGACATTTAAAGTTTCAAAAGTCGGAACCATTGCCGGTTCATATGTTACTGATGGAAAAATCACACGTGACAGCGGCGTACGCCTAATCCGCGAGGGTGTTGTAATTTTCGAAGGCGAAATCGATGCCCTGAAACGCTTTAAGGATGATGTTAAAGAAGTAGCCCAAAACTATGAATGCGGGATTACGATTAAAAACTTCAATGACGTCAAAGAAGGCGATGTAATCGAAGCTTATGTAATGGAAGAAGTGGAACGCAAGTAATGATCGGCTCAGCCGAATTTGAATGCGTCATTCACGATGCCCAATCATTAAAAGAAAAGAGGGCCGTGCTCCAGCGAGTGATGACACGGCTCAAGCAAAAATTCAATGTTTCGGTAGCGGAAACCGGATATCAGGATGTTTGGCAAAGGACAAAAATTGCCATTGTCACCGTGGCATCTTCACGTGCAGCTACTGAGAGAGAATTGCAGAATGCCCTGCAATTTCTAGATTCGTTTCCGGAACTTGAACGTACAATAACAGATATAGAATGGCTTTAAGCTAGCGAGGTGATTTTATGAGCCTTCGTGCAAATCGTGTTGGCGAACAGATGAAGAAAGAGCTGACTGAGATCATCGGTCGCAAAATCAAAGATCCACGGATTGGCTTTGTCACGGTAACCGACGTTGCCGTGACTGGCGATCTCCAACAGGCAACCGTTTATATTTCGGTTCTTGGTGATGAGGAACAAAAAGAAAATACGCTTAAAGGCCTGGCAAAAGCGAAAGGATTTATCCGTTCTGAAATCGGACAGAGGATCCGGCTGCGAAAAACGCCGGAAATCGCGTTTGAATTTGATGAATCGATCGCCTATGGAAACAGGATTGATACCTTGATCCATCAAATCCATGCGGAAGAGAAAGCCGCCCCAAGGGATGATGAATAGATTTTTTCCTGCGTGGGGTTGCTGCTGCGGTAGTGGCACACGGCTTGAATTAGAGATAGACATTCATTGTCTATCTTTTTTTCTGCTTTTTGAAAGAAGGGAACACCCTGAAACAGGCGGGTGATCAGTAACATTGTAAGATGGGTAATGGAATCGGACTTTCATTTATACTACAATAAACAAAATCATATGTATCACTGAAAGAGGTGGATGCTTTTGGAAGGGATATTGCCGCTTTGGAAACCAAAAGGAATGACATCGCATGATTGCGTATTTAAACTTAGGAAGATTTTAAAAACAAAAAAGGTGGGTCATACTGGAACGCTTGATCCAGATGTGACAGGCGTGTTGCCCATATGCATTGGACGGGCTACAAAAATAGCCGAGTACATAACAGAAGCCGGGAAAGCTTACGAAGGGGAAGTAACAATAGGGTTTTCGACAACGACTGAAGACGCAAGCGGAGAAAAAGTGGAGGAACAGCCTGTGTCCGCCGCATTCCCGAGGGAACAGATTCTTGAAGTGCTGGCTTCACTAACTGGTGCAATTCAGCAAACACCCCCTATGTATTCGGCGGTAAAGGTAAACGGCAAGAAGTTATATGAATATGCGAGGGCAGGGATTGCAGTGGAACGGCCAACCAGGACGGTATCCATCCATGAGCTAACATTACTTGATGACAGGGAAGAATTTACGGGAGCTACCGTGTCCTTTCGCTTCCGGGCCAGTTGCAGCAAAGGAACCTATATCAGGACACTCGCTGTGATGATTGGGGAGAGGCTGGGTTATCCTGCCCATATGTCTGACCTTGTCAGGATCCAATCAGCCGGCTTTACCCGAGAAGACTGCAAGACCTTTGAGGAAGTAGAAGAAATGGCAGCCTCAGGGCGACAAGAGGATCTTCTGCTGCCTTTGGAAAGGGGCCTAATTCATTTGCCGAAATATCAGATTAATGATACAGTAGCAAAGAAAGTTAAAAACGGTGCTGTCATGGAGCAGCCTGAGGATTTGCCAATTACAAAGGGAATCCCTTTTGTGATGGTGGACAGCAGTCAAAAGGCACTTGCAATTTACAGCATTCACCCTAATAAAGCAAATCTAATCAAGCCAATAAAGGTGTTAGCTCAGGATTTATAAGTTTTTCCGGAAGAAAGAGGAGAATGGACCGTGAAAGTAATTGCAATAGAGCATCCTCATCAATTTAATGCCGACGATTTGCCGCCTCTATGCATCGCGCTCGGCTTTTTTGACGGTGTTCATAAAGGACACCAAAAAGTAATACAGACTGCCGTAAAGAAAGCCAAGCTGGATGGAATTCGTTCAGGTGTCATGACGTTTGATCCCCATCCATCTGCGGTCCTCGGCAAAAATGTAAGGCATGTACGCTATATTACACCGATTCAGGATAAGATCGCCCTTATTGAGGATTTGGGTGTCGATTACCTGTTTATCATACATTTTACGCAAGACTTTGCTTCCTTGCTGCCACAGGAATTCGTTGATGATTATTTAATTAATTTGAATGTCCGGCATGTGGTGGCGGGTTTCGACTACACGTATGGCCGGTACGGAAAAGGCACGATGGAAACGCTGCCTTTCCATTCAAGGGGACGCTTTTCGCATACGACTGTCGAAAAACAGACGCTTGATGCCGACAAAGTCAGTTCCACTAGAATCAGGGAAACATTGGACGCAGGGGACTTTGCCCAATTCCATCATTTAGCGGGGCGCTTTTATTCGACTCAGGGCATTGTGGTCCATGGAGAGAAGAGGGGGCGGCAGCTTGGCTTTCCTACAGCGAACATCGAAGTGAGCGATAACTATTTGTTCCCAGCCACTGGGGTTTACGCCGTTCGTATAAAAATAGACGGCAGCTGGCATGATGGAGTCTGCAATGTCGGCTATAAACCGACTTTTCATGAAAAACGGCCTGAACATCCATCCGTTGAAGTGCATATTCTCTCGTTCGATGGAAATCTTTATGGAAAAGAAACTGAAATCGAATGGCATAAACGGTTAAGAAGCGAGCAAAAATTCAACGGGCTCGATGAACTTATCAAGCAAATCGAAGCAGACAAAGCGGAAGCACACGCTTATTTTAGCAAAACTACTGTTTAGACTTGCATTTTATTTCGAAAAGATGTATTCTATTTATTGTATGAAAAATAACCATTACTTGGCTAGTCGACTCTCCGGCGCTTGCTGGGTAATCGGGGATTTCATGAAATAACAGGAGGTGAAATGGATGGCTATTACACAAGAACGCAAAAACGAACTAATTAATGAGTACAGAACTCATGAGACTGACACTGGATCTCCAGAGGTACAGATTGCTGTCCTTACAGAAGAAATCAACAACTTGAACGACCACTTGCGCGTTCATAAGAAAGACCACCACTCTCGTCGCGGTCTTCTTAAAATGGTAGGTAGACGCCGTAATCTTTTAACATACCTACGTAATAAAGATGTTACTCGTTACCGTGAACTTATCACTAAGTTAGGTTTACGCCGATAATCTTTCATGAAAGCGGGAATTTTCCCGCTTTTTTGTTAGGCTTATTTACATAATTCCGGGTGAAATAGCCCCCTTGCGGCTTGCCGTCGTCCGCGGAATCGGACTTGCCGGGTTTTCTGCTAACGTCAGAACACAGACTAAGCGCATCTCCTGTGGCTATGCCTGTGTGACTACATCCAGCGAGCCTGACTATGCTTTTGTCTTTGCCTTTGCAAAAGGCTCGCCAATTGGCGAGTTTTCTAATTTTTAGGCGAAGCGGAATCAGTACCAGAGTAAATTGAGCAGTATTTCAATGAATTTGGTCATTTTATACATAATTCATCCATTTCGCTGTTAACGGTTGTTTTTTTCGTGCATAATAAGGATAGCTTGTTTTATAGGGTTTAAACACATTGACATATATATCATTCATCTAATAAGGGTTCAGGTAATATACCAGGCCCCTGATTTGAAGAAGTAGAGAGGGGTTTATCAAAGAATGGCACAGGATAAGAAAACTTATTCATTCGACTGGGCCGGCAGGAAGCTCACTGTCGAAATCGGCCAATTGGCCAAGCAGGCTAACGGCGCGGTCCTTGTCAGATATGGTGACAGTGCTGTATTAAGTACTGCTACCGCTTCAAAAGAGCCAAAGAATCTGGACTTTTTTCCATTGACAGTTAATTATGAGGAAAGATTATATGCTGTCGGGAAAATCCCTGGCGGCTTCATTAAACGGGAAGGAAGGCCAAGTGAAAAGGCGATCCTTGCCAGCCGCTTAATCGACCGTCCTATCCGCCCATTATTTGCGGATGGGTTCCGGAATGAAGTCCAGGTTATCAGCATTGTCATGAGCGTTGACCAGGATTGTTCAACAGAAATGGCGGCCATGTTCGGTTCATCCCTTGCGCTATCAGTTTCTGACATTCCTTTTCAGGGTCCGATTGCAGGGGTTGTTGTGGGCCGGGTAAATAATGAATTCATTATCAATCCGACAGTGGAACAAATGGAACATAGCGATATCAATTTAACGGTTGCCGGAACGAAGGATGCCATTAATATGGTAGAAGCCGGAGCTGATGAAGTGCCGGAAGAAACGATGCTTGAAGCGATCATGTTCGGCCATGAAGAGATCAAAAAATTGATTGAATTCCAGGAAAGCATTGCACATGAAATCGGCAAAGAAAAAACGGAAATCATTCTATACGAAGTGGATGCGGAGCTTGAAGCACAGGTCAAGTCAATTTGTGAGGATGACATCAATAAAGCGGTTCAGGTTCAGGAAAAGCATGCCCGAGAGGATGCAATCAAAAAAGTGAAAGACCGCGTGCTTGCCGGGTTTGAGGAAAAAGAAGCTGATGATGCCCAGCTCAAGCAGGTTAAAGAAATCCTGAATAAACTGGTAAAGTCAGAAGTCCGCCGTCTTATAACCGAAGAGAAGGTGCGCCCTGACGGCCGCAATCCTGACGAAATCAGGCCCCTATATTCTGAGGTGGGTTTGCTTTCTAGAACGCATGGTTCCGGTTTATTTACCCGCGGCCAAACGCAGGCCCTTTCTATTTGTACATTAGGGGCTCTTGGCGATGTACAGATCCTGGACGGGCTTGGGACGGAAGAATCCAAGCGCTTTATGCATCATTACAATTTCCCGCAGTTCAGCGTCGGTGAAACAGGTCCGATGAGAGGGCCAGGACGCCGTGAAATTGGGCATGGGGCGTTGGGTGAAAGGGCTCTCGAACCAATCATTCCTGCTGAAAAGGACTTTCCTTATACGATAAGGCTCGTGTCCGAGGTGCTGGAATCGAACGGTTCCACTTCCCAGGCAAGCATTTGTGCAAGCACCCTTGCGATGATGGATGCAGGCGTTCCGATAAAGGCGCCGGTTGCCGGGATTGCGATGGGACTTGTTAAGTCAGGTGAATATTATACAATCCTGACTGATATTCAGGGAATGGAAGACCACCTGGGAGACATGGACTTCAAAGTGGCGGGCACAGAAAAAGGGGTAACTGCCCTGCAGATGGATATTAAAATCGAAGGCCTTTCCAGAGAAATTCTTGAAGAAGCCCTCCAGCAGGCAAAACGGGGACGAATGCACATACTTGATTCGATGATCGCGACTTTGAACCAGCCGCGCGGGGAATTAAGCAAATATGCTCCGAAAATACTTACTTTGACAATCAATCCGGATAAGATCCGGGATGTAATCGGGCCAAGCGGAAAACAAATCAACAAAATCATTGAAGAAACCGGCGTAAAGATCGATATCGAGCAAGATGGCACTGTCTTCATCTCGTCCATAGATGAGGAAATGAACCAGAAGGCCAGGAAGATCATTGAGGATATCGTTCGGGAAGTGGAAGTAGGTCAAATGTATCTTGGTAAAGTAAAACGTATCGAGAAATTCGGCGCTTTCGTGGAAATCTTCAATGGAAAAGATGGCCTGGTCCATATTTCAGAGCTTGCTGAGGAAAGAGTCGGCAAGGTTGAAGATGTTGTCGCAATCGGGGACGAAATCCTTGTCAAAGTAACGGAAATCGATAAACAGGGAAGGGTCAACCTATCCCGTAAAGCTGTCCTAAAAGAGCAAAAAGAGTCAGCAGAGAACACCAAGGAATAACAAAGGCATATTCATATGCATGCGGTTTATTTAGAATCGCATGCTTTTTTTGGCAGGCAAGATAAAACTTTCTTGATTGCATAGTGCTGAACACAGGTTATGTGTGCTAGATCCTGTATCAACGCCTGTGTGGCCAACATCCTGTTGGCTTAACTTCGCTGTGTCTTCGCTTTTACAAAGGCTCGCCATCCGGCGAGTTTTCTAATGATTCAGGCTTCTGGCCAAGGGAGTCACAACCCAATGTTCTACCTTGTCCATTTTCCTCATACATTTTGTATGAAGGAGGACGGAAAAATGAATAATAATTGGAAGCAGATAGTTGCGATAACTGCCATTGCAGGTATATCATGGTTATTAGTGCAAAATCCTTATACACATCATTATATGATTGTGTTAAAAGAAGAGGCGGCCTTTACTGCTTCGCAGGAAGACAGCCTTTATAGAGAAATTCAATCTAAACGCCAGCAATATGAATCGCCGCCTATGGACGCAAGAATTGATCCGGTGTGGAAAACCGTTCCCGGCTATAACGGGATCAAAGTGGATGTTCAAGCATCCTACCATATCATGAAAAAGTCCGGGAAATTTGATGAGAAAAAACTTATATACAGGCAGATTTCCCCTAAAATCCATTTGGACGACCTGGAACCAGCACCGATTTACCGGGCACATCCAGAAAAACCGGTTGTATCATTTTTGGTTAATGTTGCCTGGGGTAACGAGTATTTACAGGACATGCTCTCCACACTTAAAGAAAATGATGTAAAAGCGACGTTTTTTCTTGAAGGAAGATGGGCAAAGAATAATCCGGATCTCGTGAAAATGATCGAGGAAGGCGGCCATGAAATTGGCAACCACTCATACTCTCATCCTAATATGCAGACACTTTCATCCCAAGCGTCCACAAACGAGCTGCAGAAAACGAATGCAGTGATAGAAGCTGTGACAAATAATAAAGTAAAGGCGAAATGGTTTGCTCCCCCGAGCGGAAGCTACCGGGATGAGACTGTCAATATAGCAGATTCGATGGGAATGGGCACAATCATGTGGAGCGTTGATACGATCGATTGGCAAAAGCCAACCCCTGACGTATTAACCTCGAGGGTGCTTTCAAAACTCCATCCGGGGGCATTTGTCCTGATGCACCCCACGGATTCGACGGCCCAGTCTTTAGAAACATTAATAAAGCAAATAAAAAGAAAAAATCTTCATATAGTTACCGTTACAGAAGCTCTGGAAGAAACCAGGATCGTTCATTAAAGTACTTCCACAGGACAAGGAAGGATTCGTTAGTGTTACATCGCACGAAGAAAAGTGCAGCTTTTCGAGGATTTGTGACGTCGGTGTTTGCCACAGGACGTGGCAGTAGTTAGCCGACGTTCCCCCAGAGGTGGGCGTCCGCTTCTTATTGCAGCAAAGAATTGGAGGAATGTTCATGATCAAGAAATATACTTGCCAAAATGGAGCCAGAATTGTACTAGAAAATATTCCGACAGTCCGTTCCGTCGCCATCGGAGTTTGGATTAAAACAGGTTCACGTCACGAATCGCCGGAACTTAATGGGATTTCACACTTTTTGGAACATATGTTTTTTAAAGGCACCGCTAACCGTAATGCCAGGGAAATCGCGGAGTCTTTTGACAGTATCGGCGGACAGGTAAATGCCTTTACTTCCAAAGAGTACACTTGCTATTATGCTAAGGTGCTGGATAACCATGCAGGCATGGCCCTTGAGATACTCTCAGATATGTTTTTTAACTCCACGTTTGATGAAGAAGAATTAAAGAAAGAAAAGAATGTTGTCTTAGAAGAGATTAAAATGTATGAAGACACTCCGGATGACATCGTCCATGATTTACTGAGCCAGGCTGTTTATGGTACACATCCGCTTGGATTTCCGATTTTAGGCACAGAAGAAACATTGAATACGTTTAACAGCGATTCGTTGAAAAAATATGTCCATGAAATGTATACACCGGATAAGGTTGTCATTTCCATTGCGGGCAATGTAAATGAGAGCTTTATAAAAGAAGTGGAAAGCTATTTTGGTTCGTATCAGGGTGGCAACGGAAGAGCAGAACTTGTAAAGCCGGTATTCCACCAGAACAAGCTTTCAAGAAAGAAAGAAACGGAACAGGCCCATTTATGCCTCGGATTTGAAGGGCTGCAAATCGGCCATAAGGATGTTTATAGTTTAATCGTACTTAATAACATCCTTGGCGGTAGCATGAGCAGTCGCCTGTTCCAGGAAGTAAGGGAACAGCGTGGGCTTGCTTATTCTGTTTATTCCTATCATTCCGGCTATCAGGACAGCGGCCTTGTCACGATTTACGGCGGCACAGGGGCAGGCCAGCTTGACAGCCTGTATGAAACCATCCAGGAAACGCTCGGGACCCTCAAGCGCGAGGGCATCACAGAAAAAGAATTGCATAACAGCAAAGAACAGCTAAAGGGCAGTTTAATGCTCAGTCTGGAGAGTACCAACAGCCGGATGAGCAGGAACGGGAAAAATGAGCTGCTTTTAGAGAAACATAAATCGCTTGATGAAATAGTCGAAATAATTGATGAAGTGACAGAGGAAAGCGTAAATTCGCTTGCCAATCAAATTTTTACCGATAGTTACTCCAGTTCCTTAATCAGTCCCCTAGAGGGTTGGAAAGAGTAAACAGGGGCCTTGCGTATGCTTTGTTCCAGGCATACCTGCAAGGCCTTTTTTCTTTTTCTCTGCAGGCTGGGGGCCCTCCCCGTCTAAAAAAATACTTCTAACTGTCCCTGAAAAGGGATATAGATTAGTAAGCGTAAAAAGAGGGGGAAAAGCATCATGCGGCTTAGCGAGCTTAGCGGAAAAGAAATCGTGGATGTTAAACGGGCGCAACGCTTAGGAATCCTGGGGCAGACAGATCTTGAAATAAATGAGAGCGGACAGATAACAGCTTTGATCATACCGTCTGTGAAATGGTTCGGGCTCAAAAAAAACGGAAATGAAATCCGTGTCCCTTGGCGGCATATAAAAAAAATAGGCACTGATATGATCATCATTGATATCCCCGACCACCAGCCACTTTCAGAGCAGGAAATGCCCCAAAATATTAAATTCCCTGATTGATTGATAATCGTTTAGAAATCGTTATAAGAAAACCCGACTGGCCGCCTTGTAATAAGGCGGTCTTTACTTTTCCAATTTAGAGCATCAGTCCCGGCATTAACGATTCACCTCTTTGAAGAAAAAAACATAAGATGAGAAGGGAAAACACGTAATTGGATATTGCAGGCTTATCTCAATAAAAGAAGGTGACGGCTTTATGCTCACAGGCGTGCAAATTGCAGTGATCGGCGGAGATGCTAGGCAGCTCGAGGTGGTCCGCAAACTTACGGAGCTTGATGCCAAACTGTCATTGGTAGGCTTTGAACAGCTGGACCATTCGTTTACCGGCGCAGTCAAGGAGAAGCTGGACGATCTCAATCTTTCCGAAATTGATTCTATCATTTTGCCGGTTCCGGGCACAAATTCTACAGGTAGGGTAGAAACAATCTTTTCTAATGAGGAAGTAATCATAACAGAGCAAATTCTCTCTAAAACCCCTCCACATTGCACAGTGTACTCCGGGATCAGCAATGAATACTTAAACGGAATTATCAAGAAAGCCAACCGAAGGCTGGTACAGCTATTTGAAAGAGATGATGTGGCGATCTATAATTCGATACCGACTGTGGAAGGAACCATTATGATGGCGATTCAGCATACTGATTTTACCATCCATGGGTCCACGGTTGCGGTGCTTGGCTTTGGCCGGACAGGAATGAGTGTAGCCAGGACATTCCAGGCAATTGGAGCCAAGGTGAAGGTAGGGGCAAGAAAGAGCGAGGACCTCGCCAGAATTACTGAAATGGCCATGACTCCATTCCATTTGAACGATTTGGCCACAGCTGTCCGCGATGTCGATATATGTATCAATACAATTCCGGTTCTAATAGTGTCAGCGTCTGTGCTGGCAAACATGCCTGTGCATACCCTCGTGATCGACCTTGCCTCGAAACCGGGGGGCACCGATTTTCGTTATGCGGAAAAAAGGGGAATCAAAGCGTTGCTTGCTCCGGGCCTGCCAGGGATCGTAGCTCCAAAAACGGCAGGGCAAATATTGGCAAATGTACTGGCACAGCTCATTCAGGACGACATGAAGAAAAGAAAGGGGAAAACGACATGAATTTAAAAGGAAAAAGAATCGGGTTTGGACTTACCGGTTCTCATTGTACCTATGACATAGTTTTTCCGGAAATCGAGAAATTGGTTAACGAAGGCGCTGAAGTCGTTCCAATCGTTACATCAACGGTCAAGAATACTGAAACACGGTTTGGCAAAGGGGAAGACTGGATTGACAGGATCGAAAAACTGACGGGCCATCATGTGATCGATACCATTGTGAAAGCAGAACCGCTTGGCCCTAAAATGCCTTTAGCGTGTATGGTTATAGCGCCATTAACCGGTGGCTCCATGAGCAAAATGGCTAATGCCTTGACAGACTCGCCCGTGTTGATGGCAGCAAAAGCAACCATGCGAAACCACCGTCCGGTTGTGCTCGGTATATCCACAAATGACGCTCTTGGTTTAAATGGTGTTAATTTAATGAGATTGATGGCAACGAAGGACGTTTATTTTGTTCCATACGGACAGGATGATCCGGAAAAGAAGCCTAACTCCATGGTAGCCCGCATGAACATGATTAGGGATACGATCATTTGCGCCTTGAATGGTGAACAGATCCAGCCTGTTATCGTAGAACGATATAAAGACCCCGTTTAAGGCAATGATCAAAAGAAAAAAACCATATGGAGCTTCCATGCAATTTTAGGTGAAAAGATTGTTTCTTTCACGTACTAATATGATAAAATATATGATATTCTTGATAGCATAGGTTAAATGTATTGCTATAGATTGATTTCAAATCTGTATGGTTTTTTGAAAAGGGGAATGTTCGATGACGGAAGTACGCGGATTGAATGTGGCTGTTCTGGGAGCAACGGGGGCAGTAGGACAGCAAATGATCGAAACACTGGAAAAAAGAGATTTGCCAATTAAAAAGTTAACCCTTCTATCTTCGGCTCGTTCAGCAGGTACAAGGGTTTTATTTAAAGGCGAAGAAATAGAAGTACAGGAAGCAAAGCCGGAAAGCTTTGAGGGCATCGATATAGCTTTATTCAGCGCTGGCGGCAGCGTTTCAAAGGAGATGGCGCCAGAAGCCGTAAAGCGCGGGGCCATCGTTGTCGATAACACGAGCGCCTTCCGTATGGACGAAAACGTACCGCTTGTGGTACCGGAAGTAAATGAAGAGGATTTGAAATGGCATAACGGCATCATTGCCAATCCGAATTGCTCCACCATCCAAATGGTAGTAGCGCTAGAGCCAATCAGGCAGAAATTCGGGCTTAATAAAGTAGTAGTGTCCACTTACCAGGCGGTATCCGGTGCTGGGGCGGCTGCCATATCCGAGCTGCTGGACCAGTCACAGGCAATTCTGAACAATGAGGAAGCAACAGCATCAGTGCTTCCGGTAAAGGGTGACAAAAACCATTATCAAATAGCTTTCAATGTAATCCCGCAAATCGATAAGTTCCAGGATAACGGCTTCACCTTTGAAGAGATGAAGATGATCAATGAAACAAAAAAAATCATGCACATGCAAGAACTTCCTGTAGCGGCTACTTGCGTTCGCCTTCCGGTCGTTACCGGCCATTCGGAGTCTGTTTATATAGAAATAGATAGAGAAGGGGTAACCGCTGCTGAGGTAAAAGAGCTTCTCAAATCGGCACCTGGCATTGTATTGGAAGATGATCCGGATAACCAGGTTTATCCTATGCCGGCAGCTGCAGTCGGGAAAAACGATGTTTTCGTGGGAAGGATCCGGAAGGACCTTGACGAAGAAAAAGGATTCCATTTATGGATTGTTTCTGATAATCTCCTAAAGGGAGCGGCTTGGAATTCCGTCCAAATCGCGGAAAGCCTTTTAAAACTAGAATTAGTCACAGTAAAATAATCGCAACAACAACAATAGCATTGTCAGCTTTTTCCCATGGGGAAGGCTGGCTTACATTTGAGGTGTTACTATGAAAATCATCGTACAGAAATTCGGAGGAACTTCTGTCCGTGACAAAGAAAGCAGATCGCACGCTTTACGGCATATCCGAAAAGCGATCGGTGATGGTTACAAAGTGGTAGTGGTCGTATCGGCAATGGGCAGAAAGGGAGAGCCCTATGCAACAGATACGCTGCTTTCGCTAGTAAACGGTTCTGAAAGCAAAATTTCAAAAAGGGAACAGGATTTGCTTCTGTCTGTTGGTGAAACCATTTCAGCGGTAGTCTTTACGAATATGCTGCTTGAGAACGGCATAAAGGCAACGGCCTTTACAGGAGCCATGGCAGGGTTTAGGACGAACGGAGACCATACGAATGCTAAAATCATCGATATGAAGAGCGACCGCATCCTTAAAGAACTAGAACTCTGTGAGGCAATCGTTGTGGCAGGGTTCCAGGGAGCTTCCAAGAATGGGGACATCACCACCATCGGGCGGGGAGGCAGCGATACATCCGCTGCTGCTCTGGGAGCCGCAATCGGTGCCGAATGGGTTGATATTTTCACCGATGTGGAAGGTGTCATGACAGCCGATCCGAGGATCGCTGAAAACGCCCGGCCGCTTTCTGTAGTAACCTATAATGAGGTCTGCAATCTGGCGTACCAGGGAGCAAAGGTCATTCATCCCCGTGCCGTGGAGATTGCCATGCAGGCAAAAGTGCCAATCCGAATCCGTTCAACATATACAGACGGCATGGGCACACTGGTGACAACGATTAACAGGGAAAAGAATGGGAGCGACATCCGGGAGCGCCTTGTTACCGGGATTGCCCATGTGTCAAATATTACCCAAATTAAAGTGACCGCAAAAAAGGGCCAATATGACTTACAGGCAGAGGTTTTTAAGGCGATGGCAAATGCGTCCATCTCCGTCGATTTTATTAACATCTCTCCGAATGGGGTTGTCTACACTGTAACCGACGAGATGACAGAGAGGGCCGCCGAAATCCTTGAGGGACTTGGGCATGAGCCTCTCATCCAGACAGGGTGTGCTAAAGTTTCTGTAGTAGGAGCCGGAATAAACGGTGTTCCTGGTGTAGCGGCGAAAATCGTCATGGCCCTTTCCGAGAAGGGAATCAGCATCCTCCAATCGGCAGATAGCCATACTACCATTTGGGTCCTTGTTAAGGAAAAGGATTTGGCAGAAGCTGTCAATGCCTTGCACGATGCCTTCCAGCTTCATAAAGATGAAGCAGAGTACCGCATAACGGAGATATGATTGTCTATTAATTCAAGAGGTGTATGATTATGGTGAATTTTGGAAGAGTTTCAACTGCAATGGTTACCCCATTCGACAAGAAGGGGAATATCGATTTTGCCAAAACCACACAATTAGTAAATTACTTAATCGAAAATGGGACTGATTCCATTGTACTGGCTGGAACGACCGGAGAATCCCCGACACTGTCTACCGAAGAGAAGATTGCTTTATTGCGGCATGTGGCCAGGGAAGCGGATAAGCGTGTTCCGGTCATCATGGGTACAGGAAGCAACAATACTTACGCTTCCATTGAGCTTACGAAAAAGGCGGAACAGAACGGTGCAGACGCTATTATGCTTGTAGCGCCTTACTACAACAAGCCGAACCAGGAGGGCTTGTACCAGCATTTTAAAACAATCGCCGAAAACACTTCGCTGCCTGTCATGATTTACAATATTCCCGGCCGCACTGTTGCCAATATTGAACCGGAAACGGTCATCAGGCTTTCAAAAGTTCCAAACATTGTCGCTGTAAAAGAAGCAAGCGGCAATCTGAATGCAATGACAGCAATCCTTGCGGGAACCGACGATGATTTTATGGTTTATAGCGGTGATGACGGCATCACGCTGCCTGTACTTTCCATCGGTGGGGCAGGGGTGGTATCTGTTGCTTCCCATATCATCGGAAAAGAAATGCAGGCAATGATCGATCAATTTTTACAGGGGAACGTTAAGGAGGCTGCCAAGCTTCATCAAGGCCTGTTGCCAATCATGGAAGGCTTGTTTACAGCACCAAGCCCGGCTCCTGTCAAAACAGCCCTGCAGCTGAAAGGCCTGGACGTCGGATCAGTAAGGCTGCCGCTAGTGCCTCTTACAGAACAAGAAAGAATTACTTTAAATCAGCTGCTAAATTAATTCGTAAAAACCAAAACCAACCCATCGCCCCGGGGTTGGTTTTTTTAAAAAGAAAGAAAGTATATAAGGTTCTTTTTTGCTAAAGCAAAACACACCAGATTCTTATGTCTTCGCCTGCGAGACGCACATCCTTTGGGCCTGCCTGCGCCTCTGCCTCAGCTTTACAATGGTTCATCAAACGGAAAGTTTTCTATTCCGGAAAATATTAATGATTGCTCGAGAGTTACTTGATTGATAAATTTTTCTTCCCAATTTGTGGGGTTACCCCTATACTTTTAATTATCTGTTTGGGCTTACATATACGAAGGGGAAGGTTATGCTTGATCAGAAAATTTAACGGTTGCTGACGATAAGGAAGTCATGGAGTTTTTGAAGAGGAAGCATCAATCAACCTGTTTATAATCGGGGATTAGAAACGTCGGGAAAAAAAACAGGAAGGACCTATTATTTGGAAGTCGACGTACAAATGGCGGCAGCCGCATCGACTACCGCAGAAAACTCTTTTTATGCACTGCAAAGGGTTATAGAATTAAGGATTTGCTGGCAGTTGTAGATAGGCTGGCCAAGGTTATCCCTGTCGGAAGGCAAATCGCTTTGCCTGTTTTTTCATAACCCTTCTGCTAGAGGCATTTATGAAAGCTAGGGTTTAAGACAATTGCTCTTTGGACAATGTACCGAAAATAAGCTATGCCATCTTTTGAATAATGGATAGCGGGTATTTCATGTGAAGATCATTTGACAATTACAGAAGAACTAGAGGGATACACACTTCTCAAATTCTCCTTAAAAAAAGTGAATGTGTTGTCATGTTTTTTTAGCATCGGGTATAATGGTTACAACTATTGTTTTGTACGGATTTTTTAAGGAGGATATACTATTGCCAAAAGATAATAACAGCATAAAAATCATTCCCCTGGGCGGCCAGGGTGAACTAGGAAAAAATATGTATGCCGCGGAGGTTTATGGTGACATCTTTGTAATGGATGCGGGCTTGATGTTCCCTGAAGAGGAGATGCTCGGGATCGATGCTGTCATCCCGGATATCACTTATTTAATGGAAAACCGGGAACGGGTGCAGGGAATTTTTTTAAGCCACGGGCATGAGGACCATATGGGGGCTCTTGCATATATCCTTAGATATTTGAATGTACCGGTATATGGGACCAGGCTGACAACACAGCTGGCTAAAGCCAAATTGCTGGAGGATAACTATAAAGCCTCCGCAGAATTCATTGAGGTGGACCCTCATGATCGATTATCATTCTCAAAAGCTGATGTTTCTTTTTTCAGGACCAATCACAGCATACCTGATTCGGTTGGGATTGTCATTCACACTGCAGAAGGAGCGATTGTTTACACGGGTGATTTCAAGTTCGATCAGGCAGCCGTTGATTTGTACAAGCCTGACATAGGTACGATGGCCAAAATCGGAGAACAGGGTGTCCTCTGTCTGCTATCTGACAGCGCAGGAGCGGAAAATCCAGGCTATACGCCGAGTGAAGCAATTGTTGCCAAGGATATGGCTGATGCGTTCTACAATGCCAGCGGGCGGATCATCGTTGTATGCTTTGCCTCCAATCTCAATCGGATCCAGCATGTATTTAATGCTGCGGCATTAACCCGAAGGAAAGTCGCCGTAGCCGGAAAAAGCCTTGAGCGTGTTTACGAGACGGCACTTACTACTGGTTATTTAAAGGTTGATGAAGATATTATCATTCCAATTTCAGAAATTAACCAGTATCCTGATGACGAAATCGTCATCCTTTCTACCGGCCATCAGGGTGAACCGATTACAGCCCTCCAGAAAATGGCAAAGCAAACGCATAAACAGGTGCACATTAAAGCAGGAGATACAGTCTTGATCGCTGCTTCGCCTTTAAAGGGCGGGGAAGTCATCCTGTATAAAACGATCGATTTGGTATACAGGGCAGGCGCGCATGTTGTTTCGGGTCGCTATCGGGTGCATGTTTCCGGACATGGCAGCCAGGAAGAACTCAAGATGATGATCAACTTAATGAAACCAAAATATTTGATACCGGTCCATGGCGAATACCGACATCTTACTGCCCATGCCAAGGTTGGCGTTTCAGCCAATCTGGCGAAAGAGAATATCATGATTGCTGAAAAAGGAGATGTCATTGAAATTAAAAATGACAAGATCCGTATTTCAGGAAAAGTTCCTGCCGGAAATATTCTTATAGACGGCAGCGGAGTTGGCGATGTAGGGAATATCGTACTTAGAGACCGCCGCTTGCTGTCCCAGGATGGAATTTTGATTGTGGTTGTTACGTTAAACAGGAGGGACAAATCAATCGCTGCGGGTCCTGAAATCATCTCGCGGGGATTCGTCTATGTCAGGGAATCCGAGAAACTCATGGATGAGTCAGCAAGTCAGGTAACCGAGATTGTGAAGAAGGCTGCCAGCGGTCCTGCATTCGATTGGTCTACCCTTAAACAGGATATAAGGGACTCATTAAACCAATATTTATTTGAAAAGACAAAACGGCGTCCAATGATCATGCCTATCATCATGGAAATATAATAAATTACTGTTCATGAATGAATAAATTTCACTCCGGCTATTGCAATGCTTGCCGGGGTTTTATTTATTTTTACATCAGTTTAGTAAGCATTGTTCTTTCACCATAAAACACAATCATGCCTTTAATTTCTAAAATTTTTCCAAAAAAAGAATGAAGCTGCTTTTTCAAGATAATAATAACTTCATACGATAATGAAAGGGGATCCTTGAATGGACCAAAGACCAAGTTCACCAAACCTGTCTTTTCAAAATACGCCGAATGAATCATTCCAAAACAGGCCGTTTCAATATGCACCATTTCAAAATGCGCCCGTCCAGAATGGCTCATTTTATAATGAACTTTATCAAGGTGCATCGTCACAGAATCCGCCAAACCCTAACACGATAAACCCAAATGGACCCAATCCAAACGCACCGGTTCCCAATGCGCCAATGCCGAATGCGCCCGCTGAAATGCAGCCGCAGCCAACTACACCATTGATTGAAAAAATCCAGCAGCTTGGCCAAACGAATGTGCCTCAAATGTCACAGGATTCACGCATTCACTGCCTTTCCATCGTGGGCCAAATCGAGGGGCATATGCAGCTTCCGCCCCAAAATAAAACAACGAAATACGAGCATGTGATTCCGCAAATCGTCGCGATCGAGCAGAATCCAAATATCGAAGGGCTGCTTATTATACTAAACACAGTAGGAGGAGATGTGGAAGCCGGGTTGGCGATCTCTGAAATGCTTGCTTCATTATCAAAGCCGACCGTTTCAATCGTGTTGGGAGGCGGCCACTCCATTGGGGTACCGATCGCTGTTTCAACAGACTATTCATTCATCGCGGAAACCGCGACCATGACCATTCATCCTATCCGTCTGACGGGACTGGTTATAGGCGTGCCCCAAACTTTTGAATATTTGGATAAGATGCAGGAGAGGGTCGTGAATTTTGTGACAAAGCATTCAAGGGTTCCTGCTGAAAGATTCAAGGAATTAATGTTTGCAGTGGGCAATCTGACAAGGGACATTGGCACAAATGTTGTAGGTACAGATGCCGTTGAATATGGATTAATAGATGAAGTGGGTGGAGTAGGGCAGGCAATGAGAAAGCTCAATGAACTGATTGAACAATCCAAGGGGCAATTTCTAAATCAAGAAGGAATGATACAATGATCCTTTATACCTTGATGCCGCTTGAGCAAATTTTCCCTGCAGCCGAGAACGAGTATTCCAGATTAGTGACCGTGAACATAGGCGGTGTACAGCTTTCAGCGGAAATGCAAGAGGGCAGGGGTTACCGTGTAGAACGGATCTTAAGCACAGACCCGGCCCACTATTTAGATCAGTCTTTTCAGCCTGGGTCAACTGTATATCTAAACGATTAGAACTTAGAAAAATCGTCCAAGATAGTAATAAATATGTTATACTAAAACTAACTCAGATTAAGCAGCCATTCGGCTGCTTTCTTTATTCAGCGGGTGACATACATAGATTGCACGAAAATACAGGTGATAAAATGGCAAAGAGAAAACGCAGGAATTCAAGAAGCACGGAAAAATTAAAATCGGCATTAAAGTTTGAATTGGCAGGGCTGATTATCCTCGGACTATGTGCAATTGCAATCGCAAAGCTAGGAGCGGTCGGCAAGGCCATCGTATATCTTGTCCGTTTCTTCATGGGCGAATGGTACATTCTTTTGTTGGCGGGATTCATTGTCGCCAGCTTTTATCTAATGATCAAGCGGAAAATACCTTTTTTATTAAAAAGGCAGCTTGTTGGGACATATTTTATTGTCTTGAGCATACTATTGCTTAGCCATGTGACTCTTTTCGAACTTCTTGCCGAAGGCGGGCCGTTCGAAAAGCCGAGTGTCATTTCAAACACTTGGGAGCTCTTTTGGATGGAAGTTAGCGGGAAAACAAGCACGACTGATCTCGGCGGAGGGATGATAGGCGCTTTAATGTTTGCTGTATCTTACTTCCTTTTTGATGAAGCTGGTTCGAAAATCGTAGCTTTCTTGTTGATCATTACAGGGTTTGTCCTCTTAACGGGAAAAACGGTTGGAGATACGCTTGGTAGGATGATGGCGTCCATTGCGGGTTTTCTTGTTGGACAATGGCAGGCGTTCCAGGAAGATTTGAGGAACTGGAATGAAGGAAAACGGGAAAAAAAGAAACAGCGGAAGGAAGCAGCTCTGGCCAAACAAGAACAACCATCCGAACAAGAAGACCAGCATGTTGAGGTATTTAAGCCTATTGAATCGGAAAAACGGATCATTTCAAATTTTGCTGATACGGCGTATGGATCGGAACATGAAGATACCGATAATGGACCATCAGGAACGGTGGGAAGTAAAGCCGGAAAGAACAAAGTCGCTGATACCATCGATGATTCGGAAAAAGAAGACCTCGCACCTCCGATCCGTTTTACAGAAGTGGAAAATAAAGAGTATAGCCTTCCGTCTATAGCACTGCTAAATCAACCGAAAAAAACGGACCAAAGCGGTGAATATCGATTGATTAATGAAAATGCCGCGAAACTGGAACGTACTTTCCAGAGCTTTGGCGTAAAAGCAAAGGTCACCCAGGTCCACCTCGGGCCTGCTGTAACAAAGTACGAAGTGCACCCGGACGTCGGGGTTAAAGTAAGCAGGATTGTAAGCCTCGCTGATGATATAGCATTGGCCCTGGCAGCGAAAGATATCCGCATCGAAGCCCCTATACCGGGCAAATCCGCCATAGGGATAGAAGTGCCAAACTCGGATATTGCGATGGTATCTCTGCGGGAAGTCCTGGAAGCAAAAGAATATATCAAGCCCGAGGCAAAACTTCAAATCGGCCTTGGCCGCAATATTTCCGGGGAGGCAGTACTTGCCGAGCTGAATAAAATGCCCCACCTGCTCGTCGCTGGGGCTACAGGCAGCGGTAAATCAGTTTGTATAAACGGCATCATTACAAGTATCCTTATGAGGGCGAAACCCCACGAAGTAAAAATGATGATGATTGACCCTAAAATGGTAGAGCTAAACGTGTATAACGGGATTCCCCATTTGCTCGCACCGGTTGTTACAGACGCGAAAAAAGCTTCTCAGGCATTAAAGAAAGTAGTCAGTGAGATGGAACGACGTTATGAATTATTCTCACATACAGGGACGCGGAATATCGAAGGCTATAACGACCATGTGATCCGCCACAACATGGAGGAAGATGACAAGCAGCCGCTTTTGCCATACATCGTGGTTATAGTGGACGAGCTTGCGGATTTGATGATGGTTGCTTCCTCCGATGTCGAAGATGCAATCACCCGGCTTGCCCAAATGGCGCGGGCAGCCGGGATCCATCTCATCATCGCGACTCAAAGGCCTTCAGTTGACGTCATAACCGGTGTCATTAAAGCCAACATTCCTTCAAGAATTGCCTTCAGTGTATCTTCGATGACAGACTCCAGGACAATCCTTGATATGGGCGGTGCTGAAAAGTTGTTAGGGCGAGGCGACATGCTGTTTTTACCCGTAGGTGCTTCAAAGCCTGTACGTGTACAGGGAGCGTTTTTATCGGACCAGGAGGTAGAGGAAGTTGTGAATTATGTGATTTCCCAGCAGAAGGCGCAATACAATGAAGAAATGATTCCGGATGAAGCCAGTGAAGCGGTCGGGGAGGTCGATGATGACCTTTATGAGGAAGCGGTTCAGCTGATCGTTGAAATGCAGACGGCCTCGGTATCCATGCTCCAAAGAAGGTTCAGGATTGGCTATACCCGCGCAGCAAGGCTAATAGATGAAATGGAAGCAAGAGGGGTAGTGGGCCCATATGAAGGAAGCAAGCCCAGGAATGTCCTTGTTTCAAAGGACCCCGGAAACGAGGCACACAGCTCATAAAATACAAAGGAGGCTGAATTACGACGGAAGTCGTGATCAGCCTCTATGTTTTGATCGCATTGCTTTATATTGCTTCCGACAGGTGTTCTTTACAAAAGGAATCAATTGCCGCTTCTTCATCCTCTTCCAGTTCGAAGTCGAGAATTTGTTCCGTTTCTTTTTCCATAATATCGTATTTTATGATCTCGTGCCGATCTGCTTCCACAGTGTAAAGGACCCTTATGTACAAACCTTTCTCGGAAAACAATTCATCATCTTCCGGAACATCTATATCAAGGAAGAATTCATATCTTTCCCCGCTTAGAATCCCGAACGGATCCTTCAGCCTTTCCACGCTATACCCGGTAATGGCCAACATCTTTATCATCCTTTCTCCAAGCTACAAGTTATTATACCTAAAAAGCATTAAAAAGAAACATAGAGAATTTTGAAATGAAAATGCGAAGTTCTGATTCGCTATCTGCAGAGTGCAGTCTAACATACGAATTTTTCTTGAATATAATTGTGACATACAAATTATTCTGGTAGTACTCCTTCTATCAAAATACATAGTTCACAAACGGTTTTTTATAATGAAAACACAAGAGCCTGCATAAATATACAAGCTGTTTTTTAACGAAAAAAAAG
The DNA here is from genome assembly GCF_003429105.1 of Peribacillus glennii. Classification (GTDB taxonomy): domain Bacteria; phylum Bacillota; class Bacilli; order Bacillales; family DSM-1321; genus Peribacillus; species Peribacillus glennii. The sequence continues at coordinate 70,102 of NZ_QVTD01000013.1, forward strand.
AAAAAAACCAATAAACCGCGCGATACTCTGAGTGGCAGTTCTTTTTTAGGGCAAATGGCAATTCTCTATTTATTTATAATCGAAAAAGTGATATAGTATTTTCGATTAGTAGGAATGATTACACATCAGAGGTCTGATGTCTTAAGAAATTGGTGGAGGAACCTGCATGTCTATCAAGTCAGATAACCGGCATTTGTATCTTCAAGTCATCGATCGCCTAAAACAAGACATTGAACAGGGAATATACAAGGAAAAGGAAAAGCTGCCCTCTGAATTTGATTTAGCAAAGGAGCTTGGCGTAAGCCGGGCGACGCTGAGGGAAGCCCTGCGGATTCTTGAAGAGGAAAATATCATTATCCGCCGCCATGGTGTTGGCACATTTGTAAATGCCCAGCCAGTGTTCACTTCGGGAATCGAACAGTTGAACAGTGTTACGAACATGATCAAGCAAGCAGGCATGAAACCGGGAACGATTTTCTTAAGTTCAAAGACAGAGGAACCGACTGATGAGGACATTCGCCGTTTTTCAAGTTCATTAGATGAAGGAATTGTTTTATTGGAGCGGGTCCGTACTGCAAATGGGGAACCGGTAGTATACTGTGTGGATAAAATTCCGGAACACTTGCTTCCGGAAACATTTTCACATGAGGATGAGTCAATCTTTGAAATATTGGAGAAACAAGCGGACCGGAAAATAGCTTATGCTGTTGCAAAAATAGAACCGCTTGGATACCATGAAAAGGTTTCTCCCATCCTGGAATGCGACCCGGAAGCCGCGCTCCTGGTTTTAAAACAAATGCATTATGATGAGAAAGACGAGCCTGTGTTATATTCAGTCAATTTTTTTAAAGCTGATACTTTTAGTTTTCACGTATTGCGTAAACGGATTTAATTCATTTTGCAGGTGAAAACGCGGTTCTTCCTACTTTCCATCCATTTCTGACTAATCAACAATATTCTTTAGGGGGAACAAACCTTGAAAAAGCGTAAATTTGGTTTAGCGCTGTCTCTGGTTCTAGCAGCAGGAACAATACTGGGTGCATGCGGCAATGATGAAGAATCAGCGTCAAAGGGTGGCGAATCTAAGAAAGACAATTTCACTGTCGGTATGGTTACGGACATCGGTGGTGTTGATGACAAATCCTTTAACCAATCCGCATGGGAAGGCCTTCAGGAGTTTGGTAAAGAAAACGGCCTGCAGAAAGGCAAAGAAGGTTTTGATTATGTCCAGTCTAAATCTGATGCTGACTATACAACAAACTTAAACACTTTGGTCCGCAACGATTTTGACCTGATTTATGGAATTGGATATTTATTAGCGGAGCCAATGGCGAAAGTTGCTGACCAGCGTAAAGATTCCAATTTCGCGATCGTTGATTCTGTAGTAGAAAAGCCTAATGTGGCCAGCATCACGTTCACGGAAGAGCAAGGTTCGTTCCTTGTCGGTGTTATCGCCGCCAAAACGACTAAAACGAATAAAATTGGCTTCGTCGGCGGTGTTGACGGCTCCCTAATCAATAAGTTCGAAGCCGGTTTTATAGCTGGCGTTAAATCTGTAAACCCTAAAGCTGATGTTAAAGTCCAGTATGCCGGAAGTTTCGGTGCTGCCGATAAAGGGCAGGCAATCGCATCAAGCATGTATTCATCAGGCATCGATGTGATTTACCACGCCTCAGGCGGAACCGGGAATGGTGTCTTTGCAGCAGCTAAGGAATTAAAGAAAAAAGATCCAAACAACAATATTTGGGTAATCGGTGTTGACCGTGACCAATTTGAAGAAGGTAAAGTTAAGGCTGGCGATAAAGAGTACAACGTGACATTGACTTCAATGGTCAAGCGTGTGGATATCGCAGTGAAAGACCTTGCCGATAAATCGAAGAACGGCGAGTTCCCTGGCGGCAAGGTAATTGAATACGGCCTTGACCAAAACGCGGTCGCAATCGCAGACCACAAGGAAAATGTTTCAGAAGCTGCGTTAAAAGCCACTGAAGAGTGGACTGAAAAAATCAAATCAGGCGAGGTTAAAGTACCTAAAACTCGCGATGAACTAAAAGCAATGAAATTTTAATAGATGGAAAGAATAGGAGGAATAACTGGGGCAATCGCCGCTTATTCCTCCTTTTTATGAGACTGCCAAACTGGAAAAAGGTAAAAGAAAAACTATAAAGCAAGCTTTGTAGTTTTTCCTTTAGTTTTTTCTTAAAGATGTAAGGCTATAAATAAGTAGACCAGCGATCTTTTTAGGAGTTGATAATAAGTGGAATATGTTATTGAAATGCTTAATATCCGAAAGGAATTCCCTGGAATAGTTGCGAACGATAATGTGACGCTTCAGGTGAAAAAAGGGGAAATCCATGCACTCCTAGGGGAGAACGGAGCCGGGAAATCCACGCTCATGAATGTCCTCTTCGGATTATACCAGCCGGAAAAGGGCGAAATCCGTGTGAACGGGAAATCGGTGAAAATTACCGACCCTAACATAGCAAATGATCTAGGAATTGGGATGGTGCACCAGCATTTCATGCTTGTCGATCCCTTCACGGTAACAGAAAATATCATACTCGGTAAAGAACCGCGTGTGGCCGGGAAAATTGATATTAGGTCTGCAAATAAAGAGGTACGCGAGCTGTCTGAACGCTATGGCTTAAGCGTTGATCCAGAAGCGAAAATTGCGGATATTTCCGTTGGAATGCAGCAAAGGGTTGAAATCCTGAAAACCCTGTACAGGGGAGCTGAAATTCTAATTTTCGATGAACCGACAGCGGTATTGACGCCCCAGGAAATAAAAGAGTTGATCGCTATCATGAAAGCATTGGTAAAGGAAGGCAAGTCGATTATCCTGATCACCCATAAGTTAAAGGAAATAATGGAAGTTTGCGACAGGGTTACAGTCATCCGTAAAGGACAGGGGATTGGGACCGTCAATGTCAGTGAAACGGACCCTAACGCTCTTGCAAGCCTTATGGTGGGACGTGATGTGGTCTTTAAAACAGTAAAGTCTGATGCAGCACCAGCAGGGGATGTATTGGATATAAAAGGGCTGAAAGTCAATGATTCACGAGGAGTCAATGCTGTTAAGGGTCTTAATCTGTCCGTGAGGGCCGGGGAAATTGTCGGGATCGCTGGTGTAGATGGCAATGGACAGTCCGAATTGATTGAAGCCATTACAGGCCTCCGAAAGCTTGAGGAGGGATCCATTAAGATCAATGGAAAAGAAATCGCAAATAAAACGCCCCGAAGGATCACAGAATCCGGCGTAGGCCATATCCCCCAGGACCGCCATAAGCACGGACTGGTTCTCGATTACACAATCGGTGAAAATGTGGCCTTGCAAACATATTATAAAAAACCAAACTCCAGAAACGGTGTGTTGAATTATCGAAGGATATACGAAAAGGCGAGAAATATAATTGCAGAGTTCGACGTGAGAACGCCGAGCGAGTATACGCCTGCCAGAGCATTATCAGGTGGGAACCAGCAAAAAGCAATAATCGGCCGCGAAGTCAGCCGTGACCCTGATTTGCTGATTGCTGCCCAACCTACCCGTGGGCTGGATGTGGGAGCCATTGAATATATTCACAAACGGCTGATCGAGCAGCGGGATAATGGAAAAGCAGTATTGCTGGTCTCCTTCGAACTGGATGAAGTCATGAATATCAGTGACCGAATTGCCGTTATTTACGAAGGGGAAATAGTCGCCATCCTAAATCCAAAGGAAACTAATGAACAGGAACTGGGATTGCTGATGGCTGGAAGCAAGAGATTGGAAGCAGGTGAGAATTTTCATGTCTAATAAATTAAAACAGTATGGACAAAGGTCGATCAAATATTTGATAACATCTGCTCGAAACATGCTCATCCCGATTTTCTCCGTCATTCTGGGGTTGCTTGCCGGGGCGGGAATTATGCTGGTAAGCGGTTATGATCCGATTTCTGGTTATTCCGCGATGCTAAACGGTATTTTTGGGGATGAATATTATTTAGGTGAAACGGTCCGCCAAATTACACCATACATCCTCGCAGGACTGGCTGTTGCGTTTGCCTTCAGGACGGGCCTTTTCAATATTGGTGTAGAAGGCCAGCTGATTGTAGGCTGGTTGGCGGCGGTCTGGGTAGGAATTGAGTTTGACCTCCCAAAATTCATCCATTTGCCCCTCGCAGTACTTTCGGGAGCGGCCGCAGGGGCTTTATGGGCCTTTATTCCGGGCCTTTTGAAGGCAAGATTCAGGGTTCATGAAGTAATCGTGACGATCATGCTTAATTATACAGCTTTGCATATAACAAACTATTTGATATTAAATGTTCTTTCGGATAAGCAGGATAAAACGGAAAATATTGCAGAGTCAGCATCATTGCGTTCCGTTTTATTCGAAAACTGGACAGATCTTTCCCGTATGCACTGGGGAATCATCATCGCACTTGCTTGTGCCATCATAATGTGGTTCATCCTTGAAAAAACGACGACCGGTTTCGAATTGAAAGCTGTTGGTTTCAACCATCACGCATCACAGTATGCCGGGATGAGCGTCAACAAAAACATTGTTCTTTCAATGGTCATTTCAGGAGCATTTGCGGGTCTGGCAGGGGCTATGGAGGGTCTCGGCACATTTGGATATGCCGCAATTAAAGGCGGTTTTACCGGTGTTGGCTTTGATGGCATCGCTGTTGCGCTTCTTGGTGGAAACGCGGCCATCGGGATTGTGCTTGCTGCAGCCCTGTTCGGCGGCCTAAAAAGTGGTGCCCTGAATATGCCTTTGGAAGCAGGAGTACCAAATGAAATCGTTGATATCGTCATTGCGCTCATTATATTCTTTGTTGCATCGAGTTATTTTATTCGCTGGATTCTTTCTCGTTTTTCTAAAAAGGGGGTGAAATAAGTGGACTTCTACCAGATTCTGCAAATTATCGTACCATCGATGATTGCCCTTGCTGCACCACTTATCTTCACTGCGCTCGGAGGCGTTTTTTCTGAACGGTCCGGGGTTGTAAATATCGGCCTTGAAGGACTAATGGTGATCGGGGCATTTGTTGCGATCGTATTCAATCTAACGTTTGATGAACAGCTGGGCGCATGGACTCCATGGATTTCCATTCTCGCAGCAATGGTTGCCGCCATGATATTTTCCTTATTCCATGCGGTGGCTTCCATTACATTCAGGGCCGACCAGACTGTCAGCGGTGTAGCAATCAACTTGCTTGCCGTTGGATTGTCTTTATTCCTTGTCAAAAAAATCTACGAGAAAGGCCAGACCGATATTATTCAAGAAACGTTTGATAAGATTGATATTCCACTATTGGGGGATATACCGGTCATCGGCAAAATATTTTTCTCGAATGGTTATTACATTTCCTATATTGCGATACTTTTATCAATTGTCGTTTGGTATATCATCTATAAAACCCCATTTGGCCTCCGCCTTCGTTCGGTAGGGGAACACCCGATGGCGGCAGATACAATGGGAATCAATGTTTATAAAATGCGGTACCTTGGCGTTATGCTGTCCGGCGCGCTTGGCGGGATTGGCGGTGCTGTACACGCGCTGACCGTTACGCTTGATTTCAGCCATTCCACGATTAATGGACAGGGCTTCATGGCGATTGCCGCAATGATTTTTGGGAAATGGCATCCGCTTGGAGCAATGGGAGCAGCGCTGTTCTTCGGATTGGCACAGTCTTTGAGCATCGTAGGAGCGTCCTTGCCGTTCTTCAAGGATATACCAGCCATGTATCTGCTTATTGCACCATATATCCTTACGATTGTTGCGCTCACTGGATTTATCGGCAGGGCAGATGCTCCAAAAGCATCAGGCCAGCCATATATAAAAGGGAGCCGTTAAGAAAAAGCTGTCCGCGAAATGCGGGCAGCTTTTCTTTTAAGAGAACTTTAAAATAAAAATGTTATGTTAACTATTTATTTCAAAAACGGTTCGTCCAGCTTGCATGAAAATTGCCAAACCATGTATATTTTAATAAGAAGAAAAAATATCCACTTTTTAACCGTAACATGACAGACCTTTCTTGCCATGTCAGACAACAGTAATTTAGTTCCTAGGGCTTGGCTGTGGTTTTGTTTTCATTTTCATCAATCTATGTTTAAAAGAATGCCGTTCAACAAACAATAAAGCTTATTACAGAAGCATTTTTACGAGGAGGACTGTTAATGGCGATTGCTTCGGAAATTTTGAAAGCGAGACCGGGATATAAGCTGCATATCGTGAAAACCGAAAAGTATAAAACGAATACGCTGGTCTTTAAAATGAAAGCTCCTTTGTGTGCAGATACTGTTACTTTAAGGTCATTGCTGCCGTACGTATTGCAGAGCACCACCGAAAGGCATCCCACTTCCACTGAACTGCGTTCATATCTGGATGAACTTTATGGGGCAAGCCTTTATGTTGATGTTTCCAAAAAAGGAGAGTACCATATTATCAGTTTTACAATGGAAATTGCCAATGAAAAATTCCTGTCCGATCCAACACCATTGCTCGCAAAGGGATTCGAATTGCTGACGGATGTGATTTTTCATCCCAAAACTGAAGGAGATGCGTTCGATTCAAATACTGTGCAGAAGGAAAAACGTTCCTTAAAGCAACGCATTCAATCGATCTATGATGATAAAATGCGCTATTCTGCAAAGCGGCTCGTTGAGGAGATGTGCAAAGATGAGCCATATGCACTCGAACAAACAGGAAATCAGGAAGACCTTGAAAAAATAACTCCCGGCTCATTGTATGAGTATTATATAAAAGCGCTGGCTGAAGATGAAATAGACTTGTACATAATTGGGGATGTTGACGAAGCAGAAGCGGAAAGCCTTGCGGACAAATATATTAGCCTGCATGAAAGGCAGCCCGAAAAAATAAAACCCGTACAGAAAAAAGTGGAAAATGAAAATGAGGTCATTGAAAAACAAGATGTGAAACAAGGGAAGCTGAATATCGGCTATCGCACCAATGTCGTTTATGGTGAAGAGGATTACTATGCCCTTCAGCTTTTCAACGGTATCTTTGGCGGTTTCTCCCATTCGAAGCTATTTATAAACGTTCGGGAAAAAGCGAGCCTTGCCTATTATGCCGCTTCCAGGATCGAGAGCCATAAAGGGCTGCTTATGGTTATGTCAGGAATAGAAAATAAAAACTATGGGCAGGCCATCGATATCATCCGCGAGCAAATGGAAGAAATGAAAAAGGGAAAATTTACAGAAGAAGAACTTTCCCAAACCAAGGCAGTAGTGAAGAACCAAATATTAGAAACCGTAGATGTTGCCCGGGGATTAGTGGAAGTCCTGTACCATAATGTTGTGTCCGGCACGAGTATCCCGCTCGACGAATGGCTGGAAAGAACTGAAAAGACAACGAAAGAACAAGTCGTGAACGTCGCACAGAAAATTGAGTGCGATACGATTTATTTCTTAACAGGGACGGAGGTGCAGGAATGATGGAAAAAATAACTTTTGGCCAGCTGCAGGAGGAATTGTTCCACGAGAAAATGGAAAACGGATTGCAGGTATACATACTGCCCAAAGCCGGATTCAACAAAACGTATGCCACATTTACAACCAAATACGGTTCTATTGACAATCATTTCAAACCCTTGGATTCAGATGAGTTCATTAAGGTACCGGATGGAATCGCCCATTTTCTGGAACATAAGCTGTTCGAGAAAGAAGATGGGGATGTTTTTCAGCAATTCAGTAAGCAGGGTGCCTCCGCTAATGCCTTCACATCTTTCACGAGGACAGCTTACCTGTTTTCAAGCACTACCGATTTCGAAAAAAACCTTACGACCCTGATCGATTTTGTGCAAGAACCGTATTTTTCTGAAAAGACTGTTGAGAAAGAAAAAGGGATCATCGGCCAGGAGATCAATATGTATGACGACAATCCGGATTGGCGCCTCTACTTCGGCTGTATTGAAAATATGTTCCACAATCATCCAGTCAAAATTGATATTGCCGGTACGGTGGAGTCGATAGCAAATATCACGAAAGATATGCTGTATACCTGTTATGAAACCTTTTATCATCCTAGCAACATGCTCCTGTTTGTCGTCGGGCCTGTAGATCCTGGCCATACAATGAGCCTTATCAGGGATAATCAAAATGGCAAGGATTATAAGGAACAGGCGGAAATCGGAAGGAATTTCGAAGCTGAGCCGGCAAGTGTCGCCAAGAAAAACCAAATTCTGAGAATGAATGTCCAAACGCCAAAAGTGATGCTAGGGATTAAAGCTTCCGACGTAAATCTTGCAGGTGAAGCAATGCTTAGAGCCGAGCTGACTGTAAATGTCCTATTGGAGGTTCTTTTTGGCAAGAGCTCTGATTTTTATGAAGAGTTATATTCGGAAGGCTTTATTGATCAATCGTTTTCGTATGATTATACACAGGAACAGGGTTTCGGTTTTGCATTAATTGGTGGGGATTCAGCCCGGCCGGAGGAGTTGGCGGACCAGTTGAAGCAGATTCTTGCCAAAGCAAAAGCTGGTGAGGGGATTACTGATCAAACTGTAGCCAGAACAATTAAGAAGAAGATCGGATCGTTCCTCCGCTCATTAAATTCCCCTGAGTATATAGCCAATCAATTTACGCGTTATGCGTTTAATGATATGGATTTATTTGATGTTGTTCCTGCGCTTGAGCAAATTACGAGCCAGGATGTGAAAATGGCAGCAAACAAACTGATTGATGAAGAGCGGATCACCGTCTGCCAGGTATTGCCGAAATAACTATTAAACCTTGTCCCGTTGGTGGTGACAAGGTTTTTATACGGTTGTACAGCTACACAAGATGAAGAAAAAAGGTGGAGACATGGTTGGCAAAACGTTTTGCGCTTATAACAGGAGCAAGCGGGGGAATTGGAAGGGCCATTGCCCTGAAACTTGCCGAGGAGAATTTTTCTTTATATTTACATTATAATAAAAATGAAACTGCGATCGACCTGCTGATGTCAGAACTATCTGCCTATGATATAGAAGTGATCCCGATTCAGGCAGATCTTAGCCAAAAAGCGGGGTATAAAAAATTGGCCTCGAATATTTTCTCGCTGCATGCCATTGTTTTAAATAGCGGAACCAGCCATTACGGGCTGATAACAGATGTCAGTGATGAACTGGTGGATCAAATGGTCCAGCTGCATGTGAAATCGCCCTTTCAATTAACAAAAGAGCTTCTGCCAAAGATTACGCTGGAAAATGGTGCTATCGTAGCCGTTACTTCTATATGGGGAGAGACCGGGGGCTCGTGCGAAGTGCTTTACTCCATGGTAAAAGGGGGGCAAAATGCTTTTATCAAGGCGTTAGCCAAGGAACTTTCTTTAACCGGGGTCAGGGTGAACGGCGTAGCGCCGGGTGCGATTTCCACAGCGATGCTGGAATCTTTTGACGAAGAGGAACTTCACATGATAAAAGCCGATATTCCCATGGGCCGCCTGGGAGATCCATTGGAAGTGGCAGATGCAGTTGTGTTCTTGCTATCCGATAAAGCTTCGTATATCACGGGCCAAATCATAAGGGTGAATGGCGGATGGTACACTTAAATTGTTTTTAGGTTGAAATTAAAGGTATAAACAAGGCCATTCCTTCGCAAAATACGACTGTACCATTTTGAAGGAAAGGATGATCATAAATGTCTGTATTGGATAATTGGGATCAATGGAAAAACTTCTTAGGCGACAGGCTGCATCAAGGCGAAAGCCAAGGGCTGTCCCATGGCGCCGTAAATGATTTAGCTACTGAAGTCGGCGATTACCTGGCCAAACAAGTTGATCCAAAAAACGAACAAGAACGTGTCTTGGCAGATCTTTGGTCAGTGGCTTCTCAAGATGAAAAGCATGCAATCGCAAGCGTAATGGTGAAATTAGTCGAAAATAACGGTACACGATAATTGCCGGATCAACGCGTTTTAAAATCCCCTTCCAAACAGCCTGGAAGGGGATTTTACTTGTATCGGATGCCATGGTATAGAAAAAGGAATTTTTAAAAAGGTTTTTCCTTTTCACTTACTATGAAATGCTATATTATAGAATCTAGATTACAAACTCGCGTTTACGAGGGCCTTTAGCCTAAGCAAACAGACAAGTATGATGCATTTTGTAAAGGAACATTCATGCTGTCCTTTTATGGATTAAAAGGGAGGCTTACGCAGGCAGGACAGGCTTTGTTTTAACAGCCTTTATTTTTCCCTGACCTCGCGGAAAATGCCGGAATTTGTCGCCGGGGAGGTTGGAGTGTTGGAAGAAAGCAAAGAATGGTATTTCGAATATGAAATTCAAAAAAACCGCCCGGGATTATTAGGCGATATTTCTTCATTGCTAGGTATGCTATCTATTAATATAGTGACGATAAATGGCGTCGATGAGGGCAGGCGCGGCTTGCTGCTATTGACAAAGGACAGCAGGAATATCGAAAGGTTTGAATCAATCCTGCAGACGATGGATACGATAAAAGTGACTAAATTGCGCGAGCCTAAACTGCGCGACATCCTTGCGGTCCGCCATGGCCGCTATATACAACGGGATGCTGATGATAAGAAAACATTCAGGTTTGTACGGGATGAACTTGGCTTATTAGTAGACTTCATGGCCGAGCTGTTCAAGCAGGAAGGGCATAAATTAATCGGCATCCGAGGCATGCCCCGTGTAGGAAAAACAGAATCGGTAGTGGCAGCAAGCGTCTGTGCCAATAAACGGTGGCTGTTTGTTTCTTCAACTTTGCTGAAGCAGACGATTCGAAGCCAGTTGATTGAAGATGAATACAGCGATGACAATCTTTTTATTCTTGACGGAATCGTTTCTACCAGAAGGGCAAACGAGCGCCACTGGCAGCTGGTCCGTGAAATCATGCGATTAAATTCAGTCAAGGTTGTCGAGCACCCGGATGTTTTCGTCCAAAATACAGAATATACGCTGGATGATTTTGATTATATCATTGAGCTCCGGAATAATCCCGATGAGGAAATTACATATGAAGTTGTAGACCAGAATGATCAATTTTCGGCTTCGGATTTTGGTTCATTTGATTTTTAAGATGGCAGGTGGTTTTTTTGACTGAACTAGGAAACAGGCTTAAAGAAGCCCGTGAAGCGAAGGGCATGAGTTTAGATGATTTACAGGAAGCAACAAAAATCCAGAAGCGTTACTTGATTGGCATTGAAGAAGGAAATTATGACATGATGCCAGGCAAGTTTTATGTGCGTGCGTTTATTAAGCAATACTGTGAAGCGGTCGGCCTTCCTGCTGAAGAGATTTTCGACCAGTACAAAAATGATGTGCCGAGTATTGCCAATGAGGAGCTGCCTGCCAAGCTTTCCAGGGTGCAATCAAGAAAGACAGTTCCTTCGGGAAATTCTAAAGCCATGGAGTTATTCCCTAAAATACTGGCCGGCATTTTCATCCTGGGAGCCGCCGTCTTGATTTATATTCTGATTGCAAAGAATTTCAATGCATCAGATGACAAGGCAAAGGAAGAAACGCCAGATGAAAAGGTAGCTTATGAGGAAAGAAAAGACTCTCCACTGACTAACGACAAAAAGGATGAAAAATCCGGCAATAAAGAAGAAACAACAGAACAACAAGAAAGCCCGGCAAAGAAGGCAAAACCGGAAAAACCTAAAAAAGAACAGGAACTTGCATCCGTAAGCTCCAGCGGAAAAAACAGCACCTACAAGCTGAAAAATGCCGAAAAATTCACTTTAAAGGTTTCATCTACGGGGGCAACATGGGTAAACATAAAAAATGGCAGCGGAAAGTCCTTCTTCCAGAATACTCTCAAGGAAAATCAAAGCCAGGAAATCGATTTTACGAATGAAAAAGAGGCAGTAATCATTATTGGGAATGCAGCCGATACCGAAGTATTTGTAAATGGACAGAAACTGGAATATGCGATTTCGCCTACTCAAACGGTTACCCAGAATATAACCATTCAATTTGCCAAAGCCAAATAGTCATCTTTAAGGTGGCTATTTTTCTCTTTGTTCATTTAAATCTTTCGTACAAGCGTGTACGATTTGGAGGTTGCGTCTGTGAATTTACCTAATAAAATTACTGTATCAAGGATTTTTTTGATCCCATTGTTTTTAATACTAATGCTGGTCCCTTTCAATTGGGGAGAGTGGAACCTCGGAGAAGACTCCATTCCGGTAGCACATGTTATCGGGGCCTTGTTATTTATCATCGCTGCTACAACCGATTGGGTAGACGGCTACTATGCACGAAAGCTGAATCTTGTCACCAACCTGGGAAAATTCCTTGATCCTTTGGCGGATAAGCTTCTCGTTTCAGCTGCGTTAATCGTTTTGGTTGATTTGGATCTTGTTTATGGCCAATCATGGATTGTCATTGCCATTATAAGCCGTGAGTTTGCGGTAACCGGCCTACGGCTAGTGCTCGCGGGCACCGGGGAAGTAGTGGCCGCGAACATGCTAGGCAAAATAAAAACATGGACCCAAATCATTGCCATTTCGGCTTTGCTGCTGCATAATCTGCCGTTTTCCTTGATTTCCTTTCCATTTGCGAATATAGCTTTGTGGATTGCCTTAGTCTTTACCGTTTGGTCAGGATGGGACTATTTTGCGAAAAATAAGCAGGTTTTTATTAATTCGAAATAAATGGACGGAGGGTGTGCGATGGATGCTGAAATTATTGCGGTAGGGTCTGAACTGCTGCTTGGGCAAATTGTGAATACGAATGCGCAATTTTTATCCCGGAAGTTTGCGGAAATGGGTGTGAACGTTTTTTACCATACCGTTGTAGGCGATAATGATAAACGCCTTGCAGCTGCCATTGAAATCGCTGAATCGAGGGCTAACCTGATTATCTTTACCGGAGGCCTGGGACCAACGAAAGATGATCTTACAAAGGAAACGATTTCCCGCCAGCTTGGCAAGAAGCTTGTTTATGATGAAGAGGCTTTACATTCCATCCAGGAATACTTTCGCAAAACGGGGCGTGAAATGACCGAAAACAACAAGAAACAAGCCCTGGTATTGGAAGGTGCCCAAGTGCTGCCAAACGACCATGGAATGGCGCCGGGGATGGTGGTAACGATAAAGGGAATAACCTATATGCTGCTGCCCGGGCCGCCTAAAGAAATGGAACCGATGTTTTTAAGCTACGGCTTTAAAAGCATCATGAACAAACTTAAGTCGCATGACAGGATTGAATCTAAGGTACTTCGGTTCTTTGGCATAGGGGAATCGCTCCTTGAAACAAAGATTGATGATTTGCTTGAAAACCAGACTAATCCGACAATTGCTCCGCTTGCTTCGGATGGTGAAGTTACCTTAAGGATCACCGCCAAGCATTCTTCACGGGAAAAATGTGAAGAAATGATTGCGGAAGCGGAAAAGGAAATCCTGGAACGCGTAGGCCAATATTATTATGGCAGCAATGACACTTCTTTGGTGAAGGAGCTCGTTAAAGAGTTGACGGTAAGGAATTTGACAATTTCAGCTGCAGAAAGCCTGACCGGGGGTATGTTCCAGGAATATCTCACAACCATTCCTGGTGCGGGGAAAGTCTTTAAAGGCGGGATTGTTTCTTATACGAATGATGTAAAAGCTAATGTGCTAAAAGTCAGCGATAAAACGATATCCGAGCATGGTGTTGTCAGCAGCCAGTGCGCAATGGAAATGGCGCAACATGCCAGGGAGCTTCTGGACGCTGAGGTCGGCATCAGCTTTACAGGGGTAGCAGGCCCTGATGAACAAGAAGGCAAGCCTGTCGGAACCGTATTCATCGGCATCTCCTTCCGAAATGGGGAGACGAAATCGGAACGGTTAAATCTGGTGGGGAGCAGAGCACAAAACCGGATTCGGAGCGTTAAATACGGTTGCCACTACCTGCTTCGGCATTTAACTCAATAGTCGTGTATGCTGGGCCGGCGGATTGCCAACCCAGCTTTTTATTTCATAATCAGACATTTCTTATGATTACCATGACAAATTGACAGACAAATCAATAAAATATCGCTTTATTATGCATTAACCTCTATAAAAGATTAGATTCCATTGGGAAAACAGATGGTTTCGGAGCTTAGCCGATGATAAAAAAAACGAATGGATGTTCGATTTTTTGCTTGGCAAACCCGTGAAAAAAGTATATAGTAGAGATAGGTTTTGAGACGAGACAATGAAATCTATCAAAATGATATTAGCCTAATCAGGTATACCGATTAGTTGAACATAGAGGAGGAAAACCCTAGTGAGTGATCGTCAAGCGGCGTTAGAAATGGCATTAAAGCAAATTGAAAAGCAATTCGGCAAAGGTTCCATCATGAAGCTCGGTGAACAATCAGACCGGAGAGTTTCAACAGTGCCGAGCGGCTCTGTAGCATTGGATGTTGCACTTGGAGTTGGCGGATATCCGCGCGGAAGAATTATTGAGATTTATGGCCCTGAGAGTTCAGGTAAGACAACGGTTTCTTTACATGCGATTGCAGAAGTCCAGGCCAGGGGCGGCCAGGCGGCTTTTATTGATGTTGAACATGCGCTTGACCCGGCCTATTCCCAAAAGCTGGGTGTCAATATCGATGAATTGCTACTTTCACAACCGGACACAGGAGAGCAGGCGCTTGAAATTGCCGAAGCTTTGGTCCGCAGCGGCGCTGTCGATATTATTGTTATTGACTCTGTTGCTGCCCTGGTGCCTAAAGCGGAAATCGAAGGGGAGATGGGAGATTCACATGTAGGCCTTCAGGCAAGGTTGATGTCACAAGCCCTCAGAAAGCTTTCCGGTGCCATCAATAAATCTAACACGATAGCAATCTTCATTAACCAAATCCGTGAAAAGATTGGTGTCATGTTTGGCAATCCCGAAACAACGCCAGGCGGGCGCGCGCTTAAATTCTACTCTTCTGTGCGGCTTGAAGTCCGCCGCGCTGAGCAGTTAAAGCAGGGAAATGATGTTGTCGGGAATAAGACAAAAATCAAGATCGTGAAGAACAAGGTTGCACCTCCTTTCCGTACTGCGGAAGTGGATATCATGTACGGGGAAGGAATTTCACGCGAAGGTGAAATCATTGATATGGGCTCTGAATTGGATATCATCCAGAAAAGCGGTTCATGGTATTCCTATAATGATGAACGTCTCGGGCAAGGACGTGAGAACGCGAAGCTGTTCTTAAAGGAAAATGAAGAGCTCCGTTTAGAGATTATGCAGAAAATACGCGACCATTACAATTTGGACGGAGAGCATATCGCTCCTGAAGATTCAAAGGACCAAGAGGAATTCGAATTGCTGGATTAATGGAACAAGATGGGGTGGGCAGGCTTTTTTCTGCCTACCCTTTTTTCGTATTGGTGCAATAAAAATTATCTTTCGATTATTCAAATCACAAAAAGGACAAACCCTTGACAATAAAAAATCACAACTATACAATTAATATGTATATTTTACATTTTTTCAAACTGAAATTTTGAAAAGCAAAGTGCTGTATATTGAAGTGATGTACAATGTACATGCCGACAGACCTTTAGTAACAAGTTCATAGCAAGGGGAGGTGAAACGATGGAACCCATTACAGTAATCATCTCCATTTTGCTTGGCCTAATCGTCGGTGCAGTTGTTGGCTATTTTGTAAGTAAGTCTGTATCCCAAAACAAAATAGCAGGGGCGAAAAACTCAGCGGAACAAATTATAGAAGATGCAAAACGTGAAGCCGAGGCAGCCAAAAAGGAAGCCCTATTGGAAGCAAAGGATGAAATTCATAAGATTCGTACCGATGCAGAACGAGAGGTTCGGGAACGAAGAACTGAATTACAAAAACAAGAAAATCGATTATTGCAAAAAGAAGAGAACCTTGACCGTAAAGATGAAACGTTAGATAAACGTGAAACACTTTTGGAGAAAAAGGAGGATTCTCTGAACCAAAGACAACAGCATATTGAAGAGATGGAAAGCAAAGTGGACGAGATGGTTCGCAAGCAGCAAACTGAACTCGAGCGTATTTCCGGCTTGACGCGTGAAGAGGCAAAAGCAATCATTCTTGACCGTCTAGAGAAAGAGCTGACTCACGATACCGCAGTGATGATTAAAGAAAGCGAAAATCGTGCGAAAGAGGAAGCTGACAAGAAAGCAAAAGAATTGCTTTCACTTGCCATCCAGAGATGTGCGGCAGACCATGTTGCGGAAACGACTGTTTCTGTGGTCAACCTGCCAAACGATGAGATGAAAGGCCGGATTATCGGGCGTGAAGGGCGAAATATCCGTACTTTGGAGACGCTTACCGGTATTGATCTTATCATCGATGATACGCCGGAAGCTGTTATCCTGTCAGGATTCGATCCCATCAGGCGTGAAACTGCACGTTTAGCGCTTGATAAGCTTGTACAGGACGGCCGTATCCATCCCGCACGCATCGAAGAGATGGTTGATAAAGCAAGGCGCGAAGTGGATGAACATATCCGCGAAATAGGTGAACAAACCACTTTTGAGGTTGGTGTTCACGGGCTCCATCCGGATCTTATAAAAATTCTTGGCCGCTTGAAGTTCCGTACGAGCTATGGCCAAAACGTTTTAAAGCATTCAATGGAAGTCGCCCAACTATCCGGATTGCTTGCCGCGGAGCTTGGTGAAGATGAAACGCTCGCCCGTCGTGCCGGATTGCTCCATGATATCGGAAAAGCGATTGACCATGAAGTAGAAGGCAGCCATGTGGAAATAGGCGTTGAATTGGCAACCAAGTACAAAGAGCATCCTGTTGTCATTAACAGTATAGCTTCCCACCACGGTGATACAGAACCAACTTCAATCATCGCCGTCCTTGTCGCCGCAGCGGATGCACTTTCAGCCGCAAGGCCTGGGGCAAGAAGCGAAACGCTTGAAAACTATATCCGAAGGCTGGAAAAGCTTGAAGAGATTTCTGAATCATACGATGGCGTGGAGAAATCATTTGCCATCCAAGCCGGACGTGAAGTGCGAATCATGGTAAAGCCCGAACAAATTGATGACCTGGAAGCACATCGGCTTGCAAGGGATATCCGTAAACGCATTGAAGAAGAATTGGATTACCCTGGCCATATCAAAGTAACGGTCATCCGTGAAACGAGAGCTGTGGAGTATGCAAAGTAAAGTGGTGTTTTCACCGCTTTGCTTTTTTTTATGCTCTTTCTCCGTGTAGCGGCAATGCCTCCCATTGAAGAATTATGTTACAATATATACATAAGCTAATGAAAAACAGTCCGATTCGCAAGCCTTTTGTAAAGGCGAAGACAGAGGCGTAGTTAAGCGCTGGATGGGCGGCACAGACGTACACATAAGGAATTGTGGCGTGCTTAGTCTGTGTTCTGCTTTATGCAGGTAAGAAAGTTATCTCTTCTCTTACCTCCCCAAAAAAGTCCGCCTTAAGGATTGGCTAGTTAGAAAGGAACCTATAATGAAATTGCTTTTTGTTGGAGATGTAGTCGGTTCACCCGGCAGAGAAATGCTGAAGGAATACCTTCCAAGGATTAAGGAAAAATACCGGCCGCATATTACAGTAGTAAATGGGGAAAATTCTGCCGCCGGACGCGGCATAACTGAAAAAATTTATCGTGAGTTTTTGGAATGGGGAGCACAGGCGGTAACACTGGGCAACCATGCATGGGATAATCGGGATATTTTTGAGTTTGTTGATAAAGCGAAATACCTGGTACGGCCTGCAAATTTCCCGGCGGAGACACCCGGCGAGGGATTAAAGTTTTTGAAATGGAACCAATATGAGATTGCGATTATCAATCTTCAGGGCCGCACGTTCATGCCTCCTCTCGACTGTCCGTTTGCTAAAGCGGATGAACTGGCCAAACAGGCAAGGAAAAGGACGCCGATGATTTTTGTTGATTTCCATGGAGAAGCCACAAGCGAAAAACAGGCTATGGGATGGTACCTTGATGGTAAGGTATCCGCTGTCGTCGGAACCCATACCCATGTCCAAACTGCGGATAACAGGATCCTTCCAAACGGTACGGCATTTCTTTCAGATGTTGGGATGACTGGCCCTTATGATGGAATATTAGGCATGGAACGTGAAGCGGTCATCCATCGGTTCTTGACAAGCCTGCCTGTTCGCTTTGAGGTCCCGAAAACCGGGAGAACTATTTTAAGTGCAGTTTTACTCGATATTGATGAACAAACAGGCAAGTCACGAAAAATCGATCGCATCCTGATAAATGATGACCATCCGTTTTTTTCGTAAAACCCAGGTTTTCTGAGGGGTTTCCTCATGACCCTAATATTGGCTTCTAAATTCTAAAAAGCTCCTATCCTTTCCCTTTTTCTAGACAAGTCCCGGATGAAATTGTCATATAGGGTTTATTCTCTGAATATAGTAACAATGGAAAGAGATATACCTATTGAACCTAATTTCCAATGGGTAAGGGAAAACAAGGAGGACTAGGGATGGAAATATTAAAGGTTTCAGCAAAATCTAATCCTAATTCTGTAGCAGGCGCACTGGCCGGAGTGTTAAGAGAAAGAGGAGCGGCCGAAATCCAGGCAATCGGTGCCGGTGCGTTAAACCAAGCCGTCAAGGCAGTAGCAATCGCAAGAGGGTTTGTGGCACCTAGTGGAGTGGACTTGATTTGTATTCCTGCCTTTACAGATATCCAGATTGATGGAGAAGAACGAACGGCCATTAAGCTTATTGTTGAGCCGAGATAATTGGCTGATGCACTGATCGGGTGTTCCTGTTTGCGTTTTTGCAGACAGGTTCTTTTTTTGGCAGGTAAGAAAGTATAAACTTTATTACCTGCATAAAGCCGAACACAGGGAGGTACCGCCACATCCTTCTGTCTTCGCCTTTATAAAGCCTCGCAAATCAGCGAGTTTTCTACAAGGTTAAGGAATGGTGTGTTTTCCTGTCCTGAATCCCCTCTATCATGACAGAGGCTGTTAATTGAAGGTTTCCAAACAGGAATAATATATATATGATTATTACGATAAAAGTTGCAGCGAAAGGATTGAAATGAATGAAAATCTTTGATGCTCATTGTGATGTTCTGATGAAATTGTTTCTTGATCCATCTATCCCATTTTCATATGATGAAAGCCTTCATATTAATTATCAATCGCTAAAAGCTGCAGGCAGCAAGGTCCAATGCTTTGCGATTTATGTCCCGGAGGAAATCCATCCTGATGCAAGGTTCCCGGCAGCGCTTGCTATGGTTGATTTGTTCTATGAAAAAATCCTGGCGCATCCCGGTATAAAGCATGTAACCTGCAAAAAGGATATTGAGGCGCTTGGAGAAGGGGAAATCGGTGCTGTTTTAACATTGGAAGGCTGTGATTGCATCGGGGATGATTTAGTAAAGCTGAAAACCTTGCTTCGATTGGGTGTATCGGCCGTTGGTTTGACGTGGAACTTCGCCAATCGGGTAGCTAATGGCGCAATGGAAAAACGGGCTGGAGGCCTGACCGTATTTGGGGAACAAGTGGTAAAACAGTTGAATAAGCAATCTGTGTGGTGTGATGTTTCCCACTTGTCTGAGAGTTCGTTCTGGGACACTCTTGAATTGGCTGAATTTCCAATCGCGTCCCATTCGAATGTCCACAGTATTTGTCCGCATCCCCGAAATCTTAAAGATGCCCAAATTAGAGCATTGATTAAAAAGAACGGTGTAATCGGGGTCACCTTCGTTCCGCAATTTTTAACGCAAAAACCAAGTGCAGGCATCAGGGACGTACTTAATCAAATTGATTACATAGCCGGTTTGGGCGGTGCGAAGCATATTGGCCTCGGTTCTGACTTTGACGGCATTGCCCAGACTGTCGATAATCTATCATCTTATAAAGACTATGGGAATCTGATAGAAGAGCTGCAAAAACATTATACTGAAGATTTTGTAAGAGGAATTTTGTTTGAAAATTTCACATCTAGATTCCCGGTATAATTAAGCTTCCACTGTTCCTGGGAAATTATCGAAATATACAAAAAATTGTCTCTGAAACTGGTAATTATTGTTTGCAAAGGGTTGCTTTTTTAAGGGTTTAGGTCTAGAATTGAAAGCGTTTAGTACACCTTTCCTTTGATAAAATGAGCGTATATTTATACATATTTGGTTGTTTCCATTTATTAAGAGAGGTGTCTCATTAGTAGTTTTCACGAGAGAATAATATATTAACCGTATCTGGAGGGGTGTAAAACATGATCAATCAACTTTCGTGGAAAGTTGGAGGGCAACAAGGGGAAGGTATTGAAAGCACGGGGGAAATTTTCAGCATTGCCCTCAACAGGTTAGGCTACTACTTGTATGGATACCGTCATTTCTCATCTCGTATAAAAGGAGGGCATACCAACAACAAAATTCGTGTCAGCACTGCGCAAACACGATCCATCTCCGACGACTTGGATATTCTTGTAGCATTTGACCAGGAGACGATTGACGTTAACTATAAAGAGCTTCATGGTGGCGGAATCATCATTGCAGATGCCAAGTTTAACCCCGTACGTCCGGAAGATGCGAAAGCGGCAATGTATGCTGTGCCATTTACTGAAATAGCGGCTGACCTTGGAACATCCCTTATGAAAAACATGGTAGCTGTAGGGGCATCCAGTGCCGTTCTTGAACTGGATATCAATGTATTTTCCGAAGTAGTCGGGGAAATTTTTGGCCGTAAAGGCGAGCAGATTGTTCAGAAAAACATGGATGCAATTAAAGCAGGCTATGAATATATGATAGAAAAGCTCGGCGACAAAGTAGGCGCTATGAAACTTGAAAAAGCGGATGGCAAAAAGAGATTATTCATGATTGGCAATGATGCGATCGCCTTAGGGGCACTTGCAGGCGGCTGCCGATTTATGGCAGCTTATCCGATTACCCCAGCATCCGAAATCATGGAATATTTAATTAAAAAGCTTCCTGCCCTTGGAGGCACTGTGATCCAGACAGAAGATGAGATCGCCGCTGCAACGATGGCAATTGGGGCAAACTATGGCGGGATCCGTGCGCTTACTGCATCGGCAGGCCCTGGCCTATCCCTGAAGATGGAAGCGATCGGGCTTTCCGGCATTACCGAAACGCCGCTTGTTATTGTTGATACACAACGCGGGGGCCCGTCTACCGGTCTTCCTACAAAACAGGAACAGTCTGACCTTATGGCTATGATTTACGGCACGCACGGCGAAATCCCGAAAATTGTCATGGCACCAAGCACGGTGGAAGAAGCATTTTACGATACAGCAGAAGCGTTCAACTTAGCGGAAGAATACCAATGCCCGGTCATCGTATTGTCAGACCTGCAGCTGTCGCTTGGTAAACAGACTGTTGAGCCACTTGATTACAGCAAGGTTGAAATCAGGCGTGGCAAGCTGGTTACCGGGGAGCTTCCTGCATTGGAAAACGGTGAATACTTCAAGCGTTATGAAGTGACGGAAGACGGGATATCTCCTCGTGTATTGCCTGGAACAGCAAACGGCATATTCCATGTAACAGGCGTTGAGCACGACGAAACAGGAAAGCCGTCCGAATCTGCAGGGAACCGTAAAGCACAAATGGATAAACGCATGAGGAAAATTGAGCAGATTTCTTTTAAAAACCCGGTTTATAAAAATGCTCCACATGAAGAAGCAGACCTTCTGATCATTGGCTTCATCTCTACCCGCGGGGTCATTGAAGAAGCTATGGCCAGATTGGAGGCAGATGGCATCAAAGTGAATCACACGCACATCCGCTTGATCCATCCGTTCCCTGCTGACGAAATTCATCCGTTTGTGGACGCTGCCAAAAATGTGGTGGTAATTGAAAATAATGCCACAGGGCAATTAGCCAACATTATCAAAATGAATGTGGGCAATGTAAAGAAGATTAAGAGCATCCTTAAATATGACGGAAATCCGTTCTTGCCGCATGAAATACATTCCCAATGCAAGGAGTTGGTCGAAAATGGCTACATTCAAAGAGTTCCGCAATAATGTAAAACCAAACTGGTGCCCAGGTTGCGGCGACTTTTCCGTCCAGGCTGCGATTCAGCGTGCTGCTGCCAATGTCGGCCTTGAACCGGAAGGACTTGCCGTTGTTTCAGGGATTGGCTGTTCAGGACGTATTTCCGGCTATATTAAATCCTACGGGTTCCATGGAATCCATGGCCGGTCGCTTCCAATCGCCCAGGGTGTCAAAATGGCGAACCGCGAGCTGACTGTCATTGCCTCTGGCGGGGACGGGGATGGATTCGCGATTGGAATGGGACATACCATACACGCTATCCGCCGCAATATCGATATTACCTATATTGTGATGGATAACCAAATTTATGGATTGACAAAGGGGCAGACTTCCCCGAGATCGGCAGCAGGATTTAAGACGAAATCAACTCCCGATGGCTCTATTGAGCAGGCGATTTCTCCAATGGAATTGGCATTGTCAGCAGGAGCAACTTTCGTGGCTCAAAGTTTTTCAACGGACCTGAAAGATTTAACTGCCATCATTGAAGCTGGAATCCAGCATAAAGGCTTTTCTTTCATCAATGTATTCAGCCCTTGCGTAACGTATAATAAAATCAATACGTATGACTGGTTTAAGGAGAACTTAACGAAGCTTGCAACTATTGAAGGCTATGACTCTACGAACCGGGAAATGGCCATGCAAACAGTGATGGAACATGATGGCTTGGTAACAGGCATCATTTACCAAAATAAAGATCGTCAGTCCTATCAGGAACTAATCCCAGGCTATGCGGAAGAATCTCTTACTAAAGCAGAACTGCAGCTAAGCCAGGAAAGCTTTGATAAACTCGCTTCAGAATTTATGTAATGTCCTAAGCAAAACATAACAATATTGACTGTAAAATTCAAAATTGTTAGTCCAGCTTATGTAAAAATTACAGCTAGTGTTAAGAATGAACACGATGAAAAGATCCGGCAGGGATTGGAGCCGGATCTTTTTATGCCCGAAAAACACAGTCAGGGCGCGCGGACGCTTCAGAACCAATTAAAACCGCGACGTCTGTTGTGTCTGTTCTCATTCTCATTTTTTCGGCCGTTCCTTGTATCATTGTTGTTGTTGCTGCGGCTATTAACATTGCTTCTATTCCGGATGCTGAAAGAGTTTCTGCTGCGATTATTACTATTGTTATTGCTATTGCTGTGGTTGTCATCATCTTTGTTCCGATTATCTTCATTGCCTTCTTCATTGTAATTATCATCATTGTTGTTAGAATCCAGACATCCTCCAAACAAGCCCTTGCAAGGGCGGTCTTCTTTGTGGGATTCTTCCTTTTTTTCCTCATCATAGTCATTATAATTATTTCCGCAATCACAATCACAGTCACAACAGTCATCAAATATATTTCGTTTTTTCTTGCTTTGCCTTTTTTTCGCCATCATATCACCTCTTTTACAATGGAATTGATTTACCAAGATATTGTATGTATCAAATGACAAGCTGCATAGGACTATGTCCATCTTTTCTGAATTTTTATTCAAACGCACATTCCAAACCGAAACTTCCGGGAATATGATTTATTACAGAAAGAATAATCTCATCCTGGTAAGGGAGAGTGTACATGTGGAAGGAAAAATGAAAGCGCTCGTGAAGCATCGCCGCGGGATTGGGGCCGAAATTCAATATGTGGGCATTCCCAAATTCAATGACGAAGAAGTCTTGATTAAAGTAAAAGCCAGTTCGATTTGCGGAACGGATGTCCATATATACACCTGGGATGAATGGTCCAAGCGCAGGGTTAATCCCCCGTACGTATTCGGCCATGAATTTTCCGGGGAAGTGGTGGAGGTAGGTTCAAAGGTTAAGAGCGTTAATCCCGGTGATTATGTTTCTGCAGAGACGCATATCGCCTGCGGCAGATGTCCGCAATGCCTGTCCGGAAAGTATCATATTTGCAAATATACGAAAATCATCGGTGTGGATACCCAGGGATGCTTTGCAGAGTATGTGGTGTTACCTGAGGGAAACGTGTGGAAAAATTCAAAGGAAATGCCATATGATGTTGCTTCGCTGCAAGAACCGATGGGGAATGCTGTCCACACGGTACTTGCAGGTGATGTTGCCGGAAGGAAGGTTGCGGTAATCGGCTGCGGCCCTATTGGCATAATGGCTGTATGTGTAGCCAGAGCAGCTGGTGCATCTGAAGTTTATGCGTTTGACTTGAATGATTATCGCCTTGCCTTGGCAAAACAGATGGGGGCGGCCATTGTGGTCAATTCCGCAAAACAGGACCCTGTAAAGGCAGTGCACCAATTGACGGAGGGGAATGGAGTCGATGTAGTTTGTGAAATGAGCGGGAATCCTATCGCTATTAACCAGGGCTTTAAAATGGTGACTAACGGCGGCCGTGTTTCGATATTAAGCCTCCCGTCAAAGCCCGTGGAAATCAATATTACGGAAGATATAGTCTTTAAGGGGATAACAGCACAGGGAATTACCGGGAGAGAAATGTTTAAAACCTGGCAGCAGGTATCGGGTTTGCTTTCATCAGGACAGGTGGACCTTACGCCAATCATCTCACACCATTTTCCTCTCGACGAATATGAGAAGGGATTTGATTTAATGATCAAGGGAGAATGCGGAAAAGTCATTCTTTATCCATAAAAAGGTATTCTCTAATGCCTGTTGAAAATAAATAATAGATAGGTAATAGTTGAGGAGGAGATTTGCCTGAAAGGTTTTGAGTATTTACAAGCAGAGTTAGATGACATGAAGAAGGCTGGGACATTCCGCAAGCTGGTACCTCTCCAGACAGCGCAGGGGTCAAAAGTAACGATTGACGGAAGGGAAGTCATTCAGCTTTCGTCGAATAACTACTTAGGATTGACTTCTCATCCGCGACTCCGGCAAGCCGCCATCGATGCATCCCGAAAATTCGGGGCTGGTACAGGATCTGTCCGAACAATTGCCGGAACACTAACAATGCATGAACAGCTTGAGAAAAAACTCGCCACATTTAAACGTACAGAAGCATCCCTTGTCTTTCAATCCGGTTTTACAACAAATCAAGGAGTGCTATCCGCCATACTTTCAGCTGAAGATGTAGTCATATCCGATGAATTGAATCATGCCTCTATTATAGATGGCATCCGCCTGACAAAAGCAGGACGAAGGGTATATAAACATGTGGATATGAAATCGCTTGAGACGGCGTTAAAGGAAACCGGAAATTACCGTACACGACTTATTGTTACAGATGGAGTATTCTCGATGGATGGAAATATCGCACCTCTGCCTGAAATCGTAGATCTGGCGGAAAAATATGATGCGTTGATCATGGTAGATGATGCCCATGCATCAGGCGTTCTTGGAAAAAATGGCCGCGGTACCGTGAATCATTTCGGACTTGATGGCCGGGTTCATATCCAGGTAGGTACTTTGAGCAAGGGGATTGGCGTCCTTGGCGGCTATGTCGCAAGCACCAGGACATTGATAGATTACTTGATTCATAAAGGAAGGCCGTTCTTATTCAGCACCTCCCATCCTCCAGGTGTCACAATGGCATGCATGGAAGCGATTGATGTTCTTTTGGAGGAACCCGGGTTAATAGAAAGGCTATGGGAAAACACGAAGTTCTTTAAAAAGGGATTGATTACCCTCGGCTACAACACGGGAATGAGCGAAACGCCAATAACTCCGGTATTCGTGGGAGATGAAGCGCTTGCCCATGGATTTTCCGATAAGTTGATGGAATATGGCGTCTTTGCACAGGGTATCGCCTTTCCGACAGTTGCAAAGGGATCTGCAAGAGTGCGTACAATCGTAACCGCCCAGCATTCCAAACAAGAACTGCAGCAGGCGCTTGACGCTTTTGAAAAAGCAGGGAAGGATCTCGGCATTATTGGATAAACATGATTTGGGGCGGGAAATAGGATCATCCTGCCTCAGGCATTACATATAAGACTGTGACAACTCTCCAACAATTCCCTCCCCCCTCGAGTGAAGTATTGTTTCTTCCTATTAAAAGCTATATACTATAGTAATGTGTATGGTATACGTCTGAAGCAAGTCACACCCTGTACGCAAGATATCTAGCAAAAGTTTGCCCTTATGGGGAATTGGCTTACCGGAAAGGGGATAATCATGAACGAAAAGCAACGATTAGATTCACAGAAAGTGCAAGCTGAAAATCCAGCGGACAAAAAATCCGAAAAGGACTTCAGCAAGTACTTCCAGGCCGTATACGTCCCGCCTTCCTTGAAGGAAGCAAAAAAACGCGGCAAAGAAGAAATTCAATACCATAACGACTTCGCGATACCGGAAGAATTCCGCGGGATGGGCGAGGGCCGTAAATTTTACATCCGCACGTACGGATGCCAAATGAATGAACATGATACAGAGGTTATGGCCGGCATTTTCATGGCGCTTGGGTATGAGCCGTCCCAAACAGTTGAAGATGCCAATGTAATCCTGCTAAATACATGCGCGATCCGTGAAAATGCTGAAAACAAAGTATTTGGCGAGCTCGGCCATTTAAAGGCACTGAAGACGGAAAAACCGGACCTTCTGCTTGGCGTATGCGGCTGCATGTCCCAGGAAGAATCAGTAGTCAACCGGATCCTTTCTAAGCACCAGTTTGTCGATATGATTTTCGGAACCCATAATATCCACCGCTTGCCGCACATCCTGAATGATGCATACATGTCAAAGGAAATGGTGATCGAAGTTTGGTCCAAGGAAGGCGATGTCATCGAAAACCTTCCCAAAGTGCGGAAAGGCCAGACTAAGGCGTGGGTTAACATCATGTACGGCTGCGATAAGTTCTGTACGTACTGCATCGTCCCATATACACGGGGTAAAGAACGCAGCCGCCGTCCTGAAGATATCATCCAGGAAGTTCGCCATCTTGCTTCCCAAGGCTACCAGGAGATCACACTTTTGGGCCAGAATGTAAATGCATATGGAAAAGATTTCGAAGATATCAAGTACGGCCTTGGAGATTTGATGGATGAGATACGAAAAATCGATATACCGCGCTTACGCTTTACGACAAGCCATCCACGCGATTTCGATGATCACCTGATAGATGTTCTCGCCAAAGGCGGCAATCTTGTGGAACATATCCATCTCCCAGTCCAATCAGGAAGCACCGATGTGTTGAAAATCATGGCCCGCAAGTATTCGCGTGAGCAGTATTTGGAACTTGTCAGAAAAATAAAAGCGGCCATCCCTGATGTTGCACTGACAACTGACATCATCGTCGGATATCCGAATGAGACAGAAGAGCAATTTGAGGAAACCCTGTCCCTATACCGGGAAGTCGGGTACGATGCTGCTTATACGTTCATCTATTCGCCTCGCGAGGGTACTCCAGCAGCGAAAATGCAAGATAACGTACCAATGGAAGTCAAGAAAGAACGCCTTCAGAAGCTGAATGCACTTGTTAACGAGTTTTCTGCCAAGAAAATGAAAGAAATGAAAGGGCAGATCGTGGAAGTGCTTGTTGAAGGGGAAAGCAAGAATAACCCGGATGTTCTGGCCGGCTATACCAGAAAAAATAAGCTTGTGAACTTCATAGGACCTAAATCCGCCATTGGCCGGATTGTAAAAGTGAAAATCACGGAAGCAAAAACATGGTCACTAAACGGAGAAATGGTAGAAGAAGCTACAGCGGTAGAGGTGGAATAATGATGGCGAAGTATACAAAAGACGACATACTGGCTAAAGCGGAAGACCTTGCGAAAATGATCGCAGAAACTGATGAAGTGGATTTCTTCAAGCGTGCAGAAGCACAAATCAATGATAACCAAAAGGTGCGCGAAATGATCGCCAGCATCAAAAGCCTGCAAAAGCAAGCCGTTAATTTCCAGAATTATGGCAAAGAAAGGGCATATAAGCAGGTACAGGATAAAATTGATGCACTCGAGCGCGAACTGGATGAGATTCCGATTGTCCAGGAGTTCAAACAATCTCAAGTAGACGTTAATGATTTGCTGCAAATGGTCGCTTCCCAAGTGTCCAATAGTGTAACAGACTTAATCATTGAATCCACCGGCGGCGACTTGCTGAGCGGTGAAACCGGATCAAAGGTACGGGCTGGCGGCGGAAGCTGCTGACCTCCCTGAAATAAGGCCACAAAGTTTACCATTCTAATAAAAAAACTGCCTATCCTGCTAATTCAGCGGTGACAGGCAGTTTTTTATTTGGGACAGGAAGGGTCAAGTTCTTTTGCTTCGCAACTCACATAAAGCAAGATATCGTGGTTATTTTTCCCACTTCATGGCAACTGTTAACGTACAACAATCCTGACCGTCCTGCTGGCCTTTTGGCCTTATTGTAAAAATCACTCCGGTCGGTGTAAAAGCTGTACTCACCCGCACTTGTAAACCAATTGTTTGAATCAGTGCATCCACTTCCCGCTGTTTGCCTCGCTGTGCCAATTCCATTAACTTGTATGAAAAATCAGGATTCGAAAGCTTACCTAATAAAATGCCTCCCTGTTGCATAAGAAATTGAAAAGTATGGATAGATTCGGTAAACACTTTGATGTCCACAGGAGGATACTGTTGCCTAAATGGATCGAATGGGGGCTGATGTTTGGGACTAGCCTGTTTATCAACAGGAAGATATGGAAGCGTGTTTGGATTGTAAATTGAACGATAATGAGCCATGTGTGGATAGCGGCAGGGTGGATCTATGGGCAAGGGCTGATTATTTGGATAGGAAAAAATTGATGGATACATAGCAGCTCTCCTTTTGATAAGCACTATAAAATATGAATATCTCTTACATTTGTTACTTTACCTATGTAAAGTTAAAAAACTAATTTGAAATTTCATATCCCGCAACCATAAATGCATGTTTTGGCACATAACATTAAATGACAGCATAAAATAGTGCAATCAAATATTCATATATCAGTTTCTTTTATAAAAAATAATTAGCACACTAGACATTTCACACGCATAGGATGAATGGAAACTGTATGAGGAGGGTTCGCTAGAATGGCACAATACAGAGAAATCATAACAAAGGCCGTGGTTGGAAAAGGGCGTAAATATACAAAGTCTACACATACCATTTCCCCGGCACATCAACCATCAAGCATTCTCGGTTGCTGGATCATCAATCATAAGTATGAGGCAAAAAAAATCGGCAAAAAAGTGGAAGTACGCGGTACATTTGAAATTAACGTCTGGTATTCTACCCAACATAATACAAAAACGGATCTTGTGTGTGAAAAAGTGCAATATTCAGATACTGTTTCTTTGAAGTATCGGGATCCTGATTACCATGATGATGACGACATTATTGCCAAGGCAGTGCAACAGCCGAACTGCATCGAAGCCAGCATCTCACCGGATGGAAAAAAAATCGTGGTACATGTGGAAAGGGAATTCTTCGTGGAAGTAGTAGGAGAAACAAAGATTTGTGTCGCTGTTAATCCGAATGGCTGTGAAGATGATGAATGGGGCTCCGACTCTGATGCAGAGTTTGAGGATTTGAATCCGGATTTCCTTGTTGATTTTGAGGACGAATAAGAACTTCAAATGATGACTATTTGCGGCTTGGCCAGTCCCTATGGAAATCTCGGCTTGTGGAATAATAAGGTTTTGTAATCACCGGATGAGTCATTTTCATCCGGCTTTATTTTTATCCAAAATATCCAAAGTCATGAACATGGGGCCGGATTTATTTCTAACACCATTTCTTATGATATAATATAGTACATGATTACATAGAGCAATACTTGGCAGAAAGGTTTTGAAGCTATGTCCGGTTATACCCCAATGATTCAACAATATTTAAAAATCAAGGCAGAGTACCAGGATGCCTTTTTATTTTTCCGTTTAGGCGATTTTTATGAAATGTTTTTTGAAGACGCCCTAAAGGCCTCGCAGGAGCTCGAAATTACATTGACCAGCAGGGATGGGGGAAGCGACGAGCGGATCCCGATGTGCGGCGTTCCCTATCATGCCGCTGCCAATTATATAGATTTGTTGATAGAAAAAGGCTACAAGGTAGCAATTTGCGAACAGACGGAGAATCCGAAGCAAGCAAAGGGAGTCGTCAGGCGGGAAGTTGTCCAGCTTATTACCCCGGGAACGAAAATGGACGGTAAGGGCCTGGATGAAAAGGAAAACAATTTCATAGCCACGATTTCCAGTTTTGCGGATGGGCATTTCGGTTTTGCCTACAATGATTTATCCACCGGTGAAACCAGGGTGACCATCCTTGAAGGCAGCTTTGATGACATCTTAAACGAGCTTTCTATTATAGGGGCAAAAGAGGTT
This sequence comes from Peribacillus glennii, assembly GCF_003429105.1. GTDB lineage: Bacteria > Bacillota > Bacilli > Bacillales > DSM-1321 > Peribacillus > Peribacillus glennii. Next base: position 100,243 of record NZ_QVTD01000013.1, read on the forward strand.
GTGATAAGCAGCGGGTTTGAGCCGGATTGGCAGCATAAAATGAAGGAAAGGGGAATCTCTGCCCTTTCCTTTGAAGAAGCCACCGATGAAAGCCAGAATTTTGAATCCGTGCTGAAATTTTTGCAAGACAGAAAGCAGAGGCTTGCAGTTTCAAGATTGCTGCATTATTTATACAGGACACAAAAGCGCAGCCTTGACCATCTACAGCCTGTGTTGCCTTATGAAACAAACTCCTATATGAAAATTGATTATTATTCGAAGCGAAATTTGGAGCTGACAGAAACGATCCGTTCCAAAGGAAGAAAGGGCTCGTTGCTCTGGCTGCTGGATGAAACAAAGACAGCGATGGGCGGAAGGCTTTTGAAGCAGTGGATCGAAAGGCCACTGATCAATAGAAAAGAGATTGAAAAGAGACAAACACTCGTAGAAATTTTGAAAAACAACTATTTTGAACGACAGGACCTTCGCGAGCGTCTGAAAGATGTTTACGATTTAGAGAGGCTTGCAGGACGTGTCGCATTTGGGAATGTGAATGCCAGAGATTTGATCCAGCTAAAAAAGTCACTCCAGCAGATTCCCGCCATCAGGGAAGTTGCGGCTTCCATGGGACATGATGAGATTGCCTTTCTCACAAAGAAGCTCGATCCTTGCGAGGAAGTTACCGATCTATTGGAATCGTCGTTAGTGGACAACCCGCCTCTTTCCATTAAGGAAGGGAACATCATCCAGGATGGATACAATGCCGAGTTGGATACCTACAGGGATGCAAGCCGGAACGGAAAGACCTGGATCGCTCAGCTTGAACGGCATGAACGGGAAAAAACGGGAATCAAATCCTTGAAAATTGGTTACAACCGCGTGTTTGGCTATTATATTGAAGTAACGAGGGCCAATCTCCATCTTCTTGAAGAAGGCCTTTACGAACGGAAGCAGACGCTGACCAATGCCGAACGGTTTGTCACCCCTGAATTGAAGGAAAAGGAATCTCTTATCCTGGAGGCTGAAGAAAAAAGCATCGGCCTGGAGTATGATTTGTTCCTTGAAATCCGGGAACAGGTAAAATCATTTATACCGAGGCTCCAGGCACTGGCAAAAGCGATCAGCGAGCTTGATGTGCTTCAGTGTTTTGCAACGGTCAGCGAGGAAAGGCATTATGTAAAGCCGGTTTTTTCCGATGAACGGATAATTGTCCTGAACGAAGGGCGTCATCCTGTTGTAGAAAAGGTACTCCAAACACAGGAGTATGTGCCAAATGACTGCATCATGGATGCCGACCGTGAAATCCTTCTCATTACCGGACCAAACATGTCAGGAAAAAGCACCTATATGCGCCAGATTGCGCTCACCGCTATCCTGGCACAAATCGGCTGTTTTGTTTCGGCAGCTGAGGCGGTTCTCCCGATCTTCGACAAGGTATTTACACGGATTGGCGCTGCTGATGATTTAATATCCGGCCAAAGTACTTTCATGGTTGAAATGCTTGAGGCAAAAAATGCCATTGTGAATGCCACCGAAAACAGCCTGATCCTCTTCGACGAAATCGGCCGGGGAACTTCAACGTATGACGGAATGGCGCTGGCTCAAGCGATCATTGAATATATACATGAAAATATCGGGGCTAAAACGCTTTTCTCTACCCATTATCATGAATTAACGATATTAGCGGACGAGCTTTCCCGTCTTCAGAACATCCATGTAAGTGCCGTGGAACATAACGGGAATGTTATATTTCTTCATAAGATCAAGGAAGGTGCCGCCGATAAAAGCTACGGAATCCATGTAGCCCAGCTTGCGGAATTGCCGGAATCGTTAATAAACAGGGCAAATACAATCTTGTTGCAACTTGAACAAAACGATAGCACCGGTTGGAAGATTGAATCCAAGAGTGAAACGGTAGGGGATAAAGAAGAAAAAGTGCAAACATCCCGGACGGAGAAAGAAGCGGCTGCTGCGGCAGAAGAAGCCCAGCTTTCCTTCTTTGCCAATCCTTATGACCCGGAGAAAAAAGCTCCGTCACCAAAAGATAAAAAGGTCCTCGACGAGCTGAAAACAATGGAAATCCTTGAAATGACACCGCTTGAGGCATTGAATGTATTATATAAGCTGCAAAAGAAATTGAAATAAAAGCGAGGAGTAAACAATGGGGAAAATTGTTCAGCTGGATGAGGCATTATCCAATAAAATAGCAGCGGGTGAAGTGGTGGAGCGGCCCGCGTCCGTTGTAAAAGAACTTGTTGAAAATGCCGTCGACGCGGGCAGTTCCATTGTCGAAATCGAATTGGAGGAAGCGGGCCTTGCTAAAATCCGCATTATCGATAATGGCGATGGCATCTTGCCAGACGATGTGGAGACGGCATTCAAACGCCATGCCACCAGCAAAATCAAAGATGAAAATGACCTTTTCAGGATACGGACCTTGGGCTTCCGCGGTGAGGCACTGCCCAGCATCGCCTCTGTTTCCCGCTTCGAATTGAAAAGCAGTACAGGTGAAGCCGCCGGTACACGAATCAAACTCGAAGGCGGATTAATAAAGGAACTTGAGGCTGCAGCCAGCCGAAAAGGGACGGATATTATTGTTACAGACCTATTTTACAATACACCGGCAAGGTTGAAATACATGAAAACGGTCCATACGGAGCTTGGCAACATTACGGATGTCGTGAACAGGCTGGCCCTTGCCCATCCTGAAGTTTCGCTCCGTATGACCCATAATGGCAGAAAACTGCTGCACACGAATGGAAACGGAGATGTCCGGCAAGTGCTGGCAGCCATTTATGGAATCAATATTGCAAAGAAAATGATACCGGTCGAGGCGACTTCGCTGGATTTTTCGGTGAAAGGATTTATCGCTCTTCCGGAAATCACAAGGGCATCCAGGAACTATATTTCTACCATGATAAACGGCCGTTTTATAAAGAATTACCCTCTCGCCAATTCCATTCTGGAAGGGTACCATACATTATTGCCTATTGGCCGGTATCCCATTGCCCTGCTTTCGATTGAAATGGATCCAATCCTGGTTGATGTAAATGTCCACCCTGCTAAAATGGAAGTACGCTTGAGTAAGGAAATGGAGCTGACCCAGCTTGTATCCGAGGCGATCAAAACAGCATGGAGAAAAATGGAGCTGATTCCGAGCGGTGCAGGTACCATTAAAAAAGCACAGGCAAAGACAGAGCAGCCTTCATTTGAACTTGATCATATTTCAGCCAGCGGGGATCTGGTCAGTGAACCTGCACAATTCTACCAGACCCTTGTTCGAGAGGCCGATTTCAAACCAGCTATCCCTACACAGGAATTAAAACGGGAACCCATCGAGCCGGAACCGCAAAACATGATAAAAGACAAGGAAACAGCTTTTACTGACATGGCACCTGAAGGAGAGGCCGGCTTTGACTTCAGTCCTTTCGACACATTGGATGAAAAACCAACTGAAACGCCAGCCTCGCGGGTACCGCCAATGTATCCAATTGGCCAGATGCACGGTACGTATATCTTTGCCCAGAATGAAAAAGGCCTGTATATCATAGACCAGCATGCTGCGCAAGAACGGATCAAATATGAATTTTTCTCTGAAAAAGTGGGGCAGGTGGCAGAAGAACTACAGGAGATGCTTGTGCCGATCACACTTGAATATGCAACCGATGAATGCATCCGGATTAATGAATACAAAGAAGAGCTTGCCAACGTAGGCGTCTTTCTGGAGGAATTCGGATACAATTCTTATATCGTGCGCTCTCATCCGCAATGGTTCCCGCCAGGAATCGAACAGCAAATTATCGAAGAAATGATCGAACAGCTGCTTTTGATGAAAAAGGTGGATATCAAAAAGCTAAGGGAAGAAGCGGCAATCCTTATGAGCTGCAAGGCTTCCATCAAAGCCAACCGCCATTTGCGGAATGATGAAATCCAGGCATTGCTGGATAAACTACGGCAGACTACAGACCCCTTCACCTGCCCGCACGGCCGCCCGATTATCATCTCTTATTCCACATATGAAATGGAGAAAATGTTTAAGAGGGTGATGTGAAGCGAACGGGGTCTCTAGTAAAGCACCAATCTATCCACATATAGATTGGTGCTTTTTCGCTTTGAACCATTACAGCAATCCTCTACAACTATGATATACTTCCTATAAACATTATCGTTTAAAAGGATTGAGTTGTTTGAATAGAAAAGAGCAGAAGGAACTCACGAAAAAGCAAATATTTGAAACATCGATATCCCTCTTTATCGAGAAAGGCTATGAGAATGTATCAATTGATTCGATCGTAAAGAGCCTTGGCCTGTCAAAAGGGGCTTTTTATCATCATTTCGTTTCAAAAGACGCTATCTTAATCGAGTTTTACAATAATATGATCGATGATTTAGTTGCTGATTTGCTTACTGTCGTTAAAACAAATAGACAGCTCGCTGCTCAGGATATTCTAGAGCGGATTTTTGAGAAAATCAGTTTATTTTGTGCCGAAAAGCAACGAATCATAAAAATCATAATCAGTGATTCTTATAAAACTAATATCTCATTGGAAGAAGTGTTCATACATGAAGTTTCTACAATCATTGTTAATGTCCTGAACATGGCCAAAGAAGAAATCTACCAAGAAACTACCCGTGTTTCGAGGTATACCAGTACCTTATTGTTTTATGAAGTAAAATATATCTGTTTGGATGTGAAAGGGGTTTATAATAAAGAAAATATACCTAAGCGGTTTAGGGATATTTTTCATTTGATTGTTAACGGGGCCTTTAAGGCTAAATGACTCTTTCGACCATGATTCGATCTTTATCCACTTCAAATATATTATGAAGTGCCTGATGCTTGAATGAGAATCCGGCAATCAGGCCTCGATTGAATGTAATTGGATAAGGATTATTATTTAAATCCACTAGATAGTTCCCTTTTACAGGAAGGACAGAAAAGCCTGCGTTCAGTTGCTGGTGGTTCATTTTATATATATCGTTTAAGTCAACCTCCAAAAACTCATAGAAAGAACCCTTAATTGGGGCCGGAGCCGGGGCCGCATGGGCAATATTGGCGCCAATTCTCTTTAATGTGCTGCTTCCCACTTTTTCCTCGACATGGAATAAACAATCAACCATGCTCGCTGTTGAAATCCATTCATCTTCCGGATTTATTTTATGCTTCCGCAAAAAGTATTCAGCTAATTCAGTCTTATGGCATAACGCCTGTAAAAGGGATGTTGTGAATATAGATGAATTGCTTTTTGCCTGCACGGTTATGACCTGCCTTTCTCTTTCTCATTTCCTCTCATTCTCTTATTATACTACAACCAGCATTTGTTAACAAATACCAGTAAAAAGTCCAATTATTGACAGGTCTCTAAATATTATAATATATTTAACATACTACAGTCGGTAAATGCGTAATCTTATAAAAATCAAAGTCTTGCTGATAATTTGTTTTTATACCTATCTATTTTTGATTTAGCGGGAGGTTGAAAAGCATGGCAGTTGGATTCGATACCAGTTTGGATAGCAAAGCTTGGGAACATTTTTACGAGAAAGGAACTGACGATATACCGTTGCACTATGTCAGGAAAGGTAATGGCCAGCCCGTAATCCTGTTGCATGGGTGGCCTGGTTTTTGGTTTGATTGGAGATATGTCATCCCGGGGCTATCTCAACATTGCGATGTCATCGCTCCGGATTTCCGCGGCTTTGGCGATTCGGGCAAACCGGAGATCCAGCCGTCTGAAGGGTATACTCCCGGGCATCTAGCGAGTGACATCATTAACCTGATGAATACATTAAACATACAAAAAGCGGTTTTTGTAGCGCATGATATAGGAGCAACCGTGTCCCAAACGATTGCGCGTGATTATCCTGAGTATGTAAAGGGGCTGGTCCTGCTGAATCCGCCTTATCCCGGAATTGGCAGCCGGCGCTTCGACGCCTCCATCCAAAAGGAGTTCTGGTACCAGCATCTTCACAGCTTACCGCTAGCTGAAATGCTGATAGGCGGCTCAGCTGACAGCATCAATCATTATATTTCCCATTTTTATCATCATTGGAAAGGAAAGAAGTCTACCATAACAGCTGGCGATTTAGCGGATATTATCAGAGTTTATAGCAGGCCTGGCCATTTTAATAAAAGCATTGCCTATTATAAAGCCCGGGCGGCCGCTAAAACTGTTCAAGCTGTTAATCAATATTCGAGTCTTCCAATCCATCAAACGACCAAAGTTTTATGGGGGGAGGACGATCCAGTAATTCCCGTTTCCTGGTCGGATAAACTAGGGGAACATTTTTCTGATGTAACGTTAGAAACATTGCCGGGAATCGGCCATTTTGTCCCGTTTGAGGCACCTGAAAGAGTAATAGACGCGGTACTGGCGTTAGCTTGATTATTGAAAATTGGGCAATGGGTGAGCCAGTCGTTATTAATGATATTTCTTGTAACCAGCAAATCAGCTGGTTTTTTTATTACAGCCAGCTAAAAGAATATTGTAGAAATACATCATCATCATTGCTGAATTGCTTCTGTTAATGAAATGATTGTTATAATATAATTTCATAGATTATAAAAATATCATAATACATACTAGGAATGCACATAAGCGCATTAAATAATGAATCAGGTTACAGTGGAGGGGAAAATGAAGAGTCATTTAGAGGAAATATACAAAAAAGCCGCAACATTATATGGGAAACATCCCAATGTGGATGCTGTCATGCTGGCTGGGTCTGTATCGAGGAAGTTGAATGATCAGTTTTCTGACATCGAAATATATATATTATGGGACCGTGAACCTGCTGATATCGATCGAAAAGAGTTTATTAAACAATTAAACGGAACTGTCATTTCATTTTACGATTATGAAGATGAAGAATGGTCTGAAGCTTACCACGTTGACGGGATTAAAATTGAAGTAAGCAACTTTTTATCATCCTCTATCAGGCGAATATTAAAAGAGGCAGCGATTAACACTGTAATAGATATCGATATACAATGTATAGCATCTTCCGTAAAGGATGGGGTTCCCTTATATGGGGAATCACTAATAAAGGAGTTTAAGCAGGAAGTTGAAGTATATCCGGAAAATTTAAGAAGAGCAATGGTAGAAAGTCAGCTTTTCTTCAGCAGCAGGTGGTCCGCACGATACACGTTCATCAATAGGAAAGATTTTTTTCTTTTTCAAAAGGTAGTGATGGATGTAATTGAAAAGATGCTGTTAATGCTGCATGGCTTGAATGGCATGTACGTGGCCCATCCGGGATTTAAGTGGTTATCATATACTTTAAGCGAAATGAAATATAAGCCAATCAATCTTGAATCTCGCATTCATGAAATAATCTATTCGCAAACAATGGATGGCGTTGTTGATTTGGAAAGGCTATTGGCAGAAACAGTCGATTTAATTAAAATACATATGCCATCCATAGATGTGAGCAGTTTTGAAAAGGCAATAAAAATAACCCGGTAAATTACTTGTTACCAGAGGTTCGCAACCACTGTGTTTTTTAAAAGACTACAGTGGTTTTTGTTTGACCAAAACAAAGTTCATTATTTAGCCTGTGGTTCCTTCTTTCAGCTTTACTGTATCAGAAGCCTTTACCATTTCGATAAATTTCTTAAGGGCACTTGTTATGAATAAATCATTTCTGTGGATAAATATCGTCGTGACTTTCCCAAAATCATTCGGCAGGGGGTAACAGCTTAGAGAATTGCTGGATTGCAAATCTTTCACTACTGACCTTGGCAGGAGAGTAATGCCGAAACCTGACATTACACACCCTAATATCGCTTCAAGACTTCCGAATTCCATGACCTGAACCGGGAGCAGGCCCTCAAGCCTTAGCCAGGCCTCCAGCCGTGAGCGGTAGGAACATCCCTGGCGGAAAACAAGGATCGGCTTTCTTAGCATTTCCCGAACATTGTCGATTCCATTTTCGTTTAGTGGATCTGTAACCAAAACAAGGTCTTCTTTCAGGATTGGTTGTTGGGTTAACTCCGGGTGCTCAATGGGTCCTGCTACAAATGCCCCATCAAGCTCATATTGAAGCACGGCTTCAACCAGCTGTTCGGTGGGGCCAGTTTTTAGTGACAGGTTTACTTCAGGGAATTGCTTATGGTATTTTGCAAGAGCTGGAGGCAATCTTACGGCTGCTGTTGTTTCCATTGAACCAATTGAAACAGATCCTCTAGGAAAAGGAGAGTCCTGTACAGCCTTTTTCGTTTCATCAAGCAAATGAAGGATTCGATTTGCATAATCAATGAGGGTCTTTCCTGCTTGTGAGGGGGTAACGCCTTTACTATGCCTGTAAAATAACTGGGTGCCAAGATCAGACTCGAGCTGCTTGATTCTTGCTGTGACATTGGACTGAACGAAATTTAATTCTTTTGCTGCTTTGCTAATATTTCCTGCTTTTGCAACCGTCAAAAATACTTTAAGACTGGTAGTATCCATCTGAATCTCCTTCATTTTAGCGAAATGTATCAAAAAAAATGATAGATATAATCTTCTTTATTCATTTTCAACGATACTATTATTAATTTACAATATTAGTATCAATTGAAAAAGGGGGCAATGGATGAAAAGAAAAACTTCCTTCCTTCTTGCTGGCGGGATATGCGCATTGATAGTGGCCATGGGAATAGGGCGGTTTGCTTATACACCAATATTGCCGCTTATGAAATTCTCAGCGGGATTATCGGAAGATAAAACGGGATACCTAGCATCCGCCAATTATGCGGGATACCTGCTTGGGGCGGCAATGTCTGGCTTAGTAAAAGGACATGGAAAACTCAGAATCTTCTTGAATGGGAGTTTGATTGCATGCATACTTACATTGGCAGGGATGGGAATTGCCGATTATTATGGTACATGGTTATTCTTGAGATTTATTGCTGGTGCAGCAAGCGGTTTAATATTTGTCCTGTCTTCCAGCATTGTCCTGGATGAATTGGCAAGAAAAGGAAGAAGTATACTGTCGGGCATTTTTTATAGCGGTGTAGGGATGGGAATCTTTATTAGCGGAATCATTGTCCCTGTTTCAAATCATTTTGTTCCATGGCAGGGCATATGGCTTGTCCTTTCAATCCTTTCCATATCCTTGAGTGTTGTAGTGTTCATTTCTTTCAATGCAGCTCAACTCAACGAAGATGAAAATCATGCACAGCAAAATACAAAAATGACGACGACCCATCCAATCCTCATTTGGCTAATTATTGCATACGGCTTAGAGGGGTTGGGGTATATTGTCAGCGGAACTTTCCTGGTCGATATGGTGAGGGGCATTGAAGGGACAGGTGCAATTTCTTCTCTCACCTGGATTATTGCCGGGCTTGCTGCTATTCCGTCTACATACCTTTGGATGGCGCTAGTTAACCGATTGGATTATATAAAATCCCTTTGTACTGCACTCATCATCCAGGCGGTTGGAATAGCATTGCCGGTGATGTTTCAAAATCCCTTTGGTGCGATACTCGGCGCATTCCTTTTTGGGGCAACTTTCATGGGAATCACAGCAATGGCCACATCCTATGCAAGGATGCTGCAACCATCTGGGAGTAATCGAATAATAGCTATCTTAACTGTTGTTTATGGCTTGGGCCAGATCATTGGACCGGCAGGCGCCGGTCTTTTGGTGCATAAATCAGGTAATTATTCCATAGCCTTCGTCCTGGCTTCAGGAATACTATTGCTGGCCGTTTTCCTGTTGGCAGCTGGAACACTGTTTACTAAAAAAAGAGAAAGGAAGATGAACTATGCCATACGTAAATATTAAAATAACGAATGAAGGAGCAACAGCTGAACAAAAACAGGAGCTTATTGCGGGGGTAACAAATCTCCTTAAAGATGTATTGGGGAAAAACCCGGCTACCACTGTAGTGGTCATTGATGAGGTATCTACAGATAATTGGGGCATTGCGGGGGAAAATGTTACATCACGCCGGAAAAAGGGACTGTAAACAGTTCCATTCATTAAAATGGCCGTTGAAGGTGTTTTTCACACATAAAACGGTTAACGCACCTTAAATAACGGATATCAAAAAGCCACAAGTTTTCCCGCTTGTGGCCTTTTTAGCGTTATCTTATCTGCGTAAACAGAAAGTATCTAAACGCACAAATGCAATTTTTCTTGTGATGCAAAAATGTTCTTGGGAACTAGTGCTTTGTCAGATTTTCATGTTTTTTCCTGTTGTAGTGCCGTTTGGCTTTAGCCCGGTTGCCGCAGTCCTCCATTGAACACCACCTGCGGCTTTTGTTCCTGCTTGTATCCAAGAACAGCCACCCGCATGTCCCGCCTTCACATTGCTTAACCCTTTTTTTATCTTCAGAGGTGAGAAGGTCCATTGCTGACTGGACGATAGGCCATATCATTTGATCAAGCTCCTTTGTACCATTAAATGAAAGTCTATAGCTTGCAGAGGGCTTAATAATCTCCAGATAAGAAAAGGACCTTTTGATCCACCTGTTTAAGACAGCCAGGTCTTCTCTATTTATTTCTCCTTTATATATTTCATCCTTAAAAATCCTGTATATTGCTTCTCTTAATTCGATTGCTTCCGTATAAACCTGGTTTGCTTCATCCGCAAATTGGATAGATTGGATTAGCAATTCATTTTTCTTTTCTTCTGTGATGACTCCAGCATGAACACTCCATTTTGCGAGCTGGCCATAATCCGAAATCCATTCCTGCGGTTCGCTGCTTGCATGCCAGCCGACTGTATTTGCAAAATCAAGGCACAAGCTTTCACCTAATACAGTTAAGCGCGTTATATCACTTCTGTCTTTAGACATGTCCATGCTCCTTTCATGCTTATTATAACCACTTATGATAATAATTGACAGTTAGAAATAAATGGGATAATATATAACCATCAAAAATACTTTTAAAGGGTTATGTCCTAAGGGGGGATGCTTGCCAACCATTCTCATTACCTTTTCTTATCGTTGGATCTATGGCTCTTTGGATTGGCTAATGTTCGGTTTTTATTTCCATAACATTCACACGTACTTGTTTGAAAGGAAAATAATAAGACGAGAGCGGGTTGAAAGGAGATTATGATGGATAAAAAATCGGTGCTTTTACAGCAGTTGACGATGCTCCACAATAGGGACGGGTGGTTTGTATCATTTGATCATGCCGTTAAAGGGCTTACAAGTGAGCAGGCTTCATGGAAGACAGGGGAATCCACTAATTCGATATGGGAGATAGTAAACCACCTGAGATTTTGGAATCAACGTTATTTGAACAGTTTTAAAGGAATTGTAACTGGTAAGATGGAGGGGGATAATGATAGCACTTTTATAAACCTGGATCATTTAAACTGGGCAGAAACAATCGCGAGTGTAGTGGAAATATTTAGAGAGTGGCACAATGCTGTGAAGGAATGTGAGCAGGAAAAGCTTGATAGTCCCGTGCCACATGATTCGGGGACGACATGGGGCCAAGCGCTGTCAAACCTAACGATCCATACAGCCTACCATATCGGTCAAATAGTGCACATCAGGAAAACTCAAGGGTCCTGGGGTCCTGAACTGGGAGTGGATTAATGCACAATAATACGATTGAAGAAGAAAGAACTGGCTGCCAGTAGTCCTTTCTTCTTTTCTTTTACTGCGGCTGGGGTAAATTCAACGCTGTTTGCGAAGTTGTTAAGTCGACCTTTAGTTGTTCATTCATATTGTATGGATGGTAAAACCCTTTTGAAATCATGTAGTCTGTGACTTGCTCATGCATATTGATAGCAGTGTTTAATTGTGAATGGAGAGCAGCCCTGACCTCAGGGGTGGCTGTTTCAGTAACTGCAAATGAATACATTTTCACTGCAGACTTCGCCGCGATCAAAAGATCGGTGGCAATCACCTGATCAGTCATGTCGCCCATGCCGGTTATATTTTGGATAATCTCGTTCATTTTTGAATTACCTCCTATTGTTTTGGCATAAACTGAAGCAATTGCTCGATTTCCTGTTTGGATTGTTTGACATCTAGCGCAAGCAGGCGTTTTAACTCGTCATCTTTCGCCAATGCACCCATCGTAGAAGATTTTGTTAAACAGTTATTTTTGAATGTCAATAACTCGTGCAATTCGAGGGTTTCGTGAAGCCCTAAATTCTGTTGCATACTTTACCTCCTCCACTGGATAATTTTAATCCCATTAGTTACCCGCTTATTAACAAAACGGTCAATAGAGAAAACTTTTTACTTTCACCTTTATTATGGTAGGGAAGAAAAATATTATTCTCTCCTGTTGATTAAATCGTTCATTATTAAGGAGAGCCTCGAAATAGCCTGTTCCATTTCCTCAAGTGAGGCATAGGAATAAGAAATTCTTATGTATTGGTCCGCATCCCGGTCGTAAATAGTACCCGGATTAAGCAGGATCCCTTCCTTCAAAGCTGTTTCGAAAAGCTCCCGCATGGAAATCGAGGGAATGATGTGGAGCCAAATGTAGAAACCGCCGCTTGGGACGCTCCACGATGCAACTCCTCCAAAATGTTGTTCCAAAAGCTTGATTGTTGAATTTCTTCGGTATTTTAATTCCTTCCTGACTTGGTTCAAATGGTCTTGATATAGCCCTGTTGACAGCCACTCTGCCGCAGCCCATTGTGATAATGAACTGGAACCGTAATCTGTTTGCATTTTAATATCCGCCAATCGGTCCATCACGGGTTCCGGGCCCGCTATCCAGCCGATCCTCAATCCTGGACTTACGGTTTTGGAAAAGCTGCCCACATAAAGGACGTTTCCATTTTTATCATGGCTCTTTAACGGCAACGGGGGCGGATTATCAAGCCAAAGATCCCTGTATACATCGTCCTCCACTACGGGCAGCCTTTGTTGTTCGCTGGTAGCCAGTAAATCGTGTCTTCGTTTTTCGGACATGAGAATGCCGGTTGGATTATGGAAGGATGGTATGATATATAACAAATCACCGCCATACTGCCTTTTATATTTGCAAACGAGTGATGGTTGAATGCCTTCCTGGTCCACCGGGACTCCGACTAATTTCATTCCTGCAGATTGAAAAACATGGACAGAATTTAGATAAGAAGGTTTTTCAAGCAGTACGCTAGAACCTCGATGCAATAGGCCGACTGAAATTAACTGTAAAGCCTGCAGGGCACCGGATACGATCAGGATGGAAGAAGGGGTAGTTTGAATGCCGATTCTTTGTAAATGATCAGCGAGCGCTGTCCGTAAGAATAAATCTCCCTTTGGTTCAGGGTACCCTAAAGAAATTTGCCGATTAGACGTACGGTTCCATATCTTATGCATCTGACCATGCGGCAATAGGTGCGGGGACAATTCTCCAGTTCCAAGCCGAATTATGTTTGGATGAAACTCTGCTCGGTTGATCTCCTGGATGGTCGGCATGTTTGGCTTATATGTACCAGATTGAACGTATGTATCCCAATCCAATGGAGGATCTGCAGCAAGGACACTCCATGTATTATTAATAACCCTCGTTCCACCGCCTTTTTTCCCTGCAAGCAACCCTTGGGCTGCCAGTTCATCCACGGCGGAAACAACGGTACTTCGATTCACTTCAAGCATATCAGAAAGTTGCCTCTGTGAAGGTATTCTTGTGCCTACAGGCCACTCCCCTTTCAGTATTTTCCCTTTTATATACTCCTCAATTTGCTTATGCAATGGGACATGCGACTTGCGATTTGGTTTCCAGCCTAAATCTTTCATACTCATCCACCTCCTTTACATTATATAATTTGGTTGGTGTCACTACCATCCAAATGGATGGAGACATAAATTCAGCAGTTTTATAAAATGAAGAAAAAGTGGTAAAGGAGGATTTGCATGTTTAATGTACTGATGCATGGTATAGTACTGGCATTTGGTTTGATTCTGCCCTTAGGTGCACAAAATGTGTTTGTTTTTCAGCAGGGTGCTTCGCAGAGAAGTTTCTGGAGGGCTCTGCCTGTAGTAATTACAGCGGCTGTATGTGACACGCTCCTTATTATCCTTGCTGTGACAGGGATTTCGGTCCTGGTATTGGCAAATGATTGGTTTAAAGTTGTCTTAATGAGCAGCGGAGTCATTTTTTTAGTGTATATGGGTTGGATGACATGGAAAAGCCGTCCGGCCAAAATCGAGGATAAAGCAGAAGCATTTTCATTTAAAAGGCAGATGGTCTTTGCTGCCACCATTTCTCTATTAAACCCTCATGCAATCATCGATACAATCGGTGTCATTGGCACAAGTTCGCTGCAATATTCCGGAACCGCCAAGATTGTATTCAGTATATCTTGTATCACCGTTTCATGGGTATGGTTTGCCTCATTGGCCGTGGCTGGCAGAATGTTAAGCCGGATTGATTCCTCAGGAAAGCTGATGACCTTCTTAAATAAAATATCCGCCCTCATCATGTGGGGAATTGCCATTTATTTGGCGAAAGCAATATTTCCTAATTAATTTTTTAATGAAGGAAAAATCCCGAATAAATTACGTATGTTTTGTACATAATGAGTAGATGTTTAACAGCTATCGTTCCAATTATGGTAAGATAGGGAAAAATAAGTAAGGCAGTGGAGTATTTGGAGACCAAAACAGCTAAACTTCTTGTGATCATCGGGCCTACCGCGGTAGGGAAAACAAAATTGAGCATCGAGCTTGCTAAAAGGTTCAATGGAGAGGTGATTAGCGGCGATTCCATGCAGGTGTATAAGGGGATGGATATCGGTACTGCCAAGATCACTGAAGCAGAAAAAGAAGGGATTCCCCATTATCTTATCGATATAAAGGAGCCGGATGAACCATTTAATGCGGCAGAATTCCAGGACTGTGTGAATCAAATAATACCAGAGATACATAAAAGAGGGAAACTTCCGATCATTGTCGGCGGTACAGGGTTATATATACAATCTGTGATATATGATTATCATTTTTCAGAAGCACCATCCGATCCAGGATACCGCAGCCAGCTTGAAAGACAGGTAGAGGAAGAAGGCATAGAACCTGTTTTTGCGAAACTGCGTGCCATTGATCCTGAAAGTGCGGAAAGGATACATCCGAACAATGTAAGGAGGGTGATCCGGGCTCTTGAAATACACCATTGTACTGGCAAGACTATGAGCGAGCAACTTTCTGGACAACCGAACAGACTGAAATATGACACGGCAATCATCGGATTGACGATGGACCGGGAAAAACTGTACAACCGCATAAATGAAAGGGTAGACTTAATGATATCGCAAGGATTGGTTGATGAAGTCCGTTTCTTCCATGAAAAGGGGCTGAGAGATTGTGGCTCCATCCAGGCCATAGGCTACAAAGAGCTTTATGCGTATTTTGATGGTGAATTGAGTTTGGAAGAGGCAATCGCTTTATTGAAGCAGAATTCCCGGCGATATGCGAAGCGCCAGCTGACCTGGTTCCGCAATAAAATGGACGTTAGCTGGATCGACATGACTGATACCGATAATTTTTCAAAAAAACTTGATGAAATATCCGCTTTTATTGCAGGAAAGCTCTCATTAAAAGCGAATAAATAAAAAATAGAGAGAATAGAGGAGGATTTAGTTATGAAGCAATCCGTCAATATCCAAGACCAATTTTTAAACCAATTACGTAAAGATGGCACGTATTGTACCGTGTTTTTATTAAACGGGTTTCAAATAAGAGGGCAAATAAAAGGGTTTGACAACTTTACCGTTCTTTTTGAATCTGAAGGAAAACAGCAGTTGGTATTCAAGCACGCCATATCCACTTTCGCGCCGCAGCGCAATGTCCAAATTGATTTGGACTCAAAAGAATAACATCGGCTTAAACAGGCATTTCATAGATGCCTGTTTTTTTTGTACTGGATTTTCCTCTGAGTTCCTCAGGCTGCAGATGAATATCAGGTTAACGCTTCCACATCTAAAAAGTCCTACATAGGGGTATGAAAACATAGTGCGGGAATCGAGCGGGGGAAAAGTCCTGCATCGAGGCTATTAATGACAAGATGCGGGAATCGGGCAGGGGAAATAACCTTCATCCCCAAAATGGAAAACAAAATCCAGGAATCCAGCAATGGAAAATTTCTGCATCGGAGACATGAAGAACAAAATCGTGAATCCGGCATTGGAAATGTCTCAAATCGGAGATATGAGGGAGAAAGTCCTGGAGCCGAGCATGGGAATGTCCTACATCGGAGATAAAGGATAAAATCCTCGTCTCCAAAAGGGGAAATGACCTTCATCGAGGATAATAAGAAGAATCAAGTAACCCTGTTTTTTTGCAACAAAGTATACTGTCTTTCCTATTTATTGAATACATATAAAGGTAGGAAATATTTCTTGGGAAACCGCAGGAACTGACAATCATGCGATGCGGGGCGTGTTGAGTAACAGCGTAATTTGTCGGGAAAATGGCGGAAACATAAAGATTTGTTTGGTTTTGTAATAATTTTGGTTTTTGATCGGGCAATTTTCATCACAACACTTTGCATACTGTTTCGGAATGGAGAGGTGAAGGCGTTGGAACAACCGATCCGTATGAAAAATAACGGACAAATTAATGTTGTCTTGAATGGACAAAAACGAAAAATGTTAAAAAAGGATCCTCCTATTGAACTTCAGGATAGAGAGATTCCTTTGCAGCATATAGCCTTAAAGGAAATTGAGGAGGAATTGGGAACACTGGTTGGAATGGATCAAATGAAACGGATGATAAAAGAAATCTACGCGTGGATTTATGTGAATAAAAAGCGGGAAGAACGCGGGCTGAAGGCCGGAAGGCAAGCCTTGCACATGATGTTTAAAGGCAATCCCGGCACGGGTAAAACAACAGTAGCAAGATTGATTGGGAAGCTCTTTTTAAAAATGCAAGTCCTCTCCAAGGGTCATCTGATCGAAGCCGAAAGGGCGGATTTAGTCGGGGAATATATTGGGCACACTGCCCAGAAAACAAGGGATTTGATAAAAAAAGCAATAGGGGGGATTCTGTTTATAGATGAAGCCTATTCCCTTGGCAGGGGCGGTGAAAAGGACTTTGGCAAGGAAGCGATCGATACCCTGGTGAAGCATATGGAGGACCGGCAGCATGAATTCATCCTGATCCTTGCAGGGTACTCCCGGGAAATGGATTATTTCCTAACTCTCAATCCAGGGCTTCACTCTCGTTTTCCAATCGTTGTTGACTTCCCTGATTATTCCATTGACCAGCTCGTTGACATTTCTAGAAGAATGCTGGTAGAACGGGAATATATCATGAGTCGGGATGCCGAACGTAAACTAAGGGATCACCTTTCGTATGTAAAAAATGTGCTGGCGCCAATGTCTTTTTCGAACGGTCGCTATATCCGCAACGTCCTTGAAAAGTCCATCCGTTCCCAGGCTATGAGGCTATTAGTTGAAGATACCTATGACAAGAATGATCTGTTAACTTTAAGGAGCCAGGATTTAGTGTTTGAAGAGGACGGATAAAGTGTCGTGCAGTAAATCAAGGTTAGGGAGGAATGTAAAAATGGCAACCAAAGAAATTACCATTTATACGACCAATACTTGTCCTTATTGTGTGCAGGCCAAGAATTTTCTTCATGAACAGCGTCTTCCCTATAAGGAAGTGAATGTGCAGGAGGATTATCAAGCAGCGCAACGGCTAGTGGAAGAAACAGGCCAAATGGGGGTTCCCCAGATTAATGTCAATGGAAACTGGGTGTTCGGTTTTGATCCCCAGGCGATCATGACGTTTGCAAGCAGGGATATATAACCTTATAAACAAATATGACAGCTGATTGGCTGTCTTTTTTGTTGTATACATTATAGGAATGTTTTCAATTGAAATATTATTAAGATTTTACGAATAATACACTTAAAATTGATAAATAATTAAGAGGTTCATAATGAATAACAATGAAAAACGGACCATTGATTCAAAATATATTCAGCAGCATTTAGCCAATGAACGAACCTATCTTGCCTGGATCAGAACAAGCATTACGATTATAGGTGTAGGATTCTTAATAACAAATCTTCATTTTTCATCCCGATCAACGGCTTCGCTTGTTGCTGATATCCTGGCACAAATCATTGGATTTGCTTCAATTGCTGTTGGAATTATTACATTAGTGATGGCATCTATCAGCTATTTTAAAAAAGGAAAGGATATTAATCAACAGACCTTTAAATTTCCAAGGGTGACAGTCATATTGTTATCCCTAGTATTGCTGCTAATCTTTCTTTGCTTTGGCGCCTATTATGTGTTTGTCTGGACCTGATTTACCTGAAAACATCATTATGGCCAGATATAAGGTTTACTTACTATGGAAGGAAATGAACTCTATGAAAAATAAAGTGACCAGCCCTAATTCTGGTCACTTTTATTTTGCACCTTGAGCTGGTTAAAGCTAAGAAATATTATTTATTTAAGTATACGTTTGGCGCCAACATAGTGGTCCTTCCAATAAATTGTAGCTAGGGACACAGTGCTGACTCCTTTTGATTGTGTGGCTGCAATGAACTTATTTTCCCCAATATAAATTCCGACGAAAGAGACTTTGGTCCCGGAGGTTTTAAAGAAAACCAAGTCCCCTGCCATAAGGTTTTTCTGTTTTACTGAAGTTCCTTTTTTATATTGTTCCATGACCGTTCTTGGAAGCTTCGTTTTTACGGACGAAGTATTATATACATATTGCACGAAGCCTGAAGCATCAAATCCTTTTGGAGTAGTACCCCCATATTTGTATGGTTTCCCGACATTCTGTTTGGCAATTTTCACGATCCCCTGCTGCGCCGTGACTTTTTGGACGGCCTTTGCTTGTATAGGCGAAACAATGAAACTGAATACCAAAGACCATATCAAAGCGATAGATAATAAAAATTTGGGGCTTTTCAATGACACTTGCACATTCATTCTTTTCCTCCTGGTAAATAAATTTATTTTCACATACTTAGTCGCCCAATTAACTGAAAAGTTACAAATAAACAGGCAATTTTTTCATTATAAATAAAATTATTACAATTCCTTTATGATTTATTACCAAAAAATGTACATTTGGAATATGAAAAAAGCAGTAATTAAGCACAAGCTGAAAGAATTATAATGTGGCTGTATACTAGATTGATATTAAAAAAATTGAAAGGGTTTTCTGTCTTTCCGTTAATGCCACACTTGGTTAAGGGGATATATAAAATCGGAGCCATTCGGTTCAATGAAAAAATATCAGTACCAATGCCCCCAACCTGGTTTAAACTCCATGAAGCCAAAAAAAGGCGGAAATGCCGTTTTTATTTATTCCTCCTGCTTGAATTCATTTTGGAATGTTTGATTTTTTTGTTATGATGGGTAGGGAACTCTTAAGGATGGTGAGTTTTTTTGGAACACAAGGAAAAAGAACGAGTCATATTAATCGGATGCCAAACGACAGAGGATGATTTGCGTTATGAATATTCTTTGGAAGAGCTTGCGTCCCTCACGAAAACAGCGGACGGCGAGGTTTTAATCACGGTTACCCAGAAAAGGGACCGAGTGCATCCATCTACATACATAGGAAAAGGAAAGGTCGAGGAACTGGGGTACATTGAAGAAGAACTGGAACCCGATTTAATGATCTTCAATGATGAGCTTTCGCCAAGCCAAATCAGGAACCTGTCCCAACATTTTAAGGCAAGGGTCATTGACCGGACCCAACTGATTCTTGACATTTTTGCACAGAGAGCTCGATCAAGGGAAGGCAAGCTTCAGGTCGAGCTTGCACAGCTGCAGTATTTGCTGCCAAGATTGGCCGGACAAGGTACCTCCCTTTCACGTCTGGGAGCGGGAATCGGGACGAGAGGGCCCGGGGAGACAAAGCTTGAGAGCGACAGACGCCATATCCGCCGCAGGATCGACGATATAAAAGAACAACTTGAAACCGTCGTTAAGCACAGGGAGCGTTATCGTGAGAGAAGAAAGCGTAACAAAACGTTTCAGGTGGCCTTGGTAGGCTATACCAATGCAGGTAAATCAACCTTGTTCAACCGATTGACGGAAGCAGATTCGTTTGAAGAAAACCTGCTTTTTGCCACTCTGGATCCGATGACGAGAAAGTCGATACTGCCGAGTGGTTTCACCGTCCTTTTAACTGATACAGTAGGCTTTATAGAAGATTTGCCTACAACATTGATTGCCGCATTCAGGTCCACTCTGGAAGAACTGAAGGAAGCGGATCTGCTTCTCCATGTGGTGGATTCATCTGCCCCCGATTATTTCAATCATGAAAAGACGGTCTGGGAGCTTCTTTCCGATCTTGAGGTAAACCATATACCTGAGCTGACACTATATAATAAGAAGGATTTGCAAAATCCAGACTTTGTGCCAACTTCAAAGGGAAAATCCATGATCATCTCTGCGTTTGAAGAAAAGGACCTGGAAGCTGTGCTGGCGCAAATTGAAGAAACGGTGATTAGTGAAATGGAAGCTTACCATGTATTCCTGCCGGCCAGTGAGGGTAAGTTGCTTTCCCAGCTTAAAAATGAAAGCATCATGCGTTCTTTATCCTTTGACGAACAAAAGGAAAGTTATGAGTGTAAAGGGTATTCTTTAATTGACCATCCTTTAACCGGACAACTAAAGAAATATGTAAAATAAAGGAGAAACAAATGTACGGGGATTTACAAAACGGAACATATTTAAAGGATCTTTCAGATGCTGTAGAGGCAATGGTTGCAACTGTACATAAAGAAGTGGATGAAAAAATCGAAACCAACCAATACAGGGTTCTGCAAAGTTTTCAAAAACATAAAGTCAGCGATTCACATTTCATTCCATCAACTGGTTATGGATATGATGATGCCGGAAGGGATACATTGGAAATGGTGTATGCTGAAGTGCTTGGAGGGGAGGCGGGCCTGGTCCGCCCTCAAATCATCTCAGGGACCCATGCAATATCCATAGCCCTGTTTGGGGTATTGCGGCCTGGAGACGAGCTTGTATACATAACCGGCAAACCGTATGATACGCTGGAAGAGATTGTTGGAATAAGAGGAAGCGGGAAGGGATCGTTGAAGGAATTTGGGATAGGCTACAGCACTGTGCCGCTGACTGAAGCAGGAAAAATCGATTTCGAGGCGGTTCAAAATGCAATTACACCGAAAACAAAAATGATCGGGATCCAACGTTCAAAAGGATATGCGACGCGGCCTTCCTTTACGGTGGATGAAATCAGGGATATGATTCATTGTGTGAAAGAAATCAAACCGGATATGGTGGTCTTTGTTGATAATTGTTACGGTGAATTTGTCGAGACACTTGAACCTTGCCACGTCGGAGCGGATTTAATGGCCGGTTCACTGATTAAAAACCCGGGTGGAGGTCTGGCCAAGACCGGGGGTTATATTGTCGGGAAAAAAGAATGGGTCGATTTGTGCTCATACAGGTTAACTTCACCAGGGATAGGAGCAGAGGCCGGGGCATCCCTATACAGCCTTCAGGAAATGTATCAAGGCTTTTTTCTTGCTCCCCATGTAGTAGGACAAGCCTTAAAAGGCGCGATTTTCACATCGGCACTTCTTGGAAAACTGGGGATGAACACATCTCCTGTATGGAATGCGAAACGGACAGACTTGATCCAATCAGTCCAATTTGATGACCGCGATAAGATGGTCGCATTTTGCCAGGCAATTCAATTTGCATCACCTGTGAATTCCCATGTCACTCCTTACCCAAGCTATATGCCCGGCTATGAAGATGATGTGATCATGGCTGCTGGTACATTCATACAGGGCGCAAGCATAGAGCTTACTGCCGATGGGCCAACCAGACCGCCGTATGTTGCTTATGTACAGGGCGGCCTTACCTATGCCCATGTAAAAATAGCGGTGCTGACTGCCGTTGATTCTTTAATCGAGAAGAAATTAATTTCTATTGCGTAGCTGTCAATGACAAGTAAACTAATTTCTGATTTTTTATTTAATTGTTATGTTATTTAACCTAACATAACATTGACAGAAAACATTACATGATATATAGTCTTAGTAAGCAAACAAAATAAAGGAGGATGCTTGGATGAGCGGCAACAACATTCGGCGTTCGATGCCTCTATTCTCGATCGGAATCGTTATGCAGCTGACTGAATTGTCTGCACGCCAGATCCGTTATTATGAAGAGCATCAATTGATTACTCCTGAACGGACAGAAGGCAACCGCCGGCTTTTTTCACTGAATGATATCGACCGGCTCCTGGAGATTAAAGAGTTAATTGAACAGGGTGTCAATCTGGCAGGCATTAAAAAGATTTTCGCGGTGAAGGAAGACTCACAACAACCAACATCCGAGAATTTTGAAACAAAACTGAAAAAATCTGATTTAACCGATGAGGAACTTCGCAAGCTTCTAAGAAACGAGCTAATTCATGGCGGCAAACACCGCACGACACTCCGCCAAGGAGATATGTCCCGTTTCTTTCATTAATAAAGCTTAAAAAATCAATGCAATTATTTTGGGGAGGAATAATGGTTATGGCAAAGTACACTCGTGAAGACATCACCCGCTTGGCTAAGGAGGAAAACGTAAAGTATATCCGCCTGCAATTCACAGACATTCTTGGCACAATCAAAAACGTTGAAATCCCGGTAAGCCAGCTTGAAAAAGCGCTGGACAACAAAATGATGTTCGATGGTTCTTCCATTGAAGGTTTCGTACGGATTGAAGAGTCGGATATGTATCTATATCCTGACTTGAATACATGGGTAATATTCCCTTGGACTTCAGAAAAAGGGAAGGTTGCCCGCTTAATTTGCGATATTTATAACACAGACGGCACTCCTTTCGAAGGGGATCCACGTGCGAACCTAAAGCGCATTCTTGCAGAAGCCAAGGAGCTTGGCTTCACAGACTTCAACTTAGGGCCTGAACCGGAATTCTTCCTATTCAAACTGGATGAAAAAGGCGAGCCTACGCTGGAGCTTAATGATAAAGGCGGATACTTTGACCTTGCACCAACTGACCTTGGGGAAAACTGCCGCCGCGATATCGTGCTGGAGCTTGAAGAAATGGGCTTTGAAATCGAAGCATCCCACCACGAAGTTGCTCCGGGCCAGCACGAAATAGATTTTAAATACGCAGATGCGATTTCTGCATGCGACAATATCCAGACTTTCAAACTGGTCGTTAAAACAATTGCCCGTAAACACGGCCTGCACGCTACCTTCATGCCAAAACCATTATTCGGCGTGAACGGTTCCGGAATGCACTGCAACGTATCATTATTTAGAGGCAATGAAAATGCATTCTATGACCCAAGCGGAAATCTTGAACTGAGCGAAACTGCTGAGCAATTCATCGCCGGCGTAATCAAGCACGCACCTGCATTTACAGCGGTAACAAACCCGACTGTCAACTCTTACAAGCGCTTGGTTCCAGGCTATGAAGCACCTTGCTACGTTGCATGGTCTGCAAAAAACCGCAGCCCGCTGATCCGTATCCCTGCTTCACGCGGCGTAAGCACCCGTGTTGAAGTACGCAGCGTCGACCCGGCAGCAAATCCGTATCTTGCGCTTGCTGTACTGTTAAAAGCAGGACTGGATGGAATCAAAAACAAGATGACTCCTCCAAATCCAGTGGACCGCAATATCTATGTCATGAACAAAGAAGAAAGAGAAGAAGCAGGAATCGTCGACCTTCCGGCAACATTGGCAGCTGCCCTCGATGTCTTAAAATCAGACGAAGTAATCTGTTCAGCACTGGGCAATCACTTGTTAGAACACTTTATCGAAGCAAAAGAAATCGAATGGGATATGTTCCGTACGCAAGTGCACCCATGGGAGCGCGAGCAGTACATGACGATGTATTAATAGGGGAAAGCCTTGATACTACTAGTATCGGGGCTTTTTTTTATGTGGTCAAAAAACAGCGCGTTTAGGTAAAAAAGATTGTGACCACAAAATTATAATTTAATTTAAAATGTCTTTTGTGTAATTCTCAAATTCACTCATAGTATCTTGTTCGATTTTCTTAGAAACATGGGCATATACATCAGCTGTTATTTGCATGCTTCCATGTCCAAGACGTTCTTGGATATAATTCATATCTGCTCCAGCTTCTAATTGAAGAACAGCATGTGTGTGACGAAATGAGTGAATAGGAATAGATGGAATTTCTGCCCTTTTTAGTATTCTTGAAAAAGCGTTGAATAGACTTGATTTAGGCATGAAGTTCCCATCATTTCTGCAAAACAAGATTTAAATCGTGATGGTAGACGTCATTTAATGCAATTTTGTTTTGGTTTTGGTGCTTTTTATGGAATAGAAGGTCGTTTGCGAGTCTTTGGCTTATTGTGATAATACGTGTGGAGTTATAGGGTTTTGTTTCCCCAAATAATTCTGATTTATCTTTGGCTTGAAGATCCAGTGTCTTGGTAACACTTATAGTCTTTTCTTTTAAGTCAATATCTGTCCACATTGGAGAGCTGATGCTTCACCTTTTCTTAAACCTGTTTCAATTAATACTTTAAAAAACAACCAATAAATATAATCATACTTATTCGCTTCCTGTAATAAGGCAGGTATATCTTCAGATTCAATGAACTTCAATGAATTATCATTGGTTTTTCCTTTGATGGTTGCTCCTTGACAGAGATTTTTTTTGATTATGCTAATTACTATTGCTTTTTCCAATGCGTTAAACATAGTTCCGTGAATGATTTCTATAGTTCGTTTGCTGTATTCCTTTTATCTAATGATTCAAGAATTTCTGGTACATAATAGGTTTCACATCTTCTAATAAGGAATCAAAAGCCGAAGAGGGCAAATATCGAGCAAAGCAATTGCTGGATTGGGCAAAGAAATGTGAACGAAGATCCATCCGGATAAACAGTATTCCCGATGTTAGGCCAATGGTATCTGTTAGAAAAAAAGACTTTGATTCACATAATTTCTTTTCAATTGCGCCAATGGAGTGATTGACCTGAAAACGGGTGAACTCCTTCCACATGGTAGAGATTTGTTGCTAACTAAAATATCACCCACTCCATATGAAAAGGATGCTAAATTTCCTTCTTAGAAAGCATCTTCATCACGGATGATAAACCGGATTATGAAATCATTGATTCCTTCAACGGTTCATAGGTTATTCCTTAACAGGATCCACAATGATGTGGCCCGTCTGGATGGGGCGCGGTTTGTGTCAGCCGTAGAGAGTGTGTGTGGCTACAGGATTTTTTTCCCGGTTAACTCAAAAAGAAAAGATTGTGGTTATGCAAAGGTTTAATGATTTCACCTTCCCAAAAATTGCAGAACAAATGGGATATAGTAGAAGCCATCCACGAAAGATTTACTTACAAGCTTTAGAGAAAATGAGAGGAGTTTCTTAATGAAATTAGATGAATATCAGCAATTAACAGAAAGAACAGCAGGTGAATTTGAGGATTTATACACTGAATTAATCGAATGGAGTATGGGAATTGGTGGGTAGGCTGGTGAAGTGGTCGAAGATATGAAAAAGGTAGCATTTCACGGTCATGAATTGGACAAAGAGAACTTAGCTTATGAGTTGGGTGATTTAATGTTTTATATTGCTCGTATGGCTGAAGCTCTTGGTTATAGTTTAAGTCAAATTACAACAATGAATATCGAAAAGCTTATGAAAAGGTATCCGGTTGGCTTTAGTAAAGAGGCGAGCATCAATCGAAGTGAAGGATATTAAAGACTTTTCCTTGATATCAGAATTTGTATTTTGTTAGATTGGGGGGGTAAATCTAAGGGACTATTTTAGTTTCAAGCTTGGATAAAAATTTAAAATTAGGGGTCTTACTTGGGTATTGGTACGTTGATTCCCAAATTTACAACGGCGTACGTTAACAAAAGAAAAACCAGGTCATAAAATAAAGGAAAAATTATTCCTGGGGTTGTTAATCATAAAAAATAAAGAGAATAAGAAAGATTTCAACAATAAAAAAAGTAAACAGGTTTTAGACTTAGAAAAAGAGGTTGCGTTAGGGTTGTGGATTCAAGTGGTTGGTCAAATTGTTGAAATCAAAGGTTTATCAGGGCTTTTACGTCTAGAGGATGATACTAGTTTAAGTGGTGAACAACAAATATTAACAGGTGTTTGGATTAAAACAATAGGACAAATATTAGAGGCTGTTTCTGTAACTAGACAGTTAAATGAAACAGATATTATAAAACTTTTACAAGAACAGCAAATTGCTATTATAGGGGATCTACTTGTTTCAATTGGTGCAGCGTATGAAGTAACTGGGGGAATTCGAGTACTTAATGAGGAAAACATCGTACAACCTCCTATTATTCCGTAGAAGTTAATCGATGCAATGAGGGAATATTCACCATATCAAGGGGAACGAGAAGTAGTGAGGAGTCCATTACACAAGAGCAATTAAGTTTCATAGAAAGGACGGATCCGGAATGAGCACGGCTCTCTTTGTTTGAGTAGGTGAGCAACAAGCACTAAAGGACTTGGGTCTCCGACGCTTCACAATAGCAAACGAATTTCTTAGCAGACCGTTGACACCCAAGGCATTAGGATAATATTAAACTTTAAAAAGAGCAATAATATGACGAAAATCCAGCTTAATCAAAAGGAACAACACTACGCGGACACACGTGAACAGGCGGAGGAAATTATTTCAGCTGCTAAAGAACATAACAATCTTCAAATGCACAAACTCACAGAGAAACATAACAAATACGGTCAGTATTTCTTAATTGATTTAACCTTCGCTTATCAAACTCCTAAAGAAGTGATGGAGAGTAGTCCGGATGATGCGCCAGATGGACAAATCAGCCTATACGATCATGAAGGCATTGAGTACAGTGTGGACAGTGACGGGACAGCAAGTGTCAATCCGGATCAGTTAAGCCTTGAAGAGGAAGTATTAAATTAATTGCAAGCCCTGGGATTTTTTCACCTGGGGCTCCTCTCAGCAAGGGGGTCAGACGATGGCTTTTGAATTACCTGAATTAGATAGAAAAGCAACTCAAAGCGCTGTAGAAGCAGAATTGGAGAAGTACCGGTTATATAAATACCTGATTTTCGAAGGTAGAGAAGCATCCATTACGCCAGCAGTGTAGAAAGATTTCATGGTCATACCAATCAGACAAGTGATTAGACTGGCTCAATAGCAATCTATTATGCAGATCAGCAACGGTACAGAAAAGAATACTGTAAGCGTGTGGAATGGGCTGTCAGGCGGCTACCTAAGATGGAACGTTTTTTAATTGAGGAAAGATATATGGCAAAGGATGCGGAATATACTTCCGATTATCAGGTGTACTGTTTTAAATTTCAGCCGGCCATTTCAGAAAAGACATATTCCAAGATTAGATGGAAAGCTTTTTATAAGCTGGCGTTGAACTTGAATCTGGCTATTACTAAGGGGTATTAGAGTCCTAAAGTAATCATGAAGAAATTTAAAAGTGTTGTTTAGAATATAACAAAGGAGAGAGTAGCTAGAAATTAGATGTATGGAGAGGATAAGAGTGAAACAATATACATGGTACGTTAATCTCATTGGACAGGTTCAAATTTACGAAGGCGATTTTCACGAATCATTAATAAAAGATGCTTACTCGTTAGATGATGCTATGGAAGACCAATCAATAAAGCATGAACATCGCAAACCTGTACACAAGAAAAGGTATAAAGGATTAAGAGGGTTATTTAGTAACGAATATAATACTACATGGGAAGTTGACAAGGTTACTTATGAAGAACGTCCACAGATTAAATATTGGTTTCCGGAAGAATATACTGAAGCATTCTTCACGTGTATTGGAGAAATAAAAGCCGTAACAGGCGAGTCAGGTGTAACAACAGTTAATATCAGTGAGTTTTTAGATTAACAATTCATACAAACAATAATACGAATCTATGGAGAAATAATTACTAAAAAAAGTCGGGAATAAGTCGTGTTGCTTGGTAAATTAACTGATAAATTTATACCATCGGGAATTGATTAAGAGAGTCCCTTTTATGGACATACTCTAATCAGTTCCTATTTTCATTTAATCGACTACTCCATTCCTGGTGTCGGCTTACTGTCGCTGACAGAAGACCGGCGCTCATACCCGTTACATGCTTGCATGACCTTCCGGACAGCAGTGATCCCAGCTGTGTAAGGAATGGATCGGGTGTTATTTAGTAATTTTAGTTACTTGTAAATATACCCCGTTAGGTATAATATAAATTATACAACATAAAAATTAGAAAGCTGTATTAGTTTTATATGAAGATTTCTACAAAAGGGCGTTAAGGCTTAACGATTATGATTGAACTACCTAATAATTATGGTAAAGATCCAGTACGCTTAAAGTCGATTGCTGAAAACTCTAATTTATCTGAGTCCTATCCCGCACAATTGATACCAATTCTACGTAATTCAGAGCTTGTTAGAAGCATCAGGGACCTTATGGTGGTTATAGCCTCGCAAAAAATCCAAAGGAAATTACAGCAGCAGAAGTTATCAGGGTTTTCGAAGGCCCCATCACTCTCGTTGATGAAATTGAAGATGAGCAGCCTGCACAACGAGCATTATGGAGTCGAATCTCGGGTGCAGTGAAACAAGTTTTAGTAAGCACAACTCTAGAGGATTTGAAAAAAGAGAAAGACCAAAGTGGAAATAAACATCTCATGTACTACATTTAATAAGAAGTATTCAAAGTAAAAAAAATTTATTTATTCTGCTTGACACTATACCCTGTAGGGTATATTATTATCTATAAACACAGATATGGTGGTGGATATGTTAATTTCAATACTAGTGTTAGTTTTCGTCGTTTTAGGTACCAGCGTCTATAAACGCCATGTCCCTGTCCAGAATGTTCCTTGTAATGTAACCGGTTTTCTTGAACCTCACACGACTATATTGGATATAAGGGATTATAATAACAAAGCCAATGATATAAAGCGTGAATCCTTAAATATACCGTATGCCTATCTAAGACGTTTTTATAGCGAGATTACGCCGGGCAAGATCCATGTAATTGCTTCAAATAGATTAGAGTTGAATTTGGGAATTCGATTTTTAACGAGAAAAGGTTTTACTATAACCAGTTATGAAATATCTGAGTGTCCTTGTAAGCAGGAAGGTGGGTTAGAACATGGAATACGATAAAAATGTCATGAACCGTTTAAAACGAATTGAAGGTCAAATAAAAGGTGTATTAGGAATGATGCAACAAGGAAAAGACTGTAGGGATATTGTCACGCAATTATCAGCTGCACGAAATGCGATTGACCGTACAATAGGTGTCATTGTGAGTGAGAACTTGGAGCAATGTGTTCGTGAAAATGTCGAAAAAGGCGAAAACACAGACCATCTTGTAAAACAAGCTGTTGAGCTACTGATCAAAAGTAGATAAAAAATATAAGGGTTGACATCTATTGCAATAGACATTACCATATACCCTATGGGGTAGTAGTAATCCCTTTTATTTTTAAGTTAATAAATACCCATAGGGGTACAAGTATGTCGATATAAAAATGGAGGCTGATTGAAATGAATGCAGATAAGGTATTAGATGCTAAGGGGCTTGCTTGTCCGATGCCAATCGTAAAAACAAAAAAAGCAATCAATGATTTACAATCAGGTCAGGTACTAGAAGTTCATGCAACAGATAAGGGAGCGAAGGCTGATTTAACAGCTTGGGCCAAATCTTCTGGAAATGAACTGTTAAATCATGAAGAAGAAAACAATGTTTTAAAGTTTTGGATTAAAAAGGGTTAATGTTCTTTATCTAAAGATTAAGAGGGGGAAATTTCAATGACAGAACAAAAGAAAAAAACCACGATTATATTATTCAGTGGAGATTATGATAAAGCAATGGCGGCTTACATTATTGCAAATGGTGCAGCGGCTTATGACCATGAAGTTACCATTTTCCATACATTTTGGGGTCTGAACGCTTTACGAAAGGATGAGCCGTTAACATTAAATAAAGGCTTCCTTGAGAAGATGTTTGCGAAAATGATGCCTCGCGGTGCGGACAAAATGGGCCTATCCAAAATGAATTTTGCTGGAATGGGACCTAAGATGATCAAGCAAGTCATCAAAAAGCACAATGCTATGACACTGCCACAATTAATCGAGATGGCTCAAGAACAGGAAGTAAAGCTTATTGCATGTACGATGACAATGGATCTTTTAGGCCTCCAGCAAGAAGAACTGTTAGACGGCATTGATTATGCAGGTGTGGCAGCTTATTTAGGGGATGCTGAAGACGGAAACGTGAACTTATTCATCTGAATTTACACGGGGGACCAAACGGTTCCCTACATACCAAGGAGGTAGGGAAATGGAGTATTTAAATTATATGCTGATAGGACTGTTAGTGTTTTTTCTCCTACAGCGCTTGCTGCCTACAAGTGGAGTAAAGCAAATTAGCACTTCTGAGTTGAGAAATGAATTGAAAAATAAAAACAAACAATTTATAGATGTTCGTACAGCTGGTGAATTTAAATCTAAACATATCAATGGCTTTAAAAACATTCCCTTGAATGAGCTTAACAGGAAGGCAAACGAACTTTCCAAAGATATTGAAGTAATCGTGATTTGCCAAAGTGGAATGAGAAGCAACAAAGCAAGCAAAACCCTAAAAAAATTAGGTTTTAAACATATAACAAATGTTAAAGGTGGTATGAGTGCTTGGCATTAAATTTTGACAGGAGGTAAGATGTATGGAACAAATCACTGCTAAAGAAGTCGTAGAGTTACTAAATGAAGGAAAAACGCTCAATATTATCGATGTACGTGAAGTCGATGAAGTAACAAACGGAAAGATACCAACTGCACTTCATATTCCGTTAGGATTGCTGGAATTCAAAATTCAGGATTTGGACAAATCCAAAGAATATATCATGGTTTGCCGTTCTGGAGCGAGAAGCGGCAGGGCAACCCAATTGCTTGAGGGACAAGGTTTTAAAGTGATCAATATGACTGGCGGAATGCTGGCTTGGGAAGGAAAAACAGAATAAAAAATTTTGAAGTATTAAATACCTATACGGGTATATTTTGAAGGGGGATTTCTCATGGAGATTATTAAATCAAATATTACATTAGATGCAAAAGGATTAGCTTGCCCGATGCCGATAGTGAAAACCAAAAAGGCAATGACTCAGTTAGAGGGAGGCCAAGTGTTGGAGGTCCAAGCCACTGATAAAGGTTCAAAGGCTGATATTAAAGCCTGGGCTGAGAGTACAGGACATCAATATTTAGGTACTGTTGAAGAGGGAGAAGTCCTGAAGCACTACCTGAGAAAAGCTTCTGGTGAAGAAACAATCGATAAAAAGCATCCTCATGTTATCAACAATGATGACCTTCAGTCAAAAGTGGCGTCCAATGAGCATATCGTCATTCTGGATGTAAGGGAAGAAGCAGAGTATGCGTTTAACCATATTCCAAACTCTATCTCCATACCATTGGGAGATTTAGAAAAACGGATGAATGAATTAAATAAAGAGGATCAATTATTCGTTGTATGCCGTACAGGCAGCCGCAGTGATTTAGCCGCGCAAAAGTTGGCGGCAAATGGATTTACTAAAGTGGTCAATGTGTTGCCGGGTATGAGTAATTGGTCAGGGGATACTGCTAGCCTTAACCTTTAGTATCTAATAATTTATTAATAACAAAGGGAATTGGTTCATCCTCAGATCCAATCCCCTTAAAAAAACTTAATTAAAGGGGAGATTAAGACATGAGTAAAAAAGTAGCGATTATTGCAAGCAACGGTGGTTTGTTTGATGGGTATAAAGTATTTAATATCGCATCGGCTGCTGCAGCAACCGATCAGGAAGTGGCAATTTTCTTCACTTTTGAAGGGTTAAACTTAATTCATAAACAAGCGAACCAGCAACTAGCCATGCCAGCAGGAAAGGAACATTTTGCAGAAGGATTTGCAAAAGCCAATGTACCTTCTATCCCGGAGCTGCTTTCAATGGCACAGGAAATGGGAGTCAAGTTCATCGGATGCCAAATGACGATGGATGTTATGGGACTGGAAAAAGAAGCGTTCGTTTACGGCATTGAAGTTGGCGGTGCAGTAACATTCCTTGAGTTCGCAAAAGGCGCGGATGTCACATTAACATTTTAATCAGATAAAAAATTTTTACCTGTAAATATACTATAGGGGGTATCATTTTATGGCAGTAATTATTATGACAGCTAAAGAGGTTACACAACGAGTTTTTAATAAGCAGGAATTATTCCTTCTGGACGTGCGAAATGAAAATGCTTTTCAAGATTGGAAGATCGAAGGACAAAATTTCGAATACCTGAATATTCCGTATTTTGATCTGCTGGATGGAGTAGACGAAATTTTGGATCAAATTCCAACCAATAAAGAGGTATTAATCGTATGTGCTAAGGAAGGCTCATCTATCATGGTGGCTGAAATGCTATCAGAGGCTGGCCGCGATGTTTCTTACCTGCAAGGCGGAATGAAAGCATGGAGTGAATATCTAGAACCCGTAAAAGTTGGAGAACTAAAAGATGACGGCGCGATCTACCAGTTTGTCCGCATCGGAAAAGGATGTCTTTCCTACATGGTCGTTTCCAATGGCGAGGCAGCGATCATTGATTCAACCCGTATGGCTGATGTGTACACCACATTCGCCGATGGCATCGGAGCAAAAATCACAAATGTTTTTGATACACACCTTCACGCTGACCATATTTCAGGTGGGAGAACGATTGCCGAAAAGACAAATGCAACCTACTGGCTTCCTCCTAACGATGCAACGGAAGTAACATTCGACTACCAGCCATTAGAAGACGGAAACAGCGTAACCATTGGGAATACGACGATCAAAATTGACGCTCTTTATTCTCCGGGACACACAATCGGTTCCACTTCGTTTGTAGTGGATGAAAAGTACTTGCTTTCTGGAGATATCCTGTTTATTGATTCCATCGGAAGACCGGATTTAGCGGGACTGGCTGAAGATTGGGTTGGGGACTTGAGAGAGACTTTATATAAACGTTACAGAGAACTTTCGGATGAACTGATTGTACTTCCGGCTCACTTCATGATCATCGAGGAATTGAACGATGACGGCAGTGTTGCGAAGAAATTAGGGACATTGTTTGTGGAAAATCACGGTTTGAATGTTGCTGATGAAGAAGAGTTCAGAAACATGGTAACCGGCAACCTGCCTCCGCAGCCAAATGCCTATCAAGAAATCCGTGAAACCAATATGGGGAAAATCTCACCGGATGAAGAGCGGCAGCGCGAGATGGAAATTGGGCCTAACCGTTGTGCGGTCAGGTAAGCTCAAAAACATACTAGAAAATTAATTTGATATTAGGAGAGATGATCAATGAATTCAGATAAAGTGTTAGACGCAAAAGGCCTTGCTTGCCCGATGCCAATCGTTAAGACTAAGAAAGCGATCAATGAACTGCAATATGGACAAGTGTTGGAGATCCATGCGACAGATAAGGGTTCAAAGGCTGACTTGGTTGCATGGTCAAACTCTGGTGGGCATGAACTATTGCAATCAACAGAAGAGAATGGCGTATTGAAATTCTGGATTAAAAAAGGTTAACACATAATGAAAGGGAACCA
Organism: Peribacillus glennii; assembly: GCF_003429105.1. Taxonomy (GTDB): domain Bacteria; phylum Bacillota; class Bacilli; order Bacillales; family DSM-1321; genus Peribacillus; species Peribacillus glennii. Next base: position 133,709 of record NZ_QVTD01000013.1, read on the forward strand.
AATTTGGTTCCCTTTTGGTAAGGGAGGGACTAAGATGGACATAACATTTATTATTACCATCTTTTTAATCGGATTCATAGGTTCATATATATCAGGGATGCTTGGAATAGGCGGATCCATCATTAAATATCCGATGCTTTTATATATCCCGCCTTTATTCGGCCTAGCAGCATTTAGTGCGCATGAAGTGTCAGGCATTAGTGCTGTACAAGTATTTTTCGCTACGATTGGCGGCGTATGGGCCTATCGAAAAGGTGGCTATCTCAATAAAATTCTGATTGGGTACATGGGAGCCAGTATTTTAGCAGGTAGTTTCATTGGGGGATATGGTTCCAAGTTAATGTCCGAAGATGGGATAAACATTATATATGGCGTGCTGGCGTTAATAGCTGCGGTAATGATGTTTATACCAAAGAAAGGAATCGATGATATTCCTCTTGACCAAGTAAAGTTTAACAAGTGGCTGGCCGCATCTTTATCAATGATCGTTGGGATCGGCAGCGGTATTGTCGGGGCGGCAGGAGCGTTCTTATTGGTGCCAATAATGCTGGTTGTGCTGAAGATACCAACAAGGATGACGATTGCTTCCTCATTAGCTATTACCTTTATTTCATCCATTGGTGCCACGGTTGGTAAACTTACAACCGGACAAGTTGATTATTTTCCTGCCCTCATCATGGTGATTGCCAGCATTATCGCATCCCCTCTTGGAGCAATGGCGGGGAAAAAGATAAATACGAAAGTTCTTCAGATTATATTAGCTGTGTTAATCACAACAACTGCAGTAAAAATTTGGTTAGAAATATTATAATGTGTCAACTTAAATAGAAATGGGGATAGTTTATCTGTCCCAAATATGGGGTGGTAAAAATGTTAAGTGAAAGAACTGTGGTCAAGGTGCTTGAGGAATCACTAAGGAAAAACCCGGAAAGAAATTTATTCCTTATGACCGGGGGTTTTCATCTGGCTTCTGGTAGGAGTCATTATATTAATCCAAAAAGTATTATAAAGGTCGGTTCGCTAGTATGCATGGTTTAGTATGTAAATTTGGTTTGTTGTGTAAATCAATAAACAACAGGAGAGGTGCTATCATTTAAATCAAGTTATTGTCCTAGTGCCTTAACTTGGTCTATTTAGCATTTAAAAAAAGTAAGAAATCTTTTTATAATGTTACATAGACCTTTCTTTTTTTATGCTATTAAAATAAAGCCAATACATAGATATTAGGTTCCTATGCATATAATTGACTCACATTGTCTTAAAACTAAAGAATTCGAAAACAATTTTCTTAGTTAAAGGCAGGAACAAACATTGAAAGGATTGAAACGAATGAAGACAATGATTAATTGGACAGGAGACATGGCTTTTTCCGGTACAACACCATCAGGACATGAAATAAAGATGGATGCTGCTCCAGAGGTGGGGGGACAAAATAGTGGTGCAAGACCGACAGAGCTAATTTTGCATTCACTTGCCGGCTGCATTGGAATTGATATTGTAATGATTTTGAAAAAAATGAGATATGAAATTCAAGCCTTTAATATGGAAATAGAGGGAACAAGGGCAGAAGATCATCCAAAACGATTTACCGATTTTCATATTCATTTTTCACTTGAAGGAGACCTGCCCGAAGATAAGGTAGTTCGTGCCATTGAATTATCAAAGGATAAGTATTGCTCTGTATCACATTCATTAAATGCAAACATTGTAGCCAGCTATTCCATTAACGGTGTGAAAGTCAGTAAAAATATATAAGGTGTAGGTTCCAGTTGTTTTTAATTGTACTATTCTTAAATACTTAATAGACTGAACTAAGTACGCTACTGTATTGATTCAATACCACAAATGAAACCTATGGTATAAAGAGATGCTAAACTTTTAAATGTTAAGCATCTTTTTAGTTTGAATATCATCTTTTACTAAGACTTTTTCTTTTTATATGGATATAATAAACATTATAGGAGAATAGCACCATATTTATGAAAAATATTTTTACTGGTACGATTTAAGCTTTTCCGCTTACGAAAAATGGAATGGTGCATAGAAATAGAGACTAAAAGTTTAGGTTAGTTATTGAAAAGCTGCTTAGGATTTGAGTTGTAAAAACATGAATTGCTAGGGGAGCCATCAATACCCATTCATAACTAAAGTCAATTTCATCGGTAGAACGCCTCATTAATTTCCCAAGATTCGACAAGTTGTCGAGCAGTTTGGAAATTATAACCTCTTCCCATTAAATAACTGATTGCTGCTACTTCCCTCATGGCATGAGGATAAGATGTCATTTGGGCCTCTTGAAGACCGTAATTTACAACAGGTCCCACTGTTGTCAGTGTATGATGTTTTAACTGTTGAGTATGAAAGTCACGGTATTCCTGTTGATAATGAAAAGGATTTTGAACTTGATTCCGATAATCAGGGTTTACTGACCCTTGATAATAATTACTATTCATAAACTCACTCCTGTTAATAAAGAACTAGTTTAAACTATGTTCAATTTACCTAAGAGTTCGCCTATTTTATTTTCTAGGAAAGGGGTTAAATCATTAGGTTTAGTCGTTTTAAGGGTAGTACGAAGGAGATGTAGCATAAGTACCCTGAATTCCTAAATGTACTACAAGGCAGAATGAAGGTGGTTTATTACAAATTGTTGCTGCCATTTTAGGCTGCTTTTTTAATTATACTAGGCGGTAGGATAATATAAGCAGAAATTAGCCCTTTTCTGCTTGAAGAATAAAAACAAACCAAAAGTTTTATTAGTAGTGCTTTCAGTACCTCAAATACTAAAATATTTTTTATACAAGTTACTTTCGTTTCGTTTTTAATACACTATATCTAGGTTAAGTATTAGGACTAAAGGAGTCGGGAAGATTTAATGAAGAACTTCAAAAATTATTTAATAATTTAATTCAGATTGAACATGTTTCATCGACAATTTACCTTGCAATGTCGGCGTATATGGGTAAATTAAATCTAACAGGCATGGCTCACTGGTTACGTTTACAATCTGAAGAAGAAAGAACTCATATGCTTACATTGATTGATTATGTTGTCGCTAAAGATGGGTCTGTGACACTTTCTAGTATGCCTGCCCAGCCGAGTGACTTCGGAACGCCATTGGAAACTTTTCAAAGAGTGTTAGCTCATGAACAAATGGTCACAAACTCTTATCGTCAAGCCTATAATTATGTAAATCGAGTTGACCCACAAGCATCAGTTATTATACAAGACTTTCTAAGGGAGGAAATAGACGAAGAAGCACAGAGTCAAACCATAGTTAATCGTCTGAAGTTGGCTGGGAATAATCCGTTTGCGATTTTATTGTCGGACCAAGGATTAGGGCAAAGGAAAAACGGTGCAGGTACAGGTACACCTGTTGCTGGTTAGACAATACGGGGTTTCTTCTCTCTCAATTAGAAGAGTGAGAGTTAAAGATCCAGTTGCCGAACCCATACGGCTTTGCCTTATTGAATAAGAGGGCAGGTTGTACAACGATCCTTTGTAACTGTGCATAAAGGAATTGAGACAACTAAATCGATAATTACTTATCTCAAAAATGGAAATCATCCTGAATATAAGTACATTTACCTAATTAGTGCATAGGATAATCGTATAAATCTTTGAAGGGATTGAAAAACATGTACTATACACCTTATACGTATCCATACCGATATTCACAAAATCCTTATTATGCTAATTTACCAATGTATGACTATGTAAGACAGCCTGATTACTGGACTGTTCATGATGATGCAAACAGGTTCGGTTTTTTCCAAACACCAAATGGAAGAAATCAAATTGAGATAAAAGATTATGGACGGATGCCATTTGTTATCAATATAAATGAGGCTACGAAGCAAAACAATACCTATCGTACCGCCTTATGGACAGGAAATCATTTGCAAGTTACATTGATGAGCCTTAAAGTTGGTGAAGATATCGGGTTAGAAATCCACCCTCACGTTGACCAATTCTTACGTATTGAACAAGGGCAAGGGATTGTTCAAATGGGCAAAAGAAAAGATAATTTGAACTTTGTACGAAGAGTTCATGATGATTCTGCCATTATGGTCCCTGCCGGAATATGGCACAATGTAACCAATACAGGTAATATTCCGTTAAAACTTTATTCTATATATGCTCCTCCAGAACATCCATTTGGTACGGTTCATGTAACTAAAGCAGATGCTTTGGCTGTGGAATAAGAGTAGGGTTATTCATTGATTTTGCTAACGGGTCTGAATTTTAAATAAGGTTCCGAAAACAAAATGAAGAAAAACTCGCCAATTCTGCGGCGAGTTTTATTTTTATATAACATTACTATGCCAAGACGAATGTGATGTCTGCTTGAAATTTAAAGACTTCATTATAATTCCATACTTAAATATCGTTCACCAGTTTCTGGAGCAATACAAAGAACTCGTTTACCGGTCCCTAAACGTTTGGCCAATTCAATGGCAGCGTAAACAGCCGCTCCCGCTGAAGGACCGACAAAAATACCTTCTTCCCGTGCCAACCTTTTAACCATCTCTATTGCGTCGGTATCTGCTATCTGGAAAATCTCATTATATACGTTTGTATTTAAATAATTGTTACAAAGCCCGGACTTATGCTAACTAGTTTATGAGGCCCTGGTTTGCCACCTGAAAATACTGGAGATCCTTTAAGTTCGACAACGGCAATATAAAGGTCCGGTATTAGTTCTTTTAATTTCTCTCCTGTTCCTGTAATCGTTCCTCCTGTAACAGCAGTAGCTACAAGTCCCTCTCAAGGAAATTGCTAAACAATGGCATCCAACCAAAAATGGTGACGTTTTCCAAGATGAAGTTGAAGCATACGCAAGAGAAGCATATTGGTGGTTATGTGAGAATGGTCATGAATGGAAAAAAGCACTTAATAGTAAAGAAGTCCTAAGTGTAAATACCGAAAATAATACTAAATTTTCTGATACTTTTAATAATTTTATTAAATGAATTTTTTACTACTCGTCTATTGATTTGCACTGAAAATGATTACTATGTAATAAAGGGCGCGTTTCTATCTTTTTTCGAACATGAAAACTCAGAAACCTGAGCCCTTCTCAATGAGGAGGGCTCCAACCAATTATGTATATTTATAGAGTATTTTTATAATATTTTGGAACCTGGATAATCAACAAATCCGGCTTGTATATAGATGAAGAATACATGAAGAATGGATTAAAACTATATATTGGGACACTGATAAGAAAAGGCAGTTGAAATTTCGATGCGAGAAATTAATTTTTTTAACTCTAATATGATAGAAAGTTTAAAAAGATTGAAAAGAAACTGGATGAGTTTACTCCAAAGATAGTGTGATTTCAACATTTTGTTATATTGGAGGTGAAAGGGGTATGTCAGAATTCATCGAGGTTATGTTCCGGACAATCCTGGCATTTATCATGTTATTTTGTGCTGCACGTTTGTTAGGAAAGCAAACGATTTCTCAGATGACTTATTTTGATTTTATTGCATCCATTACACTGGGTGCCATTATTGCTAACCTTTCATTTAATTCTTCTTTAAAAACACATCATATGGTTTTTTCCTTCACTTGGTTTGTCTTTGTTATTTTGTTAATAGCATTCATTTCATTGAAGAGTAGAAAGGCAAGAAAATTTTTTGCGGGAGATCCTACGATTGTCATTCAAAATGGAATGATATTGGAACATAACATGAGGAAGATGCGTTACACCTTGGACTATCTAAACCAACAGTTAAGGGGGAATGATGTTTTCGATATTCATGAAGTTTTATTTGCTATTGTTGAAATTAACGGAACTCTCACTGTCTTGAAAAAACCTCAATATAGAAATGTAAATAAACAGGATTTATCGTTACAAAGTAGCCCTGAAGAAGTGCTTCCAATCGAGCTAATAATGGATGGTCAAATAATACATGATAATTTAACTCAAAATAAATTAGGAAAAGCATGGTTAGAGTCAGAATTACAGAAAAGGAAATTACAATTGGGCGAAGTGGTTTATGCTGTTCTCGCTGCTAACGGAAAAATATATATAGATACATACATCGACAATATTTCGTCTCCTTTTGACAAGGAACCAAGTAACTAAAAAGCCCTACCGTTTATGGGGCAGTGAGGAGAAGATAACACTACTGAGTAAAAAACTGTCACTTGGAAGGTTGTATATAGTATAAAAGACAAAGGTTAAAGCAACATTCATAATCCCCAAAAGGGCTTGCCTTGCGTTCGCTTGGTAGGTCTTTTTAACTTGCTAAAAAATAGGTTGGGATTCAAACCAGTTTGTACAAAAAATGGGCTGTCACTTTGGCAGCTTGTCCATAGTATATAATTGAGCGCTAGTAATTGTGAGGCGCGATAATAGAAAGGCTGAAATGAAGGAGGGGAAAATATTATGGGTGAAGAGTACGGAAGACGCAACAACATGGCGTTTGTTATTGTTGTATTTATTCTATTGGTGATTGTTTTAGGTTTCAATACTATTTACTAATAAACAGTAAATAAATACAGAAAAAGCATAATTATTGGCCAAGCCCATAGTGGTACGAGCCTATTGTTAGGCTTTTTATTTACAACCAATTTTTAGTCAAATGCTTTTCTTCATACCGCAGTCTCTACATTCTCTATGGAACTTATTATCTTTGGCAGGAACTTTTAAACAATGTGTGACCACAGTTATCACATCGGCCATAATTCACATCAGGATATTCTTTACTTTATGGTCATAGATAATGGTTGTGTCATAGCCGTTGTATTCTTTTGATTCTTCAGTCAATGTAATCACCTTCGTTTTTTAATAATATAAAGGCTTCATTAAGGATATTTTCTTGCCCTTTAATTTTATCCGGTTAAAAAATGGTTGATTTAATGAAGACAAGCACCCTTTCACTGATGAAGAGTCAAGCATATAAATACAGTAGTAAAAAGGAAAGGGGGAAAAAATATGTCATATTGTTACGATAAAGATTACGACAATATGGAAAAAAAGGCTAAGGAAATTTTAGCTTTTATCCAAACGCAGAAGCAGCAACAGGCTCAAGCACAAGCACAGGCTCAAAGCAACGTTGACACTGATACTGTATCAAACAAAGTTGAAAACAATGCTGTAGTTAATGTTAAAGTGGACTTCGATATTTTGATTGTGATCATTGTGTTTCTTTTTGCCAATAAGGACCACGATAAGCATGACTTATCCCAATTGATGGATATGTTAAAATCCTATAAATAATTTAACATGGATAGAAGGCGTGACTGCTTTGTCAGGGTCCGCTTTCTATTTTTTCAGGGACAAGGGTCAACTGCTTGTCGGTTAAACTCATATATCATATCAAAG
>NZ_QVTD01000014.1 GCF_003429105.1 Peribacillus glennii
GCAAAATCCTTACCTGTTATCCAGTTTTGAAGGAACAACGTTCCTTTATATGTTTGGTGATGATGGCGAAGAGGCCACACCCGTTCCCATTCCGAACACGGAAGTTAAGCTCTTCAGCGCCGATGGTAGTTGGGGGTTCTCCCCCTGTGAGAGTAGGACGTCGCCAAGCAAACGGAAGACCAGCCGGTTCAGGCTGGTCTTTTTGCAGTTTCGAAAATCATTTCTCGATGCATAGCTCTGATGGCAAGCAATTTAATAATAGGAACAGAGGTAGTAGATTTAAATATTACTAATGTACTTTAATCATTGAAATGATAGGGGTTCAGGACCATAACAATTCTGCCCAAAATTTGTGATCCGAGTTTTAAACTCTATTGCATCTGCTATAATTCATAACCTTCCGAATTGCATGAGCTTGGGGCAAATTCCTAGGCCATAAAATTTCCCCGGCAATGCTTCGAACCTCTTTTTCTTTATTCTCCTTCGGCAGATTTATAGTCCTTTCGGTAGCCAAGCATGACAACTTCCCTTTGATCATCTGATAATCGCCCTAGAGGAACCTTTCCCTCGAGAGCCATTCGTAAACGAGATAGGGCCCTTTTACCATTGTGATGTTTAGAAATTGCGCGATAAAAGGATAATCATCATTTGGCATTGTTTTTAGGAGTTCCGTCCACCATTCTGTTTCGTAACGGGCAATCATGCTTAGATTATAAAGCAGCAGATAATGAATCATCAGCTCTGGAAAATGATAGCAGGGGGAATCCTTTTTCGTTGATATTACAAAATTTTTTTCAACAAGGTTATACCGGACCGGAGAGTCAGAATTAAGTGACCACTCCCTGCCCGGGTCGAGATGTATTTCAGCGGTATGCTCTTCTACCGTCAATTCTGTTTGAATCCTTGTGCTTAGAAAGTCCCTAAACCGGCTGCTTGTCATATAAAAAGCATTCAGTGCTTCCATTGGAAGGGCATACCCTTTTTCTAGAGGAGTCAGTGTCCTAAAATTATATATGGAATGGACGTGTTGAAAGCATTTTTCAAGCTCAGGAAGTTCGTTCATGAGTTCCCTCATGGAGTATTTTTCTCCTTCAAGATGCTTCAGGCCAAACATTCTCTCTGCCATGCAGGAGAACAATCCATTTTTTTGAACCTTGACTTCATCTTGGATAAATTCATATTGCTGTTTCTTTCGTTTACGGGTCGTAGCACCGTGGGCGAGTACGGAGGTTGATTCCGGATAATTAGGGTCGATTGTCAAAAGGCAGGCTTTCAGTAACTGTATAAACCCATAGAAACATAATATAGGCTGGATCGATAAAGGTGCAGATGCTGCCTGCTGGTAATAGGTCTTGGCATGTTCTATGTAATACATAAAAGGATAGCAGTTCTCATAGCTTTTAATTTCGCTATTTGTAACGTTTTCTCCTTCGTAGCATTTTTTTAAAAAAGACTGCGTAGAGGAAGCGGAAAAAAAATAAATGTAAGAATCCCAAATATCATTTTTTATATCCAAGGTGAGACCCCCAAATTAATAGAAAAATCAAACATTTCTCATCTACCTTGACAGTATTTTGTCCAATTGATAACCTACTAATAATATTTTTAGCAGGAGGGGAAAAAGATGTGGGAGAATAAATTTGCAAAAGAAGGATTGACTTTTGATGATGTACTATTAGTACCTGGCAAGTCCGAGGTGCTTCCGAAAGATGCAAGCTTGAAGGTCACCTTGGCTGAGAACTTGAAGCTGAATATACCCGTAATAAGTGCCGGAATGGACACAGTTACAGAAGCTGAAATGGCGATTGCCATGGCTCGCCAGGGGGGACTTGGCATCATCCACAAAAACATGTCTATCGAACAACAGGCTGACATGGTGGATAAAGTAAAACGTTCTGAAAGCGGCGTTATTACCGATCCTTTTTTCCTAACTCCCGAACATCAGGTTTTTGACGCTGAACATTTGATGGGAAAATACCGCATTTCCGGAGTGCCAATCGTGAATAATCAAGAAGAACAAAAATTAGTTGGAATCATCACCAACCGCGATTTGCGCTTTATCCAAGATTTCTCCATGAGCATTTCCGATGTAATGACAAAGGAAAATCTTGTGACTGCTCCTGTTGGTACGAATTTGGAGCAAGCGGAAAGCATTCTTCAGCAATATAAAATTGAAAAACTTCCCCTTGTAGATGAGAACGGTGTTTTAAAAGGGTTAATTACCATTAAAGATATTGAAAAGGTCATTGAGTTCCCAAATTCGGCAAAGGATAAGCAAGGAAGGCTGCTTGCCGGAGCTGCAGTAGGGGTTACAAAGGATACCATGAAACGCGTTGAGATGCTGGTAAAAGCAAATGTGGATGCAATCGTAGTAGATACGGCACATGGACATTCAAAAGGAGTGCTTGAAACTGTAAAACAGATTCGTGAAGCATATCCGGAGATTACGATTATTGCAGGCAATGTAGCAACGGCCGAAGCAACCAAGGACTTAATTGAAGCAGGTGCGGATGTTGTAAAGGTAGGAATCGGCCCTGGCTCAATCTGTACCACTCGCGTTGTTGCCGGTGTAGGGGTACCTCAAATTACCGCCGTATACGATTGCGCAACGGAAGCGCGCAAGCATGGGAAAACAATCATCGCCGATGGAGGCATCAAATATTCCGGTGATATTGTAAAGGCGTTGGCAGCCGGGGGACATGCCGTCATGTTGGGAAGCATGCTTGCCGGGGTCTCTGAAAGCCCGGGAGAAACAGAAATATTCCAGGGCCGACGCTTTAAAGTGTACCGCGGCATGGGTTCTGTTGCAGCCATGGAAAAAGGATCAAAGGATCGTTATTTCCAGGAGGAAAACAAGAAGTTTGTCCCTGAAGGCATCGAAGGGCGTCTTCCTTATAAGGGTCCTTTGGCAGATACCATCTATCAATTAGTCGGGGGACTTCGTTCCGGCATGGGGTATTGCGGCGCAAAAGACCTGCATGATTTAAGGGAAGGCACACAATTTGTGAGGATGACAGGTGCGGGATTGAGAGAAAGCCATCCGCATGATGTCCAGATTACCAAAGAATCTCCGAACTACTCGATGTAATTCCTGTATATTTCCTTTTTTGGAAATAATTTTAATAAAGAAAATGGGCAGAGAGGGACTTTTCTCTGTCTATTTTTTTTATCATGGTTGTGATAAACTAGACAAGGTGTTCTTAGGACAGTGGATTTACGATAATCATAGATGTTTGGTTTTTTCGCCGTTGTTAAAATAAAGGACAAATAACGAAGATGGATTCTTCGACAAATATAGAAGCATGAAAGTTGGAGGTATTTGAAAGTGAAACGAGTCAGCAGGTATACACTGATTTTTACGATGTTTTTTGTATTGGTCGCTTCCCTATTTGCCTATAATCCCGGCAATGTGAAGGCGGAAGAAGATACGCTCGGTTTGAAGGCGGAAGCAGCGATGATTCTTGATGCTAAATCCGGAAAAATCCTGTATGAAAAAAATGCGGATAAGGTGCTTGGAATTGCATCGATGTCGAAAATGATGACTGAATATATGGTTTTGGAAGCAATTGATGAAGGAAAGATAACCTGGGACCAGACAGTGAAAATCAATAACTATGTACATAGGCTTTCAAAAGCGCCGAACCTCTCGAACGTCGGGCTGACTGAAGGCGAAGACTACACGGTTAAAGAATTATATGAAGCAATGGCTGTCCACTCCGGAAATGCAGCTACAGTGGCATTGGCTGAGTTGCTTGGGGGCAGCGAAAAGAACTACGTGATGTTGATGACGAAGAAAGCAAAAGAATTGGGATTGAAGAATTTTAAATTTGTAAATTCTAGCGGGCTTAATAACAAAGACTTATTAGGCAACCACCCGGCTGGTTCAGCGAACGAGGAAAATGTGATGACTGCACATGACATGGGATTATTGGCTTTTCGCATTCTTACTGATTATCCCGAAGTGCTTGAAACCGCCAAAATTCCGAAGCTTAAATTCCGTGACGGAAAAGAATACGCTAACTTTAACTGGATGCTTCCCGGATTGATTCATGGATATCCTGGAGTAGACGGATTAAAAACGGGTTCAACCGACTTTGCCGGCTATGCCCATACGGGTACGGTAGAGAAAGATGGACAGCGTTATATCACGATTGTCATGAAATCGACATCGAAGGATGAACGGTTTGGCGATACAAAGAAACTGATGGATTATGCGTTCGCTACTTTTGATAAAGAAAAGGTCCTTTCTGCGGGTTATAAGCCGAAAGATAAGAAAACTCTTCCTGTCGTTAAGGGAAAGGAAGACAAGGTTGAAATCGAAACCAAAGAGGCTATCGAGCTGGTTACCAAACGGGATGAAAAAGGGAATTACCAGCCACAGGTGGTACTAAACAAAGAAAAGCTGAATAAAGATGGCGAACTTCTTGCTCCAGTTAAAAAGGGAGAAAAAATCGGATATGTGACCGTAAAACCAAAGAAAGGCCAGGAATATGGCTTTATTACACGCGAGGGGAATAATTCCATTACCGTTGATTTAGTCGCTGCAGAAAAGGTAGAGAAAGCGAACTGGTTTGTTCTTTCCATGAGAGCGGTCGGCGGTTTCTTTGGGGATGTTTGGAACGGTGCCGCTTCTACGATTAAGGGCTGGTTCTAATACGCAATAAAAACCCAATAATCGTCAAAATTTTTAGGCTCCTGCCTTGACAGGAGTTTTTTTTTAGAGATAATTCATATAATAGGCTTGTAAATCCTATGTTTATAGTTGGAATAAATTAGCAGTCAACTTATCTAGGGGGTAGAAGAATGATCACTGGTACAGACAGAGTTAAACGCGGAATGGCTGAAATGCAAAAAGGCGGCGTCATTATGGACGTTGTAAATGCGGAGCAAGCTAAAATAGCTGAGGAAGCAGGCGCGGTTGCCGTTATGGCACTAGAACGTGTTCCTTCCGATATCCGCGCAGCAGGCGGAGTAGCAAGAATGGCTGATATCTCAATCGTTCAGGAGGTTATGGAAGCTGTTTCAATCCCGGTTATGGCAAAAGTGCGAATCGGCCATATAGTTGAAGCACGTGTCCTTGAATCTCTTGGTGTCGATTATATTGATGAAAGTGAAGTTTTGACACCGGCTGATGAAGAATACCACTTAAACAAGAAGATATACACGGTGCCGTTTGTCTGTGGCTGCCGCGATTTGGGTGAAGCGGCGCGCCGAATCGGTGAAGGTGCGGCCATGCTTAGAACGAAAGGCGAACCTGGAACAGGGAATATCGTGGAAGCTGTGCGCCATATGCGTATGGTAAATGCCCAGGTCCGCAAATTGGTTTCCATGAATGAAGATGAGATCATGACGGAAGCTAAATTATTGGGTGCTCCATATGAAGTACTGCTTCAAATCAAGGAAAACGGCGGTTTGCCTGTGGTGAACTTTGCGGCTGGCGGTGTAGCTACCCCTTCTGATGCGGCTTTGATGATGGAACTTGGGGCAGATGGAGTATTTGTTGGTTCCGGTATTTTTAAATCTGATAATCCAGGAAAATTTGCGAAAGCGATCGTTGAAGCAACAACGCATTATCAGGACTATGAACTAATTGCCTCAATTTCTAAAGGGCTCGGGACGGCAATGAAAGGCTTGGAAATTTCCGATATCGCTCCTGGACAGAGAATGCAGGAACGAGGCTGGTAAAGTGAAAAACATAAGTGCCTTGCTCAGCCGCTATAGCGGCATATACGTCGGCTAAAATCTGCCATGGCCTGTGGAAACGCCGACGTGAGCAGGTCCTGTGTAAGTCCGAGGGGCTAGGCACTGTAGCTAGACAAAAATATACATTTTAAAGGAGGTCCTCATGGTTACTATCGGTGTTTTAGGGCTGCAGGGTGCTGTAAGGGAGCATGTGCGCTCTGTAGAAGCATCAGGCGCCTCTGCTGTTGTAGTAAAGAAAGCTGGCCAGCTTAAAGATATTGATGGCTTGATTATCCCTGGCGGAGAAAGTACGACAATGCGCAGGTTGATTGATAAATATGGTTTCATGGAACCATTAAGGGATTTTGCGAGCCAAGGAAAGCCTATGTTCGGCACATGTGCCGGCCTGATCCTTTTGGCTAAGCGTATCGAAGGTTATGAACAAGCTCATTTGGGTGTATTGGATGTTCTTGTTGAGCGGAATTCCTTTGGCCGCCAGGTAGACAGCTTTGAAGCCGATTTAACGGTTAAAGGGTTGGCTGATCCGTTTACCGCTGTATTTATCCGGGCTCCCCACATCATGGAGGCTGGAGAAAATGTTGAGGTTTTAGCTGAATACAATGGCAGGATTGTCGCTGCACGCGAGGGCCAATTCTTAGGATGTTCGTTCCATCCTGAATTGACGGATGACCATCGGCTGACAAAGTACTTTATCGAAATGGTGGAACAGTCCATTCAAGCAAAAACTGCATAAAATTGTTGCATATCGTAAAAAACTATAGTACATTATGGAAAACAATTTCATATTTATAAAACCATGACAGGAAACAGTAACAGGTTTTGCTTTCTATCAGAGAGCCGGTGGCGGGTGAAAACCGGTGTTGGCAGCTTGTGAATCCATCCTGGAGTAAAGTATGGAACACCCCTCGGGTCAGTAATTACTTTCGGCATAAGCCGTTATCTATATAAGTGGTTGGCTATTTATGCTTTCAACTAGGGTGGCAACGCGGGTAACTCTCGTCCCTTTTTAGGGGACGGGATTTTTTTGCGTTCTGTACTTTGAAACTGGTTATAAAACAGGAGGAATCTTGCATGCTGGATTTAAAATATTTACGCAATAATTTTGAGGAAGTAAAACGCGTCCTGCAATATCGCGGGGAAGATTTGACCGACTTAGGCAAGTTTGAAGATCTGGATGTGAAACGCCGTTCGTTGATTACGGAAACCGAGCAGCTCAAAAGCCGCCGTAATGAAGTATCCCAACAGGTAGCGGTTCTAAAGAGGGAGAAGAGGGACGCTGACCATTTAATTACGGAAATGCGTGAAGTGGGTGATAAGATCAAATTGCTAGATGATGAACTTCGTGAAGTGGAAGTGACATTGGAAAACTTACTGTTATCCATTCCGAATATCCCGCATGAAAGCGTACCGGTCGGGGAGACTGAAGATGATAATGTCGAAATTCGCAAATGGGGGGAAGTACCGCAATTCGACTTTGAACCAAAACCCCATTGGGACGTAGCAGACGCGCTTGGCATCCTTGATTTTGAACGGGGCGGAAAGGTGACAGGCAGCCGGTTTGTGTTTTATAAAGGGTTAGGGGCCCGCTTGGAGCGTGCATTAATCTCATTCATGCTCGATTTGCACGTCGAAGAGCACGGATATGAAGAAATGCTGCCGCCTTTTATTGTAAATCGCGCAAGCATGACAGGCACAGGCCAGCTTCCCAAATTTGAAGAAGACGCTTTCCGTATCGAAAGTGAAGATTATTTCCTTGTACCCACTGCGGAGGTTCCGGTAACAAACTATCACCGTGATGAAATCTTGAACGGGGACCAGCTGCCAATCAGTTACGCGGCATACAGCGCTTCTTTCCGATCTGAAGCAGGATCTGCCGGAAGGGATACACGTGGCCTTATCCGATTGCACCAATTCAATAAGGTGGAGCTTGTCAAATTTGTCAAACCTGAAGACTCTTACAAGGAGCTTGAGAACTTGACGGGCCATGCCGAAAAGGTACTTCAGATATTAGGGCTTCCTTATCGTGTTTTAAGCATGTGTACAGGCGATCTCGGATTTACAGCTGCAAAAAAATATGATATCGAGGTGTGGATCCCAAGCTACGGGACATATCGTGAAATTTCTTCATGCAGTAACTTTGAAGCATTCCAGGCAAGACGTGCAAACATCCGTTTCCGCCGCGATACAGGATCTAAGCCGGAGCATGTCCATACGCTGAATGGCTCTGGGTTGGCAATTGGGCGTACGGTCGCCGCGATTCTGGAAAATTTCCAACAGCCTGACGGAAGCGTCATAATTCCAGAGGTGCTGAGACCTTATATGCGTGGGGCTGAAGTCATTAAGCTATAATATAATTTTAGGGGAAGAGCGCCTTAGCTTTTCCCTTTTAAATTTTTATTAGAAAAGCAATATGAAATGTTGACAATAGAATTCCCGCGAGTTATACTATTAAATGTGACGCGGAGGTATACCCAAGTCCGGCTGAAGGGATCGGTCTTGAAAACCGACAGGGGTGTAAAAGCCCGCGGGGGTTCGAATCCCTCTACCTCCTCCATACTTATTGATTAACCACGCGCATATAAAAGAGATCGTATGAGATCAAAAATCCGTTACCATGTGTAACGGATTTTTTTATTTCTGTTATAATATCCTAATAAAAAAATCACCCCGAAAGGTGATTTTTTTAAATGGCGAAAAGGAGCAAAGTTCCAGGGAGTGTAAGCGTAACACCCGTCAAGGCTCGCCAATGGGCGGGTTTCCTTTATATTTTGCGTAGTTTTTGGCTCTGTTCCATAAATGACGCGATGCGTTCAATGATGGGTTCGATTGATTCTTCATTTTGAAAAAGGTCGTAGTCATTGATATTTAAGCGTAACACCGGACATGCATTAAAGTGGTTGATCCAGTCTTCATAACGCTGGTGCATTTCTTTCCAATATTCCACCGGCGTCTGCTGTTCCATAGGGCGGCCGCGCTCTTTGATACGATCCAGTATGTCCTCAATGGATCCTTCCAGATAAATCAGGAGATCAGGATGAGGGAAGTAAGGTGTCATGACCATCGCTTCAAAAAGGCTCGTATAGGTCTCGTAATCCACATGATTCATTGTCCCTTTTTCATAATGCATCTTCGCGAAAATTCCTGTATCCTCATAAATGGAACGATCCTGGATAAAACCGCCGCCGTATTCGAATATGCGTTTCTGTTCTTTAAACCGTTCTGCCAGGAAATAAATCTGTAGGTGGAAGCTCCAGCGGTCAAAATCATCGTAAAATTTATCAAGATAAGGATTCGCATCGACTTTCTCGAAGGAGGTACGGAAATTCAATGCATTCGCTAACGCGTTTGTCATGGTCGACTTACCGACTCCTACTGTTCCTGCGATCGTGATGACGGCGTTGTCCGAGATGTCATATTTTTTTCGTAGGTTCATTCGTAAAAACTCCTTTTTGCAGTTCCTTCTCTATGTGGGATAGGATTATGCTTAAGTCCTGTTTGTTTTCAACAAAGTCCAGCGTATCCCCGTTGAAGCGCAGAACGGGGATATTAGGGTGCTGTTCCTCAAATGTCTGCATGAATGTTGCATAATCGATCGATAATTGCTCCAGATATAAAGGGCTTATATTCTTTTCGAATTCCCTGCCCCTTTTGCCAATCCTGCGAAGCAATGTCTCCAGACTGGCATTTAGGTATACCACCATGTTGGGCTTCGGCATATCGTTCGTCAATATATTGAATATTTCAAGGTATTTATCATACTGGCGGTCTTTTAAGGTCCGCTTTGCAAAAATTAAATTCTTGAATATATGGTAATCTGCCACGACAGCTTTTTGGTTTGAAAGAATGTGCGTTTCGATATCTTCTAACTGCTTGTAGCGGTTGCAGAGGAAAAACATTTCGGTTTGAAAGCTCCATTCTTCTATGTTTTCATAAAATTTATCAAGAAATGGGTTTTCATCTACAATTTCCTTCAATAATGCAAATTCGAAATGTTCGGAGATTGCTTTTGCTAACGATGTTTTTCCCACACCAATCGGACCTTCAATGGTGATAAATGGTGTGATGTTCATGGATTTCTTCCTCCTTCAAAAACGGCATCCCAATCATAAACAGAATTCATCCATTCATGGCCGTTTTTAGTCCAAAGGATATTGTATCACACACCCAGGTGTTTAGGTGCGACATTCTTATGAGTAAAAAATAGAAATTATTTTCACACCATTCTGCAAGGAAAAAGAAGAGCAGTGGCCATCCATGTTTAATGTTGCAGTAATATATATATTCCTATAATATTCATGATTAGATGTATCCTAAGAAGGAGATTCCAATATGGACATTGATTCTTTTTTTATGGAAATGGCGCTCGAAGAGGCAAAAAAAGCAAGGGATTTGGACGAGGTTCCGATTGGGGCCGTCATAGAGGCGAATGGGGAGATCGTTTCGAGAGGCCATAATTTGAGGGAGACAGAACAAAATGCCATTTGCCACGCAGAGCTTCTTGCGATTAAAGATGCCTGTAGTAAATTGGGGACCTGGAGACTTGAGGATGCCACCCTGTATGTGACACTCGAACCATGCCCGATGTGTGCAGGGGCCATACTTCAATCCCGGATTAAAAGAGTTGTTTTTGGCGCTCACGACCCAAAGGCAGGATGTGCGGGTACATTCATGAACTTGCTGCAGGACGAGCGTTTCAATCATCAAAGCGAGGTTACAAGCGGAGTTCTTGGGGAAGAATGCGGCGCTATCCTTACTGATTTTTTCAGGGTGTTGCGGGAACGCAAAAAAGCGGAAAGAATAAAACGGAAAACAGCCGGGTTGGATAAGCATGAAGGAATTGACAGTGAATAAGGATTGCAATTTTCGCTAATCCTTAGTATACTTAACTAAGCGTCGGATATGGCGCTATATAAATTTGGTAGCAAATTTGCCGTGCTAGACGGGGAGGTAGCGGTGCCCTGTACTCGCAATCCGCTCTAGCGAGGTTGAATCCCTTCTCGAGGTTAGCATACTGTAGGGCCTGCCTTAAGTAAGTGGCGTTGACGTCCGGGTCCTGCGCAATGGGACTCCATGAACCATGTCAGGTCCGGAAGGAAGCAGCATTAAGTGGAAGCTCCCATGTGCCGCAGGGTTGCCTGGACTGAGCTAACTGCTTGAGTAACGCTTATGGGTGCTAATCGACAGAAGGTGCACGGCAGTTATTACATAGTAGGACAACTCATCCGTCAGGGTGGGTTTTTTATTTATGTTTTGAAACCATGGGGACTACTATTGTCACATTCTTTTAGATTAGATTTTGAAATTGGGAATTTTTTTACGTTATAATAGCAAGTAGGGAATAGAGATTAAGGAGGGCTTTGCCGTGGGATATCAAGCACTATATCGGGTATGGAGGCCACAGCAGTTTCTGGATGTTGTCGGCCAGGAACATGTAACTAAGACCCTGCAAAATGCGCTTATGCAGCAGAAGGTTTCCCACGCCTACTTATTTTCTGGCCCGCGTGGTACTGGAAAAACGAGTGCAGCAAAGATTCTGTCAAAGGCTGTAAACTGTGAAAAAGCTCCTGTCAACGAGCCGTGCAACGAGTGTGCGGCCTGCAGGGGAATCTCGGATAACTCAATTCCTGACGTCATCGAAATTGACGCAGCATCGAATAATGGTGTGGAGGAAATCCGCGATATCCGCGATAAGGTAAAATACGCACCGAATGCTGTGAAATTCAAAGTATATATCGTGGATGAAGTGCACATGCTTTCACAGGGAGCGTTCAATGCATTATTAAAGACACTGGAGGAGCCTCCAAAGCATGTCATTTTTATTTTGGCAACGACAGAGCCTCACAAGATTCCACTCACAATCATCTCGCGTTGCCAGCGCTTTGATTTCAAACGGATCCAGCCACAGGATATTGTTGGCCGTATGTCCCAAATTGCGTCGGAAACAGGCATTGCTTGCAATGACCAGGCAATGCATATCATTGCGAGAGCGGCCGAGGGCGGTATGCGTGACGCCTTGAGCTTGCTTGACCAGGCCATATCGTTTGGCGGGGAGGAAGTTACGGTAGAGGATGCCCTCACAGTTACCGGATCGGTATCCCATGCATTTTTGGGACGCCTGGCAAAAGCGATATATGAAAAAGATGTCTCACACTCGTTACAAATATTAGAGGAATTGCTGTCCATGGGAAAAGATCCTTCCCGGTTTATTGAGGATATGATCTTGTACTTCAGGGATATGCTTCTGTACAAGACAGCCCCCAGCCTTTCCGATTCATTTGAACGGGTATTGGCTGACCCAGGGTTCAAGGAATTGGCAGAAGTGATTCCTGCAGATCATATCTATGGGCTCATTGATAATTTTAATAAAACCCAGCAGGAAATGAAGTGGACCAATACCCCGAGAATCTTTCTAGAAGTGGCTTTAGTCAAGCTCTGCCACCAGGAACGGACCACGGATGCCCCATCCGGCCAGGTTGAAGAGTTGAAGCAACGCATATCCGATCTGGAACAGCAGCTCAACGAGATTAGGGAAAAAGGCGTGGCTGTAACATCAGAAGAAAAAGCAGTTGCCAGGCCAAAAGCCCAACGCGTCTCGGGTAAGGCGTATAAAGCACCAGTTGGGAAGATCACCCAGGTTCTGAGGCAGGCGACCAAGCAGGATCTTAATACAGTAAAAGGACGATGGGGAGAAGTACTCGAACAGCTTGGCCAGCAAAATCTTAAATCATTGGCTGCTTTATTAAATGGGGCTGAACCTGTAGCTGCTTCTTCATCTGCTTTTGTGTTAAAATTCAAGTATGATATACATTGCCAGATGGCTATGGATAATTCCCGTTTTGTCGAGGCAATGGCTGCCATCATGCAGCAGATTACTGGCAGACGTCTTGATATGGCAGGAGTTCCGGAAAGCCAATGGCAGCAAATAAGGGAAGAATTCCTTGCTGTCCAGCATATTGATTCACCTGATGCTGATGTTAAGCAGGAATCAGACCCTTTTATAGAGGAAGCCAGAAAACTTGTTGGCGACGATTTGCTTGAAATCAAAGAATAATTGGAGGTAAAAACATGGGAATGCGTGGCGGCATGGGAAATATGCAAAATATGATGAAACAAATGCAGAAAATGCAAAAGAAAATGGCAGAGGCCCAGGAACAGCTAGGTGATAAGAAAATCGAAGGCACAGCAGGCGGCGGTATGGTAACAGTGATCGTTACCGGCCATAAAGAAATCGCGGAAGTGAATATCAAACCAGAGGTTGTCGATCCTGATGATATCGAAATGCTTCAAGACTTAGTATTAGCGGCCACTAATGACGCATTGAAAAAAGCGGATGAACTGACTAATCAAACAATGGGGCAATTCACAAAAGGATTAAACCTTCCTGGAATGTTTTAAATCTCGGGGGGAATCGTATGCATTATCCTGAACCAATTTCCAAGCTTATTGACAGCTTTATGAAATTGCCGGGTATCGGCCCTAAAACGGCTGCCCGGCTTGCTTTTTTTGTGTTAAGCATGAAAGAAGATGCGGTGCTTGATTTTGCAAAGGCACTTGTCAATGCAAAGCGGAACCTTACGTATTGTTCTGTGTGCGGCCATATAACTGACCAGGATCCATGTTATATATGCGAGGATGGGCGGCGGGACCGCAGCGTGATTTGTGTCGTGCAAGATCCAAAAGATGTTATTGCCATGGAAAAAATGCGGGAATTCAATGGGTTATATCATGTCCTTCACGGGAGCATTTCTCCAATGGACGGAATCGGCCCGGAGGATATCAATATCCCAGGGCTCCTGAAACGCCTGCAGGATGAAACTGTACAGGAAGTCATTTTGGCAACTAACCCGAACATTGAGGGGGAAGCCACGGCTATGTATATTTCGCGTCTATTAAAACCGTCAGGAATCAAGATTACTAGAATTGCCCATGGGTTGCCTGTCGGCGGCGACCTTGAATATGCAGATGAAGTGACATTATCAAAGGCCCTTGAAGGCAGACGGGAAATTTAACAAGCAGTCGGGGAGGACTCTACATGTTCTTTCGTCGAAAAGGATGGCTTCGAAACGAGTATGATCAAAAACTCATGCATCAGCTCGAGTGGCAAAAAGAGAACTGGCTTAGCCAGAAATCATTGCTGGAGAAAAGCCTTGATCCTTCAGATGATGCCATCATTCAGACCAAGTTGGCAGAAATAAAGTATTTCTATTTATTTAAAGAAGCGAAAACAAGGCAGGTAAGGGTAAAAAGATAATGGGCTGCCTCTCGCCAGGTTCTTAATTTGGTTCTCCTATCATAAATTGGGAGTACAAGCTGTTGGTGGGAGGTGTGATGTTGGAGCCGTTTATCATTTTTGCGATTATCGCGGGCCTAATTTTATGTTTGCTTCTAGTAGGAGCGCCAGTAAAACCAATCCGGCTGTTGGGGCAGGGGTTGATTAAAATCGTGATTGGTGCCGTGTTTTTGTTTTTCTTGAATGCGTTAGGAAATCAATTCGGCATACATGTTCCGATCAACCTGGTAACAGCCTCCGTTTCTGGCTTTCTGGGCATACCGGGTGTGGCAGCGCTGGCGGCCATTGATTATTGGGTGGTTTAATAATATAGAAACAGAAAATGTAGAACTCGGGCAGTCGGCTCGGGTTTTTATTTTATTAACATATAACTAGGCAGAAACGAGATTACTCAAATAAATTTAATTTGAGCGACTCAATTGTTCTTCATTGGTGCTGTGTGTAATCAAGACAGTCTATAGGAAATAAATGATACCCAAAGAGAGTTTCACCATCTCAATAAAATCAATGCGGGCAAGTTGAGGTATAAAGAAGAACGCAGACTTAGGTATGCCACGTCCTTATGTGTTCGTTTGTGTGTCCCGCTCCTGTGTGCCCGAACTCGCCCAATTGATTTCATCTTATCAGAGGCTCGCCTATCGGCAATTTTTATTTATTATCCCAAAATAAAACTTAAAATATAATTGACCATATCGAGAAAGAGTGATATTATATTTCTTGTCGCTAAAAACGACAGTCATCGATTATATAATGAAATTAGTAAAAAAAATCGTTGACTTCATCCAGGAAAGATGTTATATTAATAAAGTCGCTTCTGAGAGAACGACAAAGAAATTGCTCTTTGAAAACTGAACAAAACAAAGCGCCAACGTTTTTTAGTCAGCATAGACATTAAAAGCAAAAATGAGCTATTCAAACATTTCTTCGGAGAG
>NZ_QVTD01000015.1 GCF_003429105.1 Peribacillus glennii
TAGTTGGGGGTTCTCCCCCTGTGAGAGTAGGACGTCGCCAAGCAAATAGAAGACCAGCCGGAGAGGCTGGTCTATTCTTTTTTTATCAGAATTGAACATCTAGACAATGCGTCATGAACTCTAGCTTCAATGAATTAACTAATAACAATCTGGGAAGCAGCACAGAGATGGCTAAGAGTTAGCGTCCTGCTGCAATACCTCCATGGCCTATGAGCTGTACGCCTCCCCTTGTGGTAACGTATAACTCAGCGACCCGTGTACAAGTCCTTTGAGATCAGCACTTCACAAAGCAAACACACCAGACCAGCCAATTTAGCTGGTCTTTTCTGCATGGAAGGAAAACATGTTGCGGAAGAAAAATTACTATTAATAATGAAGTTTTAACTAAACGTTAATGAGGTATAAAAAATAATACACATAATCGACCTGTTATAGGGTATGCAATTACATAATTGTTGGCAAAAATAATATTGTAATCAAAAGGCATTACGGTTGAAAATTTTTATATTCACTGTATAATTATAGTCAAATATAGTCAAAGTCAGAAGGGGGGGGCTCCGTGAAAAATATATCAGATATCATTGAGAGTTATTTAAAGCACATATTGGAGATGAGTGAGAAGGACATTTTGGAAATAAAGCGAAGTGAAGTGGCGGATAAATTTCAATGTGTCCCTTCCCAAATCAATTACGTAATAAATACCAGATTTACGATTGAAAGAGGTTACCTTGTTGAAAGTAAACGCGGGGGCGGAGGTTATATCCGGATCATGAAGGTAAAGTCCCACGATTACGCACAATTGATTGATCAACTGCTATCTCTTATCGGATCCCGTGTTTCCCAGGCATCGGCAGAGGGAGTCATCAGCAGGCTGATAGACGAAAACATCATAAATCGCCGTGAAGCAAAAATCATGTTAAGCGTTATGGACCGGTCGGTCATTTTGATCGATTTGCCGGATCGGGATGAATTAAGGGCAAGGATCTTAAAGGCTATGCTTACCACCTTAAAATATAAATAAAAGAGCGTCTAGAGGTGATGATATGATTTGCGAGGAATGTAACGAGCGTCCAGCGACCATGCATTTCACAAAGATAATCAATGGAAAAAAAACTGAAGTTCATATGTGCGAGCGATGTGCCCAGGAAAAAGGTGAAATGTTCATGTTAAATGGCGGTCCTGGATTTTCAATAAATAATTTGTTGGCAGGATTATTTAATATTGATCCAGGCTTTCAGCAGGCAAAAGCAAATGCACTTCCAAAAACGGAGGTCCTGCGCTGTATAAGATGCAATCTTACCTTTTCTCAATTTGTCCATATTGGCAAGTTTGGATGTGCGGAATGTTATGAAACCTTCAAAGACCATCTGGACCCTATATTAAAAAGGGTTCATAGCGGTAACACTTCTCACCACGGAAAAATCCCGAAAAGGATAGGCGGAAGTATTCATATCAAGAAACAAATCAAGGACTTAAAACAGCAGCTCAAACAGTTTATTGAGCATGAAGAATTTGAAAAAGCTGCGGAAATCCGTGATCAGGTTCGTTCATTGGAGAAAGGCGCGGACAATGTTGAAGGAGGGGGGCAGCAATGAGTCTGGAGCATTTTTTACAAAAAGCCATCAGTTCCTGGATGAATGAAGAAGGCCCCGATTCTGATATCGTTCTCAGCTCCCGTATACGTTTGGCCAGAAATTTTAAAGATTTTTCTTTTTCTACTTTATTTTCACAAGAAGAAGCCATGCAGATTATAAATGTAATAAAAGACTGTCTAAATGATACAGATATTCCGGAAGTGGGAAGGCTTGAGTTTTTGCAAATGGAAAGCCTGCAGCCTTTGGATAAACTGGTGTTAGTTGAAAAGCACCTGATCAGTCCTAATTTAGCTGAAGATTCACCATATGGTGCCTGCCTTCTTTCTGCGAATGAGGAAGTCAGCATTATGGTAAATGAAGAGGATCATTTGCGGATTCAGTGCCTGTATTCAGGGTTGCAATTAAATGAAGCATTGCAAAGAGCCAATGCCCTCGATGATTTTATCGAAGGACAAATCGATTACGCTTTTGATGAGGAACGAGGTTATCTGACAAGCTGCCCTACTAATGTTGGCACAGGACTAAGGGCATCAGTAATGATGCACTTGCCGGGGCTGGTGCTCACCAACCAGATTAATCATCTCATACCGGCAATAAACCAATTAGGCCTTGTAGTAAGAGGGATCTACGGGGAAGGCAGTGAAGCGATCGGCAATATATTTCAGATTTCCAATCAAATCACTCTGGGTAAATCAGAAACCGATATCGTCGAGGACTTAACGAGTGTTGTACAGCAAATCATAGCCCAGGAAAGATCCGCCCGGGAAGCATTAGTGCATACCTCTGACATACAATTAGAAGACAGGGTTTATCGTTCGTTCGGTATTCTGCAGCATGCCAGGGTCATCGAAACGAAGGAAGCGGCGAGATGTCTTTCCGATGTTAGATTAGGGATAGATCTTGGGTATATAAAAAATATTTCCAAAGGCATCTTGAATGAATTGATGATATTGACCCAACCTGGATTTTTACAAAAGTATGCTGGCGGACCGCTTCGGCCTCATGAAAGGGATATAAGGCGGGCTGCTTTCATTAGAGAACGATTCGATTTAGAGAAAAAAGATAATTCTGAAGGAGGAAATTCCCTATGATGTTTGGCCGATTTACCGAAAGAGCACAGAAAGTGTTGGCATTAGCCCAGGAAGAAGCGATTCGTTTAGGACATAACAATATTGGGACTGAACATATTTTGCTTGGTCTTGTGCGAGAAGGGGAAGGGATTGCCGCAAAAGCATTGTATGCCCTCGGTTTAGGGGCGGATAAAATCCAAAAAGAAGTTGAAAACCTGATTGGCCGCGGCCAGGAAAACGCCCAAACAATCCACTATACGCCACGTGCCAAAAAAGTGATTGAGTTATCCATGGATGAAGCACGAAAACTTGGCCATTCTTATGTCGGCACTGAGCATGTCCTTCTTGGATTGATCAGGGAGGGGGAAGGTGTTGCTGCAAGGGTCCTAAATAACCTTGGGGTCAGCCTAAACAAGGCGCGCCAACAGGTGCTGCAGCTTTTGGGCAGCAATGAATCAGGAGGGCATCAGGGAGCCTCTTCTGCAACTGCGAGTACTCCGACATTAGATAGCCTTGCCCGCGATTTAACAGCGATTGCCCGAGAAGGCAGCCTTGACCCGGTCATTGGCAGGAGCAAAGAAATTCAAAGGGTCATCGAAGTATTAAGCCGTCGTACAAAAAATAACCCGGTGCTGATCGGTGAGCCAGGTGTTGGTAAAACCGCGATTGCTGAAGGCCTTGCCCAGCAAATCATCAATAATGAGGTTCCTGAGATTTTACGTGACAAGCGCGTAATGACGTTGGATATGGGAACGGTTGTTGCTGGTACAAAATACCGCGGTGAATTTGAGGACCGATTAAAGAAAGTGATGGATGAAATCCGACAGGCGGGCAATATCATCCTCTTTATTGATGAACTTCATACATTGATCGGTGCCGGTGGGGCAGAGGGAGCGATTGATGCTTCCAATATCCTGAAGCCATCTCTTGCCCGGGGAGAGCTTCAATGTATCGGTGCTACAACACTTGATGAATACAGGAAATATATCGAAAAGGATGCTGCACTGGAGCGCCGCTTCCAGCCAATCCAGGTTAATGAGCCGACCATCGATGAATCCATTCAGATCCTTCAGGGGCTGCGTGACCGATATGAGGCGCACCACAGAGTCTCCATTTCCGATGAGGCAATCGAGGCAGCGGTTAAGTTATCTGACCGCTATATTTCTGACCGTTTCTTGCCGGATAAGGCCATCGACTTGATTGATGAGGCGGGTTCCAAGGTGAGATTGCGCTCCTATACAACACCGCCAAACCTTAAAGAGCTGGAACAAAAGCTTGATGAAGTAAGAAAAGAAAAAGATGCTTCTGTCCAGAGTCAGGAATTCGAGAAAGCGGCTTCTCTTCGGGACACAGAACAGCGACTGAGAGAGCAGCTGGAAGAGACGAAAAAAACTTGGAAGGAAAAACAAGGGCAGGAAAACAGTGCAGTCACTGTCGATGACATCGCCCATGTGGTATCGAGCTGGACCGGCATACCTGTCACAAGGCTTGCCCAAACAGAAACTGATAAACTTTTGAACATGGAGCAAATCCTTCATTCACGTGTGATTGGCCAAGAAGAAGCTGTGAAGGCAGTGGCGAAAGCAGTCCGCCGTGCAAGGGCCGGCTTGAAAGATCCTAAACGCCCGATTGGATCGTTCATTTTTCTTGGGCCTACAGGTGTGGGTAAGACTGAGCTCGCGCGTGCGCTCGCAGAATCTATCTTTGGTGACGAAGATGCCATGATCCGTATCGATATGTCCGAATATATGGAGAAACATTCGACTTCACGCCTGGTTGGCTCACCTCCAGGATATGTAGGATACGAAGAGGGCGGGCAATTGACAGAAAAGGTCCGCAGAAAACCTTACTCTGTCGTCCTGCTTGATGAAATTGAAAAAGCGCATCCGGATGTATTCAATATCTTGCTTCAAGTCCTGGAAGATGGAAGGCTGACGGATTCCAAAGGGCGTGCCGTGGATTTCCGCAATACGATTTTGATTATGACTTCAAACGTAGGTGCAGAAGCCCTGAAGCGCAATAAATATGTCGGGTTTAACATCCAGGATGAAGGCCAGGACTACAAGGATATGAAAGGAAAGGTAATGGAAGAGCTAAAACGCGCTTTCCGGCCAGAATTTTTAAACCGTATCGATGAAACCATCGTCTTCCATTCGCTGGAGAAAACACATTTAAAAGAAATCGTAACCTTAATGGCAGACCAGCTTACTGTCCGTTTAAAAGAGCAGGATATCCTGGTCGAGCTCACGGATTCGGCTAAAGAGAAAATTGCTGAAGAGGGATTTGACCCCGAATATGGAGCCCGCCCAATCAGGAGAGCAATCCAGAAGCATGTAGAGGATTTTCTGTCTGAAGAGCTTCTAAAAGGCAATGTCCACAAAGGCCAGAGAGTGTTGATCGACGTAGTAAATGGAGAATTTACCCTGAAACAAGAAGCAACTACGGTCGAGCATTAAAATATTCAGTCCGAAAAATGGAGGTACACGAAAAATCCGTGTACCTCTTTTTTATGGTACCATTGACAGGCGAAGCATTATTTGTGAAAAGATATGCCCAGCTCAGTACCGATGTGGACATGTCGAACGGATTAAAAAATAATCTATTTGATTTGTACATCTTTTTTAGAAGGATTAAACCGGACATATATTTAATATCTTAGTAGTGGCGTTTTTTATTGAACCAGGATTTTTCAAAAAAGAAAGGAAGCAAATATGGCTGTAAAGAAAAAGACCAAATTCATATGTCAGTCGTGCGGGTATGAGTCTGCTAAATGGATGGGCAAATGTCCTGGCTGCGGCGATTGGAACAAGATGGTCGAAGAGGTGGAAATCACAGGACCTGCAAGAAGGAGAGCCTTTGCCCATTCTGAAATGGCGACAGGTACAATGGAACGCCAAAAGGCCGCCCCGATCACTTCCATACAGACATCAAAGGAACCTCGGATTTCGACTGATTTAGCGGAATTAAATCGCGCTCTTGGAGGCGGTATCGTTCAGGGATCGCTTGTTTTGATAGGCGGGGATCCGGGAATAGGCAAGTCTACACTCCTTTTGCAGGTTTCATCACAATTGGCACGGAAGCAGAAAAAAGTATTATATGTGTCCGGTGAGGAATCGGTGAAGCAGACAAAATTAAGGGCAGACCGCCTTGGTGCGGCAAGTGATAATCTCTTCGTCTATGCGGAAACTGACATGGATTACATCGAACAGGCTATTCGTGAGGTAAACCCGGATTTAGTAATCGTTGATTCGATCCAGACGGTTTACCAGTCGGAGATAACCTCGGCACCTGGAAGTGTATCGCAGGTTCGGGAATGCACAGCATCCTTGATGAGGATCGCAAAAACGAATGGCATCGCCATCTTTATTGTCGGGCATGTGACGAAGGAAGGTTCAATAGCAGGGCCGCGTCTTCTGGAACACATGGTTGATACCGTATTATATTTTGAAGGTGAAAGGCACCACACATACCGGATTGTCCGCGCAGTAAAAAACCGTTTTGGATCCACGAATGAAATGGGTATTTTTGAAATGAAAGAAAATGGTCTTGAAGAGGTAGAAAATCCTTCGGAAATTTTTTTGGAAGAGCGTTCCCAGGGTGCTTCCGGGTCGACAGTGGTGGCTTCAATGGAAGGTACCAGGCCCGTACTCGTTGAAATCCAAGCATTAATTTCACCGACAAGCTTTGGAACTCCAAGAAGAATGGCTACCGGGATTGACCATAACCGCGTATCTCTGTTGATGGCTGTCCTGGAAAAAAGAGTAGGGCTTCTTTTGCAAAATCAGGATGCCTATTTAAAGGTAGCCGGGGGTGTAAAGCTTGATGAACCCGCCATTGACCTTGCAATAGCGGTCAGCATCGCTTCAAGCTTTCGCGACCATCCTACTAAACAATCGGACTGTATTATAGGTGAGGTGGGCCTGACAGGGGAAGTAAGACGGGTATCACGGATTGAGCAGCGCGTCCAGGAAGCGGCAAAGCTCGGGTTTGAACGAATTATTCTGCCATCCAATAATATTGGCGGCTGGAATGCACCGAAAGGGATTGAGATTGTTGGTGTGTCCACGGTTACGGAGGCTCTTCATTATGCTTTAGGAGGGTAAGAATGACGGAAAAAAAACTCAATGAAAAGACGAAGCATGAAATATTGCAAATGGTGGCACCGGGATCACCTCTACGGGAGGGAATCGATAATGTATTGCGTGCCAATACCGGCGGCCTGATCGTGGTAGGCTATAATGAAAAGGTAAGCGCAATTGTAGATGGTGGATTTCAACTGAATTGTTCTTGTACGCCGAGTAACCTTTATGAGCTCGCCAAAATGGACGGGGCCATCATTCTGAGTGATAAAGCGGATAAGATCTTGCTTGCCAATGCACAGCTGGTTCCGGATTCGGCCATTCCTTCTACCGAGACAGGCATGCGTCACCGGACCGCTGAAAGGGTGGCAAGGGAAACTAAAAGTTTAGTGATCGCCATTTCACAACGGCGTACGGTAATTACGCTTTACCAGGGGAATTTCCGCTATGCCTTAAAGGATATTGGAGTCATTCTGGCAAAGGCCAACCTCGCGATACAAACACTTGAAAAGTATAAAGCAGTCCTCCAGCAAAGCATATCAGACCTCAGTGTTTTGGAATTTGAAGAAATCGTCACGTACGCTGATCTTCTAAGGGTATTCCACCGTTATGTGATGGTACTTAGGATAAAGGCGGAACTTCTGTCGTATTTAAGCGAACTTGGAACGGAAGGGAGGCTGATCCGCCTTCAGATGAATGAGCTTTTAGCTGATTTAGAAGAAGAAGGGGAGCTTCTTATCAAAGATTACTCCTTTGACAGGTCCGCCAGACCTGTACACATCGTTCGACGGCTGCAGGAACTCGCCCAACAGGAAATTCTGGAAGATGGGGTGCTCTTAAAGGTGCTTGGCTACATTGGCTATATCCATCTTGACGAAAGTATAAAGCCCCGGGGGTACCGTATTCTCAACAAGATTCCGCGGCTGCCGGGACTTATTGTCGAAAACCTCGTAAACCGATTTGGCAATTTCACAAATGTGACGAACGCTACTGTGGACGAACTGGATGAAGTTGAAGGGATTGGGGAGGTCAGGGCGAAAAAAATCAGGGAGGGACTTCGGATCTTAAAGTCCCAGCTCATCACGGAAAGAAGATTCTGAATATCCTAAAATGGCTCCATATCGGCCCTGGTTTCAACCGGTCTTCAAAATGAAGAATGGGGTTGATAATTTTTGACACCCCCGGCACTTCGGTGCTAGGCTAAGAATGAAGCCGCATTTTTTCTATGAATTTTACTAGGTTAACACTTTATTTATCGTCCTAATTATTTTGAAAAACCTTCTTTAATATGGTTTCAATTTTTTCATTTTGTCAATAATGAGTAAAAGGAGGTGGAGGAATGTTAAAACGCATAATACAAGCATGCTTCTTAATAATAGGCGGGACTCTAGGGATCTTCCTTATTCCTGAATTATTAAATGTATTACATGTAGATCATATCGCTTTCGTAAACAATCCTTATATTACTGCAATTTTAGGCGCTATTATATTCTATCTTATTACTTTTTGGGCAGTAGATTATATGGTGGATTTCATGAAATGGTTTGAGGAATCTCTCGTCAAGGCCCCCATTACTGATATAATCTTCGGAAGCCTCGGCTTGATCGTCGGTCTTTTCGTAGCCTTTTTAATAGGATATGCCTTGAATGCCATCCAGGTGCCTATTCTGAATACAGTTGCACCGATACTGTTGACATTGCTGTTCGGTTACCTGGGTTTTCAGGTAGGATTCAAGAAACGCGATGAGCTGACAAACCTGTTTGCCAAAAACAGCAAAAAGAAAGCAGACGATTCTGAATTTGGAATATCGGAGCCAGCCGGCAGCCAGTTTAAAATTCTTGACACGAGCGTAATCATCGACGGGCGGATAGCAGATATTTGCCAGACAGGATTCCTCGAAGGAACCATCGTCATTCCCCAGTTTGTATTGGCGGAACTCCAGCATATAGCTGATTCATCAGACGCATTGAAACGGAATCGCGGACGACGCGGATTGGATATCCTTAACCGGATCCAAAAGGAATTATCCGTGAATGTGGAAATGTACGAGGGTGATTTTGAAGAGATCCAGGAAGTGGATTCGAAGCTTGTAAAGCTAGCGAAGGTAACGAATGGGATAGTGGTAACAAATGATTTTAATTTGAATAAAGTATGTGAATTCCAGAGTGTTCCAGTCCTCAACATCAATGACTTGGCGAATGCGGTGAAGCCTGTGGTATTGCCGGGCGAGGAAATGAATGTTCAAGTCATTAAAGATGGGAAGGAACAGAACCAGGGTGTTGCTTATTTGGATGATGGAACGATGATAGTTGTCGAAGGCGGGCGAGACCATATCGGAAAGCGACTTGACGTAATCGTGACGAGCGTGCTGCAAACATCGGCGGGCCGGATGATTTTTGCCAAGCCGAAACTATTGGAAAAAGCATTATAGTAGGGAGAAACATGTTATGTTTTACGAAGTAGTCATACCTGCAGCGGGACAAGGCAAGAGAATGAAGGCTGGAAAAAACAAGCTGTTCATTGAACTTGCCGGAAAACCGATTATTGTCCATACATTGCGTGTGTTTGAAAATGATCCGGCTTGCAAGGGAATCATTCTCTCTATTAACATGGCTGAGGAAGAAATTTTTCGATCATTTATCCATAAATATCAATTGAACAAGATCAAGAAGCTTGTTCCGGGTGGAAATGAACGGCAGCAGAGTGTCTTCAACGGCATTAAACATGCAGATGGAAATTCAATTGTTTTAGTACATGATGGTGCCAGGCCGTTTATTGACAGTGATATAATCAGAAAGTTGGCGGCAGCTGCTTCCTTCCATGGCGGTGCAATCGTGGCTGTTCCGGTAAAGGATACGATTAAGAAAGCGAAAGATAATGCGGTGACGCAAACCGTGGAACGATCAAGCTTGTGGGCCGTGCAAACACCACAAGCTTTTCGTGTGTCCACCCTGATAAAAGCGCATGATACCGCTGAGAAAGAGCACTTTTTAGGAACGGATGATGCGAGCCTTGTTGAGAGAATGGGCGAAAGTGTAAGGATTATTGAGGGGAATTACGATAACATTAAAATTACTACGCCGGAAGATTTGTATTTTGCGGAAGCAATTTTACATAAAAAAAAGGATAGTGCAGAGAGGAAGAACCATATGTTTCGAATCGGACAGGGATTTGACGTTCACCAGCTAGTCGAAGGGCGCCCGCTCATCATCGGCGGGGTCACGATACCATACGAAAAGGGATTGCTTGGGCATTCAGACGCGGACGTCCTGCTGCACACTGTGGCAGATGCCTGTCTCGGTGCCATTGCAGCCGGAGATATCGGCAAACATTTTCCGGATACCGACCCGGAATTCAAGGATGCTGATTCGGCAAAGCTTTTGCAGCATGTTTGGCAGCTTGTAAAAAAAGAAGGCTATGTTTTAGGGAATGCCGATTGTACAATCATTGCGCAAAGCCCAAAAATGGCCCCGTATATCGGGCAAATGAGAGAGCGAATCGCTGAGCTCCTGGATGCTTCGGCAGATCAAATCAATGTAAAGGCTACGACTACTGAAAAGCTTGGTTTTACAGGAAGAAATGAAGGAATTGCATCTCAGGCGACCGTTTTGTTAATTAAAGCGAATTAGCCCGTTTTAACAGACGAGTAGCTTTATTCCGTTATACTTAGATGGTAGAATGGAACGATAATAGACACAGAGATACAGCTTAGGAGGATTAAATGATGACCAGCGAGATTCGTGTTCGTTATGCACCGAGCCCGACCGGGCATTTACATATTGGAAATGCGCGGACAGCATTATTCAATTATCTGTTTGCCCGCAATAAAGGCGGAAAATTTATTATCCGCATAGAAGATACAGATCAAAAGCGCAATATTGAAGGCGGGGAAGAAAGCCAGCTTAAATATTTAAAGTGGCTTGGAATGGATTGGGATGAGAGCGTGGACAAAGGCGGGGAATACGGACCTTACCGCCAATCAGAACGCAATGATATATACAGGGAATTATATGGGGAGCTGCTTGAAAAAGGGCTTGCCTATAAATGTTATTGTACGGAAGAAGAGCTGGAGGCAGAGCGCGAGGCCCAGATGGCCAAGAATGAAACGCCAAAGTATTCAGGCAAATGCCGCTATTTGACAGAGGAGGAACGCGCAAAACTTGAGGAAGAGGGAAGGAAGCCGAGCATCAGGTTTGTTGTCCCTGAAGGAAAGGTGTACCGGTTCCATGATATGGTCAAGGATGAGGTCTCGTTCGAATCAGAGGGCATTGGGGATTGGGTTATCGTAAAGAAAGATGGTATTCCGACATATAATTTTGCCGTAGCGGTTGATGATCATTTGATGAAAATTTCCCATGTGCTTCGAGGTGATGACCATATTTCCAATACGCCGAAGCAATTGATGATTTACGAGGCATTTGGCTGGGAGCCGCCGGTGTTCGGGCATATGACTCTGATCGTCAATGAAAACCGGAAGAAGTTAAGCAAGCGGGACGAGTCAATTATCCAATTCATTGAGCAATATGAAGAGCTCGGTTATGTGCCGGAAGCGCTGTTTAATTTTATCGCTTTGTTGGGATGGTCCCCGGTAGGAGAAGAGGAGCTTTTCACAAAAGAGGAGTTTATCCGTCAATTTGATGCTGACAGATTATCAAAATCTCCGGCGCTTTTCGATCAGCAGAAGCTTGCCTGGATGAATAACCAATATGTGAAACAGCTCGAGCTTGCACGTGCTGTAGAAATATCGCTTCCTCATCTTATCAAAGCCGATAGGGTATCTGAGAACATGAGTCCCAAGGAAAAGGAATGGGTTGAGAACCTCATTGCCCTTTATCAGGAACAAATGACCTATGGAGCGGAAATCGTGGAACTTTCAAGCTTGTTCTTTAAGGATGAGATTGAATATGAAGATGAAGCGAAAGAAATGCTTTCCGAGGAACAGGTGCCACAAGTCATGGCCGCATTCCTCGAGGAAGTGAACAAGCTTGAAGAATTTACTGCCGACGAAGTCAAGGCAGCTATCAAAGCAGTCCAAAAGAGCACAGGGCAGAAGGGCAAGAAGTTGTTTATGCCAATCCGCGCTGCTGCCACCGGCCAAACTCACGGACCTGACCTTCCGAAAGCGATCGCTTTATTAGGCAAAGAAAAAATAAAAAATCGCCTGCAAAGCATTTTGCATTAACATTTGACAGGAAGTATAATATATTAATAATTAATTTAAAACCTGAATGCGTAGATGGGGAGAAGTAAAGAAATGATGCTTTGCAGAGAGAACCATAACTCGGTGAAAATGGTTTAAGCCTCTCATTGCTTGAAATGCACCCCAGAGCCCTCCGCTGAACCTTAAAAGTCAGTAGGCGAAGGCGGAGTTCCCCCGTTATAGGGAAACGAGTTGGGAATGAGTGTTTTGATCGGCTTACGGGCTTCGGAGGACACATTCCAAACAGAGTGGAACCGCGCACAAGAAAGCGTCTCTGTCTTTATGCAGAGACGCTTTTTTTTATGGTTTTAACAGGGGCATAAGACAACGCAGTTTAGCATCCGGTGCCTGACATCTGCCACCAATAGAGATCACGACAAGGAGAGGGAGGAAACACAAGTGTTTAAAGTCTTAAAAGAAGATATTGAAGTCATTTTCGACCAGGATCCTGCTGCGCGCAGCTATATTGAAGTCATCCTTACTTATTCCGGACTCCATGCGATTTGGAGCCATCGGCTGGCCCATGGATTATTCAAAAGGAAGCTTTATTTTCTCGCAAGGGCTATTTCGCAAATCAGCCGTTTTTTTACAGGCATTGAAATCCATCCTGGTGCCAGGATTGGCAGGCGTTTCTTTATAGATCATGGAATGGGTGTTGTGATAGGGGAAACCTGTGAGATTGGCGATAACGTTTCCGTGTTTCAGGGCGTTACTCTCGGCGGTACGGGTAAAGAAAAAGGGAAAAGGCATCCTACCATCAAGGATAATGTGTTGATTGCAACAGGTGCTAAGGTTCTTGGCTCGATCACAATTGGCGAAAATTCCAAGATTGGCGCAGGTTCTGTTGTCCTAAAGGAAGTACCGCCAAATTCAACGGTTGTAGGCATACCAGGCAAGGTGGTCATAAGGGACGGCGTGAGGATAAAAGACTTGGATCACACTGATTTGCCCGATCCAACGGCTGACCGTTTTAAAGAGATGGAAAGGGAAATAGCCGCTTTAAAATCAAAGTTGGAAGAATTAAAAAAAGAAAGGATCAAATAAAATGGCGATTAAAATTTATAATACATTGACAAGGAAAAAGGAAGAATTTAAGCCTTTGGAAGAAGGCAAGGTTAAAATGTATGTGTGCGGCCCGACGGTTTATAATTATATCCACATAGGGAACGCGCGGCCGGCCATCGTATTTGATACAGTACGCAGATATTTTGAATACCGGGGTTATGATATAAAGTATGTATCCAATTTTACGGATGTGGATGACAAGCTGATCCGCGCTGCCAAAGAACTTGGCGAGGATGTACCAACGATTTCCGATCGTTTTATCAATGCCTACTTTGAAGATGTAACAGAGCTTGGCTGCAAAAGGGCAGACGCCCATCCACGGGTGATGGAAAACATGGATATCATCATTGAATTTATTGAAGCCCTTATCGAAAAAGGATATGCCTATGAAGCCGAAGGTGATGTCTACTATCGTACACGCGAATTTGATACGTACGGTAAGCTATCCCAACAATCCATCGATGAATTAAGGGTCGGCGCCAGAATCGAGGTGGGCGAAAAGAAGCAGGATGCGCTGGATTTTGCATTATGGAAAGCGGCCAAAGAGGGCGAAATTTCATGGGATAGCCCATGGGGAAGCGGACGCCCGGGCTGGCATATCGAATGCTCGGCAATGGTGAGGAAATACCTTGGGGAAACGATTGACATCCATGCGGGCGGACAGGATCTTGCTTTTCCGCATCATGAAAATGAAATTGCGCAATCAGAGGCCTTGACAGGCAAACCTTTTGCAAACTACTGGATGCATAATGGGTATATTAATATCGATAATGAAAAGATGTCCAAATCACTTGGGAATTTTGTCCTTGTACATGATATCATCCAAAAGCATGACCCTGAAGTGTTGCGCTTTTTCATGCTGTCGGTTCACTATCGCCACCCGATTAACTATAGCGAAGAGCTGCTGTCCAATATGCAAGCGTCACTCGACCGCTTGCGGACATCTTACCAAAACCTGGAGCATCGGCTGGGCTCAAGCGATTGTCTAACGGATGACAATCAGGAATGGCTTGGGAAAATAAGCAGCCTTCACGATCAATTTATTGCAGAAATGGATGATGATTTTAACACGGCGAATGCCATCTCCGTTTTATTTGAGCTTTCCAGGCAGGCTAATTATTACCTTATGGAAAAGAACACACACAAAGAGGTCATCCAGGCTTTCTTGGATCAGTTCCAGGATTTGTTCCAGATGCTTGGCCTCACGGTAGAAGAGGAAGCCCTGCTGGACGAAGAGATTGAAAAATTGATCCAGGAGCGGAACCAGGCCCGTAAAGACCGGAATTTCCAGCGTTCTGATGAAATTCGGGACCGTCTTAAGGACATGAATATCATCCTTGAGGATACCCCGCAGGGCACCAGATGGAAAAGAGGCTGACCCATGCTTCACTATGAACACAAAGTTGATGAAAAGATCTTGAATAGCCTTGCGCTTGCATACATGGGTGATGCCGTATATGAAACGTATATCCGGCATCACCTCATCCAGAAAGGGGCGGTCAAGCCCCACCTGCTGCATAAGGAAGCGACGCGTTTTGTTTCCGCAAAAGCGCAGAGCAAGGCTGTCCATTTTCTGCTCGGGACAGGTAAATTGACTGACGAGGAGCTTGCAGTTGTTCGCCGTGGCAGGAATGCAAAGTCGGGAACCGTCCCCAAAAATACAGATGTACAAACATACCGATATGGCACAGCATTTGAGGCGTTGATGGGATACCTTTATTTGGCCGGGAAAAAACAGCGGCTCGAAGAAATCGTCATTGAATCAATCCAATTTATCGAAGGAGAAGAAGGGAGATGAACCTATGAGCGAAGAATACATCATTGGAAGAAATACGGTATTGGAGGCCCTGCGCTCTGAACGGGATATCAACAAGATCTGGATTGCAGAAGGTTCGCAAAAAGGGCAAATGCAGCAGATCATCGGCATTGCAAAGGAAAGACAGGTAATGGTGCAGATTGTCCCGAAGAAGAAAGTCGACCAAATGTCCGATGGCAATCACCAAGGGGTTATCGCCCAGGTAGCGGCTTATTCCTACGCGGAATTGGACGACTTGTTTGCCCGGGCCGAGGAAAGAAACGAAGCGCCCTTCTTCCTTCTATTGGATGAAATCGAGGATCCCCATAATCTGGGTTCTATCATGAGAACCGCGGATGCTGCAGGTGTCCACGGCATCATTATTCCAAAACGCAGGGCGGTTGGCTTAACGGCTACTGTGGCTAAATTATCGACCGGTGCAATTGAATACATCCCGGTTGCGCGGGTTACGAACATGGCCAGGGCCATTGATGAGATCAAAGAACGGGGTGTTTGGATCGTCGGAACGGATGCAAAAGGAAAGGATGATTATCGCAGCATGGATGGCGGCATGCCGATCGGACTTGTGATAGGCAGTGAAGGAAAAGGTATGGGCAGGCTTATAAAAGAAAAATGTGATTTTTTGACTCGCCTTCCTATGACAGGGCATGTCACTTCACTGAACGCGTCAGTTGCAGCGGGATTATTGATGTACGAGGTTTACCGCAAAAGGCATCCATTAGGAGAATAGCCCGATGAACAACATTCTGTTGGTGGACGGTTACAATATTATCGGGGCATGGCCGGAGCTAAGAGAATTAAAGGATAACGATTTATCGGCAGCGAGGGACCGTTTAATTGAGGTCATGGCAGAATACCAGGCATTCACCGGTTTTCGGGTCATCATCGTATTCGATGCCCATTTTGTCCAGGGAATCGAACGGAAATATAAAAATTACAAAGTTGAGATCCTCTTTACAAGGGAGAATGAATCGGCGGATGAGCGTATTGAAAAACTCGCGAGCGATTTGAATAATATCAAGACGCAAATTCACGTAGCCACCTCAGACTTCACGGAGCAATGGGTAATATTCGGCCAGGGAGCCTTACGGAAATCCGCCCGTGAACTTTTAAATGAAATGAACCATATAAATGGGGAGATAGAAAAGAGTGTAAAAAAAACAACGAAAAAAAAACCTTCTTCCAAAATTGCGCTTAGTGATGAAGTTGCTGAAATTTTCGAAAAATGGCGCCGGGGCAAACTTTGAGCTGTTGACGTCAAAAAATTCCCTACTGTATAATTATTCTATCTATTTGTGTACGGTGAGGGGGATAAAATCGTGGGTGCCAACTTCGGAATGAAACGGGATGAAAAATATTTGCTGTTGGAAGATGATGCGCTGGTCGACTTAGTGCATAAGGGCGAGAGTGAAGCGTTGGATTATTTAATCCAAAAATACCGCAATTTCGTAAGGGCTAAAGCCCGTACGTATTTCTTGATCGGCGCTGATAAAGAAGATATCTTCCAGGAAGGCATGATTGGCCTCTATAAGGCAATCCGCGATTTTAAGGGAGACAAGCTGTCTACCTTTAAGGCTTTTGCCGAGCTATGCATTACCAGGCAAATCATAACGGCTATCAAAACGGCTACCAGGCAAAAGCACATCCCGCTTAATTCTTATGTCTCACTGGACAAGCCAATTTACGACGATGAGTCAGACAGGACCTTAATGGATGTCATCTCCGGGGCGAAGATACTTGACCCCGAAGAGCTGATCATCAATCGGGAAGAATTCGATGATATTGAATTGAAAATGACAGAGCTGCTCAGCGATCTGGAAAGGAAAGTGCTTGCACTTTACCTTGATGGGCAGTCCTATCAAGAAATTTCCGGGGAATTGAACCGCCACGTAAAATCCATCGATAACGCCCTGCAGCGGGTAAAAAGAAAACTTGAACGTTATCTGGAAGTCAGGGAGATCACTCTTTAGTTTTACGAAAGACGTGGTCACCCTTATTCATATTGACAATAAAAGTAAGCCGTGATAAAGTTTTAAGGACGTATAGATAGGTGGCATATGAAATGAGAAAGAAAGTTATTTTAGCTTGTGTGGATTGTGGTTCGCGGAACTATACATCCGAAAGCAATAAGGCAACAAGTTCAGAACGCCTGGAGATTAAGAAATTTTGCAGTACATGCAACGCCCATACCATGCATAAAGAAACAAAATAACTGTTTATATAGATCCGAAATAGCTTATCCCTACAGTGGTTGGAGGTTACATTCATGAGCGAGTTTTTCACCGGCGTCATTCGCGAGATGAAAAAAGTAAGCTGGCCGAAAAGAAAAGAGCTTACAAGATATACAGTAATTGTGGTTACGACCGTTGCGATCATGTCCCTTTTCTTTGCGGTTGTCGATTTGGGAATTTCTGAATTAATTCGCTTAGTTCTTGAATAAGAGATTCAAAAATCAGGTATAATAGTGATAGAATAATAAGCAACACAACAAAAGGCCCGGGAACGGGTTTTTTAATTTGTCTTTTTTTGGCCAATGCAATCTATGTTTATCTTTATTAGAGATTGGAATGGCGGCTAGATAAAGCCTCACAAAAGAAAAAAGTGCGGGGAGGGAAGGACTCTAGAGTCCTAGTAAATGGAAAAGAATTGGTATGTTGTCCATACTTATTCCGGATATGAAAACAAGGTAAAAACCAATCTGGAAAAACGCGTGGAGTCTATGGGAATGCAGGATAAGATTTTTCGTGTTGTAGTCCCGGAGGAAGAAGAAACTGAAATTAAAGACGGCAAGAAAAAGGTAACGAAAAAGAAAGTGTTTCCGGGTTATGTGCTCGTTGAGATCATCATGACGGATGATTCTTGGTATGTTGTCCGCAACACTCCGGGTGTAACAGGATTCGTAGGTTCCGCAGGTTCAGGCTCAAAGCCGACACCACTTCTTCCTGATGAGGTTGAGATGGTGCTCAAGAGCATGGGTATGGATGAGAAGAAGATTGAGGTTGATGTCATCATCGGGGACACAGTACGTGTTAAAGAAGGTCCGTTTGCAAACTTTAGCGGCTCAATAGAAGAGCTTGATAAAGATAAAGGAAAACTGAAAGTCCTTGTCAATATGTTTGGCCGGGATACGCCGGTCGAACTAGACTTCACCCAGGTGGAAAAAATATAATTTCCGAAAAAACTTGAAATCAGATCCGAAAAATGATAATATTTCATAGGTCAGTATGTCTCGAAATAGAGACCTGAACTAACATACAAATTCTTTATTTATGATATAAAGAATCAGTTGAGTGGGAGGGCCCCGAGCCCTATTACCACATCACGGACGATAAGGAGGTGTGTCTCGTGGCTAAGAAAGTAATTAAAATGGTTAAGCTGCAAATTCCTGCTGGTAAAGCTAATCCGGCACCGCCTGTTGGACCTGCACTAGGTCAAGCTGGTGTAAACATCATGGGATTCTGTAAGGAGTTCAACGCTCGTACAGCAGACCAAGCTGGTCTTATCATTCCTGTTGAGATCACGGTATTTGAAGACCGTTCATTTACATTTATTACAAAAACTCCGCCTGCTGCAGTATTGCTTAAGAAAGCAGCTGGACTCGAGTCTGGTTCTGGTGAACCTAACCGTAAAAAAGTTGCTACGATCAAGCGTGATAAAGTACGCGAGATTGCTGAAACGAAAATGCCTGACCTGAACGCTGCAAACGTTGAGTCTGCAATGCGCATGGTTGAAGGTACAGCACGCAGCATGGGTATCGTTATCGAAGACTAATCGTTAATGCATGCTACATGTTTCTTACGGGGGTTGCGATTCAGTTCGCAACCTTTATTCGTGGGAGGTTATTCCGTTAAAACCACAAAATAGGAGGATTTTTTACATGACTAAAAAAGGTAAAAAGTATCTCGAAGCTGCAAAACTTGTAGACAGTACGAAAGCATACTCTGCAACTGAAGCTATCGAGCTTGCTAAAAAAACAAATTTCGCTAAATTTGATGCGACTGTTGAAGCTGCATTCCGTTTAGGTATCGACGTAAAGAAAGCTGACCAGCAAATCCGTGGAGCAGTTGTTCTTCCGAACGGAACTGGTAGAACCCAGCGTGTATTAGTATTCGCTAAAGGTGAAAAAGCAAAAGAAGCAGAAGCTGCAGGCGCTGATTATGTTGGCGATTCTGATTACATCAACAAGATCCAGCAAGGTTGGTTCGACTTTGACGTAATCGTTGCTACACCAGACATGATGGGTGAAGTTGGTAAACTTGGACGAGTATTGGGTCCTAAAGGTTTAATGCCAAACCCTAAAACTGGTACAGTTACATTTGACGTTACAAGAGCAGTGAATGAAATTAAAGCTGGTAAAGTTGAATACCGCGCTGACAAAGCTGGTATCATCCATGTTCCGATCGGTAAAGTTTCTTTTGAAGACAATAAACTGGCTGAGAACTTGAATACCATCTATGAAACTTTAATGAAAGCCAAACCTGCGGCTGCTAAAGGCACATACATGAAGAGCGTTGCTGTATCTACTACAATGGGCCCTGGTGTGAAGGTGGATCCTTCTGCTTTTTAATAAAAAACAAGTTGACAATATAAAAGGATTATTGATATAATCAATTTTGTTGTTATAAATGAATACCATTTGTACCGTAGACAGCAGGTGCTTACATTAGAGCTTAATGTCCTGCCGAGGTAATTCGATAATACTAGTCACTGACTATGATTTTTGAAATTACTGCTTCCATGTCTATGAAGATATGGAGGCTTTTTATTTGGACGGTATGAATGTTTTCAAGCAAATCTACAGGAGGTGTAAGGATGAGCAGCGTTATCGAACAAAAGAAACAAATCGTTGATGAGATTTCTGATAAGTTTAAATCTGTTCAAACAGCTGTTGTTGTTGATTACCGTGGGTTAACAGTTGCAGAAGTAACTGAACTTCGTAAACAACTTCGTGATGCAGGCATCGAATTCAAAGTGTACAAAAACACTTTGACCCGTCGTGCTGTTGAAGCTGCTGAGCTTAATGGCTTAAAAGAATCTCTGACTGGTCCAAACGCAATCGCGTTCTCAAATGAAGATGTTGTTGCGCCAGCGAAGATCCTTAATGATTTCGCAAAGAAACATGAAGCATTGGAAATTAAAGCCGGAGTGATCGAAGGAAATGTTGCATCAGCTGATGAAATCAAGGCTCTTGCAGAACTTCCATCCCGCGAAGGATTGCTATCTATGTTACTTTCCGTGCTACAAGCACCTATCCGCAATCTTGCTCTTGCTGCAAAAGCTGTTGCAGACCAAAAAGAAGAGCAAGGTGCGTAAGTTAAGACCAATTTACAGCTATTAAAATAACAAACCTAAACCTTTAAGGAGGAACTAAACAATGACTAAAGAACAAATCATTGAAGCAGTTAAATCTATGACTGTTTTAGAACTAAATGACCTTGTAAAAGCAATCGAAGAAGAATTTGGCGTAACTGCTGCTGCTCCTGTAGCAATCGCGGGTGGAGCTGCTGCTGGCGGCGCTGCTGAAGAGAAAACTGAATTTGACGTTGTTCTTGCATCTGCAGGCGACCAAAAAATCAAGGTTATCAAAGTTGTACGTGAAATCACTGGTCTTGGACTTAAAGAAGCAAAAGACCTTGTTGACAATGCTCCAAAGCCGCTTAAAGAAGGCATTGCTAAAGAAGAAGCTGAAGAAATCAAAGCTAAACTTGAAGAAGTTGGAGCTGGCGTTGAAGTTAAGTAATGCCGCTTAATCTTAATAATGAAAGCTCGCTGTAACAGGCGGGCTTTTTTTCTCTTGGTACGCTTTTGTTCCGATTATGCATGATTTCCTGCGAACCAGAGTATATTTACATCCTGTTGAAGAAAACATAATACAGTTGCGCCTCGCGTATACTCTAAATTCTTCAAAATTCTTCTCTCTTTATTTCTTCTATAATCCCTTTCTGATAGGAGGAGATGACCTTGGCAGAACACTACTACTCACAAAAACCAGATGTTGAAAGCAACCCGCGGTTTTGGGACTTTACATTAAGGGGAAGAACACTACGCTTTAAAAGTGATAATGGCGTCTTCTCGAAAAATGAAGTTGATTTTGGCTCCCGTCTGCTAATAGAGGCATTTCATTTGAACTCTGAGGTAAAAGG
This sequence comes from Peribacillus glennii, assembly GCF_003429105.1. GTDB lineage: Bacteria > Bacillota > Bacilli > Bacillales > DSM-1321 > Peribacillus > Peribacillus glennii. The sequence continues at coordinate 20,969 of NZ_QVTD01000015.1, forward strand.
GGACATACTTGATGTAGGTTGCGGCTATGGTCCGATAGGGCTTTCCGTTGCTGCTGCTTATCCCGGGACTGAAGTCCAAATGATCGATATTAATTCCAGGGCGGTTGAGCTAGCGAAAGAGAATGCCAAAACAAATGGTATATCAAATGTGTCCATCTATGAAAGTGACCTCTTTGAAAAGGTGGATGCCAGCAGGTTTGCTGCTATCCTGACTAATCCTCCGATACGGGCCGGAAAAAAAGTGGTTCAAGAAATTTTTGAAAACAGCCATGAACGCCTGGCTTCTGGCGGCGAGCTCTGGGTGGTTATCCAAAAAAAACAGGGTGCCCCATCGGCTATGGACAAGATGAAAGGTCTGTTTGGGAATGTAGAAGTGGCACAGAAGAAAAAAGGCTACTATATTTTGGTTTCTAAAAAAGATTGACTCTGATTTTCTGCTTTGTTATTATTATATAATGCATATATATAATTTCCGTCAATATTCAATAATTATCCAGTAACTGTATAAAAAATGGATAGGATGGAAAAAATATATAAATAATAGTTCGAGTTTTGTGGAATAGTGGTTTTTAAATCAAAAACCATTTTATTTTTGTCTATAGAAAACTCAGATGTTTTCTACTGGCAATACATCTTTTATAACGCTTGATTTGAGGGGTGAATCAGTTGACAGGTCAACTTGTTCAGTATGGACGACACCGCCAACGCAGAAGTTATGCACGGATTAGTGAGGTTTTGGAGCTTCCGAACCTCATTGAAATTCAAACCGCTTCGTATCAATGGTTTCTTGATGAAGGGTTAAGGGAAATGTTTCAGGACATCTCTCCTATTGAAGATTTCACGGGCAATTTATCGCTTGAATTTATTGATTATAGCCTGAGTGATCCTAAATATCCTGTCGAGGAATCAAAAGAGCGCGATGTAACTTACTCTGCTCCGCTTCGTGTTAAGGTACGTCTTGTAAACAAAGAAACAGGGGAAGTAAAAGACCAGGATGTATTCATGGGCGATTTCCCTCTAATGACTGAAACGGGTACATTTATCATCAATGGTGCCGAACGTGTTATCGTATCTCAATTAGTCCGCTCGCCAAGCGTCTACTATAGTGCAAAGATGGACAAAAACGGCAAGCGTGGATACACAGCGACAGTGATCCCGAACCGTGGAGCATGGCTTGAATACGAAACTGACGCCAAGGATGTAGTGTATGTAAGAATTGACCGTACCAGAAAACTTCCTGTAACGGTATTGCTTCGCGCGCTTGGATTTGGCTCCGACCAGGAAATCATCGACTTGATTGGTGATAATGAATATATCCGCAACACACTTGAAAAGGATAATACCGAGAGTGTTGAAAAGGCGTTGCTTGAAATCTATGAGCGTCTTCGCCCGGGAGAGCCTCCTACTGTCGAGAATGCCAAGAGCCTGTTAGTTTCACGCTTTTTCGATCCAAAACGCTATGATTTAGCCAACGTTGGACGTTATAAAATAAATAAAAAGCTTCATATTAAAAACCGCTTGTTCGGACAGCGTATCGCCGAATCATTGGCAGATCCTGAAACAGGGGAAATCATCGTGGAAAAAGGCACACTTCTTGACCGCCGTACGCTCGATAAAATCATCCCCTATCTGGAAGCAGGTGCTGGATTTAAAACGTTTCACCCTGTTGGCGGTGTAGTTGAAGAAGAAACTCTTTTGCAGCCGATAAAGATTTATGCTCCAAATGATACAGAAGGTGAAAAAGTTATCAATGTAATCGGAAATGCTTATGTTTCCGATCAGGTCAAGAACATTACACCTGCTGATATCATCTCTTCTATTAGCTATTTCTTTAATTTGCTGCACACTGTAGGAGACACGGATGATATTGACCATCTAGGTAACCGCCGCCTTCGTTCAGTTGGCGAATTGCTGCAAAACCAATTCAGAATCGGTCTATCCCGTATGGAACGTGTTGTGCGTGAAAGAATGTCCATCCAGGATACGAATACTATTACGCCACAACAGCTGATTAATATCCGCCCTGTTATTGCGTCAATTAAAGAGTTCTTCGGAAGCTCGCAGCTGTCACAGTTCATGGACCAAACGAACCCGCTGGCAGAATTAACGCATAAACGCCGTCTTTCTGCATTGGGGCCTGGCGGTTTGACCCGTGAACGCGCAGGATTCGAGGTTCGTGACGTTCATTATTCTCACTACGGCCGCATGTGTCCGATTGAAACGCCGGAGGGCCCAAACATTGGATTGATCAACTCGCTATCCAGCTTTGCGAAGGTAAACCGTTTTGGATTCATCGAGACGCCATACCGCCGTGTGGATCCGGATACAGGGAAAATCACAAACCGTATCGATTACTTAACGGCCGATGAAGAAGATAACTATGTAGTTGCCCAGGCAAATGTACGGCTTTCAGATGACGGTTCATTCCTTGATGATGATATCGTAGCCCGTTTCCGCGGTGAAAATACCGTTGTTCCAAGAGATCGCGTCGATTACATGGATGTATCTCCTAAGCAGGTGGTTTCAGCTGCAACAGCTTGTATTCCTTTCCTGGAAAACGATGACTCCAACCGTGCCCTCATGGGTGCGAACATGCAACGCCAGGCTGTCCCGTTAATGCAGCCGGAAGCACCGCGCGTAGGTACAGGTATGGAATACGTATCGGCCAAAGATTCCGGAGCTGCCGTTATCTGTAAACACGAAGGAATCGTTGAACACGTGGAATCGCGTGAAGTATGGGTGCGCCGTGTGACTGAAGTTGACGGCCACGAGGTCTCCGGTAACCTTGATAAGTACCGTATGCTTAAATTTATCCGTTCCAACCAGGGAACATGCTATAACCAGCGCCCTATCGTCGCTGTTGGCGACAGAGTGGTCAAAGGTGAAATTCTTGCTGATGGACCTTCCATGGAAAAAGGCGAATTAGCACTTGGCCGCAACGTGTTAGTAGCGTTCATGACCTGGGATGGTTATAACTATGAAGATGCCATCATCATGAGTGAACGTCTTGTGAAAGATGATGTCTATACTTCTATTCATATTGAAGAATATGAATCAGAATCACGTGATACAAAGCTTGGACCTGAGGAAATTACGCGGGATATCCCGAACGTGGGCGAAGATGCGCTCCGCAACCTGGATGAGCGCGGAATTATCAGAATCGGTGCTGAAGTGAAGGATGGAGACCTTCTTGTGGGTAAAGTCACTCCTAAAGGGGTAACGGAACTTACGGCGGAAGAACGCCTTCTGCATGCAATCTTTGGTGAGAAAGCCCGAGAAGTCCGCGACACCTCCCTTCGCGTTCCACATGGAGGCGGTGGAATCGTTCACGATGTGAAAGTTTTCAACCGCGAAGACGGCGATGAGCTTCCACCGGGAGTCAATCAGCTTGTCCGTGTATACATTGTCCAAAAGCGTAAAATTCATGAAGGGGATAAGATGGCGGGACGTCATGGTAACAAAGGTGTTATTTCCCGTATTCTTCCCGAGGAAGATATGCCGTACTTGCCAGATGGCACACCGGTCGACATCATGTTGAACCCTCTGGGGGTTCCTTCACGGATGAACATCGGTCAAGTATTGGAGCTTCATCTTGGAATGGCTGCACGTGCCCTTGGCATTCACGTTGCTTCACCGGTATTTGATGGTGCACGTGAAGAAGATGTATGGTCTACCATTGAGGAAGCAGGAATGGCCCGGGATGCTAAAACTGTTCTATATGACGGCCGTACAGGTGAACCATTCGATAACCGTGTATCTGTTGGTGTCATGTACATGATCAAGCTTGCCCACATGGTTGATGATAAGCTCCATGCCCGTTCAACCGGACCTTACTCTCTTGTTACGCAACAGCCTCTCGGCGGTAAAGCACAGTTTGGCGGACAGCGTTTCGGTGAGATGGAGGTTTGGGCACTTGAAGCATATGGTGCTGCATATACTCTCCAAGAAATCCTTACTGTTAAGTCGGATGACGTAGTTGGCCGTGTTAAGACATACGAAGCAATTGTGAAGGGTGAAAATGTCCCTGAACCTGGAGTTCCTGAATCCTTCAAAGTATTGATTAAAGAACTTCAAAGCTTGGGTATGGATGTAAAAATCCTGTCTGCTGACGACCGTGAGATTGAAATGCGCGATTTAGAGGATGAAGATGATGTAAATCAATCAGATTCATTATCAATTGATCCTGAAGGCAAGGACATGGTTACCTCTGATGCAGGGGCAAACACAAACGCAATTACAACTGATTAAGCATATTCCATAAATTTAAGCTCTAACCGGCAGTGATATCCTTGGGAAGGAGCTGCCGGTTAGAGTTCACTCAGGTAAAAATGTGTTCCATAGGAAGCAATAAGGGTAAAAACCTGGAGATTAAAAGGGAGGTAGGCCCCTTGCTAGATGTTAATAATTTTGAGTATATGAAAATCGGTCTCGCTTCGCCGGACAAGATTCGTTCTTGGTCCCACGGAGAAGTGAAAAAACCAGAAACAATCAACTATCGTACATTAAAGCCTGAAAAGGACGGCTTGTTCTGTGAAAGAATTTTCGGGCCTCAAAAGGACTGGGAATGCCACTGCGGTAAATACAAGCGTGTTCGTTATAAAGGCGTAGTTTGTGACCGTTGCGGCGTTGAAGTAACCCGTGCTAAAGTTCGCCGGGAACGCATGGGGCATATCGAATTGGCTGCTCCTGTCTCACACATCTGGTATTTCAAAGGAATTCCGAGCCGCATGGGTCTTGTTTTGGACATGTCGCCACGGGCTTTGGAGGAAGTTATTTACTTTGCATCTTATGTTGTCACAGAAACCGGTGATACTTCATTAGAAAAGAAACAGCTTCTATCCGAGAAGGAATTCCGTGCATACCGTGAAAAGTACGGCAAGAAATTCCAGGCATCCATGGGAGCTGAAGCAATTAAAAAACTCCTCCAGGATATTGATACGGAAAAAGAAGTAGAGACATTGAAGGAAGAGCTGAAAACGGCACAGGGACAACGCAGAACCCGTGCTATCAAACGCCTGGAAGTTCTCGAGGCTTTCCGCAATTCCGGAAATGAACCTTCTTGGATGATCCTTGACGTCCTGCCGGTCATTCCGCCGGAGCTTCGCCCGATGGTGCAGCTTGATGGCGGTCGCTTTGCTACATCTGACCTGAACGATTTATACCGTCGTGTTATCAACCGTAACAATCGTCTAAAAAGACTATTGGACCTCGGTGCACCTAGCATTATCGTTCAGAATGAAAAACGTATGCTCCAGGAAGCTGTCGATGCGTTAATCGATAATGGACGCCGTGGACGTCCTGTAACAGGTCCGGGTAACCGTCCTTTGAAATCCCTTTCGCACATGCTTAAAGGGAAGCAAGGGCGTTTCCGCCAAAATCTATTAGGTAAGCGTGTTGACTATTCCGGACGTTCCGTTATCGTCGTAGGACCTAACCTAAAGATGTACCAATGCGGATTGCCTAAGGAAATGGCAATCGAGCTCTTTAAGCCTTTCGTTATGAAAGAATTGGTGCAAAAAGGTTTGGCACACAACATCAAATCAGCGAAACGAAAAATCGAAAGATTGCAGCCTGAAGTTTGGGACGTTCTTGAATCTGTAATCAAGGAGCATCCGGTATTGCTTAACCGTGCCCCTACTCTGCACAGGCTTGGAATCCAGGCGTTCGAACCGACTTTGGTTGAAGGCCGTGCAATCCGTCTGCACCCATTAGTGTGTACTGCGTATAACGCAGATTTCGATGGCGACCAAATGGCTGTTCACGTTCCGTTATCATCTGAAGCACAGGCGGAAGCCCGGTTGCTCATGTTAGCGGCTCAAAACATCCTGAACCCGAAAGACGGAAAACCGGTTGTTACTCCGTCCCAGGATATGGTTTTAGGTAACTATTACCTTACACTGGAAAGGGAAAACGCAATCGGCGAAGGGATGGTCTTCAAAGATACCAATGAAGCATTGATCGCCTATCAGAATGGATATGTACATTTGCACACCCGTGTAGCTGTGCACGCTTCATCGTTAAATAATGAAACATTCACTGAGGAACAAAACCAACAGCTTCTAATGACAACTGTAGGTAAATTGATTTTTAATGAAATCTTGCCGAAATCGTTCCCTTACATTAATGAACCTACAAAAACCAATCTGGAAGAGAAGACTCCGGAGAACTATTTTGTACCAAAGGGTGCGAACGTAAAAGAAATCATCCAGGCACAGCCAATTATCGATCCATTCAAGAAGAAAATTCTTGGAAATATCATTGCGGAAGTATTCAAGCGATTCAAAATCACTGAAACGTCCAAAATGCTTGACCGCATGAAGGATCTTGGCTTTAAGCATTCAACGAAAGCCGGCATCACTGTTGGTGTATCCGATATCGTTGTATTGGGTGAAAAGCAGCAGATTATTGAAGAAGCACAAACGAAAGTAGATAATGTGTTAAAACAATTCAGACGCGGTTTGATCACCGAGGATGAACGTTATGACCGTGTCATCTCTATCTGGAGCGCCGCAAAGGATAACATCCAGTCGAAGCTGATGAAATCCCTTGACCGTCGCAACCCAATATTTATGATGAGTGATTCCGGGGCCCGTGGTAACGCGTCTAACTTTACACAGCTCGCCGGTATGCGCGGTTTGATGGCCAACCCGGCTGGACGTATCATTGAACTTCCGATTCGCTCAAGTTTCCGTGAGGGGCTAACGGTATTGGAATACTTCATTTCTACCCATGGAGCTCGTAAAGGACTTGCAGATACTGCCCTTAAGACAGCCGATTCCGGTTATCTTACCCGCCGTCTCGTAGATGTGGCGCAAGATGTAATCATCCGCGATGATGATTGCGGAACGGACCGTGGATTGCTTATTGGCGCTCTTAAAGAAGGAACTGAAGTCATTGAGAATCTGGAAGAACGTTTAATCGGCCGTTATGCAAGAAAACCGATCAGGCATCCGGAAACAAATGAAGTCATAGTCCAGGAAAATGAGCTGATCACGGAAGATCTAGCTAAGTATATTGAAGACAGCGGGGTAGAGCAGGTTTGGATTCGTTCTGCGTTTACATGTAACACCAGCCATGGTGTATGTAAAAAATGTTACGGGCGCAATCTTGCTACCGGCCAAGAAGTGGAAGTCGGCGAAGCTGTCGGTATCATTGCTGCACAATCCATTGGGGAACCAGGTACACAGTTAACAATGCGTACCTTCCATACAGGTGGGGTAGCAGGAGACGATATCACACAGGGTCTTCCTCGTATTCAGGAAATCTTTGAAGCAAGAAATCCAAAAGGCCAGGCAATCATCTCCGAAATTGAAGGAACTGTTGTCGGCATTAATGAAATTCGTGATAAACAGCAGGAAATCGTGATTCAGGGTGAAGTGGAGTCACGCAGCTACACAGCCCCATATACTGCCCGCTTAAAAGTAACTGTAGATTCCTACGTACAGCGTGGCCAGGAGCTAACAGAGGGTTCAATCGACCCGAAAGAATTGCTGAAGGTGAAGGATGTCCTCTCTGTTCAAGAATACCTGCTTCGTGAAGTTCAAAAGGTATACCGTATGCAGGGTGTTGAAATCGGCGATAAACATATCGAGGTCATGGTAAGGCAAATGCTTCGTAAAGTACGTGTAATTGATGCTGGAGACACGGATGTGCTACCGGGCACATTGCTTGATATCCATCAGTTCACTCTAGCCAATACATCTGCTGTATTAGAAGGCAGAATACCGGCAACCGGCCGCCCGATCTTACTCGGTATTACAAAAGCATCTCTTGAAACGGATTCCTTCCTATCTGCCGCTTCCTTCCAGGAAACGACAAGAGTACTTACGGATGCTGCGATCAAAGGCAAGCGCGATGAACTGCTCGGCCTTAAAGAGAATGTCATCATCGGTAAGCTTGTACCAGCAGGAACGGGAATGCTTCGTTACAGGAAAGCACAACCTGTCCATGTGGAAGATGCCAATGAAGACACTGTGGCAGTGGACTAAAAAATAATAGAGCGAGGCTGCCTTTTACAGGGGCAGCCTCTGCTTTATGGTTTGTTTGGGAATCAGGCACCTTGTTTTCATATGAAATAAATTAGGCACGTTATAATAATCCTTTTAATCTGCTTCTTATCACAATAGGTTTGATATATGAAATATTTTCTGAAAGAAGTTGACATATGCAATAAAGGGATGATATTATAGCAAAGGTGCTCCTATGATACCCTGTAACAGCTTTGGAGGATATGAATGATGTCTTATGAAAAAGTACTACAGGCAAAGTCAGTGATTATAGGAACGAAACAAACAGTGAGAGCTCTTAAGAACGATTTGATTCAAGAGGTAATCATAGCAGAGGATGCGGATAGATTTCTGGTATCCCGGGTTATCGAAACTGCCAATGAATTAAACGTGCCAATCAAGTATGTTGATTCAATGCGAATGCTGGGAAAAGCATGCGGCATTGATGTCGGAGCAGCAGCTGTTGCCATTAAAAAGTAAAACTGTTTTTGTAGATCAATCTGCAAAAACTTTGTTTTTGCTCATTTATGAACCACCTGGATGTGTGGGACTAGAACAAAAAAGTGAAGGGAGGAAAAATAAAATGCCTACTATTAATCAATTAGTGCGCAAAGGACGCGAGTCAAAAGAGGTTAAATCAAAATCTCCAGCACTAAACAAAGGCTACAACAGCTTTAAGAAAGCACAAACTAACGTATCATCTCCGCAAAAGCGTGGTGTTTGCACCCGTGTTGGTACAATGACACCGAAGAAGCCAAACTCTGCATTGCGTAAATATGCGCGTGTGCGTTTGACTAACGGTATCGAGGTAACAGCTTATATCCCGGGTATCGGCCACAACCTGCAAGAACACAGCGTAGTACTTATCCGCGGTGGTCGTGTAAAGGACTTACCAGGGGTACGTTATCACATTGTTCGTGGTGCGCTTGATACTGCTGGTGTAAACAACCGTATGCAGGGCCGTTCTAAATACGGTACCAAGCGTCCGAAAGCACCAAAAAAATAATTTGACACAAAATAATAACTTCACCGAAAGGAGGAAAAAGAATGCCTCGTAAAGGACCTGTTTCAAAAAGAGACGTATTGCCAGATCCGATTTATAATTCAAAGCTTGTGACACGTTTAATCAACAAAATGATGGTTGACGGACAAAGAGGTAAGTCACAAAAAATTCTTTATTCAGCATTTGATATCATTGCAGAACGCAGTGGGAAAGAGGCGATCGAAGTATTCGATCAAGCCCTTAAAAACATCATGCCTGTATTAGAGGTAAGAGCACGCCGTGTAGGTGGTTCAAACTACCAAGTACCTGTTGAGGTGCGCCCGGAACGCCGTACAACTTTAGGCCTTCGCTGGTTAGTAAACTACTCTCGTCTTCGTGGAGAAAAAACGATGGAAGAGCGTTTAGCTAACGAAATTCTTGATGCAGCCAACAATACTGGTTCTTCTGTCAAGAAACGCGAAGATACTCATAAAATGGCTGAAGCAAACAAAGCGTTTGCTCACTATCGCTGGTAAAATTTATTCTTTCTATAAAATTATACTGATAGATGGAAGGAGAAAGACCAAATGGCAAGAGAGTTCTCCTTAGCAAAAACTCGTAATATCGGCATCATGGCTCACATCGATGCCGGTAAAACGACTACGACAGAACGAGTACTTTATTACACTGGCCGTATTCACAAGATCGGCGAAACTCATGAAGGTGCATCCCAGATGGACTGGATGGAGCAAGAACAAGAACGCGGTATCACTATTACCTCTGCTGCTACAACCGCACAGTGGGAAGGCCACCGCGTAAACATCATCGATACACCAGGACACGTAGACTTTACAGTTGAAGTTGAACGTTCCCTTCGTGTACTTGATGGTGCAGTTGCCGTACTTGACGCTCAGTCAGGTGTTGAGCCTCAAACTGAAACAGTTTGGCGCCAGGCTACTACTTATGGGGTTCCTCGTGTAGTATTCGTAAACAAGATGGACAAAATTGGAGCTGACTTCTTATACTCAGTAAAAACAATTCATGACCGTCTTCAAGCGAACGCTCATCCAATCCAATTACCAATTGGTGCGGAAGATGAATTCGAAGCTATCATTGACCTAGTTGAAATGAAAGCTGTGTTCTACGGAAACGATTTAGGTACGGACATTGAAGTACGTGAAATTCCGGAATCACATAAAGAATTAGCGGAAGAATACCGTGAAAAGTTAATTGAAGCGGTAGCTGAGCTGGATGAAGAATTAATGGAAAAATATCTTGGCGGAGAAGAGCTTACAAATGAAGAAATTAAAGCTGCGATCCGTAAAGGTACTGTTAATGTTGAATTCTATCCTGTAATCTGCGGATCTGCTTTCAAAAACAAAGGTGTTCAATTAATGCTGGATGCAGTTATTGACTATCTTCCATCTCCATTAGATGTACCAGCTATTAAAGGTACTCTTCCAGATTCAGAGGAAGAAACAACACGTCCATCAAGTGACGAAGAGCCATTCTCAGCTCTTGCATTCAAAGTTATGACTGACCCTTATGTTGGTAAATTAACATTCTTCCGTGTATACTCTGGTACTTTGAGCTCTGGTTCATATGTACAAAACTCTACTAAAGGTAAGCGTGAGCGTGTAGGACGTATCCTGCAAATGCACGCTAACTCGCGTGAAGAGATTTCCCAGGTATACGCTGGAGATATTGCGGCTGCAGTAGGTTTGAAAGATACAACTACTGGTGATACTCTATGTGATGACAAGAACCCTGTTATCTTAGAGTCAATGGAGTTCCCAGAACCGGTAATTCAGCTATCAATTGAACCTAAGTCTAAGGCAGACCAAGATAAAATGACTACGGCTCTACAAAAATTACAAGAAGAAGATCCAACCTTCCGTGCACATACTGACCAGGAAACAGGTCAAGTTATCATTGCGGGTATGGGTGAACTTCACTTGGACATTCTTGTCGACCGTATGCGCCGTGAATTTAAAGTTGAAGCAAACGTTGGTGCTCCACAGGTTGCTTACCGTGAAACTTTCCGCGGATCTGCACAAGTTGAAGGTAAGTTCGTACGTCAATCCGGTGGACGCGGACAATTCGGACATGTTTGGATCGAATTCTCTCCAAACGAAGAAGGAAAAGGCTTTGAATTTGAAAATGCTATCGTTGGTGGAGTTGTACCGCGTGAATACATCCCTGCTGTACAAGCTGGTCTAATAGACTCTCTTGACAATGGTGTACTTGCCGGTTTCCCATTAGTTGACATTAAAGCGAGATTATTCGATGGTTCATACCATGATGTTGACTCCAACGAAATGGCATTCAAAATCGCAGCATCAATGGCTCTTAAAAATGCAGCATCTAAATGTCAGCCTGTAATCTTAGAGCCTATCATGAAAGTAGAAGTTGTTATTCCAGAAGAATATTTAGGCGATATCATGGGGGATATCACATCCCGCCGCGGTCGTGTAGAAGGTATGGAAGCGCGCGGAAACGCTCAGGTTGTTAATGCGATGGTTCCACTATCAGAAATGTTCGGATATGCAACATCTCTACGTTCTAATACACAAGGACGCGGAACATTCTCTATGCACTTCGATCATTACGAAGAAGTACCTAAGAGTATCTCCGAGGAAATTGTGAAAAAAAATAAAGGTGAATAATTGATTTTCACATTTTATTAAAGTATAACTACTTATGTAAGCTATGAGAGCAGTCATGATTTTGCTTTCATAGCACCATATACTTAATCTATTTATAATTTTAAGGAGGAATATCCTAATGGGAAAAGCTAAATTCGATCGCTCTAAGCCACACGTTAACGTTGGAACAATTGGTCACGTTGACCACGGTAAAACTACATTAACAGCTGCTATTACTACTGTACTTGCTAAGACTGGTGGAGCTGAAGCTCGTGCATATGATCAAATCGATGGTGCTCCTGAAGAAAGAGAACGTGGTATCACAATCTCTACTGCACACGTTGAATATGAAACTGCAAATCGCCACTATGCACACGTAGACTGCCCAGGACACGCTGACTATGTTAAAAACATGATCACTGGCGCTGCACAGATGGACGGCGGTATCCTTGTTGTATCTGCTGCTGACGGCCCAATGCCACAAACTCGTGAGCACATCCTTCTTTCTCGTCAAGTAGGTGTACCTTACCTTGTAGTTTTCATGAACAAATGTGACATGGTTGACGACGAAGAGCTTCTTGAATTAGTTGAAATGGAAATCCGTGACCTTCTTTCTGAATATGAATTCCCTGGTGACGATATTCCAGTTATCAAAGGTTCTGCTCTTAAAGCACTTGAAGGAGATGCAGCTTGGGAAGAAAAAATTCATGAACTAATGAATGCTGTTGATGAATATATCCCAACTCCAACACGTGACGTTGAAAAGCCATTCATGATGCCTGTAGAGGACGTGTTCTCTATCACTGGACGTGGAACAGTTGCTACTGGACGTGTAGAACGTGGACAAGTTAAAGTCGGTGACGTAGTTGAAATCACTGGTTTCACTGAAGAGCCAAAATCTACAACTGTAACGGGTGTTGAAATGTTCCGTAAGCTTCTTGACTACGCTGAAGCTGGTGACAACATCGGTGCACTTCTTCGTGGTGTAGCTCGTGAAGATATCCAACGTGGCCAAGTGCTTGCTAAACCAGGTACAATCAAACCACACACAAAGTTCAGAGCTGAAGTTTACGTGCTTTCAAAAGAAGAAGGTGGACGTCACACTCCATTCTTTACAAACTACCGTCCACAGTTCTACTTCCGTACAACTGATGTAACTGGTATTTGTAACCTTCCAGAAGGCGTAGAAATGGTTATGCCTGGAGACAACATCGAAATGTCAGTTGAGCTTATCGCTCCAATCGCTATCGAAGAAGGTACAAAGTTCTCTATCCGTGAGGGTGGACGTACTGTAGGCGCTGGCGTTGTTGCTACAATTACTGAATAATAAAAACTGCTCTTGAAGCAACTTTTTACAAGCAGACGGGACGCCGTCTGCTTGTTTTACTTTTGCTATAAAGAAAACACAGGCTAAGCACTCCATACCCTTTGGCAACGCCATGTGAATCATATCCAGTTGGACTAACTGCACCTTTATCTTCGCCCTAAAAAAAGACTAGCCGAGTTACGAGCCTATAAATTCCCATGATCCCCTTGAGATACTATACTCACTACCCGTGTTTATCCCAATAATCTTTATAGAAGAAATAAATTACAACATGCACTTTTCAAGATTATCTTGAAAATGTATAGGCAACTATGTATAATAGTAAAAGTGTGCAAGACGCAGAAAAATGTAAGTTTATCTTGCATAGAGTATGTGTTTTATGTATAATAGACAATGTTGGTCTTTGACTGCGATGATATGGAAGGTTGCTGACACACCCGGCCGCTTTGCCATGGCGAGTGTGTGGGAAATTTCCGTTGAGAAAGTCTATTTTAAAATAGGCGAAAAGGAGGGAAAATAATGGCAAAACAAAAAATTCGTATCCGTTTAAAAGCATATGATCACAGGATTCTTGATCAATCTGCTGAGAAAATTGTAGAAACTGCAAAACGTTCTGGTGCGGCTGTATCAGGCCCGATCCCATTACCGACTGAAAGATCCGTTTATACGATCTTGCGTGCAGTACACAAATACAAAGATTCTCGTGAACAATTCGAGATGCGTACACACAAGCGTTTAATCGACATCGTGAATCCAACTCCGCAAACAGTTGATTCATTAATGCGTTTAGACCTGCCATCCGGCGTTGACATTGAAATCAAACTTTAATCAATATAAAAAGATAATTATTTAGGAGGTGTGACTAATGACCAAAGGAATCTTAGGAAGAAAGATCGGTATGACGCAAGTATTTGCTGAAAACGGCGAGCTTATCCCTGTAACTGTTGTTGAGGCTGCGCAAAACGTAGTGCTTCAAAAGAAAACTGTTGAAGCTGACGGCTACGAAGCTATTCAAATCGGTTTTGAAGATAAGCGTGAAAAGCTTGCAAACAAGCCGGCTAAAGGACACACTGCAAAAGCTAATACTGCTCCTAAGCGCTTCATTCGCGAATTCCGCGATGCAAACCTCGCTGATTACGAGGTGGGTCAGGAAGTCAAAGTTGATATTTTCGCTGAAGGCGATGTAGTAGATGTAACAGGAATCTCAAAGGGTAAAGGTTTCCAGGGTTCAATTAAGCGCCATGGACAATCTCGTGGCCCTATGGCTCACGGTTCCAGATACCACCGCCGCCCAGGTTCAATGGGTCCTGTAGCTCCAAACCGTGTATTTAAAGGTAAATTATTGCCTGGACGTATGGGTGGAGATCAAATCACTGTTCAAAACTTAACAATTGTTAAAGTTGATACAGAACGCAACTTGCTTTTAATCAAAGGTAATGTTCCTGGTGCTAGAAAAGCATTGATAAAAGTGAAAAGTGCGGTTAAATCCAAGTAATCTTTTGAGAAAGGAGGAGCATTAGAATGCCTAAAGTTACACTGTTCAATCAAGCTGGATCAAAAGTAGGCGACATCGAGCTTAACGATTCTATCTTTGGTATTGAACCAAATAACCATGTATTATTTGAAGCAATCATCATGCAAAGAGCTTCCTTGCGTCAAGGGACTCATAAAGTTAAAAACCGTTCTGAAGTAGCAGGCGGCGGACGTAAACCATGGCGCCAAAAAGGTACTGGCCGTGCCCGTCAAGGTTCTATCCGTTCTCCACAATGGCGTGGTGGTGGTACCGTATTCGGTCCAACTCCAAGATCTTATAGCTACAAACTGCCTAAAAAGGTTCGCCGATTAGCTATTAAATCTGCGCTATCCACAAAGGTATTAGAAGATAATGTTCTAGTTCTAGAAGGATTATCATTCGAAACTCCAAAAACAAAAGAATTTGCAGCTGTGCTTAAAGGTCTTTCTGTAGATTCTAAAGCGTTAATCGTAACTGACGGTTTAGATGAGAAAGTAGCTCTTTCTGCGCGTAACATCCCTGGTGTTACTGTTGTGGAAGCTAATGGCCTAAATGTTCTTGATGTTGTGTCTCACAACAAATTGATCATGACCAAGTCAGCTGTTGAAAAAGTAGAGGAGGTGCTTGCATAATGGATGCACGCGATATCATTAAGCGCCCCGTTATCACTGAACGTTCTTCAGACTTAATGGCTGAAAAGAAATATACTTTCGAAGTTGATGTAAGAGCGAACAAAACTCAAGTTAAGGACGCGGTCCAAGAAATCTTCGGAGTTAAAGTTGATAAAGTAAACATCATGAATTACAAAGGTAAGTTCAAGCGTATGGGCAAACATGCAGGCTATACGAACAAGCGCCGTAAAGCAATTGTTAAATTAACTGCTGACAGCAAAGAAATCGAATTATTTGAAGCTTAATTCATTAGAGAAGGAGGGAAATACACATGGCGATTAAAAAGTATAAACCTACCTCTAACGGTCGACGCAATATGTCAGTCTCTGATTTCGCAGAAATCACTACTGATAAGCCGGAGAAATCCTTACTTGCTCCTTTAACAAGAAAAGGCGGCCGTAACAACCAAGGTAAGTTAACAGTTCGTCATCAAGGTGGCGGCCATAAGCGTCAATACCGTATCATTGACTTCAAGCGCAATAAAGATGGTATACCAGGACGCGTTGCCACTATCGAATACGATCCAAATCGTTCTGCAAACATTGCATTAATCAATTATGTGGATGGAGAGAAACGTTATATCCTTGCTCCTAAAAACCTACAAGTAGGTATGGAGATCATGTCGGGTCCAGAAGCTGACATAAAAGTGGGTAACGCACTTCCGTTAGCAAACATTCCTGTTGGTACAGTAATTCACAACATCGAGCTTAAACCTGGGAAGGGTGGACAATTAGTACGTTCCGCTGGTACTTCCGCTCAGGTTCTAGGTAAAGAAGGACGTTATGTTCTTGTGCGTTTAAATTCTGGTGAAGTTCGTATGATTCTTGCTACTTGCCGTGCTTCTGTTGGTCAAGTAGGTAACGAACAACATGAACTTATCAACATCGGTAAAGCTGGACGTTCACGCTGGTTAGGCAAGCGCCCAACTGTTCGAGGATCTGTTATGAACCCGAACGATCACCCGCATGGTGGTGGGGAAGGCCGCGCTCCTATTGGTCGTAAATCTCCAATGTCTCCTTGGGGTAAACCAACTCTTGGTGCTAAAACCCGTAAGAAGAAAAACAAATCCGATAAATTTATCGTACGTAGCCGCAAAAAATAACGGGATTGAACTACGGTTCATAAAACGGACCGTAGAACGATCACGAAGGGAGGTACTTACATGGGTCGCAGTCTGAAAAAAGGGCCTTTTGTTGATGAGCATTTGATGGTTAAGGTAGAAAAGTTAAATGAAGCTGATAAGAAGCAAGTTGTGAAAACTTGGTCGCGTCGTTCAACTATCTTCCCACAATTCATCGGTCACACAATCGCTGTTTATGATGGCCGTAAACACGTACCGGTTTATGTAACTGAAGACATGGTAGGTCACAAGCTTGGCGAATTCGCGCCAACTCGTACTTACAAAGGTCACGCAAGTGATGACAAGAAAACAAGACGTTAATGAGAGGAGGGCATCTCATGCAAGCAAAAGCTGTTGCTAAAACAGTGCGTATTTCTGCTCGTAAAGTTCGTTTAGTCGCTGACTTAATTCGAGGAAAGCAAGTAGGTGAAGCGGTAGCGATTCTTCGCTTAACTCCAAAGGCTGCTTCTCCAATCGTAGAAAAAGTATTGAAATCTGCGGTTGCTAACGCAGAGCACAACTACGAAATGGATGTTAATAACCTGGTTGTTTCAGAAGTATATGCAAATGAAGGGCCAACATTAAAACGTTTCCGTCCTCGCGCAATGGGTCGTGCGAGTGCGATTAATAAGCGTACTAGTCATATTACTATCGTTGTATCAGAAAAGAAGGAGGGGTAATCTGTGGGTCAAAAGGTAAATCCAGTCGGTTTGCGTATCGGGATCATTCGTGATTGGGAATCCAAATGGTACGCTGGTAAAGACTATGCAGAACTTTTACATGAAGACCTTAAAGTTCGTGAATATATCACGAAGCGTTTAAGTGATGCTTCTGTATCAAAAGTTGAAATCGAACGTGCTGCTAACCGCATTAACATTTCTGTACACACTGCAAAGCCAGGTATGGTTATCGGTAAAGGCGGTACTGAAGTGGAAGCACTTCGTAAAGCGTTGAACCAGTTGACAGGCAAACGCGTTCATATCAACATCATTGAAATTAAAAGAGCTGATCTTGATGCGAAACTGGTTGCAGAAAACATTGCTCGTCAATTAGAAAACCGCGTTTCATTCCGTCGTGCTCAAAAGCAGGCTATCCAACGTACTATGCGAGCTGGAGCTCAAGGTATCAGAACACAGGTATCAGGTCGCCTTGGCGGTGCTGATATCGCTCGTGCTGAACACTACAGCGAAGGAACAGTTCCACTTCACACACTTCGCGCTGACATCGACTATGCTACTGCTGAAGCGGACACTACTTACGGTAAGCTTGGCGTGAAAGTATGGATCTATCGTGGAGAAGTTCTTCCTACTAAGAAGAAATCTGAGGAAGGAGGAAAATAATATGTTATTGCCTAAACGTGTGAAATACCGTCGTGAACACCGCGGTAAGATGAGAGGAAATGCCAAGGGTGGAACTGAAGTTCACTTCGGTGAGTTCGGTCTTCAAGCTCTAGAAGCATCTTGGATCACTAACCGTCAAATCGAGGCAGCTCGTATTGCAATGACACGTTACATGAAGCGTGGCGGTAAAGTTTGGATCAAAATTTTCCCAAGCAAGCCATACACTGCTAAGCCGCTTGAAGTACGGATGGGTTCCGGTAAAGGTGCTCCTGAAGGATGGGTTGCAGTTGTAAAGCCAGGAAAAGTAATGTTTGAAATCTCCGGTGTATCTGAAGAGGTGGCACGAGAAGCATTGCGCCTTGCTGCACACAAACTTCCAATCAAATGCAAGTTTGTAAAACGAGAAGAAATTGGTGGTGAAGCAAATGAAAGCTAATGAAATTAAAGATCTAACCACTGCCGAAATTGAACAAAAAGTAAAATCTCTCAAAGAAGAATTATTTAATCTTCGTTTCCAGTTAGCTACTGGACAGCTTGAAAATACAGCTCGCATTCGTGAAGTACGCAAATCGATCGCTCGTATGAAAACAGTTGTTCGTGAAAGAGAGATCGGTGTCAACAATCGATAATTGAGGGGAGGTTTGCACAAATGAGCGAACGCAACCAACGTAAAGTCTACACTGGACGCGTAGTATCCGACAAAATGGATAAAACGGTAACTGTTCTTGTAGAAACCTATAAAAAGCATTCTCTTTACGGAAAGCGCGTGAAATACTCCAAGAAGTTCAAGGCTCATGATGAGCTAAATGAAGCAAAAGTAGGCGATACAGTTAGAATCATGGAAACTCGTCCACTTTCAGCTACAAAACGCTTCCGTTTGGTTGAAGTAGTAGAAAAAGCAGTAATTATTTAATCAATGTTCGGATTATGTTAATTCCGAAGGGAGGTTTCATACATGATTCAACAAGAATCTCGTTTAAAAGTCGCTGACAACTCTGGAGCACGTGAAGTTCTTACTATTAAAGTGCTTGGTGGTTCAGGCCGCAAGACAGCTAACATCGGTGATGTCATCGTGTGTACAGTTAAACAAGCAACACCAGGTGGCGTTGTTAAAAAAGGTGATGTTGTTAAAGCGGTTATCGTGCGTACGAAAAGTGGTGTACGTCGCACTGACGGTACTTACATTCGCTTCGACGAAAATGCATGTGTAATCATCCGTGACGACAAAAGCCCTCGTGGCACCCGTATTTTCGGACCTGTTGCGCGTGAACTTCGTGACAGCAACTTCATGAAGATCGTTTCTCTTGCTCCAGAAGTACTTTAATTGATAAATATCGTAAAAGCCTTTCAAGGAGGTGCGAAGCTAATGCATGTTAAAAAAGGTGACAAAGTCGTAGTCATCTCTGGTAAGGACAAAGGCAAACAAGGTATTATCCTTGAAGCATATCCTAAAAACAACCGTGTGCTTGTTGAGGGAGTAAACATCGTGAAAAAGCATTCCAAGCCGTCACAATTGAATCCACAAGGTGGAATCATCAGCAAAGAAGCAGCTATTCACGTATCAAATGTTATGCCGCTTGATCCTAAGTCCGGAACACCAACCCGTGTTGGTTACAAGGTTGAAGATGGCAAAAAAGTACGCGTAGCTGTAAAATCAGGTGAATCTTTAGATAAATAAAGTTAATGATGAAGGGAGGTACACTTAATGAACCGCCTAAAGGAAAAGTTCCAAAAAGAAATTACTCCTGCTCTAATGAGCAAGTTTAACTATAAGTCTGTAATGCAGGTACCAAAAATTGAAAAAATCGTAGTGAACATGGGTGTGGGTGATGCTGTAGCTAACTCAAAAGCATTGGATAATGCTGTTGAAGAGCTTACTTTAATCACTGGTCAAAAGCCAGTGGTAACAAAAGCGAAGAAATCTATCGCCGGCTTCCGCTTGCGTGAAGGTATGCCTATCGGTGCGAAGATTACATTACGCGGAGAGCGTATGTATGAATTCCTTGATAAGCTCGTTTCTGTTTCTTTACCGCGTGTACGTGATTTCCGTGGCGTTTCCAAGAAATCTTTTGACGGTCGCGGTAACTACACATTAGGTATTAAAGAACAACTTATCTTCCCTGAGATTGACTACGATAAAGTGAGTAAGGTACGCGGTATGGACATCGTTATCGTAACGACTGCCAATACTGATGAAGAAGGTCGTGAATTACTTACTCAGTTCGGAATGCCGTTCCAAAAGTAATCACTAAATAAAGGGAGGCGAAAACGTGGCTAAAAAATCTATGATCTTGAAGCAGAAGCGCGGATCAAAGTTTAAAGTACAGGAATATACACGCTGCGAACGTTGCGGACGTCCACATTCAGTACTTCGTAAATTTAAGCTTTGCCGTATTTGTTTCCGCGAACTTGCATATAAAGGACAAATCCCTGGCGTGAAAAAAGCTAGCTGGTAAAACCCGAGTTTGGGAAGGAGGTAATTAATAATGGTCATGACAGATCCTATTGCAGATTTGCTCACTCGCATCCGTAATGCGAACATGGTTCGTCACGAGAAATTGGAAGTTCCAGCTTCAAAGGTCAAGAATGAAATTGCTCAGATCTTAAAGCGTGAAGGCTTCGTCCGTGACGTTGAATTAATCGAAGACAACAAACAAGGTATCATCCGTATCTTCCTTAAGTACGGTGCAAACAATGAGCGTGTTATCACTGGATTAAAGCGCATAAGCAAACCTGGTTTGCGTGTATATGCTAAGACTGGTGAAGTTCCACGCGTTCTTAACGGTTTAGGTATTGCAATTGTTTCTACTTCTCAAGGCGTTTTAACCGACAAGGAAG
The DNA here is from genome assembly GCF_003429105.1 of Peribacillus glennii. Taxonomy (GTDB): domain Bacteria; phylum Bacillota; class Bacilli; order Bacillales; family DSM-1321; genus Peribacillus; species Peribacillus glennii. Next base: position 41,411 of record NZ_QVTD01000015.1, read on the forward strand.
CTCGTGCTAAACAAGTCGGCGGAGAAGTACTTGCATACGTTTGGTAATACATTTTTACACGAATGGAGGTGCACTAGATGTCACGCGTAGGTAAAAAACCTATTGAAATCCCTGCTGGCGTAACAGTAACTGTTGACCAACACAACGTTTCTGTTAAAGGCCCTAAAGGTGAATTAACCAGATCTTTTAATCCTGATATTACAATCAGCGTTGAGGAAAACGTTCTTACTGTTGCTCGTCCTTCTGATGCTAAAGAACACCGTGCATTACACGGTACAACTCGCGCAGTTATTTCAAACATGGTAGAGGGCGTATCCAAAGGATTCGAAAAATCCCTTGAACTTATCGGTGTCGGTTACCGTGCACAAAAACAAGGAACCAAATTGGTCCTTAACGTAGGTTACTCTCACCCAGTTGAAATCGAACCGGAAAAAGGCCTTGAAATTGAGGTTCCTTCCAATACAAAAATTATCGTACGAGGCACTAACAAAGAACGCGTTGGAGCTCTTGCTGCAAATATCCGCGACGTCCGTCCGCCAGAGCCTTACAAAGGTAAAGGTATCCGCTATGAAGGTGAATATGTACGTCGTAAAGAAGGTAAAACAGGTAAGTAATAGCCGACCAGGTAAATGAAAGGAGTGACGTAAATGATTACGAAGGCTGATAAGAATTCTGTTCGTAAGAAAAGACATGCACGTGTCCGTGCAAAACTTTCCGGAACTGAAGCTCGTCCTCGTTTAAATGTGTTCCGTTCAAGCAAGCACATTTACGCACAATTGATTGACGATATAAACGGCGTAACCCTTGTAAGTGCTTCTACTCTTGATAAAGAGATCGGCTCAGAAGCTACAGGCAATGCTGATGCAGCTAAAAAAGTTGGCGAATTAATCGCTAAACGTGCAGTAGAGAAAGGTGTTAAGTCTGTGGTATTTGACCGCGGAGGTTACCTCTACCATGGCCGTGTGAAAGCTTTGGCTGAATCTGCTCGTGAAAACGGCTTAGAATTTTAATCAAAAAGGAGGGACATAACAGATGCGTCGTAGTATCGATCCTAATAAATTAGAACTTGAAGAGCGCGTAGTTACTATTAACCGCGTAGCTAAGGTTGTTAAAGGTGGACGTCGTTTCCGTTTTACAGCACTTGTTGTTGTAGGTGATAAAAACGGCCACGTTGGTTTCGGAACTGGTAAAGCCCAAGAAGTACCAGATGCTATCCGTAAAGCAATTGAAGATGCTAAGAAAAATCTAATTACTGTACCTATGGTTGGTACAACAATTCCACACCTTGTGAATGGTCGCTTTGGCGCAGGTCATATTCTTTTGAAGCCTGCTTCTGAAGGTACTGGAGTTATCGCAGGCGGTCCTGTTCGTGCTGTACTTGAATTAGGCGGAGTAAGTGATATTCTTTCGAAGTCTTTAGGTTCAAACACGCCAATCAATATGGTACGTGCTACACTAGAAGGATTAAAGCAATTAAAACGCGCTGAGGACGTAGCTAAGTTACGTGGAAAATCAGTAGAAGAACTGTTAGGATAAGGGGGGAAATCAAATGGCTAATAAATTGGAAATTACCCTCACTCGCAGCTTGATTGGTCGTCCTGAAGACCAACGCGTTACTGTTAACACACTGGGTTTACGCAAAATGCATCAAACAGTTGTTCATGATGATAACCCTGCGATCCGCGGTATGATTAACAAAGTTGCTCATCTTGTTACTGTAAAGGAACAATAATATAATCTCGATCTTAACAAGGAGGTGCCAACATGAAACTTCATGAATTGAAAGCTGCAGAAGGTTCCCGTCAAGAACGAAAGCGTAAAGGACGCGGTATCGGTTCTGGAAACGGCAAAACAGCTGGTAAAGGTCATAAAGGTCAGAACGCCCGTTCCGGCGGTGGTGTTCGCCCAGGATTTGAAGGTGGTCAAACACCTTTATTCAGACGTTTGCCTAAGCGCGGTTTCTCGAACATCAACCGTAAAGACTATGCAATCGTTAACCTTGATGTCCTTAATCGCTTTGAAGACGGTACGGAAGTTACACCTGCTCTATTGATTGAGACCGGTGTCGTATCGAAAGAAAAAGCTGGAATCAAAATTCTTGCAAAAGGTAAAGTAGAGAAAAAGCTTACAGTTAAAGCTCATAAATTCTCGTCTACTGCAGTAGAAGCTATCGAAGCTGCCGGCGGTAAAACTGAGGTGATCTAATGTTTCGTACGATCTCCAACTTTATGCGCGTGGGTGATATAAGAAACAAAATCCTATTTACCCTGTTAATGTTAGTCGTCTATCGCATCGGTACATTTATACCTGTACCGAATGTGAATGCCGACTTGCTGAAAAATCAAGACCAGCTAAGCGTCTTTGGTATATTAAATACCTTTGGCGGCGGGGCCCTGCAAAACTTTTCAATCTTGGCTATGGGGATTATGCCGTATATCACAGCCTCCATCATTATTCAGTTGCTTCAAATGGACGTTGTTCCTAAATTCACTGAATGGTCCAAGCAAGGGGAAGTTGGCCGTCGTAAATTAGCTCAGTTTACCCGCTATGCGACAATTATTCTTGGTTTTATCCAGGCATTAGGTATGTCTTACGGTTTTAATAATATGGCCGGTGGAATGCTTATTGAAAACCCTGGGATTGGGACATATTTGCTTATTGCTACCGTATTGACAGCAGGAACAGCTTTTCTTTTGTGGTTAGGGGAGCTTATAACCTCTAAGGGAGTAGGCAATGGCATTTCTATCATTATCTTCGCTGGGATCGTAGCCGGTATCCCATCTATTGCGAACCAAATCTATGCTCAGCAGTTTGAAAATGCAGGGGATCAGCTTTTCTTGAGAATTGCCACTCTTGCCCTGATTTTGGTTGCCATCCTCGTAATTGTTGTGGCTGTCATCTTTATACAACAAGCTTTACGTAAAATTCCAATCCAATATGCCAAGCGAGCTGCAGTAGGACGCGAACCTGCTGGCGGGCAATCTACTCATTTACCTCTGAAAGTAAATGCTGCAGGTGTTATCCCGGTAATCTTTGCTATGGCGTTCATCATTACCCCAAGAACGATTGCGTCGTTTTTTGGTCCTAATGACGTAACACGCTGGATTGATAAAACATTTGACTATACCCATCCGATTGGTATGGTAGTCTATGTTGCATTAATTATTGCTTTCTCCTATTTTTATGCCTTTATTCAGGTCAATCCTGAACAAATGGCAGATAATTTGAAGAAACAAGGCGGTTATGTTCCTGGAATCAGGCCTGGTAAAAGCACTCAGGAATATTTGACCCGTGTTTTATACCGTTTGACATTTGTCGGTTCCATATTCCTGGCAGTAATTGCTGTATTGCCGGTATTTTTTATAAAACTGGCGAATTTGCCGCAATCTGCACAAATTGGCGGCACTAGCCTTCTTATAATAGTCGGAGTTGCTCTTGACACGATGAAACAGCTAGAAGCGCAATTAGTAAAACGCCATTATAAAGGGTTTATAAAGTAATGAGTTTTGGGGACCAGCTTGCGTTCCCAAATACCCATTATAGAGTTTGAGGGGGAAACAATGTGAATCTGGTATTAATGGGGCTTCCGGGTGCCGGAAAAGGCACGCAAGCCGAAAGAATCGTAGAAAAATATGACATCCCTCATATCTCTACTGGAGATATGTTCCGCGCGGCTATCAAAGATGGTACGGAACTAGGTTTACAGGCTAAATCGTTCATGGATAAAGGGGAGCTTGTTCCTGATGAAGTGACGATTGGTATCGTCCGAGAAAGATTAAGCAAAGAGGATTGCAATAAAGGGTTCCTGCTCGATGGTTTTCCACGTACAGTGGCACAGGCAGAGGCGCTTGAAAACATCCTTGCCGATCTTGATCGGAGAATTAACTATGTAATCAATATTCAAGTTGATAAAGATATCCTTATGGAGCGTTTGACAGGCAGACGCATTTGCAAAAATTGCGGTGCGACTTACCACTTAGTGTTCAATCCTCCTGCTGAAGAAGGAAAATGTGACCGCTGCGGCGGAGAACTGTATCAACGTGCAGATGATAATGAAGAAACGGTCCAGAACCGTTTGGACGTTAACATGAAACAAACACAGCCTCTTCTTGATTTCTATGAAGAAAAAGGCTATGTGCGTAATATTGATGGGCAACAAGATATCAATAAGGTATTTGAAGATGTAGATGCACTTCTTGGAGGATTGCATTAATGATCATTTGTAAGACCCCGCGAGAAATTGAAATCATGCGCGAGGCCGGCCGTATCGTCGCTTTAACTCACCAAGAGCTAAAGAAGCATATCACCCCCGGCATCACGACGCATGAGCTGGATGCAATTGCCGAAAGCTTTATATGCAAACATGATGCATTCCCGTCCTTTAAAGGGTATAATGGGTTTCGCGGCAGTATTTGTACATCTGTAAACAATGAGCTTGTCCATGGGATTCCAGGAGAGCGTGTTCTGCATGAAGGAGATATTATCAGTATTGATATCGGAGCCAAGTATAAAGGCTATCATGGGGATTCCGCTTGGACATATCCAATTGGCAGCATTGATGAAGAAACACAGCGGCTCTTGGACGTAACTGAAGAGTCATTAAATAGAGGGTTGAAAGAAGCTAAGCCAGGCGTGCGCCTTTCAAACATCTCCCATGCTATTCAATCCTATGTCGAGGCTAACCAATTCTCTATTGTCAGAGAGTATGTCGGCCATGGAATCGGTCAAGACTTACATGAGGACCCTGAAATCCCTCATTACGGTCCGCCAAATACTGGACCTCGTTTAAAGCCTGGTATGGTGCTCGCTGTTGAGCCAATGGTGAATGCTGGAAGCAGATATGTGAAAACTTTAGATGATGACTGGACCGTAGTAACAGTTGACGGAAAAAAGTGTACACACTTTGAACATACAATAGCAATCACTGAAACAGGATACGAAATTCTGACCAAGCTTTAAGTGGCCCCAATTCTAATTCAGGAAAAACGGGTTCACACATAGGGCAATAACCTATTTTTTGGATTTGATTTATTCAATCTCTAAAATGGTAATGTGCTGAACAGAAGGGAGAAATGTTTAATGGCTAAAGATGATGTAATCGAAGTTGAAGGGAAAGTCACAGAGACTTTGCCAAATGCAATGTTTAAGGTAGAATTAGAAAATGGTCATACAGTTTTAGCTCATGTTTCCGGTAAAATCCGTATGCACTTTATTCGTATTTTGCCTGGGGATAAGGTTACGGTTGAGCTTTCCCCGTATGATCTAACTCGCGGCAGAATCACATACCGGTTCAAATAATCTGGTACGCTCCGATCTGTATAAGGAGGTTAGATAGCAATGAAAGTCAGACCATCAGTTAAGCCTATCTGCGAAAAATGTAAAGTTATCCGCAGAAAAGGTAAAGTCATGGTTATTTGCGAAAACCCTAAACATAAACAAAAACAAGGCTAATTAGAAGGAGGTGCACTAAATCAATGGCACGTATTGCTGGTGTAGATATTCCACGTGACAAACGTATTGTCATTTCTTTAACATATATTTTCGGTATTGGTAAGCAAACAGCTATTAAAGTTCTTGCAGAAGCTGGTGTTTCTGAAGATACTCGTGTTCGTGATCTTACTGAAGACGAACTAAACAAAATTCGTGATATCGTTGACAAGTTAAAAGTAGAAGGTGATCTTCGTCGTGAAGTTTCCCTTAACATCAAACGTCTAATGGAAATTGGCAGCTATCGCGGTCTTCGTCACCGTCGTGGTCTTCCTGTCCGTGGACAAAATACAAAAAACAATGCTCGTACGCGTAAAGGACCTCGTCGTACAGTAGCTAACAAGAAAAAATAATCAGTAAAGGAGGTTACTTTTCATGGCTCGTAAAACAAATACTCGTAAACGTCGTGTGAAAAAGAATATAGAAACAGGTATCGCTCACATTCGTTCAACTTTCAACAACACTATTGTTACGATCACTGACTCTCATGGTAATGCTATTTCATGGTCAAGTGCCGGTGCTTTAGGTTTCCGCGGATCTCGTAAATCTACTCCATTCGCTGCACAAATGGCTGCTGAAACAGCTGCTAAGACTTCTATGGAACACGGTATGAAAACACTTGAGGTTACTGTTAAAGGACCTGGTGCAGGTCGTGAAGCTGCCATCCGTGCACTTCAAGCTGCAGGTCTGGAAGTAACAGCTATCAAAGATGTAACTCCAGTTCCACATAACGGATGCCGTCCGCCAAAACGTCGCCGTGTATAATTTTTCTGTATAAAAATTGTATCCCTGGGCTATAATGGGATATAATAATATCTTGCGTTCTTACAGAATATTTTATTCAGTTGTTGCGCACAATCGGGAACGTATACATGGGGAATTTCGGTTATGTTTGAATGAGTAAGTTCACTACTAGCCGAGGTTTCGACGTTTTGAAGGAGGGTTTATTGAATGATCGAAATAGAAAAACCAAAAATCGAAACGGTTGAAATCAACGATGACGCCAAATACGGCAAGTTCGTCGTCGAGCCACTAGAGCGTGGGTATGGTACAACTTTGGGTAACTCCTTACGTCGTATTCTATTATCCTCACTCCCAGGTGCCGCTGTTACGTCCATTCAAATAGATGGCGTACTGCACGAGTTCTCAACAATTGAAGGCGTCGTAGAAGATGTAACTTCTATCATTCTCAATGTGAAAAAGCTAGCACTGAAGATTTACTCCGATGAAGAAAAGACGCTTGAAATTGATGTTCAGAGTGAGGGTGTAGTAACTGCAGCAGATATTACACACGATAGTGATGTGGAAATCCTGAATCCGGATTTACAAATTGCCACTCTTGGCAAGAACGGTCATTTGCGTATGAGGCTAACTGCACGGCGCGGCCGCGGTTATACCCCTGCAGACCAAAATAAAAGAGAGGATCAGCCAATCGGCGTGATTCCAATCGACTCCATTTACACTCCTGTTGCGCGTGTATCCTACCAAGTAGAGAACACCCGTGTTGGCCAGATGACAAACTATGACAAGCTTACGCTTGATGTTTGGACTGATGGAAGCAATGGACCGCAGGAAGCTGTAGCACTTGGAGCTAAGATTTTAACTGAGCATTTGAATATTTTCGTTGGTTTGACTGATGAAGCTCAAAATGCAGAAATTATGGTAGAAAAAGAAGAAGACCAAAAAGAAAAAGTTCTGGAAATGACCATTGAAGAACTTGACCTTTCTGTTCGTTCTTATAACTGCCTGAAGCGTGCCGGTATTAACACTGTTCAAGAGCTTGCTCACAAAACAGAGGAAGATATGATGAAGGTGCGTAATTTGGGACGCAAATCACTTGAAGAAGTGAAAGCAAAACTAGAAGAACTAGGTTTAGGATTACGCAAAGACGACTGATGACTAGTTAGCCGTAGTTAACTAGCCATTTTGTTGTGAGCCTGAATACAGAATATATAATTTCAACGAAGGAGGGAATCTCTAAAATGGGTTACAGAAAGTTAGGACGCACTAGCGCACAACGTAAAGCATTACTTCGTGATTTAACTACTGATCTAATCATCCATGAGCGCATTGAAACTACAGAAGCACGTGCGAAAGAGTTGCGTTCTGTTGTAGAAAAAATGATCACTCTTGGCAAACGTGGTGACTTGCACGCCCGCCGTCAAGCAGCTGCTTACATCCGTAATGAGGTGGCAAACGCTGAAACAGGCCAAGACGCAGTTCAAAAACTATTCAGTGATATCGCTGCCCGCTACCAAGAGCGTCAAGGCGGATACACACGCATCATGAAAATGGGTCCACGCCGCGGTGACGCTGCACCAGTCGTGGTAATCGAGTTAGTTTAATAACAGCGAAGAATCGAGGGCGGGACAGTTGAACATTTAACTTGTTCTTTGCCCTTTTTCTTTTAGCTAAACATCGAGATTTACTCACAAGAATACGCAACTGAGTGTAATGATGGCTGGTGTTTTAACATGAGCGCCTTCCCGTCTAGCTCAAGTACCCCTTCCCGCTATGAATAGCGATAATAAGAAGATGCCTGTTGTCGATATAGGCATGTATTAGCTGCTCTTAATTTACCGGATGATGGTTCGGTGGAAGGGGTGCAGCGTTTTTTTATATCTAAAAATAGCTGCAGACGTTACAATAGTAGAAGTATTATATAAGTTGAATTTAGGAATTTAAACCTGTACCCCAATTAGGCTAATGTGAAAACTGGTTTCATAGCCATCAGTTCATTTATATAGCTGTGTATAATTCTAGAGAAATCATTGCACTTTCGTGTTGCAATTTAAGGAATAAGTCAGAGTAAATGCTGTCAAAATTCTGGTTAATGGGCTACTAGAGCGATTGCTTTTATTTATTTTTCAAAGCGGAGCCGAGTTTTTAGAAGATAGATGAGTAAAGAGGAGGCCAGGCATGGAGGAAAAGCTTGTTTCATTAAAAGATGTAACTTTTAAATATGATGGACAGGACCGGAATGCAGTAGATGGAGTAAGTTTCGACGTTTCTAAAGGAGAATGGCTTGCAATCGTGGGCCATAATGGTTCGGGGAAGTCAACCTTGGCCAAGCTTTTAAATGGCCTGCAATTTCCCGGTTTCGGTTCCATTCTCATTGGGGATATGGAGCTTTCAGAAGAAACAGTGTGGGATGTCCGAAAAAAAGTAGGCATGGTTTTTCAAAATCCTGATAACCAATTCGTTGGTACAACTGTCCAGGATGATGTGGCTTTTGGTTTAGAAAACCTGGGGGTTCAGCAACAGATGATGGTAAAGCGGGTCCAGGATGCATTGAACAAAGTAAAGATGAATGAATTTCTTGATCAAGAGCCGCACCATCTATCTGGCGGACAAAAGCAGCGTGTTGCAATAGCAGGGGTGCTTGCCCTCCAGCCTGATATCATTATCCTTGATGAAGCCACCTCGATGCTCGATCCCAGAGGCCGGGAGGAAGTATTGGACACAGTCCGTGAATTGAAGGAAGAAAAAATCTTGACGGTCATTTCCATTACACACGATTTGGAAGAGGCTGCAAAAGCCGATCGGATCATTGTGCTGAACCAGGGGCGTCTTTATCGGGAAGGGACTCCGGATGAGATTTTCCACCTGGAAGATGAACTGGTTGGATTAGGGTTGGATATTCCTTTTTCCGTAAAATTAAGCAAGTCTTTACGTGAAAAAGGCGTGGATTTAGCTGGCAGCCACTTAACAGAAGAAGAGTTGGTGAAGGATTTATGCGCATTGAACTCAAGGATTTAGAATTTCGTTATCAAATGAATACACCGTTTGAACGGTTGGCCCTTCATGACATCAACCTGGCCATCAATCCGGGAACGTATGTAGCCATTATCGGACATACTGGTTCAGGAAAGTCGACGCTGCTGCAGCATTTGAATGGTCTTGTAAAACCGACAAAGGGCAGTGTTGTCATCGGCGACCGTACGATTGAAGCTGGCCGAAAAGAGAAGCATTTAAAGGGTATCCGGAAAATGGTGGGGATCGTCTTCCAATTTCCAGAACATCAATTGTTTGAAGAAACAGTAGAGAAGGATATCTGCTTTGGCCCGATTAATTTTGGTGTTCCGGAAGAAGAAGCAAAGAAGAAGGCACGGATCGCGTTAAAATTGGTTGGCTTGTCAGAAGATATACTGGAGAAATCGCCTTTTGATCTTTCAGGCGGGCAGATGCGGAGGGTAGCCATTGCCGGTGTGCTTGCAATGGAACCGGAAGTAATTGTTCTTGATGAGCCTACAGCGGGGCTTGATCCGCGCGGCCGTAAAGAAATTATGGACATGTTTTATCAGCTTCATAAGGACCAGGGTATAACCACTATTCTGGTGACTCACAGCATGGAAGACGCAGCCAGGTATGCGGATGAAATTGTGATCATGCACCAGGGCAGCATATTTCAAAAAGGAACGCCTTTTGAAATATTTTCACAGCCGGAACAGTTGATTGAAAAGGGCCTGGATGTTCCTGAAACCGTACGTTTTCAATTAAAACTCCAAAAAGAATTGGGTGTGCGCTTTGACCATCCGTGTTTGAGCGTTGAAGATTTAGCCGGAGAAGTTAAGCGGGTTATGGAACGGGGGAGCCGTTAATGCTGGATAAAATGATTTTCGGCCGTTTTGTGCCGCTTGATTCGCCGATCCACCGTATGGATCCCCGCTCAAAATTATTGCTCGTGTTCTTTTTTGTTTGTGTGGTTTTTCTCGCCAATAACTTAGTGACATATGCAATTCTGGGTGTATTTACTTTTATATTGATCGCACTTTCCAGAATTCCCGCCCGCTTTCTATTCAACGGACTGAAACCGATACTTCTGCTGATTGTGTTTACCTTGCTGCTGCATATATTTTTTACAAAGGAAGGCGCTGTTCTTTTCGATCTTGGCTTTGTTAAAATTTATGAGGGCGGACTGCTGGAAGGGATCTATATCTCCATGCGTTTCACGTTTTTGATCCTGGTTACCTCTCTGCTCACGCTCACCACATCTCCCATCTCGATTACTGATGGAATGGAACAGCTTTTGGGACCGCTGAAAAAGTGGAAAATGCCGGTACACGAGCTCGCTTTGATGATGTCGATTTCTTTGCGTTTCATTCCTACCTTGATGGAGGAAACCGAAAAAATTATGAAGGCCCAGACGGCGCGAGGTGTTGATTTTTCATCAGGGCCGGTTAAGGAAAGGGTTAAATCCATCGTTCCTTTGTTGGTACCTTTGTTTGTCAGCTCATTTAAGAGAGCGGAAGATTTAGCGATTGCGATGGAAGCGCGTGGATACAGGGGAAGTGAAGGCCGGACGAAATACCGCCAACTGAGCTGGCAAACACTTGATACGCTATTAATGTGTTCACTCGTTGTGTTAACAGCCTTACTGTTTTTATTCCGTTCATAATGAGGTCAAAACATGCACAGATATAAATGTATTATTTCTTATGATGGCACCCAGTTTGCGGGTTACCAAGTGCAGCCTGAAAAGCGCACGGTTCAACTAGAACTGGAAAAGGCACTTCGGAAAATCCATAAGGGCGACGAGGTACGGGTTAGTGCTTCGGGAAGGACAGATGCCGGAGTCCATGCAATGGGACAAGTGATCCATTTCGATTCCTCCTATTCTTTTCCCGCTGAAAATTGGGAAAAGGCAATGAATGCACTCCTGCCAGATGATATCGCAATCTTACGTGTGGAAAAGGTATCACAAGAATTTCACGCCCGCTTCCATGCTTCAGGCAAGGAATACAGATATATGATTTCTCTTTCGAAGAAACGGGACCCGTTTAGGCGAAATTATGCCTATCATTTTCCTTTTGCATTGGATAGCAAGGCGATTAAAGATGCGATTCCATTCCTTTTGGGCACCCACGATTTTACCAGTTTCTGCTCCGCTAAAACAGAAGTCGAAGATAAGGTACGTACCATTAGGGAAATCGAGCTGGTAGAGGATAACGGCCTACTGGTGTTCCGCTTTGTCGGAAGCGGGTTTTTATACAATATGGTTCGTATTCTTGTCGGGACTTTGCTGGAGGTTGGAACCGGCAAAAAAAAGCCCAGTGACGTGGCCGAAATACTAGAGAAAAAAGATCGCAGCTTTGCCGGGAAAACGGCGCCGGGCCAAGGTTTATACCTTTGGGAAGTATTCTACGAAAACAAATAAAAATTTTTTTGCCATGACAACTAAACCTGGCGTAACATTCCCTTGACAATGGCCCGGGGAGAGTTTAATATAATATGGTATGTATTTTAATCCCACGATGAGCCCCGGAAGACTTATTGTGATTGAAAATAAATATAAAGATTGATCTTTAGGAGGATAATCATGCGTACTTTTATGGCGAAAGCTAATGAAGTTGAACGTAAGTGGTACGTTATCGACGCTGAAGGTAAAACTTTGGGCCGTCTGGCAAGCGAAGTAGCATCCATCTTACGCGGAAAACACAAACCAACTTTTACACCGAACGTTGACACTGGTGATCATGTAATTCTACTCAATGCTTCAAAAATCGAGTTGACTGGAAAGAAATTGACTGACAAGATCTACTACCGTCACAGCATGCACCCAGGCGGCTTGAAAACTAGAACTGCTCTTGAAATGCGCACAAACTACTCTGAGAGAATGCTTGAACTTGCTATCAAAGGTATGCTTCCAAAGAATTCTCTTGGTCGTCAAATGTATAAAAAATTGCACGTATACGCAGGAAACGAGCATCCACACCAAGCTCAACAGCCTGAAGTATACGAATTACGCGGATAATTATTAAGGAGGTTACTATCTTGGCACAAGTTCAATATTATGGTACTGGCCGCCGCAAAAGCTCAGTAGCTCGTGTACGTTTAGTACCAGGCGAAGGCCGCATTATTGTTAACGGACGTGAAGTTGAAGAATATATCCCATTTGCAGCATTGCGTGAAGTAGTGAAGCAACCATTAGTTGCTACTGAAACTACTGGAAACTACGATGTACTTGTAAATGTAAACGGCGGTGGATACACCGGCCAGGCTGGCGCAATCCGTCACGGTATCGCACGTGCATTGCTTCAAGCTGATCCAGAATACCGCGGTTCTTTGAAATCTGCTGGTTTACTGACTCGTGACGCTCGTATGAAAGAACGTAAAAAATACGGTCTTAAAGGCGCTCGTCGTGCACCTCAGTTCTCAAAGCGTTAATTATCAACGCTCCAAAGGCTCTCAACCATTTTGGTTGGGGGTCTTTTTTATGTTTAAAAATGGTTTTTGACCACATTTTGACCACGAAATTTTTTTGGCCTTTTTTCACAAGTCAAGGTACCTTTGAAACTTCTCGGCAATTTGTTCTTTAACATATTCCGTTACATGAGTATATATGTTCATTGTCATCTGAATATCAGAATGGCCTAAGCGTTCTTGAACCTCTTTGATACTGGCAAATAGAGATGCATGAGTATACCTCAACCCATGAATGGTAATTCGGTGCAAATCGTGTTTTTTGATCAATATATCAAGTTTTTCATTGGGATATGCTAACCTCATTGGGGAGCCATCATCTCTGCTGAAAACAAGATTATTACCTTCGATAAAACCCGATGCCGCTAAATTTAAATTCTTTTGCTCTATACGCCATTTCTTGAGTAATTTAAGGGTATTACCATCCAGGCTGATAAAACGCTTAGAAACCCTCGTTTTGGGCGTCTGAATGATAAATTGCCCCCTGTCTTGGAAAAGAGTCTTAAATAGACGAACAGTCCTAGCCTCAAAGTCAATATCATCCCAGCTAAGTGCAAGTAATTCCCCTTTCCTTGCTCCGGTATAGATTAAAAGGTGAAAAAGGACTTGGTCTCGTAAAATAAGTTCACTTTTACAAACGGCCAAAAAACCCTTTATCCTAAAGCTGGTATTAGTAAACATTTACACATCATAACTGCTGATGAAGCAGGCATCCGTATACAAAAAAATAATATGCAAAATGAAGATGGGACTTATAGTCTTTTGATGCCTAATGTTGCAGTTGGGTATAGTCAGTTTCTTAAGATGGCAAAAGGATTTGGATTTAGAGCCGAAGCAGCATCTACATAATTACGATGCCAACCGTAACTGGTTGGTTTTTTCCATTAAGATAAAACTACACGTCCATTTCCCTTACTGTACGGTTGGAAATTCCATATTTTCTTTCAGGAGCTTTACCATGTACGCCTTTGATTAATGTTCAGTGACAATCTTGTGCTAATTGACTAAGTTATTATATTTTTCTGTTAAAGCATCAGCTCTGGTGCTTTATTTTTTGACTCTGCTAACACTTCGGAATTATTTAATAGTACAAAAAGTAGGTACAAGCCGACGCCAAATTATAATTAGTGAATAGATTATTTTCGAGGAGTGGCTTTGATTGTATTTAAAACTTAGCCATATCAATTTATGAAAGGAGAATTTATTTGGAAGTAGGTCCAATTAATGCATTAAATGGATTTCCCGTTTGGTATAAAGATGAAAATGGATTGAGGCTGCAATTAAACACAGATCCAAACGACCCATTTTCAGGCCTAACACCAGCCGACTTGTCTAATCCGGGACAACCCGTTTCTTTTCCAAACAATTTCCCTGGCGAAGCATTTTATATGTTGGCCGAAGCAGAAATGCAAACAGGAACAGGTGAGAGGGCAAGGCTCGTTTTAGCTTTAGAGGCTGCATTTGTCAGCGAAATACCTAGAGAAGGAGATCAAATAGTTTTTGGGAGAGTAAGAATTCGAGTAGCAGGATTACAGCCTAATGCAGAATATGTTGTGACACACCCATATGGTGTTGATACTTTCATTGCTGAGCCAAATGATAAAGGCTTTGGAGAAATTAATTTTACTGAAGATATTGGCGGATTAGACGGTGGAAATTTTGAACTAGCATTAAATAGCCGTATCCATCCATTTCTACACTGGGACCCAAATGTGGCACCAGCTCCTCCGGAGGGATATATTGGAGACCCGAATGTCGACCATCCTGTGATAGGAAGTCCGCTTGTTGACCGTTTTGGCGAGCCTCAAAATATTTTTAGAATAGAGGGTCCAGGAATTGGAATTGGGTCACCGGACCGTTCCACTACTCCTGGCATCAATCCAGATAACTGTATCGAAACAAGGGGTTTTTCCCTATTAGGCAAAATTTCGACCATCTCTGGTGTGGATGTCACGAGAACCACTTATACACAAATTGACAGTTCCGCCGGTTTATTAGACGTATTTGCCAAGTCAGATGTCACGCCGCAACAAATTGAAGTATCAGGTTCAGGGATTGTGCCTGCCACTCTACAAGGCAGACAGGGGCTTTATTTTGCTCGTGTTTCTTATTCAGGAGCTCAGCCTCCTAGCAGTGTTACAGTCAGGAACGTTACTGATAATCCCGATAGTATAAAAGAAGCAGTCCCAGTTGATTTTATAACCGCGTCTGCAAATTACAACAATGATTCTCAAACACTCATAATTAATGCTTCATCTAGCGATAAGGTAAATCCGATTGTACTTAATGTATCGGATTTTGGACAAGGTAATTTAACAATCCCTGCTGCAGGTGAATTAACTCTTACTCTTACGAATGTTCCTGCAAATGTTACTATTCTATCCTCCGCTGGCGGAAGAACAACCATTCCTGTAACTGTGGAAGGAGGACCTGATAATCCTGTTGGTGTATTGGCGAACGCAGGTCAGGATCAAACGGTAATGGCCGGCTCTCAAGTTACCCTTAATGGGACGAACTCAACGGGCCCCATTACTTCTTATCACTGGATTCAACTATCTGGTACACCTGTGTCCATAGTGAATTCAGAAACTGCTGCGCCATCCTTTACAGCACCTCAAACCCCAGAAACCCTCACATTTCAATTAACCGTTGAAGGTGAAGGTGGGCCATCCACTGACACCGTGAGTATTTCGGTTGTTGAATCTGCCCCATCACCTGTCGCAAATGCGGGACCTGATCAAACAGTTCAGCAAGGCACACTTGTAACGTTTAACGGAAGTGCAGCAGGCTTAGCCACAAGTTTCAACTGGGAACAAATTTCAGGGCCTCCTGTTCAGATAACAAATGCAGATTCTTCCTCCGCAACACTTACAGCCCCTAAACAATTATCATCACTTTCATTTGAACTAACTGTCAGCGGACCGGGCGGCACTTCAACAGATACCACTCAAGTAACAACACTTCCTGACAACTTAACTGTCACTCGGGCGGAATACAGAACTGATGATTCAGAATGGCGGATTTCAGGGACATCCGATGTGCCTGGACCCGGAGTTAATATAACCATGTTTATTGGGAACACCCTTAATGGAACCATCCTGGCACAGGTAGAGGTCGATCCACTAGGCGTATGGCAGTATCGATTCAAACCGTCTTCTGTCCAACCGGATTCGACGACCCGTTCTATATCAGTACAGTCAAGCTCTGGAGGAACACTTATCAATATCCCGCTTACTATCCGTCAGTAAAAAATAGGATAAAAGTAAAGAGGTGAAAAGATCATGGATCATTGTCCACATTGTTGTGAATGCTACTGGTGCAAACTACAACGAAGGATAAGAGGACCTTGCGGTAAACAAGGACCGCCGGGCCCAAAAGGAGAACGCGGTGAACAGGGACCCGCTGGCCCTCCCGGAACGATTGCCACCGCTTATGGATTTGCCTATTCCCCATCAAAAAGTACTCAAAACGGCATTGTAAAGTTTACGGTTGCTGGGCCTTTACAAGAATTCGAGTTAATCCCTGAAGGGTTGAAGGCATTAAAAACAGGAGTGTACCAAATCACTTATAAAGTAACCGTAAATGAAGAGGGGGCAACCAGTAATTCTGCAAAGTTTCAACTTGTTGTTAATGATTCTATTAACATAGGGTCATCTATGACCGAAACGAGAACTTCAGCCAATTTATATACCACACAGTTGTTTTCATTATTAGAGAATGATGTCGTGAAACTAGTTGCTGCTATGCCACAGGGACTAAGCTATTCCTTGCCGGCATTACAAATCATACAAGTGGGGTAAGAATTTGTACAGTATAGAACCCATTTAAAAGCCAAACTGGGTTTATTTACGTCTTAATCTTAAGCGCTCTATAAAACTATGATATGCGCTTGCAATGTGGGGATAACTTTGTTCGTTTTTGAACCAGTAATGAAAAAGGAAAGCTATCTTTTAGCTTTCCTTCTATTATCTAAAAACGTTTGAACCTGGCTTTCCCCTTTTGATACATCCAGACCAATCACTGGATTCATTCTTCTCCTCCTCCTGGAAATACATATTAGTCGGTAACCCCTAAAGCTCCTTGTAACGTCATAGGTTCGCTTGTTAAACGGGATCCTGGTCCCAACCAGCCAGAAACATGTTTTATACAAGTAGAGGGTGAACAGTTTAACTAACGGGTTTAACTTTAACTCCCACGGGGCGACGTTCTACCCCGCCTACCGTAATCATATGACCACATAGAAAAAGGTCAACCAGAAAAATCTGGCTAACCTTATATTACAATAGGGGGTTTATGTAAAAATAGGATGGCTCCGGGTGTCCCGTTTTCTTATTGTGCTAACGGGGCAGGTTAGTGCAACAAGAGTAGTTGTTTTGAAGTAATATGATTGGAAACCGCACTCTTTTGAAGCGCGGTTTTTTTGTTAAACATTGTATAGCCATAGATAAACGCACAAACATGTCCAGCCGAAAACCATACAATAGCACTACAAGTCATGTATACGAGGAGGATAAAATGAGCAGTAAAAAGCACCAGATAATTCCTGAAAATCAAATATTTGAAGGATTACTCGGAACAGAGATTTTGCTTGTAACCGAACAGGACCAATTAAATATACTAGGCCAAACATTTCGGCCGATTTTCACCGGTACTGTTGAGGAAGTAACAAATGGTTTTCTTACCTTAAATCCGGCGATTATTAAAATGCATAACGCACCATTTTTTAGATTTCCTACACCGCTTAGCATTCCGTTCGAAAAAATTGCCTGGTTTACCCCATTTAATCCAGAACGGCGTCTTCCGCTGATATAACCTTTAAACCTGGAGGTGACATTGATGTCAAAGAAAACTGATTTAACGAAAAAGTTGTATAAGGAATTAGGACTTATGGATAGGGTGGATGTACATGCCATCCGGCAGGCTGCTATTCTCCAAGAATTTGAATCTAACGTGGGGGCACGTGTTCTTATCTTAATGGCCCCTTATCCTTTTCTAATAATTGGAACCATAATGGACATATCTTATGATGTGATTTTAATCAAAACAGAAGTAACAAATGTGTCAGAACTAGATAACGAACTGTTCCGTATTCATCTTGACCAAGTGGATGTGTTTTTTATCGAAAATGAACGCCACAAAATCCCTGAACTCAAGGAAGATAATTGTTGAAGGAGGCGTTGATCCATGATAAGACGGTTTCACATCGTTGCTATACCCATCCGGATTGTATTTAATAAATTTGGCGATCACGATCCCGATGGAATGATGTATGTTTTAAAAGAAAATGAGGAATTAGTGAGAGCCCAAGTGGCCTGCAATCCTTTTATGCCAGTGGAGCTTGTTCAGCCGCTGGTCATCCGTGCTAATTCGGGTGACGATATTGAAGTGCTTTTTGAAAACCAGCTGCCTTTTAACACTTCTATGCATATCCAGATTGCGGAGTACAGTGTGTTTACATCTGATGGTGCCTTTGTCGGAGTAAATCCTGATACAACTGTCCCGCCTGGAGATACGATTATTTATCGGTGGACTGCTATGGAATTAGGGACTTACTTCTTTTCCGACTTAGGCAATACTTTATCGAGTGAATTAGGCAGCAATGTGCATGGATTATATGGAGCGTTAATAGTCCAGCCAAGGGGATCCTGGTGGACAGATCCAGTAACTGGAAAACCGATTAATAGCGGAGTTTTTGCCGATGTACACAATCCAGTTCTTCCCTCTTTCCGGGAATTTGGCTGGTTTTTTGCTGATGAACCGGAAGTCAAGGATTTAACGGGACAAAATCCCATCAGTCCCCATACTTTGCAGCCGGAGTCCACTTTTCCAATAAATTATCGTTCTGAACCTATGCGTAACCGGCTCCGATTGCTGCAGGAAGGTGTTGTTTGTCCAGATTGTGAAAGTGAGGAGGTGCACCATGATTCGTGGGTATTTGGGGATCCTGACACACCGATTCTCCGTGCCTATGTTGGGGATCCGATCAAAATACGCCTGGTCCACGGCGGGGTCAAGGAGACGCATACATTTCACTATCATGTCCATCAATGGCTTGCGGAACCAACTGACTATGATTCTGAACTTTTAGACGTCCAGGCAATCTCTCCTCAGAACCAATACACGATTACACCGCTTTATGGTGCTGGAAGCCTGCATGGGGCAGCTGGGGACGCCATCATTCACTGTCACCTGTATCCGCACTTTGGCGAAGGGATGTGGGGAATACAAAGAAACTTTAATACCCTGCAGGATGGCAGTCAATGCTACCCGAATGGTGTTCCAATTGCTGCACTCCAGCCTCTGCCGTCCCAGCCTTGCCCGCCGGAACCAACTGCGGAGAAACCAGGATTTCCAAACTTTATCCCAGGAATTGCAGGCTGTAAAGCTCCACGGCCGCCGCTTGTCGGAGACAGGGAGGTAACCGTATTGGAGCGGAATGCCTTTGATCCAAATGCCGTTCCAGGTGCCGTATTTACGAATCCGTGCCCGCTTGATGCGCCTGTCCGTGAATTTGATATTTCCTTAATCCAAATGCCGATTATCTATAATAAGGAAGGCTGGCACGATCCAGAAGGACGGCTGTATGTTTTAGCGAAAGATGAAGAGGATGTTTTGGCGGGGAGGAAACCTCCTGAGCCGCTGGTGATTCGCGCCAATGCAGGAGAATGTATCCGGCTTCACTTCTCCAATAAGCTGCCTGAAGTTCTCGGCGGAAATGCCTTTCAGCTAGTTACTCGCACGTATGAGGCTGGAATGCATGTCCACTTTGTTAAATTTGATCCTATTGTTGCCGATGGTGCAAATGTTGGTTGGAATTATAACTCGGGAATTTTACCGGGTGAAACCATCACCTATCAATGGTTTGCAGACGTGGAACTAAAGGCTACCTTCTGGCATGACCACTTATTTGCCAATGAGCATCAGAATCATGGTGTGTTTGCCGCCATCAATCTTCAACCAAGATTCTCTAAATTCATGGACCCTCATACTGGCGACGCGGTTGAATCAGGGACCCAAGTGATGGTAGTAAATCCGCTCATTCCTGATTTCCGGGAATTTAACCTTTTTGTCCATGATTTTGCAATGCTGTTTGACGCTAACAATGTTCCGCTTAACCCGCCTCCTTTTCCAGGTTCACCTGACGATCCGGGTGTAATGGGGATTAATTATCGCAGCGAACCTCTGCAATTTCGATTAAAGCCCGATTGTGATCCCGCCTATGTGTTCAGCTCCTGGGTACATGGAGACCCGGTCACACCGCTTCTGGAGACATACAATGGAGATCCTGTTCGACTCCGCCTGATCCAGGGAGCACATGAGGAATCGCATAGCTTTAACCTCCATCGCCAGCGCTGGCATCGTGAACGAGGAGATTTGGATTCTGAATTAACCCAGCAGCAGCATATTGGCATTGCCGAATCCTTTACCTTCGAATTCTTTATTGATGGAGAAGGCGACTTTGATATGCTTTACCATTTTGGATCTATCGATGATATATGGGTTGGCAACTGGGGATTAATGAGAACTTTCAAGGAAGAGGTTCAACATCTTCTTCCATTGCCTGACCAGCCATGTCCACCTCCCAGAACGAATCAATTGCCTTGCCCAACGGGGTCACCTCCTCCAATGGCACCAGTTCCAGGAAACCCTTGTCCACCCGGTGCGCCTGTACGCTGCTATGATGTCGTAGCCCTTCAAACGCCTATCATCTATAACCATCATGGTGATAATGATCCATTTGGAATTGTTTTTGCACTTGCTGAAGATGTGCCAGCAATCCTAAGCGGTGAGTTTAACCCGGAACCGCTTATTTTACGGGGAAATGTTGGCGAATGTGTCGAAATAAGGCTCCATAATCAATTAACTGAACAATTCCATGATGACCTGATTCATGGTTATCCTTTTGTTCCTGTGGAAGCTCCCTTTCCTCCATCGCGCAGGATTTCTATGCATGCCCAGATGGTTGAATACGACGTTCGGTTTTCAGATGGCGCGACGGTAGGATTCAATTTGGATCAGACGATTGGTCCAGGGGAAAGCATCACATATCGCTGGTATATCGATCAGCCATTCGGAACTGCAAACCTGTGGGACATGGCAGATATCCGGAATCACCGGCATCATGGAGCATTCGGGATGCTTATTTCAGAATTCCGCGGCTCTGAATATCTTGATCCGTGGACCCGGGAACCTGTAAAAACCGGTAATCAGGTAATAATTTCTACCCCGTTTGGCGAATTTCGTGAATTTGCCCTGCTGATGCATGATGGTGTAAGACTCTATGATAAAGATGGCAATCTAATTATAGACCCCGAACCATTGTTGGTTGATCGGGAAGAAGAAGTAGAGGATTTCGAGGATCAGGGTTCACGTGCATTCAACTATCGTGCGGAGCGCTTCAAGCATCGTTTGGCTGATGTTCTTGATGTTTCCAAAGTGTTTAGTTCCCTCGTCCATGGCGATCCGTCCACACCTCTTTTCCTCGCCTATGCCGGAGACCCTGTCGTGGTACGTTTCGCATTCCCGGCAGACCGAGCCAGGGCCCATTCTATGACCATCCATGGTCACAAATGGCTGGACGATGACGATGATCTCAATTCAAGGGTTATTGCTCTCGAAGGACAAGTTGGAGTCGGCCACGCGGACGATTTCGCCCTTAAATTTGGTGCAGGAGGCTTTCATAGTGTGCCAGGAGATTATTTGTACCGTTCCTGCCTTATCCGTTGGGATGTTGAACTTGGTGTTTGGGGGATTTTCCGTGTATTAGGTGAGCCTAGTGAATTCCTCGCACCACTGGATCCGAAATTTTCACCGTTCAATCCGATTGAATGAGGAAAGGAGGTGTAGTATGGATAAAGAAAATAAACATTGTGGCTGCCCATGCCATGACAGTACCGAGAATACCTGTCCCAAAGACGGATTTTGCTGCCCTG
Source organism: Peribacillus glennii (assembly GCF_003429105.1). Taxonomy (GTDB): domain Bacteria; phylum Bacillota; class Bacilli; order Bacillales; family DSM-1321; genus Peribacillus; species Peribacillus glennii. Next base: position 63,034 of record NZ_QVTD01000015.1, read on the forward strand.
GACGCATTCCAGCATCCGTTCCAAACGATCAATTCTGCACACCATTTAACTGCCCTAAACCGATTCCAACACCGCGATTTAATTCACCTAACAGTCCATTGCCGCCAAACGAGTTAAATAAATTACAAGCATGCATCGAAGAAATTAATGATACGCTGCGCACCATTGGAAACCCGCGGGAACCGGGAGATCCAAATCAAAGACAGCTGCAGCTCCACTTCCGGGCTCTCCGCTACTCTCTTGTAAAGGTAGTAGTTGATTGTCATAATCAGGAAATGGAAATCCTTGGGATATTGGAAGAGGCCGGAGCCAACTTTATACAAGTTAATACTCTGGACGAGAAAAAATTTATCCCCTTTGAGAAGATTTGTTTCTTAAAGCATGAAGATGCCAGAAGTGAAAATATTGAGCATGAGCAGGAGCTTCTTAAGATTAATACCTGTATTCGTCGCGATATTACACTCAACTTTGGAGAAATTGTCGGCCGAAGCCCAGAGTTAATCAATCTATTTTTTGGCATCCCCCTTCATTTATTTCTTCAGTCCTTTCTCGGCTGTGAAATAGAAGTTAAATCCGAAGCAGACGAGGAACTACTCAGGGGCATCCTTTGTTCGGTTGATGAAGACCAGTTTAGAATTCAATTATGTGTAGAAGAGATGGAAGAACAGAAAGAAAAACAGGAAGAAGAACCTATTGATCCATGTAAACAGGAAGAAGATGGAATCCATACGGTTAATTTTAATGAAGTTTGCTTCATCACTGTAGACTCATAGAGCGACAACAAGGAAGAAGAGGTGCATTTGTGCAGCCTCTTCTTCTTTGTTTTAAAAATATTCATATAGATTACTAGAATTCATCGTCTCGATATTCCTTTAAATATATCTTTCAGCCATAAACCGAAGCTTGATAAAAGCTGGAAGGGAGTGCTCCGTTTAATTAACTGTATTTCTGCCAAATTTATGTTTACTTGACTTTTACCGTTGGCTACTGTCAGCCCACCAGCAGCTGTATCTTTTACCTTGCCTTTAAATTCCGCGTCCTTCGTATAAACCCTTACCTTCGTTCCTTTCCATGATTGCAGATGAATCTCCAATGATTCCTCATAAAATTGACGTTTTAGCACATCCTGTTTTAGCACTGTTGTTGAAAATTCGGTTAGCAGTTTTCTCCGAAGTGTTTCATCATAAACAACCTGCTGATGATTATTTGGCATATCCGGGACACCATAGGGTACGCTTGCCGACTCGATTGCAGAATAAGGGAACCAATACCGTTCAGATATCGTTGTCACAGCGACAAAATCTCTTCCGACGACACTAACCCTTCCTGAAATATCGATTACCTTGTCTCCAACTTTGGCATGAACATTTACCTGCTGATTTCGTTTTCCTTTTAAGAATCTCATTAATAACATAGTCTTTTTCCGGTCCGGCAGGCTTAAGCCCAATTGCTTCAGGTTGATTCCGTGGATATATTCCTTAAGCATTTTCAACTCATGGGCGGGCATGGAGCTTGGAGGAGAAGTATAACCGCTTCCCTGCTTAAGAGTATAATAATCATTTTTTAAGAAATTCGTTTTATCGGTTAATTTTTCATAATACTCTCTGTCCTGTTTGCTATTTGTATTCTCTTCCAATTGTTTATCCCCTCCTTTTCTGCTTCTTAATTAGACTATGAAAGGATGAGGAAAAAAGGAAGGTGACTCCTATGGTCAATAGCACATTTTGCCGCTGATGACCGATAGTATGGAGCAAGTTGTGATAGGACTCATACATATAGAAATAAGAGGTGAGGATGGTGGTACCTTTTATATGGGTTATTTTTATCAGTTATTTCGTCATGGCAGCGGTTTCCTATTTTTACTTGCGAAAATCCAGGAATTTGATTAGTTATCATTTTGGAATGAATATTGCGATGACCTCAAGCGGAGTGATGGGCATCTCTTGCGGTATTATTTTGGGAAATCAATTCCCGTTGTTTTTTTCTGAGGTCACGTTTTTAACTCTGTTAATTGCCATTAGTGCCGGAGCAATATTTGGATCTCTTGTTGACTATCAGACACTTGTAACAGGTGTATCCAACGGAATCATGGCAGGAATAATGGGTCCGATGCTTGGATTGGCAGCTGAGCTTCCTTTGCTTGTCATCGCTACCTTTCTGGTCTTCTTAGGGTTTGGGCTTCTCTGCTTTTCATTACGATCATTATAAAGGAGCAATAAAGATGAAGAGAAATTTGCTGGTTATGGCAGTTGCAGCTTTTCTTAGCGCTGTCTTTCTTTACGGCTGTTCAGCCTCTACAAACGAAACAGCTCCTCCCAAAAAGGTAGCTAATTCACATCATGAACATTCAGAAGACATCAGCTTTGAAATAATCTCGCCGATAAATAATCATACCGGCCTGGTTATGGATTTCAAAGTAGTCATAATGCATGGCGGTCACCCTCTTTCCAATGCAAATGTCGATTTTGAATTTTGGAAAGAGGGTGAAACAAACCACCAGGTGATTGAAGCGGCAGAAAGTAAAGATGGGATTTACTATGCAAAGTTAGGTTTTCAGCAAAAGGGAGAGTATACGGTTAAGATCCATGTAGAGAAAGGCAGCATTCATGAACACAAGGAAATGTATTTAACGGTAGAATAATAGTTATTTAGACTCATTTCCCCTTGTTGAAAATATACGAAAACTCTTTGTGTAAAGAATTTCCTTCTCATTTTTATCAATGAATGTTACTTTTGCGACCCACTTACCATGAAAGGGAAGATAATAGCCTTCAGCCACATATATCCCATCCATGCTGGATGGTTTTAAAGGCACCACTATGGGGGCAATTTTTTCCCCTCCCTCGTAAATTAACGATAGTTCTGCTCTTTTGACTTTATCCTTTTTGAATTGGAGTTGAAATTTATTTTTTCCCGGCGCGTTCGGTGTGATGGTTATCGTCATATCGGCCCCACTGCCTTTTTCAACCCATTTCAATGGAGTATTGGGAGGTATCGGACTTAAATAGCTTAAGCCGCCAACTAAAAATGTAATCATCAGCATTATTGAAAAGTCTATTTTCAGCCAAAGCCAAGCTGCTGCTGCCGGCTTATTTTTAAATATAGAACGGACTTTTCCGGCTGATAAAATGACAAAGAGAACAAGTATTAATTTTATTATAAGCAGAATTCCCCAGGGCGCAGCCCATAAATAGCTTATGTCGGGTAAAAAGAGAAATGCTGCAAAGGTTCCAGTTAAAAACAGGAACATCATACATAAAAAAGCAATTTTTGAAAATAATAGAATAAATTCTTTTACATGAAGGTGGTGTTTCTGCCAATAAAGGATAATGTACAGTAATCCCCCAGCCCAGACTGCTGCAAAAAGCAGATGCAAAAAGTTCAAGGGAATCGATACCCATTCGGGACCGTATGCATTGGAATGTCCATTAAAGCTTTTGGCTGCCAGCATTAGCAGAAACCAAGCTGTATCCAGCCATTTGGCGCGAAATAAGACCCAAAATCCCATCAGGGATAAAAGTAAGGAAAATAACCATGAAAGGCCGAAACCAGTGTTTAATGGAATACCCGAAGATGTAGTATTCATCAGCCATTGAACGGCAATCAGGATTAACAGAGATAGTAGATGGAATTGCTGTAATACCAAGGCAGTAAAACGGTATTTTTTTCTTATTATTTCCGGCTGGACTGTTGTCTGAAAAACACCCCAAAAAATCCATCCCGTTATACCTAATAAAGCTACATAATAAACAGCTCTCGTTAAATAGACAGCAATCTGGATTTTTTCCAACCCTGTTGTTTTCCATTCCGGATCTAGTGGAAAAGCTGCATTCCCCACTGTGAAGACATAAGATCCACTGATAGGATGTCCGTCAGCGGAAACGATCTGATAAGTGACCAAATAAGCTCCATCGTTTAGTCTCGGAATACTGATTTGGAGTTTTCGCTTATCCATGCTTAGTTGTGGCTTTTTATCTGATATCGTTTCCCGACTTTGATTGAGGACTTTTATGGTATATAACCCCTCCTTAATTTTTTCATTAAAAGAAAGGGTAACTAAATCCGGACTCTCTTGTAATCTGCTATCAGCAGCGGGCTTCGCTTCTGTAAGGACAGCGTGAGCAAAAATTTGTTTGGGATAAATTAGGGTACAAAATATTACACTGAATAAGATGAAAGCCCCCCTCATCTAGAAACCTCCCACCTAGAAGATGTTTTCATGACTATCATATTCAACTGGGCAGTAATTGACATTGTGAAAAACCTTTTTCGAAATTACCCCCCATGATATTTGGTTCATTACTGTAGAATGGGTTTTTGAAGGACAGGGATAAAAAAATATTTTTTACATATGGGAATATAAAAGCGGCCTAATCCAAATTAGCTTTCAGGAAAAGGCCGCTCGTTTCTTACTTTTTTATACGAGTTTGATTTTTGGCACCACTACTGTTTCGTTCTAGTGATCTTCTAGCTGCTCGCCTTCGTCATCATCTTCATCTGGGTCTTCTTCGTTTGGATCTTCACCACAATGTGGACAGACATGATCTGCATCACAAGGATTGAAGCAAACAGGACATGGGTTGCAATGTTTGTCTAACCAATCAAGCTTACAGATGCGATTAATCATTATTGTTACAACCTTATGATTTTCCATTATAATATCAACAAAATTGGTGCCGACATTACAAATCCTGCCTGTAACCTCGTCAGTGCCTCCCCCACATTCAAATACAACCTTTACCTTGCATCCCTTAAAACGAAATAATTGAAATGCAAGATTCCCATTTAGTCCATTAAAATTCAGGCGGAAGTTATTATTCAAACTGAAGTGGAATGGTGAAATTTTAAATGGGACATCACTCTTGCTTCCAATAAAATGCCCATCAAAGTGGCTGGTGCTATGATGTCCACGGAAACATCCTTGGTTAAATCCGGCGTGATCACCTTTCCCGCATCCGCAACTTGATGGGTGTATATGTTTGTTGAAGCAAGAATGGTGGTGGGTGGAATTATGATGATTGTGGCCACATGTACCGCAGCCGCAACCTGATGGATGAGAATTGTTGATACCAGAATGGTGGCGGGTGAAAGTTTGATTGAAGTGACTATTATGCTGTTTTGAAGAAGAATGATCACTGCATTGTTTATGTTCATTACTCGAATCAAATTTACAAAACCCTTTTAAGCTGTCCATTTCCTCTGAATCCTTATTTCCCATACTATTATTCCTTTCTTTTTTTCTTCATAATAATATACGCAGAAGCTTGGCCAACTGATATGTACAAACGTATACCTTGAAAAATACTTGTCTTAAGTTTTGATCATATTACTTTCATTTCTCCTGATGTTTCATTATTTCGTAGGCATAAATGGACAAAAACACAAATTTTTCTACAAAAAATAAAAACAAAAAAAATAATCCATATATTTCGGTTTATTCAGATGGGAATTTAAATAAATAAGAAAAAATAATATTAAACGTCTATAGTTCCCCACCCCATAAGGCTAATTTTTCTCAAACAAGAGGCGCAAGGAATTATTAAACCTTATTATAAATGTGAACAATCGGCATTAATAAATGAACGATACCAGCAGAATTGTTTTAATAAGCATAGGTGTTTTTGACCACATTCTGACCACCAAACAAATATAAAGATATTTTTTCTTGTTTTCACAACAAAAGAAAAAAGCCCGATAAATCAGGCTTTCCGGATATCATTTTATACCCAGTTTCTTCTTATTTAATATATAAATAAAAGAACGTAAAAAATACGGTCTTAAAGGCGCTCGTCGTGCACCTCAGTTCTCAAAGCGTTAATTATCAACGCTCCAAAGGCTCTCAATCATTTTGGTTGGGGGTCTTTTTTATGTTTACCATTTTAGCGCATCCATATTTAATCCCTCCTTTCAAACTACATACTGCTATTTATGAAACAAGCAGCTATGAAATGGACAAGCCTGGAAAGGATTAAAAATATACAATTTACCTAGGAGGTTCGTCCATTCGTCATCTCCAAAATTGAATACATTGCTTATATAAAAGAAGCAAGGAGGGACATTAATGGGGAATAGAAATAACAGAAATCGACATGGTAGGGGAAATGGACGTTCAGATGCTGAAGCTGATGTCCGGTTTGATGTAGACGTTGACAATGATTTTGATAATAACATAGATATTGAAAATGAAAATAACGTTGATTCCGACAATAAGGTTAGAAATGAAGATAAAAATACTAACATTGCAAAAATCTGTAAATCCGGTAACTCCAGAATCGACCTTGACATCGACGTGGATTCCGATTCAAATGCTCGTGTACGTTCTCGGTCTTTCGCCGATGCTGATTCAGATGCAGACCAGAATCAAAATTCAGAACAAGGTCAGGACACAGAACAAGATCAAAACGTTGATATTGATCTCTAAGTTAAATATTTCTAAAAGCCAGCTTGTGTAAAATGGGCTGGCTTTCGTCCAATTGAATTTACATTCATATGCCATTAAGGTAGGACCTGTGGCCATTGAAAGTTTGAGGCCATACCATTCTTTTTCATGCCTGGGCTTCCTTTTCAACAACAGAAGATTCAAGTTCTGGCATTTTGGAGTTTTATTTTTTTTCTTGCTTTTTTTGATCCTGAAATATATTCAAATGGCGCAGGTTTCACATACCTGCATATAAAAGAAAAGATGGCTGCGGTGGGATGGTTTGGAAACACTATGACGAAAAGATTTATTCCCGAAGCTCGTACAAATTTAGTGTTTGTAAGCTTTAGTTACTATAATGGATGGCTTTTTGACATGGCACTGGTTTTTATACTTTCACTTTTTATAGCTCGGATTGTGTCAGCCATAACCAAGGCTAAAGATTCACATGGTAAACTTCTTCTTGTTGGCGCGGTGACGCTTTATACTTTCCAGTTCGTGTACAATATTGGGATGTCAGTGGGATTTTTGCCGCTGACTACAATGTCATTGCCATTTTTAAGCTACGGCTTAATGCCGATCCTTCTTAATGCCATATTGGTCGGGATTGTGTTAAGTGTGTATCGCCGTAAAGATTTAATTTCTACTGCAATTTAGGTTTCGGCGATTCAAAAGAGTAATTCTTGCTATATAAGAGTTTTATTCTTACCACTCGGTGCTTTCGGGAGACCGGGGTTTTTTTATGAAAAAAAACCTGATAACTATACTGTACCCATTTCTTTCTTCCACTCCCTTATAAATAATTGCCATCATCAAACTTTAAAAAGGAAGCATCGGACGTATTGCAGGGCTAAAACTAAAGACAAGTCCCGTAACTAACAACGGGACGGGGAGGAACTATTGGATTTTTGAGGTGTATACCATGAATGTAATTACAACGCTGAGAGAGAAGCAGAAGGCAAAGCAAGTCAAATATGACAGAAAGATTTTACGGGAGCTCTCCATTGAAACGCTGAAGAACCGGGTTCAGGAGTTCTTTGGTTCAGACAGGATTATAGGGGTGTCTTTTAGCCAGGTGCTTGAGGAAGCGTGTTACGATGTTGCGATCGAGGCTTTCCTGTTAGGCGCAAATTACAGTAAATTCGCTTCCTATGGAGAATCCATGGAGATGGCAAGAAACCGTTCCAGTAAGGAAGAAAAACATCTGACTGACACGCTGTTTAACTTTATCCTCTATTGGGGGAAAGCCGGCGATAATGATATTTATAATGAAAGCCTTTATTACAGATGTGAAGGGTATGTGGGCTCGTGGTGGGAAGAAGGCTTTGAAAAAGGAGATAGGCGCCGGAAAATGAGGCTCCATTAATCTGTAGGCAACTTCAATTCCGCCGGGTGTTCTATTTTTTTTCCTTGTCCCATAGGTTTAATATAGGACGAGTGAAAAGGGGACGGAATATGCGGCGGAAATTGAAATATACAGGCTTTGCGATTGGTTTTATCGTGTTATTTTTAATCGTGACAGTAAAGTTTGTAGATGATGATTCATGGAAATCTTGGAACCTGCCTCTATCGGGGAAAATCATTATTCTTGATGCCGGGCATGGCGGCCCTGATGGAGGGGCAATCGTGCAGTCGGTGCTGGAAAAAGAGATAGCATTAAAAGTTACGGTGAAAATCAGGGATTTTCTGCAAGAGCAGGGTGCCCTTGTGATTATGACAAGAGAAGATGATGGCGATCTGGCTGACGAAAATACCAAAGGGATTCGCAACAGGAAACGGGAAGATTTACGAAACAGGGTCAAAATGATTAACGAATCCGAAGCGGATTTATTCCTAAGCATTCATCTTAATGCAATCCCTTCCGGCAGATGGAAGGGTGCACAGACCTTTTATACAAGGCGATATGAGGAAAATGAACAAGTTGCAAAATTTATACAAGCTGAAATTAGAAGAAATCTGGAAAATACCAACCGGGAGGCAAGGCCGATTCAAAATGTGTATCTAATGAGAAACGCCCAAAAACCGGGAGCGCTTGTCGAAATAGGTTTTCTATCAAATCCTGAGGACAGGGCCAACCTGTTAAAGGAATCCTATCAGGAAAAAATTGCAGCATCTGTCTACAAAGGAGTTTTGCGTTACCTTACTGAGAAAAAGATGCCTGAATGAATGAAAGAAGACAAAGCCGGACGATATGGTTCCGGCTTTCTATTATTCTGAAAAATAAAGGGTTTTCAAGCTGGCTTGTTAAGCAATACTGATATTATGTGCTATACTAATGTGTGGAAAAGAAGAATAAAAAAGGTAGGTGCCCGGTGTGTTAACAGAAGAAAAAGTATTGAACTTGCTAAAGGATCTCGAGGACCCTTTTCTTCATAAAAGTTTAGCGGAAACGAATGGGATTCTGGAAGTTAAGATAAAGCCTGAAAAGAATCATGTAAGCGTTAAAATCGCGCTTGCTAAAACTGGCACAGGCGAACAGCTCCAGCTTCAAACCAAAATTGTCGAAATCTTAAAAAATGGGGGAGCGGATTCAGTGGGCATCCGTTTTACGGATTTGCCGGAAGATGACTTGGCTAAATTCCGTGCCGGTATGCCACAGGATAACCCCGGGTTGCTAGCGCCAACCAGCAAGACGAAATTCATTGCGATTGCGAGCGGTAAAGGCGGAGTAGGTAAGTCAACCATTTCTGTTAACTTGGCTACGGCACTTGCCCGTCTTGGCAAAAAAGTCGGTCTAGTTGATGCCGATATTTATGGTTTCAGTGTGCCGGACATGATGGGAATTTCCAAACGCCCGACAGTACGCGGTGAAAGGATAATCCCGGTTGAGCGCCTTGGTGTGAAAGTTATGAGTATGGGCTTTTTTGTGGAAGATAATGCCCCTATCATTTGGAGAGGGCCAATGCTCGGAAAAATGCTAAACAGCTTTTTCAACGAGGTAGAGTGGGGAGAATTGGACTACCTATTGCTCGACTTGCCTCCAGGGACTGGCGATGTGGCTCTGGATGTCCATTCCATGCTGCCAGCCTGCAAGGAGATCATCGTCACGACTCCGCATCCAACAGCTGCCTTCGTAGCGGCTCGCGCCGGTGCTATGGCTATTAAAACTGAACATGAAGTAATTGGTGTCATCGAAAATATGTCGTATTTCGAAAGCGAATTGACAGGCGAAAAGGAATATGTTTTTGGACACGGCGGCGGAGAAAAACTTGCAGAAGAACTCCGCACCCAGGTCTTGGGCCAGCTTCCTTTGCAGCAGCCGGATTGGAACGAAGATGATTTTTCTCCTTCCATCTATGCTGAGGACCATAAATTAGGGAAAATTTATACTGATATCGCGAACAAAGTTATCGATATCCTTCAGGATTAAGGAAAGAGGCTGGACCCACAGGGTTCAGCCTTTTATTTTGGGAGGTAAAAAGGGAGATAAAACTTCACTGCATAAAGCAGACTACAGACTAAGTAAACCGTTCCTTTAGTCTGTATTGCATCCTGATGGCAAGGCTGCACCCATTCTCGCCCTTTAGGAAAGGCTCACCAACAGGCCGGTTCTAAAAAGTATAAAAATTTACCCATGTCTAGCTTCGATGTATATAAATGTAGGTGCAGAGGATGCTACAGGACGTGGCTTTGCTTGTTTAGTCGACTTTACTTAAAACAGGACACTTCCGCTTTTCTATCGAATCTGTCAACCGCCGCCTTGCTGTTGTCCCTGGCCGCCTTTTTCCGGCATGGCTGCGGCTGCTTTCAAAAGGATATCGGCAATCTTATCTTTTACAACCGGGCTATCCATTGTCTCGATAAGAGTGGTTTTCGACATTTCCCGCATTTCCTTGCTTTTGAACAATGCATCGAATTCTCTTTGGACAGACGGATCCCTCATGATTTCCATAATCATGCTTCGATATTGCGGATCCTTTGTAAGATCCTTTATCAGTTGTTCGTGTGCATCTCTCATGCTGTTGGCATATGCGGCTGCAAACTTAGGATCACTAAAAGCCTTTTGCCAGAATTGTTTTCCTTTGTCAGATGTGATGGTTTTTTCGATAGTATCTGATACGATCTTCTGATCCATAATAAATTGCTGCTTCATGCCGTCTTCCGACATAATATCCTGGATAGCTTTTTTCCCATCATCCGTTTTTAATATATCGACAACCATTTTCTTCGTTTCATCGTAATCGACTCTTTCCGCCGCTTGCCCATTCTGTGTGCAGCCTGTTATAACGAGACACAACATAGAGAACAGGAAAAGTATAACTCTGGATCTCATTATAAAAGCCCCTTTCATAAGTTCATATTCCTAATATGGTGTTTTCCCTGATATTTATTCGATGTTAGAATATGTAGATTTTTCAAGGGTCCATTGGTACAATCAAAGGTGTAAAAAGTACAACTATGGGGGAAAATCATGAACAGCCGTAATATAGTTCGATTATTTCTATCTACGTTGGCAGTCGGTGGGTTTACAGCGGGTATTGTTGGGTTTGCGGCCCGTTGGAACGAATTTGCACCTATGTTTACAGCATTGGATATAAGTGAAATTCTCTCCACCTTTATTTGGATGTTTGGGGTAGGGTTAATATTCAGCGTGATCAGCCAAGCGGGATATTTTGCATACTTGACGATCCACCGTTTTGGACTGGGGATTTTCAAAGGCCCCTCCCTCTGGAATGCAGTACAGCTTGTATTGATTGTTTTTGTGCTATTTGACCTGGTGTATCTTCGTTTTATCACATTCGGGAATGGTGAAGGGCTGGGTTCCTATCTTGGGCTTGCTGTATTTTTATTGATTATTGGATCGATCACAGCCTTTATTAAGGGGAAACAAACAAATAAGCAGGCGTTTATTCCTGCACTATTTTTTATGGTTGTCGTTACAACTGTTGAGTGGGTTCCTGTGTTACGGGTCAACAATGAAAGCTGGATGTTATTTATGTTATTTCCACTCCTGGCATGCAATGCGTACCAACTATTAATTCTCAATAAGCTCATAGCAAAATCGCAGCAAGAGCTGGAAAACAGAAAGGCTAAGAACAAACAAACCGGCGTGAATCGAAATGAACAAATTACATGAAAGACCCAATAATCCGAAGCTCGCCATTTGGCGAGCTTTCAAGCTGTAGTTAGACCCCAGATGTGGGTCACACAATTCATTTTCCATTCACTTCACAAAACGGGGTCCTGGCTATTACAGCGAGGCCTCCGTTTTAGTGGTTTTGTGTATTACTTTATTTCATTGCTTCTCGCACTGGAATTGGAAATCATCTCTGAAACGCTCATGAACCTGAGATTTTTTGAGCGGAGTTCTTCAAGCAGCTGTGGCAGGGCGTTTTTTGTTTGTTTTGCCGAATCGGAAGCATGCAACAAAATGATATCGCCTTTTTCAGCCTGGTCTACATTTTCGATGATTTTATCGATGCCGGGATTTGTCCAATCCTTGGAATCGATGCTCCAGTGGACTACAGTATAACCGAAACGTTCACTGATTTTAAGAAGCCGTTTGTCGAAATGGCCGGTTGGCGCACGCAAAAGCTCAATGTTTTTTACATTTAATTTTTTGAACACCGTCTGTGCTTTTGAAATATCCTTTGAAATTTCTTCGTCCTTCATATTCGTGTAATCTTTATAAGCATATCCCAGCAGGCCAATTTCATAGCCTTCTTTTACGATGCCGGCTACGATGTCAGGGTGTCTCTCCGCCCAAGCGCCGGACAGAAAAAATGTTGCCGATTTTACGTTTTGCTGCTTTAAGGTTTCTAAGATGGGTCTGGCCTGCTCATCCCCCCAGCCAATATTGAAGGTGAGGGCAATGTTGTTTTCTCCCTTATACACCGCTTTAGGTCCGTCCGGTGTTGAAAACACGGGGGCATGCAAAATATTTTGAACAAACAGGAACCAGGCCGTGAATAATGCTGTGAATACAATAAGACCGTATTGTTTGATCTTGCGGGCACTTATTACCATATAAAAATTCATTCTTCATTCACCTCGTCCACAACTCTTGTCTCCATCCTATGGCGGAACTTCAAGCTTTATGCCAAAATCGGTGAGAAGTTTAATAAAACCAGCTATTTATGGTAACTATAATGTAAAAATAATTAGAGGTGGTAATATGCTCGGGTTTGTTATTACTGATAAAGAGAAGCAAGAAATTGAATATATCGTAAAAAGAGAGCTGGATGAAATCCTGTTCGACCTGAATGATGAACGAATCGACCATATTGTTAAACGGGCAATGGAGGAAAGATATAAGGTTCTCTTTAACTTGTTTAAGAGAGTAGCGCCAGCGAAGGAATGCATGATTTATATGAGGACGAAACGCGGGCTTAACGAACGTGATCAAATGTAAATGACAAAACATTTAGGATGTATAAAAATATGTCGAAAAACTATTGACGGATTTTTTTATCGCTGTTATATTGATAAAGTTGCTGTGAAACAAAGTGTTAAAAAAGATTATCATAAAAACTTTCATAAACAGTTGTTGACATAGCAGAGTAGATTTGTTATTATAACAAAGTCGCTTCTAAGAGAAACGACAAAGAAATTGCTCTTTGAAAACTGAACAAAACAAAGCGCCAACGTTAATTTTAATAGTGAGCAAACACTATAAAAACAAATGAGCTATTCAAACATTTCTTCGGAGAGTTTGATCCTGGCTC
>NZ_QVTD01000016.1 GCF_003429105.1 Peribacillus glennii
AACCGAAATCACTTTCGCTGAATTCGATAAGAAGTACACGAAGGATCCACAGGAGAAACAATGGCTAGACGGTCTATTCGAATTTAGGGACGGTACAAAGGTCAACACCGACTTACTTTTCTACTCTGCTAGCGACATTTTCGATTACGCTTCCGTTATTGTTTACGAAGGTAAAATCGCACATATGCAGCTTGAGACGGTTAACTCAATCAATGAAATAGAGAAAGGACTCGGTATTTCATTTTCGGATGATGTTATCGTTGATCCAAACAGAGTAGGTTTCGATATTATCTTTAACGAAAAATTCAAAGATGAAAATATCGCTAGATTTCCGAATGAATGGAATTAAAGAGCGCCCTGGCCGCTATGGTCAAGGCGTTTTTTTGGGGGGACATATAAAAAGGGGCTGCCTTTGATGACAGTCCCTTTAATCTTTGCTGGAAAAACAAATTACAATTGAAAGAAGCCCAATAATCAGGGACTCCTAATTATCAGGCTTCTTTTTTTGCCATTTCGAAAAGGAGGAGAATGGCAGATATGCTGGCTGGCTTCGGCTTAATTTATACTATGTACAAGCTCGCAAAGTGACAGCCTGTTTTTAACAAGAAAAAGCCTAATAACTAGGCATTCACTAATTAAAAGGCTTTTTCTATAGGACTCGTCCTAAACTGGACTTGTCCAATTATGCGGCGGTTTTTTGATTAGTAACCGAAGGAACTGATTCCTAAAATGATAACCAACAGAACGAAAATTACAAGAACGAATGCAGCTTCTCTGCCACGTCCTTGTCCGTAATTCTCACCCATACTATTCACTCCTTTTCTTTTACTCAATCTTATAATATGTACAAGCTATTAAATTGGCAGCCTTTTTTAAAAGCATTTATCAAATTGATGAAAAGGCACATTTTTAAGTAGGACAAACTCTTTGCCCTGTCCCATTAAACGGGTTGTACATAGTATGAAATTGTAAGATAGCTTTTCCACTAACACATAAAGGAGGATAACTATATGGGTGAATACACTGGCGGTGGCTACGGCGGCCAATTTGCTTTTATTCTTGTAATTTTCGTATTATTGGTGATTATTGGCTGTTCAGGATTTTGTGGCGGCGGTTATTAATCAATAGTTTTTGGACCTTTAAAAAGGACTCTCTCATGTGGAGGGTCCTTATTCTTTGCTGAAAAATCTAAATATACCCTTGCTGTTCATTTAACTTAGTCAATACATTTTAAAACGGTAGATCGTCAATCACCGGCCGCAACTGGCGGACAATCTCCGTTATATCGTGCTCTCCGTTGTATGTTACCTTCGCTTCGCCAGAACGTATTCCCCGATCATTTTAATCCATCTTCGATTTTATAGGATCATTTTTGAAAGCTTATCTCTATCGATGAGAATTACTTTGTTAACTTTAGCCAACTCGATTGCTGGATGTGTAAAATACTGATTAGTTACCACAATAGCAGAGGTGGCTTTATAGTAATTCACTGCAGCAACAACTTGCTGAACTGCACTGACTCCAATATTACTATTGTAGCGTTTTGCTTGAACCACGTATTTTTTCCGCCCTTTATGCAATATTAAATCAGCTCCGAAATCTCCAGAACCTTGTGTTACCTCTGCAAGATATCCATGTCGTTCAAAGACCGGTTTTAAAAACCTTTCAAATTCAAAACCATCCATATGATCGATTTCTCTTAGGTCAGTAGGTAGAATACTTTTATATCGAATTAAGCTTTTTAGAAATAAAAATAATCCAAAGAATTCTTTCCGTACAGACTTAAAAGTTAACGCAACCAAGAATGGTAAAGAAAGCATAACTAAACCTGTAGACACCTCATTAGGATTCTCCTTAATGAAATCAAATGTTCCCACGTACCATATATAGACGCTGAACGCAGCGATCAAATATGTCTGAATGTTCTTTTTAGCTCTTCTCACCAGTTTAGCCAATCTTTTCTCACCTCTTATAGAACCTTTCGTTCTATTTTAAACAAGAGGTTTGAAGCCTATACTTGTCCACTTTTGCAATGCACTCTCTATTTTTCGTACAAGTCATCCACCATACAACCTAATATTTCAGCCAACTTAAACGCCTTATATAATGATGGCATACTTTTTCCGGTACACCAATTAGACAACGTATTTGCGGACACGTTTAATTCATTCATAATAAACTCTCGTTTATATTTCGATTGTTTAATAAGTTCACCAATATTACTTTTAAGCATGCGAAACACCTCTATATTTATTTCTCCGTTAGCGACCGGTTTACCTTTCATAAAAATACTTCAATAAATATCCAACTAATTTTGTTATGGACGTGCAAGTTTTTGGGCGTCCTCCCATACTCTTTACCATACGCATTACCAAACGGTCACAAAACGGAAGCGCGAACGGATAAAATCTCGCATTAACCTTACGCATACCAACATCCATAACATTCGCTTTCGGAGTCGTTTTTCTTGCAACTATCTATATCAGATATAGAAGGGAGCGTGGCGATTTGCTATTTGAGGTAGTGTCGACAGCCAGTATGCTCGGAGTTTGGGGCGCTAGTCATTATTTCCGGACGAACACGAAGGACGATAACGATAAAATTCTGAAAATCGCAGAGAACTCCGGCCTGTACAAAAACGGAGAGAAGCTGCGCCTGTACCGTCGGAAACGGGAGCGAAAGAAGAAACCGAATTACACGGAATATGTTTATAAGATTCCGTTAGGACTCGAGCTCGAAGATTTCCTAGAGAAGTACGGAAAATTTAAGGACGGCTTAAATAACCGCAGTCAGCACCGGATTCATTTACGCGACTTTAAAAAGCTGAAGCCGGACCGGAATATCGTTAAGCAAATCCGTAAAATACTCGAAAACCGCGACCAGTTGAATAAGAACATCGAAATGGAGTACGACGGCATGCTTATTATCCGGGTGTATGACAAAGGCCTTACCGATGACTTACCTTATGACGACGAGCTGCTTGCGAAGGTGGGTGGCTGGGAGGTGCCAAAAGGCGTCACAATGCGGGAGTTTATAAAGCATGACTTTGAAAAAATGCAGATGCTCGTAGTGGCCGGAATGACTCGGTACGGGAAAACGGTTTTTCTAAAGAACTCCATTACAACGTTAATCCATAACGAGCCTGATAATGTGAAGCTGACTCTCGTGGACCTCAAGGGTGGATTAGCCTTTAGCCGTTTCTCTAATTGTAAACAGGTTCACACCGTCGCCAAGAACGCGGAAGAATCGTTGCTCGCCCTCGATTTAATTCATGCGGAAATGGGGCAACGCCAGGCGCTATTCTTATCGAAGGGTTGGGAAGACATTGGAGAGGCGGGATGGAAGGAACGGCATTTCATTATAGTGGATGAAGGCGCGGAAATCGCGGGCTTTGAAGACAAGGCACAGCGTGAACGTTGCACGTACTTACTTGGAGAGATCGCGCGTATTGGTGCCGGGCTTGGGTATCGCATGATTTTCGCCACGCAATATCCCGTAGCAGATGTGTTTCCGCGCCAGGTTAAGGCGAATACGAGCGCGGCCTTATGCTTCAAATTGAAGAACAGCACGCAAAGTATGGTCGTGCTTGACCGGAAAGGTGCCGAAGCCTTGCCTGTAGGATTACGTGGCAGGGCGATATATCAGACCGATCGAGACGTTATTGTTCAAACACCGTTTATTAAGAACGATTTTATCGATACGAAATTAACGCCTCACATCACCTTTAGAGCGAGGAGTGAAAAGTCCGGTGCATCATCTAGAGGCAAAGAGGAAGGTACGGGAGGAAGCTATATTACTTACTTTGAAGAGGCTTGATTTCTTAACACGTAATCAAATTCAGGCAATACAAAACCTTAAAAGTGACCGTAATGCCCAGCGAGTTCTCAAGCAAATGGAGGAATATCTAAGCGTAATCCGAGACGGTGAATTTGTTTACTATTTAAACGCAGCAGGCAGGGCGCTTGTAAATTGCGATAAAGTGCGCAAAAGCACCGGCAACATACAGCATAACATCATGCGGAATCACATATACATCGCGTTTGGTTGTCCGGAGTCCTGGCGCAATGAAATGCGGATAAGAAGCGAAGGAGCAACTAAGAAGGAAAACGTTACTTGTGTGGCAGACGCACTTTTTAAGCAGGGCGACGTTTATGTAATCGTTGAAGTCGATAACACGCAGACAATGAAGAAGAATCAGGCGAAGATTGAAAGGTATCGGATACTAAGGCAGCGGGGATCGTTCGGCATGATGGCGCCGAAATTCGTTTGGATTACCAACAGCGAGCACCGTCGCGAAGAATTGAGGAAGCTTAGTGGAGGAATGAACACCCAGGTATTTACTACATCGGATTTCACCGCATAGGAGGATGACAGCATGTTTAAACGGAACAAAACGGAAGTAGTCGGTACAATCAGCAATTTTATGGCCCACAAGGATCCAAAACCTACAAATAGTCGGTTTCAGTATACGGAAGAGGTTCGCGAATCACTGGGCGTCCTAGGGGCGCTAAGTGTAATTCCATTAGCCATTAAGCCATTGTTTACGGAGAAAGTCGCCTTTGCTGCGGAAGCTTACCCGGTTGCAGGTTCCGCCACGGCAGCCACCAACGCTATGTACGATAAGATGCTTCACGCCTTTGATCCGTTGATTACCTTAGTCCAGGCGCTTGCTTATCCGGTGGCAATGGTCGTAGTGCTTGGCGGGGCTCTTTTTATCATGATCGGCAACCGTGAAAAAGGCTTCGGCATGATGTCGGGTGCTGGCCTGGGCTATGCGCTGGTCCAAATGACTCCCCTTGCGCTAAATATCCTCGTTGAAGCTATGAAGGCGATATGATTGTCCGGATTACAAGTCGGTTCGGCGACGTCGACGCGGTACACAAAACACCGCACACCGGAATCGATATTGCCATGCCGGAGGGTACTTCGCTGCAAGCCGTCGGGGAGGGCGTAGTTGACCGGATTTACGACGGAACGGCTGCGATAGGTAAAGGGTTATCAATCCGATATGAAGACGGCAGTGCCGGTTAAGCAGTGGGAAGAAGACGGTCTTCTTACTATTGTCGATGAGCCAGTCATTGATATCTCTCATATCGTTAATTGGTTTGTTGAAATGAGGGAGATATATGGTGTTGATACGATTGTAGCCGATACATTTAGATTGGACCTTGTTAAAACCGCATTAGAAGCAGAAGGATTTAATTTGTTGTATATCCGTAACCCAAAAGCGATTCACTCGCTGCTGGCACCTAAAGTAGAAACAATGTTTGCAAAACAGCACATTATTTTCGATGACAATCCTCTTATGCGTTGGTATACAAACAACGTATATGTTCACATAAAGAAAGATGGGAATAAAGAGTATTTGAAGAAGGATGAAGTGAGGCGGAAAACAGACGGATTCCAGGCATTCATCCATGCCCTATGGCAGGCAGATAATATACTTGTGGATGAAATCGACTTTTTTTTAGCTGGTATCAAATTTTAAAGAGTCGAAAAAATCCTAACAATTAGAGGGGTGTAATACTTTATCATGTAATTCTGTCTCAATAAATACAATCGTAGATTCAACATCGTTAAAAGTTTTAATGTCAGAGGTTCTTAGGTTTGTAATTTCAAAATAAGAACCCTTGTAACACACACATAATATTGGTGTCGATCTATTATCGTTAAAAGTTAATGATATTTCACTATTAGAGTACTGTTTTATGGTTTTCAACATTGTTTTTGCATGCTCTAAGGACATGTTTCTTATCTCCTCCTTAATATAGGGAGTTGACTAAGAGAAGTCTCGTAGTTCCCAGAATAATATGTTTAATAGATTCACCTTAACATGAAAAATCTAATTTATATATAAGAGACTTTGTCGGAATTTAAAATTTATTTTGGTTTATCGTGTCTTTGACCGCATATTAAAGGGGTGATGATTATTGGGGTTTCTGGATGCGATATTAAAAAGGAATAGTGAACTCGGATTCATGTTTGATGTGGAATTTTTCCAAGATACATCCACAAGAATCCATATGAAAAAGCTGGCTTTTGATACATGTGTTTCATTTCTTGGCCGGACGATTAGCCAATCTGAATTCCGGATTAAGGATGGTAAGGAGTTTATAAAGGATGAACTCTATCACCGGTTAAATGTCAGGCCTAACAAAAACATGACGGCCAGTACCTTTTGGCAAACATTCGTCCACAAATTGGTCTATGACAATGAGTGTCTAATCATCCAAGCCGATGACGGGGATCTTCTTATCGCAGATGACTTCGAGCACAACGAGTATGCTGTTTTGGAGGATACATTCACTAAGGTAAAGGTGAAGGAATACGAATTCAAGCGAAGTTTTCGGCAAAACGAAGTCATTCATCTGAGATATAAAAACGAAAACCTATCACCCTTGATTGATGGGTTATTTTCTGATTATGGAGACCTTTTCGGACGCATCTTAAATGCACAAAAGAGAAAGAATCAAGTCCGTGCAACTGTAGATATGGACATGCTGGCAGCGAAAAGTGAACAACACCAAAAGAAGCTTCAGGAATTCATTGATAACATGTACAAAGCTATTGGTGAAAAAGATGTGGCTATCATTCCACAGCAGCCAGGGTTTAAATACTCTGAACAGACAAACGGCGGCGGCTCGGTTAACGGTCAAAGTGTGGATGAAGTAAACAGAGTAACCAACGGCTTCTTGGATCAAGTTGCAATGGCCATGGGTATTCCCACTAGCTTGCTTCATGGAGACATGGCCGATGTAGAGAAGCAAACCAAAAACTATATGCTTTTCACTGTTAGTCCTTTGTTGAAAAAAATAAAGGATCAAGCAGACGTTAAGTTCTTTACCCAGGACGATTACCTGAAAGGGAAATGCATTGATATCTGGCAAGTTTCTTATCAGAACGTTTTTGACCTGGCAACAGCGATTGACAAGATTAGAGCTTCAGGGGTCATGAATGGAAATGAAATAAGAAGCAAGTTCGGCCTGGAAAGGGTGGATGACCCATTGTTAGATAAGTATGTAATGACCAAAAACTATTCTGAGGTACTTGAAGGAGGTGAGAATGAGTGAAGCGATTTAAGAATGAAAGAGCCAACAAAATGGCGGCTACGATCAAGCATGAGTTTAAGGCTGAAGCTACTAATGATACAACAGAAATCACCATCTATGGCGATATCGGTGAATCATGGTGGAATGAATCCGTTTCTGCTAATGATGTCAAAAACGCACTTGAACAAGTTGAAAGTGACACCATTACTATTCGGTTGAATAGTCCAGGTGGTGACGCTTTTGACGGCATAGCCATTTACAATCAGCTTAAAAACCACAAGGCAAAGGTTATCGTCAATGTGGAAGGACTTGCAGCGAGCGCAGCTTCTATCATCGCCATGGCAGCCGATGAACTTATCATGAATACCGGATCCATGATGATGATCCATTAAGCATCTACCTTTACGTGGGGCACTAAGAATGAAATCCGTAAAACTCTCAATGCACTTGAGGGAATCGATAAGTCCATCGCTGATATTTACATGACGCGATATACTGGCAGCCGAGAAGACCTGGATACGCTTGTGGAATCGGAAACTTGGTTCACAGCAGGGGAAGCGGTTGATCTTGGATTGGCTGATAAAGTCAATGAAACGACAGACAATGCCGATACCGAAATCGAAAACCTTAAATCCATTGTATTTAATCTGCAAAATGAATTGTCACAACTAAAAAAACAGGAACCAAGAGAGCCAATTAAAGAACCAGCAGCATCTGCCGCACCTGCAGCCTCTGCCAAACGGAACTTGGGAAGGCTCTTCGTTGACGAGTGCATCTGTAACGGCAGTCGGAAAGAATGCTGCCACCACTGCCGGTGGTCTCACTGGTCTAGATGGGAAAGCATTAGGAGCGGGTAAAAACATAGGTATTTTATCAAAAGGTTTCGGTGTGGCCAGAATTGCCGCAGGAGGCTTAGGCGGTCCGATTGGTATATTGGCTACTATGGCTATCCCTCTTTTAGTGAAAGGGGGGACGAAGTTGTATAAACACCTTAAAGAAGAGCAAATCCCCGCATTAGATAGCTTTGGCAACAAAGTCTCTGATTCTACCTCAAAGGCTGTTCTAGGTTATAAAAAACTGAATTATGAAGCTACAACTGAATTAAATGAGTTGCTTTGGTCTGGAACAACCATTACTAAAAAAATATCAAATGATTTATCAGGTAAATTCGCTGAGATGGCAAGAAAAATTTCTTCTAGTATGAAAAAAGAGTTTGACCAAAGCTACAGCCACATGAATACTTTCTTTCAGAACAGCAAAGCCCTTACTGGAAAAGAAGAACAGGCAATCCTAAACAAGATAAAGGGTAAACAAATTGAACGTGAAAAATCTCTTCAACATATGCAGAATCGACTCAAAGCTATTACAAATCGTGCAGCAAAAGAAAAAAGAGATATAACTGAAGGTGAACAGAGAGAAATCAATCACATTCTAAATAGAATGATGAATATGGCTGTTCAAACTATGTCAAAGGGTGAAGTTGAAGAAAAAGCCATTATGGAACGGCTTAAAAATGCATCCGGAAGCATCACAGCGAGACAAGCTGCAGAAACAATCAGAAACAGTTTAAAATCCAAAAATGCTGCCATCAAGGACGCTGTCACTAAAAGAGATAAAGTAATAGCTGCCGCGATCCGAGAACGTGATGAAACAGGTTCAATTAGTGCTAAAGAAGCGGCGAAAATTATTCGGGAAGCGAATCGACAACATGACCATGCAGTGAAAAAAGCGAAAAGCATGCACAAAAATGTTGTGAAAGAAGCTAAAGAACAAGCTGGTTCCCACGGTAGGTATATTGACGAAGAAACAGGCAAAGTAAAAACAGGTTGGAATTTAATGTGGGAAAAAGTATTCGAAATTATGGGTAAAATCAAGAGCATGTTTGGCTTTAAATCAAACACCACTGCATTAAAGGCTGCGAAGAAAACAAAGAGTGAAGAAGCACGTTACGCCACAGGTACATCTTCCACAGGTCATCCTGGTGGCCCTGCAATTGTGGGGGAAAAGGGAAGAGAGTTGGCCCATATCCCGGGTACAGGTGTTACCATGCTCGGTGCTAGAGGACCTTAGTATCATAGCAATCTTCCTAAAGGTACTTCCGTTTTACCAAACAAGCATACTGAAAGATTATTGAAATCTTATGGTTTCCCGGGATATGCCAATGGTATTGGTACTTTCTTTGATGCAATTACGAAAGGTCCGAAAGCTATTTGGGATTCTGCAAAGTCCCAATTTGGCCTGTCAGATAAATTGATTCCTAGCTGGTTCACTAAGATTAGTGGAAGTCCAGTCAAATATATCTCTAATATAGCAGTTAAGGGTATTCAAGCCCTGCTGGACAAAGCCCTGTCATCCTTTGGTAATTTCTCTGGCGGAGAAGCTGCTATGGCTCGGGCTGCGATTATCCAAGCGCTCCGGATTACAGGACAGCCTATGTCTTGGTTGGGACCGTTAATGACAGTAGCGCAAAAAGAGTCAGGGTTTAACCCAAGGGCAATTAACAATTGGGACATTAACGCCAAGAGGGGAGATCCATCAGTCGGTTTATTCCAAATTATCGGTTCAACTTTTAGAGCGCATATGATGAAGGGTATGGGAGATAGGACTAACCCTTTGCACTCTGCTGTTGCAGCTATCAGTTACCTTATTTCGCGGTATGGTGGCATCTGGGGTCATCCAGGGATTAAGTCAATGTCCAGGGGTGGAGGTTATAAACCTTACGCAAATGGCGGCATTATCCGTAAACCTCACATAGGACTTGTGGGGGAAGCTGGACCCGAAGCCATTATCCCGTTAAGTAAGGCAAAGCGTGGGAGAGCCTTACAGCTACTAGCGAACGTAAGCAGTAAGGTTTTAGGAGAGCCTTCCACAACTGGGGGAAGAAGCGAGGATATGTTAGATGCAATGTCCACACAGATCCATCTCATGCAGCAACAAATAGAGTTGCTTACTCAGCTAGTCCTAAAAGATACGAACGTATACCTGGACAGCAAGCAGATGGAGAAATCCATATCAGATGTACAAAATAAACGGAGTTACAGACAAAACAGGGCGAAGGGAGTGGTAACAACATGAACAGTATGACTTATATAGGTACGTCGTTTAAGTCATTAGGGATTCATGTAAATAAAGTCAATGTACCGTTAGCTCCTGCCATATCCTCTGTAACCACAGACATCCCGGGTCGTAGGGGTGTCCTTTTTTTTGGGAATAACATTGGCGAGAGAACTATCACAATAGACATCACATTACTTTGTGGAAGACAACGCGAACAAAATGATAAAAAAAGACTCCTGGCAAATATGACAATCCATCAAAACGCATTTGAGGGGGAATTGTATTTTGATCAAGAACCAGAATGGGTTTATTACGGTTACTTTTCTGGAGTTGGAGAATGGGTGGAACTTACGGGTTATGACTTGCAAACCTCCCTGACTTTTACATGCAGTGACCCTTTACGTTACGGAGATCACATCACGGTACCAATTACGGGGACTAGAATAGAATTCACACCAAAAGGGGAGCAGACTATTTTCCCTGTTATTCGTGGGATTGCTACGAAAGACAATACCATGGTGGCTGTCACAACAAGGGACCGTTATGTATATGTTGGTGGCGAACTTGATGCAGATTCAGGTGAGGCTCCATTGAAGGAATATGAAACTGTGCTGCATGATCCAGCAACGGATATAGCCCTGTGGGAGAGGGTCAGTAATGAGACTACAAAAAGTGAATAGTTTTTGCATTATTTGTTAGGTTAACAAGAATGTGAACAGTATCTTCCTGCTGCTACATTAATGTTTAGTAATGATAAAAAGTGATATGTTGTGAGGGGTGCTGGATTTTCATGAAAAATAATACAAATGAAGAAATGTTTCGTCAAATCGTCGATTCTTCCGCAGAGACAATTATTATTCAACAAGAAAACACATTCATGTATATAAACCTGGCATGAGTAACATTTTTAAGGGCAGCTTCTAGCGAGGAGGTTATAGGTAAATCTGTATCTGATATCATACCTGAGGAGTATATAGGGCTGACAGCCAGTCATATGAAGTCCATCCTTGAAGAAAATAAACCGACTGGAATCATCGAAAAAAATTACGACGGTTTGATGGTACGCTTGTTGACGTTGAAACAAATTGTACTCCAATTCTATATGAGGGTAAAAAAGCGATTCTATCTGTCGTCAGAGATATAACACAGCGTAAAGACATCGAAAGAGAACTAGAAAAAGTGTCGAAAGAAATATTTGCACTATCAGCTCCAGTCGTCCCTGTTTTAGAAGGGGTAGCTGTGTTGCCCCTTGTGGGAACTATCGATTTTGATAGGGCGAGATATATTCTGGAAAATGTGCCGTTAAAAGTTCAAGAACAGAATGTCCATACTTTAATTAGCGATTTTTCAGGCATCTATGAACTTGATCAAATGGTAATCGACTTTCTGTTTAAAACTAGTGCCGTTCTAGGTTTACTTGGTGTTCGTTCTATTGTTACGGGAATCAGTCCTGCTGTTTCACGAAGCGTGATTCAGCTGGGAGCGGATTTATCTTTAATACAAATATATGGAACTGTACAGCAAGCAATACGTGAACTTGGAGATAAGAAAAGTTTTTCGTAAGTTAAAAAGTTGATGAAGTCAACAGTATTCTGTTGGCTTTTTCTGTCGTATCCGGAAGATTATGTTCACTCCTTTAGGTTTTTCGGAAAATAGTTACAACATAGGAGTATTTTGCTAATATTAAATAGTTAATATCACCTAGGGGGAGAGAAAGTAGTGAAAAATAATATCTTATTGAAGGTTATTTTAGTTTTCGTAATGATGCTAAGTATTTTAGTGCCTTTTTCATCTAAGACAGAGGCAGCAACACTATCAGCAACAGTTACTGCAGCAAAATTAAATGTTAGAGACAAACCTTCAACTGCAAAGTCAACAAAAATTCTTGGAACATTGAAAAAGGGTACAAAAGTAGTTGTATATTCTAAAACTTCAAATGGTTGGTCAGAGATTCGTTATAAGGGAAAGAAAGCTTATGTTAGTAGCAAATATTTAAGTTCTAATTCTAATGAACATTGGATAGGTAATTACTATTTTGAAAGAAATGATAAAGGGGGGAAATGGCGTTTATGGATGACGATTAAGAATCAAAAAAATGGGAAGTTCGATTATTATCTTAAATCGGAGTATTACCAAAAAGCTAATGGTATGTATTATGTAGAGGATTATTTTGGTACTGCAAATTATAAAGGGGTAACAGCTAGTTCTAATAAACTTAATGGTAACCCGAGTGATAATAAAACTAAAATCTCTTTTAACAAGAATAATTCGACAATTAAGATAAGTATTAATAAAAAAACCTACTATAATCAATTTGAAGGCACCTACAAAAAAACAAAGTGAATGCTAAAATAAAGTCGTGCTTTTTGTACGACTTTATTTTTAACAAAAAAATGAAAGGTTTATTATGCATCGTATTAGGATCAGATGCGACACCAATGAAATAATTACCAGATGCTATTTGAAGGAAAAGCACTGTTGTAGAGAGAAATATAGAGTTATAAACAATCTTCATTTGATTGTTTTCTTATTACTCATTGTGCGACCAGTCTCCCTTCAAAGCTGGTCGCTTTTTTTGTAAACACCACTGAAAAGTAGGTGTATTTTTTATGTTCTAGTAACCAAAAAAATCATTCTTTTATTCTCATAAAATTAATTCTTACAAAAAATATCAAATTTACTAATTGTGACATATTTTTCATTCGTTATAACGTATAATCCAGACTGTTATTAAGTTTTCTTACTGAATAACTGGAAGAAGGGGGGACATTTTTTAATTTCTGATGGGTATCTAGTCCAAAAATGGAAACTGTTTTGGATTGGAACGACCAGAAAGTAGTTTTGTTGTCATAACCATTTAAAACTTAGTAGAGAGGTTGATGTTTTTTTGGCTATTCAGTGGTTACACAAACAGAAGAATGGTTTGAAAAGAAATTCAAACATGTTTTTCAAAAAGACACTATCATGTTTAGTTTTATCTGCAGGGGTTTTATTGGGAATAATACCAGTAATAGGCAATTCTAGTGTATATGCAGAATCGAATTCGTGGGATTTTCAGTACACTGGTGCCGTTCAGGAATATACAGCACCATATACGGGGACGTATAAATTGGAAGTTTGGGGTGCTCAAGGAGGCTCACATTACCTACCATGGCGTTACCAACCAGGGGGTTACGGTGGTTATGCTAAAGGTGACATTAGATTAACTGCAGGTGAAACTCTCTATGTTTACGTAGGAGAAGAAGGTTCAAAATCTGGAGGATGGAATGGCGGAGGAAACGGTGGTTCAGAGGATGAATCTGGCATGGGCGGTGGTGGCGGAACTGATATTCGATTAATCTCTGCTACTAGTCCAACAGACCCCGTATCGTTGAATAGTCGGATTATCGTTGCAGGTGGTGGTGGCGGTCATGATGACACTCAAGACTGGTATGCAGGATGGGGTGGTGGAGAAAGTGGTGGAGCAGTCTTCGAAACTGCAGCAGGAACACAAACATCCGGCTATGCTTTCGGGTATGGTCAGAATGGATCTTCATCCACAGCAGGGGGAGGTGGAGGTTGGTATGGGGGTTATGCTGGAGTTAGAACTGAATTTCATAGAGTTGAGTGTGGTGCTGGTGGTTCCGGTTATGTTCTTACCTCTTCCTCTTATAAACCTGAAGGTTACTCTGTAAACCCATCTTATTATTTGACCAACACTCAGTTAATAGCAGGAAACGAACCCATGCCTTCTACATCTGGCGGGAGGCAATATGGTCAATCAGGAAATGGATACGCAAAAATCACCCTTAAGACACTTGCTGACACAACACCACCAGTTACCACGGATGACGCACCAAAAGATTGGGTAAATAATGATGTAACCGTAAACTTGACCGCAACCGATAAGGATGGTTCTGGAGTTGCTAATACGTATTATAAACTTGATAATGATGATGAACAAAGTGGTACTTCCGTTAAAGTTTCGACTCAAGGCATCCACACCATCACCTATTGGAGCGTGGACAAAGAAGGAAATATAGAAGACAAGCATACGGCGACCGTAAAGATCGACAACAGTGCACCTGTTACGACACTAAGTGCGGATCCAGGCACACCTAATGGAAAAAATGGTTGGTACACATCAGATGTCCAAGTTAGTTTAAGTGCAAAAGATTCAGACGGATCAGGTGCAGCTAATACAGAATACCGTCTAAACGGCGGGGAATGGACACCTTATAATGGAGCCTTTACGTTATCTGATGATGGAACGCATGTCATTGATTATCGAAGCACAGATAACGCTGGGAATACTGAACAATTTAATACAAAAACAATTAAGCTGGATAAAACACCACCTACATTAAATATTCGCCTAGACAAAACATCCATATGGCCGCCTAATGGTAAAATGGTTCCGGTTACGGCTATAATTAACGCTTCAGATGCGACTTCAGGAATGGATTCGGTCGTATTAGCATCCATTACAAGCAATGAACGACTTCGATCCGATGATATTCAGAATGCAAAGTATCATACACCTATTACTCGCTCCACTGATACCTTTAAACTTCTTGCAGATCGATTAGGGAAAGGTAAGGGACGAGTGTATACCATCACTTTTAGAGCTACGGATAAAGCAGGCAATGTGACAAACAAGAGTGTAACTGTAACAGTGCCGCATAACAAATCTAATAAATAGATGATGAATATGGAATACCCTGGAGAATATGCATCAGGGTATTTTTTTAATTAAAATGTATCGTGTTAAATTTATCAATGGTCATGCGGCACAAACCAAACACCTGAAGAAGGTGTATTTTTTATATCTAAAAAAGGGGGGATACCATGCCTGAAACATTGGAGGTACCAACTACAGTGAATACAAATCAGAAAGAAATAACGGAATTGAAGGCCGAATTTAAGACACTGGAACAGAGGGTATCAACGTTGGAAAGAACAAGCGACCGTCACGATCAACAAATTATCGTATTGAATGAGAAATTAAACAAAATTGAAGAAAACACAACCTGGATAAAGCGCACAATTACCGGAGGGATTATCACAGCTGCATGTACCGGAATTATTGGCGGCGTGATTGCCATTGTGTTTAGCGTGTGGGGAGGGAATTAATGTGAAAAAAGATATCTTCACTTTACTGGGGGGCTTCCTAACGGCTCTCCTTTTCTTTTTTGGAACCATTGGTATCTCCTTTGATTGGTTCACCACAGAAAGCATTAATGCGTTCGTTATAGTTGTAGCTGCTTTCACTGCCCTCGTGATAAATGTTTATGCCGTGTGGAAGAACACCCATGTCAAATCAAGATTGAAGGGGAGGAAGAAACGATGAAAATCGAAAAGGTAAAGTTATCTTTCCGTTATGCCTTAGATCCGATTAAAAAAGTAGACAAGTTAGTGCTGCATCACCCGGCCCACAAAACTTGGGGTATCCATGACATTCATGATTTCCATAAAGATAAAAAGAAATGGAGCGGGATAGGATACAACTATTTCATTACCAAAGAAGGGCGGATTCAGGAAGGTCGAGGGAAATATGAAGGGGCACACTGCCTGGGGCATAACGATCACACTCTGGGTATCTGCTTTCAAGGGGACTTTGAAAAAGAAAAAATGCCTGATGCACAGGTTAAGGCGGGC
The DNA here is from genome assembly GCF_003429105.1 of Peribacillus glennii. GTDB lineage: Bacteria > Bacillota > Bacilli > Bacillales > DSM-1321 > Peribacillus > Peribacillus glennii. Next base: position 15,744 of record NZ_QVTD01000016.1, read on the forward strand.
GGTTGGTTAATCGCTCAATTGGTCCGGGAATACGGACTGCAGCTTAATGATGTAGTAGGTCACAAGGATATGCCTGGGGCTTCCACAGCCTGCCCAGGTAAAAACTTTAGAATGGCTGATGTGAAGAAGGCAGCACTCGAAAATATAAACCCTAACACGAAAAAGGAAGCTGTGAAATCACCAACAAAGAAAGAGGTCATTCATCGAGTGATAGTTGATGGAAAACAAATAGGTGCCTTCAGTAAAGCTTCCGGAGTGGCTGAGGCTATTGAAAAAGCTGTTCAAAAAGGTGCTAAAAAAATCGAGATTGAAAGAGTGTAAATGAAAAAGCCCTTCCGGATGGAGGGGGATGTAAGAAGTTTTGTATAAATGGTTAAAATTACTTATAAGGAGACGATTATTTTTGCAAAACGAAACATACTGGTTGGCTATAGAATAACGAAAGATTGTCGGACGGTGTTAATTGAAATACGAACAGAAAATCAATTGTCAAGTGTTGTTTCAACTAATATCTTGAATTAAATAAAAAACATAAAGGTGGAAATAATCCACGTTAATTATGGTAAAAAATGAAAAAATTTCTTCCTCTATAAAAATTAATTCTGTATAATTAAATAGGTAAAATATACTAATTATGGAGGGTTCTATGAAAAAAATATCGGTTATCATTGTTATGCTTTTATGTTTCGGTTTGAGTTTCAGTACCACAACATCAGCTAAAGCTGAGTCAGTTGCAGATTTAAAAAAGAAAAATGCAGCATTAGAAAAACAAGTAGCAAGTCTGAAGGCTCAAAATGCTAAATTAAAGAAAAGCATTCCAACTGTTTCTTCTGGAAAGATATTCACTAATGGCGTACAGAACGGAACAAGTAGGTTTCTTTCGTGGAGTGGAAGGAATTATGTAGAAGTTGATGACATTATTCCAGTGTTAACTAATTATACGGATAACCAAATAAAATATGATGCAACTCGAAAAGCACTATATTTGGGAGTTATGCCGAGTAAAGGTATAATCGCATTAACCAATATGAAGGAATATTCTAAACATGAAGTTGTAATCGACTATAATTTATCAATTAATAATAAGAGATATTCAAAAAATTTACTGGGAACTAATACTACACCTTTCAGAGGTAAAATAAACTATAAGATAGATGGTAAATATTCAAGTCTGAAATTTTTTTATGGAATGTCTGATTATGCTAGCAAGAAATCAAACATTGTAATAACTGGTGATGGGAATGAATTGTTTCATAGCGGTGAGCTTGATTACCAAACTGATGCAAAGTATGCTGAGGTAGATTTAAGAGGTATTAAGTTTCTAACAATAGATTTAGGCACAAGTGCAGTAATAGGAAATCCAACATTATCACCTAAGTAATCGAATATAGAATTTTGAGAAGTAGTCTTGTCATGCGCGGCCTCTTTATTTTGGATGAGAACCCTCAGATACAGAAATCAAAAAGCCCTTCCGGCTGGAGGGGCTTTAAACTGAGTAAAATTATTTAAATAATTTCCCCATAAGTTTTCCGATTACTTTATCTGCTACCCTTCTGGCTACCCTCTTGCCGATAGTCCCTTTTCTAACCGCATCGACATCTCCTAGTATTTTTGCTAATCCATGCATTAAACGTGTTAATTTATTCAGTGACATGTGTTATAAACCCCTTCTAATTAATTTATTCGTAACTATTAAAAGGAATGACAAAATTTTGTGCTATATAGATACTGAGAGGTTCTTTTATCAATATATGTTCTTTGTTCTTAATATCTGTAGCGAAAATCTGGAATTTCAATCTTTTCTTTTCGCGAGGCGGTTGTATATTATCAAAAAACATATTCCAAAATTTAATAAAAATCTCCTATTACATTAAAAAGCCCTTCCGGTTGGAGGGGCCATTTTTTATTTAAAATCAATTTTTATTTCCTTTGGATTTAGATTGGTTTTATGTGCTTTCTCATTGATCACATATTCGGGTTTTATTCTGATGAAGCTGAGATTTGATGGTACTTCAATTCCAAATATATTGTTTTCCAATGTTGCTTTCGGCAAAATTTGTAAATTTTCTGGGTTGGCAGAACCAATTATATCATTCTCTTTAATATTGAGTTGTTTCCCGCTATCCAGTACTGCTGTTTTAAAACCACTAAAGTCTACGGTTTCATTCGAGTTATTTGAAACGGTATACGCCACTTGTAAATAAGTAAACTCATCACTGGTTGCACCAACGTTATCTTTATACTCGTCAGTCATGTTTGTAATGGACAATAATTTTGCTTTATCAATATGAACAGTCAAGTCATCCATTTTATAGTCAGTATCCACATTTGAAATCTTCTTTAAAGTAACTGTACCTACACCTTCATCGTTAAGCGTCTGGCCAACTTCTGTTAAAGGTCCCTCACTGTCAGTATCTTTGCTTTCTTCCTCAAGGGGTTCATCTTCAACCACTTGTTCATTCTCCTGTTGTTGTGTATCGGAAGTTTCATTTTCTTGGTCTACATCCCCATGAGTCGCAGTTTCATCAGAACCACATCCTGATAATAAAAATATTGCTGCACACATTAATAAATATTTTTTCATTTTGCTCCCCTTTAAAATGGTAAATCATCCTTCGGAACGATCCTTATCTTTTTCACCAGTTCAGTAATGTCATTTTCCCCATCGTAAACCACTTTCTGTATTTCATACTCATTCGTTAAATACCTTTCTTTCTTCAACCAAGCATATGCGGGAAGCGCTGCTGATTTATCTGGGTTTTTTTTGAAGTCAGATACCCGCACTGAGAAGCTTCCCTTTTGAGAAAATGACCCTCCAGAACGATAACTAAAAATGCTTATGAAAAGATGTACGTTCATTCTTCTTCATCCTCATGAAATTTAACTAATTTTAGCCTAACAAGTCAGGGAAACTTTGTAAATGGTTTATTCCTGCATAAAGTCCTCATCAAAATAAAGCTTGTCCATCAAGTTATTAACGATACCATTGAAGTAGGCGAATATTCCCTTCTTCATAGTTGTTTCTTTCTTAACCTTCATAACAAACTCTTTAAAAGCTCGGATGCCGATTTGTAACTCTTGATCAGCTGTAAATGCCCTCTCTTCGGAAGTATAGTTCACAACCCTATTACATTGTTTCACTACTTTCCAAAACTCCTGAATTATTTCGGCTTTTGTGTAAAAAGAACCTACCATGTCAGTAAACCTATCTGGAACCCAATGAGCTACAAAGTTAGATTGCTGAAAGTAGTTATGACCAGGTTTATCCACAATAGATGATTGGGAGACAGTCTTACGTTTATTATTTATATTTTGTTTTAAAGAAATATTAGTTGTCTTAATGGTCGGACACTTCCCGGACTTTTTAGTAGGGGTCTTGTCGGACAGATTGTCTTCCACAGGAATAATAAGGATAGCATTAGCCGTCTGCAACATATCTTTTTTTCTTTTCATAGCGACCTGCCGGATCATACCCAGTTCCTCTAATTTCTTCACAAGCCTTTGAACAGTTTTATAAGAAATCTCCAATTTGGATGCAATAGTATTCTTGCACATATAGCTCACACCGATTTGCTTGCAGCTGTGACGCTTTAATAGTTCCACGAGAGTAATAAGTCTGGCTTGTACATCTACACGCTTGACCGCAGATTTAATTGAGTTCTTATAAGTGCGTACAGTTTTATTCATTTCTTCAATATCTGTGAAGGTGGATAGATTGTGATAAGAATCCACACTCGCTATAACATCAATGTGTTTCTTCATATTTATATGTCTCCTTTGGAAACAAAAAAGCAACGGCCTATTTAAGCAAACCGTTGCTAAGAAACCCATGATGTAATAAACTACACTCAAGGGTACAGCAAGTGTTTGCCTGGTCTATTCAGGCGGACGGTATAAGGGTGTTGGTAGCACTACTTATGCACGCTGTGCTCTTTTGTTTTATACGTGATATGTTTTTACACATTTTTTACACACCACTATTAGGAAACATTGATATATAAGGATTTCTGAGTGAATTATAACGTCTATCTGGGACGCTAAAAACAAAAGAGCCAAACCCTTGATTAGTAAGGGGTTTGGCTCTTTTTTATTTGAATCGATACCTTTAGTTACCAACTGCTATTTATCGCCCTTGTATCTCTGGGAGTGACTTATATTTTATACAGGATACTAATTATGCTTAAAACAAATAGAGAATAATTCTTGTTTAACTACCGGGTGTGTTGATCCAGGAAGGATTAACGGCCTTTTTTATAGAATTCCTCTTATTGAGCTAATGGAGCAGGTTAGTTGAACAAGGTATTATGTAAAAGTGAGGATGAAATATGTGTATTGAAAAGATAATTATAGATCTTATTCACAATAATATTATTCACTCAGAACCAACAGAATGGGAACAACTAAACGGCGGTACTGTGAGTAAATTGTATCTCCTAAATATTGATGGTTCCAAATATGTTATTAAGCTAAATGATCAACGAGTGATTGAATCAGAGGCGATTTTTCTTGATCGTTATAAGGAAGTGTGTTATTTACCTAAACTTCTATTCGTAGAACCATCATACAATTACTTAGTATATTCATACGTAAATGGGTCTACAAATTACATCGAAAAAAATAAAAAAGAAATTCTCAAAGATGTTGTGAAAGGACTCTTAAACAATTATAAGTCCGTTTCTAATAATATTGGTTGGGGATGGGCCGACCAAATAACTGATTCTTGGCAGAACTTTTTAATCAACGAAGTCGTTGAGGCAAATAAAATTATTGATGGAAGATTAGATAGGGAAGACCATAATTTTATATCTAACCTTGTCAAAAAAATCCCTAAAGATACAAAACCTTACTTAATACACGGTGATTGTGGAGTCCACAATTTTATTTTTAATGATGGACAGCTTAGCGGGGTGATTGACCCTGCACCTGTTATTGGAGACCCTCTTTATGATTTAATCTATGCATTTTGCTCTTCCCCAGATGATTTAACAAAAGAAACTATAGATTACGCTGTAAGTCATTTGATGATTAAAAGAGAAAAAGAAAAGTTATTTTTATACGAAAACGTAATTATTGGTTTATATCTCAGGTTAGGGAAATGTATTAAACACCATCCAAATGATTATGAAGAGTATATGAAAGCCTGGTATTCCTGGATGAATATCACAAAAAGGCTAATTATATAGCTGCATCAAGAGACTTGTGCTTACTGTGCAAACGGGGCAGGTTTGTTAAAGAAGGAATATAAATGAAATTAGTAGAATAAGTAAATTTGGCACGTCTAAATATTATAAGAGGAGAATATCTATGGGACTTACGAAGTAAAAAGTTTACACTAAAATAAACGCGGGGGTTTAAAAAAATATGAAACAATTGGGGACGCTATACTTTTTCTGTGGAAAAATGGGAGCTGGAAAATCAACTAAATCAAAACAATTGGCGATAGATAAACATGCGGTACTGTTGTCTGAAGATGAATGGCTTTCATCTCTTTATCCCAATCAGATTGCATCATTTGATGACTATCTAAAATTCTCAGCGCAGCTCAAGCCGTTGGTGAAAAAGCATGTCCAAAACATATTAAGTGTCGGTACAGATGTAGTAATGGATTTTCCAGCTAACACTCAAAAACTGCGAAAGTGGTTTTTGGATATGGCGTCAGAGGTCAATGCAAGCCATCAACTAATTTTCCTTAATCTAAATAACGAGCAATGCTTACGTCAAATTGCACAAAGGCGTATCGAACAACCCGAAAGAGCAGCTTTTGACACGGAAGCGGTGTTTATTCATGTTACTAGTTTTTTTGAAGCACCAGAGGCATCCGAGGGTTTAAATATTTTAGAGTTTAGCGGAAAAGAATAACAAGGAGTCACTGATTCTTAAGTATAGAGTACCTTTTCTTCTGGGAGGTGCTCTATATGATATAAAATGTAAGGTGAGTAAGAAAAGTTACAATGTATATATGTTAAAATCAATTGATGTAACTATGTGAAGTGGTACACTTAAACATACGGGTGCTTTAGTTTTAAAAAAAGCATGACGGCTTTGAGTAGGATTCAGACTCGGGTTAGGATATGTATTGATGCAAAAAATTATGACGATCCTCTTGAATGTTTAGAAAAAGATTGAAGGGACAATTTAAATTTAAACGAAAAGGGGTCGGATTGGTGTCGAAACTGTTCGGTTGGGGTCGGAAACATTCCGACTTAATCCTATAAGGTGTTCAAAATATGTGAATATATCAAGGTTTATCCAGGTCAACCAATTCCTCTCCTAACAATAACCACCGCCTCCTAAGCTGTAGGTCGTAGGTTCGATTCCTATCTGGGACGCTATGTAGTCTTTATGGTGAAGCTTAATAAAGACCAAGAACACTCCTAAATGTTGATATATCAATGTGTTTATGGTGTTTTTTATATAAATTGATAAATACATTTAAATGAAATAAATTGAAATCATTTTACATATCTTTTACACAATCATTGCAGCAAAACCTTTAACCGAAATTGGGCCAGGCTGAGGTTGATAAGGCCTTGCTTACCTTACAGTGGGAAAAAAGATCAACAGATAACTGAGTTTGCAAAAGCGAATTAATTAGTCTTGAGAACAGATGGTCAACAGTGATGTTGGCTTTTCTGTCATAGTTGGAAATTATGTTCATTACACGGAAGCAATCAATTCACTCGTATGTCGAGCCATATCAATTTTTGCTTACTAGGGGATTAGGATATAATAAGAAATAAAAGGCGTGATTTTTTGACTGAAGTGATAAAACTGAAAAAACAACATAGGAAATTATCCCCTATTAAAGTTTTTCAGCGAGCTGTATTAATTACAATTGGTGCTTTGTTAATGGCCACGGGGTTGGAAATATTTTTAGTTCCAAATCAAGTTATTGATGGTGGAGTAACAGGCATATCTATTATGCTTTCCCACATAACAGGAGTGCAACTTGGAATCTTTTTATTCCTGCTGAATTTACCGTTTGTATACCTTGGATATAAACAGTTTGGGAAAACCTTCGCTATATCAACTGTGTACGGGATTATAATGCTTTCTATTTTCGCATCGTTTTTCCATCCTATTCCACCATTCACTCAGGATATTCTTCTTGCTACAATTTTCGGTGGCATATTCATCGGTGTAGGGGTAGGACTAGTGATTCGCAGCGGTGGTGCACTGGATGGTACAGAAATACTTTCGATCGTAATAAGTAAAAAAGTGCCTTTTTCTGTTGGTGAAATTGTAATGTTTATCAACCTCTTTATTCTAGGTGCTGCAGGTTTCGTATACACATGGGATAGGGCTATGTATTCCATTTTAGCCTATGTAATTGCTGTTAAAGCAATTGATACCGTGGTAGACGGATTGGAACAATCCAAATCTGTATGGATCATAAGCGATGAAGCAACGGAAATTGGGGATGCAATCAGTAAACGATTAGGACGAGGGGTAACGTACTTGCCAGGAGAAGGTGCGTTTTCAGGTGATTTTAAAAAGGTGATTTTTTGTGTAATCACCAGACTCGAAGAATCTATATTGACAACAATTGTTGAAGAAATTGATTCTCAAGCTTTTCTCGCGATTGCGGATATTGCAGAAGTCAGAGGAGGGCGCTTCAAAAAAAGAAATATTCATTAATCAACATATTGGGTAAAGTCTTTCTTATCTGAATATGAACGAATCAAGGTCAGCTTTTTTATGCTGGCTTTTCTTACACATACGGAATATTATGTGCAACAGGAGATTTATTTCAGCTGAGAATATCTAGGGCGATATTTACGTGGATCCTTAAACCCTCCATTTATTTGGTGTCCTAAAGAGAAGGTAATTATTATAGATGCAAATAGAAGTATCAGTTTCTTCACTTTGAGTCTCTTCTTTCTAGAGAATTTATTTATTTAGGGTACACCCACAGTTGATACACATCAATTGATTTTAAACACATGTAGAAAAATTGTAACAAACGCCACTGAAAAGTAGGTGTATTTTTTATGCACGAAAAAGGGGGATACCATGCCTGAAACAGTTCTGGTACCAAGTAGATTGAATGCAAACCAGAAAGAAATCATGGAATTGAAGGCCGAATTTAAGACATGGAGCCGAGGGTATCAACGTTGAAAAGAACAAGTGACCGTCACTATCAACAAATTATGGTAATGAATGAGAAATTAACAAAATTGAAGAAAACACAACCTTGATTAAGCGCACAATTACCGGTGGAATTATCCAAGCTGCATGTACCGAAGTTATTGAGGCGTGATTGCCATTGTGAGGAATTGGCCGGTGTTGCATCCGGATTTTTGATCTCTGTGGAGGGAAAGGCATCGACTTGAAAATTGCTATGGCAAAAAAGATGATTCACAATAAAACAAGGGCGCATAAGCACGGAGGTAAAGCGTATTAGAAATCCGCACAGGCTCTGGTCTCTCCTTATATTAGTCCGGAATCGTTGTGCTTAGATTGATTTCCTTAAAGAATCACAAATGATTTTTGCATGTTTTGTAAGCCATAGTTCCAGCCTCTGGCAAATTAAATAATTGTTCATACTTGCTGTACGTAAGTTTTGTGTAGGTGAAGTTAGGATCTCGGACATACTGGTTCATTTTTTGTAAAACACGTTTTTGTTCTAGAGATAGAACACCAAAATCATCTTTTTCTCTTTTCATCTTTCATAATTTTAACAAATTGTTTTGCATTCTCATTTAAATATAAGTAGTTTTTAGGTTCGGTAACCCTATTCCATTGTTTATCTATTGTTGCCCGGGCATTAGAAAATTCATTTTTGTCACAGGCTTTTTTTATATTGTGAATGACAGATTCGATTCTCATGGATCAGTTCAAGGCAATATATAAATCTCCTTTAATGATTTAGTAAAAAAGTTCCAACATTTCAATGTTAAGATTTTCTAATTTAAAGAGCTAATATTGGAAGTTAACTAATGTGTAAGCCCGGGGCCTTTTCCGGCTCAGGCACCTCTATGTAACTAAAAGCAGTAATTTTGTTATGTGGCTTTCTTTTGTAATCGTGGGACAATTTATGTAAAAAAAAACCACTGAAAAATGATTTGAATCCAAAATGTAGAGTTTTCCATATTTTATATATAAAATCGCTTAATGTTTGTCCGATATAGACTAAGGTAGAATTATCAAAAAATCGGTGGTAACAAATGAAGCCTTTTAAATTGAATATACAATTACTAAGTCTGGCATTATTAGCTTTTGCCATGGTAGGGACGTGGCTTGGAACGGCTGTTTCAAGTATGTTAGTAAGTAAAAAAAACTTAGAGCAGAATTATTTAATAGAAAATCAGTATTATGCCCAGAAATTGGCGCTTACGACGGATTCTCTTTTTAGGAATATGTTCAAAAGTCTGAAGATGGAATCGCAAGATGGAGAATATTTAACCAAAGATTCAAATGCGATATATCAAGAATTAAAGCATACGTTAGATTCGACCACTTTTTTTAATTCCATGTTGTTTGTCAATCAAAAAGGGTATGTCTTGGCTTCGGCTCCGGATATGTCCATTAAGGGGAAACAGCTAAGTACCGTTGGGGCAAAGGCAGCCCTGAAACATAAAGTGTCCTTAGTATCCAAACCATATGTGGGTGTGACTGGAAATCTCATATTACTTATTTCTGTCCCTGTTTTTGACGATCACGGCGGGTATAAAGGTTTTCTTGCTGGCACCATCCATCTACATGAAGAAAATAGTCTGACAAGAGTTCTTGACAAGCATCCAAAACATAAAAATGATTCGTATGTATTTGTTGTGGATTCTGACGGGAATGTTATTTATCACCCTGAAGATGAAAGAATCAATACAAATGCAAAAGAAAACAAAGCTGTACAGAAAGCATTAAAAGGTGATAATGGGAACCAGGAGGTTATCAATACAAGAGGGGTGCCAATGTTGGCTGGATACGCCTCTTCTACAAGCAAGTGGGGGATTATATCCCAAACGCCGAAACATTCCGTGATGGAACCAACTTTGGAAATGGCCAAACAAGTAAGCCAAATTGCGATTCCGTTTATGATCTTTGTCTTCCTTATTTCCATTGTAATGTTAAAGACAATTATAAAACCTGTAAGGGATCTGGCCGAATATGCACGAAACATTTCAGAAAATGAAACCGTCCCTGTACCTCGTATTTCTGGGTGGTATTATGAATTAAAAGAATTAAAGCGGGCAATCTTATTGGCTGTTGATTCTTATCAGAGGCAACTTCATTATGTGGAAAATGAATCAAACCTTGACCCTTTAACAGGTCACTTTAACCGCAGATCGCTGGAAAAGACAATTGAAGAAATGGAATCCTACTCTATCCTATTATTTGATCTTGACCGTTTTAAAGCTGTGAACGACCAATATGGACATCAAATGGGTGATGAAGTATTAAAGTATATTGCGAAATTGGCTAAAGAAGAAACCAGGGAAAAGGATTTGTGTTTCCGTTTGGGCGGGGAAGAATTCTTGATTATCCTTCCAGAAACTGATACGGAAATGGCTGAAACGATAGCAGAACGAATAAGAAAAAAAGCTGAAATGACTTCCAGTCCTACAGGAAATCCAGTGACACTCTCTATAGGAATAGGAAGTTCAGCTAAAACAGCAAAGCATTTTACAGATTTGTTAAACATAACAGATCAGGCTCTCTATAAAGCAAAACAAGAGGGAAGAAACAAAATAGTCATTGCAGCAAAAATGTGAAAATAACATTCGGACCGTACCACTGGTGAAAGTAATTATTAAAAACTTCAATGTATATCTATTATCTTATAGAACTGACGGGCTTTTTAGATTCATAAGCAATGTGGGAGTCAACAGTGATGTTGGCTTTTTGTCATATCCGGAAGATGATGTATATCTTTGATTTAACGGGGGCAGGCAAATCGAAGAATTCACTTTAGACGGCTTCTCAACGATACTCAAATTTGCATAAGAGTATGGGATACTTGGAATGAATCCCATATGTTTAAATAGAATGAAAATTGTATTGACGGGAGATAAACAGTAGGAAAAGGAATATTTATTAATATATATTTATGGGAATAATAGGATAATCATGTTTCCGTGTAGAAACAATTAACAATGACAAAATTAGGGAGGACTATATGAGTAAATTTGGTTTGTTTGTCAAGTTTAAAGTACAAGAGGGCGAACTTGACACAATGGTAGAAATTTTATTAGAAGCAGCAGAATCGATGAAGAATCTGGACGAATGTGAGATATATCTCGTTAACACTTCTGAAAACGAACATAATTCTGTTTTTGTTTATGAAGTGTGGAGTAATGAAACTGCCCATCAAGCGTCACTTACACTTGAAGCGACACAAACATTAATAAAGCGTGCAAAACAAATAATTACTGGAATGGAGAGAATCTGCACTCTAAATACAAGGGGCGGCAAGGGCATTTCACCGACCTCTTATTAAACTCACGGTTCACAAAGTTAATAAATATCAAGAGGTCAACAGAACTCTGTTGGCTTTTATGTTATGCTTCCGGAACAGGATGTCCATATTTTTGTTGACTAACGGGGAGATTAGTGGAAGAAGAGGGGACATCATTTAGAGACGGATGTCAACGAGTAAAGTTGTAAAGATATATATCCTTAAAAACAAGATGCTATAAAATTAAAACAAGTCGTTTTACACCTGCTTTAAGCAATTAGGTAGCAAAGCAGGGGGCTATTTATGTAACTGTAACAAATAAGGGAAAAGAGCTGGAAGTAAGAAAACAAAAAACGCTTAAAAAAAAGAGCCCTTCTGTGTTTCAACGCATAATGCAATCGTTGATGAGGTTGATCAGTAAAATTTTACATGGCCTTGTCACATAGTGTCATCCTAGTGGTTTTGCCTTATGAATTAGCATATATTTCTATTTTGAAGGCTCGATTAAAAGCCCTTCCAATTGGAGAGGCTTTAATTCATTGCCAAAATACCTTGTGGAATTCATCAATGATAAAATTTCTATGTACGAATCATCATATTTATTAGAATTTTTGTGCTGAAATAATATCATTGCTGTATCCGCCGTATCATATACCCTCAACCTATCCAGTTTACTCTGCAGTTCCCATGGTGGACCCACCAATCTATTATCATTAAATGCCGCTATTGAAGCAGCCCAGGCTGGAGAACATGGCAAGGGCTTGCTGTTGTAGCCGACGAAATCAGAAAACTTGCTGAGCAGACGAAGTATAGTTTAGACAGTGTAAGTTCACTCATTTCTGAAACGAACGATGGTATCCAAGGAGTCAACCAATCCACCGACCAAGCCAACACCTTGGTTTCCGATGGAGTAAAGGGAATCAATCAATTGGATCAATTCTTCGAACAGGTGATACAATCCATGGGGCAAATCAAAAACGGAAGTATTTAAATTGAAAGAGAACTGGAGTCGCTTGTTACGGTAATCGAAGAAATTACAGATGGTGTCAGCACAGTAGCTACAACTACTGATAATCTAACTGACATTGCAAGACAAATGTAGTTAACCTAATGAAATAAATATACATGATCAGAAGTAAACGGTTTCACTGTTGGCTTTTTGTTTGGTTTGTGAATGGAAGAGTTTAGACTGCATTACACATCTTGTTGCTTACTGCACTATATTTCCTACGGGGTAAAATAACTGTGTATCGGTCTGGGGACATAACAAAAATTGGATTACCGAAGCCGACAATGATGGTTGGAATGCTAAATGATCCAGAGTTAGAGGAAATAGCAGGAAAAATTGAAGCTACATTGATAGGCGTATTGGATAAATCTAAATAATTTTTTTTGAAGCAGGGCGGGCGGTGAAAATAAAACTCACCGCCCTTTTATTGTTGTTTTTTTAAGTAAAGATTAATCCTTTGAATTAGTCATGAATTAGGAAACATGCATTATTGAATCGTGTATTCCTTTAAATCAGATCACCTATATATATGCGAGTACATTCCCTAAAATAATGCATAGGTTAATTGTATAAATCATGGAAGGGATTGAAAAAGATGTACTATGAACCATTTATGTATCCAGACCAATATCAACGAAATCCTTATTACACTAATGTACCAATGTTTAACCATGTAGGACCTCCTAATTACAGGGCTGTTAATGATGATGCTTATAGATCTGGTTTTTTATCACCCCAGAATGCAAGAAATAAAATTAAGATAAGGGATTATGGGCCGAACCCATTTGCAATCAATATCAATGAGGCTACAAAGCAAAATAATACCTATCGTACCGCTTTATGGACTGGGACACATTTGCAGGTTACATTGATGAGTCTTAATATTGGCGAAGATATCGGCTTGGAAATTCATCCCGATGTTGATCAATTCTTACGTATTGAACAAGGCCAGGGGATTGTTCAAATGGGCAAGAGAAAAGATAATCTAAACTTTAAAAGAAATGTCTATGATGATTCTGCAATAATGATACCTGCTGGAACATGGCATAATCTTACCAATACAGGTAAAATTCCGCTCAAACTTTATTCCATATATTCTCCTCCTAACCATCCATTTGGTACTGTTCATATTAAAAAAGAAGATGCAATGGCGGCCGAAGAAGACCACGGTCGAAATGTATATAGGTTGAAAAATAACGGATCAGTTAAAACTAGCTTCTCTAAAGCTGAAGCAGCAGCAATTGCTTTGCTTTTAGGCATTAACTTTAATAAAAGCAAATTTGATTTAGATCAGTTTTGGATGGGAGTCAATACTGAACTTGAACATGGAAAACAATCAAGCCAAACAAATGTTACTGGGGATGATCCAATTATTACTGGGAAAATAGCACTGGCTCACCTTAACGAATTTCCAGATTATTATAAACGGTTAAAACTCCTTGAAGAAGAAGCAAAATTCTATTGGAGCAAATGATTTTTTATTCATTACCATAGGAACTGGCAATTTTAATTCCAAACATACCTATTGGTTTTGAACTTGTGTACTAATGGTGCCTTAATCCAGGGAAGGATTAAGGCACTTTTTTTTATTGAATCCGTATAGAGTTATTAAACTAAAGGGCCAGGTTAAATGAATAACCCAATTCAAATATCTGGAATAAAATGCTATAATCACCAGGAAAATAAAAGCACCGTAAGGGAGTTGCGGCATATTTTGGGTGATTTTGTTTCTGGATTAGAAATGGGTTTAAAAATCTATCAAGGAGCAGGGATGTTTGTATAATGGTATGGCAAAAAATAAATTGAGAACAAGCTGGAAACCAGGATGAAAATACGCTGCCTCAAAAACAACGAAAATAAAATCACAGGTTGGGCATAAAAAATTTCTGTTTAAACTAAGCTAACATAAGAAATCAAATACTTTATCCGCGACTTGGAATTAAATGGTAAAACGAAGAGAATCGAACAAAGGATACAATTGGTATGGGCCTTTTGGAAAATTATTGTAAGTTATAACCAGCCAGCCAAGAAGGGTTTTGACTATGATGGCTCAATATGTTCGTTTATTACTGATCCTCGATTACAGCATCGCTAATCTTGACATCAAAACCTTCTATTTTCCCAATGATATTCATTAAATCGTTAACAGCCTCGTCGTTGGAGTATTGGTCATTTTCATGGAGTTTCGCTGCTATTTTAATCAATCTTAGTTTAATGTCGGCATATTTCTCTTTTACTTCAAAATACTCATTCAAATTCATAAAATCATCCACTTTCTTGTTAATAATTTTTGATAAATTACTTTAACCGGATTCGTAAAGTCGCAATTTCCTTTCTGATACTTGAAGTTTCTCAGCAATTGATGGCTTCAGAAGCGGGGATAGTAATTTTTCGCTTTAAGCTTATATTGTCCAATTTCATAATTTCACCCTCATTTTAGGTTCTTTTTACAATAAGAATGTATGGTCGATATACTCCTGAACCGGAAGGGCCAGTTGACGCATCATAAATAAAGGCAACCTGGGGCTCTTGTAGCTCACAAAAGGATCCATTTGTTCGGGTTTGCTTGGCTGCTGTAATGCTGGAGAGGATGTCAAAGATCGATCATGGAATAATAATTATCTTTACGTTTCATCTCAACCAGCAGGTTTTTTTTCTAAAGTTCAGCGTACTATTAGCTCATTAAATAGAATGAGAATTTAAATACGATTAAATATTAATCATTTTTTGACGATAAAAGATTTATGCTTATGCTTAAATACTACCAAGGAGTGTCAGAAGATGAATAGCTTAGAACAAGCGCTTTCCATTGCACCAATACTTACAAAAATACTAAAAGATGAGGATTTTATAGTAGCAATTACTGATACAGAAAAATACATTTATGCATCACCAGGTAAGAATTTAGACCCGGGGATAGAATATGGACAACCTTTTTTAGATTATGATCTTTTCGGTCAAATTAAAAAAACACTTAATAGAGTGGAAATTTTAACACCTCCTGAATATGGTACACCTTTTAAGGGGGTTGGTTATCCTTTATTTGACGAAAACAATAAATGGATTGGGTCTTTAGGTTTTGGAATTAGCTTGCAGAATGAGTACACCTTAAAAGATATTATTTCTAACTTAAATAATATTTCAAGTACAATTGGTGATCAGACCCAAACCATCACAGCGCATGCAGAGGAACTTTCAGCTACCATTCAACAAATTTCAGCATCATCGGAAATTACTATGAAGCATACTGAAGAAGTAACTAAGGTGATTTCTTTTATTGAGGGTGTATCACAGCAATCCAATTTGCTTGGACTAAATGCTTCAATAGAAGCAGCAAGAGCAGGCGAACACGGGAAGACTTTTTCCGTTGTTGCTTCAGAAATCAGGAAGCTATCAAGCAATACAGGGGAAGCCTCCAAACAAATCGGATCCTTCTTGGGTGATATGAAAGAGCAAATATCGGCAGTAACTCAAAGTATCGGGGATATTGAGAAATCATCTTCTGAATTAAGCTCAAACGCCGAAATTTTTACTAAGCTTACAGAGGAGCTGAACCAACTAAGTCACTCACTAGATAGTTTCATGAGTGGATTGTTAAACCAAAAGTAAAAGCATTAACAAATGTTCATAACATTGGGGTCAGCATATATCACATATGCTGGCTTGTTTAAGTCGCATGCGGAATATCAAGTGACATAATATAAAAAATTATTGAAATCATTACCAGATGCAATTTGAAGGCAAAGGGACCATTGAAAAGAGTATTATAGAATTATAAAAATTTTTATTGATTGTTTTCCTGTTACTCAAATTATGCGACCAGTCCCTTTAAAGCTGGTCGCTTTTTTATTTCATCATTAGCGTCATTAATAGTATTAATCCCAGATTGGAAAATGGTTAATAGTTGAATCTCTTCCTCTATTTGTTAATGGTACCTTAATGTGTTGTTGAGCGAAAAAGGTCCTTTATATACTTGTTTTTATATAATTTATGCTTAACAACACCACTGAAAAGCAAATGTATTTTTTATGCTTCAATAAGGAGAAAACGCACTCTAACAGGGATATAAATAGGGGGGCCAAAGAAAGGAATTGATATTTGCTTTTTAAATGTTGCTACTGCACTGGCTATTTTTATGCAGCTGCCTTTATCATGACAAGACGGCTATGGATATCTTTAAAAAGAAAATGAACT
Organism: Peribacillus glennii; assembly: GCF_003429105.1. Lineage (GTDB taxonomy): Bacteria > Bacillota > Bacilli > Bacillales > DSM-1321 > Peribacillus > Peribacillus glennii. The sequence continues at coordinate 32,342 of NZ_QVTD01000016.1, forward strand.
GGGTAAGCAGCTTGTTCCTGCGTATAAAATCCAGTTTCTTTTAATTCAAGTTAACAAGTCGATTTAACTGGCAACCGATAAGTAAAAAAGTTCCAATTTATCAATATTTATTCTCGTTTAAAATGGGATCCGACTGAAAAATTAGTTTATTTCTTGTATACAATTGGACGGAAATCATCGTGGTTGTGTTCTGAACAATTTTGACATTCATGAATTACTTTTTGCCTTTGTTAAAACAGTGGAACTCTCAATGTACTGAAGAAAACCCATTTAGAAATGTAACTAAACAGGAATTATTAATTACATTTTATCCTGCGGTTTTGCTGCCTTGATATCCTGGACCAAGGAATCATATATACAATTTGGCTCAAATAATCTGAAAAGCAGTTGGTTAGAATGGATATTACAAAGTATTTAATTCTAAAAAGCCCTGTACCAACCCGGTTAAGGAGGAATAGGGCTTGTGTAAAATCTCACAATTTTTTTGTATTTTTCTTTATTAAATCGTTTTTATTACTTTTATATTATAAAAGCTGCCATATACCTATTAAGGGCAAAAAGCCCTTAATAGGTATATGTTACATTATTTTTTGTTTATAAGATCCAATAAAGCTTGGAAGATTTCAATTCCTTGAAAAGTAAAAAGTGATAAAGAGGTTAAAGAAAAAAATCCAATTATAATAAAACGAATCCAGATCATAATAATTACCCTCCTTTGAGTAAGAAATAATTAAATATTAATTATTCAAAAGGTGTAATTACCACGTAATTGGATTGATAAAGGACAGGAGTAAACAAAATATTTTTCCTAAGAAAACGGATGAGTAAATGACATGAACACGAGGAAGCCAGAATTAGAACAACAAAGGGCTTAAATAATATATAAAATCCCATAATATCCTGCTTGCCTGTATCATCAATATCAGAAGGAGTATCTTCATTATCTATTGAAACACCTTCTTGAACGGCATTGACTTTAAAGTCATGTGTATGAGCGTAAACGGAATAATACGAAAAGATCGATATTATTAGGGCTAGAGAAAGGATAAAATGTTTTTTCAAATTTGAACACTCCTGTTTGAGTATTGCTATAATAATAAACCATTTATGTAGAGTTTAAAACAATAAAGTATCATTGACTAACCTAAGCAAGCGAACCTGGCTTAATGTCTTTTGCATCACTATATAGTGCCATAGTTACCCTCCGACAGTACATTTTATGAGCAAAAATTTGCAGATATTCATTCAAAGAACAAACCAGCAACTAAGGCGGTTTCCTTTTATCCATCTATAAGCGTAACTTAATCAGCTAAAGATGTATTTTCTTATATAATAAGTCCCCCGAAAATGAACACAATGATCAAAATGAATTAGACGGACGGGATTTTAAGTCAGCAGCAATTGTATACTATGGATAATTTTATTATGGTCTGGAGATTTGATTGGAAATAAAAGAATATCTTTGATACAAAAACACACTCTTATTTCCTGCCCGGCTTGAGTGTTTTTAGTGAGTGAAGTGGTGGAATTTAAAAGGATTATCGACTTAAAGTTTACTAGTTTGACAATTTAATAAGGCTATTAGCAGTTAATAATTCTACAAATAGGTGGCATTCCGCTACCGGACCTAATGATTTAATTCGCTAACTGCTTGAAAATTTTAACTAAAAACTCTATTTTCATTGTTTCCCAAAGAATAGTCATAGGCGACAGCCTGATAGGTGTCGGCCATAGCTGGCGATTCCTTTCCGGAACGCTAAAAAAGATAGAGTGAAATTCCTTGATATGCACGGGTTGTTGGCTCTTGTTTCAATTTAAGATTGTAAACCAAAGATTTTAGAGGGAATAGGTTGAGAAGTGAAAATTTATTGTTAGTTTAGAAGGAGATTTGTGGGTTATAAGTACGGGCAAGCTTTGAGCGATTCATTTTGGATAGCTTGAAGCCTGGAAAGGTGAATCGCAAGAATTTCGATATCATAAATTTGCACAATTAAATATTACATAATAGTATTATGTTAACAAGTTACTTGTAGCATTCAGATCGAACCCTTACATGTAAGAAATTTAATTCTGGAGACTTCCATTATATAATAAGGAAAAAAGGAGGAAATTATGAAAGCTGTAAAAATACTATCTGCGATAGTAGTAATTCTAGCGGTTATCGGGTTGGGGATTTATCATTTCGGGACAAAAATTGCTTCTGACAAATTGGTGTATGCTGTTTCGCACCAGCTTGAAAGTAGCGGGGAAGGCAAAGAAATTAAAAAAGCTATCGAAATTGACCCGGAACTTAAGAAGTTTGTAGAAGGCGGTAAAAATGTTGATAGGGACACGTTGGCGTTCACAACAAAAGAAGAAGCTACAAAGACACTTATCAGTAAATTTGGCGTCGGCAACTTAAAAGATATACAAACACGAGTACAAAATGGGTCAATTACGAAAGAAGAACTCATGGCTGAAGCGGAGAGCAAGCTGACTGAAGAGGAAATCTTTGCTTTAAAAGTAATCGCTTATAAAGAATTAAATAAGGAATAGACTAGAAAACTCGTCGACGGGCGAGCACCTTTCTTATCTCACAACAAAATCCCTAGCATGGCACTGGGCTTCTTCAATTTTGCAGTTTATCCACTTTTGCACAAAGTGATATTATCATTTATTCCCTGCAGTGCTTTTAATATTCATCAGTACGGTCATAACAAAAAGGATTACATCGACGCTTATAATGCTGGCCCTATCACCATAACAGGTTCAAAAGCTGTTCTTCCAGATTCAATTAAAAGCTGGCCAGACATCATGATCGGCAGGCCAATGTTATACAGCCAAAAATGAAATTTAGCCAATCGGTTTTCACCGATGGATGGGAAAAAGTGTTATTTGAGACCCATTAACGCAAGAGACGTCCATTTCAGCAGGTTTATGTGGGCATGTGCCGGGGGATACGGGAACTTTTGGGAAATGGGCATGAACATACCCATTCCAATGCCTTTTAAAAAATAAACAGCCATTGATATAATAGATGTAACGCCCATGATGCACCTCCTTTTACCTATGCATTATGAGAATGCCGTGCGTAAATATACCTATCATTATGGCGGACTTGAATAATATGAATATAAAAAAAGCGCATGCGCGCTTTTAGTGGATTTGCCGGTATAAACCAATAACTTTCCCCAGAATGGAAACATTCTGTAAAATAATTGGATCCATATTTGAATTTTCCGGCTGTAGCCGTACGAAATCTTTTTCTTTAAAAAATCTCTTGACAGTGGCTTCATCATCTTCTGTCATTGCTACCACAATATCACCGTTATTGGCCGTTTGCTGCTGCTTGACGATTACAAAATCCCCATCCAGTATCCCAGCTTCAATCATACTTTCACCCATGATCTCGAGCATGAAAATCTGTTCGTCATGAGGTGCCATGTTTTCAGGGAGCGGGAAATATTCTTCAATGTTTTCTATCGCAGTAATCGGAAGGCCGGCTGTAACCTTCCCCAGCAAGGGTACATTAATAACTCCGTTTTGAGGAATATTGCTGGCTTCCTCCAAATCAAGAACCTCGATAGCCCGCGGTTTTGTTGGATCCCTCCTGATAAGCCCTTTGCTTTCAAGCCTTGAAAGATGCCCATGTACTGTAGAGCTGGATGCCAGGCCTACGGCTTCCCCAATCTCCCGTACGGAAGGGGGATATCCTTTCTTGCGTACTTCATCCTTAATAAATTCTAAAATATCATACTGCCTTTTAGATAGTTTTGTCATTTCACGCACCCCATCTCAAAATCCTTGGCTTCATTATAGCATGTACAAATAACGTATACAAACATAAGTTCGAATTTAATTATTGACACAAAACAAATGTTCGGTTTATACTCAAATCAGAAAAACGAACAAGTATTCGATTACGGGGGTTTTTTAAGTGAAAACATTATTCCGGAAACACTCTTATACTATTTTGTTATTGGGCGTGGTATTCATTTTTTCATTATTGCTTTCATTAAAATCAGAACAGGAAAACCTGGATAACTACCAATCGGTGAAAGTCGCTTCAGGCGAAACTCTCTGGCAGCTCGCTGAGCGTTATGAAACTGTAAACCTTTCCAGAACAGATTTCATTTCCTGGATAGAGGAACAAAATGATATAAGTGCTGAATCCCTTCAGCCTGGTGACAGGATCTTTATCCCTATTGAGAAAAATGCCGCCATTCATAATCTGGCAAGTGAATAAAAGGATTTGATATACAGATGAAAGCAATCATATACTGCCGGGTTAGCACAGAAAAAGCATCACAGGAAACTTCGCTCTTAAGGCAGGAAGAGGAATTGCGGCAGCTTGCTGAGGAGCTGGGATTTGAAGTAGCTGCAGTAATCAAGGAGCAGGCAAGCGGTTATGAACTAAATAGGGACGGCATTTTTGAAATGCTGGAAATATTAAGAAATAAAGAAGCGAACGCTCTGTTGGTACAGGATGAAACCAGGCTGGGCAGGGGAAATGCAAAAATTGCCCTGTTCCATGTAATCATCAAGGAAGGTGCCAGTATTTATTCTCTTTCACATTCCGGAGAAATCGAGTTATCCGATTCAGACAGTATGGTCCTCAACATCATTGGCCTCGTCGAAGAATACCAAAGGAAGCTCCATAACTTGAAAATCAAAAGAGGCATGCTGCGTGCAGTCGAGAACGGGTACAAGCCTCAAAAAAATCTTGCCAACAGGGGGAACCCGGGCGGCCGGGAACGAAAGGTAATTCCCCTAACGGAGATTGTCCGGCTCAGGGAAAATGGCCTTACCTTCGATGAAATTGCCGCAACTTTAAGAGGGTTTGGTTATGCGGTTTCCAAGGCCACGGTGCACAGAAGATACCTGGAATTTCAAAAAGAGAATCAAGACAGCTGACCGTATAACTTGTTTTTTATTAATATTTTTTATAAGATGGGCAGTATCATCATCACTGAGAAGGAGCGAAAAGATGCTGTCCAAAGAAAAAATTGCCCGTATTAACGAACTGTCGAAGAAGTCTAGGGAAACCGGATTGTCAGAAGAAGAGGCAAAGGAACAAACGAAACTTAGAAGCGAATATTTACAATCTTTTAGAAATTCAATGGCCAATACATTGGAAAGTGTAACAGTGATCGATCCGGAGGGAAACGATGTTACCCCGAAAAAAATAAAGGATATAAGGGATAAGAAGAAACGGCTGCATTAAGGGATTGTAAAATTGTCTGCACACCAAGGAGGGAATGCATAATAAGTATGTATTCTCTTTTTTTGTGAATCATAATAAGCAGACATTTTTATCGATCTTTTGAATAGCTGAAAAAGTGTTTAAACTGCTCGCATGAATGAGCGATTTTAGTTGTCTTTATAAAGAGGGAACTATAATATATAAGAGTGATTATCAAGGAAGGGATGTTTTTGCATGTTAGATAAGATTGATGAACTTTCCATCAGTACCATCCGGACTTTGTCCATTGATGCTATTGAGAAGGCAAAATCCGGCCATCCAGGGATGCCGATGGGTGCTGCTCCGATGGCCTATTCATTATGGACACAGTTTATGAACCATAACCCAAGGAATCCTCAATGGTTTAACAGGGACCGGTTCGTTCTTTCTGCCGGACATGGTTCTATGCTTCTTTACAGTTTGTTGCATTTATCCGGATATGATTTATCTATGGATGACATAAAGAATTTCCGCCAGTGGGGAAGTAAAACTCCGGGCCACCCGGAATTCGGCCATACAGCAGGTGTAGATGCGACCACAGGACCGCTTGGCCAGGGGATTGCGATGGCAGTCGGAATGGCGATGGCAGAGCGGCACTTGGCATCCACTTATAACAGGGATTCCTTTAATGTTGTTGACCATTATACATACAGTATTTGTGGAGACGGAGATTTAATGGAAGGTGTTTCTGCTGAGGCAGCTTCTTTAGCCGCGCATCTCAAGCTTGGAAGATTGGTTGTTTTATATGACTCAAATGATATTTCATTGGACGGCGACCTTGATAAGTCTTTCAGTGAAAGCGTGGAAAATCGTTTCAAAGCTTATGGATGGCAGTATATTCGTGTTAACGACGGCAATGATATGCAGGAAATTTCAAATGCAATTAAAGAGGCCAAGAGTGATGAAGCACATCCCACTTTAATCGAAGTGAAGACGGTGATTGGGTATGGGTCCCCGAACAGGTCAGGAACTTCTTCCGTACATGGCGCCCCGCTTGGCGAAGATGAATTAAAGCTTACGAAAGAAGCTTATAAGTGGACGTTTGAAAGGGATTTCCATGTTCCTGACGAGGTTTACAAACACTTCGAAGAAGCTTGTGTCGAAGCAGGAATGAGTAAAGAGGATGCTTGGAATAACTTATTTGATGAATACAAGAAATCCTATCCGGAGCTTTCCGCGCAGCTTGAAAGCGCAATGAAGGGTGAACTTCCGGTAGGTTGGGATAAAGATATTCCGGTTTATGAAGAAGGAAAGAGCCTTGCTTCACGTGCTTCAAGTGGTGAGGTGTTAAACGCGATCGCGAAGAACCTTCCAAGTTTTATCGGTGGATCTGCGGACCTTGCAGGCTCCAATAATACCATGATCAAAGGGCAAGCTGATTATATGCCAGGTGAATATGAAGGCAGGAACATTTGGTTTGGGGTACGTGAATTCGCAATGGGTGCCGCATTGAATGGTATGGCTCTGCACGGCGGCATCAAAGTATTCGGAGGAACTTTCTTTGTATTCTCGGATTACCTTCGCCCTGCAATTCGATTGGCCGCATTAATGGGCCTTCCTGTGACATATGTATTTACACATGACAGTATTGCTGTAGGAGAGGACGGGCCTACTCATGAACCAATCGAACAATTGCCGGCATTGCGTGCTATGCCGAAGTTAGGCGTAGTCCGGCCGGCTGATGGAAATGAAGTAGCCGCTGCATGGAAGCTTGCGCTTGAATCAAAGAACCAACCGACTGCTCTTGTTTTGACACGCCAGAATCTGCCAACACTTCCCAGTACGGCGGAGTGGGCGTATGAAGGTGTTTCAAAAGGAGCATACATTGTGTCGCCTGCAGGGAAAGAACAGGCTGATGCTTTGCTTCTTGCAAGTGGTTCAGAAGTGAATCTCGCTGTTGATGCCCAAAAAGCGCTGGCTTCAGAAGGAATTGATGTAGCCGTTGTCAGCATGCCTTCATGGGACCGCTTTGAAGCACAGACAAAAGAATATAAGCAGAGTGTAATCAATCCTTCAGTCAAAAAACGTCTTGCTATTGAAATGGCTGCACCGCTTGGCTGGGACCGTTATACAGGAGATGAAGGCGAGATTCTTGCGATCAACCACTTCGGTGCGTCTGCCCCGGGAGGAAAGATCATGCAGGAATTTGGCTTTACAGTTGATAATGTCGTATCGCGTGTAAAAGCAATGCTTCAAAATTAATAATTAAGATGAAACCTGTCTTTAATTGGACAGGTTTCTTTTTATGAACCTTAGAATTTTTCGATCTGCCTTAAAGAGTTATTATTTTACATACAAATATAAATAGAATATAGTTAAACCTATACAGTATATTCAGAAAATTTCGATTCGACAAAAAAAGAATTAATTTTCACCATCAAACAACATATCTTTCTATTTTTGAAATATATAATAGCAAAAAGGAGTGTTTGGAGGCGGTTGGAATGAGAAATTATCGAATCTACCTGATAGAGGATGAATTTGCTCGCCATTTTTATGGAAGAGAGCGTTTATTTTTCAATTTGTTTTTGGAGTATACTAATTCTTCCGGAAGCCAAAAGGGTATACTGCAAAAACAAATCGAATATATCACTAGGGCTATTCCTGTTGCGGCTTTAAGAAATATATTAGAAAAACTATCAATGCGGAATAAAGATTTTTTATATAAGGATGGGGTATATTACTTAGAAAAAAGAGCAGGAAAAAGCAGAGCTGCCCTTCAACTGGGCAAGGAATTTATTGCCTTGCAGGCAGAGGGGAATTTTGAAGCCGAAACATCTTTTTTTGAATGTATCCGGAAATATGATTCCGGTTTTCTTGCCATCGATCTCGAAAATAATCGATATGGCTGGCTTAAGCCTGTCAAAGAAAGAAAATTTGTGTAAAAAGGCGACATTTTAACCCTCGATATTGTATAATAACCCTTGGTCTAGTACACTGTATGATAGACAACATGATAGGAGGAAATAAATATGTGGGGTTATATTCTAGTCGGTATTTTGGCCTTATTAGCCGGAATAGCACTAGGATTTTTCATTGCTCGCCGTTATATGATGAGCTACCTAAAGAAAAATCCGCCAATTAATGAGCAGATGTTAAAAATGATGATGATGCAAATGGGTATGAAGCCGTCCCAGAAGAAGATCAACCAAATGATGAGCGCAATGAACAAGGGTATGAAGTAATAAAACCTTGTCCTATAAGGGTTTGTCAAAGGTTGAAAGCAATTTTTAACGTAGAACTTATCCAGTTGGGAAACAACATTAGTTAATCCTTCTTCGAAATTTCTACTTAAATTGCTTAATCTTTCATTTTCCCGATAAAGTACCGCTTTTTCCGATGAAAAATTCACTGGAAAGGGTGGTATTTTTTTTGTGCTATTAGAAGATGCACTAGAAGAGTATTTTTACCACTGTAAGGACAAGGGTTTTACTCAGAAGACAATGAAAAATAAACGTCAAGAATTTAAAGCAGATCAAACAATTCATTCAGGAAAAATAAGTAGGGTTATTCCTTTGGAACGCTTTTAAATAAATTTCAGGAGAAGTATTTTGAGAAGCTTCATGAGCTTGGATTTAGTTTGTCATCGTTAGTTGCATATCTATATTGAAAGATTTGAATAGTATTAATACAGTACTTCGTATATTTTATTCAGAAAATACCCATGAGTTCCGGCAATGTACGGTGGATGAAGCAAATGGACATAGAAGCTACAGCTATGTATTCATCGGTTTGTCAATATAAAAATAAAAACTGCCTATCCTAAAGGATAGACAGCCTGTCGTTACAGCAAATAGAGTCTTTCTCAATAGATCTCTTTCTTGACGACCTCCTGCGCAGAGTTATCAAGTAGTCATCTAATTTAAATTTCCCTTTCACGTTATAACGACTATTAAAGCATATTCCTCTTTACAAATTTTGTAAAGTTAAAAATATCGATATAATCAAAAATACCCAGTGAAAATAATCCACTTGGTAAAGAAGAGGAATAGGTCTTAAAATGAGAAAAGCCGTGTCGAAAATTAATATCCGTATTTTTCGCTATTGTATTCATCTGAATTTTTACTCGGACAAAAGTGTCCATATGCCTTCCGACTTTAAGGCGGAAGCCTATGAGATGATAACGCAAAATTATGTTTTCTAAATCACTCCCAAAAATTGGGGTGTGAATTTTTGGTAAAAAGGTAAACCGAGGACTCTCACTTAAACGGGGAGTCCGATTTAAAAACGGAGTCGGAGTTAAACTATTTGTCCGAACGTTCACCTATAACGGGGAAAAGGACGGACACTTTAACTGTCAGTCAGATTTTCAAAATGAAGTTCTGAATGTTCAATATCCATGTACATTATAAAGATTCGGCTGAATTTAGAAAGATACACGAATAAGTAATTTTAAATGTATTGATATTATTGAATTCCTTGGCGGTGAGATCACAGGGCTAAAGTAACGGGATTTTTGCACAGACACACGTTTGCGATCATATTACTTATTGTCATATGGTCATTAACCGTTATTTACACAATGATTAAGCAAAAAGACCATCCAATCTGGAAGGATTGAACGGTCAATTAGAAATAGCTCTTTAGGGGGTGTCACTTCTCTATTTAAATTATAACAAATATTTAGGACTACTGAAAAATATTCCGTGACCCAACAAATATTATAGAGCCTATTTTTTAATCCAATCCCACGCCTCATTCTCTTGGCCTTTGTTAAAATGCCTCGCCTTGATTCCAGGCAAATGAGTCCCTGCTTCAGCCAATTCCTCTATCCATTTCTTATCACTTATTACTGCGAATTTGTTGAACTGTTTCCAGCGTTTTACATCAAATTTCACACCATTGACAATCCCTTTTGCTGTCATCCCATCGATGTCATGCATGATTGCAAGGAAATTGAATTTTTCATTTTCCTCAAAGTTGTTTTGAACGTAACGGTCAAGATTCTGAGCGTCTTCTTTTGTAGCCTTCCCAGCAAATTCGATGGCTATGGTTGATTTGTCTTTACTCGGGAAAATAGATAGCAATCGAAAAACCTCCCTTATTCATGTTGTTTGTTGAATTCCCCTGGAGTCCTGTTATGAAACTAATTCTCCATGAAACAAGGATTTTCGATAAAATATGACGAATTAAGTTACAATAATAACAATGGTCGAAAGGGGGGGCAAAATATGGCAGGTATGAAAGAGGGCATTAATTACAAAAACCTGATACCCAGGAAGAATGGGTTTGTTTTTAAATATATCAAAAAAGATAATGATTTCGTCCATACATTCATTGAAGGAGATTTCCTTGATAAGGTCGGCATTAACCCCTTGGAGGTAATCGGCCATACCCTGTATGAATTTCTTCCTGAAGACCAAGCGAAACAAAAACAGATGTTTTACGAAATAGCATGGAATGGAGAAACGGTGAATTACGAAGGGAGCTTAAATGGCTCGTATTACGTAGCTTCCTTGACACCGTCGATACGGAATTCTTGCACCGTTGAAGTGAACGGCACTGCAATCGACATTACTACTGAAAAGAAACATGAAATGAAGGTTCGTAAAATGGAAAAGCTCTCCATGGTAGGTGAACTTGCAGCCGGTATTGCTCATGAAATCAGAAATCCTTTAACCTCTATAACAGGTTTTGCACAAATTATAAAAGAAAATGCAAATGATGCCCTCACAAAAGAGTATCTGGAAATAATGCTGAATGAGTTAGACCGGATCAATAAAATAGTAAATGAATTCATGTTTCTTGCAAAACCAAATGATACAACTGAATTTAAAGAAACTGATATAAAAGAATTAATTCTACATGTGATTAAATTAATGGAACCGCAAACAAATATTAATAGTATCAAAGTGAATGCCAAACTGGAATCTTCCATCATTGCTGTATGTGATCCAAACCAGTTAAAACAAGTGTTGATTAACCTTATTCAAAATGCAATTGAAGCGACGTTAGAAAGGAATAAAAACATTAACATTGTACTAAAATCCGGGAAGGAAGAGAATTATATCATTCAAATCGTTGATAATGGTTCTGGGATTACAGAAGAGAGGCAAAAAACACTTTTTGAACCATTTTACACAACAAAAGAAAAGGGAACCGGGCTCGGATTGATGATTTGCAGGCGTATCATTGAAAACCACCATGGAACAATCAATGTTAATAGCAGAACAAACCATGGTACGGCTGTAACCGTTACATTGCCGACATACTGTAATGCGGCCAAATTTACTGATAAAATCTGAAGAGGACTATCCCAATATAAGATAGGATAAATTGTGCCTATCTTTTTTTTATTTTAAAAATCTTGAAACTTTATATTTAGAAGTAGGAATAAAACTGAATGGCCAAGGTTATTAAAAGTTACCTGAGGAGGTTGCTGCAGTATGAGGATTTGAAGAAATTCGGTGTATTGATCTTCTTCCAATTTCAGAACCTGTATCATGCGCCGTAATCTTTTTCAAGGGGAGATATCCATCTTTATAAAAGATTTATTGTACTGATTAAGCAGCTGGTCTAATTCCTGGCTGTATTGCAAGGTTATGTTTGAATTTAAACCGTTCTTGGAAACAATATGGAACAGTTCAATTCTCTTTTTTTCAATCAGAGCGAGAAATTCTGTCTTCGTCTCGATTATGGTCCTTTCTTTGCAACATCTCCATATTATTATAAAGAATGTATTGTTTTTGAAAAAATGTATGAATGTTACAATTATAAGCTGTCATGGAAATTAATTCAAACAGTTCGTTCTGATTCTTGTAACTAAATTGTCGAAATATGAACATTTTTTATCTGTATGAATAGGGGAATCTTACGAAATTGTCACAAATCATAGCATATCTTTTTTAAATTTGATTTGTTAGAATGATGTTAGATTGTAGAACTGGGAGTTGTCGCACTTGAATGATGTAAACGTGTTGCTTGCTTTAGGAGCAGGTTTTTTAAGTTTCATTTCCCCATGTTGTTTACCGCTCTATCCGGCTTTCTTATCGTATATAACGGGGATGAGCGTCGGGGAAATTAAATCGGAAAATGCCATGCTTCAAAGACGGAGTTTATTGCATACATTGTTTTTTCTTCTTGGATTTTCGATTATTTTCATTGCACTGGGATTCAGTGCATCACTGTTAGGACGTTTTTTTGACCAATATCAGGATCTAATCAGACAATTGGGTGCCATTATTATTATATTTTTCGGATTAATCGTGGTTGGGGTGTTCCAGCCAAAATTTTTAATGAAGGATACCCGTTTTGAATTTAAGAACAGACCCGGCGGTTATTTTGGATCGGTTTTAATCGGACTGGCATTTGCTGCGGGATGGACACCATGTACCGGACCGATTCTTTCTGCAGTTTTTGTTATGGCCGGGACAAATCCGGGATCTTCCATTGCATACATGGTCGCTTATATTTTAGGTTTTGCCATCCCGTTTTTTATTCTTTCCCTCTTTTTAGGCAGATTGAAATGGATCAAGAAATACAGCAATCTAATCGTAAAAGTTGGCGGTTATTTGATGATTGTTATGGGGTTAGTCTTGTTCTTCGACTGGATGACCAAGATCATTATTGTGTTCTCGAACCTGTTTGGCGGATTTACCGGTTTTTGATTGAGAAACCCTAAATCGATGCATAGGAAGGTATTTAGTAATAGAAAATCATTTGAATTTAATACCAAAATCCTATATATTTAAAACATTGCGATTATTTTTTGTGGGTAAGAAAATCCATATTTTTAAGTTTGATAGAAAGATTGTCTGTTAGCGATGCGAGGAGGATTCTTCAGATGGCCAGAATACTGATAGTCGATGATGCAAAATTTATGAGATTGACCCTTTCGAACATTTTGAAAAAGGCAGATCATGATGTAGTTGGAGAAGGGGAAAACGGAAAAGAAGCGATCGAAATGTTCCGTGCACTACATCCCGACTTAGTGACGATGGATATAACAATGCCTGTAATGAGCGGTCTCGATGCAGTTAAGGAAATCAAACAAGAATTCCCGGAGGCAAAAGTAGTGATGTGTTCTGCCATGGGCCAGCAAAAAATGGTTGTAGAATCGATTGAAGCCGGTGCAAAGGATTTTATTATAAAGCCATTTGATGAAAACCGCGTATTGGAAGCGATAAATAGGGTGTTGGATGTAACCGTTTAGATATCTAAACGGTTTTATATTTGAAAAGGCTTCTTTACGTTTTATTTATCCAGCCAATATTATATAATAGGTTATAACTCTACCTTCTTTAATTAAAGGAATGATTATTGGTGTTTTATCTATCTTCAGCGTTTGCGATTTTAATGGCAATATTCGCGCTATTTATCAGAATGAAAGCGGCTAAACGGCCTGTGAATGCAAAAAAAATTATCCTGCCCCCTGTTTTTATGAGTACTGGGGCCTTGATGTTCCTATTTCCAGTCTTCCGGGTAACAGCAATGGAAGTACTGGAAGCCGTTACGGTTGGTTTGCTCTTTTCGATGCTACTAATAAAAACCTCAAATTTTGAAGTAAAGGACAATGAAATTTTCCTAAAGCGTTCAAAGGCTTTTGCGTTTATATTAATCGGTCTATTGATCGTAAGGATTGTAGCCAAATTGATATTAAGCGCATCTATTGACCTTGGAGAATTAAGCGGTATGTTTTTCTTATTGGCATTCGCAATGATTGTTCCTTGGCGTGTCTCCATGCTCCTTCAATATCGCAAACTAAAACAGGGTTTCAGGTGATGCTGGCTGTAAATAGGTATACTGTTGATTCTCCGTTTTTTCGGAGTTTTTTTATTAAGGACTGACACAATGATTCTTTGAGACAAGTAACTTTTTTCTGAAAATTGACTTTTTAAATCTTAATAAAGCTGAAACTAGAAAACATTAATAAACACTTAAAAAATGGACCAATAAGGAAATTTTTTAATCACATGATTTATGAAGACCCCGGTTTCTCGTATATTAACAAAGACACGGAAAGTGGAAAAAGATAAACATTAACCAACACCATAAATAAGGGCCGGCTATAGCCAGCCCTTTTGATCTTTTCCATTGTTAAGGGATTCTCGGTAAACCGATCGAGGAAGGGTGCTGTTTGTCATGCAGGATTGAAACGGTTCCCCTGTTTGATCCCCCAGCTGCGGTAGAGTAGGGTCGAATGCGGAAAGTCGCTTGGTGGCTAATGGCAATCCTTAGATTATGATAAATATCAACAAATACAATATTTTAAATCTATCATTTCCCCTATATTTCTTTTTTTTGAATAGGGTATAAGTGGTGTTTCTTTTTTGGGGAAGGATTTCAACATAGGTCTCATAGAGCCTGGGAGAATAAAAATCAGTGAAAAAGCAATTCGTGGGGATATGTCAGAAAACTAGCCAGCACTCTAGAATATCCTTGCGGAAGACAAAGGTGTAGTTTTAACAAAAAAAGGGAGAAGAGCCCTCCCTTTTTTGCTTACCTATAGAAGACTTTGTCGACATTATATTTCGATTTAAGCTGATTAATGATGTAGGTTTCATAAATTTCTCTGTCGACAGGATCGTCAACATAGCAGATATCAATGGTATAAACCTCATCCCTATGTGATTTAATCGGGGATACATTATCTTCAAAATGTTTCTTGATTCTTTGCCTTAACTTTCTGGCCTTGCCGACGAACAACAGCTCATCGTTGATATTATAAAACATAAAGATTCCTCCTTTATCCCGGGGAATCAAATGAAAATCAATAAATCCGTTAATACTGGGGATTTCTGGCTCGTTTCCGCTTCGTGCCTGTTCCCGTTGTGTTATCGAAAGATCCGGTGTAGGTATTTCGATTTTGATCATGCCAATCACTTCCTTACGCAGCTATAAAGGTAAATGGTACCATATCATGCAGGGAAAATCTATAGTATAGATCTAATAAGTTTCTTAAGAAGTCCGCTTTCAAATTTAACCTTGTTTATTTTTGGCTCTTTGACGGGAAACACAGGTATAATCTGAATGAGCCAAAATACATTGGCGACGCTTTAATTCATAAATTCAACTTAAAAAGCAAAAGGGAATCTTTATAACATTAACTATTATTTTTACAAATTGGGATTATTATCAGGAACTTTTACATCTTGCCCTGGGTTTGTGGAATTTACAGAAAGTGACGGGTCGCCTCCATCAACAAATGCGGATGGATCTTTTCCTTTGTTAAATTGAGCTCTTTTTATTTCTGTTCCTAGTGTCTGTTGATAGGTAACCGGCTGTTTATCTTTTGTCATTTACGACACCTCCGGTTATTATAGTGCGCTGGTTCATGGGGATTTATGAACGCTCATTTTAGTGAATTCGATAATAGAAAGGTTAAAAACTAAGGAAGTGATTTTGGGTGAAAGACGGTCAAAAGAAAATATTCAAAAACTGAGGGTTAAAATGCTATGATTTTTGGCTTATATGTTAGAATGTAACTGATTAAAAATTAAGGAGATGTTATAATGGCTAAAACAGGATACATAGAGTTGACAGATGGAAGTAAAATCAACTTTGAATTATACTCGGAGGAAGCTCCTGGCACGGTGGCAAACTTTGAAAAATTGGCGAAAGAGGGCTTCTATGACGGACTTAATTTTCACAGGGTGATTCCTGGATTCGTAAGCCAAGGCGGCTGCCCGAACAAGAACGGTACAGGAGGTCCTGGCTACACAATCAAATGTGAAACAGAGGGTAACCCGCACAAGCATGTAGCAGGATCTTTATCAATGGCCCATGCCGGAAAAGATACCGGGGGCAGCCAATTTTTTATCGTTCATGAACCTCAGCCGCATCTTAATGGCGTGCATACTGTTTTTGGCAAGGTTACTGAAGGGCTGGAACACGCTCTAAACATGAGGCAAGGTGCAGGGATCAACACAATTGTAGTATCCGGGTAATACTTGGGGAGAGCTAATTCAGCTCTCCCTTTTTCAATGGACAGCTCCACTGCCATCAGTGGGATAACGACAACGAATTAACAAGAACAATTATACAGCTCGTTTTTTGGGTAGGCTTTTTCTTGAATATGTAAATTTAGGGCAGAATAAGAAACGCTTCTATAGTCTATAATTGTATATGATCAGCAGAAGTAACCCGCAAGGCAAAAGCAGGCATCTTTTCTGGTTTGGGAATAGCGGCAGGCACCGTTATGCACACCCTCATGGCGGCATTCGGCCTGTCTATGATATAAAGGGAATCCGCTCTCTTATTTTATTTGATAAAGTTTATCGGGGCTTTTTATTTTGCTTATTTAGGCATCAAATTGTTGTTGGCCAAAACGTATGTATGAGAGCAACAACATTTACAGCAGTTAAGCAATAAAAAAATATTCTTCCAGGAATGTTCACGAATATTACAAATCCAAAAGTCTCTTTGTTTTGCCTGGCATTTATCCTCAATTTATTAACACAGGTACCGGTGAAGCCAGTCCAATTCCATTTATGATCCTGGGGCTTCCATTTACCTTCAGAGGTGGGTCTGATGTCTGATTACTGCATCTTTTGCTTCGTTTGCCACCAAGAAGCTAATAGGCAATTTGAAATGGTGTTAAAGAAACTTACAGGTGCAGTTTTTATAGCAATGGATGTGAAGTTATTCAATATAAAAGAAGCCCAGTAAAAAGTGGTATCGTTTCGATAATTCGACTAACATATAAAAAGAATTAAGATGTCATCAACGTCTATCTATGGATAGGCGTTTTTATATCCCGGAATTTGCAAGGTGAAAAATTCCTGTTCCTGAAATACCCAATTATGTGGTAAGATGGATCAGGACTAATTTCCTAGTTTTTTTATACATCCCTTTCGGGGGTTTTTTTATGTATCATTATCCAGACACATATATTATAGAAAGCCAGTATCTTTCGTTGTCTTTCATTTTTTACTGGTATATGGGGGAACATTCATGTTGAGGTTAGGGAAAATCTTATTGGGTATGTCTTTATTATTCGGCGCAGCCGTTCCTCATGCGGGGGCAAAGGCTAATGTTGCGCAGCCGTCTATTACAGGTGAATTTGGCGTTGCAATCGACGCTGTAACCGGTGAAATTCTTTATAACAAAAACGCAATGAAGCAAGGATACCCGGCAAGCATGACGAAAGTGTTATCGGCCATTATTTTAGCTGAGAATTTAAAAGATGGAGAAGTGGTTACGGCTTCGGCTGATGCGGTTAGTCAAGACCCAAGCAACCAGGTATTCCTGCTGAAAAAGGGAGAACAATTATCGAAGGAAGATGCCTTAAAAGCGATGATGATCAAAAGTTCAAATGATGTCACATACGCGGTTGCTGAAAAAATAGCCGGCAATACACAGGCCTTTGCAAAACTGATGAACAAAAAAGCAAAAGACATAGGAGCAGTCCATAGCAATTTCGTAACACCGAATGGCCTGCATGACGACAGGCATGTCACAACCCCTTATGATTTAGCACTTATTGCTAAAGAGGCAATGAAAGTACCCAGTGTTCTAAAAGCAATGGGCACAAAGGAAGACGTCATCCGCACGAATAAACGCAAAGTGAGAATCGTTAACAATAGCAAGATTCATGATAATCCGCTTGCATTAGGCGGAAAAACCGGATACACCCGAAAAGCGCAAAATACGCTTGTGGAAATAATGGAAAAAGATGGAAAGACCGTAATTGCAGTTGTAATGAAAACCACTTTAGCCCAAGAGTATAACGACATTCGCATTATGGGGAATTTTGCCTTTAACAAATTGAATGTAAAGCCGATTGTGAAAACAAATCAAGCTGTGGATTCGATGAATTTGCAAGGAAAAGATGTGTCCTTATTGGCAACACAGGATTATTCGCTCACCTTCAAAAAGGGCGAACAGCCAGGATATAAAACAGAAATTGAAACATTTGGGCTTCAAAATGGATGTAAAGCTGGAGAAATCATAGGGAATCTAAATGTGATTTACGAAGGAAAGGTCATCAAACAAATTCCACTCAAATCGGATAAGGATGTCATGGTTCCGATGAAGAAAGAAGCAACCAAGAAAGAGAAGGACCAAACTAATGCCAGCGGCATAGTCATATACAGTGCGGGAATTCCTGTTGCCCTATATATTGGTTTGCTTATTTTAAGAAACCTGCGACAGAGACAATATATAAAATAATCTTCGGTCCGCGTTTAGATGGTTAAGAGTTAAGAGCCAGGGGGATACTCCCTGGCTTTTCATTTTGATCGTTTACACTTTGTGGTATTTAATAAAAATACCAACAATATTTTTAAGCGGAAAACGGCCAAAAGGCCTTCAAAGTGCGCTATGCAATGACATAAAATCTCTATAGAAAGACTATTTTCGTGTATTCCATTTTTCTTTTCACAGAAACGGGAGGTCAATGCAATCGTTCAAGGACTTGCTGGACATTTGTATAGGTACGCAGATCATCAATATTGATTCCTAATTGAATGGCTGTTTGGGCAAGAGCAGGCCTTATACCTGTGATGACAGGTTCAATCCCCAACAGTTTTAGAATATCCCGTATCTGAAAAAAATGCTGGGCCACAAATGTATCAAAAATGTGGATTCCCGAAAAATCGATGATAAGCAAATCGATTTCCATCTGCGATACTTTCGGAATTACTGTATTTGTGATATAAGTGGCACGGCTTTCACTGAAATCACCAATCAGAGGCAAAACGGCAACCCCTTTCTTTATCGGCACAATCGGCGCTGTTAGTTCCAAAATCTCCATTTCACGTGCCTGGATGGAGGATTGAAGGTTCTCATTAAACCTTTTCGTCGTATTGCGCATGACCATGTCGAAAATAATTACCACTTTATCATAAACCTCGTAAATTTTCTCTGTTTCCATTTCCTCTGAGAGGCATCTATCCCGGATTTCTTTCAGCATGGTTATCCGAAAGTCGCAAAGTAATGCGATCATATCTGTATGCAATATACCTTTCTTAAAAAAATAATTCTCTATATCGTAAACAAAATGCTTGTTATTATTCTCAATCCTCCCAATTAAGCTATTGGAAACCAAGCCGATCAAAGACAGCAAAAGTTGTCTATGATGTTTCAAATCCTCTTGTGGCAACTCTAAATCAAGATTTTCGGCTGCCTTTTCCAAAAGGTTTTCCATCACACTCTCTTTCTCTTGATCCAGACAAGCTGCAACATTTTGTAATGCATAGTCCATAGGCCTCACCTCACCAGTCTAATTGTTTATTTAAATATACCCCGGCAGATTGCCTAAAAAACTTGAGATTATATCAGGCGGTGGAGCATACTGACATAGAGTTAGGGTCTTGTTTGCAATCCAAAAACCTTCTATAATTTTTATTGATGATATGACAGAGTGAATAGAGGATCGGGTACCACTTTGGCCAACTGGCCTTTAGTGAAGGGAAGACTATTTATGGTAGAAGTAAAATCGGTAAAAATCGATGGTGAAAGTATTTACGTGTTTAATAGTGCCATTTATATTGTAGATTCAAGCACTGGATATACATTGGAATTGGATTTAATTGTCAGCGAAATAGTGGAAAGAAAATATGGTGAGGAAGAAAATCTTATTTTGGAAATAGAGTTACTGGATGGGCAAACGATCAATACAATAATGCATGTACAAAGATTGTCCGGGGGATTGCCCAAGCTTAATTTATATTGCGATCTCAATGACATCGGGGAATACCAAAACTTCCAAGTATTCAGCGAAAATAATATCTCATTCCCTCAAATAGAAGAAGGCGTGTCAATAGAGGATATCAGAAAAATTGAAATGCCTAATGAACAGGTTCGTTTAAAACTAACATTGCCAATCGACCAGGCAGAATGGATAAAAAAACAAAAACAAGGCGATTTAAACGAAATCATCAGGGAAGCTATATCTGAATATTGGAAAAAGCGGGCGTCCGACTAACTTCGGGTGCTATTTTTTTACATTGGACAATTTACTGGGACTTTACCGGTGTTTAAAAACACAATTGTATTATCTGAAAATTTAAAATATAATGGTAATTGTATTACAAGCAGGAAAAAATTTTGAAATAAGGAAGGGAGTAATGAACCTGTATAAAATCCACTATTTTACTATTTATTGAAAGCGCTTTCAAATTTAATAAAAGGGGGAAAAAGTTATGAATTTGTTTGAAGGTTTAGAACGAAACGCAATGTACAATGGTCAAAAACCAGCAATCCTTTTTAATGAGAGGGTGCATACTTATGCAGAATTCAACCGGGAAGCGAATCGAATTGCTAATGCCTTAATTAGTTTTGGCATTAAAAAAGGCGATAAAGTTGCCATCATGATGAAAAATTCCGATCAGTTTCCTTTTATTTATTATGGAATCTTGAAAGCAGGCGGGGTTGTGGTTCCTGTCAATTTCCGCTTGACGTCCAATGAAGTGAGCTATGTTTTACATGATTCCGATTCGATGATTGTATTTGCTGATGACGATCTATCAGAAACGATTAAAAAAGCGGCTGAAGGAAACGATAAGGTCCGTTTGCAAGTGATGGTTGGTGCCACTAAAAAAGAAGATCAAATACTATTATCTGAGTTTCGCAGCTCTTCCACAGGAAACCCAGAAATTGGTGTTTTAGAATCACATGATGCAGAAATTCTCTATACATCCGGCACTACGGGATTGCCGAAAGGAGTAGTACTTGACCATCATCGCATTCTCCACGTCGCATTCTCCACAATTATGACGATGAAAATCGACCCCCAGGATCATTTGTTGCATATTGCTCCCTTATTCCATTCAGCCCAACTTAATTTATTTATGGTCACGGGAACAATGCTCGGTTGTACACAAGTGGTGCATCAAGAGTTTAACACGGTACAAGCCCTAACAGATATTGACCGTTATAAAATAAGTCTGTTCTTTGCCGTCCCGACGATGTATAACTTTTTGCTTCAGGTCCCGAATAGGGACCAATACGATTTATCAAGCGTAACGCGATGTGGATACGGAGCTGCTCCAATGCCGGTTGCCTTATTACAGCAATCGATGGCAATGTTTGGCACCGAACAATTTTATAATATGTGCGGCTTAACTGAAGGCGGTCCCGGTGGAGTGTTTTTATTGCCGGAAGAACATAAAACAAAGCTGGGTGCCAGCGGCAGGGCCTCTCATTTAACACATGCAAGAGTTGTTGACGAAAACGGTAAAGATATACAGCCTGGTGAAGTAGGAGAATTTATCATTCGCAGTGAAACCATCATGAAGGAATACTATAAAAAGCCAGAAGAAACGAAAAAAGCCCTAAAGAATGGATGGCTCTATACAGGTGACCTGGCTACAATTGATGGAGATGGATATATAACGCTGGTGGACCGTAAAAAAGACATGATCATTTCCGGTGGAGAAAATGTCTACTCGACTGAAGTCGAGCAGGTCCTATATAAACATCCAGATATTCTTGAAGTCGCCGTCATAGGCATTCCCCATGAGGTTTGGGGGGAAACGGTTGCAGCTGTTTTTGTACCAAAACCAGGGAAAGAGATCAATCTTGAAGGATTGCAGCAATTTTGCCGCCTGGAACTTGCCGGTTACAAAATACCGAGGGTTTTATATGAAATGGACCAACTGCCCAGAAATGCTTCGGGAAAGGTATTGAAGTATCGGTTGCGCGAGGAATATCAGGGGATTGCTGTAAAGTAGGATAATCAAGGCAATTGACTGTCATTTGAGTAGGCTAGTACAGATTAAGATATAATCTTTCCTATTTTGTATTGCTTTCACTTCCATTTACTGTTACGATAAAAAAGAATTATTTTTGTTCGGTGTAAAGGATAGTATTAGTATTGGACTTTTCGTCTTGATGATCACTTTGGGCAAGGATAGTAATAATTGGGTGCGTTATGCACTAGGAGGCAACAAATATGGAACAAGGTACAGTTAAATGGTTTAATGCAGAAAAAGGTTTCGGATTTATCGAACGTGAAGGTGGAGACGATGTTTTCGTTCATTTCTCTGCAATTCAAACTGAAGGTTTCAGATCATTAGACGAAGGCCAAAAAGTAACATTTGACGTTGAGCAAGGTGCTCGTGGACCTCAAGCTGCAAACGTTCAAAAAGCGTAATATATTTTTAAACCAGACAGGTCCTTTTATAAAGGATCTGTTTTTTATTATTTGTTTACTTAAAGTGAAAATGTTCCACTTGATTTCTTCGGTGGTTGATAAATCCTCCAACACCTCTTGTATTGTCTCATACAACCCAACCACATGGAGTCAATTCCGTTGTTAAAGCGGCTTAAACACCGATTCCCTTCTTACTGATGGTCTGATTGATTTATTCGTTAATTAGGGCTAATAGCATTAAGTATTAACATAGATAGTTTTAAAAACGAATGTTATAATATTTCTACTTTACAATTCTAAGGAGTATTTATGAATAAGTCTCATATCAAGCAAATGCAGGAGGAACTAACTGAACTTAGGAATCAACTTAACGAATTGGAACAACTAATCAAAGATATGTCAGTACCTGTCATACCTTCAATCATTCCGGAGACCTTTTTGCTGCCTATTACAGGCAAATTGGAACCGGAGAGATTTGAACTTATCATTTCACAGATATCGGAAAAAGTGTATTCTGAAGAAATTAACACCATTATCATTGATTTTAGTGCGATTGCTAAAAAAGAAATCGGTGACCTCGATTTATTCGGATACTATATTAACAAGTTAAATTCAATACTCCAATTATTAGGTGTGGAAGTTCTTTATGTAGGGTTTACACCCATTGTATCCCAAGAGTTAGTGCGTTCAGGATTGCTGTTTATTGACGCCAAAACATTCTTAACCTTTAGGTCTGCTCTTGATCATCTTATGAAGAAAAAGGGATTGAAATTAATACACGAGTCAGCTACTTAATGCTTTTTTCTAAAAAGCAAGTTCCTGCTACTTTGTCTTAATGTGTGCTTAATAGATATCTCTTAACTTTTATTATTGAAGAGGATGTCTATGTTCTCTAAGCGATGAGTCCGTAATGGCTGGAAGTTCGGGAAGGAAAGCATCACTACTTTGAAAAACAATTTACAACCATCCTAACTAAAAATGAACTCTCCTGCCATTTACGGAAGGTTTTGGTTTAGGGATGCCGAAGTGTCTTACTGAATTGATGGGCAAAGCAGTGTGGTGTATTGTATAAAAACAATAACATTTTATCACCCAAACCTTTAAATGAAGGGGGATTTTTGATGACAATCAGTAAAATAAATGCCGAACATTATTTGTGGGGGAATCTTTGCGATGGTTGGCATCTGGTCAAAAATAACGACTTAAGTATCATTCATGAACGTATGCCTCCAAATACATATGAAGCAAGACATTACCATAATGTTTCCCGTCAGTTTTTCTTTGTGTTATCAGGCAAGGCTACGCTTGAAGCCAATGGTGAACTTATAGAATTGAACCCCCAGGAAGGCTATGAAATACCGCCTCTGGTGCCACATCAAATGTTTAATAAAACGAATCTTGATGTAGAATTTATAGTCACTTCTCAGCCGAATAGCAAGGGTGATAGAGTCTTATTAGAATTGTAATATTCATCCAGCTTATATAATAGTTCATATGGAACTTCCTTACTGCAATTATCATTGATTGGAGGCAGGTGTGAATGGAAAAAAATGAGATGATTAGAAATGAAGTCTTGCAAGCGGTAGAGGGTATCTCAGTTGATAAATTAAATGAAAAGTTGGAAGAAGGTAAATGGACCATAATGCAGGTACTTGAACATCTGTATTTAATGGAAAGGGCAATCACCCATGCTATTTCTGACCAATTGGCAAATGGCGAGAGTAAAACGGTAAAAGAAAAGCCGATTGAATTAACAGTCAATCGCTCGACTACAGTAAAGGCCCCTTCATTTGTCCATCCCTCCGAGGAATTTATAACACTCGCTGAAATGCACAATAAGCTTTCTCTATCGAGAGAAGCATTTTCTAAAATAGTGGATGCTGCAGATGATTCATTACTAGAGCAAAGGGGGTTCCCTCATCCAGTATTTGGTGAATTAAGCTTAAAACAATGGATTCCATTTGTAGGACTCCATGAAAAAAGACATCTTGCCCAAATCGAAGAATTAAAGAGAAAAATATGAACGGCATATGAAGCTCTTATTCACTTATATACGGAAAAGAAGAAGTAGTGAATAATCCCGTATTGTGTAACATGTTGATTTGTATTATAGTTGCTGATGGAAAGAAACAAAATAAAGACACAGATATGTGAAGGCATGTTACATCATTGTTGAGATTGTTCATTGTTGAGATTATTTAGAACTTTCCAATCTTTTGTAAGAGTGCGGAAACAAACCGTCGTAAAATAATTATTTTCCAAACATTTGAGGTAAATAATGCAGATTTATAGGTTAAAAAAAGATTATAAAGATCACAAAAAAGGAGCTAAATTCTTACTTATCTCACATTCTGAATTCATTGGGGTTAAAGAATTTGTATTACAAACCCAAGATCTGAAGCAAAAGGTACTTGTGAGTGATCAAGAACTAAAGAGTCATTTTGTATTTTTGAATGAAAAGAAATCTTTTGTACAGGAGTTGTAAATAATGAGAGAATTCATTCACGATTGTTTTATAGATGCGTTAGGAATGCCTCCGAGCGACGAACAAATCGATACTGTTATCAATAATATGCCAGCAGAATTAGTCAGTTTGGTTGAAAAATTGGGCGAAAATAATGCGGAAGTAAGAGAAAAAATATATGTATGGGTAAATGAAAACATTAATGATTTTTTATAAAAAACTTGATGCTTAAGAATTGTGAATGCCAAATTAATTATAGTCATTGAAATAAAGTTATTAAAGGATTGAAGTGGACCAAAAAGATGAGCCTCTCCATTATTTTGGGTGCGGAATGGAAAGATATGATCCTTATCTTATTGATTAATTGATTACTCCACTAGAAGTGGGTACCTAAAAGTTTCAATAGGCGCTTATGATCCATGTTCGTTTTTATTGGGTTCCACAAAGCGTCAAGTATCCATGAATTATCAGTTAGAACAATATTACATAGTTGCATTTCAGCACAGGAAATTTAAATTGCAAGGAAAAAAGGATTTATATTAAAGTAAGGACAACTTCTGAAAAGGGTGTACTTTGATGGATCGATAATAATCGGTCTTTTTTTAACATCAAATATTGCAGATTCGGAGGGGTGCAGGAAAAGACGGTGTCTTGTTAAGCGTCTTTTGAAAAGCTGAGACCTTTGAATTATGTCCTTATATCCAAGATAATAACCTTATGGTATTATTAATAGTGCATTCTTAATATTCCAATAAATGGTGGAACGTAGAATTTTAGGTATGACGCGTTTTATGATGGCAAAGTTACCTTAGAAAAAGTTGGTTATCGAGTAATGCAAGTAAGGAATGATTTTGCGATAGATTAGGGTGATCAATATGTTTGGATTCAAAAATTCACTTCTACGAGTAAATAGTGAAATGTTTCTCATTTTCTCCCTCTTGGTATTAGTCTTTTTTTCTTCAGCTTTTAAACTAACTTTAGTTTATGGAATTACATTTACTTTTACGAGTATTTTCATCTTTTTGGTGCTTCGCCTATTCGGACTTCCTCTTTCCATATTAACAAGTCTGCTAGCTCTTATTTTTGTTCCCCGCGATTTTACTAGTTTTGCTTATCATATTATTCTCATAATAGAAGTCACATTTGTTGGTGCTTTTTTCTATAAAGGAAGAAAGGCAAAAATGTTCTTTGTAGATGCACTTTTCTGGTTGACCATTGGTTTGGCCGCCGTATTCTTTCTCAATCGAACATCCTTATCCGGTGACGCACTATCTTTTCAGATTTGCAAAGATATTATCAATGGTTTTTTTAATGTCCTAATTGCAGACATGCTTTTAGCATATTTTCCTTTTTATAAACTGCTCAAAAGCGTTAAATTAAATAAAAATAATGTATCAATACACCAGTTTCTAACTCATATTACGTTAATTTCAATTCTAATTCCGTTTTTTTTAAGTGTAGTGACCAATTCCTGGAATTTGCATGATTTTCTGGCTAATAATTCACTAAGACAAGCTGAGAATAGTGTGATTCGAATTGAAAAAGAGATGCTCCTTTGGAAGGAAGATGACCTTAAAAAGCTTTCATCATACGGAAGTTTTCAAATGAGCAAATTAAATGAGGTTGTTAAGCGTAATAAATCACCGGAGTTTGACATCAGTATTTTGAATCTTCGCAATAACATAATCGCTTCCAGTTCACATGTGGTTTCATTGAAGAAAAAGTACGATTGGCGGAATATGTATAAGGTCAAAAAAGTTTCGAATGATGTTTATGAGGTGCTGCCAAAAGGTCAAGATGATGTCCTGCCTATTGTTAAATGGGAGGCAGGAAAATATGTTTATGTTAAACATATAGATTCGTTACCGCTAAAAGTAATTATTGAATTTCCTATCTCTCAATACCAAAAACAAATCTATAAAGATTTCTTAGACCAACTAGGTTTTTCGCTGTTATTCGCATTGTGTACAGTTATTCTCGTACTGGCTGTTAGCCGAATATTGATGAATAACCTAAAGCAATTAACGATTGTAACTACAGGCTTGCCCCAGAAACTATTTAAATTGGAAATGGTGGAGTGGCCGCAAAGCTATGTAGCTGAATTTCGGTTGCTCACTCAAAACCTGATGAAGATGTCTGATAAACTGAAAGAATTATTCCAGGAAAGCCATGAAATGAATAGGCAGCTCAGGGACCGAACCAAAAAAATAAAGGAATCTGAAGACAAACTGCATCAATTGGCTTTTTATGACGTTCTGACCCGATTACCAAACCGCCTTCATTTCCAAACATACGTGAAGACTCTTATCAAAAATAATGCGACTAAACATTTAGCCATTATTTTTATCGATTTAAATCAGTTTAAACGGATAAATGACACGTTAGGCCATGATGCTGGAGACACACTGCTTCAGTTGACCGCAAGTAAGCTTGGTACTTTGCATAATAACAAAAGAGAGGTTTTTCGGCTTGGCGGGGATGAATTTGTTATTGTCCATTGTGTTGAAAGCCAAGAAGAAGTAACTGGTACATTAGAACAAATTCTTAAAGAGTTTTCAACATGCTTTCCTATTCAAGGCCAGATGCTTTATATCACGGCGAGTTTGGGGATTAGCATGTATCCAGAAGATGGAACGGACTTGGACACTTTAGTAAAGTGTGCGGATACTGCCATGTACATATCGAAGGAAAAAGGCGGAAATGTTCCCCAATTCTTTAATGAGTCCATGAGAAACAGATTTCAAGAGCGTCTTTTAATTGAAAATGCATTGCGTGAAGCAGTTGAAAAAGGCTGCTTTGAGCTATTTTATCAACCAAAGACAGGTGCAGGTAAAGTAACGAGCATGGAGGCTTTGCTTCGTTGGCAAGATCCTGTGCTAGGGTTTGTTTCACCCTCAACCTTCATTCCAATTGCAGAGGAAATTGGACTAATCTTGCAAATTGATGAATGGTCACTCGTGCAAGCTTGCAGACAAAATAAAAGGTGGCACGATCAAGGTTTAAAGCGAATACCGATTTCAGCAAATTTATCTGCCAAACATTTTCAACAGGATTATTTGGTCTCCATGATAGAAAAGGTTTTGGATGAATCAGGCATGGCTCCTGAATATTTAAAATTGGAGATCACGGAAAGTGTATTTATCAACAATCCAAAGCATGTCGCGGAAGTCATCCATAAGTTAAAAAGTTTAGGCGTCCTCATTTCTATCGATGACTTTGGAAAGGGATATTCGTCCTTATATCAGCTTCTCCAACTTCCAATTGATGAAATCAAGATTGACCGTCAATTTATTAAAGATATCGACCACAACGAAAAGAAAGCACTTTTAGTTGCATCCATTCTCGATATTGCACGAGGACTTCAGCTTAACGTAGTCGCTGAAGGAGTGGAAACAGAGAAAGAAAAAGATTTATTGGTGCAAATGGGGTGCGATGAGCTTCAAGGTTATTTGTTTAGTCGTCCCATTAATGAAAAACACATGGTTAAATTCTTATCTGTGGAGGATAAAAGTGTAGCGAACTCGTTTTAAGATTGGTTATGATCTTGTTGTATTAAGCAGTATCTCAAGAAATAAATAAAAAATCAGATAATACCAGCTGGAAATACAGGCTGGTATTTTATTTAACCTGGTTATAGTTACATTCGGCTTCACGCGGCTGCGGCACTGCTTACTATTACAACAGTTATATCCTATTTTCACACAGGAGGCTCTGTTTTTCTTGATAGAAACCATTATGCTCTAGAGCTAAATAGCAGCCTTTTTTGCGGCTTATATTTTAGAGGTTTGTTAATAAGTTGTGTTTTTCATTATTCGAAAATATATCGGCTCAACCGGTTATGGTAATAAAAGAAGGGTATAACTAATTAAATTTTTGTATTGTTCAAAGAAGAAAATAGGGACTAACCGTAACCGGACGATACTTTCTACTAATGAGCACTTTTGCCATTTCTAACATGTTTTTTCTAAAAATAGATATCCTAAAGGTAAAGAAAAAACTATTGACGAGCATTCTACAGTTATTCTTTTAAGTTATTTGAACTATAAATATCCTTTAAGAAGGGGAGATGTACTTTTGAAACTTTATCAAGTAAGAAAAGGGCAATTTGTATATTATAACAATGAGTTACACAAAGTATATGGCCTGAAACCAATGTATAAACTATCAGTCCATCTTATTAAGCTGAGGGACTTATCTCAGCATATAACAAATGCAGCTAGTGTGGAAAAATACATACCAAAGGAACTTGACAGCTTTATTTTTAATCATAAGGTATATACGCTCATTAATAATCGAAAACCTGAAGAAGGCGATTTGATTTTAATAAACAATCCGGCCCCTGATACCCTGGATCATTATTCGTTAAATGAAATTGAAGTGGTTGAAACTGTTGATAAAAAAGGGGTGATAACAAGCGACTCTAACGGTATTAAGCATAATGAGTATTTATTAATGGTACCTGGCCGTGCTCCTGACAGCCAACCCATCACCTATAAAGAGATGGTAAATACTGAAGATGAATATTTAGATGAAGTTGACCGCCAAATGATTCCTTACGGTGAACTGCCAAAGCTTGGGGACATCTATCGAAAGAAAGAAAGTGATGTTTTATTTGAAACTATGGTGGTAGCACTCAAAGGGCAGACTATTTTTCTCGGAGGCGGTTTAGAGTTGTCGCAGGAAGAGTTAATGGATACCGATAAGTGGGAATTCCAGTACAATCCCTTTGCTAAGGCACTTCATTCTTCTGATGGTTAAGGGACAAAGTATGCATAATACAGTGTTTTTTACACTACACCAAACACAATATTCTTCAAGCTCGCCAGGAGGTTTCTATGGATCGTAATATATATAAGGAAAATAGTGTTTTTATCATTTCATTGTTGCTTACTCTCATTTTCATTATATGGGGTGTTTTTTTTACAGAAAATCTAACTAAAGTCACCAACGCCGTTTATAATGCCTCGATCGATTATCTTGGATGGGTATACCTTGGGGCTACCTTATTCTTTGTCATTTTCTCCATCTATTTACTTTTTTCTAAGTATGGCAATATCCGGCTCGGCAGGAAAACTGACAAGCCTGATTTCAGCACCGGTTCTTGGCTCGCAATGTTATTCGGTGCCGGCATGGGAATCGGAATTGTGTATTGGAGTGTCGCTGAACCTGTGACCCACTTCACGGCACCTCCTTACGGAAAAAGTTATACTATTGAGGCAGCGAACACTGCAATGAAATATACATTTTTTCATTGGGGCCTTCATCCATGGGCGATATACACTGTTATTGGATTAGCCCTTGCTTTTTTCCAATACAACAAAAGGCTTCCAGCGGCCATCAGTTCAGCGTTCCATCCGATTTTAGGCGATAGAATCTACGGACCAATAGGGAAAACGATCGATATCCTGTCCATCTTTGCAACAGTCTTCGGTATCGCAACCTCTTTAGGGCTGGGGGCCATGCAGGTTACAGCCGGAATGCATGACATATTTGGAATCCCTAATACGTTATTTATCCAGCTGGTTGTCATTGTCGTCGCAACAGTCCTTTTTATTATCTCAATTAACACAGGCTTGGAAAGAGGAATAAAGTACTTATCCAACGCAGCGATTATTTTGTCTGTTGCTATCATGCTGCTGATTTTGCTTGTCGGTCCAGCCATAACTGTCATTCAAGTGTTTTTTAATACGATGGGTCTGTATATTGGTGACTTTGTAGAAATGAGTTTAAGGTTAAACCCTTTTGGCGAAAAAGAATGGATTGCATCATGGACATTGTTTTACTGGGCATGGTGGATTGCCTGGGCACCATTCGTCGGCATGTTCATTGCCCGTGTTTCAAAAGGAAGAACAGTAAAGGAGTTTGTATTTGGGGTATTGATTGTGCCTACTCTGGGAACATGTCTTTGGATGTCCGTATTTGGGGGTTCGGCACTTGAACTCGTTCAAAATAAAGAAAATCATGATTTGGCAAAGCATATCGCCGAAAACGTGTCCTTGTCCATTTTTACATTCTTTGACTATCTTCCATTGAGTTCCCTGTTAAGCATTTTGGGCTTCTCCGTGGTAGCAATTTATTACATAACTGTTGCCGATACTGCAACCTTTGTATTGGGAATGTTAAGTGAAGGCGGTACACTTAATCCTTCGAACAAAATTAAAATGACATGGGGTGTGATACAATCTGCTGTAGCTGCTGTATTGCTCTTAGCCGGCGGCTTGAACGTATTGCAAACAGCATCCATTGCAGCCGCTCTTCCATTTGCCATTATCATGCTATTGATGTGCTACTCATTACTGAGAGGTTTTAAAAATGAGGTTGAAGTAAAGAGGAAATAAAAGCAACATTCAAAAGGAATTAAAACGTAAAAATTTTCCTGAAGGGGACATTTTAATTGGAATCCGATCATCCGGGTCCCATTTTCAGCGGATTGTATTGGCGTTTTACTCAGCAAAAGAGTCTCTTGTTTGGGAATGCAACCAAAAAAGCATGGGGTGCAGTACAACACCTCCATGCTTTTTTGCATTATTATGCTTGCTGATTTTCCGGTTTCCCGCTTTTGATAAAGAAAGAAATAAGCAGGCTGACTGCCGAAAGGACCGCAACGACAAAAAAGGATATATTCACTCCGTACATATCAGGGTGGCGGATTTCCGGACGATCCTTTGCCAATTCAGTGCTTGTAGTCATGACTGTGACAAGGATGGCCGTTCCAACAGATGCGGCAATCATTTTCATCGTGTTGTCCATGGCTGCCCCATGGGGAAGCAATCGCTTTGGAAGCAGGTTCAAGGCGGCTGTCGAAACCGGCATCATGACCATGGATAGGCCGAGCATCCTAATGCTGTACAAAATCGTGATATAGGTAATGGTGGTTGCCGGCCCTAAATCGATAAATGCAAAGGAGGACACTGTGATTATAATCAGTCCGGTAATGACGAGCCATCTTGCTCCTACTTTATCGAATATCCGGCCGATAAAAGGCGCCAGGATACCGGTTATCAAAGCTCCGGGTAATAAGGCAATGCCAGCTTCAAATGCGGTAAAGTCCCGCATGTTCTGCATGAATAAAGGAATGAGCGTTTCGGCACCAATTAGTCCCATGAAAGTAATCATCCCAATGAGTATTGCAATCGGGAAAAAAGAATACTGAAAGACCCTGAACTCAAGCATCGGATGTGCAAGCCGCAGCTGCCTTGAAATAAACCATGCCAGGGCAACCACACCAATAGACAGGGACAGAATCGTATTCCGTTCAGCCCAGCCGTAATTCCCTGCACTGGTGAATCCGTACAACAATCCCCCAAATCCGAACGACGATAAAATAATGGAAAGTACATCGACTTTTGGCCTGGTCACTTCAGTCACATTCCGTAAAGCCTTTACAGCAATCAGAATATCAATCAAAGCAATCGGAAGGATAATGAAAAATAAGACCCTCCAAGAGTAATGCTCTGTGACCCAACCCGACAAAGCGGGCCCAATCGCAGGGGCAAATGAGATGACCAGGCCCACCAATCCCATCGCCGCTCCGCGCTTATGTACTGGAAAAATCATCAAGAATACTGTCTGCATGAGCGGCAGCATCACACCCGCACCACTGGACTGGATCATCCGCCCAAGCAATAGCGTTCCAAAATTAGGTGCAAGCCCCGCGACCAGGGTGCCAAAAGCAAAAATACTCATCGCTGAAATAAAAAGCTGCCTGGTAGTAAACCGTTCCAATAAAAAGGCGCTAATAGGAATCATAATTCCATTCACAAGCATAAAAACAGTCGTCAGCCACTGAGCACTGTTCGCCGAAATATGCATTTCATCCATCACGGGCGGTATCGCTGTAATCATCAGGGTTTGATTCAAGATTGCGATAAACGTGCCCGCGAGCAAAAGTGCGACAATGGTTGACTGATTAAACGTTGGTTTCTCCATTCTTTTGTTCTCCCATCCATTTTTTGTCAATGATCAACTATGTACCTGGAGGAGCTTTAAGCATGCTTTAATAATAGCCAGGTGCTGGGCATCTTTTGTAGATTACAGAATTTCTTTTCAATATTCTATTATTCTGCTCTCTAAACAGGAGGGCTACTCCCATCTCTGGGGGGCTGCCATGCCATTACAGATACATGCTTCCATCGTGCTGGTTGAGGACATAACCGTACAAACTCCATGTATATAAGCGGTGGCTAAAGAAATTAAGCTGGAAAACTATACAGCATATCAAAAGTATGGTATTGTGCAGTTAATAATTCCTAGTAACAAACTATGTTAAATTGGATATGGTTATCGACCATTTTTTCATCAGGAGGTATATAATGGGTATTCCAAAACCATTGGTTCAACTTAATCAATTATTTATCGTGTTAAGTGTCCTTACCGCATTGGCATCCAATAAATTGATACTGGTACTTCCATTCGCCATAGGCGTATACACGTTGATAACAAAGAAAAATCCGATTATATCGGCGGGTAAAATGTTCCTGAAAAAACCCTTATCCCATTATGTAATGGAAGACAAAGACCAGCAAATCTTTAATCAATGGATCGCAACAGTATGCCTCGGATTGTCACTGGCTTTCTTCCAGCTTGGCTGGAGCACGATCGCATATGTTTTTAGTGTCATGGTGTTGTTAGCTGCCGGCATCGCGTTAATGGGGTTCTGCATTGGCTGTGCGATAAGATATCGTTATATTATGTGGAAGCACAAAAGAAGATTAACATAAATAGTTATGTTAGTGTGTGATAATAAAATTCAAAGAAGACCCTTTTCTTGTGGCTTGTAAACAAGAAAGGGGTCTTTTTTTGAAACATAATGAAGATGAAGAAAGATTAAAATACCAGATTCACAAAGCAATGTTCTGGCCGGAATTTTATTGTTCACAAAGTCTTCAGCAAAGCCGAGGTACGATCGTGCAATTGAAGCAGATTTGAAAATTGAAAATTTATTTAGAAGAAACGATGATATAACTGCACAAAAAAAAGAGGAGCTTTTAATTTACTCCTCATCTGTATCTTCATCTTCCGTATGGCCATCTAATAGATGTGGGAAGTTGTTTCTAAACATATCCTCTGTAATCTGTTCAATTAAGCTCATTGGTGCACCTCCAGTTGTAAGTTATATATACCCGATTGTCTTAATATTAATCATGAAATTGTTACTAATTAAAAATAGTCAAAGGCCATGCATTAAGATACTTGGAAATTTGGTTGAAGAGCCAATGGAAAAGGTAGAGGCATCATAGGTAGAGTAGGGGGCTAAATAAAGTTAGAGAAAATTCCTAAATTTGTTTGTTCATTTGACGATAAAAATGAAAAGATCTTTTATTAGGGGACAAACAAAATGAATAAACGAAATTCGATTCTAATTAATGGGAGTATATTTTCAGATAAAAATAATATCAATCACGATGAATTTTTACATAAATTCATGCAATTTATTGATGGAAATGGTTTAAAGTTCAGAGGTGCAACATCAATCTTTAATGAACAAGGCAAAGTTGAAGATTATCAAAAGAGGTATGATGGTAAATATACAAAACTCTATGAATTCCTATTTCAAAGAAGAAGCTGCTACCCGGAAATATCCTTATCATTCACAGAAATTGAAGAGATCCTTCAGTTCAACTTACCAAAATCAGCTTATAAGTATGGAGCTTGGTGGTCAAATGAAACAAGTGGTACACATTCACATGCTCGGGCATGGATTCTGGCTGGCTGGAAAACAGCGAAAATTAATTTGGGGACAAGTATCAATTTCATGCGAGAGTAGGAAATCTATACTGAACCGCCTAAAACGCCAAGTTGTATGCGGATAGATGATTTTCCATTTCACTGAGTTGTTGAGAGTTGGGACAGGGAGGATTCGTATTTTCCCCCTTTGTTGAGTTAGAGGGAAAAAGATTTGAGCATTAAGATAAAATGATAAGTTATTTGGCTGATAAATGATTGTACAGGTGAAAAAATGAAAGTGCTATATGAATTTCCAACAGATGATAATAACTCGATCTGAACATAACAAGGGTTAGTAAAGATGGG
This sequence comes from Peribacillus glennii, assembly GCF_003429105.1. Classification (GTDB taxonomy): domain Bacteria; phylum Bacillota; class Bacilli; order Bacillales; family DSM-1321; genus Peribacillus; species Peribacillus glennii. The sequence goes on from NZ_QVTD01000016.1 coordinate 67,094, forward strand.
GCAATGTCGAGACGCTGTCCTTTTTTAACGTCCATCTTTTAAACGAACGGGTTACTTGAAGATGAGGGCTGCCAATGGCGGCCCTCATCTTACTCTGGACTGTTTAATTATCGATGTTAAATCTCTATATCCAAACTACGAGATAACTCGTTGATACTCAATGGAAAGTGCTAAAGTCAATGGAAACCAGGATGATAGACAAATGGAAGAATGATTCAATTGATTAATGCACTATCTATGTTGATGAGACTCTCCCCGATTGTTCGTCTTGAATTTTTTCATAGCATACTGCAAGAAACGAAAGTTATTACGTATTGGATAGCATGGCTTTTGCGGTGGGAATTAACTGAAGATCAGTTACTCTCTGTCTCCTCTTGCCCTCTGAGTATCTCTAATATTCTTTTGAACCGTGATGGCTGAAAATAAACTAAGAACAAATGCCATAGCATAAAATCCCTTTTCACTTAAATCAATGCTTCCTGCATTGTATAAGCCGATAACCATTAATGAAATAGATACAATAAGTGCAAACCAACTGATTCCATAATAAATATTAGTAACTGGTATTCCCTCATCTTTATCCCTTACTGCTTTTTGTAAAGATACAGATGAATACAGCCCGAATACTAAAACTGCAAAGTAATATCCTTTTTCGTTCAATTCCATCGCTGCATTATATAAGCCTATGAGATAAGCCGTAACACCTACTAATAGAGCTGCCCAAGACGCCCCTTTGAAAGCCGGAGTCGGTTCTCCCTCTTTCCTTTCAAATTTCATTTTTGAATCATTTTGTTTTGTATGATCTAATAAAACCTCATTATCATCAGACATTGAACGTTTCGCCTCCTTCTTTTTATCTAATATGAATGGTGACCATGCTACCCCGCAGTGCTCTGGCTTAAATCAATTATATAGAAATTTTTTACAAAAAGAAGGGAATTTTTTCTTGATTAGGCTAATATTTTAAAAATGCCGTGTGATTTCGGATAAGAGACATACTGCTTTTTTTTGTTCCACTAAAGAGACAGGTTAGAAAAAGCTCTAATCCTTTTCAACCTAGTGGGCGGGTAAGATTTTCACATATGTTTCAACAATGAGTATCTTATTGTTGATACCATTTTGCTCCACTCCAGGAATAACTGCATTACTAACCATTTTCTGACGAATATATGCAATAAAGATGGTTGGTATGAATATAAGGTAAGGAAATTCAAGACTGTTTGATCATTCAGTACATAACCTGGGTTTGCGCAATTTTCATTAAACCTTTGAACTGTAGCTTTAATGGACTCAGAGCCATTAAGGTATTCTTTAAAAACCTCTAAATTGGTCTGTAAGGAGAGTCATATAAAAATCAGATCCGATTGTTAGTTCACGGCTAAAAATTGGGGAGGCGGTAGCTTCGGAGTTTTTTTTCATAAAACAGCATGAGTGTTCTATGTAGGGAGCACCGGTGATTATTATCGGATTTTATATACATATCTTTATGTAATCTGGTTTTAGTTATAAAGAACTACTTAATATCAGTTCTAAATATTCATTTCTGTATTTTTCCATAATTTAGCAAAAAAAAGGGGAAACAGACAGAATCTATTCTATTTGTAAAAATTTATTTGGGAGGTACGATGATATGATATTTAAAAAGAAAATAGTGGGGTCTTTTTTGCTGGCTTTTATTTTGTTTTTGGGTTCGCTTACGGGATCAGCAGTAACAGCTTCAGCCAGCACCGATGTTTCGAAGCAATCAGCAGCGGCCACCAAGGCTGCTGTTCCAAAAGGAGTATTCAGCTATCCGTCAAAATTTTCTAAGACTGAACTAACAGCTGAATTGAAACCTGAAGCAGTAAAACTCATGAAAATATATGCTGAATCTATACTGACAGGAAAGGTAACTAATTTCAATAAATATGTCGACAAGCATGTAGCGGAAAAAGCATCCGGCAATTTTTTATTGGGCAGGAAGTATAACAAGGACAGGTACAAACAAACCGTGACAGCCAACAGGAAAGCGAATAAGAGATCCACAAGAGATGCATATGCACGGGACTTGAAAAAGGTTACCAGCAAAGGTATAAAGGTATATTATTCAAGCAAGAAGAGCAATGTTGCGTCCTTTCAATACAGCTATACTCCTCGTGGCTGGGATGCATTCAGTATAGTCTATGTGTCTTTTAATTTTACTAAACAGGAAAATGGGAGATATGTATTAGAGTCGTTAAGAATAAACTAAAACATTGCCGATCAAACAAAGTGGCCCCAGATGCAGACATCATTATTTGAGCACAGAAAGGGGCAAGAAACTTTTTTTGTCTCGGTTGTTAATAACATAACCATCCTTATTTACTTTCAACTATGTAAGTTGAGAGATCAGCAAAGGCTTGACTTACTCACGAAGCACCGCATGTAGCCTTATAAAATTATAACTAGAAAGGTGATACCCCGCTCTCAATCAGCGGGGTATGTTCGTGCGGTCCGTAATTAACCAATTATATTGCATTTGTTGGATAAATATTGAGGCTTACTCCATTGTTATATAAGATCGATATGAGAACTAATCCTGCTAAAGTCCTTATTGCATCTGAGTGGAAAAGGATTGGATAACCCTTGCAGTAAAATTGGATTTCTAAATGGAGGATAAACATAATGGAATTTAAAGAATATTTAGAGCAGAAACATGTGTTAAAAAAGGGTGAAAGGAGTTTGAAGGAGATATCTATAGCACAGTATATTAATAGATTAGAAAACATGAGCCGTGAAGGAATCTATAACGAAGAAAAACAAATTGACCCAATTTTGGAACGGAAAATTCAAGAACGCTATCAAGATTGGAAAACATATGTGAAGACGATTGATCACTATCTATCATCTAAAAAATATTAATCAATTACAATAATTATGATTCAACAAAATCTAAATGCAGGAGTGGTAAAATGGGGAAATTCTTTGTTCCTTCAGATGGGGCATTATCATGGAGAGCTTTCCTTGCAGATCCTGAGAAGCAGTGGAAAAAAGGGTATTCGGCTTATGAATTAGCTAATTGTTGGGAAGGAGCTAACAATTTACCGTATTGTGTTGAAAGAGTTTTCAAACAGAGTAAGTTGCCTCTGTTTAACGATGTAGAAGTATTGTATGCATTTCCTGAGTACAAAGTCCCTTTACCTAAAGGAAGCGCAAGCTCACAAAATGATCTTTATGTGCTAGCAAAGGCAAATAAAGAGTTATTAACTATAATGGTGGAAGGAAAAGTTTCAGAATCCTTTGGAAAAACTATTGAATCTTGGTTAGGTGATAATCCTAGTGACGGTAAAACAACAAGGTTGGAATTTTTGTGTTATCAACTTGGTTTAGATGAGGAAAGTGTATTAAAAAAAAGATATCAATTAATACATAGGGCTGCATCGGCAGTGCTTGAAGCCAGAAAGGTTAATGCTAAGAATTCACTTATGCTTATTCATTCATTTAGTGAGACAGGAAAATGGTTTGAACACTATGCAGAGTTTGTGAAGCTTTTTCATCTATCCCCGCAGAAAGATGGGATTGTCGGACCGGTACAATTAAATGGGGTAAATCTCTATTTTGGATGGGTGACGGATGTATTGGCAGTTAAGAGAGAAATCGATCAAAGAGCTGCCAAATCAAAAGATTATTATTATAGCTTGTTTAAGACAGACAAAGCTAGAATGCTGGCAAAAGAAATCGATGATTATATTTATAAAAAAAGTTTGTATAAGGATGATGACGAGGACTATCATCAACGATATAAAAATGGGGTTCGAACAGATTGTATAGGTTATGTAAGCAAGAAAGGTTCATATAAATTTGCAACAATAACTGCAGCCAGGAAAGCATGCTTCGTACTTCATCTGGGAAAGAAACTACACACAGAAACAGCGAAGAAAATACAGATGGATATAGATGAATTGCTTGGTAATGAGTATGAAAAATCTGACCTGACGAGACTGACTCCTGGTGAAGTGTATATTAGGTTGGAGTGGGTAGATAACATAGAGCAAATAGTCAGCTATATAGATAAGGCATATGAAATGAGGTTGCAGAAATAGTAAATACTAAATTAAATTGAAATCTGTTCTTTCATGTCAGGACTCAATATTTTGGTTTACTGAACTAAAGGGATACTTTCAAAAAACAAAAAATTGGTATCAGGTATTAAAACTAGGTATAATATTAATAGTTTTAGATACTTAGACGAATTGGGGTCTTTTATTCATGTTTGATTACAAAAAGAAATTAAGTGCACCAGAAAACTATAATATTACTCAAGAAATTGAAAAGCACGCCTCGGATAAACTAGCGCTAATCTTTAAAAATGAGTCTGGTTCAGCTGAAACAATTACTTATAACCAGCTTATAAAAAAATCCAATAAGCTTGCCAATGGGTTATATAATTTAGGTTTAGAAAAGGGTGACCGGGTACTGATCGTTACCCCTAGGTTAATTGAGTCATATATTATCTATATGGCTTGCTTAAAAGCCGGATTAGTGATTATTCCTTCTTCAGAATTGCTGCGGGCCAAGGATATAGCTTACCGGCTAAACCACTCTGAAGCCAAAGCAGTTATTTCTTATGCTGATTTTACAAAAGAAATTGATGCCATTGAGGGAGAACTGCCATATCTTCACAAGATAACCTTTGGCGGAGAAAAAAATGGCTGGATGAATCTTGATGAGATAAGCGATTCTGCTTCCGATGAATTTAATTATGATAAAACTAAATGTGATGATCTTGCTTTCCTGGCTTATACTTCCGGAACAACCGGGAATCCAAAAGGTGTCGCTCATACACACAGTTGGGGCTATGCCCATATCCGTATTGCCGCTAAGGAATGGCTTACTATTAGAGAAGATGACATGGTGTGGGCAACTGCCGCTCCAGGCTGGCAAAAGTGGGTATGGACGCCATTTCTATCTATTTTAGGTTCAGGTGCAACGGGATTTGTTTATCAAGGGAAATTTTCTGCGGGAAAATACTTAGAGCTTCTGCAGGAGCAAAAAATAAATGTGCTATGCTGTACGCCTACTGAATACCGCATGATGGTAAAAACGGAAGGATTAAATCAATACGATCTTTCGAATCTAAGAAGTGCTGTATCTGCTGGAGAAGCCCTTAATAGGGAAGTAATCGATGTATTTAAAAATACCTTCGACATTCAAATAAGAGACGGTTATGGACAGACTGAGAGTACGCTTTTGATAGGAACACTCCAGGGAGCGGAACATAGGACAGGATCAATGGGTAAACCGATCATAAATGGAACTGTGGAAATTGTTAATGATGAAGGTATTCCCGTTAAAACAGGAGAAATAGGCAATATTGCCATTCATAAAGAATTGCCGGCTCTCTTTAAGATGTATTACAAGAATCTCGAAAAAACGAATAGTTCCTATTTAGGAGATTATTTTTTAACTGGAGATCGTGCCAGCAAAGATGAAGAAGGCTTTTTTTGGTTCCAGGGAAGAAGCGATGATGTCATTATAAGCTCCGGTTATACAATAGGCCCATTTGAAATCGAGGATGCCTTAATGAAACATCCAGATGTAGTAGAATGTGCGGCTGTCGCAAGCCCTGATGAAATTAGGGGGAATGTAGTTAAGGCTTATATCGTTTTACGAAAAGGAGTAGAAGGTTCAACTGAAATGATTAAGTATCTACAGAATTTTGTGAAGCAAATAACTGCACCATATAAATATCCTAGATTGATTGAATTCGTTGACCAGTTACCAAAAACTGATTCAGGAAAAATTAAGCGTGTCATTTTAAGAAACCTTGAGAACAAATCAATAAACTCTCGAAATTAAGGACAGGCATAATTACGTAACAGGGTCTTGGAAATTACCCAAGGCCCTGTTTCACCAATAGAAAGATTAGTGGGTGATTCTAGCTAACGGTGCGAGTTAAACCTAACTCTTATTAAAAAGAGCCTAACCATTAATATACAATTCAAAATTTAGGGAGAGATGAGATTTTAATATGATCTCATCTCTTTTGATAAAAAGAGACACAATAAAGGTTTCTCTCATTTAGTATGTACTTTGCACAGGCTGGCCATCAAATAGTTTCAAATCATGTTGTATTGTGAAGAACTCTCCCGCTTTGTACACGAATAAAGTAATATCGCTCTGGTTATGGCCTGCAAACTGCCTGGCCCTAAGGTATATAGCTCTGCTTAAAGATTGATCTTCTTTGATTGTAATTACATGGAATCAAGGGTCAATAATAAGCCTCAAACGTTATCCCTTCATCAAGTCTACTCATTTATTTCCATTGCGCCACTCTATCTATAGGAAGCCGAACAGATTTATGCCCTTTATCTGCAGCTTTACCAATGGAGATTAGCATAACTGGAACATAACGTTCCTTGTCTAAACCAAATGCTTCTGCGATTTTGTCTTTTTCATAACCGCCGATAGGGTTGGTATCATATCCAAATGCGCGGGCGGCAAGCATGAACTGCATGGATACAAGGCCACCATCTACCAGAACTACATCTTCCATCTCTGCACGGGAAATGTTCTCAAAATATCCAGCAAAAGAGCTATATATGCCTTCTTTAACTTCAAGCGGCATATGCCCTTCCACCACAGCCTTTCCATAAATTTCTTCAAACCTTTCGAAGTTATTGATATCGCCGAACACTGCAACCACAGCGGCGGAAGTTTTCACCTGGTTCTGATTGAAGCGGGCAAGCGGTGCCAGCTTTGCTTTTGCTTCGGGGCTCTCGATAACAAGGAACCTCCATGGCTGCATATTTACGGAAGAAGGCGCAGTAGTAGCGAGTGCAAGGATCTCTTCCATTTCTTGCTTGCTGATTTTTACTGCCGGATCGTAATTCTTAACTGAACGCCGTCCTTTAACAATTTCATTAAAGTCGTTCGTTTTTTGTTTGGTCATAGGTGTTAAACTCCTTTTATTAATGGTGCATGATAGTTATTTTAAATTTCCCTGCTCTCTATTTTTACAGGGATACAATGGACAAAATTACTCCTTTTTTAGTTATTTGTAAACCAAAAAGGCCTAGGAAGTCTCTCTAGCTATCGTGCTTAATCAAGTGTTATTACTGTATCCCGGCCGCCGAAAAGGCATACGGTAGAGATTGCATTGGAAAAACCTGTTGAAAGAAATTAACAGCATTTATGATTTGTCTCTACAGTAGTTTCCTGTGCATCAATTAACCAAGAATTGGACTGCCATTTGGCGGTTATTTGTTGTTGATTTAATGTGCAGTCTTGGTAGAACACGGTGAAACTTAGACAGGTGGGTATAGAATGGATTAAAGTGAAAGTAAAATATGAACTTGTCAGATTAGTATAATACTATTAAATATGTCTGGCATTTCAGAAAATACTTTGAATTTTATGTTGACTCTCAGCGAATTCTGGGTAACGATTGTATAGATTATAATTTTCTTGGAGGATGTTATGAAATATATTAGTACACGCGGGGATGTAAGTGGAATTGGTTTTATTGATGCAGTCTTAATGGGACTGGCAACGGATGGAGGACTTCTGGTTCCGGAAAAAATCCCGCATATTCCCGCAGAAAAGTTGCAGGCAATGTCCAAGTTGACATATCAAGAATTAGCATACGAAATCATTTCCTATTATGTGGATGGGGAAATTCCACAAAATGAACTCCAGGAAATCATCGAGAAAAGCTATGGAACCTTCCGCAATTCCGAGGTAACTCCTGTTCATAAGGTAAAGGACAATATGTATCTGTTGGAACTATTCCATGGTCCAACCTTTGCTTTTAAAGATGTTGCCCTGCAATTATTAGGAAATTTGTATTCCTATATAGCAAAAAAGACAGGTGTAACAATCAATATTCTTGGTGCTACTTCAGGGGATACAGGTGCATCAGCTATTGAGGGTGTAAGAGGTAAAGAAGGGATTCGTATTTGTATTTTGCACCCTCATGGAAAGGTAAGTAAGGTACAAGAGCTGCAAATGACGACAGTTCATGACGAAAGTGTTTTGAATTTAGCTATAAAAGGGACGTTTGATGACGGCCAAAGAATTATCAAGGAATTATTCGCAGATTTGGAATTCAAAAACAAATATCATCTGCGTGCTATTAATTCCATTAACTTCGCTCGTATTTTAGCGCAAACCGTTTATTATTTCTATGCGTATTTCCAAGTGGCAAAAGAGAAAGACATAAACAGTCTCAACTTTAGTGTGCCGACAGGAAATTTTGGAGACATCTTTGCCGGTTTTCTGGCGAAGAGAATGGGTCTTCCAGTCGGCAAGCTTATTGTTGCTACGAATGAGAACAATATTTTAGAACGTTTTATCAAGGATGGAGTGTACCAGCCTGGCGAGTTCAGAAGTACTTATAGCCCTTCCATGGATATTCAAGTAGCCAGCAACTTTGAGCGGTATTTGTACTACTTGCTTGATGAAAATGCTGGTGCAGTAACTGCCTTAATGGATCAATTCAAATCAGAAGGAAAAATTGTCGTGAATGAGGAGCAGCTTCGTCAGGTAAAAGCGGATTTTGCGGCATATAGTGTAGAGGGAGAGGAATGCCTCCAAACTATCAGCAAGTGCTATGCCGAAACCAATTACTTACTTGACCCGCATACTTCTTGTGGAGTCGCTGCATATGAAACATGCAATGATCCTGGTGAAGTGTGTGTCACATTGGCAACGGCCCATCCAGCAAAATTCAATGAATCCATTGAACGTTGTAATATTGAACAGCCCTTCCCTGAACAAATCAGCCAATTGTTTGATAAACCGCAATACCTGGAAGTTGTCGAACCGGTCAATGATGAAATTGTCCGTAAATTAGAGAAGCATTTCAGTTCCGGTCAAACAAAATGAAAGAAGGTTTTCTGGGATAATCTCTGAAAATAAATCCAGATTCTCCATTGCAATCAACTAAACCATCAAAATGCTCACTATAAAATAATGATCAATTAACCGTTTTATGATCCTTGTATGTACACAGGTATAGGTCACGAGGATTAGAACCAATAAATCATTAAAAGCAGAACGAGTGGAAATTCTTTGTGTTATAAGGATTTCCGCTCTTTTTTATTACGGCAGTTTTACATAACTGAATCCGTTAAAAGTATTGTAAAAAATACTCCTCGTAACTAACATGATTAATAATGATTTCAAAAATTAAGTTTAATATATAACAAATTGAAGAGCCATAGTACCCCATTTAGGGAAACTGTCGAGGCGAGGGCTATTTTTTGATTTTGGCAAGTTGTAGTCATGGTGTCTGGTCACTGACTGATTCTTCATATTAAAACTTGCGTGTTTGAAAAGTATGAAAATCTTTGTATCAGCGAAATTTCTTTCTATTGTTTTCTTCACATAGGTTCTGTTTTTACAGCTTATTTTGATTGAATATTTTTTTATGTGTTCCGATTAAATATGGTTGCTGATAGAACCACCAATAAAATTTTAAAAATTTAAAATATATTGACAATTATATATAAGTAATATAATACTATTTTATAGCTACATATATTTTAGTAGAGGAGGGATGGAACATGATTAAGCCTAACTAAACAAAATGGGCGAAATAATCCGCCGGGGTAATGCACCGCTACGCCTCTGGTGTAACAATTAACATGAATTTTTTTAAACATAGTCCTCGGGACATGACTGCTAGCGTTTTCCTCTCTGTTCATACAACTCCACCCACTATTTTCATGTACGTGAACCAACGTACTTACATAGCGCAGTCACTAAGAGCTGGTGGTCGCTTAGGGGTAATTATTCTCAGTTGTGACCATGTCGATGTGTCCACGTTTGCGCCCGACGCAAACGGAAAAGTCTATCGACCATATTGTCTTTCGCCTACGGACCTTCCGTAAGTTCTGCTTTATGAAAAGTCTTGGTGAAGCTTGACTGTTTTACAGGGAATCAGAAATATGAACCCATGTACGTTTTGATGACGTGTGAGACATATGGCAACCAACGTTCACCACTTGTTTTCCACCCAGGTGTTTACGAAGTGTGTTGTGATTGGGGCTGTTTCTCAATTTTATTTTTTTAACCTTCTTTTTTTCAATTAGGTCGGCATGCCCATGGGACGCGGCTATGCCCAACTATTATGACTTCTATAAGGCAAAGGGTTTCAGTTGTTGTTGTATCAGGCATCGTGTTAATACGGGGATGCCCGGTGATTCAGCTGTTTAGTGCGTGCTGGAAGCGGTCTTCTCGCGGGGGAATGAGCAAGCACCGTTAGCAGTCTCGATGCTAAGTGGTCTGAATGAAAATTTATTATAAAATATACTTGGGGGTAGATGAAATATATGGAAACAACACTCCGTGATATTGTTGGCAGTGAAAACAATGTATACCTACGATCTGGAAACTCATATAGAGAATCACTTCGTGACGGTCGACGTGTGTGGTTTGAGGGGGAATACCTCGAAGACATTACTTCTCATCCTAAGTTTTCGGGTACAGTGGACATGATTTGCAGATATTTTGACGCCCATCAATCTGGACCTCTGGCAGATATACTTACAGAGAAAAGAGAGAATGGCACCGTTTCGAGCGCGGCCTACATGATCCCGAGAAATACGGAAGATCTCCGCCGACGGGGTCAGGTAATAAACGCTGTTGTTGATATGACGCATGGAACGATGGGACGTGGTCCTGACTTTATGCCAACAATGCTCCTAGGAATGTATGGATCCCGGGAATTATACATTAAGAGTAATCCCGAATTGGGATCAAACGTTGAACGGTACTATGAGTGGGCACGTCAAAACAACCCCATCATGACCTTGGCATTCGTCGATCCGCAGGGAGACAGAACGCTTCCGGCTGAGGAACGAGAATATCTCCGGGTGGTGGACCGTACAGAAAGCGGCATTGTGGTAAGCGGAGCAAAGGTGGTGGCGACGTTGTCTCCGTTTGCCGAAGAAATCATTGTCCACACACTTTATCGCAAAGATTTGGAAAAGGACAACGCAATCTCGTGTGCGATTCCTGTAAATACCAAAGGGGTCACCATTGTATGCCGTGAAGGGTGGTTAACGCCTGGAAAAGAGATCGAACATCCATTGAGTTCACGTGTTGATGAAATCGATGCAATGATCGTCTTCGATCGTGTTTTCGTCCCGTATGAACGTGTATTCTATGTTGGCGATACTGAAATACCGAAATATTATTCAACAACTGCTCTTTGGGGACACTGGCATGTTATGGCCCGTATAACCCGCCGTTACGAATTCATCGCTGGTGCAGCATCCCTGATTCCCAAAGTCATAGGGACAGAGAAGATTCCCCAAGTGAGGGACTCTGTTGCTGAGACTTTACGCTGCTTGGAGACATGCCGTGCATTTTTGCGCGCAGCTGAGGAGAACTATGGCATTATGGGTGGTGTCGCCCATGCTGATGATAATATTATCACGACTGGGCGCATGTACTCGGTAGAACAATACCCAAAGATGATGAACATCCTTAGAGAAATTTCTGGCCAGGGATTAATCATGCGTTTTCCGGATAAAGCATTTGATGATGAATCATTTGGTACCGTACTAAAAAAAGCGATCAATGCACAAAACTACAGTGGTCGTGAGAAAACGCGTATTTTCAATTACGTCTGGGATTTATGCTCCGATTCATTCGCATCAAGACTGGAGATGTTCGAGGTGCAAAATGCGCAATCAGTACCAAAAAACCGTCAGCTCTGGTTTGATAATTATAGCAAGGAGGAATTAACGGCCCTAGAAGAAAAAGTTTGTAGAATTGTTGATGTACCCACACCTTCCTTCTGATAGGGTGAATCTACTGGAAATACGTAAAATGAACAAATAGTTTCGAAAATTCAGGGGGGCGATTGCCGCGGAAAGTCCCACGGTAATGTAATTCATACCAAGACAATTTCCAGCCAAGCCCCCCTTTTTATCTCCTCTGCACAGATACCATCTTGGACATCATGCAATAATACAATACTATTTTATATGATGGAACATTCTGACTGGGTACCGGTATCGGTAGGACTTACTGGGTTTTGCAACTTTATCAGGTTGTTTTGTCCAAGGGAATTGATGATTTTTGTCTTGCCAATCATAACTATTAACTTTTTTACACAAGAAGCAGAATAGGGAAAGAAAAGAAATTACCCTTACTATTGGCGACATTGTCAGGCACTTCTAGGATTATGACATGTGTTACCCTTAACGAATCTTTGTCCTTCCCCTGTGAATCATCTGACATTTTTAATTATGTAATTAAAATTAATCTGGTTAGGAGGGAACTGATGAAAGTTTTTAAAGTACTTGCCAGGGTTTATATCAATGAGAAACAGATAGAAGAAAGCATCTCCATATATGAGCAACTATTCAGTGAAAAATGTTATATGCACATTAAAGTACCGGAAATGGGCTTAGAACTGGCACAAGTGGGTTCTATACTTTTGTTAGCAGGTTCCGAGAAAGTACTTGTTCCCCTCAAATCGACGGATGCAACCTTTCTTGTCGATTCGCTGAGCGAGTGGAGAGAAGAGCTCCTGAAAAGAGGGGCAATCATCCTTGATGGACCTAGGGAAATTCCAACAGGTATGAATATGGAGGTTAAACACTCCGACGGAGCCGTGATCGAGTATGTTCAACATGACAAAGAGAAACTAGACGCTATAAACCTTGTAACTAAATAACGTTAAAGGAGTACTTTTTACAGCGCCTTGAGATCATAAAGTAAACTGAATAAGTAATTTATGATCTCACTCCAATGGTTAGACACCATCTAACCATTGGGGTGCTTTTGTAATGGCAAAAATTAAAGTTGAATAAATATTAATAGCTGTATAACGATAGATAAATGGCATAAAAGTCAAACAGACTCTCACTGATTCTACTGGAATGGGTAAGCCTGTTTTCGAACACCAGATTCAACAACAATTTTATGGAGCAATCCTTTTCATTAGATTCGCAAAACAGTACAGGGGCCCACTAGAATACTTCCGGGCGACCCCCAATCATTTCCCCAGTAATTCGCGAAGGACAAAGACAATTTATTCGTAAGGGTGTAACCGCGCCATTAAATCCTTTATAAGGATGATTATACGAAGATTATGCCCTCCGTTCATGTAAAATCTTTTGAATGATTTCTATATGAACGGAAGCCCAGGATTTTTCGCGAAAGTGAAGAATTACACTTACAGTAAGAATCGATATATAAGTGGAAACAAAGATGACCCAAAGTAAACTCCCATCCTTAAAAAGAAACTCCTGTAATTGTTGAGAAAACATGAGGAAAAGCCATGGTCCGGCGGATATGAGGAGGGGAATCATTCCGGATCCATTTTTTTCTTTTATCATAGAGAAATAAATTTTGTTTAATGTAATGCTATCAATGGAGAGATAAAAGTTCTGAATTTCCTCAATTTCCTTAATCTGTTTTACTGATGCAATAGAGTGTTCCTTGTTTAATTTTCTTAATTTTTGATAAATTTTATGAGCATCCCCACGAAATGAAAACATATTCTAATCCTTTTGTCCTTATCAACAAAATTTAATACTAGAAGGCTTTACAATTTTTATTTTATCTATACATCTGTCCTGCGTTTATTGAAGAACTGGCTGTGGTTGCAGGCAGTCACTTTCTTTGTTGAACTTTAGAGGAGGCAGCAGATACTGAGGGTGAAAATTGGATTTAATAATGGTTGTTCATGAATGTAGCCTTGCTATTTACTAGCATAGAACGGCTGGGATGGGTAGAAGCGGATAATTAAGAGGTTTTCCTGGATGTTAAGTCGATGATCCTTATACCATTCTTCGTATTTATAAAAATTAACAATATATCTCATAACTTTTATATCACATTTAACCCATTGAATCATCTGCTTATTGCAATAAATGTACCACAGTGTCTATGTGACGCTACGGTTTTAAACCGCCTGATCATCACGAACTCAAACAAAGGAAATGCGCCTTTCATAATTCCTTATTTTCCTCTTCCAATTTAGGTAGGACCCCAAAACGAACGAGCCGAAATTTTTTGCGGCATCAAAAAACAGATATATTCACAGAGCAGTCAAGTGGCTGCTTTTTGTTTTTCATTTTGCCTTCTGACTATAATATTTTCCAGTATTGTTTACCTAATCCATTGATACCTTAATTTTTTAAATCTCTGAAGGTAAATGCATGTATTATGATATGTGTCAAGTTGGGAGGACTAAACGCTATCTGAAAATCTAAATATTGCAAGGTTTTTTTTAATAGCCAATAGAGCTACAGAACTCAAGCATATTATTTGTGTTTAATTCTGTTTTCTTTATAATCGTTCTGGTAATAAATAATTGCCAGCTAGATAATAATATCCCTTGAATTTAAGTGTCCAGGGAGTTGCAGGGAAATGCGAGGATGCACTTAAGACTTGTTTAAAGTAAAATGCGGTTTCAGATTTTTCATCTTGGATATCGAAATAAGACAAAAGGAGAATACAATGACGGATAGCCGTGAACAAAAAAAGCAGGAAATACTTGATGCCTTTCAATTTAGGCATGCAACAAAAGAATTTGACCCTGATAAAAAAATCTCTGAAGATGACTTTCACTTTATTTTAGAAGCAGCCAGGCTGTCGCCCAGCTCTGTCGGTTATGAACCATGGAAATTTTTAATTGTTCAAAACAGGGAATTGCGGGATAAGCTGCGGGAGGTTTCTTGGGGAGCACGTGGACAACTTCCGACTGCAAGCCACTTCGTCGTTATTCTTGCAAGAACGATTATAGACACAAAATATGACAGCGAATATGTAAAAAACCAGATGCTAAACGTAAAACAAATTCCTGAAGACGTGTTTGAGCAGATGAAAATCAGATACAGGGAATTTCAGGAAGAGGATATCAACATTCTTAAAAATGAAAGAACGGCATTCGACTGGGCCAGCAAACAGACGTATCTTGCCTTAGCGAATATGATGACCGCTGCTGCCCAAATTGGAATTGACTCTTGTCCCATCGAAGGATTTAATTTTGACAAGGTTCAAAAGATCTTAGCAGAGGAAGGTTTGCTTGAAGATGGCCATTTGGCTGTTTCTGTAATGGCCGCATTCGGCTATAGAAAAAATCAGCCCCGGCCAAAAACTAGAAAGGACATGAACGATATTGTCCAGTGGGTTTAATTGAAAAAAGTGGGAGGGGAGGATTTTACAGGATTCTCCCCTTTTTTGCATTATTACATACTTCTTTTTATTAAATAACTATTGATTCCTTTTAGGTGATTTTCAATTGAAAACACGATCGACAAAAGGTACGCACCTGATGTTCAAAAGATGTTAAAAACGAGAAGCGAGTTATGTCGCTTCCCGTTAGCTCGGATTTGAAACCATTGGATATATGATAATATTAAAGTAAAAGCACATGCAACCAGTGGATGATTCCACTCTCATATTCGTATCAACATGTTTAATAACAACACTATTTTGCATGAACGACGTTGGATTCTGAATTGGCTGTATCATTCTTTATGAAGAAGGATGTTATTAAAGCTAAGATGCTTCCACAGAAACCGAAAATGAATAAATTATGAATCCCTTGCATAAAATCGGTACCGCTGGTTAATAAGGCACCCATGATCGTAACTCCGATTACTGTACCCATGTTTCTACAGAACATAAAAAATGAAGTGGATATTCCCTTTTCATGTCCGCCGACTAATTGCTGGGAGCCAATCAAGCCAACGGTTGACAGCAGGCCAAATGCTAATCCTTGTACAATCATGATAACAAACACATACCAGAAACCATGATTTTCATTGAGAAGAATCAGTAAGATTCCTGAAACCAGTAACAGGCCATTCCCAATGATCAACAAGC
The DNA here is from genome assembly GCF_003429105.1 of Peribacillus glennii. Lineage (GTDB taxonomy): Bacteria > Bacillota > Bacilli > Bacillales > DSM-1321 > Peribacillus > Peribacillus glennii. The sequence continues at coordinate 82,904 of NZ_QVTD01000016.1, forward strand.
TACGGTAACCATGTTTCATTATCCATTTACCGGCAGGGACAGCTACTGCCATCCAGCCGATGGCAACACCGAGAAGTGTAAAGCCACTCAGGAAAAGGGAGAGCTCGGCTATGTTCTGTAAGAACAAGGGAATGTAACTGGATGTACCAAATAGGGCAGCCGTTCCAATAAAGGCATTAATGTTGATCCATGAAATCGTCTTATTTTTAAACATGGACAAGGGAACAATCGGTGAAGCCTGCTTTTTCTCATAAAAATAGAAAACTATAATAAACGTGATTCCAAGCAAGGTATATAACACTCTATTATCTTCAACTACGGTATCCAACAGAAGGAACGTAACACCCGCAGCGAAAAGCACGGCGCCAATATAATCCACACTTGCTTTTTTCGGCTGATAATCCTCTTTGTAAGGTAAAAGTGTTAGGAATGCGATTATACATACGGGCAAATTGATGAAGAATATCCATCTCCATGTCATATACTCGACGAAAAACGCGCCAAGCAAGGGAGCGAGTATAGCAGAAATTCCCCACATGGCGGTAAACAGCGCTTGAATTTTCCCTCTTTTTTCAATTGGAAACAAATCGCCCGCAATGATGGCAGGGAACGGCATCATGAACCCTGCCCCAATTCCTTGCACTGCCCGGAAGATTACCAGTTGGACCATATTTGCAGACATCCCGCAAAGAAGTGATCCCAGTAAAAATAAAATAATCCCGGTGCCAAATACTCTTTTCCTTCCGAATAAATCAGATAATCTGCCAGCCACCGGTGACAGAATAGTAGTTGTTATCATATATGTAGCAAATGACCAGGCGTAAAGGTCAAATCTGCCCAGCTCTTTTGAGATGATGGGCATGGTTGTATTCATAATAGTCGTATCGATTGATGCTACCAGCATAGCAAGTACAATACTTATCATTACGGAAGTTCTGCTTTTCATTTATTTGCTCTCCTTCTTTACTTTTAAAGAAGGATTATACCATAATTCAAATAAAACAGTGGGAAAAATTGCTTATTACCACAGGAAGGTATTAAGGCTCGTTCACCTTTATATTTATAAGAAACCAAAAAGTACAAATCCTTATTTACACGGCCACAAATCGTAACTTTATGTCAGAATCCTCCATTAAATTTCCAACTGGAGAAATATTTACTAGAGATGCTATACACATTAACCCCAAAAAAAGTATAAATAAATTAGAATTTGTTTCTTTTTCATTATTCAACAAGCACGATATGTAAACGTTTTAAATATGGCTCTATATTCAAAAAATACATACTTGTAGGAAGGGTTCCTTGGATAACGATTACAAAGATCAAAAGGAAAGTACGTGAAAGACCGTCACGGTACACGCCACTGTAATGGGGAGTTACATTGCAAGAATACATACCTAAGCCTGTCAAAAGTTTAAATGGGTGAAGTATCCAAGAAATATTGGTATTCTCAATTTTTACTACCGCTGTAAATGTAGGGGATTTTTAGATTACAAAAATATAAAAAAAATGTTAAATATATTAAAAATTTTCTCATCCATAGGAAATCACCTCCTTTTGTCGAATTTGTATAAAACAAAAAGGAGATGATAATTTGAATCGAGAAAAATTGTGTTTAGCGATTATAAATGAATTGGCCAAAGGAAACAAGCGTTTCAAACATGAGGACTTGGATATCGAACTTCTTGAAATGAACAGTGCCATTCATTTTTTATTACGTGAAAACTATATTTCCTATGTTGATGTCTACATCAATGGGAGGTACGATTTATCAACTGCTGAAATCACATTAAAGGGAGAACAATTTCTTAAAGAAAACTCTCAAAAGATGGAAACATACACAGGTCTTAAAGGAATAAGGGACTGGGTCATAAATTAAGCATCCATAATGGGTGTTTTTTATTTTGGATTGCCGGTAGTGAATGGAGCTATTGCGTTGGTTGACGATACATCTGGCAAAAATTAAGCGGCTTTTTCTTCATGAATTAGTTGGACAGGTCGAAATCAAAACTTTTTCCCAATAAAGTATTAGGTCACGAATGAGTAGACCAACTGAGGGGATAGAAACAATTGGCTTACTTTAAATTCATTTATCGTAAAACGAACATTTTACGAATGTTGGACATATTCATGTTATGATAATGTTATTGAATTATTAAATAATTCTTTAAATTGATCTCATATAAAGGAGTATTCATTTATGGCAGACAAACCAATAACAGTGCACGCAATCATTAATGGCGAACGGGTATCCACGGAAAAACAATACTCTCGTGAAAATCCAACGAACCCAGAAGAAATAGTTGGCTATGCCCCTGTAAACACAAAGGAAGAGGCGATTAGTGCAATAGATGCAGCTCACAATGCCTTTAAGGAGTGGTCAAATAGCTCAATAGATGATCGTGTTGAGCGTATGAAACGTGCCGTACAAAAAATAAAAGATGCCACACCAGAAATTTCCCGCCTTTTATCACGTGAACACGGTAAACCACTTTATGATGCTGAAGGAGAATTTGCCGTATCTATCATGTGGATGGAATACGCCTGCAGTATCGTTAAAGATGTTATCAAGGATCAGGTACAGGAACACGACCACGGAAAAACCATTATAACATTTGATTCGGTTGGAGTGGTGTCAGCTATTATTCCGTGGAATTATCCTATTTCTCTATCAACCATTAAGATTGCTCCAGCTTTATTAACTGGAAATACAATGGTATTAAAGCCAAGTCCCTTCGCTCCACTTGCAGTGAGTAAGGTGATCGATATCATTTCATCGGAATTTCCACCTGGTGTTCTCAATCTTGTTCATGGTGAAGCAGATGTCGGGGTGGAACTTACTTCGAATCCAAAAGTAGCCAAAATTGCTTTTACTGGCGGAACAAAAACTGCAAAAAGTATCATGAAATCTGCTGCTGATACGTTAAAGAATATGACTTTGGAATTAGGCGGAAATGATGTGGCTATTGTTCTGCCTGAGTTTGATGTTAATGACAGTCGAGCCATGCGCCGTATGGTCATATCAAATTTTCTAACAGCGGGACAAATATGTATGATTGCGAAACGGATTTATGTACATCGCTCAATTTATAATTCTTTTGTAGAAAAATACGTTGAAGCAGCAAATAAATGGATTCGAATAGGTGACCCTTTTAATCCAGATGTAACTATAGGACCAGTTAACAATAAAAATCAAGTGAACTACGTACAGAGTCTTATTGACGATGCAGCAAGCAAAGGAGCTGAGGTGATTAAATTAGGGAAGATCCTTAATCCTGAGATTTTTGAAACAGGGTATTTCATGCAGCCTACTTTAGTTTTAGGTGCAGAACACCACGATCCAATTGTCGTCGAAGAACAGTTTGGTCCCACTGTGCCAATACTTCCATTTGATGATGAGAACGATGTTATTAAATTACATAATCAAGGCATTTATGGCCTCACTAGCTCTGTTTGGGGAGAGGAAGAACACGCTATTAGAGTCGCGCGCCAGATTGAAGCAGGTACTACCATGATTAACACAGCAGCTGTTCAGGGTCTTGATGTACGTTTTCCGTTTGGTGGCGTCAAGCAGTCAGGAGTTGGGCGTGAATATGGTGAAGAGGGCTTAAAATCATATGTTGAAATGCATGTAATTAACATACCTAAGCATCTTGAATTACCCTATATACCTGAGTAAGCATAAACGAAATATGGGTTTTTTAACAATATTGACGGTATGTTCGACCATATGATTGCATGGAGCCGTACACTAAAAACAATACGTTAAAATAAAAAAACGGTGATGTCTAAAAATGCATATTTGAGAATACACCCAGATTAATAACCCAGGAATGCTGATTAAACAGCATTCTTGGGTTTTGCTTATCAGAAATATCATTTGTCTGGAAATGAATGAATACCCATTCATTTGTTTTATGTTACTTTGAAAAAAGTAATTAGTTAGGGGGATAAGCCTATGTTGTTAAAAAAGAATTTTGCCCAACAAACAGTGAATGGGGTAAAGATAGGTAACGGAACGGTATCGTTCCAAAGGGTAAAACTAAATGTTCATTGCTTTTTTGTTGATGGAGTTTTAATTGATACAGGGTCTAAGTCATTAGAAAAGTTATTAAAGCCATTTTTTAATCAACTTCGTATTGATAAAGTGGTGATGACACACTTTCATGAAGATCATACGGGGTGTGCTGCTTTTTTACAGGAAGATCTCCAGGTGCCGCTTTTCATGAATGATATTATGATTGAATACTGCAAGAAGAAGGCAGATTATCCGATTTATCGTCAATTGTTTTGGGGAAAGCTAAGACCATTTCGGGCAGAAGCTATTGGTGAAACATTTAATTCTCCAAATGCAATATGGAGAGTAATCAAAACTCCTGGCCATGCGATTGATCATCTCGCCTTTTTAAATGATAATACAGGACAGCTATTTACTGGAGATCTCTATTGTCAAGAACGGACAAAGGTAGTTCTTCGGGAGGAAAATATCCCTGTAATTATCGAGTCACTAAAAAAAATCTTAACATATGATTTTGAGGATGTTTTTTGCAGTCACGCAGGATACTTGGACGATGGACGCACAGCTTTGAAGAGGAAGTTGGATTATTTGCTGGATCTTCAAGGAAATATTTTAAAGCTGCATGAAGATGGAAAGACTCCCGAAGATATTAATGCCATATTGTTTTCTAAAAAATATCCAATTACGTTATTTTCTTCTGGAGAATGGGACTCCATCTATATTATCCAGTCTATTATTAAACAACATGATAAGACGCTTATATCATAAACTATTTTCCAAAATAATGTTTCAAGAGGAGACTGCTCAAGCAGTCTCTTTTAATGCGGGATGGTATGAAGATAATTAATTTTATATGTGATATTATAAGTAAAACTAATATAAAGAGGGATGGATTTGTCGATAGGTAAATACGAAATATTTCATACAGTTGTAGAACTTGGCAGCTTAACAAAAGCAAGTGTATCGTTAAATATTTCCCAATCTGGGGTAAGTCATGCCATTTCCAGCTTGGAAAAAGAGTTGGGATTTTCCTTATTAACCCGTAATAAAGCAGGAATCAGGCTAACAGTAAACGGTGAGCGAATGCTGTTATATATGAGGGAGATTCTGTATTTGAATGAAAAAATGCTTCAGGAGGCTGGGGAAATTAGGGGATTAGAAATAGGGACTGTCAGAATCGGCACATTTTCATCTATTACTGCTGTATGGCTTCCTGGACTATTGAAAAAATTCATGGATCAATATCCGCATATAAAAGTAGACATTGTGGAGGGGAAACAGGAGGAAATCACTATATGGATTTCTCAGGGGATTGTAGATTTCGGTTTTTTAATGCTGCCTGCTGCCGATCTGGAGGTGCTCCATTTAAAACGAGAAGCGTTTTGCTGTGTTGTGCCGGAAACCCACCATCTTGGTGCTGAAAATTCTATAAAGCTAAATGCACTGCAGGAAGAGAAGTTGATTCTCCAAAATTCTACGCTTAAAATCATCCATAACATCTTGAAATCCAATAAACTTTCTCCTGAAATTGCTTTTCATTTAGATGATGAACAGGCTGTTATTTCGATGGTGAAAAACTCCCTTGGTGTAGCCATCCTGCCAGACATCGCTTTACATAATCTGCCTGATGGTGTAAAAATAATACCTCTTTCAGATGATCGAGCAATCTGCTCGATCGGCATTGGTTCGGTATCCTTCAAAAATCTTTCGCCAGCTGCCGAAAAGTTCATAGCAGCATCGACCTTATGGTTAAACGAACATTTCACATGATTCAGCTCTTTTCTTATGGACTACCTCTAATAAAATTATATTTATTGGAAACCGGGGGAGGGGTACTTTTCATTTTCATTTTAAATAAGCATACCATGTAAATATAGACTGTCGATCAGCAGAATTTGTAACTTCGTTGATATTCATATAGATATCTCTTAAATATTTTCTTGAGGTACCAGGAAATTCTTTATTATTTATATATTTGCCTTTTATATTTTCAGATTCCCAAAGTGTGGCTCAAAATCTGTCTAAAAATGGTGTAATTCACGATATATTCGAGTTCTATGTGACATAGGTTAAATTCTACCAATGATCGATGAAAAATACCGGCTACCAAACCAGAGTAATAATATATTCGTATACCTGCCTCCCATGTAATTGCCTTAATCGGCAGACAAGGATAGAGGGCGAAGATAAGGGGGAATATCCCGAATCGAAAACAGCTGCTGTAAATGATAAAGGGATCCCTCTTTGTTATAGAAACCCCTGAAGCTTATGAATGGGCAATATTTTCACTAATAGCCTATGATAGTTTGTTGCCACGGTATTGCTGTGGTTTTTATTTTGCCTTACGGCAGTAACATGAATGAAATAATTTTATTCACACCAGGCATTAGTTATCCACAATTTTTCTTAATGTTTCAACGTGAGACGAACGTATATTCGCTTTCTTGTAACATGAATGAAATTAAGTTATCCCCTGGATCCATGAGTTGTCCACAATGCTGCCTTTTATCTGAAAATCATATATTTTAGAAACAAAATTAGGAGTATCGCACTATCGCTATAACATTGTCTCAAAAATATATCTTTTTATTTAACGTACAAATGCCCGAGAGGTATTTATGATACATTTTAAGTAATTGATTATATACAGGAAGGAGGAGTGTTGATGGCTAAGCTGGGTTATGCGAGAGCCTCTTCAGGTAAACATACTTTGGAAAAACAGATAAGTTTTCTTGATGAATTTGGATGCTATAAGATTTTTACAGACAATAAAAGCAACACAGAAAGAGAAGGACTAAATGCTATGCTGGAATACGCCAGAGAAGGAGACATTGTAATCGTATTCAAACTTGATAGACTTGCAAAAAGCATCCAAGATCTCCATCGAATAACCAGTGAGCTAAAGGAGAGAGAAATTGATCTTATTTCGTTAACACAAAACATTGATACCTCTGGAGAAAAGGGCGGAATGGTTTTTCATATGATCGAAGTTTGCGCAGAATTTGAAAGGGAGTTAATCGTTGAAAGGATAAAAACGGGAATCGAGAATGCAAGAGAGAAGGGAGTTAAGCTAGGAAGGAAAGAAGCTAATAGACTCCTTAAGGAAAAGGCTTATGAACTGTATTATTCCGGGGAATATACCATGAGGGAGATTGTTCAAGAAACAGGTTTAGCAAGAGCGACTATTTATAGATATATAGAACAGAAGAAATCCTCTGAATGACTCGTCACATTTTTAACGAAGTGTTTATAGTGTGCAGGTGAATTAGAAATCTGAAGGAACTAACCTAACCAATCTAAAAGGTAGTGTACGAATGTCTAGTAACCAAAAGAAAAGAGGATGTAAGAAGTTTTGTGTAAATAGGTAAACTTACCAGCTAAGGAGTGGACATTTATGCAAAACGAAACTAACTGGTTGGCTAAAGAATTAGCGAGAGATTGCCGGACGGTGGAAGACATTCAGGAAAAATTGAATGATTTGTTCAAAGATACTATTCAACATGTGTTTGAAGCGGAAATTGACAATCACTTGGGCTACAAGAAGCATGATAACGAAGGCGACCATTCCGGAAATAGCCTAGGGAGAAAATCTTTGTTGTTCGGCAATCTGCTATTAAAGCTTGATTAAGAAAGGAGTCGACAAACAGACATGGCACATATTTTTCATCTCAGGTGAAATTCCGAAAATTGTTTATGAAATTCTTTCGGAGCACCAATTGACTGTCTACACTGGAAAAATCTAATACAGAAAATGAGCTTATGGAGCAAGTAAGAAATGCGGATGCCCTTCTTTGCCCACTCTCTGCTAAGGTAACAAAAAAAGTAATCGAGTCAGCCCCTCATTCACTAGTGATAGCTAACTTCGGAGCTGGCTTCGATAACATAGATATCAAAGCGGCAAAAGAAAAACGCATCTTGATAGCAAACACTCCATATGTTTCCTACGGAGGTGACGGCAGAACTAGCGCTGGGGTTAATGCTTGCCCTCTTCACCGCATTCCTGAAGGTGACATCTCTGCCGAACAACCGGGTTCAATGGGTGGGCTTAACCAAAAAAGAAGCGTAAATGACAGCTTCTTTTTTTGCTGATAGGATAGCGTGAAACTTCCTATACCACATGAGTGCAACTACGACGTTTTCCGCCCTTTTTCAAGGGAGAACCGCGGGCTTTTTTCTATATAGGGTAACTTTTACTTGAAAAAAGAAATGATAGATTTGATTTCTCTCAGCATATTAAATCCTGTTTGAACTTTTCCAATATGTGACATAATATTGCCTATATGGTCTGTCACACCTGTCTTTTTTTTCGGTACAGGTGTCTGTGTGTGCCTTGGATTTTGTCGTGGCATAAATGGAGGGAACTGCCTAACAGGCGGCCTCCTCTGGAATGATTCCTGTCCTGGATTAAAACGGTTGAACCTCAATATCTGACCCCCAAACGTTAAAACGGATTCGATTTCTTCCTTCTATAAAGTTTATGCGGCTTAACAAGGTAGGATTGGACAAATCTAGGGATTTGGTGAAATTCAACAGAAATATAGTCTCCATGTTTAACAACTGTACAAAAACTTTCCTTTTGAGAAGCACATTCGGTTTTTAAATTGCTAAAGAAAAAGTCGCTAGGCGAGAACAATTTTCCTGATTAATAGCAAATGTTCTTACTTTCCCGCTCTCCATATTTATAATTGAAACAAGGGGGCCAACATTTGGTGTCGGTTTGCTACCCGTTGTCTCAGGTGCCTCACTTCCGAACTCTGCCAAATAAGCTTCGTCAGTCGACCGAAATAAGGATTATAATTGAAGTCAAAGCCCATTATTGCCGAGTGCGTAGTTAATGTCGAAATGGTTTTTCGGGGCTGCATTGGGTGGTGGGATAGTACAAAGAGTGGCTGTGGCTTTTGTTTTGGCCTAGACACCGCATTGATCACGGGTTAACCTCCCATGTAATCGGGCCAGCCGTACCAGTATCCTTGTATGATGCGTTGAAATTCATCAGCGGACGGCTTCCCCTAACAACATGCCATGGTTTGCACAGACCAACCGGTTAAAGCGGTCGAACTTTTTTCGAAAAGGATCCTCCGTCCCCATGCAAACATTTCAAGTTGTGAACCATCCGGCTTTTATCTTAAGATACTTTCACTAGCCTTAGTAATTACTTTCACACACTCACCTTGGAAAGTGGAAACGCCAAAAGGGGAAAATGCTACTGTTAGTGCCTGATCTCTAGGTGCTAGATAATTTTTTGTCTTGAAATCTTCGCCGGTAAGGCTGATAACAGAGCCCGGATAGTCATGGGGAAACGGATGTTCCTTAAGCCACCTGTTATTATCCTCACCGACCACACAGGAATTCAAGGCAGTCGCCCAACCGAAATACATCTTCCCGTCGGAACCGAAAATCACCCGTTTATTATGATTGTCGCCAAAGCCTGTCAGGCTTAAAACCTTATCTGGACCAGATCAAAAAACAACGACAAATTGATTTGCCGTTGTTTTTTACTGGGATAGAGAACCTTCTTATTCAACTCCCTCACTCAATGAAAGAAGCAAAAACGCTGAATCTCCCTTTTACTCAGTATTTCATTAATAGCTATTTTAGGCTGAAATGTAAACTTTTGGTTGGATTTATCTTGTGAGGATAAATTTGGACTTTGAAAGCAACCCATGTATAAAGGCCAAACGTGGATCCATTGCCTGTAAGTGAATTGATGGCATTATCCAAAGTGATAATATGAATCCCGGCTCGTTCGGCAAGATTACGAATCTTGTAGCAGAGCCCGCTGTTTTCGGGCAAGTCGGGATAAATCTTTAGCAAGAATGACATCAAAGGCTCTATTTTCAGCATCCTTAATACTCATCTGTCTTGAAAAAAATCGTCTTCTAATCTAAATCGACGTCTAAAATGGTCATAGTCGAAGCGTTCTTCTTCAATTCTAAAACGCACTTCATCTCAGAGTTCATTAACTTCTGGATTTTTACAATAATAGGTCAAAATGACATTTTGAAATTATGGAAGTCCTGCTTGAAATCCTCATATTCCTTCTTTAAACATTTCACAACGCATATCATCTCTACCCATTTCATTTTTAGCTAATAGAATCTATATGCGTTGAATTCATAGGTGAATGGTTTGTCTTTTATTCTTGCATGTTGACTGATGCCATTAAAAAATCACTCACAATGTTAGCTATTTTCTAGTGGATCGTCAAAGTCGCCACGAAAAAGTAAACCCATTTTTACAATAGTTAAATAAATACTATTTAAACGCGAGTTTATATGTGATTTACAAGTCTTCATACCACCTTAACAAAAATCAACAATAATCTAACGTAACAATAATTGTGGGTTAACAATCGTTTATTTTAATAGAGAAGTAGATAAGTGAACTAGTAAATTAGGAGGATGTTATATGAACAAAAAAAGTATTGCCAAAAAAGGAGCTGGGGTGGCACTCGCATTGGCGATTATCATTCCCGCTCTCACCCCTGTGTCTGCTGCACCATCAGAGGAAGTAAAGATTGATTCAGTAAAATTTAATGGAATGCAAGCACCATCTAGCATTGAACAGATGGTAAAAACATATACAGAAGCATCAGTAGAAGTAAAATACAGCAATGGAAAGGTAAAAAAGTTCCCGCTCTCATACAAACAGCTGTTCAAATCCGAAGATAAAGTAGCTACAGTTAATGGTGAGAAAATTCCGGCTGGAACTCCAATCGATTATTATGGGGATCCAATTGTTGATAAAAGTGTTCACGGAAACCCTACATATTTTGTTTCGGATGCCCCCGATTCAAATAGCTTACTGAATCCGATTGATGGCAAGCTATACATGGTTACGCATTACGAATATGATACTATCGATGCGGCAGGAAAGTCTGCTTATGGATTAGTTCCTGCTTCCATGTCTTTAACCACGTTGGATCAAGATAAGAAAACAGGCGAACTAAAACCAACAGAAGTTAAAAAAATCGACTTTTCTGCAGTGAACGGTCTTTGGATTCCATGTAATGGATCTACTTCGCCATGGAATACGCATTTAGGTTCAGAAGAGTACGAACCGGATGCCCGCAGCTTTGAATTTGACCCGGCTTCCAGCGCGAGAACATGGACGGAAAGCTTTGCCGAGCTTTATTTCGGTGATAAATCAAAAGCCAATCCTTATTTCTATGGTTACATTCCGGAAATCAAGGTGAAAAAGAACGGGAAAACAAAGGTAGAGAAACATTACAGCACAGGCCGTTTCTCTCATGAAGTCATGAAAATGATGCCTGACAACCGTACGGCATTTTTCGGCGATGATGGCGGTTATACGACTATGTTTATGTATGTAGCAGAAAAAGCCGAGGATTTATCTGCCGGTACGTTATATGCAGCTAAATTCAACCAGACAGGAGCTGAAAAAGGTGGTTCAGGAAACCTGGAATGGATTAAATTAGGGAATTCCAAGGATGAAGAAATTAAAGATATAATCGACAGCGGTATTAAATTCAGTGATATATTTGAAACCTTTGATGAGCCTAAAGAAGGCTTTAAAGCGATTAAGCAATATTCATATGGTAAAACGGAATATTTAAAACTCAAGCCTGGCATGGAAAAAGCCGCGGCATTCCTTGAATCGCGCCGCTATGCAGCATACATTGGAGCGACTGCTGAATTTAATAAAATGGAAGGCATCACACTGAATGCTAAAGATAAAAAAGTATATGTAGCTGTTGCTGATCAAAGCGGTGGAATGGAAAAGGATACGGCTGGAAAAGACCCGGTGGACCATATACAATTGCCAAAAAGTAAATCAGGTACCACATTCCAATTGAATTTACAGGGCGGCCAAAAAGATAGTAAGGGAAATGCCATTCTCAGCAAATATGTGGCTGCCTCTATGTCCGGTTTGCTAGTAGGCGAAGATCTGCCGCAAGCTGATGCTTACGGCAATACAGCCAACGTTGACAAGGTAGCAAGCCCGGATAATTTAAGCTATTCCGAGGCAATGAGGACATTGTTTATCGGCGAAGACAGTGGTATGCATACAAATAATTTTGTTTGGGCGTATAATATCGATACGAAATCGTTAGAACGTGTTTTATCCGTACCAGCAGGTGCTGAATCGACTGGTTTGTTTGCCGCTGATGACCGTAATGGCTTCTCTTATATAATGAGCAACTTCCAGCATCCAGGTGATGAAGTAGATAAGAAGTCCATTACTGCTGTAAATAAAGATGAATTAGTGAAGGCAGTGGATGAACAAATCGGCATAAATAAAACAGGTGGGGTGGGTTATATCTCTGGTCTTCCGTCCCTTACAAATATGCCCGATTTTAATGCACCAGCTGTACCTAGCGTTAATCCGGTATCTAATCAAACTACTTCAGTCAGCGGCAAAGCTGAACCCGGTGTAACCGTAAAGCTGTATGTAAATGGTAAATTCCAAAAGAGCACTACTGCCGATAAGAATGGAGATTTTAAGTTTTCAATCAGCAAGAAAGCCATGGGAACGGAAATCAAAGTGACTGCAACCGATGAAGCTGGAAACGTAAGTAAAGCAAAGGCTGTTAAAGTTATTGATAAAACTGCACCTGGTACACCTGCAGTTAATAAAGTAACCTACAAATCTACTTTTGTTACCGGAAAAGCTGAAAAGGGGGCAACTGTTTATATATATAACGGAAAAACATACGTAAACAAAGCGGTTGCTGATTCCAAAGGCAAATTCAAAGTGAAAATTAAGGTTCAGAAAAAGGGTTCAAGCCTAACGATCCTTGCAAAAGATAAGGCTGGCAATAAAAGTAAGTCGACAGCTGTAAAAGTATATTAAATATACCTTAAATATGATGATAAGACCCCGGACTCACCATTTAATCGGGGTCTTTATTATTTCTGAACAGCCTCTTGAACACTTTTGAAAAAATGTAAACATATCTTTTGTGAAAAAGTATGTAGCAATAATTGATGGTGCAAAATCCATTAAATAAACAGGTTATATGAGAATAAAGCAGATTCCTTGAAAAAACAAGGATTAATACCACATTAGAGAAACACAGCACTGAATTGACGCTCGAAAAAGAATCCGACGATATATGCGTATGAAATTTATTAAAGCCCTGGCCGTGAGGGTTAAAGCGTTTTCTGTAACGTCAATATAACTGAAAGTCTCTTTGGCTACAGTTGTGACAGTTGAACCAACGATTGTCATGTGCAAGGCGATTATCTCTAACCCTTATACGTCGTTCTTCATTAAATCTCATGAAGTCACGCTCTCAATAAATCGATCATTGTCAGCTGGTTATGCGGAAAATAGTGCGCATGTCACAGCTAGCCCCAGGGTGAAGACAGTCAAAATCCAGCATATGATTAAAACAAACAAAAATGAGATATTGGGATCTGTTCAGGCTCTATTCTTTGCGGATACACTGGTCGCAAGGCAGGTAATGTATGACATTATGAACGATTCGGAAGTCGCTAGGGTCCGTTGAGACTTTTTAGATAGGGCTGGGTTCAAAGAAGTTGAGAAAAAGAAGTTAATGAAAATCGTAGTATCAACATTGAATTTAACATTCCAAGGCCACCTAAGCCATATAGAGGGAAAGGTCTAGAGAATAGGTAATAAGTGATATGGTTATGGGGTTTCGGAACCACTTCCAAACGCTACGCTTTGTTGTTATGGAGAATTTCGGAATGTCAGTATTCCGCCAATGACCGGGATTTTACCCTAGTTATTAAAATAGGTCAGGGAGCCTTAATATTTTTGTTCTTCAATCAACGGCAAATGCGAATATTCTTCTGCAGCGAGACCGTTTAAATTGAAACGAATCATCATTTAACGCAGCCACCTATAAAATATACAATCCTTCGCCGGTACACTTGGGCACGAGTTAGTTCACGCCGATACCAATACTGACGAAACACCATAGAATTTGAAAGTGAATTAACAGAATTGCTTGGAAAGTTGTCCAGTCTTATCCTTGTAAGTTCAAATACTGAAAAACCTAAAAATTTGCTAAGAAGATAATTAAAAAATAAATGGTGTGAATTAAACAGAAGTTTACCAAAAATGATATAATTCTCATCCGTCTTAAATAAGATGGATTTCGAGAATTTTATGATATTTTGGATTGAACATTTTTAAAAAGTGTTGATTCCTATAAATAAAATATCTTTAAGGTTAGGATTATGGTTTTTTGTAATTATTCTTATTTTTGAATCGTTTTTAATTTTCTTTTTACATTCGAACATAATGGATTCAAGGGTAGAAGAGGAACTTAATGCTCTGTAGGCAAGAGGAAATAGCCATAGGGATGTGGCAGAAAAGTCTTTCAACAAGGACACGCTTCACCATGTTGCTTTAATGGAAGCTCAGGCTGATACAGAGGTAGTTATAACTGACCGAAATAATGAAATACTAGTAAAATCAAATGATCTGGATAAAGAAGAACAGAAAATTATTTCAACAAATATAGAAAATGTTCCAAGGAAAGGTTCCATACTGGAGGACAGTTGGAGAACAGAAAAATATGTTTCAACAATAAGCCCATATTTTATTAATGATCATAAATACGGTTATGTTTTTATGTTTCAAAGCACGGATCAGGTTCAAAGTTTATCTCAATATTAAACAGGCACTTTGTTATTGCAGCTATATTGACGATTACATTTATGATTTTAACCATTATTTCTTTAATAAGAGTAACGTGAAAGCTAACTGCATAATTTTTGCATATTTTCTTGATGATTTCATATATAAGCCTTTAGTAAAAATTTTCAGCTGGAAAATGGGCCAGTTATTCAAGTTGATTCTAAAAAAGTTCTTTTATTTGATAATATACCCTCATAGGGTATATTATATATGCTGCTATAAATACCAAATATTATTTTCGAAAGGTGTGTAAAAATGAAAAAGTTACTGATATTACTTGGTCTTGCAACGCCTTTAGTGTTAGCTGGATGTGGAAATAATGCAGACCACGAAAACCATTCGAACAACAATAACGAGTCCAAACAAGAAGAGACGAACCAATCAGGCACGGACCATTCAGGAATGGATCATTCAGAGATGAATCATTCCAGCTCAGGAGAAGTTCCTGAAGGGTTAAAAGAAGCACAGAATCCGACATATCCGGTTGGAAGCAAGGTGATTTTAGCGATGGACACATGGAGGGCATGAAGGGTGCCGAAGGTGAGATTGTTAATGCCTACGATACCACTGTCTATGCTGTAAGTTACACTCCAACAACGGGTGGAGTAAAAGTGACAAATCATAAATGGGTTATTCAAGAAGACTTGAAGGATGCTGGTGACATACCTTATAAAGTGGGAGATGAAGTCACTCTTAATGTTGAGCATATGGAAGGTATGAAGGGTGCTAAGGCTACTATTGAATCAGCAAAACAAACGACTATTTATATGGTTGACTATACGCCAACAACCGGTGGAGAAGAAGTGAAAAACCACCAATGGGTCACAGAAGATGAACTTTCTCCGTCCCAAGGTGATGATGGTGGGCATTCTGGTCATTAATATCTAAACGGTAGAATCAGAAATTCGTTCTGCTGTTTATTATTTTCAGAAAATTGCTTAACATCTCAATGGAAAGCAACTCGTTATGGAAGCTTCTTTTTTACCAGTAGGTAATGATATCGAACAAACCAATCATGATAATAATAACTCCCGCAATTTTCTGAACCACATTCCCAAACCTCTTCCCTTTTTTAAAAGGGATCCTTCTGCGCCAAATGCCCAAATCATACTCAAGAATATAAATGAGGTAGTGAGGTGCCGATACCGAAAATAAGAGCCAAGGTAGTGACCGAGTAAACGACGCCAGGTTGGCAAACGTCGACTCAGACGCAATTATCTCGATTTTTGTTAGGGGCATTTTCTCCGTCTCCTTATGGAGAGCGTAGCCCACGTTAAAGCATGTCCTCTTTGAAGGTCATTAACTATCAGTATGCCGATGTCTTTTATACAGGTTTAAGGAAGAAGGAATTCGGTTGGCTATTGGGTGTAGAGGAGAAGGGTCTGATCAAGCTGATGGGGGTTATGGAATTTGTTTCTCCTGAACCTCGCAAGGAAGTATATCGAAAATCCAAATCCTAACGCTGGATGAGTACAAGGATTTCATTTACATTAGGCCGGAGCTAAAGTGCCAGGTTACATTCAAGAATTATACGAAGGCCGGTTTGTTACGGATACCATTTTTAGAATTTAAGTAATAGCAAGAGCAAGACCGCTAAGGGTTTATGCTCTTTTTTTATTTAGTTTTATAAAGCTAGGTGTCACACTTTAACATATTCCTCATTGCATAGTAAAATCGCTATCTTCTTCTATCTTATTTTGTACTAATTCATCTATAACACGAGCAGCTGTTTCTAAATCAGTTAAAAGTTCAGTATCTTGCTCATTAATGAAAGTGATTAAAAAACGATTGGGATTTTCTCCTTTTTTTAAAGACACTATAAAGGGATCTTCATAATTAGAAAATATATGAGTTATTTCAGAATCCTTATAGTTGATTAACTCATATAGCATTTTCTTAATTTGATTTATGGGCACCGTATTTTCTCCTTTAATTCTTTAGAAGCAAGTAAACAAAGTTAAGGTAAAAAAACTATGTGATACATGGATTACCCAATAAAAAGTATTTTTACTAATATCGCAAGGAAAAAAAGATATTAGGCCCCACCTTCGCCTAATATCACGACAGCCACACTTGCTATCTCACCTAAACTCTTGCCAGATTAACTTTCCCTTCAATCTGCTAGATTGAAACTGGAAAAAGCGACCACTTCTAACTAGACATAATTATTTTATTTATTACTTCTTCCAGTTCTTTTACTATCAATAAATGACATTTTATTTTTCCTTGTAACAATGAATTTCGGTTTTCTTGATACTGCGAACAATGAAACAATGAAGCAAATACTTAATATCGTTGATAATGTCCAGGAAAACAGTTCAATTGCTGTCATCATCATTACCTCCATCTGTAAAATTCTCATATGAATCCCATTTTTTCTGAACAGTTCTCGATTTTAAAATAACCTTCGAAATGGTAAATAATTAGCAGTGTAGTTAGGAACTTTTTCCTAATATTTCCTCGTTGGCCATTTTGTAGTTCTTGTGATTAACGACCGTTCTGTCGTTTGGAAATTCTAGAGTGGTAGGATTGCTTATTATAGTAACAATAACTGAGTTACTATTTACTTTTTCTATGACTCCTCTAACACCTTGCTTAAAGATAATTTCATCACCAATTTTTGCTAATAACTGTAGTTTCAACTCATTCATTCCCCATTAAAATATTTATAATTTGCAAATGCAAGCCTTTATATTAAGCTTTGACACCATTAACAAAGCTATTAGCTCCCTACCCATATATGTTGATGGAAGAGTTCCTGAAGGAGGTGTCAGAAAAGATTTTACCCAAGATTTCAATATTGTAAACGCTCACTATGAGAGTGGTAGTTTATCTTAAAAACATGGGTATTTAAGTTCTTTATTTTATTGAATAATTGACATATGGTGCATTCTTTGTAAAATTTGAGTCTGCTATGAACTAAAATCGCACTACAGTCATAGAAATCGCGGTATATCAATGTAAATGGTTGGTTGCCCATAGGTTTAACAGAATGTTTAACTCCTGGAGAGAAGGTAATATAAAAGCATAAATGATATGGAGGGGAATTCAGTGAAAACCTTTAATTATTTTTTAGGCATACCGTTGATGACAGTATTTGCCTTGGGTGGCTGCAGCGATAAAGATGAAGTGGAAAATCCGCCAGTTGCTGAAAATGAAAACCTGGGCGACAACAAACCTGGAACGAATGAGGCGTCTTCTCAGAAAATCGATTTCACTTTTAAATCATTCGAATTGAATGTGGAGAATGCCGATGGTAAGAAATATGAGGCTGAGTATGAGACAGAGGGTGCGGAAACAGAAGCATCGATTGACGACGAGATCAATGATAAGAAACTAGCCGGCGATGAAGCGATGGAACAACTGGCACCAAAGCTGGAAAAACTGGAATTTAATCAGGATGCTCCCGAAGATGAAGTTATTGCAGAAGTGGTGAAGGATTTTGAATTAAATGAAGATTTTAAGAATCTAGAGCTTGATATTACGTATAGTGACGGAGAGACGAAGGAGTACACAGAATCAAAATAAAAAAATAATCGAATAGGGGATTCTTCTATATTGGGGGAGTATTAATCTTTTTGTGTAAATGGGGTTTCACTTCATTATATATAAAGGATTTATATGGAGTGGCGGGCACAGATAGGCTCTGAGCCGGGCGATGCCTTTCTTTTGGAAGGTATCGCACATTCGCCGGAAAGCATGCCGCCGAGGCTGTACATATTGGCATTCAACCAATCAAACAACTTAGAGATAATTTACTTTAAATCTAAATAAGTTCTTGTTAAACTAATGGGTGCGTTTATCTAAGAAGGATAACGCATCTTTATGTTGAAGTTATTGTACGAAGGAGCAGTTTAGTCCTTACTCAATTGTGAGGACAACGCTAGGGGGAATCTAATATGACAAAGAAAAATAAGGAGTTGTCACCAGAACAACGTGAAGAACTACTAAGAACTTTGGAAGCCCGTTTTGAGAAAAACATGCACAGACATATTGGTCTCGAATGGGCTAAAGTACAAGCTAAGATTGAAGCTAATACTGAAAAACTGTGGTCGCTCAATGAAATGGAGGGAACTGGCGGTGAACCGGATGTTGTTGGCCATGATAAAAAGACGGGCGAATACATTTTTTATGATTGTTCACCGGAAAGTCCTAAAGGCCGCAGAAGTGTTTGTTACGACCGTAAAGCACTGGAGTCAAGAAAAAAACACAAACCAGAAAATAACGCTATTGATATGGCAACTGCCATGGGAATTGAACTTTTAACAGAGGATCAATACCGGGAGCTGCAGAAACTTGAAAATTTCGACATGAAAACATCGAGTTGGGTGCAAACTCCTGCTAATATTAGAAAACTTGGCGGGGCCATCTTTTGTGATTGTCGCTACGACACTGTTTTCGTGTACCACAATGGAGCGGAATCCTACTATGCTGCAAGGGGTTTTCGCGGCTCGCTAGGGGTCTAAATTATGCACAAACAGCTAAATTTGAATTTGAGAATGGATTACCTGGGGAAAAGCTTTAAATTCATTATTCAACTGATATGAACGAATGTGTCTTACCCACCAGACTTAAATGTTTTAAATAGTGTTTCATACAGCAAAGAATAGAGTTATATACAATCTGATATGCGTGGGTTGGTTACCACATTTCAACTTCATCCGACCCGGAGCTGCCTCGGACTAATGCCACACGTTCAGTCTTTAGACATTAGTGCATCGTTGAACATGATGGTTCTCCTTCACGGGGTTCGCATCCGAGGCAAATCTTCAATTTTCAATCACAATATTAATATACAATAAAAAATCTTCCATAAAGCCTTTAACCATTCAGGATGCTTTACGGACCAATTTCGAACTCCTTGCAGAGGGCGTATTTCACGGCGAAGTAAGAACTGGATAAGTCTTTGACGGGTGCTTTGTCAATCTTCACGGGCATCATGATGAGGATCAAGGAGGCTATAGAATTGTCTAGGAATTACTTAGCATATCCACATCAAAATGAATCCTTTTATGATATTTTGAAGAAGAAAAAGGCAATTGATTTGAGAAACAATTTTTATATCGTTGATTTAGGAAATGGGTATGAAGATGTTTTACCAATTGATACAAACAAAAAATTTAAATAAACACTAAATATCCTCACTTAACCAGTGGGGTGTATTTCGTTGTGTAGAAAAATATCTAGTTGATACCTATATTGCTTGGTATAATTTGAAAAAAGACAAGGAGAGGAAATTTAACATGAAAGTCATATTAAAAGCATCATCTGTAGTTTTTGCTTTATTACTGTTGTTTACTGGGGTAACAGAAGCTCAAGGAGCAGCGGTTAATACTTCTAAAAGTCGTGTTACGTATACCCTAGATGATTCTTCAGGTGTCAGATACGCCATTTATTTTATCCCGACAAATGAAAAGAAATCAATAGGTTCATGTAACAGTAAGTATTCATGGTCTAGCTGTTGGGCAGGAGTCAATCAAGGAGATACAATTTACCACGGAGATTACAAGATTTATCAGCGAAAAGCAGGATCGAAAACCGTAAAGTATACTGGCTATCAGAAAAAAGACTTTACCTATAATGCTACGAGAAAGATGGTATACTCCGTTCCTTCCAAGTACAAAGGGCAGCCTGATTTATTCATTACTGCGGAAACTATGTCCTCAAACTTTGAAGATGGACGAATTTATTATATGTTCAAAGGTAAGTTGAAGAAGGCAGACCTATTTGCATACACATATAGACCGCAAAACGTTGGCAAACACAGCTTTAGAACGGCAGGCTATAATAATGGTGACGGTAAATGGTACATAAGAGATTATAAACTAAGTGTAATAAATGGGAAATTACGCGAAACAAAACTGTTTGTTAAACGGTATGATATGGACAAGTTTAGAAAAAGTTGGAGAAAAGACTGGAAATAAGAATATCGTAAATAGAAAAACACACTCCCCTAACCTACTTGCTGGAGTGTGTTTTTATGTTTGTGAATCATCTGTCTTTAAATTGGAATAGTAAAAAGAAAAAGGATGATTCCATGGCGCAATATAAAGTGACATTTGAATTTGTTAACAATTGCAAAAAAGTATTCCAAGTTGAATTTGATTCAACAGAGAAAGCAAGGGATGATTTACTTTCCCAAGGTGATTGGGTGGACTTTCAAGGATGTTTAGTAAATTTGACAAATGTTATTATGATCGACATAAAGGAATTAGAAAGCGAGTCACAAAAGAAATGCAGTTGAGGAAGCGGGATTATTTTATGTGGGAGTCACTAGATCAAAGGAGAATTTGTATATTAGTCAAATTGGAGAAGGGAATCAGTTTGTTAAGGAGTATTTTAGATGAAATTAAATCATTAAATGTTAATTATTAGATAGGTAGCAATAATAGCTGCCTTTTTATTTTGGATTTAAAATATACCCCCTTGTTCTAACCAGGAACGGTCAGATTCCTGGTTAGAACAAGGGGGGGAGTGGTTCCCTTTTATACACATTATCTATAAACTGAACTTGGAATTTTCACTACCGATTACCTGCTGCGTAGTATGATACTTCATACTCTTGAAATACTAAGTAAATTCCACCATTTGTAAAGTGAAATTGGGAATTTTTATTGACAGGTTCCTGACGATATATCGGGCGGAACACTTAACGAAGCATGTACGTTCCGCCCGATTAATGACGGCGCACAGTAACAAAAATCGAATACGAACCAGCGCCTTACAGAGAGCGTAAAGTACGTGATTTATTCGGACGAGTACAGCACCGAGTTACACGATCTAATCGCAGAATATATGACGCCGGAATTGCTAGACTCAGAGATTCCCCGAATGGTTTATGAAACACTTGCCTTTGACGACCGCTTAGAGGACGTTCAGGACATTGAATATACGAAAGAAGGCGACAAGTTGTATATCAGTTTCCGAGTTGTCCCTGTCAGTGGCGGCGTAGAATTTTACGCAGGAGGTGATTTTGTAATGGCTTTGAAGAAAACTGCGGAACAGGCGAAAGTCACGGCGGATAAAGCATTACAGAAAGCGACTGATAATGACAAGGACATAGAGAGAATACAGACAACTACGAAGTGGGCGATTGGCTTAACGATTACTTCAACTCTTTAGCATCGGAGAATTATAAACATACTCTTGGACATAGCGAGTTTTCGGACTATTCTTGGAGATGGTGTCCGGAATTTGATTATAAAGCAATTACT
The DNA here is from genome assembly GCF_003429105.1 of Peribacillus glennii. Lineage (GTDB taxonomy): Bacteria > Bacillota > Bacilli > Bacillales > DSM-1321 > Peribacillus > Peribacillus glennii. Next base: position 104,768 of record NZ_QVTD01000016.1, read on the forward strand.
AATCGAGTATCCTAACGTAAATCATAGGGCGGGCTGTTTTCCGTCCATACATAAAGAAAACCTGCTCGTTTACGAAAACGGCGAATCTCATTGTACTCCAAACTCCCCAAAATTTCATATTTCACACTTCTTTGAGGCTTACTTTGTCTTTCCCTGTAGCAAAAGTAAAAAGAATATTAAAAGAAATAATTTTAATACCGATAAAGTTATTGAGTATATGTTCGTACAAAAGATGTCATTAACTTTTTTGCAGAAAAAGAGGAGAGAATATGAAAAAGCAAAAGATTTTTATAACTACCATTACGCTGATTGTTCTATTTTTCGGCATACAGCTTAATGTTCTGTCTGCATCGAAAACGATCAATATCACGGACAGTTACTTGAATAAAGAAGTGCGGAGATTATTGAACAAGAAGACTGGTGCATTAACACAGGTAGACATCCTTAAGTTAAATGCACTAGGTATACCAAAAAATACAAAAAGCTTAAAGGGCTTGGAATATGCGAAAAACCTTGAATTACTTGATTTTTATCAAGTCAATGCATCAAAGATTGATATGCGCCCTGTTTCAAAATTATCAAAACTGCAAGTATTATCTATGAGTGAGTCAAATATTACTGAAATTAATTTTGTTCGAAACTTGAAAAACCTACAACATCTTGAATTAGCTGATAATAAAGTTAAAGATATATCAGCGATTTCAAAATTATCAAACATCAGATATCTCGATATATCAAAAAATGAAATCGGAAATATAACTCCACTTAAGAATTTAAATAAATTAGAAACACTCCAGATGGATAGTAATTATATTATTAATTTAGCTCCCTTAATGAATCTAAAGCGGCTAGATATAGTCCATATGGCAGATAATAAAATAGATAGTATCACACCGTTAAAAAATTTAAATATTACATTTGCAAACTTAGAAAATAACAATATACGAGATATTTCAGTTATAAAATTCATGCCAAAGCTTGGAGTTGTTTTACTTAATAGTAACCAAATAATGAGTATTAATGTTCTTAAAGGTAATAAATCAATAGGTAAAATAGAGCTGAAAAAAAATAATATATCAGACATTTCTCCTCTGCTTTATATGCCAACTCTAAGAGACGTTTTGCTTTACGGGAATCCATTAAATCAAGATTCTTCGATGATTTTAAATGCATTGAAAAAGAAAAAAGTCCATGTGGACGATATAAACTAGATGGCGAGGTGAATTCGTTTTTACATTTGTTTCGCCAATGCTTTTATTCAAGGCGGATGATCCGTTCGATGATTCGGACTACATTACCGAGCTGAAACTTGACGGCATCTGTTTAATATATTGGTGGACTTGGCCGGGAAGGTACGGCCATAACAACGAAGTTACAGCTGAATTTCCAGTACTGGTTGCGCTGGGCTCAACGCTTCCGCCTGGCACGACACAATACGGGGAGATTATCGTTAGCGAAACAAGAAAGAGCAAGAAATTGAAGACTGATGGTTTGTGGCAGAGTTATAGCGAAACCAAATATTTTATTAAACCAAGGCCAATGTCGTATGTTGGCTTTTTTTATGTCGCATTATAGGAGTTCTTTACAGACTGTTTACTGAAAATGATTTCTTTTCATCTCGTCATTACCGGCACGGCTAAAGAAATATTAAGTCCAGGATTTCTTTAAACCTCTTATACACAAGTTCAAAAAGTTTCACTGGGCAGATAATTAATGAAGAAGACGAAAACTTATCTTTTACTTTGCTGTCCCAATCATGCGAGAATAATTTGAAAATCCGCACTTTATAGAATTTATGCAAAACTAATCAAAATACCCATTACCAAATCTTCGAAATTGAATAGCTTATATTGTTAAGTCAAAAATTCCGATAGGAGGTATATATTGAAGGGTATTATTCTTGCTGGAGGAAGTGGGACAAGACTTATCCCGCTGACTCGAGTGATTTCAAAATCTCTGCTTCCGGTCTATGACAAGCCCATGTTCTATTACCCGCTCTCCATTCTTATGGAGGCTGGAATCAAGGATATTATGATTATTTCAAGTTCCAGCGATCTTCCCAGATTCATCGATGTTTTAGGGGACGGCTCACAGCTTGGGATCTCGCTGCAGTATGAAGTCGAGCCGTCTCCCATTGGAATAGCAGGTGCTTTTCTGATTGGTGAAACATTTATCGGCCAAGACAACGTGGCTTTAATCCTGGGGGACAATGTCTTTGGGCACAATCTCGGTCCTCTCCTCAAAAAAGCCGTGAGCCGAAGCCATGGAGCAACCGTTTTCGGATTTCCCGTCGATGATCCAGAGCGTTTCGGTGTGGTATCATTCAATGATGCTGGACAAGTTAATTCGATTGAGGAGAAACCGGCTGAACCGAAATCCAACTATGCCGTAACGGGATTATACTTCTATGACAATCGTGTTGTGGATATTGCCAAAAAGATCAAACCCTCTGCCCGCGGGGAACTGGAAATTACCGATGTCAATAAGGCCTATCTTGAAATGGGCGCGCTGCATGTGGAATTGATGGGGAAAGAATGTCCATGGTTCGATACAGGCACCCCCGGTTCCTTATTAGAGGCCGCTGTCTATGTAAGACAATTTGAAGAAGAGAAAGGTGTTAAAATCGGCTGTGTTGAAGAGCTTTCTTTTAAGAAGGGGTTCGTTTCTAGAGATCAGCTCATCACCCTGGCCAATTCTCAGACTAAATCAGGATATGGCAAATACCTGCTCAGGGTAGCAAACACCAAGGAATAGTACAAAAAATGAAACCGGGAACATTCCCGGTTTTTTGTCTATGCCTTATTAATATTACATCCTATTTTACTTGGATGGATCTACTTTACACGAAAAGGCGTCAGTTTTAAAATTTGCTCATATATGTCGGGCAAATCCACCAGAGTTTTCCCCGACAGCATTTTCATCGATTGAGCCACAATCTCTGCCCCATTTTGGGGTACTTTGCTAAAGGCTTGATTGTAGTGATCTTTTTGGCTGATCATTTGTTTTATTCTTGCCGCCAGTTCCAGCAAAGGCATGTCATGCTCCGCGACACAAGACTCCTCTCCTGCCAGCTCCTTCAACATCATATTTTTGACTTCGCGTTCCTTTGTATCTGCAGGCAATGACAGCAAAGGAGTGCCTGTAGAGATGCAGTCCATCAAGATGCCCATTCCAGGTTTACTGATCACGAGGTCAGCTGCGTTCACTAATTCACGGCCATTTTCAAAAAGAGGCGCCTGGACTATTTTTGGATTGAATGGAAAGTTTACTCCCCCGAGCTGGCCTGCGACAACAATCCGGTACTGTATCTCCAATTGATTGATTTTTTCATACCATTCATCCATGTAACGGTAACGGAATTTCCCAATCCCTCCTCCCATTTGAACCAGGATGAATGGTTCATCGGCCGGAATCCCCAGTCGTGATTTCACCTGTGCTTGCTGCATGTTGATATCACGGGCTATGATTGGGATTGGCATATATAAAGTAGTCAATTCCGGAATTTCCTTTGGCTGTGTTAGATTGATATGAAAAAAGATATCCGTTGATCTTTGGGAAACCGCACGGATTTGTTGCTTAAATTTTGTGGTCCAGTCTGTATCATCATCCGATACACTCAGATCACTATGATAAATTCCGCCTATAATGGGTCCCTGGCCTTTCCGCTGATTCTTCGTCTCCTTGACTTCATCTCTCCAATCATGAATAAGTAAGTCTGCATTAAGAAGCTGGTCTGCCCCTTTTCTAAAATGTACGGCATCATGTATTTCTGTATCAGTGAGGTTCGACTTCAACCATTCATGTGTATGTGAATAAGCAAAAATTTTCACCTCTTCACTGCTTATGTTCCTGAATTTTGAGATATTTGCGACACATGGGTTCAAGTGGCCCAGGTTTTTCCCGACAATATAATGAATCAATTCTGCTCCGCCTTCCTTTCCTGCCGTCTGAGATATTCCATTATCATATGTTCCGCACATCCATTAGTACTTGGCTATCATCCAAAAAGACGAAAAATGATGATATTTCATGATCATCCCGTCTATGCTACTAACCTCTTGCTCTGAATCCTCCCTATCCAAAAAAAAATCAGCAGAATACTGTCTATACGCCCAGGAACATATCAGACAAGGCCTTCATAAAATATTGTAATTGCGGCATGGAAGGACAGGTTAGGTTGCTTCCTGCTGCTAATTTGCAACTCCAACAGAGGCGGTGGAATATCAATGTCACGTGTGGCAGTTGTAAGAGGGTGGTATCTTCCAATCAGTGAAACATTCATTTACTCTGAATTGGTAAATGTCAAATCGGTTTCTCCTATAGTTTGTTGCAAGAAGATCATGAACCTGGAGCATTTCCCCTTTGAACCTATTCACCAATATAAGGATAATGATGAGCTGATGCACATCCTCCGCACACAAAAAATCAGCCTGATTCACGCAAGGTTTGGTGTAACGGGAGCTGATTTGCTTGAAGTCAAAAAAGTGCTCGGGATTCCGATGTTGACTTCTTTTCATGGTTTTGACCTGCCGACAAATTTAAAGTCCATGCAAAGGTATGGTAATCGGCTGGAGCCTTTATTTGAACATGGAGATGCATTCACGGTTACTTCAGTTAACATGAAAAACATCCTTGTCAAATATGGATGTTCTCCGGAAAAAATATTCGTACATCACAGCGGAATCAATGTAGGGAAGTTTTCATACAAAAAGCGCTCAGTACCAGAGAACGGGATTATCACGGTTCTTTCTGTCGGGAGGCTCATTGAGAAGAAAGGAATGGAATACCTGATTGAAGCTGTTCATCAGGTTCATCAAGAGTACCCAGGCATCAGGCTGCGAATTGCCGGGGATGGCAAATTAAGACGGACGCTTGAAAAACAAGTAGAGCGGCTGCTATTAGGTGAAGTCGTCGAGTTCCTGGGGGAAGTTACCCATCAGGCTGTAGCAGAAGAAATGGAAAAAGCCCAGTTATTCGCCCTCGCCAGTACGACTGACAACGTCGGAAATCAGGAAGGAATTCCAAATGTTTTAAAAGAAGCGATGGCATGCGGTTTGCCTGTGCTTTCAACAAATCACGCAGGAATACCGGAGCTTGTAGTGGATGGAAAATCGGGTTTACTCGTTCCGGAACGCGATTCCGCTGCATTGGCCGAGCGCTTGCTGCATTTTATTCAGCACCCCGAGGATTGGGAAAGGTTCGGTACACACGGCAGAGAAACCGTTGAACAGTTCTTTAATATTGAAAGGCAAATAGAGAATTTAGAAGCAATATACAGCTCGCTGCTGTCAAAATAAGTTTAAGTAAGAGGTGTTGAGTTTTGCCCAAGGTAAGTGTCGTTATTCCCACTTATAATCGGGGAGAGTTTACAATTCATGCAGTCGAGAGTGTCCTTGCTCAAACGTATAAGGACTATGAAATCATTGTTGTGGACGATGGTTCCACGGATCATACAGAAGAACTATTGGAGCGATATAAGGATCGGCTCCGCTATGTAAAGCAGGAAAATCAAGGCCCTTCTGCTGCCAGGAATACCGGCGTCCGCCTTGCGGAAGGTGAATACATCGCCTTTTGTGATTCGGATGACAGATTTCTGCCTGAGAAGCTCGAAAAACAAATGGAATTTATCGAAAGGAACCCTGAGTGCAAATTTTTATATACCTGGTATTACAATGTGAATAATCAAGGGGAATACACAAAATTACGGAAGCCGAATACCTGTAATAGTAATGAGCATTTGCAATATTTTTTGTTTATCCGCAAATTTACGATCAGGACATCCACTTTGTTGATCCACAAGAGCTGTTTTGAAAAGGCGGGGCTCTTTAACGAAAAATATTGGTATTCCCAGGATTGGGATATGTGGCTTCGGCTGGCTGCCTATTACCGTGGCTTTTGTCTGGAAGAGCCTTTAGCTGAATATTGGCTCCATGGGGAAAATCGGAGCAGTCTCAGTGTTAGAATCTATCATCCGGAAATTATTGAGTCCACACGAAAGCTTTATGGATGGGATGATCAAAAGATTGCTGAATTGGGAGAAAAGTATGGAAAAAGGCGAAAACAAGGGACGCAATCCCCGTCTAAAAATGCCAGAAACGGGTCAAACAACACGGATGTTAAGGGGGATAAATCTGGATGAAAATTGCTTTAATATGTTCAGACAGAGGTCCCTGTCCCCCTGTGAAAGGCGGAGCCATCCAATTATTAATCAGCAAAATTGCACCCTTGCTAGCTAAAACAGATGAAGTTACAGTATTCTCCATCACCGACCCTTCCCTCCCCGATTCAGAATGTACAAATGGTGTATACTTTGAACGCTATGATAAGGACCATTTTTTCCAACAAGTTTGTCAATCGCTAAAGGAAATTCAGTTTGATGTGATCCAGGTTTACAACAGGCCAGGCTATATTCCCTTTATTCGGGAGGCCTCGCCACAATCAAAGATCATCCTGTCGCTCCACAACCTTGTCTATAACACTTTAAAAATAGAACGCGCTCTTGCCGAAGCAGCATTCAGGGAAGTGGATTGGATCTTTACAGTCAGCAGGTTTGTCGCTCAAGACACCGCCGAAAAATTCCCTGACGCTTCCGCTAAAATCCAGCCCCTTTACACTGGTGTAGATTTGGATGAGTACTCACCCATTTGGTCAAAGACAGGACGAGAATGGCGAAACGAAATTCGCTCATTGTATCATCTCGAATCCAAGGATCCGGTCATTCTCTTTGTAGGGCGTCTTGTACCAGACAAAGGATGCCATCTTATTTTAGCCGCAATGAACGAGATTCTGAAAAACGTCGAACGTGCAAAGTTGCTGATAGTCGGAAGCAAGTGGTATGCAGATCAATCGACCAGCAAATATATAGAGGGCCTGAAACAACTAGCGACGGAACATGAAGACAGTATCGTATTCGCTTTCTATATACCGGTAGACGAAATTCCAAAGTATTACGCAGCTGCAGACCTTTTCATTTGTCCATCGCAATGGAAGGAGCCGCTTGCAAGAGTGCATTATGAGGCAATGGCGGCAGGATTGCCCATCATTACAACCAGCCGGGGCGGAAATCATGAAGTAGTTCACAACGGAAAAAACGGGATTGTGATCAATGATTATAAAAATCCACTGGCATTCGCAGCCGCTGCGATTGACGTCCTCAATGATCCACACAAAGCAATCGCAATGGGCCAAGCCGGCCGATTAGACGTCAAGGAGATTTATAACTTTGACCGGGTCACCTCCGATATCAAACTCCTCTATACAAAACTCGTTAAAAGCAATGAGTAAGTACAAATTCGTCCTCAAACAACGGAAGAATTCGAAAGGAAGAAATGGATCATGAAAGTTACAGTGATTGGTTCCGGATATGTGGGAACCACGACTGCTGCAGTGTTAGCTACCTTGGGCCATCACGTAATCGGTGCGGATGTGGATTCCGCAAAAGTAAAAAAGTTATCGGCCGGGATTCTCCCATTTGTAGAGCCTGGTCTTGACGAAATGCTGAAGGATAATATTCTCAGGGGCACATTAACCTTTTCCGATCAGGTCGAGGAAGCGATTCAGGCAAGCGACATCCTGTTAATTGCCGTCGGGACTCCTTCGCTTGATAATGGTACTGCCGATTTAAAATATCTCCGGTCAGTAGCTGATACAATAGCCGCTTCCATTAATGATTACAAGGTCATTGTGATCAAAAGCACGGTCCCCATTGGCACAAATCGCTGGTTATCGGATTATCTGGGGGAAAAAGTCGCTGACCGCACACTATTTGATGTCATCTCCAATCCGGAATTCCTGCGGGAAGGCCATGCCGTCTATGATACTCTTAATCCTGACAGGACTGTCATTGGCGGAAACAGTCAGGATGCCATTACCATTATAAAAAAACTGTATCACCAGCTTAACAGTAAACTTGTTATATGTGATTGGGAAACAGCTGAATTAATTAAATACGCCTCAAATGCTTACCTTGCAGCCAAAATTTCCTTTATCAATGAAATTGCCCAAATCGCAGACAAGACGGGAGCCGATATCCTTCAAATCGCTTACGGAGTCGGTTTGGATCCGCGGATTGGAACAGAATTTCTTCAATCGGGAATTGGTTATGGCGGCTCCTGTTTTCCCAAGGATGTAAAGGCGTTGATTTCTACAGCGGATCTGATAGGTGTTGAAACGCATATTTTGAAAGAAATAGAGTCCGTTAATGAATCAATGCCTAATGTGTACCTGGCGAAATTGGCTGATTCTCTTGATAAGGTAACAAATGAACCCTGGACCATCTCGATACTAGGTCTCACTTTTAAACCTGAAACGGATGACCAAAGAGAATCTCCTGCAATTAAGATTGTGAACAAACTCCTGCCTGCGTGCAAAGAGATCCGCATCCTTGACCCTACCATTCAATCAAACACAAAAACTCCTTGGCCTAATGATAGTAAAATCATAGTCTGCCAAACAATCGAAGAGACATTGGTCGGAGCCGACGCAGCCGTCCTGTGTACTACTTGGGATACTTTCACCAGCATTGATTGGAATGAGGCAAAAGCTTATATGAAAAATCCGATCCTATTGGATGGGCGGAATCTTTATGAACCAAACATAATTAAGGCAGCCGGCATAACCTATCTAGCATTAGGGAGGGGAAATCAAACATGAAGGTACTGGTTACGGGTGCAGCTGGTTTCATAGGCTCTCACTTATGTGAAAGGCTGCTGGCTGAAGGACACGAGGTGACGGGTGTTGATATGTTCCTGTTCAAAGAATGGGAGCGCTTCAAGCAATATAGCACTGAAGAGCTTTTGCAGCATCCAAACTTCAAGTTAGTCAACGGCAATCTCTTGGAGCTTGATTTAAAAGAACTACTTGAGGGGATTGAAGTCGTCTTCCATCAGGCAGCGATTGCGGGCGTCAGGAATAGCTGGGGAAATAACTTTCGTCAATATGTGGAACTGAATATCCTTATGACTCAGAGGCTCTTGGAAGCATGCAAGTACCTGCCCCTAAAGAAATTTGTGTATGCCTCGACTTCCTCCATTTACGGTATAACGGACGGCAGTACCTCTGAAGACAAACCTGCAATGCCGATTTCTCCGTATGGCACAAGTAAATTGGCCGGTGAGCATTTAGTCCATATATATCACCTCAATTTTGGGTTGCCGGCAACTTCGCTGAGGTACTTCACCGTTTATGGTCCAAGGCAGCGCCCTGACATGGCCTTTCACAAATTCCTGAAAGCAGTCCTACAAGACGAACCCATCACCCTCTTTGGCAACGGCCAGCAAACCCGGGATTTCACGTATGTGAGTGATGCCATTGAAGCAAATATTCTGGCGATGAACCACCCGGAGCACGGAAATGTGTTTAATATCGGGGGCGCGGAAAGGTCTTCCGTGAATCAAGTCCTTTCTGTTATGGAAGCTGTCACCAGCAAGAAAATAAAAATCGATTACCAGCCCAGGCAGCCCGGTGATCCTCTTCATACATGGGCGGATATATCGCTGGCGCGTGAAAAACTGGGATATACACCGAAAATCACCTTGCATGAAGGGATCCAAAATGAGTGGGAATATATCAAGAAGATGTATCACTCCTAAACAGTATTGTGGGCGAGAACCCGGTGCATTTGTTTAAAAACACTTCACAATATAAGCCTGCTTTTTCACCTACACCTGGAGGAATGTAGATGTTAGAAAAAGTATCTGTGCTGATGCCATACAAACCAGATTATGGGGTCAGAGATAATTTATTCAAATGGGTACAATCTTTTTACAAAAATATGATGCCCGAGGTTGAAATTTGTATCGGGGAGTGCAACAGTGAACTGTTTAACAGATCGCAAGCTATAAATAATGCTGCAAAAATTGCAACAAGAGATGTGTTTGCCATTATAGATACAGATGTCGTATACGACCCACAGGTGTTAATCAATGCGGTCCAGCTGCTTGATGAACATGCCTGGGTTATCCCATATAATAAAATACTGGACCTATCACAATTTAGTACCGAAGCACTTTTGGGCACCGATGCCCAATGGCCCCTTCCCTTCAATGTAGAATTCAAGGATCGATTTGAGTTGAAGGATCATAAACCTGTAGGCGCATTTGCAGTCCTTAGCCGCGCAAACTTTAACCTGGTCGGGGGATTTGATGAAAGATTTGCAGGCTGGGGCAGAGAGGACAATGCATTCAGGGATGCGATGAACACCTTATGCGGTCCCTACAGAAGGATCAACAAATACGATCTGTACCATCTCTGGCATCCTAGGACAGAAGCTAAAGGAAATCCCAACTTTGAAAATAATCATAAATTATATAAAGAGTACGCTAAAAGAAGAGGGAATGCAGATGAAATGAGAAAATGGATCAAGGCACGTAGACAATCCGGATCGTAAGCTCCCTTCTCTTTAATACAAACTACACTAAACTGTTCTTAGAATGATAGGTCATTTGATTTCCGGTCCAGGCGCTTCACTTTCCGCTGTGAGGGCGTTAGAGGCTCCTCGGCGCTACCGCTCCTGTGGTATTTCACCTGTCGTGCTGCCCACGAAAGAGTCTTTTTGCCTGGAACGTAGATCAACTGACGGGACATCCAAAACCAAAAATGACTGCACCACGTCTGCCAAACACATCTTTCAATGGGAGGGGCAGTCATTTTTTTATACATATTAGCTGGATTACATATACTTCTCGGTCGTGAACAACCGATAATCGTGAAACCACTACAATCCTATTTTGCAACGGCATACTTAGCCTGCTTCTTGCAAACCTTATCTCCAAACTCTTCGGTAGTCGCTGCGCCTGCCAAATCAGGTGTCACAACAACACCTTCCTCAAACACATCCTTTAGAGCTTCCAAGATGGCTTCTGCTTCACCTAGATCCTCAAGCATTGTAGTTATAAACCATAATCCTTTTAATTAGATACTTTTAGGTGCTCCTAAAAGTATGCTTTTTTCATATCTGAATAGGTTGAATCAAAACTTTCAACCCTAAGATTTTCATGCGTGCGATTAAGGCCTTGATAGGTAATAATTAACTTGTATACTATAAAAAAGCACTGTAAATAACTATATGCTAAAAAATCAAAAAAAAATCTCAGAAAACGTCTAGTAACTGGATTTTTTTGACCTATATATAATGAGTAGTGAACGCGCTTACCCGCTTATTAAAAAGTAAAGGAGTGTAATCTTTAAATGACCCAAACAGATTTGATAAGCAAGTTTTTTCTTGGGATAGATTCTTTTGCAGGTAGGTTTTTAGAAGTTACTAAGCAGCTTGAAAGCAAGGTCTTAAAAGGGATCGGTATAGTGACAGAGTTTGTAAACAATTTGGATTTACGCGAGTGGAACCTATCAATGTATAATAGCGAGCCCTGTCATGATTCTACTACGTTACCGGATGATGTAAATGTACTTGGTATCATGTTGTTGGAGGAAGTTTTTGTGGATGAGGATGTCGGAATAATCGATATGTATTTTATTGACTCTTTAGGTGTAAAACCAACTCATGATATAAGACATGCCTTATGGAGGATTGTAGTTTAATCATCCCGCTGGATTGAAATAGACCAGACAATCTATCAATTATTTATTTGTTTAGTGATTAAAGAATCAAAAAGAATAAAAAGGGATCGCGAAAAAAGGCATAGACTATTAGTAAGTCTGAAAATATAGCTTATTATATTTCCAGATTTTATAACTGATAACAATAGGTTCCTAAATCCTGAAACTGCTGTTTTACGTGCAGAGGAGCAGGCGTATTAGATATAACATTATCCATAGAGTAAAGAAAGATGGTTCGCCCCAGGAGAGAGAAATGCTTCGACTGCTATTAGCAGGATACTCCCCTGCTGAGTGTGTAAAAATAATAGGTGTAAAATGGTCGTGTTATCAGGCCATACAGAGAAAGTTAGGAAGAGAATTAAAAAAATTCCTATATATATTGAAAAGGAAACCGTTCATTAAAGAGCGGTTTCTTTTATTTTATGGAGGTGACGTTAAGGTGGCATTGGTAGAGCAGTATTAACATATCAACCAAAAGGGATTGGAGAATATGCAGGACAAATTGTTCTTGGTCGTACAGAGGATTCTGAAATTCTAAGGTTACTCCGAGATCATATTATTTCTAATGCAAAAGAAGAAGTAGGGATGTCCACCTTTCAAATCCTCCAGCTACAACTATGTCGAAAATACTATAATAGCTCAGCTGGCATTCATTGTGATTAAAAGTGTTCATTTTTATTTAGCAAAAACTGTTCAATTTAGTCTAGCAGTTACAATAATAGCTGCCTTTTTATTTTGGATTTAAAATATACCCCCTTGTTCTAACCAGGAACGGTCAGATTCCTGGTTAGAACAAGGGGGGAGTGGTTCCCTTTTATACACATTATCTATAAACTGAACTTGGAATTTTCACTACCGGATTACCGGCTGCGTAGTAAGATACTTCATACTCTTGGAATACTAAGTAAATTCCACCATTTGTAAAGTGAAATTGGGAATTTTTATTGACAGGTACATCACTTTGCTTTTCCAAAGTTGTTAGACAAGATGTACAGGATATTTCTTAAAAGTTGTCTCAGTTTAAACTTAAATATGCAGAATTATGAAAAGCGTATTCCTGCAAGGGACAACGCTTTTTTATTTTGTCAAATGTTTACACTAATTACAGGGGATATTTTCTAACACAGGAATAAGGGATTTCTTTCAATCAAAACTATCTATTAAAAGTTGGGGCTAATAACAGGGCTATAAGTAGGGCTAATATAGAACGCCTCACAGCCACTGTACAGCCCTACTATATAGAGGCATACCATACCACTAACGCACAGCCTACCTCACACACCCCAGCACACGGGCATATATACAGGGCATAGGCATAGCACAGGGCAACAGCACAGCACCACGAGGGCAACAACACCGCCACCGCACAACAGGCAAAGGCCAAAGGAACAACGAACAATAGAACAAACGAACGCAAGAACGAATGAACAAAAGAAACAAACAAACGAATGAAAGAAAAGAAACAACAGCAACTAGGCACTAATATAGTAAGGCATAGAATAAAGATCATAACGAGGAATATATACAGAAGGGGGTTTATACGGGGAGGCACCCTTCTATATCCCTCGTCTGGTGTCTGCAAAATATATACACCATTTTTGAATACCTTCCACGTACAACTCTATCCCAACAGCTAATAACAGCAATTGCAGCAATTTCCTATAACTTGTTGCTGAGGGCGATACTAACGCCATTAACTTTTGTTTTGTGGGTCATTGTATTACTCGAATCGCTGTACCCTTCTAGTAAACGGGGCGGTTAAGGCTTTTGGGGTTTTCATATTGTTTAACAGCCTGAAAAAAATTGCACCATTTTTGTGAGGACTTTTTGGGGCTGTAGAAAAGGGTCCTGGTAAAAATTACAAAAAATTTTAAGTCTATTTTATTATATCAATATAATTACAAAGATGTTACAATTACTTTCGCATCAAGAAACAAACATACATAAAGGGGAAATAAGTTATGACAATAGAATCACAAGTGAATAAGGTTAAAGTTCCGTTCTACAAGAAATGGTGGGTTACACTAATTGCTGGTATTGTAATTGGTGGTGCTATATTCGGTGGAGGTTCAAATGAAGCTACTGAAACTGACACTAAGATAACTGATGAAAAGGAAACTACTGAGACTGCTGCTACTGAACCTAAGAAGGAAGAAAAGCCAGCACCTAAGCCAGTGGAAAAAGCACTTACTAAAGTATGGGAAAACGAACAGGTAATTATCAGCTTTAAAGAGGTTAGTTCTGAGGGAATGAAATTCCTCGTTGAAAATAAGACAGACAAAACGATTCTTATTCAAGGTGATAGTGTTGCTGTAAATGGCTTTAGTTCAAGTGATCTTACAATGTCAGACCCCATTTCACCTAAGTCTAAAGGGTACGCTGTAGCACAAACAACTGAGTTAGCTGACGCTGGTGAACCTACAAAGGTATCAGGTAACTTACGAGTAATTGACAATGATAGTTATGATACTGTAAACGCCACATTCACTGACGTTCCGGTGAAATAAAGGCTAAATGGGTATTCTATAATGGCAAGCTACATACTCATGTCAAGGAGTACCAGAAAAGGTGCTAATAATAGATACACAGGAAGTTAACACTAACTATCTCGTGGGTAAGAAGAACTTAAAACCTTACAAAAGAAAGTAAGACACTCACTAACGAGTGTCTCAGACTGTAGGCAAACTCGATTAAAATCGAGTTTGCCTACAGTCTTTTTTGTTTTAAAATATTAATAGAACAATGCTTGAGGTGATGAAGATGCTTTCCAAACATAATTCCATTCAACGAGACCAAATTGAAATGATTGCTTTAGACCAGTTGGCATCTGCGAATCATTAAACGGAGGCAGCCATTGATTTCTCTTTCATTTATGACTTGGTAAAAGATGTGTATTCTGAAGTCGGTCGTCCAAGTATTGACCCAGTTATATTAATTAAACTTACATTTATTCAATATACATTCGGCAGTCGCTCGATGCGCCAAACGATTGAAGAATTGAAAACAAACATGGCCTATCGTTGGTTTTTAGGCTATGGCTTTTATGATTAAGTGCCCCATTTCTCTACCTTCGGTAAAAACTATGAGCGCCGTTTTAAAGATACAGACCTATTCGAACGGATTTTCTATCGGATATTAAAGACGGCAGCTGAGAAAAAATTCATTAGTGCCGAACATGTCTTTATTGATTCCACACACGTCAAAGCGAGTGCGAATAAGCATAAATTCGATAAGAAAGTCGTGCGAAAAGAAACTCATGCCTATCAAGAACGTCTTTAGGAAGAAATCAACCAGGACCGTGAAGATCATGATAAAAAACCGATCCCCCCGGACAAGTTCGAGAAAGAAGAATCGAAGGAAATCAAGGAAAGCACCACTGATCCGGAGAGTGGCTACTACGTCAAGGATGAACGGACCAAACAGTTCGCCTATTCCTTCCATGCGGCCTCAGACCGCAACGGCTTTGTGCTAGGGACGTCGTGACACCGGGGAACACGCATGACAGCCATATCCTGGAGCCGTTGGTGGAACAGATTATGGAGAAGGTCGGAAAACCGAAAGCTGTTGCGGCAGACGCGGCCTATAAAACACCTGCTATTACGAAGTATTTGATAGAGAAAGAAATGACGCCGGCCATGCCATATACACGGCCACGCACAAAAGATGGGTTTTTCCGGAAACACGAATGGTCTATGATGAACACTTCGACTGTTACCTTTGCCCGGCTGGTGAGGTCCTGAAATATTCGACGACGAACAAGGAAGGCTATCGTGAGTACAAGTCATCGAAGCACATATGTGCAACCTGCCCATTTTTATCGCAGTGTACCGAAAGCAAGGACCATCAAAAAGCTGTCACCAGGCATATTTGGCAGGAGTATGTGGAGGAAACTGACCATCTTCGTCATCACAAAGATGTAAAACCGATTTATGCGAAACGAAAAGAAACGATCGAGCGTGTATTCGCAGATGCAAAAGAAAAGCATGGCATGCGTTGGACAACGTTAAGGGGACTTAAAAAATTGTCCATGCAGGCGATGCTTACTTTCGTTGCCATGAATCTTAAGAAAATGGCCAACTGGACTTGGAATGGTCCAGAAACGGTCTGAAAAATGAGGCTAACACGCGTGAATTCACACTCAAAATAAAAAAAATAGAAAAGAATGACCAAAAGGGGTTCGGAATGAGACCATTCCAAACCCCTTTTGTCGACAATCTGGGAGGCTTTTGCCTCTTTTTTTATGTGATTAAGTAATCAACTATAGACTGCCTACACTTAAAAAGTTACATTAAAGATAACAGGCTTAATTCCATTCAAATAACCATGAAAATTAACATAGAGACAAGGACGTGGCAAAATGAATTCCCTTTTGATGGAAGCAAAATACTTAACTGATAACTCTGAAACATTAGCTAAAAAAATCGTTGGTGATATTCTTCGAAGGTTAGGTGTCTATTTTCCCGAAGCAGAGAAAAAGTATTATTATGATGTTTATATTGAATTTATAGAACTATTGGCTGAAGCTATTACGTTAGGTGAAGATAGAGTGCCGCAGCGTTTTATAGAAATGAGCAAAGAAAACGGAGAGCGACAAGCAGCTCTAAAAGGAAATATTTCAGGAATGATAGGACGCTATCCTTCTATTCGTTTAGGCTTTATAGAACAAATGACTAAAATTGCAATAGAACATAAGCTTTCCGTAGAAGATACAGTGACTTTAAATAAAACAGTTAGTCATATGCTTGACATCAGTGTTACAGAAACAATACTTGCCTTCGAACGTGAAAAAGATACTCTGCTCGATAAAAGAGAAAGAGAAATAAACAAACAGCAAAAAGCCATCAATGAATTATCAGCTCCAATTGTTCCAATTCAAGACGGGATTGCTATTCTCCCATTGATTGGAGAAGTAGATTCTTATAGGGTTGAATATTTCTTGAATAAGGTTTTACCGGATATTCCTCGATTAAATATTAAGTGTCTTATTATTGATTTCTCTGGTATTGTGACCATCGATACAAACGTTGCAAGCCATTTGTTTAGGGTTCATGATATTCTTCGTTTGTTAGGAATACATGTAGTTTTTACTGGCATTCGCCCTGATTTAGCAACACAAGTTATTAACGGTGGCATCGATTTTTCAATGATTGAGACATATGCAAATGTCATGAAAGCCATAGAAAACATGAAGAATCGGTTTTAACAATCGAAAATAAAAGGGGATATCAATGTGAAAATTTTGAAGTTCTTCAAAGATATTTGAAAAATAATGAATCTCAACCAGAGGAACCTAAAGCAGTTAATAACCAAGCAGAAAATCAAATGCCAAACAAGTTTAACCAACCAACTACAACAAAGCCGAATAAAGCCGTTATTAGCAAGCCTATGCAAGATGATAAATATAAAGCACACTATGAAGCTTTCGATAAATGGTTATGTCCGCACTGCGCACATCAATTCGAAAAACAGGAAATAGTCATAATGCACATAATATCCTTTATGGTTCGCCTGGCTAATCCTTCCGCCTTTTTCAGTAGCATAAACCGTTCAAACATTTCCTGCATGGTTAAGAAATCCTGGGTCTGAAAGGTGGACGCTGCGGTATCCCTTTTCATCTTCCTGGTTACTCTTCTTTGCATAACAAAAGCCCCTTAACTAGTATTAAGCGAGCTACGAACCATACGGTTTTCTTGATAAGTCCAACACGGTTTTCTATATCGGTCTCAAACGGTCTTGTCTGAAACTGGCTGGAAACTGTTACGTATATCCCTATGTATGGTCATCTAACGCAAAGGTGAATGAAAATGCTCAAACCCTTGCGGCTGTAAGTTAATATGGCGGGACCGTGTGGGTATCGAACCCACCAGAGACGACACGCGCCTCTCACGCGGTTTTGAAGTTAGAGGGTATGTATTATTTCTGGTATCTTTAAATTACGTCAAGTTGTTGGTATTCACTGATTCTATAGGGTTTCATACAATTGAATGATTTTTAGTTTTATCTTGTTATCTAATATTATTTGAATTATGTTACCAAAATGTGACCAAAAAACAGTGTATAAAAAAGGAATAAATCATTTAATTTAGTCTTTATTAGTTACCGACATATTTGCAAATCCAGCAAGGGTTTGCTTTTTTTATTGAAGACTCATATAAGATGCAAAAGTGTTTAGATGTGCTATAACAGGCTCGTTTTTATTATTTTGGGCCTGAAGGAGTGAATCATGGGATAGTTTGTTAACTGTGTGCCAAAATTGCCCTAATTAATCTGACAGTAAGAATCGTCAGCTGAAATTGCCGATAATACGCAGACATATCAGTAAGTGTTCCTTAAGTACATCAATAAGATTAAACATATTTACAAGACAATTCTAGTAGAACCCTCCAATAATGAATCGAAACAAAGATGGCTCAGCTGTATTAGCGAGTAATACATCAATTGAAATAATATAGTTATTTGGCGAGGATATTGTCTTACCAAAGGGAAAGGAATTAAAAAGGGATCAACATAATAATAAAATGGTTTTGTTCAAGCTTATCGAAATGACAAAAGAGGTTGTATGTTGCGAATGTGAGCCGGAGAAGTATCAAAAAACAAGGAACAGCAATTACGCCTATCGGAGTTATAAATGCACCGTTTGTCCTAGCCGTTGATGATGGTTTTCAACAAATCAGTTGCTTGCACCTCAGTTATTCCTCTGATTAACCCTAATTCGCCAACTAAAATCTTCTTGGCGTTCTGCAACATTTGTTTTTCGCTGGAATTAAGAGTTTTTTCATTTTGGATGCGCGTTAAATCACGTACTACTTCAGCACCTTCTTGTAATTTACCTGTTCTCATTTTATCTGAGTTGATCTGGTATCTTTGTTTCCAGGATAATGACCTATCGGATTCTCCTTGATGGACAATGTCTAATACATTTTCCATGGAAATCTTATTTTCAACCGAACGTATGCGTAAATTGGTAACATTCTTGATTGGGATGAGAACTTGCATATTATTCATCAGTATTTTTATTACATAATATTTCTGGGTTTGTCCTTGTATTTCTTTTTCTTCAATTCCCTCTATTACACCTGCTCCATGCATTGGATATATAATTTTATCGCCAATTTGAAACAAATAATCCACCTCCACGTATCATATTACCATGATAACATTTGTTGGGACTTTTATCAAAACAAATATAATATCATTAAGATAAATAAATGTCAACAGTTTTTGATTTTTTTCAGGCGTTAATTATTAAATTGTTTTTCATAATGCTATCTTAAAAAAATTATAAAAAATAGCATAGATTTAAATTATTCTTCAGGTTTGCTGAGTTCACAGTAACGTGCTTAATTTTTTTTTACAACGTCCATAACACAATGACGTTCCAATGGAAAAAGAGAGCTATGTCCACCGAACCGGAAGAACAGGGCGTGCTGGCAATAAAGGAAAAGCCATTACATTTTCCACACCAATGAAGGGAAATTCCTTAAAGCAATTGAAAAGTACATTGGATTTGAGATAACTACAATAGAAGCACCGAGACATGAGGAAGTTGCTAGCGGACAAGCTGCTTTCGAAGAAAAATCAGCGGCACCCGAGTAGTGAAAAATAATTATTGACCATAGGCTCGACAGACTGCGCGAATAAACAAAGATATCATGAAACTCCATTTTAGCGGGGGGAAAAAGAAGAAGATTCGAGCTGTCGATTTTGTTGGAACAATTTCAAAAATAACTGGAGTATCAGTAGATGATATTGGAATTATAACAATCCAGGACAACTTGTCATATGTGGATATTCTTAATGGAAAAGGATCACTAGTCTTACAAGCCATGGAGAATACAACGATCAAAGGAAAGAAACTGAAAGTTAGCAAGGCGATAAAATAAAGAGTACAGCAGGGCACTTATATGGCAGTGTAGATTCAATCACATTGGTTGAATCTACATGACGTTGAACTACAAAGGATATTATAATTTATTATATTTGAATTTAGTGTGAGGAAATGCATTTTTTCGTAAGGTGGGGCCATAGTACAAGAAAATCACGGCAAGAAAAACCAAAGCACCTATTAACACGAGCCTTGAGCCTTTTAAATTAAGTATCAATGCGCCCTCACTGTTTCAATTTACTGTCAACTGCTGACTTGACTTCGATGAAGC
This sequence comes from Peribacillus glennii, assembly GCF_003429105.1. Lineage (GTDB taxonomy): Bacteria > Bacillota > Bacilli > Bacillales > DSM-1321 > Peribacillus > Peribacillus glennii. Next base: position 124,480 of record NZ_QVTD01000016.1, read on the forward strand.
CTAATAGGAAGCCACATCTGAGGATAGGGAGACTTGGGAGGGGGAAAATCCACCAATGCCGTTTTGAGATCGATCCAGTACAGATTCGCCAGCCCCGCCCACACCAATTGGCCAGTTGATCGACCAGTGGGCTAGGAGCCTCGTTTACATTTTTATACAGGAAAATGATTTGAAAAAATTCCTTATTCTAGGATTCCTTGTTCTAGAGAACAGGAAGTGGACTCCATGTAGAAATGGACCCTGAAAAGTTATTGGAGCAATAACTTTTCAGGGTAACTATATAGGTGATATGGCGTCTGGCTAGTTGAAGGTAGTCATATTTCGGTAGTGGAGCGACTGATTATGCAAACCAAGACACCAAATGAATCATGTTTTTCAAAGGTTTAACCCTTTTCAGATTGCTACTAAATATAATCCCAGCTACAAGTTGGTTCAACCTTTATTCACAAACCAGTATTTGTCTTTCAAATGCACTTTTACCTTTCCGTACAACACAGCGGTCTGTAATTTTAAAACCAGCCTCTGCCACCATGTCATCGATTGTAACAATGGTTACAACGACAGTCTTTTTGGAAAAACGGCGGGCATGTTTTAAAATCAAGAGCTGATCTTCTGGGGTAGCATGAGTATAAAGATTGTACGGCATATCGATAATTGCCACATCATAGTTTTGTGTAACTTCCGAGATGGATCCTGTTACTACCTCTCCATGTAGTCCGAAGTAAGCAATATTCTCCCTCGAACCATTTGTTACTAAATAATTAATGTCGCGCCCAACAATATGTATTCCCATAGATAAAGCTTCCACTAAAACTGTCCCAATGCCGCAGCAAGGGTCAATTGCGTTTATACCCTCAGGATTCGGAACGGCGATATTGGCGACTGCCCGGGCTACGCGGGTACTAAGAGCCGTAGAATATTCCCGCGGTTTTTTCAAATGGCGGAGCCAAACTGCTTCTCCTTTTAAGTACTTCCCAAAATACCATCTGCCGCCCAACGTAACCACACCAAATACCTCATCCGGATTATGAAGGTCTGCTTCACCGTGAATCCGCCAGCCAATATCCCGTTCTATTTTCAACCGTTCCTGATACTCTATTTTTTCCGACTTTTCAAGATCATTAATTTTAACGAAGACGACCTTGAACGTTAATGCGTTCAGGTGTATTTGATCAACCTGTTCCAATATTTCTGCCAGGTCTTCTCCTTCAAACATCACTTCAACACGTTCCTTGATAAACGGGCTTCTGCTTGGGTCAATCATCACCGGGCTTTGTATTATGTTTTTCGAACTGTCCTGACCAAAAAAAGAGCGCATTTCCAAAAGACATAGGGATCTTTCCTCTTCACTGCATACATATGTATATATAAACTGACGTGTCTGGGTAAGATTGTCCAATCGATTCTCATCCTTTATAAGCTAATTCTTGTTAATTATGGAGTTGTTTTAAGCCGGATTTAGCTGTATCACCAGCTCCAAACTTCTAAAGGGATAGTTTATCAGTTATTGTTTGAATAGTGAACTCCATTAACTCAGAGAACCTTTATGTCCTGTTTATGTTCGGGGAACTATATCAAATAAGATTTATAATTAAATCATTTATACTACATCCAAGATATAAAAGGGACTTGTAACATATTGAAAGAGGCTTCTCATGGTGTCGACAAACTTATGAAGCCTCTTTTTGTTACTAACTTCTATTAATGGAAAGGTAGATGGAGGAGGAGGATTGTCTGCTCAATCAGTTAAACATCATCATAGGTTAATTTCTAAAATCTTAAAGGATGCAGTGAAATGGGATTTCATAGTAAGAAATGTGGCGGAGGCTGTGACGCCACCTAAGACTAAAAAAGTGGAAATGCAAACTTGGAATAACGAGCAAGTCAAGAGGTTTTTACAGAAGTCCAGAGATACGGTCTATTTTCCGATATATCAAACAGCTATATCAACAGGTATGCGTCGTGGAGAAGTTTTAGGTATCCGTTGGCAGGATATTGATTTTGATAACCAGCTTATCTATGTAAGACAAACTTTGCAGCCTATATTGAAACAAGGACTTACGTTCAAGGAGCCAAAGTCTGGTAAGAGTAGATCAATAACACGTAACGGCAAGCTTAATTAATGTTTTAAAAAAATTTTATAAGAAACAACTAGAAACCAAGTTATTGCTGGGCAAGGAATATAATGATATGGGTTTAGTTTTTGCACAACTAAACGGAAATCCTATTCAGCCATCAGAGGTAGCTAAAAAATTCTTGAAAATAATTGAGGCAGCAGGTTTACTAAGAATAAGGTTTCACGATTTAAGACATACACATGCTACTTTGATGCTACAGCAAGGTGTAATCCTAAAGTGGTATCTGAACGCCTAGGTCATTCAACGATTGGCATAACAATGGACACCTATACTCACGTGTTACCAAACATGCAAAAAGAAGCCGCTCAACAGTTTGACCAACTTATTAAATTACCGATGTGACCAAAATGTGACCATAGAGGATATTTTAAAGAAAATTCTATTGAAAGATGGCTTCGCAATAATACTTCGAAATCCTTGGAAATCCTTATATAATAAGGATGGCGGGACCGTGTGGGAATCGAACCCACCAGAGACGACACGCGCCTCTCACGCGGTTTTGAAGACCGAGGGGCGCCTTCGCGATAGGTCATGCCGTTCAATCCCCGTCAGGTCAACGTTCAATCAAACGCCTACACGGTTTTCACCGATAGTTACATACAGTTTTCGTTCATCCTTTACGGTTTAATAATAGGCGAAATTGGACAAGATTGTCAACGTGAAAATAACGATCGGCTAAGGAGAACACAGTAGGGAAGACCAACGAAAAGGGTAACGGGTAAGGTTCCGGAAGGGAGCCGCAAGCCTTATTCCGTCTGTCATTCCGCATACATAATGTTACATTTCGACGTTTCCATACCGTGCTTGCATAACGTCTATTACACCGGCTGCACGCCTCTGGCGCGTGCTTCCGTTGAATTCCACACCCTCTATTTACCGGCCCAGCTTTATGCAAGATTCGCAGGAAATCCATCGCCAGAAACCGCGTTAAATCAACGATGTATAAAATAGTGCATAACCGATAATTTCGCGAAGTTGTCCGACCCTACTGCTGTATGGAGTACGCCCCCTACTAACTGAAGATAGTGGACATTATGTAAACTACTTTTGTATATCGTATTCACTCGATGTATACGGATTGACCATCGCTGACTATAAACGGTTAGGGGGTACACCGGGTGGGCGCCCCCGATTTTTGCGGCGATTGACTACGATCACATATAAGTATTATTTTCGATTTCGGGGTAAAAATTCCGGAAATCATTTTTTATCTCGGGGTTTAACGCAATTTAATGAAACTGTAATGCTGGATTTTATTGGAAATTTTTCTATCGTTCCTCGCTATCTACCCGTTATACTAGACGTAAAGGGGGCGATATGATGAAGAAGTTTT
>NZ_QVTD01000017.1 GCF_003429105.1 Peribacillus glennii
ACAAGACCACATTGACGGTTACTGCGAAAGATAAAGCTGGAAACGTGAGCAAAAAGGCTACGGTTAGAGTGGCCAAACATTAAGCGATGGCTCTGCATGAGAGAGGTGTCTGTCACTCCCCGAATTTTCTTGTTTCACAAATTGTTACACGAAATAGGGTAAATAAAATCTAATAATTTAGTTTGAGTATGGAAAGCTGCATGGAGAGTATGATTTCTCCAGGGCTTTTCTTTTTTTGTTTGACTCTGTTCTGGATGATTGTTGCCTAGGGATATTTTTCTTCCAAGGGCGGGTCAGTTAAATAAGAATTATTTTTTGTGGTTGAAGGAGAAATAGAGAATAAAGGCGAATGTTTATTTTAACTGCTACATATTTGTCATATATTTAATTCTGTTATTGGATAGTAATTTAAGGGAAATAAACTTAGGGGAGTTGTTTTGTATGGTTAAGATGACAGTTATTTATGAACAGCCAAAGGACAAAGAGGGATTTGAAAACCATTATTATGACGTTCATATTCCTCTTGTTCAGAAACTGCCGAATTTAAAAAATTTAAGCTATCAAAATGTGTTACAGACTCAGAATACGGAGGCCGATTTATACTTGATGGCACAACTTGAATTTGAAAACATGGAAGCCTTCCAAGAATCAATGGCTTCAGAAATAGGTCAGGAAGCCCAAAATGATGTTGGAAATCTTGTTAAGTTTTTAAATAAGCCGCCTGTCATCTTAATTAGTCAATAAGAAATTTACAACTAAAAGCGGGTACGTTAGTTTTAAAAGAGATAGCAGTCTCTTTTTTTTTTGACTTAAGCAACACTTTAATAAATGGCTCAATTGGCATTCGTTGGCCCGTACTTAACCCACGTCTCTAATGGTTTCAACTGTTGTAAAAGTCGGTCTCTGACAAGAGACTAGTAACATTTCTTTCGTTCTGTCTAGTGAAGGAATTTTTTTGTTCAGTTCCAGGAACCGGTGCCAAGACAAATAGTTGTGAAGATATTTTGTCGCCACTCCTTGAAAACGGTCCATCCATTTTTTTAGTCGCTTATGATAGCCATTAAGGTGTTGAATATGATAGATTCCTTTTCGTTATATTCTTTTTTGCTTAGGTTAAGGGCTTCGTGTTGAAGACCCTTTTCCGTTACGATTAACCCACAGAAACACAAGACCACATTGACGGTTACTGCGAAAGATAAAGCTGGAAACGTGAGCAAAAAGGCTACGGTTAGAGTGGCCAAACATTAAGCGATGGCTCTGCAGGGAAATTTCTGCAGAGCATTTCTTTTTTTATAGATGCTTAATAAAAAAATTTCCTTCCACATGCTACTTTTGGGCCGTATGGCGTTATAAAAGGGGTGAAGGAAGAAACGATCTAGCTGTGTATGCCGGATACGCGGTCCGAGGTTTCTGAATTAAAAATTTTTAAAAAGGAGCAGGTCTGATGAATCAATTAGTAGTGAAGGATACCCCGTTGCTGGTCTTACCGTCTCTGGCGCTGGAAATCGGGCTGAACGAGGCGATGATGCTTCAACAGATCCATTATTGGCTGTGTAAAAGCGACAATTGGGTCGAGGGGAAAAAGTGGGTGTATAACACCTATCAAGAGTGGAACAGGCAGCTGCCGTTTTGGTCTCTTAATACGGTAAAGCGGACGGTGAGGGCTTTGGAGGATATGGGGTACCTTATTTCGAATCGGTTTAACTACAGCAAGATGGATCAAACGAAGTGGTATACCATTAATTACGAAAAACTCGCTGGTTTGGAGAAAGGGCTGGCAGAGGCCCATTCTGGCCCTTCACAGGTCCATCATGATGTGTTATCAGATGAAAAAAGAGACGCGCAAGGGCTCAGCGTGGGCCAAGCAATACCAGAGATTACTACAGAGACTACAACAGAGAAAAAAGATATATTGCCTGTCAGGGAGATCATTGAATACCTCAATCAAAAAACGAATGCAGCCTACAAGCCGACTACCAGAAAAAACCAGGAGTTCATTAGAGCCAGGTTCCGGGAGGGGTTTACCCTGGAGGATTTTAAGAAGGTGATTGACCTAAAGGCCTCTGAATGGCTGAATGATCCGCATTGGAGCAAGTTCCTCCGGCCGGAGACTTTATTCGGGACGAAGTTTGAATCCTATTTGAACCAGAAGCCTGGGAAGAAAAAATGGCGGAGGGAGGAATTTGATTTACATGACTAAGCATGAACTCTTTACGATACTGGAATTGATCACGGCGTATTATGACCAGTTTGAGTTGGACCAGAAGAAAATTGATGCCTGGCATGATGTCTTAAGGTCCTGCTCGTTCGAATCCGTGAAAGCAAGGCTTACGTCATTTGCAGCTGTATCGGCTTTTCCTCCTAAAGTTTCGGATCTCGTTGGAGCAGGGGCTGTTGGTTGCTGCCGTGCCATTCCTGATGTGAAGGAGACTCTAGTGATCCTTGAAACCCGCCATAAGCCCGCATCGAAAGAGGTCATCAAGCAGGAATTGGCCCACATGAGAGAGATACTGGGTATCAGGGAGGCTCGGATGTGATTGAGGTGATGGAATTGTTTAATCAGGAAGCGGAAGAGGCGGTGGTGGGTGCCCTTTTTCTGGAGGATGGCCTGATAAGGGAATGCGTCCTTGAGCCGGAACAGTTATACCATACCAGGCTGAAACGGATCCTATGGGCCATGAAGCGGGCAGATGCTAAAGGGAAACCCATTGACGTGATCTCGGTGATGGAGGAGATTGGCACACATAATCTACATAAAATTGGCGGCATCGGTTATATAACCGAATTGGCAGGCAGCGTTCCTACCACTGCGAATTTCGGTTTTTACCAGGACATAGTTCTCGAATACTTTCAAAAAAGGAAGGCCGTCGAGGTTGCGGGCAGGATTATGGAGGAGGCCAAAACGGAGGATATAGGCCGCACCATTCATCACGGAATTCAGGAGCTTATGAAAATTGATAAACACGGAAGCAAGGAAGATGGATGCATCCTTCCTTGCCTGACTGAAATATATAATGATTGTGAAACGGAGTATCCAGACATAACCGGGATTCCCTCCGGCTTCAAGAAGCTGGACAAACTGACAGGCGGTTTTCAGGAATCTGACTTTATCGTCATAGGAGCCCGCCCCAGTGTCGGGAAGACCGCCTTTGCCATGAATATCTCTACTTACGCTGCACATAGTGATGCGTGCCTTGTCTTTTCTTTGGAAATGGCCAAGAAGCAGCTTTTGAAGCGGGCGACCAGTTCCCTTGGGGATATTTCCAACCAGAAAATGAGAAATCCCCAAAAACTGCTTGGGGATGAGGACTGGATGAAGCTTTCCAAGGCCATGGGGATGCTGTCTACGTCAAATCTTCAAATCTATGACAAGGCTGGAATGGACCTGCGCTATATTTGGTCCCAGGTCCGCAAGGCAAGAAGGATGCTGGGGGATGAAAAAAGGATGCTTGTTATTATCGATTATCTGCAGCTGATTGTCGGGGATGGGAGCAAGCCGAACCGGCAGGCGGAAATAAGCGAAATCAGCCGGGGATTGAAGCACATGGCAAGGGAGCTGAATGCAGCAGTCATTGCCCTGTCCCAGCTAAGCCGGGGTGTGGAAAGCCGGCAAAATAAACGGCCGATGCTGTCGGATCTCCGTGAAAGCGGCCAAATCGAACAGGATGCCGATCTCATCGCCTTCTTGTACAGGGATGATTACTATAGCTTGGATTCCGAAGAGAAAAACATTGTGGAAGTCATCCTGGCGAAGCAAAGGAATGGTCCAATCGGGACGGTAAAACTTACTTTTCATAAGGAAATTGGAAGGTTTGAAGAGGGATAGGCCTTTTTTAAATCCGCAAAGTAAAGAAGAAGCGAAAAGCCATTTCCAGTAAGATAAGTAGTTCAGATGTGGGGAAAATGTAAAAACAGAAATGAAATAACATACTAAAAACACATTGTGTATAGCTCCATAAATAGTAGTACAAATAGCAAACAAAAAACGCTTGGATTAGATTCCAAGCGTTTCGTTTTGTTATTGTCTTGTTCAACTAAAGCACCCGTTAGTTTAAGTGCATTCCTTCACATTCTGTTCGTATTGTTCATTAACTTTTGTCAATAACATTAATAAAAATAAAAGTGCCACCAGTCATGATGACACTTAAACTCTTTTCCCTTAGTTACTCACGTACTTTATGGTAACACTTAACTGTAAACAAAGGCTATTTACTTGTTACTATTAACTTTCGTGTTTTGGCATTATATATTTTATAACTAATTTCAAACTCATGGTCTTTTGTAACTGTCACCTCACAATAATAAGGGATTGACTTTCCATAAGCATCTAGTGCAGGAATATCTCTGAAGGAAAACATTTCATCTGTATCGAGCATTTCAAAATCTGCTTCAGAAGAACGACCTGATGAATCTATTTCGATAACACATTTCCCACTGACGACATCATATTCCTTAAGCACAACATATTTTAAACTTGGGAGAGTAACAACTAAAAGTAAAACACCAAATAAAAAGGCTAAAAAGCATTTACTTATTTCTAATAATGGGTAGTCTTTGTCAATTAACATTAGAATGAAGTAAATTGCTGAGCCTACTACAAACAATACTCCAAGTATGAGCATTAAGTAATAAAAAAACATTTTTCACTTCCTATAACAACTCTTCTGTTTCTTACATTGTAACATAGTTATTCCACTAACCTGCCCCGTTAGTTTAAGTGTACCACTTCACAATCTCAATAGAGTAAGGTTATTGAGACAAACATAAATTATTGTAAAACAAGGATTCTCAAAGTCTCATACGACTTGTCTCAAAAATCTTACCGTTGTAAATCCGAACTTTCCTGACTGTACCCCTAATTGGTGTATAATAGTGTGAAGAAATTTTATATTAACGGAGGGTAATGAAAATGAAGATTTTGTTTGATGAAACATACACGTCAAATGACGGAAAGCGATCAAGCAGGAATATTTGGTATGGATATGCTGATATATCTGTTGATGGTGAGTATGGAAAAAACATTAAGCTTAATGAAGATTTTATGGATAATTTATGCGAAATAATAAAAAATGACTTATCAAAGAATGCAGCAAATCCGCCTACTGAAACTAACTGGTATTTCTATGGAAGTGCTGTAACTCAGGACGCTATTGGAGACAATATCCGTCCAACAATTATGGTTCGTGAGAGATCTGACGAGTTTATAACTAATTTTAATATCAGTGACCACGATTTTGCTGTAAATATTGATGCTATTCTGTTGTTTAAGGCGGATTTTGAAAAACGTTTAGCGAGTCATTGATGAGTAATATCAGTATAAGCATTTTCAAACTATTTGAGGGGATGATTTCATAATGAATTCATTCTCCTTTTTTATGTGGTGGGGTCTTTTTTGTGGAGGAAAAGGACATTTAAAAATACAGATTGTGAATAATTACACTTAAATTAAACTGCCCCGATAGCACAATAAGAAAAGCCGTCAACATGACGGCTATGAACCTAAGCTAACGCACCCTTTAGCATTCCTGTAGATCATTATTTTTGAACTTTGATAAAAATAAGGGCTCCTCAGCAAGATTTAAGAGTAGACTCGACTCTAACCCAAAACCTTAGGAGGAACCCTTACTATGAAGTTTAAAATGCAGGACAAACAAAATCAACTAATAGAAAGAATTTCTGATAAGCATCTCGTTGTTGGGGTGGATATTGCACAACAATTTTACGTAGCCAGAGCTGTCAATTTTTATGGGATTGTAGTTGGAGATGCAATCACTTTTGAAAAAAATGTTTGCGACATTATTAAACTGGATATACGAGATTAAAAGAATACATAAACTTGAAGTGGCGATGGTCGGTATGGAACCCGCAAGGACATTACTGGATCAACCTTTCAAAATGGTTAATAAAGCAAGATATTGAAGTAGTAACGGTTAATCCTCATTTGGTAAAAAGTAATAAATAAAACCGCGATAAATCATACTAACAATAAATTTAACGACACTATCCATTGCTCACCTAATCCTATTCAAGTTATCTTTGGGCTTGCTTTCTTTGTAAGATTACAATCTGAACGTTCACCATACTTCCGTTTCAACATTGGAGCATCAGGATTATTATTAGAATAGTATATGAAAAGGAATCCACCTTAGGGAAGTTACCTCAGGCGGATTCCTTTTTGCGCTGCATGCGTCAGCTATTCAATAGTGATTACATCGAGCTCATCGGTTTCATTTAATTTCTTTTGCAGGTCAGTGACGGTTTTAAGCTTTAATGCGGTGTATTTAATATTTTTGTCGTTTTTGATATATACACCGCTGTCGCTCTTGTATAACTTTGTTTTGCTATTATAGCTGTAAATCCTAATTTCACTGCCTGCTTTGACAGTTTTGTACTTTACCGGCTTTTTCTTTTTGTCCAATTTCCAAAGGGTTGTATTTTTGAGCACGGTGGCTTTTCCTGTCATGCCCTTTTTGATCTCGACTTTTCCCCAAATCAATTTCTTATTGGCGGGCGTTTTTTCCAGTTGTTTGTCGATCAGCAATGTTTCCGGGATGGCTGTATAACGAATGCTGCTCGTTTTTTTAATGAAAAGCCCTTTCTCAAGACCATAGTATGGACTTTTATAGCTGACAGTACGGTAGACCTTGCCCTTTTTTGCTTTCCCGCTTTTTATGAATTTTCCATTGGAATCTTTTTTCAATAGATCCGTATCTTTTAAGATTTCGACTTTTCCGGTCATGCCAGTCGTTACTTCAACTTTCCCCCACATTACCTTCGCCGATGTCTGATTCGGCATAGCAAAAGAAAAAAGAAGAACAAAAGCGATCAGAAAAGAGATTGCTTGAAACTTTCTCATCCAGCTGCCTCCCAAATGTATTGATAGGCAGGAAGGGTATTCCTTCCTGCACCAATTAATTTACGTCCTGCGGTGTTTCATAGATAATGTCATTGATAGACGTGATTTTGCCGGTATTGGTATTGAAATCAAATACCCTCCATAGAGTTCCTGGTTTATTTGCCGGAACACGGAAGACACGGACCGGTACATCGGAATTCCCCATGAAGATTTCTACCTTGGCGTCCGATTCGGATAAGGCAAAGCTGTCAGTGGATCCCATGTTTGTGTAATCATGGACTATATACCGGTATACCCCTTGACGAGGTTCCGTAATTGTGACGGTTTCAGGTCCTTCATACGATCGATCGTCTATGTCCAGTTTGGCGCCGCTATAGACTTCATATTCACTGTCGCCTACCAATCTATAGAATAAATGGAATGCGCCATTTTCGGCTGGTCCGAACAGATGCGAGTCAATATCTTCCAGGGTGGTGCCCCATGTCAGGACGATTCGCATATCACCGCTATTTAGCAGCGGGGTAATCGTTGCGTTCTGGTTTTCAGTCACTGTGTTTGCTTCGGAAACGATGGTAGTAAAGTTAGTAACAAAGCCTTCTTTACTAATCTCCCCTGTATAGGTACCTGCAGGGATGGCAGCTTCATATAATCCTTGGCTGTCGGTTGTTACAGTAGTGAAGATATCGCCCTCTTCCTGATTATCTCCAAAGCGTAGGGAGATCGTTGCATCTTCGACGATTTCACCGTTGACTGCATTCACTATTTTTCCTTTCACAGTTCCCACTTCGGCATTTTCACTGACCATGAGGACAGGCTTAATCGGAAGTACGCTATCCGTCATATCCTCTGGTACTTCAATATTTGAAACGGCGTCCCTGAAATTTACTGCCGATACCTTGAATTTGTACTTGCCTTGCGGGATTTTAACGGAATATTCCCCGCTGTCATTTGTTTTTGTTTCCGCAATAGCCCGGTTGCTTTGATCATGGATTGACACCTTGGCGTCCGCGATAGGGTCCTTGGTAATCATGTCGATGACTTTTCCGCTTGCTGTGATCTTGAATTGGCTGTCCGTTGCGATTTGTACCTTTACTTTTTTGGTAATGCTTCTGGACATATCACTGCTATAGGTAACCTCGACTTCGGTTTCATCACCGTCTTCTGCGTTAACTGAAGCGGTAATATCGCCAAACGTGTTCACCTTGGCTACATTTTTGTCTTTGCTCTTCAGTGAAATTCCGGTGTCCGGCAGCGAGAATTCCTTCTCCCGGAATGAGGCGTCAATTCCTTTCACGCCAATCCGTATGCTTTCTCCCGGTTTTAAAACAACTTTTCCGGGGTTGACCACGAGATCCTCGAGCTGGCAAGTCGAGCCTTTCAGCAAACTCTTTTTCCACGGCGAGTAGCTGAATTCTTCCTTGTAAAATGGAAGTGTAATTTCCAGGCCTAATTGGGTGTAAAAGCTTAAATCGCCTTTAAAGCAAAGGATGGAGTCTGTAGATGATTCCCCTTCAAGCTTAGCTTTGAGCCCGCCTTCAGCATAAACGGCGGCAGGTTCCCATTGAAACAGGTCAACGGCCAATTCAGTGCGCAACGCGCCTTTGCCTTCCAATGTTCCCTTGAGGGCCGTCACCTTTGGTGAATTCTTAAATTTTGATTCATCAAAGGTTTTATAGCGTCCATCGACATTCTTTACACCCATGCGTACATTCAGTTCTGTATCCAGGCCGATTTCGGAGGTGATTTTTCCCTCGGCGCTGAAAATCGCCTGCAGCTTTAGTTCCGCCCCAAGAGCACCCATGAATTTGACAGGGAGGACGGCAAGGGTAGGGTCGAATTTCTTCTTAAATTCCACATCCGATCCCAGCGTGACTGTTAATTTGTTATCATAACGGCTTGAATACTCCGCGTAATTAAACTTTTGTCTCCAGAAGCTAAAATCCAGAGTTACATTAGGATCATAGATCTTTAGCATTCCATTCAAGGTAGCGATATCGTCGCCGTCATCATCCTTTAAGACAGGGAAATCCTTGTATTCTATGTACTGGTAGTCATTCTTTCTTCCGACTGTTATCTTATCGCTTGTGTCTTCCCTTGAAGCATAAACAATCTTATTGCTAGTTTTTGAAACGCGTCGAAGCTCAACAGGGAAAGCGTCCGGATTGATTCCGTTGTCAGTGATATCGATATCGAACTGTTTGGAAACATCCATGTCCTTGACTACTTCCTCCATTTTGGGCTCGGAGGTTGTAATGATTGTATTGGTGCCATCGAATGATGCCTTGACGATTTTTTTCGCATACCCGCCGGGATAGGTCTCAGTGGCAGGCAAAACGATGATCTCACCAGGCTTTAAAGCAAGAAGCTCATCATTTTTGCCTGGATAAACGATTGAATTTCCTTCTAAATTAATATCTTTTGCATCTTCGAAAACCTTGCTGTCCACATCGGCAATTTTACTGCTCAGTACCACATCATTGGCGCTGTCGTTACGCGGCGTAAAGGTTTTTGCCGGATCGGCTTTTGTCGTCCCGGTCTTAAAGGACATCTTGACCGGCTTCTTAATCAGCTTATTTTTCTTGGAATAAACATCGCTTTCTACGAACAGGGTGTAGCTGGTATTAGCCTTATATCCTTCTGAGGGAGGCCTTACCAGGACTTGTTTATCGTTGTCATGAACATACGCGGAGGTCGAAACTATATTCCCGCTGCTGTCCAAAACAAAGACATTTTGTTCATTGATGGATGCCGGTTCTAATTCATTGTTAAAGCTTATGGTCCACTCTTTATCCAATGGCACATTCTTCTTTGATGGAAGAGTCTTATACGATGTCTCTTCTGCGTGGGCCATCAATGGCGCAGAAATCAACGAAAGTAATAGAAAAAAAGCCATGAAAATATGAAAATATTTTCTTTTTTGCATCTGCAAACCTCCTGAATTTGGGAATATAGGTATATAATACTATAATAATAGGAAAAACTGTTGGGAAATGAAAAAATAAGAGGATGAAATTGTGAAAAAAGATGTTTTTAATAACCAGGTAAGCAAGAAATTGGCCTATGTTATTTCGGCCATAGGTCCTATATTAATTTTCATCATGTTAGAGGATCTGTTTGATTTTCATTTGGCAGTGGCAGCTATTATATCGCTGGTCTTTTATGGACTGATCATCTCTATCATCAACTATGGATACCTAGAAAAGATCGTCATCCAGGATGGGCGGATCATTTACTATCTGCAGGGCAAACAAACGATACCTGTTAAGGATATTGAACACATGTACTTCGTGGTAAATCTATCGTCTGCCATAGGGGAAGAAGAAATGGATGAAGGGTTTGTAAATCAAACTCCGGAAAAGAAAACGAGATCCCTTGTTATCCGGACAAAAGAAGGACAAAAACTCACCCTGAATGCAGCCAATTTCGGGAAGAGCTTTCAGGAAATCATTGATGTTTTAAAAGAGATAAACCCGTCCATAAAAATGTCGAAGCCGCAGAAGCGGTAGTGTGGGAGCCAGGATCTATTGCCATTAATATTCTTTAATGCTTAAAGCAAAGAGACTCAACCGGTTCATCCGGCTGAGTCTCTTTTTTGCATAACAATTTGATTAGCTAGAGGATGGTTCCGTCTGTCGGGGCCAAGACCCGCCGCTACTCGCCATTGACGTAAAATATCCCATTTATACGCAATTCAACACCGCGCTCAAGGAGAGTATTAACCGTAGCATCTTCCCATGGGACGATGTCCATATCAAAACTCGCGGAGATTAGGTTTTCTAACCCGGTGAGAACGGTAATATCCCTTACTGGCGTATCAATGAAGCTGATAGATCTTAACCGATCCAAGTTTCTTAGGAATGAAACGGATTCAATAGGATTTTGGTCCAGAGAGAGATCCTCCAAACTGGTTACATTCTCGAGGGAAATCTCTTTAATATCATTATCCATCAAATTAAGGCTCTTCAATTTATCCATTGAGGACAAGGCTGCGTGAATGATTCTGTTGTTACGCAGCTCCAGATTTTCTAATGCATTCAGATCAGACAAAGCCTCTATTTTTGTAACTCTGTTATGACCTAAATTTAAATCTCTGAGTCTTGTAAGATTTGCGAGAGAATCAACTTGTTCAATGCGGTTGTGTTCAAGATTCAGTTCTTCTATGCCGGCCAGTTCACTTAGCGGCTCAATATTCTTTATCTTGTTGAACCCGAGATTCAGGGTTTTTACATGTTTCATACCCTTTAAAGGTTCTATATCACTTACCCAAGTATCGAAAATCTGTAAATTCGTGAGGTTCGTAGCATATTCAAGCCCCTTTAGTGACCTTACTTCTGATTGGTAGATTTCTAAAGACTTTAATTTGGACAGGTCTTCCTTTGTAATTCCGCCTTGGGGCTTGTTTAATTCCTCGCGAATCGCTTGTTCCAGCAGACTGTCTTTGATTATTTCATCCTCATTTTCCGGATATTCCATTTCTAATCCCGGCAGCTGCTTCAAAGGTGAATAATCACGGATCGGATTGTTCTCGAGTTGAAGATCATTCAACTTCTTCAAGGCTCCAATTTGGGTGATATCAACGATTTCATTCCCTGATACCGAAAGTGCCGTCAGATTCGGCAGATTTAATTCCGGCAGGCTTTGAATGCTGTTTAGGGACACATCCAGGTTTTCCAGCTTCGGTAAGGCAGCAATAGGCTTAATATCCTCAATTTTGTTGTTCGAGAGGTCTAATTGGCTAATATGAACCAGCTTGGACAAAGGTTCAATGGAAGTAATCCTGCTTGCCGATAGACCCAGCCGTTCCAACGCCTCAAGAGATGAAAGGGCGGAAAGGCTTCCAGGTTCAAATTCCACGTATCCAAGGTCTAACTCCTGCAGTTGCGTTAATACTGTTAATGGTGTCAGGTCTGAAAAATCATTTTCCGATAGTCCCAGCAAGGATAAATGCGGCAGGCTGAATTGTGGCAGCCGCTTTATTTGATTATTATCCAGCGCTAATCTTTCAAGTTTTGGAAGGGACGAAATCGGTGCTATATCCTGAATTTCATTGTTAGATGCGTTTAGTTCGGTCAGATTTTTAAGATTGGACAAGGCATCGATATTTTCCGTTCCGCTGTCCGATATATCCAAATATCTAAGCTTAGTAAGATTGGACAGCCCCGAAACATCCTTCGATTTGATATCAAGGTGTTCCAGCGAAGTATTGAACCTGACATCCGCGGCTGAAACATGGGAATAGGGGGCTTTCAACGTTTTGAGATTACTCATGGACTTCAAAAACGTAAAGTCTTTAAAGAAAACCCTGTCCATATAAAGAAGTTCCAGCTGCTTTAGGTTTTTCAAAGGGCTTCCGTCAATACGGTCATCTGTCCCGTAGAATGTATTGTCGATATTCAGCTTCTTTAGTTTAGTCAAACCTTTAAGCGCTTGGAATGAATCGATATTGATTCGTTCCATCCAGAGTGTTTCCAGAGTTTTTAACCCTTTTATAGGCTCTAACTCGGAAACATCCGTCGCGCTGATGTCCAAATATGTAAGGCTTCGCAGATTCGAAATCGGGCGTAAATTTTTTATTTCCGTTCCATACAGATAGAGTTCCTTCAAACTCTTGGCATCTTCAAGCGGGCTTAAGTCATTTACCCGGGTAGAACCTATATTCAGGAAAGAGAGCTCGCCCCACATTCTTTCAATAAAGCCAAGGTTTCGAATACCATAATTGCTTTCGATATCGAGATATTGCAGCTTAGGGTTCTGCTCGATCGGCCAAAAGTCTTTTTCATCCAGGCCATTATAACTTACATCCAGCTTTTCCAGGTTTCTTGCATATTCCAGACCGCTTAAATCCGTAATTCCGTGATATTTAGCCGAAATTGCCGTTATTTTATCTAAATCTGTAAGCGTGATTGTACCAGACGGTTTCTTCAGTGTATCGCGGACCGCTGATTCCAGACCTTTATCTTTAAATCTAATGTCCTTGATATATGAAAAGATCGGCATATTTTCCTGTACGCCATCTTTTCTGACAAATTTGGCCGAAGTAACATCGAGCTCGCTGCTGGCTGGTTTGAATAACCAATTGAATATAAAGGTTCCGTCATGTTGCGTATCTTTAAACCTGGACGAACCAACAAACTCGTTTGGCTTGTTATTTGTTAATTTATCAAAGTTATAAAAGTACATGGGCTCTTTATCCACTTGAACTTTGACCTTTGATAATTTTCCTTTATTCACATAATAAAGAGAATGAAATGCGTATACTTTCTTTGCCGGCGGAATTAATTCTTCTGTAATTCCGACCAAATTAGGCTGGCCTGCCTTATAAGGGAAAATTTTAATTGTGCCTGTATCCGTAACATTCATGGACGAAGAAAAGGTTTTGATCCCGGTGTTGATTTCGGACAATTTTTTCTTATTGTCTTTATCAAATAGCGCTAGTTTATAACTGCCATGGTACACTGTGTATTTCTTTTTATTTTGAGTTTTATAGCCTTTCGTTTCCTTCTCTGAGTATAGATATGCCTTATGAATTTTTCCGTCTTTATCACGTAAATCCACTTGTATCCGGCTCTTTTTAATGATTTCCTGGCTGGAAAGCCCCTTTGCCGATATACTTGGGGTTTCGCCAGGACTGAAAAACACAAGCATTGCAAAAGCAAGCATAGCTAACAATCGTTTCATCATTTCTACCCCTAATCCTGGTGGTGATTTATTCGTCTAAATAAGAAGGGTGTCAAACACTACAACTAGCGAATATAGAGTACATGGGGATTATAGTGCAATTCGTTTCAATACTAGAAAGGCGAAAGTAAAAGGACTCAAAACCGGGTTACGTTCCTTTATCCGGCTGAGTCCTTTCTAAGATTAGAATTTGATCAGCTTAAGGCTGCTTCCATCAATGTACAGGAATTCCCCTTTTTTGGCGTCGACGGAGTGCAGGATTGGTCCGCCGCCCCAGAAGTCCACCTTGTGCAGCTTCTTAATCAAATTGCCTGAAAAGTCGTAAACGGAAACCTGGTCTCCGCCATCGTCAAGGAAGGTTTGTGCCACCAAACGTTTCTTATTTACATCCATATCAAGAATATATGGGTGGCGGTCGTCTTTTAAACCGCCGGATAATTGTGTAGTGATCTTGCCTGTTGCGTAATCAAAGAAATAATTGACGTACTTATCATTTACATAACCGGAAACAGAGACACCGTTTTCACCGACTGTGTAGTTGCCGCCATCACAGCCGCCGTCTCCATAAAGTTTTGTCTTAAAACTAAAGGATTTCAAGCCTTTTCCATCAAGGGCCATGCGGTATAATTTCCCTGACTTCTCGAAATAAATGTATGTTCCATTGATCCAGAAATCGGAGACACCTTTTTGAAGGACGCGTTTGTTCTTTCCGTCCAGTCTTGATTTCATGATGGTAAAGTTTCCGAAACCAGCATTCTCAACTTTAGCGTAGTATAGGTAGGAGCCGGAAACCTTGAAGATGTCTGCCGCGTCTGAAGACACGCGGTCCGTTGTTACTTTGCTGATTTTTCCGCTGCTGCTGCGTTTATAGATCTCGAGGATATCGGCATAGCCTCCGCCGCAGCCGCCGGCATATTCGCCGCGAAACAAGAATCTGGCAAAATACACGTCTTTTCCGACTTGTTGTACATGTTGAAGCGGCATCTGATTCGGGTACTTATCAGTGGACTTTGCTACCCGGCTATTGACAGTGTACACATTTGTATCCTTCAATGCGATTGGCGGGTTGCTCGTCCTCTTTAATACATACCGGGTTTCTTTTTGCACAAGAGACGCTTTGCCATTAGGAACCGCTTTATAGATTCCTGGCGATGTTTTTGAACTTCCGATTACAGGATAATAAACTTCGTTTGATGCGCCAAAGGCTGCTGTTGGCAACACAGTAGACAATAAAAGGGCACCAATAATAGCTTTGAATCTAAATTTTTTCATCATATCCCCCTCGTAAATAGTAAAATGTACCAATATTATAATGGAAATATATTCATCCGTCATTACAATTTAGGTAATAAGCCTTGAGGAATGCTATTTTTCTATAATTGTTATAGTAATAGGTACCGTAAACAAAGCGTTAAAAAGGTTGGCAATCGTCAAATGGATGGACTAACGGGTGCCGGTTTTCTAGTTTATTACCCTTGGACTTATCTTTTATACAATGCTTAAGAGAAGCCATAAAGGCTTTTCTTCAATCGATTTGTTTAGCATAAGAGAATATGGTGACAGATAGTGGATTGTATAGTAATATTTTCCTGTTGGCTAGTCATATGTTAATAGGAGGAAGATGGTTTTGAAGAAGATTGTTTCTTTAATGGCAGTTATTTTATTAATTGTCTCAGGTTCTTTTACAGCGGTTGCGGAAGGAATTTCTGAAACAGATGGCAGCGAGACTCCGGAACAGGCGATATCCCTTTCTTCGGGCATACCCGCTCTCGGGAAGATTGAACATGGAGAGGACCAGGATTGGTATAAGATCCAAGTCCTGAAAGAAGGAAAGGTCCGGGTTGCCTTGGAAAACATGCCGTACCGTTATGAGGTTACACTCTATGATAAAAATTTGAATAGTTTTGAGGTTCTTTCTTCAGAAGAGGTTTATGAGTCGGATGCCACCAAAAAGGAATATCAGCTTTCGGATCCGGGCACCTATTATATTAAAGTGCATAGTCTTGCTGGTTATTCTGCCAGCAAAGAATACAAATTGAAGGCATCCTTCCCGTCAGATCGCCCGGTTTTCGATTCAGGGTATGAACCTAATGATACGAAGGATAATGCCTATCCGGTTGCATCGGGTGAAATCTATAAGGCGAAACTCGATTCCAAGTTTGACCAGGATGTGTATGAACTGGATGTAAAACAGCCGGGACAAATAAGAATTTGGCTTGATAACCTTCCATATGATTATCGTGTAGATTTGTATAATGAAGACTGGATTAAGATCAATGGGGGCAACTCATTTTTCAGCGGGTACGACCACTTCGATTACACCACTAAAGAAACAGGAAAATATTATGCAGTGGTTCATTCCCAACAGCAGGAGTATTCCGAAGAAGTAGAGTATATATTTAAAGCAACTTATCCAGCTGCTGTGGCACATGACTCAGCGTTTGAACCCAATGACACGAAAGAGACAAGCTATTCGTTGACTTCGGCCAAAACGTATCAGGCCAAACTTGAATATGGACTGGATATCGATGTATTTAAGCTATCTGTCTATAAACCGGGCCATGTCCGGATTAATTTTTCCGCGCCGCCTTTGGATTATGATTTAACGCTTTATGATAATAAAGGAAACAGGATTGCGATAGGCCAATATGTCAATGAAGCTTCGAAGTATATAGACGTAACGGTTACGGAAGCAGGGCCTTATTATTTACATATCTATACACATTCAAAGAAGTTTTCTAATACGCAAAGTTATAAGGTCCAAGCAACCTTCCCGACAAAAACCGTCGTCCATGATAAAAAGAAGCTTGAATCGAACGATACGAGGGATTCGGCTTATCCTGTCACATCAGGGGTTGTCTACAAAGAGGTTATCAGCTCAGCGATGGACGAAGATTACTATAAAATGACCCTGAAAAAAGGTGAGAGCCTTTCTGTTTCCCTGTCCAATTTAGTGAAGGAATATAAGGTTACCATTCTCGATAGCAAGGGCAAGAAGCTTGCGGAAAAAAACAGCTGGTCAAAGAAACCGGTTGAATCACGGTATAAAGCACTTACGGCAGGAACTTATTATATAAAGGTTTCTCCACAGAGTGACGGCTACGCAGCGACGAAGCCATACAGCCTTTCTGTATTGAAAAGCAAATATTTCCGGCCGGTCATTAATGATATTGAATCAGATGATACCTATATTTCCGGTGAAGCCACTCCGAATATGAAGGTATATATCCTGGCAGGAAGCAAGGCCATTGCTACAGGGAAAACCAGCTCTTACGGCTATTACTCTATAAAGATACCAAAACAAAAAGCGAAAACTAAAATTTCCGTGTACACAAAAGATTTAAAGGGAGCAAAGAGCCCAACAGCCGCAACCATAGTGAAATTGTAAAGGAGAGTGCCCCGGTGATACATGGTCCGGGCACTTTTTGCTAAAGGTGCCTGTCACTCCTCGAATTTTCTTGTTTCACAAATTGTTACACGAATTAGGGTAAAAAAATCTAATAATTTAGTTTGAGAATGGAAAGCTGCATGGAGAGTATGATATCTCCAGGGCTTTTCTTTTTTTTTGCAGGGTTTTTGGTGTCTGTGTTGAATTTATGTTATATCCTCTAGTTGGATTCCTCTTGTTCTCTTCTGTTATTATCCTCTACTTACTCCAAGCTAACACTGTAGGATTCTACTATTTTCATTTTTATTTATTTTTCTGTAAGTACAATTAATTTGTCAGGAGGTTGTTTATTTTGACTGTGAAGATTTCAAGTATTGGTTTAAAAGGGTTGGAAGGATACTATTAACTTAGGTTTTATATAGTGATGAAATAGATATAGGGTGATGAAATGAACCAATTTAAAACTGATAAACCTGCTTTCTCTGACTGGATGAGGAGTATTACCATTGGTTTGTATATCGTTTTAGTAACGGTAATAGTTTTACATACTATCGTCGAGCTCTATAATGTTAAGAGTAAAGAAAATTCGCAAACAGAGCAATCCGATTCAAAGGACATTGAAAAGGGTAACGGAAAAACATCTGCAAGCAATGAGAAAGAAATGGTTAATAAACAGGAAAAAAGTACAGGTGAGAAGAAAAAAGAAAGTAAGATCACCGTGACGGAATTAGTGGTAAAGCCAATCGTACAGAATAAAGTTGTGCAAATATTGTTAAGCAATTTGTTCTATCTCTTAGTGGTGGTTTTAATGTTTTTGGTGATTCCAGCTGGGCTTTATAGACTTAGGAGATTTAAGATATTCAATCTGGAGTTTGAGGTCAATGATAAAGACGAGGCCATTATTGAAACATTTGAATTAACTGCTTCTAAAACAAAGTTTCTTGCAGAAATGACGCGGACAGTTGAGAAAGAATATTATATGGAGCAGAAACACACAGGGGAAATAAATCAGTTTCTGTTTGAGTTCCTGCAAGAAATGAGAGATTTTTATAAAGCAGAGTTAGGTACGCCTTTTTCATTTGAGTTGATCACAAAGGAAGAAATGATGTTTGATCCGTATATCTTCTCTAGCAGAGTAATGGACAGCCTCGGATATATAGACGAAGAAATGGAACCGGTTATTATCAATAAGTTTAACCGGGATAATATTCACGAAAAAAGTTATCTCATATATAAAGGAGTATTTGAGGAAAAAGAAACTTTTATTGTCCTTTCACGTCATAGATCGGAATTCGATCAGTATGATAGATCAGTATTACTGGGTATTGTGGAATTAGCTAAGCAATATGAAGACGACTATTTATCACTGGAAATACTAGACAAGGTTCAGGTATAATTAACGAAAGAGGTGAATATTTATGGCTAAGAATCCAAATAAAGTTATCACCCTAGAACTTACCTCACAGGCTTATATTGATGCGGTGTTACGGGCCAAGAAAGTGTTATCCGGCACTACATCAGATTCATCAAGACCTCCCAGAGTCAGGAAAAGAGCTGTTAGAATACGGGCAAATGACCCGCTGGTGACTAACCTGATTGAACGGCATTAGGAGAACAAATCTCCAATTGTCAAATGAGTTATCTATCTATGTTAAACTTTTTAGCTAATATACTCTGTATGTAGTGATTATTAGAGATGAATTCTGAAGCCGTATTTAGTTCACTTGCTCTTACACGTTTCGTTCTAATTGGTTTTTGTTTTGGATCGTGTAAAACCTCTTTCGCTTTAAGGATCGCTGCTTTCTGTTTTTTTGAAAAATCCAATTGGCTTACCCCCTTGTGACAGTACGTTATTTTAACGATCAATAATTCAAACTTATAGATAAGATACAGTTTTAGATTGATAAATATGATGAATTTTATGAGTGGGAATTTGACAAAATCCTGTTTAATGAGCGTATTTAAGTGTTTACACTTATACTGTCAAATTTTTTTGTTAACCATTCAATCTAATGGTTCGTTTTTCATCAAATTCACAAAAAACCCGAACTGAATTCAGTTCGGGTTTTTGTATGGAATATTATATTAATATTGAAGCCCGAAAGAAAGGCATCTGTAGTTCGCAGCTGTGTCGGTTTGTCCGCCTAAAGTTTGGATCTCACCGGAGCGCTGCTTGTTGGGACTCGTGTAATTCCTGATGCAATGGAGACTCTTTGATTCTTAACATCCCTCTCAAGCCGGCAGCCGAAGAAGTCATTCGCAGGGATTAGCCAACATGAGAGAGATTCTGGGAATTGGAGGGGGCTGAGAACGGATTCAAGAATTCAAAAAAGTATATATCGGAAAGAGGGGACAAAAAATGCCCAGGAAGATTGCAACTCGTCAGGGCGTTTAACACAGAGGAAAGGGTATTACTTTCCATCGAACAATTAGACTGGTAGTTGCTTCTTTAAATCCCAAAATGCACCATTATCCATGTTTTTCTCTAAACGGTAAAATAATAATGCATCTATTTCCTTAAGAGGAGAAAGGCTGAATAATTGGAAGCAACTATCATAAAATTGTGGAGGAATTATGAAACATATAATAATCAGGGCTCTATTATTATTAATTTTAGGGCTAGTCTTATTTTTAGAAGTGGGACCGCTGGGTTCCTCGCAGCCCAACGTAGCAAGCGCCTCTGATTTTAAACAATTGGACACAGTCCCTGAGGGGTTTATGGCCATTTATTCAGTTGCCGACCTGGATAAGATACGGGACAATCTCAGCGGAAAATATATTCTGATGAATGACATCGATATGACGGCTGCCCTTTCAGAGGGTGGGGAGTTTTACCATGGAGGAAAAGGTTGGGAACCAATCGGGGATCCTCATTCCTATTTCAAAGGAGTTCTCGATGGAAACGGGTATAAAATAAGTGGAATGTCAATCAACACTCCTTCTTCTGGGGAAACCGTATATGCCGGTTTATTTGGGTACTGTTATCTTGCTGAATTCAAAAATATCATATTCGAAGACGCTATAATTAAAATGGATATGACCCATACATCGGATAGTCCAGAGGGGTTGCATAAATCTCTTTTTATTGGCGGATTGGCGGGTTCTGTTCAGGAAAGCAAGGTTACTAATTGCGAGTTTAATGGGGTGATCACATTCTCCAATAATAATGACTATGCATATAAGTCTATTAATACTTCGTCCTACGTTGGCGGATTAATAGGAAACGGCGATACTTCGCAAATAACAGATTGTATCAATAATGGGGCTGTCCAGGGTAAGACATTGAGCATAATTGAAAATCCAAAAAACTCTGGGGACGATAATGTTGGCGGAGTTGTCGGTTATAGCCAAGAAACAACCATCGAAAACTCCCATAACTACGGAGATATCTCTGCGTCCACCAAACCTTCTGCAGGTGATGGCAGGGCAAACGTTGGAGGAATAAATGGCACATCCTATCGTT
Source organism: Peribacillus glennii (assembly GCF_003429105.1). Taxonomy (GTDB): domain Bacteria; phylum Bacillota; class Bacilli; order Bacillales; family DSM-1321; genus Peribacillus; species Peribacillus glennii. The sequence continues at coordinate 20,386 of NZ_QVTD01000017.1, forward strand.
CTAGTATTTTGAATAGCTCCAACTCTGGCGATATAACTGCCGAATCGAACTATATGACCTATGCCGGTGGAATTGCCGGACAGATTTCTGACCAGATAGGAGAGCCTTCCTCCATTAGCCACAGCTCAAATGCAGGGGCTATTCTGACTAAACAGACTAGTGCTGATAGAGAAAACGCGGGAGGAATTGTCGGATATTTGACTGAGTCTTCCCTTACATACTCCGAAAATACTGGTCCTGTTCAGGGGACACATGCCGGCGGGATAGTCGGAGATGCAACTGGCATAGAAGCAACTTTTGATAATGTAAGCAATAAGGGTGGTATTTCAGGAACTGAGCGTTCAGGAGGAATTGTCGGATCATTAACTGGAATGAAGATAAGCAACAGCCAAAATACAGGCAGGATTACTGGAAGTGAAGAGCGGGGTCTTGCAGGAGGAATTGCAGGGTCTACATCCAGTTCAACCATAACTGATAGTGAAAACCTCGGTGAGATTACCGGTCTAACAGCCGCTGGAATTGCAGGAATGAATCGTGGGAGCAATGGCATCATAGCCGATTGTATAAATAAAGGTAAGGTCACAGGTAATTTTGTGGCAGGTGGGATAGCAGGAGAATTTTATGGCACCACTATTTCGCAAGGCCAGAATATTGGCAGTGTTAAAGGTGGACTAGCCGGCGGCATTGCTGGATCAAGCAACCAGTCCAGTATTGCCAAATCATCCAATAATGGCATGGTAAGCGGGAACACGGTTGGCGGGATATTGGGATCCGATAGCCAAAAGTCCTCGATCAAACAATCGTATAACACCGGCACAGTGAACGGAGATACAGCGGGAGGAATCTCCGGTGGATTGGTCGGCTCGAATGTGTCGGACACCTTCAATATCGGTGCCATCATCGCTACAGATAATGGTGGCGGAATTGCTGGATTTGCAGAATCAGGGGCCGTCATAAAACGTTCTTATCATGCTGGCAGCTTATCTGACCGCAAAGAGTCGGTATTTCCTTTCGGCGGGATTATTGGAGGCGCCCCTTGGGAATCAGCCAGTGTAGAGGATGGCTACTATATGGATAGTTCCATTGCCCTGCATCAGCCAACAAACATCAAAGATTATGGGGTTGAAGTAAGCTTTGCAGAAATGATGCAGCAGCCCGCTTTCAAAGGTTTCGATTTCCAAAATATTTGGATGGAGGGAAATGCTGATTATGTATTCCCTCAATTAAAGGGCATGCCTGCCATAGAAAAAGAAATGAATCTGAATGTCATTTTGAAAAGCGTGCCTGAAAAGTTATCGTATGTAAAAGGCGAAGATTTTCAAGCTGAAGGGGCGGCGCTTTCGGTTCGGACAAGCCGCGGAGAGGAGTTCGAAGTTCCAGTAGTAGCAGACATGGTCAGCGGATTTGATAAAGACCGGGCTGGACAGCAAACCGTTGCCATTACACATGGAGACCTTACCGCTTTTGTTAATGCTTCCGTACAAGAAAAATATGATGTGAAGTTTATAGATTACGATGGGAAAGAACTGAAAGCTGAAACAATCGTCGAAGGTTCATCGGCAACGCCGCCGGAGGAACCATCCAGAACAGGTTATACATTTACGGGTTGGGATACCGACTATAATAAGGTCACCTCCGATTTGACGGTGAAGGCTAAATATGAAATAAAGCAATTTACGGTGGTCTTTAAGAATGAGGATGGAAACGTGCTGAAGTCCGGCCAGGTTGGCTATGGCTCAACCATTACCCCTCCGCCGAATCCAAATAAGACAGGTTATACCTTCACCGGGTGGGACAAAGAGTTTGGTACGATCACTGCTGATTTAACAGTCACTGCTAAATTTGAAATCAATCAATATACCGTTATTTTCAAAGATTGGGATGGAACGGAGATTGGGGCTCAAAAGGTTGAATATGGCGGATCAGCGCAAGCGCCGGCAGACCCATCTAAAGTTGGACATACTTTCATAGAGTGGGACCGGAATTTTACCAACGTAGCAACCGATCTAACCGTTTCTGCGAAATATCAGCCCATCACCTACACAGTGATATTCGAGGACTACAATGGTACAATCTTGAGTACTTCAAAAGTAGCTCACGGCTCAGCGGCGGCGGCCACTATGCCGCCAAAACGAACAGGATATACCTTTGCCGGATGGAACCAGGTCTTTAATACTATCACGTCTGATTTGACAGTCACCGCCCAGTATAAGGTGAATCAGTATAAGGTTGTATTCAAGAATGATGATGGAGCGGTGATCAGCACCCAAATGATTAACCATGGAGCGACAGCCATAGCTCCAGCCGTAAAGAAGACGGGATATACCTTCACAGGCTGGAATCAGGATTTCAAAACAGTCACAACAGATCTAACGATTACGGCAAAATATAAGATCAACCAATATACCGTTACATTTAAAAATGACGACGGACGGAGCATCGCAACGAACAAGGTTGATCATGGAACACTTGTCGCCGCACCAAAAGTTCCGGCGCGATCAGGCTATACTTTTGTCGGATGGTTTAAGTCTTCGAAAGACACATCACCTTACAGCCTGAAAACGGCCATCAGCTCTAACTTGGTTTTATATGCACGATATGCCAAGAACACAGCAGCTCCGGCATCTGTTAAAGCAGTGTCGGCAGGCTTCAGCCAGGTGAAAGTAAGTTGGGGACGTGTTTCGGGTGCACAAGGATACGAAATTTTCCGGGCTTCCTCTAAAACCGGAGACTACAACAAGATTGCAACGGCTAGTTCCAGTACATTGGCCTATTCCGACCGCACTCTTTCAACTAATAAGGCTTATTTTTACAAAATACGTGCCTATCGCACGGTGAATGGAACAAAAGTTTACAGCTCATACTCCAGTACAGTAAGCGGCATTCCTGTTCTTGCCAGACCTTTTGGATTGAAAGCCGCTAAAGCAAGCAGCACGTCTACGAAATTATCATGGAGTAAGGTTAGTGAAGCCAGCGGTTATGAAATCTTTAGGGCGGCCAGCTCTAAAGGGACTTATACGAAGGTGAAGACTCTTACATCAGGTTCAGCTGTAAGCTACACAAACACAAGATTGACCAAAGGCAGGACATACTATTACAAAGTAAGAGCGTACCGCATTGTAGACGGTAAAAAAATATACAGTGGATTTTCCAGCGTTGTCTATCGTAAAACCCTGTAATTTATTAACGATAACAAGAACACTGAAGAGTAAGCTGCAAAGCTAATAGACAGGACAAGCCCCTTCTCTAAAGAGTCGGGGCTTTCATTCTGTCCTTTCATTCTCGAATAAAGAAAGTTTATAAGTGTTTGCAATGAAATATATAGGCTTGATATAAAATATGATATTTTCAGCAAAACCGTCACTAAAATTTTTTCTTTTCATCACTCTTTCATTTGGTTTTGAAGAGTCGATACATTCCATAAGATGGTATCATGGGGTGTGCTGCCCGGCTGGATTGAATCATTTTTATATAATACAAGCAGGGACTTTCCATCGGGACTGAATGAAACATTCAGTGCGGGTTTGGGTTCTCTCTCAAGCTTAATTTGTTGTTTGTTATATTGCGTATTGAGATGTTTTATTAATACCATACTGTCAGTTTTGTATATCTCAACGGAACCGTTTTCCTTTGAGACCCCTATCATTTTTCCGTCAGAGCTTAAGGTGAAATCATTTATTTGGCTGTCTTGCGCATCAATTGCATGATCGACCATGCTTGTCCCAAGGTTGATAAATTCAATCTTGGAATCACTGCCCTCTCCCGAGAGGACTACTAAATATCGGTCATCCTTACTGAAATCAATCCCTCTTAAATTTATGACAGGTAAATATTCTTCAGTCGTGTTTTTAAAGGTGTCAAATAAATGGATGTGGTTTCTATTTGGGAACAAATTAGCAGATATGGCGACTTTATTGCCATCATGGCTCATCGTTAAAAAAGTATCCCCGCCATCCCAAGAACTGCTATCCCAGCTATTTTGGGAAATCTTTTTGTATTGAAGTTCCAGTTCTCCAGTATGTAGATTTATTAACTGTTTGTCATAGCCATTTGCAAGGGCCAGCCATTTTCCGTCAGGAGTGTAGCGCCGTTCATATTTATCAATCGAGAAAAGTTCTATATTCATTTCCGTATCTAATGTTTTAATTCGCTTAAACTGATTCGTATATTGAGTGATCTTTCCATTTGCCTCTGTTTCCCATAGCCCGTTTCCGTGGAAGTCCACGGCACCTTCAAAGGTTCTGATTACTCTTCCGGTTTTAGCATCATACACTGATTGGCCATAAGCAAAGAGCTTTGCGTCATCGGACCAGGTAACATTCCAAATACTTATTCCAGGGCGTGTATTGGCCGTCCATAAATAATCAGATACCTTTACGGTGAGCTGTTTTTGTTTATCTTCGGCAATTGCCATGATTGTGGCCGTGCCTTCCTGAAGCCCGGTAATCGTGCCGTCATCATCGATCGACAGAACATTTGCAGGGCTGATTTCGTATTCAATGTTAGCGGGGCTGAATTCTGCTTTTTTCATTTTGATAATCGTTTGAAGCGACGTTTGTTCCCCGGGGGAAATGACCGATTTTTCGGCCCTGACATCAAATTTTTCAATTTTAGAAGAAGCTTGAACAGGAAGGATTACCGACTTGGCCCCAGCTTTTACGACAATATTAGCTCTGCCTTCTTTTAATCCCGTTACGGTTCCTTTTTGATCAACCGACACGAATTCCATATCGGTAGATTCATAGGTTAATTTTGGCGGTTTGCTGTTCGCCGGATTCATGGTGACACGGGCATCGATTTTAAAGGTATCATTCACGTAAATAACGCCTGGTTTTTGTGATAGGGCAATCTTTTTAACGTCAGGTTTTACTTGGATCACAGCCTTTAGCTTACCTTTTCCATTCCGGGCTGTAATCGTTGCCGAACCCAGACCTTTTCCAGTTATTTTGCCAGTCTTATTGACAACGGCCACCTTGGCATTGCTCGATGTAAAGGTGAATGATCCTTTCAGCTCTTTTGGAGGATTTTGAATCTTCGACTGTATCGTTTCACCTATTGCGATTCCGGACTTGGCTACATATAGTTTTGCCTTCCCGCTTGCCTCAGCAGACCCCGCATTCTCTAGAAATAATAGAGCGAGGAAAACAATAGCGAGACCGCCAACTGATTTTTTCAAATAGCTAAACAAAAGTAGCACCTCTTTTTTTGAAAATATAGTAATATTTTACCACTTATAAGATGGATAGCGACAACACTTATATCGAAAAAGATACAATTCTGGCCCCTTATTAGGCTAAGACTTATTCGGGATAGGGGCAATTGCTTATTCAATGGATGCTTAGCAGTGTTAGATGGTTTGGAAGGTATACATGGAGGGTGCATCATTAGAATAGAATTTGTAGATCCTCCTGGAAGAATAGCAGTGGATGGCGATGGTACCTCGGTACCTTTTTCTCGAGAAAAAGGCGGCGGATATTATGAGAAAATAGACCAAACGCTGTAAGCGAGAAAAGAAGTTAGATGCGGAGGTTTTACGATTAAACTGAGCCTGCCACTCCCCGGAATTATTCGGGGAGTGACAGGCGTTACCTATTAACCAGGGATTAAAAATGCAGTTGCAGCAAAAGGTGGGCTGCTACTCTTTTATCCCTTCTTTAATCTTTTTCCCTTCGACAAATGAAGGGGTTCGCAGTCCTAAGAGACTGTATACGGTAGGTGCAATGTCCAGGTTCGATATGGGATGGATCGTTTTATCTTTTTCGATCCGATCTCCTATGGCAAGGAACACCGGTTTTAATTTTTCACGGTCTGGATCTCCGCCATGGGTTCCCAGTTCCAGGGTAGGTGTAACTGCTTTCTTGTAATCTTTTCCCATGACATAGCCGGATCCGGCCAGCAAGAGAATATCCCCTGAATGCTTATTATCGAGACTGTCTATTCTCTTTGTAATGATTACGTTTTTATAAGGGTGGACTTTTTCTTCGATTAAATAATGATAGAGATTTATAGCATTCTCCTTGTAAAGCGGAATATTGAAGCCCTGACTGGGTATGCTTTCGGCGGTTTCCCTGATTGTATGCTTGAAGTAGCTGAACTTCCCCGTTGGCTTGATTTGATAAGTTCTAAACAATTGCACGATTTTCTTTTCTACTTCTTCGTAATCATCCCATGGAACGGCCCCTCCCTTTTCCCTTTCTTTTACATTAATGTATACATGTGCAGTTCCACTGGAGGACACTGCATACGCGCTTGAATTCTTACTATCAATTTTGCCCTCTTCATCAAGCTTCAACAGGCCTGCTTTCTTTAACAGATGATTAGGATTGAGCATCGAATGGGCAGGCTCCATGCCATGATCGGATACAATGAATAAGTGATCCCTGCTTTTAAGGGATTCAAGTGTCCTGCCTACGACTTGATCGGCTAGTTTGTACGACCATTCAACGTAACCCATATACTTCTTTGACTTTTCCTTTGTGTAGCCAGGCTGCCGTGGATCGGTCAGTAAAAATTGATGCTCCTCATGATCGATTTGCGGCGCGTAAAACATTAACAAATCGGGCTTGTATTTATTCTTGATATACAGTGATACATCCGTAACCCAATCGACAAACCTTGTGCTGATTTGTTCATATTCCTCCCGCGAGATCCATCCCTTGTTAAAGGCTTCCGAATCATCCTGTACTGGGAAAAAACCGAATGTATCGTGAATATCCTTTGCAAAGCCGTGAGGGCCGTCGATAACACCCGAGGAAACGGCAGTCCGGTACATCGTGACGCCATTTAAGTCATCCGGTGTCTCCTTGAATTTAAACCAAAATCCTGCCATAAGGCCGCCTTTTACAGGCAAGGGGAGAGACGCCCATTCATCTCGCTCTGCGACTGCATCCTTTTCATCGACCTGTTTATCGTCGGACAATATGAATGTTAGATAGTTTCTTTTGCCGTCATTGGTGGAATCAACAGCCAAAACATGAATGATTTGATTCTTTGCTTTCTCCATCTGTACCTCAAAACTTGCTTCAAATAATGGGCCGAAATGTGTCCCGGGATATTTCCAGCCGTGTGCTTCCTTAAATGAGAGCTTTTCCAAATTACTCGGGGACCACGTTTCTCCATAATAGACAGAATAATTCCCTTGATGTCCGGCCGTCGGGTTGGCACCGGCAAAAGCTACTGTCGCGGTCGTCTTCCCTTGTTTTTTTGCCTCTACCCAAAGGGGATTAACCTGCAGTCGGTTTTTAAATGCATCCTTGGTATTGAGAAGTTCTGTTTCAGGTTCATGCCATTGGTTGCTGACAAAACCGGTTTTGGAAGGAGTCGCTCCTGTAGCGATCGCAGCATGAGAGGGAGCTGTTAAAGAAGGGGTAATGGTCTTGGACGATTCGGCCATGATTCCATTGTCCATCACCTTTTTTATTGAAGGCAGTTTACCTTCTGTTATATATTTCCTCGTCAAATCATTTCGCATCCCGTCAAACGAGATCATTACAACCTTATCATGGGATGTTTTATCTGATGGCGCTGCGGAAGCGGACCCGCTCAAGGTAAAGAATCCTATAAAGAGTAAAAATGCAAGTAAGCGTAGTTTGTTATACATATATGTCCTCCTGAGATGTCACTTTCACAGGACTTTACCCGTTTTAAAAACGGTAGTAAACAAGTCAGCACTCTATTTAAGTGTGAAGCTTTTTACTCTCCCATAATTTTGTTTCACAAAATTAGACAAGGATGTTTAGTACAAGCAGACCCAACGACTTCCATGCTCACCGGCATACAACAAAAAAAGGTTGGAAGTGGAGTATTTATGACATATGATGTTTCGTGTCGTAATTGATTCTTAAGGTGGAAGAACGTCCCGTTTTTGAGGTGCATTTCCGAAGGATTTAATATCATCATACGTAGCGCGTTATGTGACCCTGCTAATTTTTCATCAGGGTAGTTTGCTAGAATTTAATGGAACGATTGATTAAGAAAAAGAGAGAACCTGAAATTACAACTGTGATGGTGCCAGGGCCGAATTGGATAACAAAAGTAAAATGTAATCCGATAAATTAAACGATGGTGGAAAGATAGTAACTGGGTGAAAATGGAGGTTCGACTATGGCAAGTTTCATTAAAATGAAAACGGTAAACGATCTTCGGAGAGATATGTCATTTTTCATACCGTCCTATCAAAGAGGATATCGCTGGGATGAACAGCAGGTATTGAATTTATTGAATGATATTTATGATTTTATGCAATCTGATTCGTCTGACTTTTATTGTTTACAGCCTATTGTAGTTCGAGAACGCAATGGCGAAGCAAATGGCAAAAAACATTATGAAGTAATTGATGGCCAGCAGAGATTAACCACGATTAAAATTATTTTATCGTATCTGGGAAGATCGAATTATGATATTACCTATGAAATACGGCCGGATAGTGAGAAAACCTTAAATAATTTAGACAGTGTTGAACCGCAAAAAAATATTGACTTTTTTTTCTTCAAGAAGGCATACGAAACGGTGAAAAACTGGTTCAATGCTCCACGAATGGATTCGGAAACGCTGGAGGATGAATTTCATATTGCTTTAGGAAAACGCGTGAAGGTCATTTGGTACGAGGTCGACCCTACAATTGAGGTTAGGGAAGTATTTAGCCGCTTGAATATAGGTAAAATCCCGCTAACAAATGCCGAGCTGATTAAAGCGCTTATTTTAACTGCCAATAAAGACCGCCAGCTTGAAATGGCCAATGAGTGGGATTCTATCGAACGTAAACTGCGTGATAACCGATTTTGGTACTTCATCAATCCGGAAAAAAAGTATACAAGCCGGATTGAGCTGCTGTTTGATCTGTATACAAAAAACACACAAAACGAACAGTATGACAAATTCTACACCTTTTATAAAATTCAAGAGCAAGCTGACCTGCGTACAGTCTGGCAGCAAATCAAATCATATTTAGCATTATTGGAAGAGTGGTTTGAGGACCATACGCTCTATCATTACATCGGGTACTTAATGCAGAATAAAGACATCGCTGACATAATAGATGTTTATGAACATCCTGAAATCACCGACAAAATTGCGTTTCGAAACTCTTTAAAGAAACAAATCTACCAGCAAATTGATGGAATTGATTTAAGTGAATTACAGTATGGACAAGACAACCATCATATTAAAAATGTTCTTCTCTTATTTAATATAGCAACTACATTAAATCAAAAGAATTACGATGTCCGATTCCCTTTTGATGCTTATGTAGATGGGAAATGGAGTATCGAACATATACACGCCCAAAATACAGAGGGGCTCCGGACAAAGGAACTTTGGCGGGCGTGGATCAGTGATTCTATTAAACTGTTTGACCAGCTGCATGACCCATCAGATGCAGCAATCATTCAGAGATTAAAGGGTGAGTTACATAATCAAAATTTAACACAAATGGAATTCGATGAGTTATTTACCATGGTTATTGGCTCCACAGAAGAGAGATTTGGGACTGATTTGGATACGCTTGATAATCTGGCTTTGCTCGATCAAGGGACAAATAGTGCACTGGGAAATCACTTTTATCCAGTTAAATATCGGAAACTGTTGGATTATGACAAAAAGGGAAATTTCATTCCTATATGTACACGCAATGTATTTATGAAATATTATAGCCACGAGGTTGAACACTTCCAGCTTTGGAGCGTTTCAGATCGCAGCGGCTATTTAGAGGCAATCAAAAAATCATTTGAAATCTTTCAATAAAGGAGATAAGGCATGACTGCGCCTAATACATTTTGGAAGCTGCTTGAAACCTATGATGTACATATTCCGATGATTCAGCGGGACTACGCACAGGGACGTAATGATGATCGGACGATAGAAATACGTTCTTCGTTACTGGAAAACATAAAGGGTGCTCTTGTCGATAACAAGAACCTGGATTTTGATTTCATTTATGGATCAATAGAAAAGAATGTATTGTCTCCCCTGGACGGGCAACAGCGTCTCACTGTTTTGTTTTTGCTGCATTGGTATTTTGCTGTCAAAGAACAAAAGAACATTTCAGAAACATTGGTAAAATTCTCGTATTCAACCAGGGTCAGTGCCCGTGATTTTTGCGAACAACTAACAAGACAGCCCATTTCCTATACGGAGTTTAATGGAACAACTGTGGCATCAATCATAAAAAACAAGAAATGGTTCCAGTTCCGCTGGAAAATGGATCCTACGGTAGAAGGGATGCTTGTCGTGTTAGATGCCATACACGACATCTATGAATCTATAGATCAACCGGTTTTAGATAAGCTAATGAGTGATGATTGTCCCATCACATTTAGTTTCCTTGAGCTGAAACGATTTGGCTTGGGCGATGAACTGTATATTAAGATGAATTCACGCGGTAAGCCTCTTTCAACCTTTGAGAACTTTAAGGCACAATTTGAACAACTGTTAGAGAAAAACGGCTTTGTTGACGAGAGCAAGCATTTTTCTTTGAAGGTTGAAACGGAATGGACGGATCTTCTTTGGGCCTATCGCGGTAAAGATTACACGATTGATGATGCTTTTATGAAATTGTTTACATTTATAAGCAGTGCTCTTTATCTGAAGGCCCACCTTTCTGTCAGAAGTTCGGGCATTCTTACTAAGGATTTCAGTAAGGTGTCTGATTTAGCAGCTGTATACAATAACAAGGAAAATATAGAGTTTTTATTTGCTGTTTTATCTTTATGGAAGGACCAACAGGAGATTCATCAGGAGTTTGAAACAATCTTTAACGAGTTGCCTTTATTCAATACTGATATACAGCTTTTTGATAAATGCATCAACAATACGCTGCAATTGGATGAACGCATACTTCTTTATACAATTATCGTGAAAAAGCTTGCCAAACAGGAAGGAGACTTAGTGGATACGCTGCGTGTCATTCGCAATTTACTAAATCGTATTCGCCAAGGAAATAACGGTGTATTCAATAGTAACCTCCGTGTTGAAAATATCGGTCCAATTTTGAACGCAATTGATGAAATCGTTATGTTAAATAAGCCTATATATGAAGGGCTGCTTGAAATGGATAGCCTTTCCGGCATTGCCGAACGCAGCTTGTTGCAGGAGAAGGAAAAAGCGGCGCTAATTAAAAAAAATCCGCAGCTAAAGACAGATCTTCACAAGCTTGAGGATATACCAAGACTTAAAGGGGCTGTTCATCTATGGATCGATGCCTTTCTTAACTATCCTAATCAGCTTCCCTATACGCTTATGGAGATTGAAAAGATCAGTCCTGCACTTTTATCTCGTGCCATGCTTTCGATTGGTAATTATCAGGTGAAGATTGGATCCAGCAATTTAGGGGCACGTTATTTATTCGGCGGCAATAGTGCCAACCTTGAATTTTTATGGACTTATAATAAAGATTCCCTGAAACCTTTCTTTACCAAGTTTATTACAGCCATTATGAATTCGCGCGGTCAATCTATGGAGGAGAAAGTTTCATCCCTAATTGAGACGAAAAAATGGACGATGTTCGACTGGCAATACTATTTTATAAAATACGACTCGATGATAAAGGACTATTATCAAGTATTTACTTTCTCTGACAATGACAATGCCAAACTGTCCGGCATCGAACGCCTATCCGGCATAAATTTGCAGTCCGTACACATTAACCCGATTTATGAAGCAATTGTTATGTTAGTTGACGATGATTCTATTTGTAGAATGGAAGACTGTCAAAAGCGTTTGACAGAGCGAAGTGAAATAAAAATGGCGAATAATATCGTCTTCAGGCTAAATGGCACCCAATGGACATACGCAGTTGACACCCAAATGAAGGATGACCTGGACCGCTATGCACAAACAATAAGCAATTACGATATAGTTGAGCAAGGCTATGCTCTTGTCATGAAGGCGCATGAATTAGTAAGCGCTGCTGCGGTGCCTGTCACCACCGGATAATGGAGTTTAAAAGAAAAACAGAGAGTTTTTGGCTCTCTGTTTTTGCGTTTAGCGGATGCAACTGAAATTAACGTTCTCAATATTATCAAATGCCCGCTTCCTCTATAATCCCTTTATAAATTTTACTGTTAAAGGTGCTTTAGCACTCAGTTGTTTCCGTGAAGCAGATGACAAATAGTACATGGCAAAGGTTTCTGCAAAGTATTCTTCAGGATATTGATAATAGGACGCTTTTAATACTTTCTTTTGCTCTGCCTTCCACACTTTGATAAATTTACTTGAATGGCTAATGTCTAGCATATAATCAATCGCATGGGCTGTTTCATGAAGTTCAAGATTTATAGCACCATGTCCTTTTCCTCTTTCACTATATCCTATTCGAACGATTACCGGATTACCGCCTGCCCCGGGGACATCATCCCATGTTAATCCAGTTCCTTCCCATCCTCTTGGTGTAACACCCTTAAATTCTTCCATTTCCGGTTCATTTGTTATTGGCCCATTTACGAGTTTAATATTGTAACCATTTTCGTATAACTGTTTTAATAGCTTTGCTGGAATATTATCCAACCGGCTCAACATTGCATTTGCTTCTTTTTTGTCATATTTTGACTTTGGCAGAATTGCAATTTTTTGCAAATATCTTGCGGAGCTTGATACACTTGCAAATTTTACCTGCTTTGTAAGTGTATATTCCTTTTTACTTTTATAACGTATCTCAGCCCAGCCACTTTTTGTTGCTGTATACACCGTTAGTTGTGTCCCTTGTTTTAAGCTTCCCAGTTTTCTTGACTTGCTTGAAGCCTTCTCCATCACATGCAGTATTTCAATTTTTCCTGTTGCTGCATCGGTTTTAGTTGCGGCTTCAGATATCCCGGGAGGCAGCAGCAAACCTGTAATTAATATAAATGCTAATGCTATTTTCACTATTAATCTGCTTTTCACGATGACTTCCCCTTTAGGTAATAATTACTAGGTTCATTGTAGCATCTTTTTTAGAAAAAATATAAATAGTTTTCTGTAAACAATGTAGTTGTATGCTGAGATGAAAAATTGGTTGAGGAAGTTAGTTTAATAAAATGCGTACACAGGTTTTCTCCGCCAACCATAATAACAATTTTAACCAGCGCTGGGTCCAAACGTTTTTTCTTTATAAATAGTGTAAGTAACGGCCCTCCATATGAGAAACCATGCATTTTATGAATGTAAGGAAATATATTACTGTAAGGGGTTAGCCAAAAATGTTTGTCAGATTATCTTACAAGCTTATAGTGTAATCAGGCCGTTGATGTAAGAATTAACTATATTTATAGGGAAGGAGAAATGAATATGGTCACAATTACGAGAGATCATTCAATCCTGGCCATGTCGCCAAACAATGAAGCAGCAGCGCGAGCAGCATCAGGAGCTGAAGTGGTGTTTCAAACATTGGATTGTTTCAGCAACACCATTACAAAGGAAGATGAATATTTCAGTTCTGTTGGCTGGGATCAAATAAATCCTGCCACTGGTCCTTTATATATAGAAGGAGCAGAAGCGGGAGATATTTTAAAAGTGGAAATTCTTGATATTCGTATCGAAGACCAGGGTGTCATGGCAGTTGGTCCAGGTATGGGCGTTCTTGGGGAAATAATCAAAAAAGAAGCAACCAGGATCATCCCGATTAAAGATGGGAAGGCCATTTTTAATGAAAAGCTTCACCTCCCCATAAAGCCGATGATCGGGGTCATTGGAACCGCTCCGCCCAATGAAGACATTCCAACAGGAACACCGGGGGCCCATGGCGGGAATATGGACTGCAAGAAAATTGCAAAGGGAGCGACTTTATATCTGCCAGTAAATGTTTCGGGTGCATTGCTGGCAATGGGAGATTTGCACGCCATAATGGGGGATGGAGAAATTGTGATTTGCGGCCTTGAAATACCGGGGGAAGTAAAGGTTCGTGTAAGTGTCATTAAAGGAGAAACATATCCTCTTCCGCTGCTTGATGACGGAGAAATGGTGATGACAATCGTTTCAGCCAAAACTGTTGATGAAGCAGCCAAGCAAGCAACGATTTCGATGCATTCAATCCTGGTTGAAAAGCTGGGCATGACCATTGAAGAGGCTGGAATGTTTCTTTCCATTGGCGGAGACCTGAAGATTTGCCAGGTAGTCGATCCCCTTATGACAGCAAGGATGGAGCTATCGAAATCAGTATTTGCTCAATACGGGTATAACTTCAAATAGAAAAGAGGGGTAAATATGTTAAATCGTGTCCTAGGAAAATGGTTATTGCTTTTTACAGGATATGCAACGGTTGTTGCTTCCGGTTTTATGATCGGCGTTGGGGGCGCTGCTGAAGTAGCCGGCCCTCTTACATTTGTATCCTATATCGTATTTGGCGGCCTTGCAACCTTCGCCACGGCATTTGTTTTTTCTGAACTTGCCACCATGTTCCCGAAGTGCGGGGGTGTCTGGGAATATACGAAACAGGCATTTGGAAATGACCATCCATTTTCGTTCATGGTAGGCTGGATTTATTGGTTTGCCCTTTTATTTGGCTTGAACGTCGAGCTTGTGTCAGTGGGCATATATCTTCATGAATTGGTTCCGGCGATACCGCAATGGCTTGGTGCACTGGCGACAGCGCTGGTTTTTATTATTTTTAACATGGTAGGCGTTAAATTATCTACCATAGTAGAGGCCGGTTTTGGCATTATTTTAATTGTATCTTCTGCACTTTTTATCATGTTGGGACTGGGACATCTCGATATAGGACTTTATAAAGACTTTGCCCCGCATGGAACGGTTATGCCGATCCTGCAGACCTTGCCGTTTGTAGTCATTGCCTTTTGTGGATTTGAAGTTGTGGCCACTCTTGCTGAAGAATCCAAGAATCCTTCCAAAGATATTCCTAAAGCTTTGATTGGAGCGGCAACATTCTTGACTGTTTTATTCGGAGGGTTTGCGACTATTTTATTTGGACTATTGCCGGCGAGTGAACTATCGACAGATGCTCCATTATTAAAAGCGGGATCGATGATTTTTGGAGGAATAGGCCTTGCATGGCTCTCCGTTCAAAGCTTTTCAGGTTCCATGAGTACGGTTAATGGAGGAGTCATGGGCCAAACACGTGTCATGTACGCCATGGCAAGGGAGGGGTGGTTTGGAAAAGTATTTGCCAAAGTAGACGAAAAACGGGGAGTCCCTAAGGCCTCTCTCTATTTTACAGGCGGATCCATGATAGTTGTTTCTTTACTGCCAACAATAACTGAGAATGCCTGGGTTTGGGCGGGCTTCCTTGGTGTATTCGGCTATGCGCTAAGTTATATAGTAGCATGTTTTCTCGTCATGTATCTCCGTTCAAAACGCCCGGACTTAAAACGCCCGTACAAAGTACCGTTATATCCGGTCACACCCATTCTCGGCATCGTGTTATATTTGCTGGCCATTATATTCTCAGGCATACAAATTATCATTGTCGGTGGAATATGGTGTTTAGTAGGGGTGGGGTATTACTACCTCTTTGGAAGAAAATCAAGAGCAAAACATCTGGAAATAAGCCCGGAGGAGAGGGAGGCTATCTGAGTATTAAAAGGTGACAGGCACCATCGGAAATCGATGGTGCCTGTCGTTTCGCATTAAAGCACTGGGGGTCAGACCCCCAGTGCTTTAATGCGCTGAGGAGTCAGACCCCTCGGCAGTTATATGGTGACTTGTATATCAGGTTCATTGTTCAGAGGCAGGGAGCCTACTAACAGTAAACGCGGAACCAAAGTGGTTCAAGAAAAATGATGCTACGTATATTCAAGTTCCTTTGTTAGATTAGAATTTTATTAGCTTCAGGCTGAATCCGTCAATATATAATAATTCGCCTGTTTTGGCATCGACAGAGTGCATGACTGGTCCGCCTCCCCAGAAGTCGACGTTTGTGCAGCTTCTTAACCAATTTGCCTGAAATGTCGTAAACTATAACGCAAGTTCAACGAGGAGAAACCTTCCTTTTTTATGGTAATCTTTACTATGTCATACTTTTCTAAATATTCATTTTATGGGATAATGGTAAGTAGATAACTAAGTAATGGGGGCTGCACAACATGAATCTATTCATTATAAATACCAATCAAAAAACAGATAAAAGATATGAACAGGAAATGATTCAGGAGCAAAAATGTGCAGCTTATCGATCTACCAAAACTCATATAGAATCCATCTTGCCAGAGGATAAGGTCCTTCTATACTGCAATGGAAAAGGAATTGTGGCTAGAGGGGTGGCGGATGGCCGTGTTAAAAAGAAAGCGGATAATGGAGAAAACGATGCCGAATATTTTATGAATTTAGAGGAGTTTTATGAATATATTAAAGCGGTTCCATACAGTAAAATCCGGACTATCCTCGAACAAGCAAATCCGTCCTTTGCGAGACCATTTGGTACCACCTCTTTAAAGTTTGGCCATCCTGCTTCAGAAATCATCTGGGAAGAAGTTTGCAAGTATGTTTAAGCCGTGTGCCAATTCACTTATAAATCGTCAATATTTGTGTTGAAAAGGGGAGAATGCAAATGGAAGAAGTGTTGGTTAGGTATATGAGTTTTCCGGATATTGAGGACGGTGTGACCAGTTTTTATCACTTTGCTACTGATAAACGCTGTGCAGAGCCAAGTAAGCGCTACACCAGCAGTACTTGTCATACCCTTGGCGATGAATTAGACGAGCTGGCACTTAAGGTTGGTTTTAAGAAGAGAGAGGCATTTGCCAAGGAACGTAAAAAGAGAAGCTGGAAGAATTCATATGCAAAGGAATTGTCTGCAATTGTGGGGAGTGTATTGGAAACACAGGGGATTGTATGGCATGTCGATGGAAAGGACATTCTATTCCGGTGTCCTAAAGACGAGTTCATTTCGTGGCCAAAAAATAAAAAGTAAGGCAATATAATGTAGCTGTAATTCTATCACATTTTAGTGCAGGATCTGGCGCAGAGCTGGCACCCTTTCTATTAGAGGATAGCCAAAAGTTTGGATATCGCATTTTAACAACCCAAGGCGGTCATCTAACATATGGCTATCCGGCTATAACTGCAACCAGACCAGGCACCGGGATATGGCATTTTGAACCGGATGCATATGATACCGGATGGCGATTCGGATAGCTGTTACGAAATGATTAGTAAACTACCAATAGTAAAGGGAGGGATACTTCGTATGGGTATTCCTTTTTTCATTTCAATATAGCAGGACTATTTTTCTTAATCAAACGTTTGATTAAAGAAGTAGTTTTTTTTTTTCTATTAATTACTATCCTTAGTTTGGTTTCTTTATTTCCTTAGTCAGCAGAGGATAATCTTTTTTATATTTTGTGGAATATTAAGTTAATCGTTCCAAGAAAAAACAATTTATAGTAAAATAATCCTATTAACAATCTGTTAATAGGTATTCCCAAAAAGAAGAGAAATGTTATGGGAGTTACGGTGAAAAGTCATCATTTAAAAAGGGGTGTAAAAAAGTTGAACATAAGGAAATTGGTTTTGGCGGCCGTTTTAATCATGGCCGTATCAATGGCATGGATGGTGCAAACACCAGTCCATGCGAATGCAAGTGAGCTGTATTTAACCAAAAGTTTATTGACTCAAGGTGAAGATGTGTATTTTGACCACTGGAGCAGCTCAAGTTTTGAGGATATATCAGGCGAAGTCTTTACAAAGGGTATAGGCTTTAGCCCGTATTATGGTTCTACATATAATATGCGTGCAACATTCAATATCCAAGACTATAACTATACTACTTTAGAGACTAGGGCAGGACTTCAGAACGGCTATAACACCGGCGATCGGGGTAAAACGGAATTATTGATTTACGCAGATGATAAAAAGATTTATGGAAAAACCTTTGCCAATACCACACCGCCCCAAGACCTCAAGCTGCCAATCCCAACCGGTACAAAAAATATCACTTTTTATACCGTCATGACCAAAGGGCCACAAGGAGGTCATAGGGCACTGTTCGGAAATGCAAGGTTAACGAATGCTCTTCCCGCATCTGCCAAGCAGGACATGTTAGCGCTGGACAATATCGGTTCTTCTTCGGCAGAAGATTCTTATTACAGGGACTGGAACAGCATCCCGTTTGAAATGGCAGATGGCCATCTGGCTGGAAGGGGATATGGATTAAAACCATATTATTCCTCCACAAATAAAATATTTACTCAGTTTAAAATTACCGATTATGACTATTCCACTCTTGAAACAAGAGTCTCCCTGGACAAGAAGTGGACGACAGGAGATAAAGGGAAAACAGAAGTAAGCATTTATGCAGACAATGTGAAGCTTTACAGTAAAACTTTCACAAATAAAACGGCTGCACAAAATGTAAAGCTACGATTGCCTAAGAAGACGGATTACCTAACGATTTATGCTCTGCAACACAAAGGTGCACAAGGGAATCATGCTGTAATTATTGAGAATCCTGTTCTCACAAAAAGCCTAGATCCTGTGTCGGAGGATGATACGATCGCTCTTGATAATCTCGGAATGTCTGAAAACGATAATGGTTATATAGGAAAATGGGGTTCAGAGGCATTTCAAATGGCTGAAGGAAACTTAGTTGCCCGGGGATTTGGGCTTAAACCTTACTATAGCAGCGATTATGAAACATTTGCAAAAGTTTATGTTGCGGATTATGCCTACCCGACTTTGGAAACTAAAATCTCGCTCGATAATAAATGGCGCACAGGGGACAGGGGCAAAACAACGTTATTTATCTATGCTGATAATAAAGTGATTTACAAGAAAACATTTGATAATAAATCAAAGTCGAGTAGAGTAATTGCTTCCATCCCATCCAGGACAAAGTATATTACTTTCAAAGCCAGCCATTCAAAGGGCGGTGCAGGACATGGAGTGATCTTAGAACATCCGTTATTGACTTACCGACCGCACCCGCCATCTGTAAACCCGGTGAACAACAAAACAACGAAGATAACCGGTAAAGCTAAGGCGAACTCTACCGTGACACTTAAAATTGGAAGTAAAACCATTAAGACTGCAAAAACTACAAGTAAAGGCGCCTTCTCAATGAGCATCTCTGCCCAAAAAGCAGGGACAACATTAGCATTGAATGTAAAGGACTCCAAAGGGCGCGTCAGTGCAACAAAATATATAAAGGTCACACAAAAAAAGTAAGGCCCTGATTCACTTGCAGCATCAGTAATCAATACAAAAAAAGCCTGCAGACCACGTCTCTTATTTGGATTGGTCTGCAGGCTTTTTTCATGCAGGATAAAATTAAACAAGCGTTTGATTAAATTCTGGAAGAATGCCGGTGGCCAAATCCCAATCGGAATGCACGAAAAAAACGGACAGTAATCTTGCATCACTGTCCGTTTTTCGTAGTTTTGACCCATTAGTCATAACTGGGGATTTCTTTTGTTTCAAGAAGCTTATAGACCTTTAAGCCATCCGGGTGAAGGGACACATAGAATTTGGAACGGAAATTTTTATATTTTGTTGTTCCATCCCCATAATATATCGTATAGCTTTCCTCAGTTGTAACATGGTACCCGCCTGCCGTTTTTTCGTAGGAGATGAGGTTCATCCCCTCGTAATCCTCGGTTATCCCCCGTTTGTCGAGGTTACCTATATATTTACGTGCTTCAGTATAGGCTGGTCCGGCCGGGTCGATGGTGATTTCTGCTAATGAGAAGTCACGTGCATTGATAGCTTCGACCTGTGTTTGGAAATGGCCGTCCATGAACCTTGCTATATCGTCTTCCCCAATGTCCTTTTCGTATTCGGCAAGGTCTGCTTCTACTGGTGCCGTATCCTCTATAGCTTGTTCCTCAAATAACAGCTCCACTTCTGAATCATCAGTTACTGCAAATTCCTCTGTCTTTTCTGTTTTGCCATTCACTTTCCTTTGTGCGTGGAGTTTAATGGAACCGTCAGTGGCGATCGGTCCGAAGCTGTTTATTTTATCAATCCGTAGGTTGGTGCTTTTTCCGTTTAAATAAAGGACTGCATCCTCATCGTTAGAATAGACAGTGACCGAGGCACCTTCAAGCTCGTAAGAAACACTAAGTTCATTTTCCGCAGCATCTGAAATATCAAGTGTTTCGGTTGACGTGAGTTCGCTATACTTTCCTTTGTAAATGGCTTTCACTTTATGGCTGCCAGGAAATATATAACCGACCATTTCAGGTGTCTCGGCCTCTTTTATGGTTTTCGTCTTCTTTCCGTCAAGCCAGATTTCCGTGTCTGCCAGGTTGGACGAGGCCGTCAGTTCTATGGGAAAGAATTCCAGAACATACTGATCATAAACGAACCACTTCTTGTTGCTGCTTTTCTTTAGTTTGACAAGCTTATTGTTGTAAGCATCTGTGATTGGTTTTAATGGAGCATATCCATCCACACTATAGGCCTGTTTTTCCAATTCCTTGCTGATTTGTGTAAAATCATTTTCTTTTACTAGATAGTCTATTAAAGAGGCTGCTTCGTCATCCGTGATAGCAAGCTCATCCTGTCCACTGTTAATGATACCGGATAGCTTCTGAGCATCTTTCGCTTGTACGGCCTTCTTGAATTCATCTACTGTATGAATTGGCTTAGTTTCGGAAGAAAGATAAAAATGGGTACCCACTAATGCAGCCACGACAAGGGCTCCCGAAACTATTCCTGTCTTTGCCTTCATGGAAAGGGGCTGCTTAACCCGGTTCGAGGAAACTCGAGTGGGTGCCGGGACAGGCGAAATCTCTTCAATTGCCTGTAGGGTACCGCAATGTGTACAGAACGTTTGGTTGTCTGTCAGCTGCTTTCCGCAATTTTTACAGAATCTCATGTGCTATCTCCTTTGTCAGCTTCTCCATTTCCGGATAAAAGTTCCCGCATAGGCACATAGAAAAGCAAAAATAAATGCTTTTAGAAATGCTGCAAAACTGCCGAAGCCAATCATCATTTCAATCACACCAGGACCCCCATGCTCTGGCGCTTCTCCTATAAATTGGATTTTCGCGAAATATGTGAATAGGGCAAATAGAATCGAATAAACAAGGCTATAGACAGCCAGTGACTTAATGCTGGCCATTCCATTTTTGGAAAGGCTGTAGCCGGACCACACAAACAGCCCGACAAGAACCAAAGCTGCGAATTTGATATATAGTCCAATATCAGTCATAGCCAATGCAAGCTGGATTTCTGAACCCAGTTCGTCCCCGCTGGTTTGAAGTCCTGAAAGCATGGAATAAGACATCGTGGAGACGTCCATACCCTCGGTGGTGCTGGCCGTAAAGGACCCGAAGCTGGCCAGGTTCCAAATCAATGCACCTAGCTGCGTGCCGATCGCAAGAATAAAACTGAACGATTTGTCCATTAGGTTCGTTAAGTACTCCGCGTCACTGAACTCACCGGCAAATAAAGCGATCTTTTTGAACGTATTCTGGACGATGAATATCATAACTACTGAAAAAATGATAAACCCTCGGAAGAATGTAGAGATCCCCTGGTGAAGAGCGTCCCCAAATGGGAACATATCCCTTAAATGTCCTGTAACCCGTCTATAATTCAATGAAAATAGCATTCCCAGCATGCTGAATAAGAATGCGATCATGGTCCCTTTTAGAAATGCGCCAAAAAATGAATAGGAAGTGGATACATCTAATAGGAACTTAGGAGTCGCATTTTTCACATCGTAAGAGAAACCGCTGAATAATGAAAGAATGGCTAGCAGGATACCATATAAAATAGCGGTGGAAGCTGCCCCATATAAAAGGGAATAAGGGTTTTCATCCCCTGTCATATTTCGATGGACGATCCCGGAAACAAAGAGTGCTATGGCTGGGATCAGCAGGATGAATACGAGGCCGAATGAAAGCTTAATAGAAATATTGTACTTTTCATCAAACGAATCCATATTCGCATCAAGCTCGGCCGAAACCAAGTGGGACATCATCATCATGTCGGTTAAACCAATTATAGCCCCCGGTTCAGGCAAATCCATGCCGGTTTGTTCTCTCAGGCTTTCAATTAAATAAGTTATATTCACGTCAGTGTCTTGGCTGAAAGCTGTTTTAACAGCCTGAGTGTTCATTTGTAATAACCCGAAGCTCAAAATCAGTACGAGCACAAGTCCGATAATGGATGAAATAATAGCGGGTTTAAGTATGGTTATATTTATTTTTGGAATTGAAAATGATTTTATTGCCGTGCCCGTAGACGCTGGTTTTAAACCATCCTTTACGAAGGCTGTTTTCTGATAGCTATGTAAAGTAGAACCGCAGGCTAGGCAGTAATTATCCTTTGCCGAGACGGAGCTTCCACAACCGGAACAGAATGTCGCCGCAGGTGAGGCATGTATTGAGAATTTGCCCTTGTCAGGTTTCAGTATCGTGCCATCATTAAGGCAGTAATTGTTTGTTGCCGGGTTTTCTGTTCCACAGGTACTGCAGTACATTTATTTTCCTCCTTGTTATCCAACTTTGACGCCGCAGCATCCACAAAACTCAGCGTTCACAGGCATGCCTGCATGACAAGTTCCGCATTTTCCATCGTACTCAATGGCAGCAGCTGCCTGCCTTAACACAGGGGAACCACAGCTTCCGCAAAATTTATCCTGGTCTGTCACGGATGATCCGCAGCTTGAACAACTCTGTCCATTCGCATTTTGTTGATTGATTTCTTCTAACGCTTGATTGATTTGATAAATTTGTACGTCAAGGCTTAGAATCGGCTGCGCTTGCTGAACGATTGCTTCTTCTTGAATGGAGCCCTGTCTCACCATTTTATAAGTTTCTTCGGCAAGCTTTAGTAACTGGGCTGACCTCTGTTCACTGGCATCTTGCAGCTTTCTCTTCAGCTGGCTGATTTCCTGGGCAGTCTGCAGCTTCTGTTTTCCTTGTTGAAGGCTATCCTGCAGAATATTCAAACCGCCTCCAAGCTTTGTTTGTAAATCGCTCATAATATTACACACTCCTAGTTAATAAGATTTTAAGATAAATAAAACTCCTGCCCGTAGCAAGGCAGTAGTGCAAGGCAACACTTCGGCACGATTCAGTCTGCGGAAGCGTATTTGGTACAATCATTAACAGTCGATTATATTCCTATGCCAGAAGGTTAGACCTGTGATGATTGGTAAATACCACTCCTTCAATAAGTTAATGAGTTAAAGCGAATGATCAAACCGGCACCTTGTTTGAATTGGATAAAAAGACCCGTGTCTATCTTATTACATTTTTACATCATTTTGGTTAAAATTTTAACATAAACAGGATAATTAAGTTGAACTTGAATAAAAATGTTCTAGACCGTACCAAATCTTTTTTTAAGATCGTTATTTTTTGCATGTTGTTGTATATTAAAATGTCGAATAATATAATATTGTTAGATATTACCTTAGAATTAGAGGGAGAAAGAGGTAGGATAATGGTTTATTGCAACAATTGCGGCGAACAACTGAAAAAGGACCAGACTTTTTGTACTGGTTGTGGAGCAACGGTCAAGCAGCGGGAACCAGAACCAACTAAACCGCAGCGTTCAGTGAATAAGGCTTCTTCGTCAATTTTAAAATCAAAGAAATCTAAGATTCTTGCACTTTCAGTTTTATTACTGGCTTTGATAGGTTTTGGGGGCTATAAAACAGCACAGGCCATGAATAAACCGATAAAAGTGGTAACAAAGTTTGAGCAGGCTGTACAGAACAAGGATGAGAAAGCTCTGACTAATCTGTTAAATAAAGGCCAGGATGAAATGGTCGTGGAGGAATCCGAATCTAAAATGCTTTTGGACTATTTTCATAACAATCCGGACCTCCTTGCCGAAACGAAAGACAATTTAAGGAGAGAAGCACAATCGCTTGAAAATGACAGCCTTATGAGCACTAAAACGAAAGGCATTTTCACTTTAGTAGAGTCCAAGAAAAAGTGGGGAGTGATTAGCCAATATGGGGTAAGCTTCCAGCCTGTTTACTTTAGAGTAACTGCCAATCAATCAGATGCCTCTATCATCATAGATGGAAAAGACCGAGGGAAATTAAAGGAAGAGGATGAGCGGACAATAGGCCCGCTTCTTCCTATCGAACATGAACTTAAAGGCTCCTTTAAAGGTGAATATGCTACAGTAACCGATAAACAAAAGGTAGACCCTAAAGACTATGAGGGAAACAAGATTGACGTAGAGTTTGACTTATCTGGAGAACAAGTAGATCTTTATTCTAACTATGACGAAGCCACCGTTTTCATTAATGGAAAAAGTACAGGAAAATCGGTTAGAGAGCTTGGCACGATCGGCCCTGTTTCGTTAGATGGCTCCATTAAAGTTCACGCTGAGTTGAAGATGCAGGGAAAAAAATTAACCAGTGAAGCGATCCCTGTCACAGATAACAGTGATTCACTGGATTTGACCATTGATGACACTGTAATTCAAGAAGCTGAGGCCCGTAAAGCAGAAGCTGCGGCAGCAGCGGAAGAACGTGCAGTCCAAGCCGCTGCAGAAGTTGAAACTGCAAAATCTGATATAGAGGATGTTATTTATTCTCATTATAATGATATTTCCTCTGGTTTCTATTCAGACGCGTATGAGCTTTTCAGCTCGGGACGTAAAGCAAAAGTCGGCTACACCAACTGGGAAAAGGGGTACAAAAACAATTTAAGTGATGAAGTGAAATATGTAGTCGTGGATGATGTAAAAGGAGATAAAGCCACTGCCTCATTTGAAATGGTATCCCGCGATTCCAAGCCGAATGGAGATACTTTAGTCCAAACTTGGGGAGGGAAATGGCATCTGGTAAAAGAGCCTTCCGGATGGAAGCTTTCTGAAGCAGACATCAAGAAACTTCAAGCCAGGACAGAATGATGAGACGCACAAAAAGAAAAAAGAAGAAACAACCATTTACGATTACTTTATTTTTTGTTCTCATAGCATTATTGGCATTGTTGCTGAAGTTAAATATGGAAGTGACTGCCCCTAAACAGACAGTGGAATCACAGCCTCAAGAGGAACGGAAGCAGAGCGATGATTCTGAATCGGACAGCGGTAATGATGCAAAAAAAGAAAAAACTGAGACCACGATAGCGGAAACTGAGAAAAAGGAATCCCCTACTAACATAAATAGGGATATAGACCAACTTATTGATGATATGACGTTAGAAGAAAAAGTTGGCCAGTTAATGATGGTAGGATTCAACGGATATCAAAAAAGCAGCGAAATCAAAGACCTGATTGAACAGAAAAACATTGGGGGTGTCATTTACTTTGACCGAAATATGTCATCCCCGGCACAAGTGGCGGAATTATCCAACTCATTGCAGCAGTCGGCTAATGCAGGCAAGTACCGGCTGCCTCTTATGTTGGCGGTTGACCAAGAAGGCGGAAGCATTCTTCGGATGCGGGAGCAAATATCACCGATTCCGTCACAGCAAAAGCTTGGGGAACGTGCTTCCGTTTCAGAAGTATATAAAGTGGCTAAATTAAACGGGGAAGAAATCGCATCTATGGGCATTAATATAAACTTTGCGCCTGTACTTGATCTCTCCAGCACAGATAGCCGGTCTTTTGGGAAAGATCCTGAAAAGGCGTATGCCTACGGAACGAGAGCCATACAAGGGTTAAATGCTGCTTCAGTGACCGGGGCGTTAAAACATTTTCCAGGGAACGGGCGAAGCAATATTGACCCACATGTGGAAACCTCTTCAGTACAAGCTAACCAGCTTGATTTGGAGAATCTGGATATCTATCCTTTCCAACGTATCATCAGTGAAGTAGATAACCAAAAGTTTTTCGTAATGGTCACACATATAAAATATCCGGCCTATGATAAAGAAAAACCGGCAAGTCTGTCCAAGGCGATCATTCAAGACTTGCTCCGGAAAAAGCTTGGTTATAAAGGAATCGTTGTCACGGATGATCTCGAAATGGGCGCTGTCAATAAATACTATTCTTATAAAGACATGGGAAAAGAAGCAATTCTCGCTGGGGCCGATTTGCTGCTTGTTTGCCATGAGTATCAGCATCAACTGGAAGTATATAACGGTTTAGTCGAAGCAGTAAAAAAAGGGGAAATACCGGTAGAGCGGATTAACGATGCTGCCAAACGAATCTTGGATTACAAGATGAACCACATGGCACATCGAACAGTCGATCCCGGGCAGGCTGAACAAACGGTTAAAAAAGAAAAGAGTGTAAAGTATATCAATAATCTCAATCTCAATTAAAGATATCCCTGCATACTAAGGGGATTCAGCGTTAAAAGGGTGCTCCACCGGTGGGGCACCCTTTTTGGGTTATTAAAAATTAGAAAAACAAGGCTGCGGCGTACCTGACCATAGTAAATAAAAGGCGGACAAAGCCGCCCGTATGGATTCGATAAAAGCATTGATAGAAAACTGAGATGTTCCTAATTAATCATATTTTCTGGAATTTTTGTATACCTTCCAATTTGATTTCGAGCTGCTTCTGGATAAGTATAGGTAACTCCAGTGGTTCCCATCCATGTCGTTGTAGAAATATTGGGACACAATTAAATACTGTGTACCACTCTTTGTGTAAAATTTTGCAGATGGTTTTTTAGGGCTATAGGATAAATCCCAGTCAAAGGCATCTACGTTGTAGCCCCAAACTTCGGTTTCAATTTGGTGGTACAGTGAGTTGCCATTTTTATCGTTTCCGACATAACGCATTTGCTGCTTAAAGAATTTTTCGATGAACGATGTTGTAAAGCCGGGGCTCATAATGGAAAAAATTTGTTTTTTGGTATAGTTCCTTTCCCAAGTCTTCCTTTGCATGGCGATTACCCTGTCGGTAATTCGTTTTACTTCAGCAGAAGAAATTGATGAATAGAACCTTAGGTACTGAGTGGCCACATAGGCCTTCTTTTTTTTGAAACGAATTTCTGCCCATTCATTATTTGTTTTTGCATAAACCGTGACTTTGGCATTGTCCTTTAGCGAACCGACCTTCTTATATGACGTCCCTGGACCGCTGCGGACATTAAGGCTGCCTGAAACATCAACGTATGCGATCTTTGTGGCAGCGGCATGGCCGCTGTTTGAAGTTAAAGGGAAAAGAAAGGAAAAGGCCAGAATAAAACAGATAAGCAGTTTTGTGAAAGTATGTATTTTCATATAATGTCCCCCTTTTTAATAGGGTTATTATACCACCTTTTACTCTTGCTTTTATATTTTCCTTCTAGGGAAGACCGAAAAGATATTGAAAAAATAAATTAAAGAAGGCACAAGCATACAGCGATATTGACCAACTTTCATTAGAAACTAAATCAATCAAACGTTTGATTAAAAACGAAGGCACTATGTTTCAATGATTAAATGTATATCACTGTTTCCCGAACGGTGGACAATTATTCGAGGATTTTTTTGCTCCCATATACAGAAACCTGCTCATACAATTTATAGATTGATACCAGTAACGAACCATTTTAACGCTGTTGTTTTCAAAATAATCCTCCTTATAGACTTAGTCTTTATGTTATATTCAACGGATTCATTAATTCCTTTTAGTATATGAGGTTATGAGTTCTCTATTAGTGTTTCACACACCGGATATTTACACAAAATTGATATGGTATGTGATCGTGGCTCCTTCTATTTCTTTACTAATTTACATTCCTTAACCCCAGGGTATTACCGGAGTGGTATCTTACCAATATTTGTTCATGCAATAAAAGAAGATGTTAATTTTTATGAACCGACCATAGTTGCCGCGGATTTGTTGGGTTTGAATTAGATACAAGGAAATCAGGGAAGGGCTCTTAATCATTGTTCAGTTTGCGATATATTGATTGAGTGATAATGTTTTGTTCTGTTAACAGCGTTAAACGATTTTACCGATGAAAAATGATACGGCGCCAGGGGAGGTTTTCACTTCGGAAGATTAATAGGCTCCGACCAGTAGTTAATTAATAATAAATATTCATTCTGCCATTATGGAAAAGGATTCACGAGATTTAGCCAATACATGCGCCAGTGTGATCACGGCCAGGGACCCGTTATCAAAGCAGACGGGAGCAGTGACATGCCTGGACAAAAATCTCGGTGCGCTTCAAAAGGTCATCTATTCAAATGAAACGGCGACAGAAAAAAGGGAGCTAAACCCTGATTCCCCAATTTTGGATCTATACACGAAAGATCTCTCTAAAGACTTTAGTAATTATTATAAAAAAGAATACGACGTTAAGGTAGACTGGCGGAAAACGATAAGGGGCACATGGAGGTCAAAAGCACCTGTGAATTCCAAGCTCTATGAGTATATGGAACTCCAGATACAAGATAGTGGTTCTAAACTGCGGGGTACGATCAGTTTTTATCCACAGAAAGTGAAAATGCCGGTGGAAATGAGCTACCTGGGCAAAAAAGCTATCGTAACCTACAAATTATCAAAAGATTATATAACCCAAGTTTACAAATCACCTGAACAAGTGGCAGATCAGCTCGTTAAAAATGGGATAAAGGCTTCCTTTGTTATGAACAGCGGAACAAGCGGTTCGAAAAGCCTGACTGGATACATCAGGTATCCATCGTGGAACTGGTACCGAAGCAGCTATAACTTGGCAAAGTGGAGTCATGGTGATCATTTGGCAGAGACAGAAGAGGTTCAGTACGAACTAATTGCAAAAGCGAAAGAAGTAACGAAAAAGTTGTCAGCCTCGCAAGTGAAGATCTTCAACAATAAGAACAAAAGTGATACCATCACCGTTTCCAAAATCGAAAGAGGTTCTGTTGTAAAGGTGTAAAACAGCTCAAATAAAATTCTTGCTTCAGGAACATCGAAATCGAGTTCAATGAAAGTATCAATCAAGCAGCTAGGAACAAAAAGCGGGAAGGTGTATGTAACCCTCACAAAACCAAACGAACTGGAAAGTCACAAGCTCGGTATAAATTATAAGGGTGAATCATGATAAAATACTTTGTACATGAATGAAATTCGGGTTTGTATATTCTATCGCTAAGGTGATTACATAACTAAATCAAAAAAGAAGAGATTTGAAGATAAGGACACAGTAAGTAACCTCCTATGCCGAAGTACGACAGTAGAGAGTTGTTTTTGGATATAGTCAGATAGAGTTTTGGCCACATTTCGTTGAACCCCTCTCATCCGAGAAGGGTTTTTATATACCGATTATGTGCCGATGCAATTTCTATATGGGTGGGCTCCTAATTGCTTGATTTTCTTTATCAATCGATTGATTAATAGATTGATCTGTTTTTCATGCCTTTTTGAACTTTCATGAATAGAAAACTAATGAAAAGACTACATGCTAAAAGACTGTATACTCCTATTTACCTGAAAAGTATATAGTAATAGTAAAAATTATCAGTAAAGGTAAATTTTTAATTAAGCAGTTACCTATATTCATTTTTTGCATGTGCTTTTTTATGTTCCAAGTCTGATTGCAGCGAATACAAATGATATATCTTTAACGCAAGAGATGATATCTTCAAAAACAACAGATAGGATATTGCTATCAATGGATGGAGTGCTAATGTTCAGCTTGAGGCTTAAACCCTACCGTAGAGACCCTGCATATTTCTTGATTTCCCATTTTCACAAAGAAGAAATTTATCATTCCCTAGAATATTAATTGAATTTCAGTCTATTTACCGGTAACGGTCTATTAAAAAAGTATCCTTGCCCTTCATCGCATCTTTCATCACTTAGGTAGTTTAGCTGGGTTTCATTCTCGATCCCTTCTGCAACCACATTCATATTTAGGCTGTGGGCTAAAGATATTACGGCTGACGTAATCCGTTTTCCATTCAAGTCCCGATTAATGTCATCTATGAAACTACGATCGATTTTTATTTTATCGAAGGGATATTCCCGCAAATAATTTAATGAGGTATAGCCTGTGCCGAAATCGTCAATTGACAGACAAACGCCTAATTCCTTTAATCTCAACAGATTTTCCTTTATAAACTCAACATCCTCATGCAGAATGCTCTCTGTTACCTCCAGCTCCAGCCATTTTGGCTCTAACATTTCCTCTTCCAATGTTTTGGCTACAGAATGGATGAAATTATAATGCTGCAGCTGTTTAGTGGAAACATTCACTGCTACTTTAAAAGGAAGAATACCGGAATCCTGCCACTTTTTATTCTGGCGGCATGCAGTTTTCAGGACCCATGAGCCGATTTCAATGATTTGCCCGCTTTCTTCTGCTATCGGGATGAAATCGTTAGGTGAAATAAGCCCATGTTCCCGATGGTTCCAGCGAATTAGAGCTTCCATTGCTTTCAGCTGATTCGTATTCAAGTCAATAATCGGTTGATAGAATAATTCCAGTTCATCATTTTGAATGGCAACCTTTAAATCATTTTCAATGGAAAGTCTATAGGAAGCTTTTGCATCCAGCTCTTCAGAGTACAGTGTATAGATGTTTTTCTTGAATTTTTTAGTGTACCGCATCGCGGTCTCGGCATTCCGTATTATTTCATCAACTGTCACTTTAGAATCTGTGCCTAAAGCAATGCCGATGCTTGCTGAAACCGTTATCAGATTACCTGCAATCTGGAAGGGTTCCGTTATCGCTTCATTTACGTTAATTGCCGTTTTTATTGCTTCTTCTTTAGTGGCGTCTGGCAAAAGGATGGTAAACTCGTCACCAGCCATGCGGCTGAGCGTATCGGTTTTTTCCATATTTTTCTTTAATCGTGTTGCTACCAGCTTTAAGAATTCATCCCCATTTTGACGGCCCAATGAGTTATTAATAAATTTAAACCGGTCCAGATCCAGATACACAACGGCAAATTCGCGTTGTTCATTATGTAAAAAGTTCAGTAATTGTCCCACCCGGTCTTCAAATAATTTTCTATTCGGCAGTTCAGTAAGTGGATCATAAAATGCGAGTTTTTCCAATTGTTGATCATATTTAATCTTATTTGTGATATCTCTGGCAACACCATATGTACCAATAATTTCACCGTTAACCCTCATAGGAAAATGAATGGTGTCTATATGTATTTTCCCCCCATCTTTACGTACTGCCTGAATTTTGTAGTTACTTGATATACCTTGTTTTCCCTGTTCAAAACTCTTCATGGCCATTGGCAAATCCTCTGTTGCTACTATGGAGCGAAAGGACATCTGCTCTAACTCCTGTGCTGAATATCCCGCCAGCAACTCGGTTGCTGGATTGGCGCTAAGAAATTGCCCTTCATGGTCAAAAGAGAAGATTGCATCCGGGCTGTTTTCAAAAAGGGATCTGTGTCGTTCGTTGGCTTCCTCGATTTGCTGCTGAAATGCCACTTGTTTTGAAATATCCATGACAGTCCCGAAAAATATTTGTTTTCCATTTATTTCAGAAGTAGAAATATTCATTTCAGTCAACAGGATAGTGCCGTCTTTTTTAATCTGTCTAACCCTGTATTCTGCCACAACATCTTCTCGTAAGGCTGTTTTCTTGATGTGATTTTTTAAAATGGAGAGGTCTTCCGGATAGATGATTTGTTCCAGAGACAATTCTATTTCAGATATTTCCTGTTTTTGATACCCTAAAAGGTTTGAATAAAACTGGTTTACATAAGCAAATTGCCCTTCTTCTAATATATATATGCCAACCGGGGCTTTTTCAATTAATGTATGAAATGTTGATTGATAAAAGGCAAGCTGAAAAACAGAGTTATCATTATTTTTTGACAATTTATTTATCATTCTACGGTAATAGTTTTCCATGGTAATCTCCCTACAATTAACTGCCTATTTTAAAATGGTTTATATCCTTATACATGGTTGTTATATTCCTGCCATTTGACTTCGATTGATAGAGGGCATAGTCCGCCTTTTTAATAATTTCATCTATATCTGATGTGTCATTGTTAAACTGTGAAATCCCAAGAGAGATTGTGATATTTCTTCCTGTTGGAGTCCTTGCGGTTTCTACAGCAATTCTTATCCGTTCGGCTATATTGAATGCAGTGTCTGCATCAGCAGCCTTAACTAGAATGCCGAATTCTTCACCGCCATACCTGAAATTCAAATTTCCCTCTCTGGAGTACGACCGGAGCGAAGAGGCGAGGCATTTTAGCACTTCATCTCCCGCTAAATGTCCAAATTTATCATTAATGCCTTTAAAGTGATCAACATCCAGGAGAATAAGGGAAAAAGGGATTTTATTCTCAAACCATTCCTCAATCACCTGCTGAAAGGTTTTTCGATTCGCCAGTCCTGTCAACCCGTCGATTTGATTTTCATTGTTTAATAATTCGATATGTTTATTAATATGCTTGTATAACTGTTTCACTTCATAGATCCCGGAACTGATTTTTGGTTGGGAGGGAACTTGTTTTTTGTGTGCAATCGCATCTTCAGAACCTTTTGCTAATAGATGGAGCGGCTTTGAAATACGATTCGCAATCAACCAGGAAACCAATAAAATCAATATAAACAGAGGTAACGATTTTATTATCGTTTGCAGTATCATATGGTTAAGTGGCCGCTCCAAGACTGTAACAGGAGTCTGGGATACTATCCCCCAGCCTGTATTCGGTTCATATGCATAACCCATAAAAAAATCTTTTCCTTTGGAATTCCGGACCTGCTGCGAGCCATTTTTACCCGAAAGGACCTTTTTCACGGTGTTGTTTGACAATGCTGAAGTATTGATTCTTGTTTTGTTAGGATGGAATATGATATTTCCATTCTGGTCGGTTACATAAACAAATGACCCATTCCCATAGAAATGCTCCGATAACATTTGGCTTAGTACATTTTCTTCCTCCAAGTAAATCGTACCGCCTACAAAACCCCCATATGCCCCATCACGGCTAAAAATAGGAGAAGAAATTAAAAGGATGAGCCGTCCTGATGTCGCTTTATAGGGCTTTGATATAAACCCTTTCTTAAGTTTCACCGCCATCTTGGCTGTTTCAGTATTTAATTGAATACCTGGCTTTAATCCTGCACTTGAAGGACTAATATTCTGAATCACCCGGTTAGAATCAGCAATAAAAATAGAATTGAAGAAGTGCTTGTTCGCCGTTAACAGGAGATCCATTTCTTCTTGCGTAAAAGTATGATGGTTAGCCAGTTTTGCCACCGCATCCAATTTTTGCTGCATGGAAGTTATAAGTGTGTTAGTCTCTAAAGCTAGCTTTTTCGCATATTGAAAATTGTAATCCAGATAGTTTGCCGTTAAAGACCTTTTATTAAAACTTATTGAAAGATATGTGCTTATGGTTGCAGTTAGCAAAACAGAGGCAATAACCAGCAAACTAATCGTAAATCGGAGTGTATATCCTTTATTTGGTTTCATTCCAAACATCCTTTATTGGTAGGTAAAAGTAGGTAAGTGAGCAGCAATAATGACTAGTTATAAATACCTGATTGGTTATGGGTATTTTAGCTCACTTCTATAGAATCATATGTGTAACAACCTGTCCAACCGCCTTTAAGCACTATATTTGACATTTCAGCATGGTTTTTTAAGAGTTTAGCATGCGGAAATTTCCATTCAAGCATTTAAAGCAGAATTTTCCATACACGAAAATTTTTTCGAAGGAAAAAACAGAAAAAAATAGAGGCTGCCCATAAAAGTCGTCATTCAACAACCTTTTGGGACAACCTCGTTTTTCACAATTTCAGACTAAAAATGTTTTAGTTATAAGTGGGGATTTGTATTGTGTCAAGAAGCTGCTAGACCTTTAAGCCGTCAGGCAGCAGAAATACAAAGAATTTGGATCGGAAATTTTCACTTTTTGTAGTCCCGTCTCCATAATAAATCGTATAGCAGTCAATAAATGTTATTCGTATAAAAACATGGAAAAAAAGCAATTCCGGCGGGGGCTGATATGCTGCTAGTATGTGAAGAGCACCAGCATCAATTGGAAGTATATAACGGTTTAGTTAATTCAGTAAAAGCTGATTGGAAAGTACATTACGGTTGTTTTAATGAGGAACAACCCCTCTCACTCGCAAAGGACCAATTTTATTTCAATTCAAAGATTCTGTGGGGCTCATCATATGCCACTGCGATATAAGGTTTCTTGTCATCTACAACCGTGATTCCCTGGCTTTCCCCTTTTATTTTGAGTTTATGTGTTTTGAGGATATTTCCTTTTTCATCAATAACGGTGATTTTGCTATTTGTGTAAAAATAAATTTTTCCATTATGGTGCTCTAAACCCTGCGGTACACCTTGATAAGGAATTTTAAATTGTTTTAGTATCTTTCCATTAAAGTCGGTAATGCTGAACAGCGGGGTGCCTTTATCATTTTTCGCAGAATGGATAATCAGGCGATCGCGGTCGTTGTCTACCGCCAAAAGGCCGGAATTGCCTAAATTATCAAGGTGTAATGTATCGGTTATTTTATTTTTGCTTACATCTACTTCATGGATTTTTAAGGGGTTTTTTCCTCCGCCATTCGCCACATATAACCGTCCGTTTTTATTTCTGACGTCCAATTCGGCTGTATGGCCGGTTTTAAGCGGCGCAGTTGTTTTCACAAGTTTGCCGGTCAGTGTGTATTGCCTTATCCTGCCGCGGTCTTTCCCGATATCGAATCCAATATACATATGCCCGTTTGAGTACGCTATTCCTTGCATATTCTCTTTCGAATCCACATGGAATTTAGGCTTTACAACAGTATCATTTATCTCTAATTCTGCCTTGGAGCTTTTAATAAAGCCAGTAACTACAAGAAGTGACACAATCACAAAAAGAAGAATTTTTAATTTACTCATGATGCCTCCTTGGTGATTATTCAATACATTATAACCTAATGGTACATATTTTCAGGAAGCTGATAAAGGGATAAAGGACTTAACAATAATTTAAATCATTCCGTTTATAAGAAAAGTTTTATAGTTTATTATAGATAAATTTACACTTAAATGGTATATTATACCTATTAAAAACCTAGGTATTGTGACGTATAAATCAGGTTGATACGATGTATTGTCTTGTTAGTCACCTATTTTATAAATGATATGAAAGATAAGGGGCAATAGAAATGAGACAGACACTAAAATCATTATTCATTTTTCTGGTTGCGGCAATTGTTTTCGCGTCTGCATTTTTACCTGGTGAAGCGGCAGCTGCGCCCGCTTCCGTGAAATGGGGCGGAATCACCGTCAAAAAAGGCGTTGTCGGGAAAGTAACAGCAGTAAAAGAGACAACTCTTGTTAAGATTGAGAAAAACAAGCTCAAAACAATCAAGAAAATAAAAAAAGGATCAGTATATGCCGTTTACAGTACGAAAAAGCTTTCGAAGACAACGTGGTACAACGTTGGGAGCGGACATAATGTGAAAAAGGATAGTAGAGTGAAATATACGGCGGTTCCAAAGGAAGTCTTAGCGAAATTAAACCCGCCGAGTACAGGTCTGACGAAGGTCGGGATGGTCACGGATGTTGGGGGCGTTGATGACAAGTCCTTTAACCAATCGACATGGGAAGGGCTTTCGAAATTCGGCAAGGATACGGGTGTTCACTTTGCGTATAAACAGTCGAAAACTGATGCGGATTACGCTAAGAATCTTGAGGCTCTTACTAAAGACCGTTATGGCCTTATATTTGGTGTCGGATATCTCCTGCATGAGCCAATCAGCAGTATTGCCATTAAAAATAAAAAAGGCAAATATGCCATTGTTGACAGCTATGTGAATCAACCGAATGTGGCAAGCGTTGTATTTAAAGAGCATGAAGCCAGCTTCCTGGCAGGTGTGGTAGCTGGTCTTAAGACAGAAACTAATAATGTAGGTTTTATCGGCGGTATTCAATCATCGATGATAAAGGCATATGAGGCAGGTTTCGTAGCGGGCGTTAAAGCTGTCAACCCTTCCGCCGAGGTTGCGATTCAATATGCCGGCTCGTTTGGAGCGCCTGATAAAGGGCAGGCGATTGCTTCCGCTATGTATTCAGCGGGATCGGATATCATTTACCATGCATCTGGAGGAACGGGAAATGGCGTTTTTGCTGCAGCCAAGCAGTTAAAGATGAAAGATCCATCCCAAAATATATGGGTTATCGGGGTTGATCGTGACCAGCATTATGAAGGTATGGTAAAAGTGGACGGCAAGGAATACAATGTAACATTGACGTCTGCATTAAAAAAGGTGGATGTTGCCGTCTATGATATAGCAAGCAGGACGAAAAAGGGGCAGTTCCCTGGTGGAAAAGCGATCTCCTACGGCATTGCGGAAAATGGAGTAGATGTAGCAACTGCTAACTTAGACTACAATACAATTAAAAAAGTAGAGGAATATAAAAAGAAAGTCAAATCCGGCGAGATTAAAGTTCCCCATAATTAATCTTTTTTTTACGATAGAAAAGGATAGACAGTGTGAGATTCCGCTTGTCTATCCTTTTTGTATTATTTGGATTTCATCGTGAGATTTTACATCCATTGTTGTACTTTTTATCCTTAAAAGTTTTGTCCTAATTATATACATTGAGAACTACTCTTTTTTGCCATTGGTGCTGAAAGCAGTGTTATTGCAGAAGTAGGTATATTTACTTATATAGACGTTTCGAATATTATAAGTTTATGAATTTTATGGTAATAGTTTATTAAAAACATAAGGGAACTGATAGTAATCGCGGGAGGACTAAATGTTTAGAAGGTTTATATTTTACGGATTCATTCTATTTCTTTTGATGAGCCATTCCATTCCAATTTATGCGGCAGGTGAAGGCCTGATATTTGAGCAAGGAAAAGGTTATGAACAAGGGGCATATCAATCAGAGGCTCCTCACCCTACTACATACAATTGGTCGAGACAGTCAAAGTATGAAGGTCCGTCCGTGCCTCAAGTAAAGTGGAGTTCTGGAAAGCTCGGTTCAGGTATCGCCATTGATAAAGATGGGATTATCTACATGGGGGGATATGCTGACGGGTCAGTCCATGCCCTTTATCCAAATGGGAAAACCAAATGGGTATACTCCCTTGGCAATGGTGAAGATGTGGAAATCGGGTCGACTCCAACCATAGGCAGTGACGGTACCATTTATATTGGCGCATTTAGCTGGGATCCTGAATCGGATAAGAAATTTTGTGAAGGAAGCAAATGTTTCCCAGGTGTTCTTGCTGCAATCTCTCCAGATGGTAAGGAAAAGTGGCGGACATTATTCGAAGATGCTGTAGCAGGTTCATCTCCATCCTTAGACAAGGAAGGGAACATTTACATTGGCACAGGATTATATAATTCACCTGGTGATTTATATAAGCTTGACCCAAATGGGAAAATCATTTGGAGCTTTAAGCCCAGGGATGTTTTTCCTGAAGGTAAAGCGCTTCATGACATAGGCTTTTATACTACCCCTACATTAATAAAAGGGGGATATATATGGGCACAAGGATTGTTTTTTAAAAATCACGAATTCATAAAGGCTTCCACTGCTGAATTTGGGTCTGCTGCTGTTGCCGATGATGGTACCATCTTCAATGCGACTTATGTTGGTTCGGTAATCGCACAAGCGCCAAATGGAGATTCCAAATGGGAACTAACGTTGGACGAGTCATATTTAAGTGCGGAGGATAATTGGTGTGCCAGGTTTGGACCGAGGATTTCTGCGACACCTGCAATTGCAGATAATGGAACCATTTACATTGGAGGCGAGGACGGCAAGTTCGTTGCAATAAATCCCGAAGAAGTTCGCAGTATGGGAATGGTTAGTCAATGTGATCAGCACATCTTCCATTCTAATACCTTTATGAAGTCGTGGAGCACTAACACGGATGGATGGAACCAGAGTGCGATCATCGATGCAAATGGAATTATTTATATAACTGCTATAAACATGGAAACGTATATTAGCACTTTATATGCTTTCAATAAAAATGGCAGCTTAAAGTGGAAAATGAAAGGATATTCTGGGGATGTCGCGATTGGTAAAGATCAAACATTATATGTATATGGTCCTGATGGTTTAACAGCAATCGGACAGAAGCTGCCGAAAACTCCAAGAATAAATCCGATAAGCGACAAATCAAATGAGATAACAGGATTAACTGAACCAAATGCAACCGTCCATGTAAGACGAGGAAAAGATACAATTGGATATGGAATAGCAAATCAGGATGGAAAATTCAGCATCATAATAGAAAAACAAAAAGCCGGAACAGTATTGGTTATAACAGCGGCTGATGATGAAGGAAATGAAAGTAAACCTGCGGGTGTTACCGTACAGGATAAAACAGCCCCTGCATCTCCAATAGTGAATCCCGTGACTGAGCGGCACACGGCGGTCAAAGGAAAAGCGGAACCAGGAGCATCTGTGGTTATAAAGGCAGGAAAAAAGGTATACAAGGGGACATCAAATAAGTCCGGCAATTTCACAATTAAAATTGCAAAACAAAAAGCAGGAACGGTATTACTCATAACAGCTGCCGATCAGGCGAAAAACACTAGTAAAGTAAAAAAAATAACCGTAAGCCATTAAACGAATCTTGGGGTCAGTCCCCCAATGCTTTAAAGTCATAAAGCCCTGGATCCCACTAAAAAGGATCCAGGGCTATTGTTAATCGAATCACCAAATAGATTTAATGTTGATGACCAGGTGGTGTGGTTCCGCCTGGCGGCATACTGAATTTTAAATGTTCTTTGTGAGTTACAAAATAATGGTGAATATCGAAATGCGGCACTTCAAAGCCCGGGTGGCCATGAGGAACAAATTCCACATCTGAATGCACGATCGCAGGCGAAGGCAGGCCTTTCATTCCGGGAATATTTACATAGTTCTTTCCGTTTGCAAAGTCTTCCTGGCTAATCATTTGCTCAATGAAAACCAGCTTCCCTTTTTCAACTCCGTATATAGGTCCGAGCGGCAATTCAGCGGGGCTTCCCCAATGCTGTCCCATACCTGGAACACCTGGTGCCATTACATCTTTTGTACCTTCCAAACTAATGGAGCCATTAGGCAAATCCAGGACGTAATATTCCCATACTTTTTTACTTCTATCTAATAACACGTTTTCAGCACCGGTAGCTTTGGCGATATCCCTGGCTTTTACGGCAGGCCTGCCATTGTAAATCCTGGCAGCCAAAGTCTTGCCATTGACTTTAAATTCCTTTTTCTTTTCTTTAAAAGAGTATTTCAGACCTAACAGCTCGGAATAACCTTTTGCATCTACCCAGCCAGTGCCTGAGGCCCAGCGGGTTCCATCTCCATGTACTTTCACGCCGTTTATTACTACCGAAATCTCTTGTGTTCCTTTTGGGGACTGGGCGCTTCCAGAAGGCAGCGCTATTTGGGCAGAGAGGGCTAACGCAAGTAAACTGGTAAAAAGCGTTTTCTTTTTCATTACATTCCTCCTAGGTCAATTTCATATTGATTTACCAGATAATTCTAACACCATGTATTTAGGATGTAAATGATTTAACGAACATTTTTTTCTTTATTAAGAACTAAGTGTAATGAGAATTCCTGTTCAGCTTTTCTTTTTTGCTGACTTGTTCTATTTTGATTTTTTGATGCTATTCGGCCAAAATAAAACCGCCCACTGAAAAAGGCGATAAATTCATCTATTATTTATTAAGCTTTTATATCAATGCACTAAAAATAGATCAAGCTTATGATGCGTTTGGGGGTCTGACCCCCGGTGCTTTAAAGTGTTAAAGTTTAATCAATCGTTTGATTAAACTACTAAAATACCAAAACAGGCAGCACTAAATAAGTCATTACAGTAGCATTTGGCCAGGAAAAAACCCCTGACAGCGGGCGGCCTGTCTTTTTGCCAGCTATCAGGGACAAAAACATCTAACACTTCTTTATATGAATCTACTTACTTAGAAGCCCAATATTTTAAATGTGAATAAGGATTTATTGCTTTCCAGTTGCTGTCATACATCCCAAAATGCAAATGGGAAACAAATTTACCCGATGTTCCAGCTGGCCCGTAACCTGTATTGCCTACGAATCCAATAACCTGTCCTTGTTTGACTACAGCTCCCTTTTTCATTCCAGCTGCATACTTGCTCAGATGCGCGTAATACAAATTGTAGCCTTCGTTGGTTCTAATAGAGAGTCGCCATCCCCCAAGCTGGTTCCAACCGTAACTCACTATGACTCCATCTGTTGCAGAATAAACAGGTGTTCCTTTAGGAGCCATTATATCTGTTCCTTCATGGACTCTGTCCCCGCCGTATTGGCGTGAAGCCCCCCATGTGTCTCCAAAGGGTTGAAAGGAACCTTTAGGTAAAGGGAAACTCGCATAGGCTAGATAAGATGGTGTGTTGGTTGAACTGATGCCTTTTACTGAATTAGGCAGGAGCAGCCTTTGGCCTACTAATATTTTGTCGGATTTTAATTTATTCAAAGTTTTAATGGCGCTGACAGTTGTCTTGTTTTTCTTTGCAATGAGAAACAATGTGTCGCCTGATTTTACAATATATGTTGGCCTGTTAGTGTTCGTCTGCTTCAATTTTGAGGCTGAGGTTGGAGGTGTTACTTTCAGTACTTGGCCTACACGGATTTGATCCGTTTTGAGCTTATTCCATTGTTTCAGTTGGGCAACTGTAACCTTTTTGTTCATGGAAATTTTCCATAATGTATCATTGGACTTGACTTTGTATGTCGAAGCTTCTATCTGGGCTCCGAAAAGTGTCGATGAAGCAATCGCTGTGGCCAAAGCCATAGCAGCAAATCTCTTTTTCTTCATAAGTAAGAAGAATCCCCCTGTTATCTATTTATTTTCCTATAGTGGAAAGTATTTACCAGTAAAATATACTTACTATTTCAAATACTGGCAATGGTAAAAAGTTGGGTTGATAGGAAAATATAGGAAAAAAGTTATAGGTAAACAGATTTATATTGCTTTAAGCACGAAGGAGTCAGGGAAACGAAAAGAGGGTCAAATTCCCCAGTGAGGATAATTGGTCCTTTTTGCATTTATACCTACATTTAAGCCGATTTAAAATCTATTGATTTTTGTTTATATCTATTAAATACAACTACAAATATGGGCTTTTATTAAAAAATATCATAGCGTAAAAAATATATCGATTATTGCAGAATAATGTCAGTTGCGTTAATTTATTTACATTCTGATAACAACTCCCATAAGCTTCCTAATCAGGAAAAACAATTATGTTATAGTCAAAAAGTTGAAATAGGTATTTTACTATACTTATTTATGTTGCTTCCACGTCGCAGTTGTTGCTTTTTGAGAAAAAACTATTTTTTAGCAGGGAGTTTGAGATGAAAAAATTTATTATTCCGGGTCTTTGTTTTGCTGTTTTGTCAACTGGGGCGTTTGAACAGGGCGTTTTCGTAGCAGCTTCACCCGCAAAGCAAGTGAGTGAGAAAACAAGCGTAAAGTATGTGAATGTGAGCCAGGGTTCCACTTTAAATCTCCGCAAGAGCGCCTCCGATCGGGCTGCAGTTATTGGGAAACTATCAAAAGGAACACAAGTCACTGTGTATTCAGATTCAAATGGCTGGTCAAGGGTAAAGGCAAACGGGAAAGACGGATATGTCAGTTCTAAATACCTGACTTCAACAAAACCGGGTTCAAGCAGCGGCTCGTCCAAATCTGCCGTGACCAAAAAATATGTAAATATTAAATCTGGTTCTTTGAATTTACGTAAGAGTGCTTCTGCAAAAGCATCTGTCATTGCGAAGCTGTCCAGGGGTACCCAGGTATCTGTATATTCCGTGTCCAATGGATGGGCAAAAATCAGCGCGAACGGCAAAAATGGCTACGTAAGTTCAAAGTATCTTTCTGTGGCAAAGCCTGGATCTTCCAGTACGCTAAAGCCCGCAGCCGTGGTGAAAACAACCACGAAATATGTAAACGTAAGTTCCGGGTCCTTGAATTTACGCAAAACCGCTTCAGCAAAGTCATCTCTTGTTGCAAAATTATCAAAGGGTACGCGGGTTACCGTATATTTAATATCCAATGGATGGGCAAAAATCAGCGCGAACGGCAAAAATGGCTACGTAAGTTCAAAGTATCTTTCTGCGGCGAAGCCTGGATCTTCCAGTACAGCCAATCCCGCAGCCACGGTGAAAACAACCACAAAATATATAAACGTTAGTTCCGGTTCTCTCAATATGAGAAAGAGTGCATCTTCCAAAGCGGGCATCGTTGCAAGGCTTTCCAAAGGAACAAAGGTAACGGTGTATTCTGAATCAAAAGGCTGGTCCAAAATAAAGGCTAATGGGAAAGTAGGGTATGTGAGCTCGAAATACCTTTCTCCATCTAAGCCGGGAGCTGCCAAACCTACAACCGCTCCTAACATCACAACAAAGTATGTCAATGTAAGTTCCGGAACATTGAGCGTTCGTAAAACCGCATCTGCAAATGCACCTATTGTAACGAGTCTTTCCAGAGGCGTGCAGGTAACCGTTTATTCCGAATCCGATGGCTGGTCCAAAATAAAGGCAAACGGAAAGGAAGGATATGTAAGTTCCGAATACCTTTCTGCAACGAAGCCGGCCAGCGGAAACACAGGCGAACAACAAGTCGTTATCACCAAATATGTAAATGTCAACACCGGTTCCACTCTGAATATGCGCTCGGCTGCTTTACCTACCGCTTCAATCGTAGCAAAGCTTTCCAGGGGGACGGAAGTCAAGGTATATTCCGATACAAACGGTTGGGCAAAAGTGTCTGCTGATGGCAAGACAGGATATGTCAGCTCTGATTTTCTAGGTGAGAAAGCGCCGGAAAGCCCGGGAAACCCAGCTGGTACGGTAGACAGGGTGTACCAGGATTATGATTTGACACTAAATGAGATGACCAATATCCAAATGGCGGCCAAAGCCCAAACGGATAAAAACTATCAAACCTTTATCCGTGAAGATGGCCTGGCGTTGACCAGCCCAACAAAAGGGACTGTAATCGGAAGTACGTGGAGGCTCAGGGGCGGTGCCGGCACGAATTACTGGGTAGTGGGTACAGTAGATGAGAACGAAACGTTAGATATCATTTCAACAGTAGAAGGTTCGGATGGCTACAAATGGTATGAAGTGGACTTTGAAAAAACATGGGTCAATGCCAGTCCAACTGACGTTGCATACTATGTAAATCCTGATAATTTTGCTAACCATCCGATGGAGTCTTTCCAGTTTTTAAAATTATCACAAACTACTAATCTGAATGTCGCGGAAGTAAATGAAAAAATCTTGGCAGGCAAGGGGATTTTATCAGGAAAGGCGGCAACATTCATTGAAGCAGGGGAAACTTATGGAGTGAATGAAATCTACTTGATTTCCCATGCATTATTGGAAACTGGGAACGGGGCTTCAGAGCTCGCCACAGGGGTGGAGATAAATGGAAAAACCGTTTATAACATGTATGGAATCGGGGCGTATGATGATACTGCAGTAAGCAGCGGAGCAAAATATGCCTATGAGGCCGGATGGTTTACACCGGAAGCAGCAATAATCGGCGGTGCCCAATTCATCGCACGTGGGTACATCAACGCGGGACAGGATAATCTGTATAAAATGAGATGGAATCCGCTTGGAGCGGCTGCCAATGGATATGCAACCCATCAATATGCCACTGATATCGGCTGGGCATCAAAGCAAGTTAAGCAAATCTATAATTTATATAGTCTATTGGATTCCTATAAGATGACATTGGAGATTCCGAAATATAAATAACCCCGATTGTGAGGTAAAGGATAAAAAAGGGCTTTTTAGTCCTTTTTTATTTCTGAAATAATAGAAATCTTTTTAGAAATGATCCGGGGAAGGAAAATAGGTCCGCCCCATCCTGACATATTCGTGATAAAACTATGTGAATACGGAACAACAATTTGGTCAAGCAGAAAAATCCATTCCCATTAATCCGCAATAAGCGTCCAACTGTTGAATACATTCTTTCGCTCCTCACTATATCTAATCCTATATTCCTCTAAAATTTCCATAAGGGTGCGAATTTTCAAGATTAATCCTAGCTTTTTTAAAAATTATCCAGAATATTTTGTGAAAAATAGAATGCTTGAAAGTCTAGAAGATATTATATAAAATAGAAAACATTGCATCTAGTTCATATTGCTCAGGATGATATACCTACGAAAATGATAAAGGCAAACTTATCGAAAGGTAAGGACGCAAAGCCTTGGGTCTAACGTTCTGGAAAAACAGAACCATGATTGCCAGGTTGCCGAATAGTCCGGAATTTCAGGATGGCTATTCCAGTTTTTCAGGAGCAGCCTTTTTTTGTTTGCTTTGTAAAAGGGGGAAAACACTCGGCGAAATACGACCGTTACCTGGTCGGAACGCAGGTACAGGAACTACTAAAATAGAAACAGGAATAAGCAGGAAGGCTGTACTCTGCCTTTTCCTGCTGGAGGCAGGTAAAAATAATGAAAAATACAAGGTTTTCATTTAAAACAAAATTGTTGATTTACTCTTTACTTCTTTCCCTCATACCGATGCTATTTATCGGATTCTTCCTTAATAAAAGTATCACTGAAACAACGGAGAAGGAATATATAAAATCCAGTGAAAGAGAAATCAATCAGGTTGATAATGCCATTTCAATGTACTTTGAATCTATCAGGGAAAATGCACAGTTACTGGCAACGAACCCGGCCGTT
Organism: Peribacillus glennii; assembly: GCF_003429105.1. GTDB lineage: Bacteria > Bacillota > Bacilli > Bacillales > DSM-1321 > Peribacillus > Peribacillus glennii. Next base: position 64,780 of record NZ_QVTD01000017.1, read on the forward strand.
TTAAATGCTGATAAAGGTGTAACTTCCTATAAAAATGCAACAGGCGGGGATTCGATTGACATGACTCCTTCCCGGAATGGGAAGAAGGAAAAAGAGGTTTTTGAGGTCTTTTCCCAATTTGGGAAAACTCATCCCAATGCCGCATATGTCTATATGGGCACTGTAGATGGGGGGTATATCCAATATCCCGAGGGACCCACAACTCCCGGATTCGATCCGAGAGAGCGGCCTTGGTATACTACAGCAATGGAAGAACCAGGGAGGGTGAAACTTACAAGTGCTTATGCTGCGACGGGCCAGGATGGCATCATAGTAAGCAACGTGGTCACCATTGAACAGGATGGCAAACAAAAAGGCGTGTTAGGGTTAGATGTTAGTCTTGAAGGCTTAACCAGCATTATCAAGGATATTAAGATCGGAAAAAATGGATATGTGATATTGACTCAAAGTGATGGCACTATTCTTGCGGATCCCCATAACCCCAAATTGAATTTCAAGCCAATCACCAAGCTGAATGTGCCCCAACTGAAGAATTTAAGCAAAGATGGTTCGTTTGAGGCCAAAATTGAAGAAAAAGAATATGTATTAAATATAGTGAGTTCCCATAATGAAGGCTGGAAGTATATTACTGTCATCGAGAAAAGTGAATTGAGTGCAACAGCAGATGATATTCGCGGGGGTCTTGTCCTATTAGGCGCCATTGTGGCGGCCGCTGCCGTTGCGGCTTCCGTTTTCATGAGCTTGCGCATAACTCGTAATATTAAAAAAATCAGTGATTTGTCATTGGCGATGTCACAGGGTGATCTAACGCAACGGGTAATGCTGAAGGCGAATGATGAAATTGGTGAAATGGGCCGCAATTACAATGTTATGGCTGATAGCTTAAAAGAGGTCATGACGAAAATTTCTGATGGCTCTCAGCAGCTGTCGGCTACATCTGAGGAACTTGCCGCAGGTTCTGTAGAAAATCAAAAAGCATCAAATCAAATATCTGAATCCATTCAGAGTGTCGCCGCTGGAACCGATGAGCAGAATGCCGCGATGGAAGATGCAGTACAGATCATTAATGAAGTATCAAGGCATGTCGATGATGTTTCCATAAGCATGAACAATGTCAGCAGCTCGATCAATCTTTCTACAGAATCAGCCCAACAAGGCAGCGATGTGGTAAACCAGACAGTAAAACAAATGAGTGAAATAGATGAAAATGTAACATCTTCCGCTAAAAAAATTGGTGAATTAAGTGAGAAATCAAACGAAATAAGCCAAATCAGTTTAATGATACAATCCATCTCGGAACAGACGAACCTATTGGCATTGAATGCAGCCATAGAAGCCGCAAGAGCAGGGGAGCATGGCAAGGGCTTTGCGGTGGTAGCCGATGAAGTTCGAAAGCTGGCCGAGCAATCCAGTAAATCAGCATCGCAAATCAATGATATTATTATTGACATTAAAGATGGAATCAAAGATTCAATGAACCTCGTGGAAAAAGGGTCGAGCTCTGCCAAGGAAGGACTGCTCCTTGTTAATGAAAGCGGAAAGGCCTTCGGGGACATTAAAAATTCAGTGTTAACTGTTTCGGCCAATATATCTGAAGTGGGAGCAGCAATGGATAACATGCGGAACCGTATTGCTCAAGTCGTTAGCCATATTGAAAACGTTTCAGGAACGTCGGTAGATGTAAATGTCCACTCACAAAATGTTGCGGCTTCTTCCCAGCAAATGACTGCATCAATGGAAGATGTATCCTATGTTGCCCAGGAGTTGGCGAAGATGGCAGTGGAGCTGGAAGAGGTTATCTCCCAGTTTAAACTGTAATTACAAAAAACCATCCACGTACAAAGTGATTCGCCGGTGCAAGATTCACGAGGTACTTGGCAAGGATTTTCCCAGGAGGTTTGGAGCATGGAGACTGCTAAATATATAGTGTTTAAGGCGGGAAAAGAAGATTTTGGTATACCGGTTTCCAGTGTAATATCAATAGAAAAAATGCAGGCTATAACCGAATTGCCACAGATGCCAAATTATATTTTGGGCATAACAAATTTGCGGGACATGGTCGTGCCAGTCTTGGATACCGTTCAAATTCTATTTAACCGGCGGTTTAAGAGCACTGGCCAAAATAGGATAATGTTAGTGAATCTCAATGGGGCAACTATGGGAGTACTTGTAGAGGAAGCAAAAGAGATACTGGACGTGCTTATTGAAGATATAAAAGAAATGAATGGAATGCTCATTCAAAATGCAGCTTACCTTTCAGGAGTCGTAAAAACAGATCAAGGATTTGTCACGTTACTCAACCCGGCGGGGCTGCTGAACAATTTGGAAGAAATTGAGGCAATACAGCAGCAAAACATGCAAATGACAAGCTAAGCGGTTATTTTGTTGTCTTCTGGACAAGAGAAGGCAGATTGCTGCCTCCCCAATAGTAGTTGTAAGCAAGTTAGAAGGAAATCTATTGGATTCATGCACCGTGGCGTGAATCTCAAAAAAATGAAAGCTAAACGGAACCCAGGGGATGATGTCCCTGGGTTCTGTTTTTTTAATCTAAAAAAAGCTTTAAAATTATGTTTTTACCTATAAGTAACATCTTTTTGGCACTCTTTTTCCTTGAAAAATTAAATTTCATGCAGCAAATGCACATTTGTTCCTTTCGCGGCCATAAGAAAATTCAGCTACATTTGAGGCACCCGGGAATCACTGAAAAGCGCGCTTTTCCAAAAGGTGTTATAGAATGAATGAGTTTTCGAAGCTGGCCGAGCAATACACACCGATGATCCATCACATCATTAAGTCATTGGCTATTTATAAAAACAAGGAGGATTTCGTTCAAATCGGGTTGATCGGATTGTGGGAAGCAAAGTCCAAATTTGACCCGGATAAGGGGAAGTTTTTAACGTATGCTTATACAACTGTAAAAGGAAAGATATTGAATGAGTTTACGAAGGAAAGTTTATTTGAAACGAGGAATACACCACTGGAAATGGAATCGCAGGATTTTGTGCAAAAAGCTGTGACCTTTGATGAGCCCCTGCAATTGGAAACCCTGAAAACGTATTGCGAGGGATTAACGAAAAACCAGGCAGACTGGCTGTTGCTTACGTTTCAAGAGCAAAAATCACTGCCGGAAATTGCGAGTCAATTAGGTGTTACTGTATCGGCGGTAAAATCATGGCGGCAATCTGCATTGAAAAAATTGAGGAAGGATCAAGCTTTACTCTAGCTTGGCTGGTTCTCATGGTTTCTCACCGGGGACCGTTTTCTTACATCCCCGGTGCCTTTCCCGGTTCTCCGTTTTTTAATCAAACGATTGATTAAGTTTAGAGAATGTGGGAAATCCAAGCGGCGGGGTCAGTCTCCCAATGTTTTAAAGCGTTAAAGCGATGGGGGTCAGTCCCTCGATGTTTTAAAGCGTTAAAGCGATGGGGGTCAGTCTCCCAATGTTTTAAAGCGTTAAAGCGATGGGGGTCAGTCCCTCGATGTTTTAAAGCGTTAAAGCGATGGGGGTCAGTCCCCCGATGTTTTAGAGCGTTAAAGCGATGGGGGTCAGTCCCCCAATGTTTTAAAGCGTTAATGTGATGGGGTACAGTCCCCTAAGGAAACCCGCTTTAAAGCGCACACTAATCTTAAACAGTGGCCTTGCTGCTTAATTCGGAAGCCGTATTAACGATATGTTCAAAAGATGAATGGAATTCTTCAATCATGGCGGACTGTTCTTGGGAGTGGGAAGAAATACTTGCTAAAGTGGAGATTATTTTTTCTAGGTTTTCCATCATTTCTTTTAGCTGCGGCTCAACAGTTTCCACAGATTCTTTACTGCTGTCAGCCATCTTTTTTATCTCATTTGCAACAACGGCAAAGCCTCTGCCATGTTCTCCGGAACGTGCAGCTTCGATGGAAGCATTTAATCCTAAGATACGGGACCTCACGGCAGTATCTTTTATCATCGATAAAATGCGCTCAATATTTTTGATTTCATCTCTCAGCAGTAATGATGCTTCAGCAAGTTCCTGGAGGTCTTTCGCAACAATTTCGGATACTTTGGACATCTGTTCGGAAGTTGCGGACAGTTGTTCACTTACAGCTGTCAGTTCTTCTGCACCGGATCGCAATAAATCCAGTTTATGGTTCGAAACGATGGAACTGATGACCCCGATAATTTCCCCGTTTTCCTTAATCGGCGTCGCGGTGGATATATACGCAACACCGAATCGCTGCGCATCTCTTTCTTCCTTCAGTATATTACCGGTCTCGAAAGCTTCGTAAGTTAGTGTCCCTTTGAATTGAAGCACCTATAGGAATCTTGATATCAATCGTTTCACAAGGTAAATACCCTATGACCTTTTCCGTATCGGCAATTACAAGACAGCAATCTTCCGGAAATGTACTTTGGATAATCTCCAAATTAGCCAGAAATTGTTCCAATTTCTGTTCCAAGTTAAGCAACCCCTTTAGGTAATGATGTCAACAAACCCTCTTCTCGTATATCGACTAAGAAAGAACGTTTTAAATAATCAGAACCTTAATTACTTTAGCAATAGGATTTCTTAATTGTGTCTGTGGGGGTCAGACCCCCAGTGCTTTAAAGCACAAAAGGCAGATCTCTGGGAGATCTGCCTTTAAGTAGCTTACAGGGAATTTTATATTCTTTTGGCTCCAAGATATCTTGGGGACCAGTAGCTGTTGTTCAAAGAGCTGATGCTTACTCCATTTGAAGAGGAGCTATGGATGAATTGCCTGTTGCCGATATAGATGCCGGCGTGGGAAGCACCTGGTTTATAGGTTTCGAAAAATACGAGATCCCCAACTTGAGGAGTGGAGACGCGGACGCCCTTTTTATAGATATCTGCTACCGTTCTAGGCAAGTTGACATTGGCACTTTTATCGAAAACATAATTGATGAAGCCGCTGCAATCAAAGCCTTTCGGCGTACTGCCGCCCCAAACGTACGGAACGTTCATATACTTTTTTGCTGTTGCAACTAAGCTGGCAGATTTGGAGGAAGTTGATGCAGCTTTAACCACAGAATTGCTGCCGCTCTTTGAAACTCCCAATGCTCTAAATGTATTTTTGCCCACAATCCCGTCGGGTGTCAGGCCATGCTTTTTTTGAAAATTGATCACAGCTCTTTTGGTTATAGAGCCGAAATAGTTGGTTGTTTTACTGCTTTTAAAATATCCTTTTTTCTTTAAGGTTTCTTGTAATTTTTTTACATCGCTGCTTGTCATACCGCTTTTTAAAGTTCGATTTCCAAATGTAGTGCTCCTGACTGCAGAAGAAGAACCTTTGGAAATCCCTAAAGCCTTGTATGTATTCTTTCCAGCAATCCCATCAGCTGATAGACGGTGTTTCTTTTGGAAATTTACTACAGCATTTTTAGTAACCGATCCAAAATAAGTCGTTGTTTTACTGTTCTTAAAGTAACCCTTTTTCTTAAGAACCTCTTGCAATTGCTTAACATCACTGTGAGTCATGCCACTTTTCAATGTCTTATCTCCCAAGGCTGCGCTGCTGACCAACGGACTGCTGACAAGTAAAGTACCTGCCATCACGACGGATGTTACTAATTTTTTCACTTTTCTTTTTTCCCCCAAAGTTTTTTCTTACCCCAAATACTACCAGCTTAAAATTACAAATCCATTTTAGTTAAGTAACACTAGTGTTAAAAACTAATACAAAAAGTGGGGAATTGAAATAATACATAATGTTCCGACTTTTTATATTCACTTTTCTTGGGAATTTAATCAAACGTTTGATTAATATGTGATTGTAAAAAAGGCCAGCTCCCATTGCTTGATGCTGGGACTGGCCTTTTTTTAGTATGGAATTATCATACTCCTTGAAGCTGGTTTAAGGAAAAGTAGTCGAAGCGGGAAAGGTACCTTTTCGCATGTAGCCATTCTCTGTTAAATACTGCCTTGCCATTTCTTCTGCTTCTTTTTCCGTGTCTGCTCCAAAAGCGGCTTTCATGGTTCTGGACAAAGCAAGTATTTGATCCGGCTCAATTTTCCCTTCCATAAATCGGTCCAGTACGTATTTAACAGTTTCACTAATTTCTTTTTCCATTGAAAATAGTTACCCTCCTAAAAGGGAGCTGTAATGCGTTAAAGCATCGTGATCTTGCTTAATTGTTAGTTGATGATGGTAACTTTTATGTTTTTGACGCCATAGTTGAGGGCTGTTTGTTCTTCAGGGTAGAAGATGTCGATTTCGTTGCCTTCGATGGCGCCGCCGATGTCTGCGGCAGTGGCATAACCATAGCCTTCAACATGAACTTTTGAGCCAAGCGGAATCACATTCGGATCGACCGCGATCACCTTTTCGCCAGGATTATTCCTTAGGTCCACGCCGGTTTTTGTAATTCCGGAGCAACCCTCACAGTAAGCCGTATAAGCCGTTGCCTTTACGGTAATTGTTTTGCCCATCCTTTGCTTTTGCCGTTCGAGGGATTCAATGGATCCTTCTGTAGAGTTAAACGCTAACTTTTGGCCCGGGAATATTACTTCTGACTGCAAATGGTTCCAATCTTTTATGTTTTTCACCGTCACACCCTTCTTATTAGCAATCTTCCAAAGGGTGTCACCTTGTTTTACTATGTATTTTTTTGCCTTTGGTGAAACTTTCAATTGTTGATTAGGAAAGATTGTATCTGAGTTTAATTGATTCCATTGTTTTACTTGTTCTACTGAAACTTTATGGGCATCTGAAATTTCCCAAAGAGTATCACCTGTTTTTACGGTAATTGTTTTTGCGTAAGTAGCATTACCGGTCAATCCTAATAGAAGAGCTGTCGCAATGAATGAAAATATTGCCTTTTTCATCGTGTAAATCCTCCTTGTCTTGCCGTAATGCTTCTCATCATAGCACGAAAAATGACGACATATTGAACAACCAGGTAATATTTCAATTGCAAAAGTAACATCATCGTGACAGGGAGGTTACGCGGCGTTTTTGCAAAAGAGCATTCTATTATTAAATTATTTGCTTTCTTTGCCGTAATAGATTTATATATTTCTATTAGTATTTTTGGGATGACAGCCTCGAGGAAGGGGGAAGTAATGGCTTGAAAGAATTTCGTGTATGTTACACGTATGATTCAGAAATTAGATTTGTGGAAATTCGTAAGAAAACAGATACTAACCCGGAAGACGTTAGACAGGAGATTTTACATAGCTTACTACAGTTGAGCGATATTGAAACATGGAATACAGAGAAAAAAAATGGCACATCTTTTTTGCGTTATGTACGGGTCATTGAAGGGGAAAGAGGCTAAAGATAGAGTGAATTCCCTTTCGATGGACTCCTTTTTACTACAAAAAAAAAGACGGAATTTCCGCCTTTTTTAACGACTGGTCACATGCTTGGCAGCTGCTCTTATTTGAACGGTAAGGCTGCCGCCATTAACCTTTGCCTTGATGATCACAGGATGATTTTTATCATTCTGGAACTTGAAGTCTTTACCGCCCCAAGAAACCGTGGCATCCCGGTTTTCCGGGACGTATCCTACCGATTTTGAATGGTGGTGGAGTTCAATGATCCCTAATCCCGCCTTTTCAACAGCATTATATAATGTGGTGGAAGTCTGGCAAATGCCCCCTCCTATGCCTTCAACTAATTCCTTGTTCACAATTTCCTTGGCCTTTTGATACCCTCTTGCAGCTGTTCTCTCACCGACTACCAGATTGTAATAAAATCTGTCCCCGGGACCCAGAACAATGTTGTTGATTGCCTGTACGGAAAGTGCGATATTCGTGCTTCTTCCGGACACTGAAGAATCGAACGTAGTTGTAAAACTCCCCAATGTAGCCTGGTCCACATTTGCTGCGGTTTTAGCAGAAACGTTGGGCGCTTCTTCACTAATCGGAACTTCGAGTGATCGTTGGAAAGCATTTACGTTTTCAAGATTTTTCGTAAGCGCCTCGGTATTCACAACGATCCGGGACTGGCCCGGCCTCAGTTGGCCACCGCCGACCAGCTTGGCGGGGATCAATGGCCGGTCATACTTTGATTCCAACTCTTCAGCTATTTTTTGTGCATCCTCTGTAGTTTTAATAGAAGATGCCTTAATTTTTTGCAGCTGTTTGCCATTTCTTGAATCGATCAAGGTGAGATCCGGCTCGTTAAATTCCTTCGCCGAAAGTGAAAGTTCTTTTTTATAATGCTTGATTCCTTGATTTCCATCTTCTTCCGAGCCGGCAGCTGCTCCTCCAATAGTGCCCCATAAAACCAATCCGCCAGCCACTGCACCCGACATTAACAGTAAAATCCCTTTTTTCAATCCGCTCACACCCGTACCTCAAATTTCCCCAAATCCAACCTGCATAACTATCTATCAAACTATATTTCTCTTTATCTCTATACCCGGCCAGAACACGATACATCTGCTCGATATTTCCAATTATATGATATCGGCTCTGTTAATGCACTGATTATTTAACTAAATTGAAACAAATTTAATAAAAAACACCATTTTCTTAACCCTTATGTAATATGTCGGGATTTTTTAAGAAAAACCGCCAATTTTTTCATGAGGGTATGGCTATATTTTACAACCTGGGGGATAAATTTCCCACCATTATTTTATGTAAAATTGTGTTTTAACAGTAATAAATTTACAATTTATACCCTCTTTTGGCTTCTTTTTTAACGCGGGGTATGGGTACCGGGTCTTGGCTAAAGGTACCGTATGGTTAAAAAGTTATATGTTATTTGGAATCGAATGCAGGGCTTATTTCTTTCTCTTTTTTTGATAGTAGGGACGCAAGGATTCAACAATAAATAGCAAAATAAAAAAATAAAGTACAGCTAATTCCGCAGCCTCCATGACTTGGAACGGGTTAAAAGCATTATGCACGGCCTTCCTGGCTTCAAACCCCATAAGAATGTCAAGGCCCAGAGAAAAGCCCGTTAATAGTCCAAGTATCAATATAGCAATCCCAAGGATTTTCATTTTCCCATCACTCTCCATGGCTAGTTTTTCTTCCTGTTATCCTTTATATGCATATAGTGGTAAAGATTGAATACAACGGCATGGCCCTGGAAAGTATAAAGGTAAAAGTAAAGAAGGGTATTTTGCTATGCCTTCATTTTTTAAACGCAAGAATGTAACGAAGACGAGGTACAATCAAAAAAGTGGAAATAAAGAACAGTCTCCTGAAAAAAAGCCAGGGTCGATTGGTTTTTCGTTGTCTGTCAACCTTGACATTATTAAACAGCGAACTGGAAACAGCACAGATATTATTACCCGGCATGTGAAAATCGGGCCAAACTATGGATTGAAAACTGTTGTTGTGTATGTTGCCGGTATTGTCAATGAACAATTTATCCACGATTTTTTGATTGAATCGTTGATGAAGGATCATTTTTTACAGGAAGACTTGAATCTGGAAAATGCCGCGGAAATCATCGTTGATGACTTGGTTGCACTCAGCAGTGTAATGCAGATATCGGAATGGAACCAATTGTTATTATCTTTGATGTCTGGAGATACCATTATTCTCATTGATGGATTGGACAAAGCGCTCAGCGTCAGTACAGAAGGCGGAGAAAAACGCGCCATTGAGGAACCGGGCGCGCAGGTGTCTGTCCGGGGTTCAAGGGCGGGTTTTGTGGAATCGCTCGGGACAAATACAGCCTTAGTTCGCCGCATTATTAAGAGTCCGGATTTATGGCTGGAATCCATGAAAATCGGCAAAGTAACGAAAACAGATGTTGCCATCATGTATATAAATGGCATTGCCAAACAGGAAATCGTCGAGGAAGTACGAAGCCGTTTGAACAAGCTGGAAGTCGACAGCATCCTTGAATCGGGATATATTGAACAGCTTATTGAGGACCAGACATTTACGCCATTTCCCACCCTTTACAACACAGAGAGGCCGGATATCGTTGCGGGGAATCTCCTTGAAGGAAGGATTGCGATTTTTATAGATGGAACCCCGTTTGTCCTGCTGGCACCCGCTGTATTTGTACAGTTTTTTCAGTCCACGGATGATTATTACGCCCGTTTCGATATGGCTACCGCATTGCGCTTGTTGCGTATCTTAATTTTCATCATCTCTCTTATTGCCCCAGCTGCATATGTTGCTGTGACAACCTTCCATCAGGAGATGATTCCTACCCAGCTGGTGATTACTGTTGCGGCACAGCGGGAGGCGGTACCTTTTCCAGCGTTTGTCGAAGCGTTGATTATGGAAGTAACGTTCGAAATTTTGAGGGAAGCCGGAATCCGCTTACCGAGAGCTGTTGGTTCAGCAGTGTCAATCGTGGGTGCTCTTGTTATCGGACAGGCTGCGGTACAGGCTGGAATTGTTTCTCCGGCTATGGTTATTATCGTATCGATCACCGCGATAGCCAGTTTTGCAACTCCTTCGTTTTCGATGGCGATTTCTGCACGATTGATCCGGTTTTTTATTATGATAAGTGCTGCCACCTTCGGTTTTTATGGCATTATTCTTGCGTTCATTATGCTGCTTGCCCATCTATGCAGCCTCCGTTCTTTTAGTGTTCCTTACATGACACCGCTCGCACCATTTATTCTGGCTAATGTCGGGGATACAATTGTCCGGTTTCCGTGGCTGGACTTGGGCACAAGGCCTAAATTGATTAGCCAAAAAGATAATATTGGGCAAGGGGAGACTATGAAATCGCAACCTCCTGAAAATAGTGGAATGGTGACTGCCAATACTGGAAAAGGTGATGGGAATGAATCGTAAATGGGCATTTCTTTTCTTGATGCTGGCCTGTATCAGTTTGGTTTCAGGATGCTGGAGTAAAAAAGAGTTAACCGATGTTGCACTGGTATCTGCCCTTGGGATTGATATAGATGAAAAGGGCAGATATGTAGGAACCTTTCAGATCATTAATCCAGGCAACGTTGCGGGAGGCATGCAGGGTGGCGGGGCCGGGCAAGGCCCATCTGTTTCCGTTTATTCCACGACCGGGAACAATATAGTTGAAGTAAGCCGCCGTGCATCAACAAAGATATCCCGAAGGCTTTATTACGCCCACACCAACCTGGTAGTCGTCAGTGATGAGCTTGCGGAGAAGGAGGGCCTTGCAGCTATCATGGATGCCTTTGACAGGCATCCCGAGTTTAGGACAACAGCGAGGGTTGTCATAGCCCGTGAGTCAAGCGCGGCAGACATTGTGAAAACCTTGACTGCTGTTGATAAAATTCCGGCTAACAAAGTGATTAAAACGATGGAGCTGACGGAAAAAAGATGGGGGGAGCATGTGAAGACAAACATTCAGGAAGTGACGAAAGATCTCGTGTCTCCTGGTAAAGAACCCATCCTTACGGGGTTTCGCATGATTGGGAATGCCAAAAAGGGAGAAAAGATGGAAAATGTCCAGGAATCTGCTCTGGATGCAATTCTGCAGGCAGATGCCATTGCGGTCTTTAAAGATGATAAACTAGTTGATTGGCTTACTGGGGAGACAGCAAGGGGTACCTTGTGGGTCCTTGATAAAATCAAAAGTACGGGTATATCTATTGACTGGCAGGACAAACAGGAGGCCATCGCCTATCAAGTGGTGCGCCAAAAGACAAAGGTTACAGCTACCATGAAAAACGGCCAGCCGCAGATCTCCATTAATGTGCAAGCGGAAGGCGATATTGATGAGGCAAATGTGCCGGTCAATTTGGCTGATCCCCGTGTATTGTTAAGGATAGAAAAGGCATTGGGTAAAGAAATCGAAAAAGAAATACATAAATCCATCCAACACGCCAGCCAACATAAAACTGATATTTTCGGGTTCGGTGAAGCGATGCACCGTTCCGAACCGGAATCGTGGAAAAGGATGGAAAAAAACTGGAATGATGAACACTTCCCCAAACTGAAAGTAAAAGTCAACGTAGATGCATACATCCGACGTACCGGCCTAAGAAGCAAACCAATGCATTTTGGGGGTCATTTAAGGGTCGGTCCCCCGGTAGGGCAACGCGTTAAAGCAGTGGGGTTCAGTACCCCAAGAGGGTAATGCGTTAAAGCGCAGGGGACTGACCCGGTGACCAAGAAAGGAGGTGGCAAGTTCATGGAGAAGGCGAGGATCAGCGCATACCAATTGTTTGTTTTGATGTATTTGTTCCAGCTGGGCAGCGCCATATTGATTCCTCTCGCGATAGAGGCAAAACAGGATGCCTGGCTCGCCATTCTGGTAGGGATGATAGTAGGTGTGGTTCCATTTTTTATCTATTACAGTCTTTATCAATATTATCCCGACATCTTGCCAACACAATATACAGAACGAATCGTTGGGAAAATGTTTGGACGGGCGATTTCCCTTCTTTATATCCTCTATTTATCATATCTTTCAGCAAGGGTTTTGCGGGACTTTGGGGAAATGCTCCTGTCGTTTGCCTATCCGGAAACACCTTTGTTCATTGCTAATGCCTTATTGATGTTTGTGGTTATGTATACGGTCCGGAAAGGAATCGAGGTATTGGCAAGGACGGGGGAATTGCTCTTTACCTTGATGATTTTGCTTGCTTTCAGCGGTCTTTTGTTGGTTGTTTTTTCCGGGTTAATCGATCTTAATAACTTAAAACCGATGTTAGAGGAAGGGTTAAAGCCTGTTATAAAAGTTGCTTTAACGCAAACGGTGTTTTTCCCTTTTGGGGAAGTGGTTGCATTCGCGATGATATTTCCATATTTAAACCATCCAAAAAAAGTGAAGGTTGCTGGTTTACTAGCTCTCGGCTTAGGCGGTACAGGATTGGCACTCGCCATGGCTATTAACATCAGTGTTCTCGGTGTTGATCTTGTTTCACGCTCGCAATTTCCGCTTCTTTCCACGATACAGTCCATCCAAATAGCCAGTTTCCTGGAACGCTTGGATGTTTATTTTATGATTGGTTCCATCATTGGGATTTTCCTTAAGATCAGTGTATATTTCTATGCCGCAGTAACAGGAACCGCCAATTTATTCAATGTGAAACAGCCGTCACAACTGGCTTATCCCATTGGCATTATCATTTTATTTTTATCCGTCACCATCGCAAGCAATTTTTCCGAACACCTTGAGGAAGGATTAAAATTGGTACCTTTAATCTTACACCTCCCTTTCCAAATCATTCTCCCTCTTTTCTTGCTAATCATCGCATTTATTAAGAGAGGAAAAGGACAAAAGGAAAAAAGGGTTCAAAGGGAGTCAGCCCCCCGGCGCGGTGAAGCATAAACGGTAAAAGGTGGTCAGTCCCCCAGCGCGGTGAAGTGTTAAACCGTTAGGGGACCGACCTCCAGCGACATATTACAATAATTGTATTCCTAAACTCGATTTGGTAAATTTAAGGAGTAAACAATAAACGTAAAGGTGCGTATTTTTATGGCGAATTCGGAACGGAGCAGCAGAATACGTAATCGCAAAAAGAAAAAGAAAAGGGTTTCCATGCTGTTTTGGGTGTTGCTTTTAGTCTTTTTAGGCCTGGCAGCTTATTTTTATTATGAATATAAAAAGGGCATGGAGAATTCCCTCGGTGAAGCAAACCTGCAAAAACAGGAAATAGAGTTTAATGGAGTGGAGGATAAAAACGGTAAGGTAAATATATTGCTGCTGGGTGTTGATTCCAGGGGCGAAGAAGTTTCACGGACAGATACGATCATGATCGCCCAGTATGACCCGGATTCAAAGGAATCAAAGCTTGTGTCAATCATGAGGGACTCTTATGTCGATATTCCACAGCACGATAAAAATAAAATTAACGCAGCCTATGCATTTGGTGGAACGGAATTGTTACGGCAGACGATAAAAGAAAACTTCGATGTTAATTTACAATACTATGCCCTTATCGATTTCCGGGGCTTTGCTAAAATGGTAGATACAGCATTTCCGGAAGGCATTACCGTAGATGTACCGAAGAGAATGTCTGAAGGCATCGATGTAACCCTGAATCCGGGAAGGCAGAAACTTCATGGCAAAGAATTATTGGGATATGTAAGATTTAGGCAGGATGCGCAAAGTGATTTTGGCAGGGTGGAACGACAGCAGGAGGTTATAAAGAGCATAGCGGATGAAGTGCTCAGCGTTCAGGGGGTAGTCAAGATTCCAGGCATGCTCGGCACGATCCAGCCGTACATCTCAACAAACATGAAAAAAACCACCACTTTGTCCATTATATCCACTTACTTCCTAAAACAAAATGGGAATGAAATCAAAACATTACGAATCCCAGTCGACAATTCATTCCAAAATAGAAGCTATCCACACGCTGGAAGTGTCCTGGAAATGGATATAGATGAAAACCGAAGGGCATTACAAGAATTCTTAAAATAATTGAAGCAATGAAGGAATGGGGTCAGTCCCCCGACACGGTGAAGCGTTAACGTACCGGGGGACTGGCCTCTTATAGTGTAATGCGTTAAAGCAGTGGGGGAGTGACCCCCAATGTGAAAATGTGTTGATAAAGTGTTGCATCTATTTTATAATCTAGTAGTTGGATTTACATACTGCAGTATGTGGAAATGTGAACGCCTGTTTTTAATGGCTGCTCCATCTAACAATATATACATAAACAGGATAGTGGGGGTATTACAAATGAAAAAGTTGTGGTTATTGGGATCAGCATTCACTCTGGCCTTAGGATTGGCGGCTTGTTCCGACAAGACGGAGGGAGAATCGGCAGAGAAAGAAACAGCGGCTTCTGAAAAGGATCTCAAGGGTTCAATGGTTCGTTTCTACGGAGATCTTACAAAAACCATTAATGAGAAGGACGCGGACCTTAATGCTTATGAATTGGCAGAAGAAAAGCCAACTCCTGATATGAAAACAAAAGCAGGCGAATCAGCGGCAGCTGTTGCCGAAGCGGTAAAAACCGTTGAAATCCCGGTTGAATTAAAAGACCAAAAAGCTGATATTGAAGCGGCCTTGAAGGATGTAACTGATTCTTACCAGGTCAAGGCAGACGAGTTAAAAAAGGATGCGCCCTCACTCGATTCAGCAAACGAGACCTTGTCTCAAGCCGAAGAAAAGCTTGGGAAAGCGTTCGAATCTGTTAAGTTAATGAAAGTCAGCTTGCTTAAAGAAGTAAATTAATCAAAAAGCGCCTATCCTGTGGGGTAGGCGCTTTTTTATGCCCTTCACTACTTTTCATGGAAACACTAATCGGTTCCCCGATTTTTCTAGTAATTAATACACGCATTTGTTATGATTAATTAACAACATTTGACTATTCATAATATTACAAAAAGTTAGGTGATGTTATGGATTTTATTACGAAGGATTTACTTGTAAACTTTCTATTTATCCTTCTCCCTCTATTTCTTGTCCAAATGTTTTACCTGCTTAAATATACATACCGATCTGAGAAATTAAAAGAAGGGATATTTGTTGTATTTCCCTTTGCTACTATTATACTTTGTATGTTATTCCCGGTTGCGGTAGGCGGAGGATTCAGCTGGGACCTGCGGAGGATCCCTTTTATATTAGGAATACTATATGGCGGGTACCGATTGGGTTTTCTGTTATTGTTTATGATTCTTGCTATCCGCTATATGATAGGCGGCACTGGTTTTTATCTAACACTTATATCTTTTACAATATTAGCGGTTGTGACAAGCATTTTATCAAAGCCCTATCAGAAAATGTCAATAAAAAACAAAGTGATCGTAAGCTGCTCACTCAGTTTTTCAACGCTCCTCATTACATTCATTACTTCAGAGCTACTGTTTCATACAAACCATGGAATAGGTATGTGGCTGCAATATATCGTCATCAATACAATCTGCATGTTGCTCACGACACTGTTTTGGGAAGTAATCAAAGCAAACTTTGAAGTGCTGCAAAAGCTAATCAAGGCGGAAAAATTAGAAGTGGTCAGCCATCTTGCCGCAAGCATTTCCCATGAGGTACGAAATCCGCTGACTGTAAGCAGGGGATTTATCCAAATGCTTTCAGGGGATATACCTCCCCAGACAAGAAAGAAGTATGTAGACATTGCATTAGAGGAACTTGACCGCGCCACTGAAGTTATCAATGATTATCTTACATTTGCGAAACCTGTACCTGACCAGAAAGAACTCATACATTTGCCTGAACAAATCTTACATGCGATTAAGGTGATTACTCCGTTAGCGAATATGAATGGCGTAGAAGTGAAGCATGTCATTGAATTAGAAGATGAAGAGTTTTTTGTGAATGGAGAAAGAAAAAAATTCCAACAATGTTTGATCAATTTAATGAAAAATGGCATTGAATCAATGACAGATAATGGACAATTACAGATTCGGCTAACCAACACCAATACCACTATCCAAATCGATATTCAAGATGAAGGATCCGGTATGACACAAGAGCAGATTACGCGCCTGGGTGAACCATATTTTACAACGAAGGCAAAAGGCACGGGACTTGGGATGATGGTTTCGTTCAGCATTATTAAAGCAATGGGCGGCAGCATAAATGTATCAAGCGAGTTAGGGAAAGGGACCTCCTTTTCGATTATCCTGCCGATTGTCCAAACACAGAGGGACCAGAGAAAAGTTTCAGGGTAATTTATAATGAAGAAACAAATGGGGGACGGATGTTTTCCCGTTTTTTTATGCAAATATCCTGATGTCTCGATTCCACTGTAAAGAGTGCTCAGTGGGTGCCGCCAAAACGGGGGGGGAATTGCTTATAAGAATCTGTTCTAAATAGATTAACAGAACCTGAAATGATTTTTAAAAAACTGAACATTCAAATTTGAATAAATATTTATATTAATGTATAATTATTTAAACTATAAAGATAACAGGGGTAGGGGATAAAATGAGGATTATCGGAAATGTGATTATGCGAAGGCGAAAGGAACTGAAAATGACCCAAAATCAGCTTGCTGAGAAGCTTGGCGTTTCCAGCACCTTCATTTGTAAAATTGAGACCGGTTCTACACCTCTTAGCCAAAAGCATTTAGAAGGAATTGAGGATGCGCTGGGAATGGATTTCTCAAATTATTTCAGTGCGGAAAACCAATTGCTGAACAAGTGGAAAGCAGTGATAAATATGTTTGAGGACCATCAGCTTCAGCCTGAAGACGTCAAGGCGCTTATTCAGTTTATCACCCATATTAAAAAGACAGGTTAATCCATTTTGAGAAAATAATATGTTTTTAACATTTTTTCTATAATGGTAAAATATACACCAAAAAAACCAGCATATCTATTTAATCAATGTTTTGATTAAATGATTTCTGGTTTATTTTTTTGCTTAAACATAATCAACGGAGATTTAGAAAGAACGAAATTTTTTGTCAGGAGGAAAGAAACGATGAAGGTTGGGTTAATTCGCCATTTCAAGGTGAAGAGAGGATATCCAAATGCAATCGTGACAACCGAAGAATTGATGAAATGGATGGAAGAGTATATGATGCTTCGGAAGTGATGGAAACCCAAATCAATTTGGGTGGTAAAGAATGGAAGAAATATTTTTCAAGCGATATCGAGGGCGGAAATAATAGCAAAACGAGCCTTTCATGGGGATATTGTGTATTTGGAAGAATTACGGGAAATAAAGCTGTCACCCTTTTTCATTCGCCAATCAAGCTTCCGCTCATTTTACACATTTTCTTAATAAGGATAGCATGGCTGTTTAACCATAAATCGCAGTCACAGACTACGTGGCCTCATTAAACAAATAAATGCAACATTAGATAAGATACTGACCGATCAGGAAGATGTACTGATCGTTGGCCATGGCGGAATTATGGTGTACATGAGGAAGGAGTTATTGAAGAGGGGCTATACTGGTCCGAAGTTCGGGAGGCCTGCTAACGCGAAGATTTATGTTTTTGAGAAATGAGAAGCACCTTCACTACCTTTTTCGCTTTTATGTCAGAAGCACTGTTCCACTTTCAGGGGAAAAAGAACTTTTTTGGTTGTTGAAGGTGCGTTGGGCCAAAATGGATTAGAAAGATTCATAGGTTGAAGTGCCAGCGCTAGCAGGAACACTTTCAGAAAGTGAATCTATTTTTTTCGCTACTTTTGTGCTGTATGTGAAATCCCCGTAACAGTATGGATATCGAAAATTGCTTCTGTCCCCGCCGCAGTTATAAACGTTCGGCTTTTTATTTACCTGGAGCATGGAAAACTTCTTTGCTAATTCCTCAGTATGTTTGCCGCCATGCTTCGCGGTATAGTCGATATAGCCTATGCCCATGTTGTAGGCTTGGATAATTGTCGGAAAATCTACTTTTTTGCGTTTTCCGTAAGCAACTGCCTCATGGAAATGTCTAACGCCTTGGCGAATGCTTTGCTTCGGGTCTTTGATTGTGTTTGGCGCAAGCCCGGCCGATTCTGAAGCCTGCATTGGATCCCCGCCTTTTCCGCGGCTTTCCTGCTGCATTAATGCCACAAGGACCATTGTATATTCTTCAAGATGGTATTTTTCTAATTCGCTGTGAATGAGGGAAGTATACTTTTTGGCGTCTTCAAACGGATCGCCGCTTTCCCTTTTCACGATTGACGATGAATCTTGCTGCAACGGTATCCGGACCACCTGCAGCAAGACGATAAAAGCAAAACAAAAAGTCAGAAGCATAAAAAGGGCCTTCGACTTCTTTCTCTTCCGTTTTCGTTTCTTCATAGATTTCTCTCCCGCTCAATTTCCTCTATGACATTATAAATCAAATGAGAGTTTAATCGCATCCAAAAAGTATAAGACGGGGTCAGTCCCCCGCTGCATTAACGCATTAGCGCATTTGGGGTCAGTCCCCCACTGCATTAACGCTTTACCATGCCGGGGGACTGACCCCTAAAAAAATCGAAAAAAATTGTCAATTAATCTTGTAAAAAAATTATTTTTTTCGGCGATAAACTAAATATCAATAGATTTTACTCATCAGGGGGAGTCTTAAGTGGGAATGCTTAAACGTATGGTTGTATTGGCAACGGTCTCCGTGTTAGTTGGTTTTCCGGTTGATGTTTATGGTGATGAACAAATGGCAAAGAATGTGAGAGTTGTAGAAAGTGCCGGTGCGCAAAACTATCTATTGATCAGCAATGAATCTGCGATGGCAGAGAATATGCAAGAAATAGGGAATTTTGCACCTGACAATAAAGACATTACCATGAACAAAAGTTTGAAACCCCAAGCTTATAAAATGGACATAAACCGGCCTTATCTAATCAAGCCGGCATTAAGAAAGAGTGTAAAGCAGGCTTCCGTGAAATCCGTTTATAAAGTGGGAAGCACAAAGCCTTTTTGGGTGACTGACTTCACAACAGAACGCGATTATTCGATAACTGCAGAATTGAGCTATAGGGGGTCGAAAACTAATGTCTGGGTCCATGACAAACAGATCACGCAACAAGAGGCAGAGCAAATGGGCAGGGAATTTGATAATAACATCCATGGGCTGATCGCCGAAAATTTTGGATCGGAATCCGATGTGGACAGCAACGGAAAAGTAGATATTTTATGCTACGACATTCAGGATGGATTTGATGGAAAAGGCGGATTTTTTGCCGGGTATTTTTATGCAAGGGATCTATATAATGTGAGCAATTCGAATAAGGCCGAGGTTTTTTACATCGATACCTATCCGCTAATGGGCATGGGTGCCGACAAGGATGTTACACAGGCGTATTCAACGCTGGCGCATGAATTTCAGCATATGGTTAACTTTAACCGGAATGTCTTCGAGGAAAATACTGGAGACAGAATGGATGTATGGCTGGATGAGGCTTTGGCAATGGCCGCTGAACATATGTATACAGGGGAAGCATTAACCGACCGCATCGACTATTATAATCAATCCAAATCGATTGAAAACGGCCATTCCTTGCTGCGTTGGGATTATGACGGGGATGTTTTGTCTAACTATGCCTTATCCTATTTGTTTGGGCAATATCTCAAGCTTCAATCAAATCAAGGGGATGGTATTTTTAAAGAAATCATCGAAGATCCGAATAATGACTACAGGGCAGTCGAGAAGGCAGCAAAAAAATACATAGACCCATCAATGAATTTTGGACAGCTGTTGACCAGCTTCAGAGGTGCCTTATTGGTAAATGAAGACGAGGGCATTTATGGATTTAAAGGGAATCCTTTATTTGGTAGACTTAAGCCGAAAATTTACAGCGGCGGCTCCAATCCTCGATTATTTGGAGGGGGATCCATTGTTACACAGGTTGGATCTCTGCCTGAAGAGCCGGTGGCAAAAGGGTCTGATATTTCATACACCTTTTTTACCTCCGAAGCATTAAGCAATGAGGCTCCACCAATTCCGATGACCCTTTCTGTGAATAAGGTAAGCGACAAAGATACATTCCTGAAAGGGAAAACGTTAGCGAATGCTAAAATTTCCATTAAGACCGACAGCAGCACGATCGGTACTGGCTATGCAAGTATAAGTGGAGACTTTACTATTAAAATCCCCAAGCAAAAAAGGGGTACGAAACTCACGGTTATTGCTGAAGAAAAAGCACGAAGCGAAAGCAGGGTTGTCACTGTCACCGTAGTGGATGAAACTCCGCCGCCTAAGCCCACTGTCATGCCGGTTGATGATAATGACACTATTGTAAGAGGAAAAGCTGAGCCCGGTTCGTACGTCTGGGTGCAAGTTGGGGACAATTGGGTAAATAATGGGACCCAGGCAGGGCCAGGCGGGGATTTCTCGGTGAAAATCAGACCGCAAAAAGCTCGTACGTTTATCGCTGTTTGTGCGGTCGACCCCGATGGCAATCAAGGCAGCTTTACTGAATTATTCGTTAGGGATAAAACGCCGCCCAAAATATTGTCCGTGTTCCCGCTGAACGGCCAAAGTAAAACCATAACAGGGAAAACCGAGGGAAGGGCGCTGGTGGAAGTGAAGCTCGGATCGAAACTATTAGGAAAAACTTATGCGGATTCAAGAGGATATTACAAGATTGCTATCAACGCCCACAAAAAGGGGACGAAATTGACGATATCCGCATACGATGCGGCGAAAAACAGAAAAAGTGTGACGGCCACGATAAAATAATAACGGTAAAAAATTCCGACAAAAAAGCGAAGACATCGTTACAAATGTCTTCGCTTTTTCTATTATTTTGCTTCGCCGGCAGGATTAGTTGTTTCTGCTGGTGGAGTTTCAGGCTGTGGAACTGGTTGTTCAACCGGCTCTTGTGGCAGTCCGCCTTCAATTTTATCCCGTTTGGATTTTAAGAAGATTTCTGTTGCCGTGTATGTTTTATATTTTTTTGATTTTTTGAACGCTGCCGAATCACTGGTCAGCTTATCATACTTCGTTAAATTCGCTTTTACTGATTCATATTGTTTCTTATTTAATTGATCTTCCATTTTGAAGATGAGCTCGTATCTTAACACTTCAAACTTCAAATTATCCCTGGTGACAATCGCAGGGGTGATATATTTTGCGACGGCTAATTTCCTGGCGGAAGTGCCATACATCTTTGCCAATTTGCTATTAACGGAAGGAATCATTTTCACTAAATTCTCGTACCTTGATACAGAGGTTTTAGTCATTCTTTCTTTTTCTAAATAGCCGGTTAACGTGTTATTATTTGCAAGAAGCTTTTCGCCATCTTTTACAGCATTTATGAAAGCTGCGGAGCGGTCCCTATGCGTTTTAGCTGTTTTCAAAGCAGCTGCAGGGCGTGAGCGGAATTTGCTCGGTAATTTGGCAATGGCTGCTTCGTTTTTCTTAATTTCACTGCTAACCTTATTGTATAGATCCTGGTGCGCTTTTTCGATTTTCACATTATTTGTTGTTTTAATTTTAGTAGTATAGTAGGTTTGGAGTTTGCCTGCGGTTGCATTATAAGCCTTGATCTTTTTCTCCAATGCCTGGCTTTCAGCTAGCTTGCGGGTGTCGTAGATTTTCCCGCCTTCCTGGGCAACGTAAAGGCCGACTCCCATGTTTTGGTTCCAAACGGTTGGGAACCTGTAAAGAGGCACGTGTGTTTGACCCGCAAAAGGTGCAATTTCAAGTGTAAACGCGGACTTCTTTTTAATCATGGAGTACCAGTCGCTGAACCCGCCGCCATAGCTTCTGCCTTGCAGAGCATATCCGGTCATCCCATTTAATTTTCTGGCGATTGCAAGATCTTTCGTTCTGCGGCTCCCTGTTTGGCCGTAATCCCAATACATGATCTGGCCGCTGCTATGATAAGAGACTGCGATTTCAGGAGAGAAAGACGATACAAACGATACGATTGCTTTTGTCTCCGCGGCTGAATGAGGAGCTTTGCCGTTATAATTCATATAGCTTGGAGATGAAGCGCCGCCTAGCCTATACCAATTGGCGTTATATTGCCTGTTCAGGTCAACGCCCTTTGCGTTTGCCTTCCATCTTTTAAAATTGGTGCTGCCGCTGTTCATTCTCTTAAGGCCTGCATGCGTACTTTTCGGGAAAGCTTTCAATCCGGATTGCTGAAGGGTAACTCCATCAGGGTTTACCATCGGGACGAACCAAATCGTGGTATTCGTTAAAATCTTCCTGACATCATACCCTTTGATTTTTTGATTTTTCTTATAGGCATAGGCATACTTGTCAATCATATTCATGTTGACATTGGTTGTCATCCATTCCCTGGCGTGATGGGAACCATTGATGAATACTTTGGATGACCCTTTCCCCAGAGACACGGCATATAAATTCCGCCCGTACTCCGACTTTCCGATGGTCTTAACGGTGATGAGATCTGGATACGCTTTTTTCAGTTTCGTAATGTCCGAGACCATATTTGAGTATGTATACGTTTTATTTGGATTCACGATATACGATTGAGCCGAAGCGCCGTCTGCATAAAGGAAACCCGCCAGCACAAAAAACAAAGCAATAAGACCAACCTTGATTCTTTTCAAAATATTACCACCTTTGTCATTTCTATCTACAATATTCTACAATATTCTTACAAATTTTAATAGACCGAAATCTACAATATTGAAAGTTATTAAATTTTAAACATGAGAAATTTTATAGAGGATTGAGGATAAAAACATAAAGTGGTGATGGAAAAACAAATTATCTGAATTTTCCCTCTATTTCGGGACAATTGGCTTATTCTAATATAGTGATGGAATGGTAAAATAATGGTAGTAGTTGGGTTAAATACTCCGTCTTTTCGTTCGAAAAAATTTGGACAAGCGGAGGGTCAAACAGATGAGACCACGATTTAATTTTAAGTCTACTACGTCCACTGTTGCTAAAGCCCCGCGAAACAAATCATCTGAAACAGATCGCAAACCTAAAAAGCTGGCACCCAAGAGGAAGGACATGAACAACGCGCATTTGCTGAGCCAAAGCGTGTTGAACTTCGCAAAAGCGGCATTTGTATTAGCCCTGACGGTTATTTTCGTTGTTCTTGCCTGTTTGGGCAAAATTGACACAGAATTTTTCTACACACTGGTGGGTTCGTTTTCACCGTTTCTTTAAAAGGCTGTTGATTGGCCTGATGACTATCAGATAAGCAAAGGTTTTTCATATGCTTGATTTCCGGGTTTTGGAGGGCCCGGTAGTCAAATCCTTCGACCCAACGAACGAAAAGATGATGGGTATTTGCATAGGAAAACGGCGGGCTGATAGTTGAATAATCAAAGAAAAGGGAAATGCCCCGGCAGGCATTTCCCTTTTTCAATGCGGAAAAAATGTTGGAGCATTTATTTCCGCTAATAAGTTCTCCACAAGAGTATGCGGGCGGGCAGTTGTTCGTCATTAACCGGCATTAAGGATGAAACGCAAGTCAAGATTGTGGGAACAACTGTCGTAGGGCCAAAACATCCCGGGAACCAGATTTAATTTTAGTAGTCTACTTTAATTATTATAGCACCGGCAAAGGAGATGTAAACCTGTTATTTTTCCAATGTAAGGAAAATGTAATATTTAACCTTTTATATATTTATAGGTTCTCAATTTAAACGAAAAAGTGGAATGCGTTTTTGAATCATAGCGGAGAACATTACTTTAGGTGCCCAGAGCTGATTATTCGTCAACAATGGATCGTTTTATGATTCGCCGGAGCTTGAGAACCGGTGGAAAAGCGCGGGTGAACTTGCGGATTCGTGGACCCCACAGGGATAGCGGAATTGCCTTTGCCCCAATCACCTGAAGATAATGCAGGTTTCTTTGCTCTGTAAAACCAGGCGATTTTATATAAATACTGTGATCTGGGAGTTTTTATTTAGCGGCACTACAAAACGGCATAAATATGATAGGGAAATTTCCGATATTAACAGAAATAGACAAAAAGGGGATTGCCAGATGCGCAAATTTTTAAATTTATCAATCAGGAGCAGGCTGATTATTTCATTTGTTTTGATCCTGCTAATTCCTAGCCTAATTATTGGATGGACATCGTATTCAACAGCAAAAAGGACAGTTGAACACGAAATCACGATGTCTGCCTTAGAGGACGTAACGTTATTAAATTCTGTTCTGGACCGATTCATCGAACCGGAAATCATGAATATTGATTACTTGTCGGATGAAATAGCAAAAGCAGACTATACAGGGGACAATCCTGTTTTACAGAAGGGCATCCTGGCTCCTTTTCTTTCAAAGCATCCTGAAATTTCGACGATATATGTAGGCAGCAAGGAAGGCATGTTTATCAATGCACCTGCAAAAAAAATGCCTGAAGGTTATGACCCGCGCGAAAGGCCCTGGTACCAGGAGGCCATGAAACAGACTGGCAAAGTGGTCATTACCAGCCCGTTTGAATCCAAAACGACAGGGGACTTTGTGTTCGGCGTTGCGAAAGTTTTGAAAGATGGTTCAGGCGTTTTAGCAGCAGAAGTGAAAATTGAAACCATTTCCGAAATTGTCAACAAAGTTCACGTTGGCGATGAAGGCTATGCGTTCCTGGCAGATAAAGATAAAAAAGTCATTGTTCATCCTACTGCAAAGCCGACAGAACCATTAGAAGGGAATTTTGTAAATAAAATTTACCAAACAAAAACAGGTAATTTTGAATACACCATAGACAATAAAGATAAAAAAATCGTTTTTGCCACCAATGAATTAACCGGGTGGAAGGTAGCGGGTACTCTTTTTAATGAAGAAATAACAAAAGCGGCCCAGCCTATTTTTAATAAAACCATCCTTGTTTTGAGTATTGCTTTAATCCTTGGGATAGCACTCGGATACTTGATTATTGCTTCCATAACGAAACCTCTCCGTTCCCTGGTGGTTGCTTCGGAAAAGATTGGCCAAGGGGATTTAACGGAAGAAATACAGGTTCAATCTAACGATGAGTTAGGACAGCTTGGCAACAGCTTCAATACAATGACCAAAAACCTGCGTGAGCTGATTGAGCAAATTGGAACCAATACTGAACAAGTGGCGGCCTCTGCTGAAGAACTAACCGCGAATGCAGAACAAACCAGCAAAGCAACAGAACAAATTGCGGTAACCATTCAAGAAGTGGCCGCAGGGACTGATAAACAAATGGAAAGTGTAGAGGAAAGTTCGATTCAGATCAGTTCTTTGGCCCAAGAGGTGCAGCGAATTTCAGACAATGCCGATAGCGTAAGTTTGGCATCCAAGGACACGGCTGAAAAAGCGGCTGGCGGAGAACGAAGCATCAAATTGGCTGTGAACCAAATGAACACAATCAATGACACGTTTGGAAATCTTTCGGCCTCTATCAAAATGCTGGGAGACCGTTCAAATGAAATTAACCAAATCATAGAAGTGATTACCAGTATTGCATCACAAACGAATCTGTTGGCACTGAATGCTGCAATAGAGGCTGCAAGAGCGGGCGAGCATGGTAAAGGATTTGCGGTAGTTGCGGAGGAAGTAAGGAAACTGGCCGAACAATCATCAGACTCCTCGCAGCAAATTGCCCAATTGATCGTTGGCATTCAGGAAGAAACAAGCAAGACGATTGAATCGATGGAACATGCTACAAGCGAAGTAAATGAAGGAATCGGAATTGTCGATTTAGCCGGTGGTGCATTCAGCCAAATTCAAGCCTCAATAAACGGAATGGCTCACGAAATCGAGCAAATCTCATCAGCGGTCCAGAAAATCACTTCCGGAACCGAGCAGGTCGTCCATTCGGTAATGGGAATTTCACAAGTGGCTGAATTAGCCGCTGCCGGGACCCAAAACGTCTCTGCTGCAACCCAGGAACAACTCGCTTCAATGGAAGAAATCTCGGCCTCCGCGGGCGCCCTATCCAACATGGCCGACGAACTCCACCAGGCAATCGGAAGATTCAAAGTATAATAGGGGGCATAAGGGGTCATTCCCTTCGCGCGTTACCACTTTATTGTATTGGGGGTCAGTCCCCCGGTACGTTAACACGGTAAAGTAGTAGGGGACAGACCCCCGGTGCTGTGAAGTGCTAAAGCGGACGGGGGTCTGTCCCTATTTTTTACAGGTAGAAACCATATTAGTTTAAAGGCAAATTCACAATAGTATTAGTTTGTGCACAGTTATTTGGAAAGCGCTATGATAATAATCTATAATGATATTGAAAAGAAAATCTCTTACAATGAGAAACTGGAATGGGGGAAAAGTGATGGAAGCGAAGCAGACCGTATTTGTCAATGAGTTTACTAATGGCATTTTAGACCCTAACAACAAAATGCTGGGACCTGTAAAGGATGGCGGGCATATTGTAGCGAATACTGCTCCGGGGTGCTGGGGACCGATGATCACACCGGCAATCCGCGGCGGACACGAGGTAACAAAGCCTGTGTTTGTAGAAGGAGCGGAAGTGGGAGACGCAATTGCCATCAAAATTAAGTCAATTAGAGTCACATCATCCGCAACTGCTTCAGGGAATGATGCACCGGTAGATGGAAGATTTTTAGGAGATCCGTTTGTGGCGGGTAAATGTCCTCAGTGCGGTACGGTGAACCCTGAGACTATTATTGAAGGCATCGGCCAGGAAGCGATTCGTTGTGCAGAATGCGGCATAGATGTAGTCCCGTTTTTATTTACGAATGGTTATACTATAGCATTTGATTCTAACCGCAATATAGGAGTTACCTTGCACAAAAGGGCGGCTGAGGAAATAGCAAGAGAAGGCCGTTCATATATGGCGACACCAGAACAATCGATACAGAATCCCATCGTGACGATTGCCCCTCATGATTTAGTAGGGACGGTTGCAAGAATGCGGCCATTTTTAGGGCAGCTTGGAACCACTCCTTCAAGGCCGTTTCCTGACTCCCACAATGCAGGGGACTTCGGCCAGTTTTTGATTGAAGCCCCGCACGATTACAAACTATCAAAGGAACAATTAGAGGACCGGACTGACGGGCATATGGATATTAACCGGGTACGGGAAGGTGCTGTTCTTATTTGTCCTGTAAAAGTGCCGGGTGGCGGCGTATATCTTGGTGACATGCACGCAATGCAAGGCGATGGAGAAATAGCAGGACATACAGCCGATGTAGCAGGTATCGTGAATTTGCAGGTTAAGGTCATTAAAGGACTGAATATCGATGGACCAATTCTATTGCCTGTCGAAGAAGACCTGCCTTATCTTGCAAAGCCCATAACCAAAAAAGAAAAAGAAATCGCACGGGGAGTAGCGGAACAATGGCAAGTTAAAAAGTTGGAGGAGTCACTGCCTATTTCCTTTATCGGTACCGGAGCAAATTTAAATGAGGCAACAGAAAACGGTTTAAAAAGAGCCGCGGAAGTTATTGGCATCTCCATTCCGGAAGTCATGAACCGGGCCACCATTACAGGGTCCATTGAAATTGGCAGACACCCAGGAGTGGCAACAATTACATTCCTATGCCCGGTAGCCTATCTCAACAAAATTGGTATTACGCAGCTTGTAAGAGATCAATATATAAACTCTATTGGGTAATGCAGATCCCTTTTGGGATTATTCCCGTAGCGGTACAGCAGTACAGCAGAGGAGGAATGACCCCTAATTACTGAGCCAGCAAATTTGTTGGCTCTTTTTGCGGCCGTTTATTGCGGCGATTCACATGGCTGGCTTATGGAACCGGTAATTCTCAACGAAATGAAATCCCGAAGACCATTACCCCTTTTTATTCTCCGCTCATTATCAGTATGACTTATTGAAATTGGAGGCTATTACAGCGCCAGTCACCCGGTGTGAAACTAATCAAATG
This sequence comes from Peribacillus glennii, assembly GCF_003429105.1. GTDB lineage: Bacteria > Bacillota > Bacilli > Bacillales > DSM-1321 > Peribacillus > Peribacillus glennii. The sequence goes on from NZ_QVTD01000017.1 coordinate 92,800, forward strand.
ATTGATTAAGAAATAAAAGCAGGGCAAGTATGCTTTAGTACTGAAGTCGGGAAATTTAATCAAACGATTGATTTAGAACTAGTCTTGAATGTTTGCAAAACCTTTCTCTGGCTTATCAAAATTTTGTGCAAAATGACTGAATTTGAAACTGAAGTTTTTATGACTCAATCTTATTTGCTTAAACCAGTTTGGGTAGTCAACCGGGAAGGCAATACGCAAAATAGGGTTTGATTTGCGAATAGATCCTTACTGAAAAATTCAATAAAATGCTGGTCGAATATCCGAATCTTGATGATCCAGTTTCTTATTTTTTCAACTTTTCAAGATTGTGTTACGTGTGAAGCCCTCCGCGGTAGACCTTCCTTCCATCGAGATCATGACCATTATTAACAATGAGAACCCCCTGTATTTGAAAACTGGCAAAATACGATTTTAATCTGGATTTCTTAACCTGATTATAAATGGATGCGAAAAGGCCCGGGAAAACTTGCATACGCGGCCGCAGGTAAGTCCCTGGGCATTCCTCCAACTTTTCAGCTATAGTGAAAACAATTCCCTCAAACTTTTATATTACTAAAATCCCGTTATAATGGATTGTCGAAAAAAATACAAGAAATGCCAGTAATGAAGTGTTATTATTAAATTGTAAAAACCTGGGTCTTTTACCAGCTGGTCATGCTGATTCATGGATGAAGACTCATAGTTGTTACACTAAATAACAGCGATCTTTATAAAGAAGAACACCCAGGCCCATCAACAATCTTAGGCAAGTTACTCGCCAGTACCAACTGGCTGCTTGCTTTCTGGGTGTCTTTTTTGACAGGATCGTGAGGGGGAAGCACATGAAGCGATTTGCAAAGAAAGCGGCCATGCTTGCAGTATGTACAGGATTATTGCTGCCTGGCATTCCTATCAACGAAGCAAAAGCAATTTCAAACACCGGAAGTGCTTTTTCCACTGAGCAGAATTCCAGCATCCAAAATGGACACCTATTTGGCCTTATGGACAAGCCATCTGCCAACGAACAAAAACCAGCCTACAGCGAAGATCAAATCCTTATCAAGTACAAAAAACCTTTATCACCGAAAGAACACAAACTGGCCGGTGGAACGATAATAAAGAAGCTGCCAGGCCTTCCATACGTCATCGTGAAAGTGAAGAATAAAAAGGCGCAGGAGAAAGCATTAAAGACTTATTCAAAAAACGCAAAAGTCGCTTTAGCAAGCCCTTCTGCATTGTTTCAGAAGCTTGGCTACACTGATCCGAAAGCGGACAAGCAGTACCATCAGTCCATGCTCAACATCAGTAAGGCACAGGCGCTCGCAGGCAACAAAAAAGTCAAGGTAGCGGTTATTGATGGAGGGATTGATCAAAAACATCCTGAAATGAAGAGCAAAGTGATCTCCAGCTATAATGTCCTGAATCCGATTAACCCCGGGCTGCCCGATGAGCATGGCACCCATGTCGGAGGGATCATCGCCGCTGAAAAGAATAATGGCATTGGCGGATACGGAGTCAATCCAAATGCGGAAATCTTGTCGATTGATGTTTTCGGGCGCTCTAATTTTACCAACGACTACACGATAGCCCAAGCAATCTATGAGGCTATTGAAAAAGGGGCAAAAGTCATAAATATGAGCCTTGGATCCCTGGGAGCGACTCCGATTTTGGAAGAAGCTGTCCAGAAGGCCATTTCCAAAGGCATCACCATTGTTGCCGCTGCGGGTAATGAGGCTATGGATATCCCTAGTTATCCAGCTTCCTATGAGGGAGTCATTAGCGTAGGTTCAGTAAATAATCAGAAAAAGTTATCCTATTATTCAAGTTTCGGGCCTACCGTTGATATTGCGGCACCTGGCGAGAATATTTATTCGACTGTCTATGATATGGAGAAAAAATCAACATTCGAATCCATGAGCGGCACCTCAATGGCTTCACCGGTAGTAGCAGGCGTTGCCTCCCTTTTATTGGCTAAACACCCGGGACTGACTCCGGTGCAAGTTGAATATATCCTGGAAACAACGGCCAATGATTTAGGAGCTTCAGGGTATGATACGAAATTTGGAAACGGTCTGGTGAACCCGGTTGCAGCACTATCCTATGATATTAAAAAAATTCCAGCTTTTGTTAAAGAAGCTTGGACGGACAAAGAAATACTGGCAAAGGCAACTGCTGTTGAAACCTCCGAGCCGGTTGAAATCAATGAGTCATTTACTAAACCGTTCGAACAGCATTGGATCAAGTTTAACGTCAAAGAAGGCGAATATATTCAATCAGCCCTAAATAGCGCAGGGGAATATGACCATAAATTAATGATCCATTTCTATTCCGAAAACGAAAAACAACAGACAGACATAAACAGCGTGCGCAATGGAGGCACTGAAGGGAAACTGGTGAAGGCACCGTTTGATGGCACGATTGCGATCGGTGTCAAGGACGTTAATGGAAGCTTTGATAGTTCCAAAGGACAAAAAGATACCTATTCACTTCAGGTGATGAAACAGGAAGCCCTTCCAGAAGATACATCGACTGTTGAGAATATGCAGGATATTTCAGAAGTGCCTTATTCAAACAATGAACATACATTTGCAAGCGGGGAAAAGGTTGATAACGATTATTTTACATTCACACCTGAAGAAGCTAAACTTTATCAACTTAATGTATCCGGTGTTCCAGGTGTGGACAGCACGGTGAGCGTCTATCGGGAGGACCAGATTGTTCCTCCGCAGGAAGAGGGACAGCCGCCGCTTTCCGAGGAAGAAAAACGCGCCATCATAAAAGAAGCGTTGGAGAGCAGCAAGGCTCCTGCAGAAGCTGTTAGCAACAAGGGGAGAGTGAGTGACGGGGAATCCTTATTCTTCAAGGCTGAGCCAGCGGTGAAATATATTGTCAAGGTTTCCAATAAACCGGAATACCAGAATGAAATGAACGTTTTTAGCGATTTGTTATTGATGATTTTTGGTTCACAAATTAGCGAAACTGAGTCGGCAATTTTGCCTTATACGTTATCAGTTGACTCGAAAACAATACCGGCCGATGAGGATGTGTTCTCCCGGGAAGGCATTGCAGGGAATGAAGAAAACGGAGGAGACTCCACGGAAGAAGAGTATTATAAACAATTGGAAGAAATGATTAACTTCTACCAGGAAAATGCGCGTCCATATCCATTAGGCAGCAAAGCAGATGGATATTTACAGGGCCTGGAGGATTTAGATTTATTCAAGTTTACGCCTGAGAAAACAGGCATCTATAAATTTGAAATCCCAAAATCCAATGGACAGGGGTTCACGCTTGAAATTGCCCAATTAACAAGCGAGAAACTGGATGACGGCCGGACCGTGCCAGCGATACAAACTGTAGGGGCCAATGTGAATTGGAGTGGCTGGGGAGCGCTTACGGAATCGTTCCATACTGTCCTTAAACAAGGTGAAACGTATTTTATGGCGGTCAGCCCTAACATATTCGAAAATGATTTTTCCTTGCAGCAATACCAGATCCATTCAAATTTCGTGATGGATGATCAATCAGACAAATATGAAGACAATGATATATTCAAACATCAGTCAAAGCCGATAACAGATGGCGGAACAATCACCGGGAACTTTGCAGCTCCGAATGATTTGGATGCTTTTTACTTCAAACCTGAAAAAAGCGGGCTCTATACAACACTAATGGAACGGGGAAAACCGGATAGTAAGCTGATTAGTAAACTTCCGCCGGAGCTATTTGCGCCGGTATACGGATCCATCGTCGCAATTGAGGATGTTAATAACAATAAGAAATATGATGAAGCAGATTATGAAAGCTTTACCATTTTTGAAAATGGGATTCAAAGCGGAAGCACATACGGTTCCTTTAAGGCAGTAAAAGGCAAAGGCTATTTCTTAGTCTTGCAAGGTCTCATAGAGGATGGCCAGTTTTTGAGCCTGAATCCCTATCACTTCACTGTTGCTGCCGCGAGATCCACAGATGAAGATTCCAGGTCTGCCGTGAAAAACAACAAACCATCAAAACCAATCGGATTAAAGAAAGTGAATTCCATCACCCAGCGGGCTACAGGATATTTGAACGGAGGCATTCCGTTCGGTGATGAAGATTGGTATACATTCACGTTGAAAAAGGATGCGAAGCTAAGAATCGACCTGTCATCCGGCAATGAAGCAGATATGGTGATTGCCTTGTACCAAAACGGAAAGCTGCTTAACAAAGCCGACTATTATAAACAAGGAGATACGGAAACCCTCTTTAAATCCTTTAAAAAGGGTACCTATCATATTAAGGTCCGGGATGCATACGGCAATGCAACCATTAAACCATATCAATTGACAGTGACAAATAAGTAACATACTGCCTTTAGTACAAAGTTCAGGGGTCTAGCCCCTGTAGTGGTGAGGCTTCAAACCGTTGAGTGCCTGTCCCCCACTTCAGTACAATGTTCACCGACAATAAATTCAAGGTAAAACAGGCATATAGGGCCCTAATTCTTTTCGGGAATTAGGGCTTTTTTAATTTTAGTGAAAATATGAGCTGAATACCAATCCCTGCTTGAGGTTTACATTTGCTGAAAAGGTCTATTAAAATAAGTAGAGATTACAATGGCCGAAGAGGAGGATTTTAATGTCGAATCAAAATGAACAACAACTTGACCAAGAAGCGACCGAGCAAGTGGATGATGCTGGCAAGCATTATTCTGACTCGAAGTTCTGGGCTAAACTCAAAAAGTATGCTAAAAAAGCCGGATCCTCGGTTGTTTATTCTGTATTGCTTTTATATTACACTCTCCAAAAACCGGAAGTGCCCACCAAAACAAAAGCCGTTATCATTGGGGCATTAGGATACTTCATCCTCCCAACAGATTTAATTCCTGATATAGCCCTGGGAATTGGCTACACAGATGATTTAGGGGCATTAGGACTCGCATTGATTCAAGTCGCCATGTATATAGATGACGATACCAAACTCAATGCAAAACAAAAACTGCAAGAATGGTTTGGAAACCAGGTAGACACCACCGACATAGACCAAAAAATTAATTAAGGGGGACTGACCCCCGATGCTTTAACGCGTTAAACAGCCTTACCCATTGGATGGGTAAGGCTGTTGTTTTTGCAATTGGTCAGTAGCTCTTCTACAAAAGGAAAATTCTTTTCTGCCTATTTCAGATATTTGTTAACCCCATTTGTCATGCCTTGTACTAGTTTTGCTTGATAGGACTTTGTAGACATTTTTCTGTCTTCGGCAGGATTTGTCATGAATCCTAATTCTACAAGTATGGTCGGAGTCTTTGACCAGTTAAAACCGGTGAGGTCAGATCGTGGCGTTAACCCGTCTCCTGCAGACTTTTTCGCTTTCGTTGTTTTTATCATCTCATTTAATACGTTTACGGCAGCTTTCCTGCTTGTAGAGTTAATTTTTTGTGTTGCCTTGGCTGAAGGATATAATACCTGTATTCCTTCGGCATTCCGGCTTGTACTGCCATCAGCATGAATACGGACGGTTAAGTTTGCTTTTTTATTATTACAGTAGGTAGCTCTTTGAATATTACTAATGTTTACATTATGTTTTGTGCGGGTCATATACACTTTATAACCTTTTTTCTTTAAGGCATCCCGAAGCTTGAGGGAAACTTCCAGGTTTAAAACATATTCGGGTTTTTTCGTAGCCACCCCTCGAGTACCGGATGTTGTTTTCATTTTCTTGGTTTTTAAACCAGGAGCAATGGGCTCTGTTTGGGAATTTTGCTTACTTTGATGTCCTGGATCGATACATACCACTTTTTGTGCTGCCTCTGTTCTTTTTACATTTGTTCCAAATATACTGCATGATACCATTCCTACTAATAGTAGCAAGATAAATTTCTTCATGATTTCCCCCCGATAAAAATATATAAAAATAGAACTGCCTGTCCCTTATCTTGGAACAAGGAATGTTACTATCTCAATTCTATTATCGGCAAATTTTTCTATTTTTTAGGGAGGGTTTAAAAAATTGGACAAACCCCCATGGTTTTTGCAGAAGAGATTGAGGATGCGACTCTTTTATAGCACCCTCTTGGCATAAGGGATTTTTATAATGAGCGACGCACTGGCAAAACATAGGATAGTACCTATAGAGCCAACTATTAAGAACTTAATAAAAGGATGAATAGGGAACGCTGTGAAAAATAAGCTAAGGCCCACGATAATGGCAGGATGGATAATGTACACCGTATAGGCCGCCTGGGACATGCTGATTCCAAAGGTATCGGGTTTATTGTACTTATCATGAAACCAGTTTAATAATGTAATAATCAAGCCAAACGCAACAAACGGTTCCCACATCGCATAAATAAAAGCCTGTAGTGTGAGCCCGCCTTCAAAGGCCATATTTCCTTCCAGGGCACCTGTTAAAACCAATCCAATCGGGAGCACGGGGATTGTAAACGCAGCGGCCAGCAGCCATTTTTTTACCGGAATCAAGGAAATATCATCCAGCCAGTTATAGTGAAAAGCCATGATTCCTGCAGCGAATAAGAATATATAAGATGGAAAATATCCAAATTGAAGACCCAGGGGACCCGTGCCCACCGGATAGAATAATCTGACGGCAAAGGCAGTGATGCCCAATAGGACAGCTAGTAAAATCAACTTTTTCGTATTTGGAAAAGGCAGTTTACGGCCTGCGGATTTTTTCAGAAAACATGAACGGCATAGTCCATAAAGAATATTAAAAATCAGAAGTGCCTCGACAAACCATAATGGCCCAATGTGAATGGTATTAAAAGTAAGAACCTCTCTTTGGTAATAGGTTAATAGCGACATGGAATCACTGAAATGAGCAAAATATGTAATAGCCGGACCCAGAACAAATATGTAAACCAGCAATGGTATACCTAATCTTATAAAGCGGTCTTTAAAAAACTGCCGCGGACCTTTCCTCGTATATGCGCCAGGTATGAAGTACCCGGACAGGAAAAAGAACAACCCCATAAAAAAAGATTGATTGACTGCGGTAAAGATTGTTAGGATGATCATCGAAATCGTCAATTCTGATTTGTCGACATCCTCATATATCCATGAACCACCTGCCCCATATGCAATCGCTGTATGATGCAAAATAACTAGCACTGTCAAAAACACCCTCAAGTAATCCAGATAATGCATCCTGCCATTTACTTTCATAACCTATCCCCACACTTTCTAAATATGGCATTCTGCATAAATTATAATCCGGAAAATGAGTCTTTGGAACTACTGACTTTGTAAAGTAAACCATCTCCCAATACGGGAGTGCATGAAAGCAACGGGGGTCAGTCTCCCATCACGGTAGTGCGTTAAAGCAACGGGGGGTCAGTCTCCCATTATGGTAGTGCATTAAAGCAGTGACGGACTGACCCCACTTTATATGAAGGTTCACGCTAATAGGCAGGGAAAGAAATTTGAAACACCGTGCCTTTTTCTGGTTCGCTATCTACACGGATTGTTCCTTTCATCGCCCTGACGATGCTGTAGACCACCATCATGCCAAGGCCGGTGCCTTTTACCTCTTTTGTAGAGTAGTATGGTTCTCCCAGCCGCTCGATTTGCGCTCTGGTCATTCCTACTCCAGAATCTTTAATTTGAATGGTTACCTGTGAAGAAGTCGATTGCGTTTCAATATACAAGACACCGCCATCTGGCATGGATTCAATTGCATTTTTAATAAGATTCAAAAAGCATTGATGAAATTTTTGCCGGTCTGCCTTAATAAGCCCGTTTAAGGAAAAGTTCGTTTCAACAAGCACAGAATTCTGATTGGTCAATGGCTGTAAAATAGTTAAAACGTGGGCAAGCTCTTCAGAAACATTTAATTCTTCCAGAGTATGAAAGGAAGGTTTCGAGAAGGTTAAATAGTCTTGAATGACCCGCTCTGCTGACTCCAGTTCACCTTTAACAAGCGACAGATAAAGGTCTCGTTTTTTTTCATCAAGATCACTTTCTTGAAGCAATTGAACAAAGCCCAGCGCAGCAGTAAGAGGATTCCGGATTTCATGCGAAATGGCGGCTCCCATTTGTTCGACTGCTTCCAGCTTCTTGGCCTTTACAAGGTGTTGGCGGATAAGAAGGTTTTTCATCAAAAATTCAATAGAATAAGAGATCAAGCCTACACCCAGAGGTGGAATTACCATATAGGCGACCCCAATATCCCATCTTAAATAAGATGGCCTCACAATAGACATACATATCAGCGTTGCAATGCTGATAAGTGTGGTTAAAATGACCGCATACAGGATCCGGTTCTTCGGTGTTTGTTTCCAAAACCAGGGATGAATCCGCCACAAAAATATAAATAAAAATCCATACAACAATAAATTTGTCAGAAAACCGAGATCTACACCAAACATTGCACGGATAAGGACAGTCACAATGGCAAGCATCGGTCCGATACCCATATAAAGACCGCCGATAACAACAGGAATATTCCGTAAATCCAGCCGCAGTTCATCACTCAGTTCATAGGAAAAAGCAAAACAAACCCACAAAGAGGATACGAAGTAAAAAATAGCACTCGGCTTGGAAATCGGCTTTGTCCTGGACCTCTCAGACCACACCAAGCAAACAAACAACAAAATAAATAATAAAGCCAAATTAAACAAAAAATGCTTGGTTATATCCAAATGTCCACCTCCAAAAGGGGGTCAGTTCCCCGCTGTGTAAAGCGCTAAATACTATGGCTTTTATGTGGTTTTTATAGTTGTTTGAATTGTTAAGACTCTCTTGCATACTCCATAACTCAGCCACGAATAACCATCATATAAATAGTCCAAATCATCAGGCTGGACCTTGGCGGAGGTCATTACTTCTAAGAATGGTTTGCCGCAGGTCTGTTCTTTCTCAAGTCCAAGGTGCTTGATCTCTCGTTCATCCATGGGTAAAAAAGCTCTTCGGAACCTTCATCCGCTTTACACAGATTACTGCCGCAGTGAGGGGAAGTCATACACGCCCAATCGAACGCAGCTACTATGTTGATTTTGGAATCTTATCATCAATTTTTACTTCCTTAACAATGCCGGTCATCCTCTTAACCTATGCCTTGAAAACCATGAACACAAGAAGGTGAAGTCCTTGAAGTATCACACATATTCCCGCTTTCTATATTAATTAATTCAAGATGCGACATAAAAAATCCTTTTTTTCGGGGTCAGTCCCCCGCTGCTTTAAAGTGTTAACTGGGTGGGGGCTGAACCTGCAAAATATTTGGCGTTTTTTGTCTTTTCGAGAAGGAGAACTAGAAACAGTGTAGAATGGTAGTTTGAGGTAGAAAAAATGACTTGAAACGGGTGTTGTTATTTGGCAAGAAAGCCCAGGGTGTGGTTCCCCGGTGCTATGTATCATATTACCAACCGGGGAAACCGCCGTTCGTCTATTTTCCTTGATGATGAAGACAGAACGAAATACCTCGAATTACTGGAAAAAACCCGCTCAGCCCATCCTTATATCCTCCACGCATATTGTTTAATGACCAACCATACCCATCTCCAAATTGAAACCATTGAAACCCAGCCAAAGGAAATTATGAACATGTTAAACTTCCGTTATGCGATTTATTTCAACAAGCGCCATGAATTAGAGGGACATGTATTTCAAGGCCGGTACGGATCAGTAATGATTGACTCGCGGGAGTACTTTCTTGAGGTTAGCAGGTATATCCATTTAAATCCTGTTCAAGCCGAATTGGTCAAGCATCCAGCGGATTATCCATGGAGCAGTTACGTGGTTTATGAATCCGGACCGATAAATTCTTTAGTTTCAACCGAGAAGATTTTCTCATGCTTTGACAGCCCTAAACTGTATAGAAATTATGTATTGAATCAGTTCCCTGATGTTTTAGTGCGTTAAAGCGGCGGGAGATAGCCCCCCGGATAATTTCTAGCATTAAAGCGGCGGGAGATAGCCCCCCGATAATTTCCAGCGTTAAAGCGGTGGGGGAGAGCCCCCCCACTCCTTTCCATCGTTAATGTGACAGAGGACAGGCTCCGTTATAGTCTTTTGTCCTTCGCGAAGTTTACGACGATGTGGTGTTTTGGATCGTATACCCTGAATTCGTAGTCTTCTTTTTTGTACAGGTCAATAATTGCTGGCAGCATCTGCACTGTTTGTCTTCTTTCGTGCAAGAGAATCACTTCTTGCGGTTTGCCTGATTTCTTTTTTACATTGACGAGAATTTGCTGCGGATTATTGGCGAGAGCCCAATCCCGGGAATCGATGGTCCAATCCCACATCTTAAAGCCTTTCTTAACCGTGTAATCCCTCATGGCCTTGTTCATGTATGTGCTTCCATATGGCGCGCGGATTATATGGCTGGAGAAACCGGTAATTCTTTTAAGTGTCGCCTGGGTCGTCACCATCTCATTAGCAAAATTGGTAGAATTGGTTTTATATAATTTCCGTGAATCATGGCTTACGCTATGCAGCCCCGGATAGTTCCCGTCTTTCACCAGCCGCTTGACTTGGCCGGCATAATTCTTCATGTTTCCGTCTATCATAAAAAAGGTCGCCTTCACCTTGTTCTTTGCCAAAATATCCAGTAATTGATGGGTATAAACCGATGGGCCGTCATCAAATGTGAGGTAAACCACCTTAGTCGTTTTGTGAGGCACAACCGGTTTGGAGGCAGCATATGCAAGGGTATGGTCCATGCCTAACAAACTAAAAACAAAAAAAGCAATGAACAGAAAAGAAATTCTTTTGACGTTTGAAACTTTGGCCAACATAATTAATTTCCCCTTTGATATCTATATAATATTTTTTAAATAGAAATGTAGACAAACAGATTCCTTTAGCTCTCAATACTATATGTCTAAAAACCCCTTCCGATTCCTTCATCTGAAAAAGCTGATGCTTGTAATATGGGCGTATAACTAGTTGAAAAGTTTTATATAAATAAGAAAATTTATCCATTTTATGAAACTATTTTACCACTAAATTATAATACTTACTTTAAAACTGTAATTTTTCCTCCATCCAATAAGAAAGAAATGTGACGGGTCCATCATCGTCTGGTAAGCATTGCTTTCAAATAAACAAAATTTAAGGAGGCTCCAGTCCCTTTTTTATAGAAAAACAACCGGTTGCTTCTATACCTTTCAGGCGTTTAAAGTGAAAGTAGGATAAGAACTGAAACAAAGGAGAGGAACTCAGGTGACACTCGATACTTTAAAGGGAAAATTCGAAAGCCATCGCAATATGGAACAGGCTGGCCCGATGCAAAAATACATGAGGGATTTATTTCCTTTTCTCGGAATCAAGACGCCGCAAAGAAATGAAATAATGAAGGCATATTACCGGGAAAGCGGGATTTTAAAGGACGGTTTCCAAACGGAATTCATCATCTCTCTTTGGAATGAGCCTGAAAGGGAGTACCAATATGCGGCGATGGATTACATAGGAAGATCACTTAAGAAGCTGACAAAGAAAGATTTCTCCCTAATGGAGAGGCTGATTACGACGAAATCCTGGTGGGACACAGTCGATATGCTGGCACAAAAGCCGGTCGGGCACATTGCCGAGTACCATCCCGGAGTAATCGCCGAAAAAATCGATGGCTGGAGCGCCGGAGACAACCTCTGGCTTCGCAGGACAGCCATACTGTTTCAGCTTAAATACAAAGAAAAGACAAACGAAGCGCTTTTATACGAATATATAGTACGCAATGCCGGGAGTAACGAATTCTTCATCCAAAAAGCAATAGGCTGGGCCTTGCGGGAGTATTCAAAAACAAATCCCGATTCGGTCAGAGCATTCATCGACGCTCATACGCTGTCAAATTTAAGCGTTAGGGAGGGGAGTAAATATTTGTAAGAACATGCCGCAGCTGGCGTTATCTTTTTCTTAAATAAGGCGTATGTAGGAAATCAGGAAATTACCAAAATGGAAAAAATGGCAGCAGGAATAGTGCGCCGGGGGAAGAAGTTATATAAAGAGGTTAACCCAAATCTGGTTTATCAGTTTTTTTGAAAAATAAATTCTATTTTAGTTTATTAAGAGAAAGGGGCGAAATAGTTGAGCTGGAAAGATACATATTCAACATGGAATTATCATCAAAATTTAGACGGGGAACTGCGTTTGCTTCTCGAAGAAATGAGTGGAGAGGAAAGCAGGCTCGAGGATGCTTTCTATAAAAATTTAGAGTTCGGAACGGGCGGCATGCGCGGGGAAATCGGCGTCGGCACCAACCGCATGAATATATACACGGTCCGAAAAGCAACGGCTGGGCTTGCAGGCTATATCGAGGCATCTGGACAAGAGGCGAAACAGCGCGGCGTAGTGATTGCTTATGATTCCCGCCATAAATCCCCCGAGTTTGCAATGGAAGCGGCAAAAACACTCGCATCCAATGGCATCAAAGTATACCTGTTTGATGAACTGCGGCCGACTCCTGAACTATCTTTTGCGGTACGGTACCTTCACGCCTTTTCAGGAATTGTTATCACCGCAAGCCACAATCCGCCTGAATATAATGGGTACAAGGTATATGGCCCTGACGGCGGGCAGCTGCCACCACAAGCAGCTGACAAAGTAATCGAATATGTGAATGCCATTGAAAATGAACTGCTTCTGGAAGTGAAAGAAGAGGAAGAATTAAAGCAAATGGGATTAATCGAAGTGATAGGGCCAGAAATCGATGGTGAATATAATCGAAACTTGCTCACCATATCTGAGAACCCGGGGCTCTCCCAGGAAGTCGATGTGCAAATTGTCTTCACACCACTTCATGGTACGTCCAATAAATCAGTCCGCAGAGCCCTGAAGGAACTTGGGTATCACAATGTACATATTGTAACAGAGCAAGAGCTGCCTGATCCGGATTTTTCAACCGTAAAATCTCCCAATCCGGAGGAGCATGCGGCCTTTGAACTGGCAATCCAGCTGGGAAACGAAGTTTCAGCAGACATTCTGATTGCTACCGACCCTGATGCTGACCGCCTCGGCATCGCAGTGAAAAACAACACAGGGGAATATGTGGTATTGACAGGGAACCAAACAGGAGCATTATTATTGGACTACCTTTTAACACAAAAAAAGGAAAAGGGAACAATTCCGGCGAACGGGGCAGTCCTGAAAACAATAGTAACGTCAGAGATCGGACGTACCATTGCCAGCCAGTTTGGCTTGGAAACGATTGATGTTTTGACAGGATTTAAATTCATCGCCGAACAAATGAATGAATATGACCGGACTGGCAGCCATTCATTCGTTTTTGGATATGAGGAAAGCTATGGCTACTTGATCAAAGGATTTGCGAGAGATAAAGACGCAATCCAGGCTGCCCTTCTGGCAGTGGAAGTGTGCGCGCATTATAAAAAGCAAGGCAAAACTTTATATGAAGGCCTCCTGTCTGTTTTTGAAAGGTACGGATTTTACTTAGAAGGCTTGCGCTCGCTTACGCTTAAAGGAATTGAAGGCAGCAGGCAGATCCAGGGAATCCTGAATGATTTCAGGGATAATCCGCCTGAAGAGCTTGCATCGCGGAGAGTAATTGTGCAAGAGGATTATCAGAACAGCACGAAGTATTCTGTCGTATCGAAGGAAGAGGAAACGATTGAATTGCCGAAATCCAATGTGTTGAAATACTTCCTCGATGACGGCACATGGGTGTGCCTTCGTCCATCAGGAACGGAGCCGAAAATCAAGTTTTACTTCGGCGTCCAGGGAGACACTATGGATGAAGCCCGGGAAAAACTTGAAACCGTCACTGAAGAATTTATGAAGAAAATTAATGGTATTTTGACAAAGTAGAAGTAGGTAAGGTTATGATTCTATCATTACTGACCGCTGGATATCCAGCGGTTTTTGTGCAGTCAGAAAAGAATCTATATAAATGCTAATACACTTTATTGATACCTTTTTCTAAGCTTTTGACTAGCCAGATGAATATCAGGATGGCGAGATAACAGAAGAGGAAATACCGGTTGAAGAAGAAACGGAATCTGATAGGTCGGATTACTAAAAGAAGATTTAAAGCCAGTTGGACACTGTCCGATTGGCTTTTTTGGTCAAGTCGGACACCGCAACTTGTTACGGGCAGTACCCGCATGAATTGGTTGAGATTGTAGCTTGCCTATGGAAGTGCACTTTTTTGCTAAAAACAGAAACGGCAGCAGCTTTGAACTGTTGCCGTTTCCCAATTCTATTACTTAAGCCGCAGCCTCATCCTGGCTGATCCGCCTGCTTGAGCGGAAGAAAACGGTAACTAATGCTAACGCTGCAAATATAGCAAGGAACACGAATAGTGCGCTGATATTTGCCCAGAATGCGCCGTAATGATTTAAGCTGATGATTGATTTGTAGCCGCCGATTGAATAGGTCATCGGCATAAATTTGCTTATTGTTTGTAAGCCGTCTGACAGCAAGTGTACTGGAAGTGAAGCGCCTGTTGTTGGTAACTGCAGTACCAGCAATGCAAATGCTGCAAAACGTCCGATATTTCCTGCCAATAATACCAGGAAGAAAACAATGGTTAGGAATGTCAAACTTACAAACACAGAGTACCATATTAAATTGAACCCGTTTGCGGCCCCTGATTTAATATAGAATGTTGAAAACACTGATATAATCAGAGCTTGGGCTATTGCTAAACCAGCCATGTTGCCGAATTTTCCAAGATACCATTTAAATGGTGAAACCGCTGTCACGGCAGGCTTTTTCAAGTCAAATAACAGCGAAATCAACAACACGCCCACAAATAAGGCTAGTGACAGGATATATGGAGCGTTCGCATAACGGTATTTCGGGAACTTGTTGATTGTTTCACCGGCTAATTCAACAGGGGCTGCGAACTGAGAAACATTCTTCTCGCCTGTGTTGATTGCACCGGTCTTTTCAGCACCGCCTGCAAGGCCGGTTGCCAGTTTCTCACTTCCGTCTTCAACTTTGGCTATGCCATCGTCTACTTGTGTTACTCCATTAGTCAGCGTACCCCATCCTGTATTGACAGTTTGTGTACCGTCGCTGACCTGAGTCATGCCATCATTGATTTTGCCTGAGCCTGTAGTAAGCTCACCCCACCCGGATTTAACCGTTTGGTTACCGGCTGCAACCTGGCCTGCACCGTCCTCAAGTTTTGTGACGCCTGCAGTCATTGTTTTCCAGCCTTCATCAACCGATTGATTACCATTATTAACAGATTGAAGCCCTCCGTTAATTGTAGTAACAGCATCTGTTATCGAGCCAAAACTAGATTTGACTTTGGCATTTCCATCAGCGAGCGCACTTGTTCCCTCAGCGAGTGCACTCGTTCCGGCGGCTAGTGTGCTAGCTCCGCTATTCAACTTTTTGGCCCCGGCTACTAGATTTGTCTGGCCTGCAAGCAGCTGGTCAAGTCCTCCAGCGAGCTGTTTTACACCAGGTGCGACCTGCCCGGAGATTCCATTGGAAACACTCTTGGCGCCTTCCTTTAATCGAGGGGTACTGGCCGCTAATTGTCCTGCTCCGGCTGCAACCTGCTTACTTCCATCCCGAAGCTTCTGGAAATTCGGGTCTGCCATTAGAATTGGTCCTAAGACAGGATGCTTGCTAAGCTGTTCAATACCATCAGCTACCTGCTGGGTACCTGTTTTCAAGCCTTGGGCCCCAGTGTCGACAGCTTCGGTACCATCAGCAACCGCTTTAGCTCCAGGTGCAAGTTGTTTTTCAATCCCGTCGTTTAAGCTATTGCTGCCTGCTTCAGCAGTTTTCAGCCCAGCGAGGATTTGAGAAGCTCCAGCTTCGAGGCCGGCAGTACCGACAGATAACTGGTTCGCACCCTCATCGACCTTCTTGGTACCGTCATCAAGCTGCTTTGCTCCATCTGCCAGTTTACTGATATCCCCCGAACCACCCTGAAGTGATTTCAGAAGCAACCCTGATCCATCGGTTAACTGCTGTGTGCCATTCGCAAGTTTGGTAATGTCACCTTGTTTTTGCTGCAGGTTTTGTAAAAGAGTACCTGTCCCAGCGTGTAGCTGGTTTGCACCATCAGCCAACTTGCCAATATCACCTTGTTTGCTGGCCAGGGAAGTGTGCATCGTATTAGTACCCGCTTTCAATTCTTTCGCTCCCTCAGCAAGCCTATTAATATCAGGAGCCTTTTCTTTCAATGACGATACGATTTTCCCTGTACCATCATGAAGTTTGGCAGCGCCTTCATTTATTTGTGACGCACCATCAGCACCGTCCTTAAACCCGGTATTAACCTCTCCCATGCTGTCAAATAATGTTTTTGTATAGGTTTCGGTAATCTTGTCGGCTAACTGATTCTTAATTTTCTCAACGGCGCTGCTTGTTACAGTGGCCGCCATGTAGTGCAAGCCCTCATTTTGAATGAATTTCAATTCCGGCTTTTCGGGATTTTCATCCATGACGGTTGTTACTTTTTTCGAGAAATCTTCAGGAATTTCGATTACCATATAATAATCGAGATTCTTCAATCCTCTTTCTGCCTCTTTAGAATCAACAAAGTCCCATCCCAAGGCATTGCCTTTCTTAAGATCGGCCACTAAATCTTCTCCGACATTAATTGGCTTATCGCCAGACATCGCACCGGTATCCTTGTTGAGCACAGCTACTGGCAGATTTTCCAGATGGTCAGTCGGACCCAACGTGGACTTAATGAATACCAATGCATACACAAGAGGCACTAATAAAACAGCTATGATGGCAATAAGAAACCCCTTCCTGTTGTCCCCAAGGCCGCCAGGTTGAAAACCAAGACCTTTCATAAATTCCCCCCTATTCGTGAAATTGGTAATGTAAAAGAAAAAAATGAATGAACACTCACCCATTCTTTTCTTAAATTCTATATATTCTGAATTATCATCCAAAATTCCTGCCTGATTTCTCTTTTTTTTACATATAATGATACATTTTTTAAAAAAACTATGACATTTGGCCTATCGCAGCTTCCACTGTGATTTAACACTGTAAAGTAATGGGGGAAGGCCCCCAGCGGTTTAACGCTTCACCGTGACTGGGGCTTGACCCCCAGCAGTTTAAC
>NZ_QVTD01000018.1 GCF_003429105.1 Peribacillus glennii
CTTAACCAAAGTTGTTTTGAATACACGCAAAAGCCTTACCTGTTATCCAGTTTTGAAGGAACAACATAAATTTCTTCTTGCAAAACTCTTTCTTAAGATATTATAATAGTTAGTGTCTTATAGCATTGAATAATGTTTGGTGGCGATAGCGAAGAGGCCACACCCGTTCCCATTCCGAACACGGAAGTTAAGCTCTTCAGCGCCGATGGTAGTTGGGGGATCTCCCCCTGTGAGAGTAGGACGCCGCCAGGCTGCATTATTCTAAATTATTCAATAGCTGGTATTAGGAAACATTATATATTATTCCGCAGTAGCTCAGTGGTAGAGCATTCGGCTGTTAACCGAACGGTCGTAGGTTCGAGTCCTACCTGCGGAGCCATGCTTCCATAGCTCAGCAGGTAGAGCACTTCCATGGTAAGGAAGAGGTCAGCGGTTCGAGCCCGCTTGGGAGCTTCCGAAATATTATTCAACAAGCGGCCCCTTGGTCAAGCGGTTAAGACACCGCCCTTTCACGGCGGTAACACGGGTTCGAATCCCGTAGGGGTCACCATTATAACGGAGGATTAGCTCAGCTGGGAGAGCACCTGCCTTACAAGCAGGGGGTCGGCGGTTCGATCCCGTCATCCTCCACCATCTATTTGCCGGTGTAGCTCAATTGGTAGAGCAACTGACTTGTAATCAGTAGGTTGGGGGTTCAAGTCCTCTTGCCGGCACCATTGTTGCTTTAATTAAATGTGGAGGGGTAGCGAAGTGGCTAAACGCGGCGGACTGTAAATCCGCTCCCTCCGGGTTCGGCGGTTCGAATCCGTCCCCCTCCACCATTTTTGTAAAATACTATCGTGGATAAGTTATATATTCTCTTTTTAAGGGAACTATATGATTACCACCTATTTTTTTATAAGGCAAACTTTTTATTCTTTGGGCTATAGCCAAGCGGTAAGGCAACGGACTTTGACTCCGTCATGCGTTGGTTCGAATCCAGCTAGCCCAGCCATAAGAGCCATTAGCTCAGTCGGTAGAGCATCTGACTTTTAATCAGAGGGTCGAAGGTTCGAGTCCTTCATGGCTCACTTTTCTACTTGCGGAAGTAGTTCAGTGGTAGAATACAACCTTGCCAAGGTTGGGGTCGCGGGTTCGAATCCCGTCTTCCGCTCCAAAAAAGATATATTAACTGAGGGGCCTTAGCTCAGCTGGGAGAGCGCCTGCCTTGCACGCAGGAGGTCAGCGGTTCGATCCCGCTAGGCTCCACCATCTAACTACATAACACCAAAATTTCGTCTTAAACTATCAGGTTTAAGACTTTTTTTATTTTTTTAGCTGCGAAAGCGCATACTTATGCATAAATTTGTTAGGTTGAACCATTTGAATTTTCAGTTATATTATAGAAATAGATAAGGGGGATGCTAACAATGACAGTTAAGAAAATATCCATGATTGGATTGCCGATGGATCTTGGGCAAACGAGGCGGGGCGTAGACATGGGACCCAGCGCTATACGATATGCCGGAGTGGTTGAGAGATTAGAAGCGCTTGAAATAGAAGTAGACGATTTGGGTGACATTGTCGTTGGAAGACCCCGCTTGATAGAGAATCCAAATTCCAATTTAAAAAATCTGGAACTAGTAGGGAAAGCAAATGTGATGCTTGCGGAAAATGTGGACAGGATCATTGGGAAGGGTTCCTTTCCGCTTGTTTTAGGCGGTGACCACAGTATCGCAATCGGCACGCTTGCAGGCGTTGCGAAACATTATGAAAACCTCGGAGTAATATGGTATGACGCTCATGGTGATTTAAATACGGAGCAAACGTCACCATCCGGAAATATCCACGGAATGCCTTTGGCTGTAAGCCTTGGGCTTGGACATTCAGATTTGGTGAATATCTATGGCTATGCCCCTAAGGTGAAGCCTGAGAATATCGTTATCATTGGAGCTCGCTCTCTGGATCATGGGGAAAAAGAGTTAATTCGGGATAAGGGCATCAAGGTCTTTACGATGCATGAAATAGACCGCCTTGGCATGGCAAAAGTAATGGAAGAATCCATAGGATACTTAAGGGGAAGAACAGACGGCGTTCATTTATCACTGGATTTGGATGGAATTGATCCTCAGGATGCACCTGGTGTCGGGACACCGGTGATTGGCGGGATTAGTTATCGCGAAAGCCATTTGGCGATGGAGATGCTTGCAGAGGCTGGTATTGTGACATCAGCGGAGTTTGTGGAGGTAAACCCAATATTGGATGAGCGAAACAAGACCGCAACAGTGGCAGTTGCTTTGATGGGTTCTCTCTTTGGAGAGAAGTTACTGTAAAAAAACAATGAAACAGTAACCGCAGGGTTACTGTTTTTTCGTCAAGTGAAAATATTGATTTATCAGCCTGTCCAATTCAGTGCTTGCTTTTACCACCTCATGGTCGGCCATGGAAGTATAGGAAGCTAAGTCAATCATTCGTTCTCGGCATTCTTCAATGTTCCGTAAGAGCTGTTCCGTGGTCATGTGAAAATCCTCTCTTTCCCCCTTTTTTTCTTTCATACCCACTTTTTTTATTTTCTAAACATAAAATGGGCATCTTTGTTAAAATTATAATGAGGTTTTTTGAAACCTTTTCTGCATGCGAATCGTAAATGTCGTATAGCCGCTTGAGCGGAGGTAAATGAAAGAATGGAAGCCATTGTAAAACTAAGAATTAAACAGGTCTTAAAGGGAGACCAGAATGCTTTTGCCGAAATTGTTGAACTTTACAAAGACAAGGTGTTCCAAATTTGTTACAGGATGCTCGGAAACAGGCACGAAGCGGAGGATCTGGCCCAGGAAGCGTTTGTAAGAGCGTATGTTAACATTCATAGCTTTAATATCACCATGAAATTTTCGACCTGGCTGTATCGGATTGCAACCAATTTGTGCATAGACAGGCTCAGAAAAAAAAAGCCGGATTTTTACCTGGATGCAGAGGTGGCCGGAACAGAAGGCCTCGATATGTATTCACAAATTCCTGCTGATACCGCTTTGCCGGAAGATGAAGTGGAGTCCATGGAATTGCAGGAAACGATACAGGCGCAAATTGAAAAGTTGCCTGAGAAATACAGAGCCCCGATTGTGCTTAAATATATAGAGGAATTATCGCTAAAGGAAATAAGTGAAATTCTGGACTTGCCTGTTGGTACAGTTAAAACAAGGATACACCGTGGCCGAGAAGCGTTAAGAAACCAGCTGCGCCATTTATGAAGAAGAAGGTGAGAATCATGAAATGTCGTGATGAAATCATTGGCTTGATGCATGAGTATTTAGATGAAGACATAACAAAGGAAGACGAATCGTTTTTGCGCGGGCATTTGCGCAGTTGTGAAGATTGCCGGGCCCATTTCCACGAATTAGAAAAGACGGTTGTCCTCGTCCAAAGCTCCTCAAGAATCGTAGCTTCTCCTGATTTCACACAGAAGGTGATGTCTTCGCTGCCAAAGGAAAAGAAAAAAGTGGGCGCCGAGCGTTGGTTGAAAAACCATCCATTACTAACCGCTGTATCGTTGTTTCTCGTATTGATGGCTGGAACCCTTTTTGGAACTTATAATCAAGATGAGCAGTTTTCCGTGTCAAAACAGCCAAACCTCATGGTCGAAAATGAGATGGTGGTTGTCCCTAGTGGTGAAACCGTAAATGGGGACGTTGTAGTCCAAAACGGTGATATACGGATCGAAGGGAAAGTCAATGGCAATGTAACGGTTATCAATGGACACAACTACCTTGCATCAGCGGGGAGTGTGACAGGGGAAATTGAGGAGATAGACCAGATTTTTGAATGGCTTTGGTTTAAAATAAAAAATACCGGAAAGGCCATTTTCCAGATAAATGAACAAAAGTAATCCTTCATTAGGTAATTTGTTCCTGATCAAACAATACCGGACTTCAATTGGTGAAGAGGCAATCTCTTTCGATTGAAGTCCGGTTTTTTAGAGTTATTTTTCTTGGACACGCTTTGCAGATCCAATCTATAATGTTGAGATGTAATCGGATAAACTATGGTATAATTGTAAAGTTACAATTAAAATATTTTTTATCTAAGAGCATTGCCGACTGGAGGAAGTAACATGTCGTTATCCAATTTTACTTTCCTGGATTTTATAGTGAATTTCATCGATATTCTCCTTGTCTGGTTTGTAATATATAAACTCTTGATGGTCATTCGGGGCACAAAGGCCGTGCAGCTGTTAAAAGGGATTTTTGTGATTGTCATTGTACATAGCCTTAGCAGACTGATTGGATTGAATACAATCGGTTGGTTAATGCAACAAGCGATGAATTGGGGGATCCTTGCAATCATTATCATTTTCCAGCCTGAACTGCGCCGGGCCCTAGAACAACTGGGAAGAGGGAAACTGTTCACAAGGAGCGCCGGACAAGAAGAGGATGAACAGGACCGATTAGTCGAGGAAATCATTAAAGCTGTTTCGTATATGGCAAAAAGGCGGATAGGAGCCCTGATTTCAGTGGAACGGGAAACAGGATTGAATGATTATATTGAAACTGGAATTCCGCTCAGTTCTCAGATTTCCAGTGAATTGCTAATCAATATATTTATTCCTAATACACCGCTGCATGATGGAGCTGTCATTATCCAGAACAATCAGGTGGCAGCAGCTGCCTGTTATTTGCCTCTTTCAGAGAGCCCTTTTATTTCAAAGGAACTTGGTACACGGCACCGCGCCGCACTCGGTATAAGTGAGGTTACAGATTGCATCACCATTGTGGTCTCGGAGGAAACGGGGGCGGTGTCCCTTACGAAAAGCGGGGAGCTGCATCGTGAGTTAGATCAAGGCACATTTAGGGAATTGTTGTTGAACGAGCTGGTTCTCGATAACCGATCAACTTCTTCAGTACGCTGGAATTGGAGGGGGAAGAAAAATGGATAAGTTTATGAATAGCCCATGGTTCGTCCGGATTGTATCCCTTGCCTTGGCAGCCCTATTATTTACTTCCATCAATCTGCAACCTGAATCCAGCAAGGGGCAGCTGGGTTTCAATACGCCGGGGAAGACATATACAGCAACAATTCAAAATGTACCCGTCGAGATTGACTACGATCAGGAAAACCTGGTGGTAACCGGAGCGCCCCGAACGGTAGACGTTACATTAAAAGGGGCCAAGCCTTTGGTGGTTTCTGCGAAAAACCGGGGTGACCTAAGAGTATATATTGATTTATCAGACCCGGATTTATCCTTAGGGCAAAAAAATGTTCGGCTAAAAGTCCGGGACATGAATGAAAAATTGACAGCCAAAATTAATCCGGAAATTGCTACAGTCACGATACAGGAGAGAGTGACGCAGGAGTTTTCAGTTGATCCGGAGTTTAACCGATCTTTACTGGAAGATGGGTATGTAGCAGATCAGCCAAGAGTTAATCCTAAAACTGTAAAAATTACCGGTGCCAAAGATGTGATTGAGAGGATTTCCTATGTAAAGGCAATCGTTGAGCTTAATAGAGGCATTACTGATACTGTACAACAGAAAGCGAAAGTACAGGCCCTAGACAGGGATTTAAATAAGCTTGATGTTTTAATTGATCCTGAGGCGGTAACTGTTTCCGTGCAAGTTAGCATTCCTGCAAAAAAGGTGCCTATCGTAGCGGTTCAAACAGGAACCCCGGCTGATGGACTAAAAATAAAAGAAATCAGTGTTGAACCGAAGGAAGTGACTTTGTATGGAAAAGAATCGGTCCTTCAAAAAATCAGTGAAGTCCGCCTGCCTGTTTCAGTCGGCAATATAGAGGGTGATGCGGAGTTTGAACTGCCGCTAAATCTTCCTGATAACGTCCATAAAATGTCCAGGGATACAGCTACTATTAAAGTCAGGACAGAAAAGGAATCCCCAAAAGACAACGATATGGATGAACAAGAAAACCAGGAAGACCAGGAAAACCAGAAAGACCAGGAAGTGGTCGCCCAAACAAAAACATTCCATGACCTTACAATACAGACTGTCGGGAACGCAGATGACACGGCGGTTACATTCATTTCCCCTCCATCAGGGAGGACAAGCATCACACTGACAGGAGACCCAGAGAACCTGAAGAAAATTACGGGATCCGACATTCAGCTTTCCGTTAATGTAAATAGATTTGAAGAAGGAAAACACGACGCAACGATACAAGTTAAAGCGCCAAGCAATGTAAAGTGGGAACTGCCGTTGGAACAAGCAACGGTCTCGATCACTAAAAAAAACAGTGAACATAGAGGTTCGATAGACAACATATGAAGAAGGAGCGATATTGATGGGTAAATATTTTGGTACAGATGGAGTCAGAGGCATAGCCAACAGCGAATTAACACCTGAACTTGCTTTTAAACTTGGCCGTTATGGCGGATATGTGCTAACCAAAGATACAAATCGTCCAAAAGTATTAATTGGCCGTGATACACGGATTTCAGGCCATATGCTCGAAGGGGCGCTTGTTTCCGGTTTATTGTCCATTGGTGCGGAAGTAATGCGCCTTGGCGTAATCTCTACTCCTGGAGTGGCGTACTTGACAAAGGCTTTAAGTGCAGAAGCAGGCGTCATGATTTCTGCCTCTCATAACCCGGTTGCTGATAATGGGATTAAATTCTTCGGCTCTGATGGTTTTAAACTATCCGACAGCCAGGAGGAGGAAATCGAACAGCTGATGGATTTGGAAACCGATCAGCTTCCACGCCCTGTAGGGGGTGACCTCGGAAATGTGAACGATTATTTTGAAGGCGGCCAGAAATATATCCAATATCTAAAACAGTCAGTTGATGATGACTTTACAGGCATTCATGTTGCCCTGGACTGTGCGCATGGGGCTACATCTTCTTTGGCTACCTATTTATTTGCGGATTTGGATGCCGATGTATCGACAATGGGTGCCTCACCGAACGGCCTGAATATTAATGAAGGGGTTGGGTCTACCCATCCGGAAGCACTGGCTGCGTTAGTAAAAGATAAAGGCGCGGATGTAGGCTTGGCTTTTGACGGCGACGGGGACCGCCTGATCGCAGTCGACGAAAATGGGGAAATCGTAGACGGTGATCAAATTATGTACATCTGTGCAAAATATATGAAGGCGCAAAACCGCTTAAAACATTCTACAGTTGTTTCCACGGTGATGAGCAATCTTGGGTTCTACAAAGGCTTGGAAGAGCAAGGTATCCAAAGTGCCCAAACTGCTGTAGGTGACCGGTATGTCGTGGAAGAAATGAAAAAAGGCGGGTATAACCTCGGGGGTGAACAATCCGGGCATATCATTTTCCTTGATTACAACACAACTGGTGACGGCTTGCTTACAGGACTGCAGCTGGTTAATATCATGAATGCGACGAAAAAACCGCTGTCCGAGCTCGCTGCTGAAATGAGGAAATTCCCGCAAATGCTTGTGAATGTGAGGGTAACCGATAAGAATGGTGTTACTAATAATGCCAAAGTTAAGCAAGTGATCAGTGAAGTGGAAGCTCAAATGAACGGAAATGGAAGGATATTGGTAAGGCCTTCAGGTACTGAGCCTTTGGTTCGTGTAATGGCGGAGGCTCCAACCGAGGAGCAATGCCGGCAGAATGTGGACCGGATTGCCACGGTCGTAAAAGAGGAAATGGGATTACAGGAATAAGAATGGAAATGCATAAGGGGAACTTCTTTGCCTCTTATGCATATTTTATATAGAGTGCTGTTTGTTGCACCTTTCTTCGGTTAAAATGAGTGAATCACATATTATTGACGTCAATAGAAACGTAGGATATGATAAGCTCATGCCTTTGCAATTCATTTGCCAAGGCAGCAATTTTTCCATTCTTGAGAAAGGAGAACGGGATTCAACATTTGAAGCGCCAGGACTAAGTATGTACGGATTTGCTTAGTTGACGAGGAGGAGGTTTATCGAGATTTCGGCGGATGCCTCCCGGCTGATCGTGCACAGCCGCAAAAATTTCTATCTTAAAACAGCGGGGCAACCTGCTGCACAAAGGGTAGAAAATGCACACATAAAAACTTTCAGAGACAAGGGGGCAGGAGTGCCCCCAGGCATTCCTGTTCCCTGGCTCGGTTATAGGAGGAACAGTATTTATGTGTGGAATTGTCGGTTATATTGGTAATAATGATTCAAAGGAAATCCTATTGCGAGGATTAGAAAAGCTTGAGTACAGAGGATACGATTCTGCCGGTATTGCGGTAAAGAACGGTGAAGGTGTCAAGGTGTTCAAGGAAAAAGGACGTATTGCCGACCTTCGCGCTATCGTGGACGAAAATGTTATTGCTCATACAGGCATTGGGCATACCCGCTGGGCGACTCACGGCGTTCCAAGCAAGCACAATGCCCACCCGCATCAAAGTGCAACAGGCCGTTTTACTCTTGTCCACAACGGAGTAATCGAAAACTATGACCTTTTGAAGCGCGAATATTTACAGGGTGTGACGTTCCAAAGTGATACGGATACGGAGGTCGTCGTACAGCTTATTGAAAAATTCGTCAAAGACGGATTAGAATCTGAGGAAGCATTCCGTAAAACATTAACGCTGTTAAAAGGCTCGTATGCCTTTGCATTATTGGATAACAAAAATGATGAAACGATTTTTGTAGCGAAAAATAAAAGCCCGTTGCTAGTCGGTGTGGGAAATGGGTTTAATGTAGTTGCTTCTGACGCAATGGCTATGCTGCAGGTCACTGATCAATTCCTTGAGCTGATGGATAAAGAAATGGTCATCGTCACAAAAGAAAATATAACGATCCAAAAACTGAACGGCGAAATCGCGAGCCGTGAACCATTCACAGCAGAGCTTGATGCAAGCGATATTGAAAAAGGAACATACCCGCATTATATGTTGAAAGAAATTGATGAACAGCCAGCCGTTATGCGAAAGATCATTCAGGCGTACCAGGATGATAAAGGCAAGCTTGCCATTGATTACAATATTACAGAAGCTATGAATCAGGCAGACCGGATTTATATTATCGCTGCTGGAACGAGCTATCATGCTGGATTGGTCGGAAAGCAGCTGATCGAGAAGATGGCGAAAATCCCGGTAGAAGTCCATATTGCTTCTGAGTTTGTTTACAATATGCCATTGCTTTCTGAAAATCCACTGTTCATTTTCATTTCACAAAGCGGCGAAACAGCGGATAGCCGTGCGGTTCTGGTAGCGGTCAAGGAGCTTGGATATAAAGCGTTGACGATTACAAATGTAGCCGGTTCTACGTTGTCCCGTGAAGCGGATTACACCTTGCTGCTTCATGCAGGCCCTGAAATAGCCGTAGCTTCCACCAAGGCCTACACTGCCCAAATTGCCGTTCTGGCCATTTTAGCTAATGTAACAGCTAAATTCCGCAATCAGGAAGTGGAGTTCGATCTTGTTCAGGAGCTTGGCATTGTTGCAACTGCAATGGAAGCACTTGTTGACTCCAAGGAACAAATGGAAGAGATAGCCCGGGAGTATTTATCAGTGACGCGAAATGCGTTCTTTATCGGCCGCGCAATGGATTACTTTGTAGGCATTGAGGGCGCATTGAAGCTGAAAGAAATCTCTTATATTCAAGCTGAAGGATTCGCAGGCGGTGAATTGAAACACGGAACTATTGCCCTTATCGAAGAGGGAACACCGGTCTTCGCCCTTGCTACCCAAGAATCAGTGAACTTGAGCATCCGCGGCAACGTAAAAGAAGTGGCTGCACGCGGTGCACACCCATGCATCATTTCCATGAAAGGCCTTCAAAGCGAAGAAGACCGCTTTGTGATTCCGGAAGTGCATGAACTATTAACACCTCTTGTCTCTGTAATACCGTTTCAATTAATTGCGTACTACGCAGCCCTGCATCGCGATTGTGATGTAGATAAGCCACGGAACCTCGCGAAGTCTGTTACTGTGGAGTAATATTTAATTATATAAATATAGAAATACAAAATGTCGGGAACCGAACAAAAAAGTTGGGAACTGGCTTAAAGAATTTTTAAACAACGTTCAAGTAAGACTCAATCCACTTCAGGGATTGGGTCTTTTTTTGGCATCATTAGAAAACTTAACGCTTTCATATCTGCATATAGCAGGACAAGTGCATGACATCCCTATGTCTTCGCCTGTGTGAGCTAACATCCTGTAGGCCTAGCTACGCTTCTTTATTCGCCCTTCCCAATGCTGGCCAATCAGCAATCCAAAATATATGAGACGATATAAGTAGTAAATAAAAATTTTAGAAATCATGTGATGAATAGCGAGAAAGGTTATGAAAAAAATGTATGTAAATTTAACTCGAGTTTGTTTTAACAAGGGATTTAGAACAAAATAAATCGCAATTAATTTCTATGCATTGTATTTTATGGAGTTTCCCTGAATTACCTCTTTGCTTTTTAAATAATAAATATAAACATACATAGAGTAACGTGGAGCAAACTATTTATAAAATTACCGAAAGGGTAGTGAGTATGCACGTAGCAATTGCTATTCTAACCATTATCGCTTCTTTAAAGTGGGGGAATTGGAGAACCTGGAGGGAATACCACGCCAGTATGCTTTTTATTGCCACAGGCGGTTTACTGTACGAATACATTGTAAAGGACTATTCCTTATGGAAGTTCCATCCTGATCTGCTGTTTGGGCACGATGTGACGGTGATTGTTTATGCTCTTATTACGATGCCTGTCAGTATCTTCCTATATCTCTCCCACTTTCCTAAAAAATGGTTTCATAGGGTAATCTACATATTGCTTTGGTCTGGCATTTACATTTCCGTTGAGTGGCTATTGTATGTGTTTGGGAGAATTTCATATCAAAATGGATGGCAATTTTGGTATTCATTTTTATTTAACCTTATGATGTTCTCGGTCATTGCACTGCATCATCGTAATCCATTCCGGGCATATATCTTATCCATATTTATCATCTTTTACTTAATATCCTACTTCCAAGTTCCTTTCCAGTATTCTAAATAACTGCAACAACTTCATATTATACTGTGCCTGTTGAGGAAAAGTTTTAAAGAAAGAGCCTGACTGTCTTCTTCCACCTGCCTTTAACCAGGTACGGAAGATAAAGTGCATGAAAGTTTGAAATATTTCCGGCTAACAATCCAGCCGCCAATTAAAATACCTTACCGAGAAAGTTATTCGCATTAATATGTAAGGAAAACTAAAAAATATATATTTTAAACGGAATAATAACTAAGGAGGGAAATCATGCCACGAAAGGCTGCATCAATCAATGAAGAGTTGGACAAGGAAACAAATGATATTCTGCCAAGTAACGAAAAAAACGAAGATGAAATCGGTAATCTTAATCGTATGTTAGGAGATGTATTGAATTATCTTTCAGATGATGAAGTAGAAGAGATAGATATCGATTATATTTTGGATAAGACGGAAGGCCTTCGGGAATGGTGGAATCGATATCGGGAAAAAAACAGAAAACAGATTGAGGAAGAAATTAAAAAATCTCTTGGAGAACTGTCTTTGGAAGAACTTGAACGGATCCGTGAACAGATAAAAGAAAAAGAGGATTAATTGTTAACAAAGTATAGTTGTAACAGACTTATATTCACGGATTTGTTGGAACCATTGCTCAAAAATCCCTTCTGTGTCCCACTGTATTGGGGATGCTTTTTAATCATGTCTTGGCCAGCTGATGTTCCAGGAGGACACGAATATGTGATAAAATAATTGAATATTAAAAATACGGGAGGCGAAATGTTTGGTGAATTACAATGGACGAAAATTTGTATCAGTTGAAAATACAGAAAACGGAGAGGTTTCGGCAAAAACGTTTTTCAATTACAAACAAGAAGGGAATATTCTTTCAGCAACATATAGCGGGGGAGAAATTGTAAAAGGGACATTAATTGGAATCGTGCAGGAAAATGGCAGTTTGCTTTTTAGGTATAATCATGTAAACAGGAAAAACGAAATACGAGGTGGCCAATGTTGTTCCACTCCAACTATTTTATCCGATGGAAGGTTAAGACTGCATGAGAGGTGGAAGTGGACGGATCGTGACCAAAGCGAAGGGGAGTCAATTATAGAAGAAGTAAAATGAAGGTGTTTATTTATCTAACATAATGCTTTAGTGCAAAACAGGGTAAAATGCGAGTTGTATTTAACATTATGACAGTTAATAAAACTTGGAGCTATGTTCCGTATATTGAGGTGGTACCAACGATATTAGTAAGTTCTTATTTAGCAGGCTTAGAGGTAAGGTATAACGGTTCACATTGTTTAGATGATAGGATACGCTAAATATTAAATGAGAATAAGCATTAACTGTGTGCCCGGAAGTGCAGGGTGGTTTTCCACTTCAAGGGAAGCTGCCGAGATAGTTGGCGGCAATGGGTACGATGTGCTTGTTGGCAGGCGGGTGGGCATTTACACCTTTCTCCCCGCATTTTTCAGTTGCAGCAAGTTGGGTTCTTGTAAGTGTTTATTGTATGTGGGTGTTGGGCAGACGGATTCAGAAAATGGAGGAGCGGCCTGTTGCAGGAAACAGATGCCGTCGTTAGGTTTTCTGAATCGCTTTGCTGCGACTGTTCTAGGTGCGATCATCCTCTACGAACTTGAACACGATATGGTTATGGAGGCATTTGCTGCTGAAATAATGGGAGGATGTTTCCTCATGACATTTAACTTTGGATACTTCAGTATGCAAGAAGCTAAGGGAGAAACTAAATAAAGATCAATAATGAAGTGCAGCCGATGAGGCTGCACTATTTTTATTTGATGTGTAAATCTAACTGATATGTTTAAAAACAAAATTACGTTTCATACTTTATGTATATGGGAATTTGTAATGTTGATATCTACATCGGTTAATACTTTTCGTTTTTACTTACTTAAAAAATGTGTATTAAGGAAAAGGAATGTCTAGGAATAAAGGAGCATAAAGCTTATGTCAATCAACGAAAAAGTCCCGGAGGATAAAAGTCTTGATAACAGCCTTGCTCTGATGCAGGAGGGGTATTTATTTATCAAGAACAGGGTTGACAAGTATCAGTCTGATTTGTTCGAAACGCGCTTGCTGGGGCAAAAGGTAATATGCATGAGCGGAGAAGAAGCGGCGAAGGTTTTTTACGATCCAGAACGGTTTCAGCGAACAGGCGCCGCGCCGAAAAGGGTGCAAAAAACTCTATTTGGAGTGAATGCAATCCAGACGATGGATGGACAAGCACATAAGCACCGTAAGCATCTGTTTATGTCGCTCATGACGCCATCGCATCAGAACAGGCTGGCTGACCTTGTTATGGAGCAGTGGCAGGCTTCCGCAACCAAGTTGGAAGGTGCCGGTAGGATTGTGTTATTTGATGAAGCTCAGATGGTTTTATGCCGGGTAGCATGCCATTGGGCTGGAGTTCCGCTTAAGGAATCAGAAGTAAAAGAACGGGCAAAAGATTTCAGTGCCATGGTGGATGCCTTTGGTGCGCTGGGGCCCCGTCACTGGAAGGGAAGAAGAGCCAGAAGAAGGGCTGAAGAATGGATTAAAGAGGTCATTGAAGATGTCCGGGCTGGCAAGCTGATGGCAAATGAAGGGTCGGTACTTTATGCCATGGCATTTCACAAAGAGCTCGATGGCACCCAGCTGGATACCCAAATGGCTGCCATAGAACTCATCAACGTATTACGGCCGATAGTTGCGATTGCGACATTCATAACCTTTACGGCTTTGGCCCTGCATGAGAATCCAGAATGGAAAGGGAAGCTGTGTTCAGGCGATAGCGATGATCTGGAAAGGTTTATACAGGAAGTTCGGCGCTATTACCCGTTTGGCCCTTTCCTGGGTGCAAGGGTACGAAGGGATTTTAGTTGGAATCAATGTGAATTTAAAGAAGGGATGCTCGTACTGCTTGATATGTACGGAACGAATCATGACTCCAGACTCTGGGAGAGGCCGGATGAATTCAGGCCGGAGCGGTTTAAAGAATGGAAGGGAAGCTTATTTGATTTCATTCCACAAGGCGGGGGTGATCCTGCCATGGGACATCGCTGTCCGGGCGAGGGGATTACCGTGGAGGTCATGAAAGCAAGCCTGGATTTCATCGCGAACAAGATTGATTATGAAGTCCCGGAACAGGATCTAAGCTACAGCCTGACAAAAATGCCGACATTGCCTGAAAGTGGATTTATTATCAGCAATATGAGACAAAAAGAATAGTTTTCTTTTTATTTGCGACAGATTCATGGAGAAATGATATGGCCTGTTGACTAAAATACACGATAATGATCCCGATACCAGTCGGGAACTTATTTTGCGAAGCTCCGTTCTTACTTTGGCAAAATTGTGAAAGCACAACAGAGGTGGGTTTGTTAATGGGTAAAGGCTTCACAATGGGGATGAAAAAGTATTCATGTAAGGGATATGGCACATGAAATCCTATAAAACGAATGAAGAAATGGAGCAATTTTAATAGTATGAGGTTCAATACTTTAAAAATTTAATGAAAATACCAATAAAGAGTGGCTTTGTGTTAAAGCGACAAAATAAGTCACATCAATTTAAGCCGTGACTAACATAAAAAAAAAGAGATACAGGCCAGCTGCCTGTATCTCTTTCTTGTGATGCGGATGAGAGGACTTGAACCTCCACGGGGTTTCCCCCACTAGAACCTGAATCTAGCGCGTCTGCCATTCCGCCACATCCGCGTATAGAATTATCGATGTCACGAAAAATTATAACACAGATGTATATTAAAAACAATCCTGATTTCATCAGCAATAACAGGAAAAAACGGATGGCAAGTACCGTTTTTTCCCTAGTTCTAACTTTATCAACTTCGGGTATAACACTATTAAATATTCACGCTTTGTTAAATCATATACTGCTGCCCGAGGAGGGAATAGGATGAAATGGAGAGGAAGGCAAGGAAGTTCGAACGTAGAGGACCGTAGAGGAATGGGCGGTAAGGGAATTGCAGGAGTTGGAGGCGGACTTGGATTAGTGATTGTCCTTATTTTTACGTTGCTGGGCGGAAATCCGGGAGATTTGCTGGGCAACATGCAAAATCCAGGTTCCAATAACCCCGCCCCTTATGAAGAAACCGAGCAGGAAAAGGAACTCGCGCAATTTGTTTCTGTCGTTCTTGCCGATACGGAGAAGGTATGGAATGAGCAATTTCGCAAGGAAGGCCTGGGAGAATATAAGGAACCGACTCTGGTTTTATTTTCAGGAAGTGTTCAGTCTGCGTGCGGGGCAGCAAGCTCGGCGGTGGGGCCATTTTATTGTCCGGGTGACCAAAAGCTTTACATTGACCTAAGTTTTTATCAGGAACTGCAAGACAAATTCCATGCGTCCGGTGATTTTGCAATGGCTTATGTAGTCGCTCACGAAGTGGGCCACCATGTGCAGACGCTTTTGGGAACAACTGACAAGCTTGCATCTTACCGCCAAAGGTTGAGTGAAACGGAATATAATAAGTATCAGGTGCGCTTTGAATTACAGGCTGACTATTTAGCCGGCGTTTGGGCCCATCATGCTAAAGGGATGGATCTGCTTGAAGAAGGTGATCTTGAGGAAGCCATGAATGCAGCGCATGCTGTCGGTGATGACAATATCCAAAAGAAGTCTCAAGGGTATGTTGTACCGGATAGTTTCACACACGGGACGTCCGAACAGCGAAAGAGTTGGTTTTACAAAGGGTTCCAAACCGGTAACATAAAAGGCGGCGATACCTTTAATGCAAGGAATCTTTAAGAGAAATAAGTATTTCACTTAAGTTTTATAAGACTCATCTACAAAAGAGTGAAGATGGGATAGGTCTCCAGGGCTTTTGAGGCACTGGGGCCTTTT
Organism: Peribacillus glennii; assembly: GCF_003429105.1. GTDB lineage: Bacteria > Bacillota > Bacilli > Bacillales > DSM-1321 > Peribacillus > Peribacillus glennii. The sequence goes on from NZ_QVTD01000018.1 coordinate 15,762, forward strand.
TTTATCCCGAAAAGGCTTATTAAATAATATTGTTGTTTTAACAGTAAAGATAAAAGAAGAAGGTCATTCAATTAATCATTGAAATGTTCGTTGAAATTAATCCTAAACTTTCGTTTAAACGTTATTTCTACATCTGATGGCATTATTCTTTATATAATTTTAGCACTGAGGAGAAGCGACAGGGTTCATGGTTTGGCAAAAATCCGCATTTTAAATCTCAAACGCGATTCTATATGCTATTATTTAGGAAAATAACGAAATATTCCTAAAATATGGCTATCCTTCTTTAGTGAATAGAAAATTGATATATCAGGAGGACAAAAATGATTGCGTTTGTGTTAGTTGTTTTGACCTTATTCCTCATACCGGGGCCGGCTGTGATGCTGACACTGGCTCAAAGTGTGAGCGGAGGAAGAAGGAATGGAATTTTTACAGGGCTGGGCATTGCTGTTGGGGATTTGATTCACACGATGGCCCTTGTTCTTGGCCTTTCAGCTATTTTAATGACATCCGCACTCGCTTTTGAGGCAGTAAAGTATTTGGGGGCAGCCTATCTATTTTACCTTGGCATCCGGGCATTTTTAGAAAAATCGAAGGGAATCGCTTTGCCATCCGTGAACCCTGCCAATTCTGGCCGGTCTTTCAGCCAGGCGGTTGTGACTGAAGTGCTGAATCCGAAGACGGCATTGTTCTTTCTTTCCTTCCTCCCCCAATTTGTGCGTCCTGAAGAAGGTTCAGTCGTGACGCAACTATTGATTTTGGGTCTAACATTTGTTGCATTAAGTATGCTGTATACCACACTTATCGCCTTTATAGCCGGTTCCATGAGCCAGTGGCTGACCAAAAACCAGACATTGTCCCGCTGGCAGGGTAAGGTTGTCGGGTTTGTTTACTTGGGCTTGGGAATACATATGGTGTTTCAGCAAAAATAATTTTTTAAATCATATGGCAAAAAATTTGCCGGCAAGAAATTAATGGCCTGTAAAAAAAAGCGGAGAGGGCGGACCACAACATGGTGGACGGATATCATTTTTCCCATCGCCTTAAAGTCCGTTATTCGGAAATCGATGGGCAAAAAATTGTTTTCAATGCGCACTATTTAACGTATTTAGATGTGGCAGTTTCATAATATTTCCAGGTGGGTTAAAGCTGGATATTGGTGAACTTGCGAGGAGTGGGCAATTTGATTTTGTTCTGGCAAAAACCATTCTTGAATACAAAAGCCCTGCCCGTTTAGGCGACTGGTTATCCATTTGGTGCAAAATGGGTAAGATCGGCAATACAAGCATGACGATGGGTTTTATGATTACAAGGGAAGGGGATACCGACCCCCTGCTTTTGGCAGAGATTATATATGTCAGTTATAATCCGCATACCGAGTCTTCGATGCCAGTACCCGTTTTTATTCGCGAGCGGATCGAAAAGTTTGAGAAAGGTGAATTTGCGGGCTAGAAGGGCAGTCGCAATGGCTGCCTTTTTCGTGCTTTTCGGTAATGAGAGGCTATTCCTATCGGATCCTTTTTACTGAGGATTTCCAATCCACATCACTTCTCACACCTCTCCCAATTCGGTCTCATCCAAAAGTAGCAGATAAAATCAAACCTGCGATGAATGTGTTCTTGTTGCTTAATGGCGTAAAGTTACATTAAGAACAAGGGAGGCGGTCTGAATGGATACAAATGATTTTGCTCTAGAGGAAATGGTGAAATTCAAGCAATGGGAAATGGAAAAGAAAATGGAATTTATTGAAACATATAAGCTTTATGCAGATACACCAAGGAAAAGATTTTGCGTGCAATGGAATCGGTTTAAAATCTGCATTGCTCTTTTTTATACCATAACGGCTAGTTCTCTAATAAGTCATTTTTAGGTTGTAAAGTGTTCACTACAATTTGTTACCTGAGATTGTCATATTCATACTTATTAGCAAAAAAATAACTAGGTAAATCTCAACCAGTGAGCAAAATGCATATGACATGCCAGAACTTAAGAATTACGCAAGGCAGTTTAAAGTTTAAAGGATCTCTGAGGGGCTTACTGGACAGCAAAGGGGTCAGCCTCTTTTTTATGAACAATTTTTAAAAAGTTGAAGAAAAACTTGTTAAAACAGGATAACAAATGGAAAAGATAGATCTGTGTTGAATTTCAAGAAAAAATATTTACGTCAAAGGCGGGGCAAGTTCATGTACGAAAAAATGATTAAATCATTAGATGCTTCAATTCTGCCAGATGCAGAAACTCTCATAAGCCAATTGCGCCAAAAGCTTCCTGGTGTGTATACGGAAAAAGAAGTTGAATCATACAGCCATGCGCTGGATTTAGTGCTAAAGATCGGGATCAAGCTGGATTATACTCCCATGATGCTCTATTTGCCCGCACGCCCGCAACTGGCCGAAACACTGGTCAGTCAGTTCCAGCAACTGAATAAAGTGCTCGCTACAAGAAATCAAAACAAAGAGTGGTTTCATGACTTTTTTGGATTGTTTGTAGCCATGCCGGCCCACATGGGCCTTTCCTGGAGTGAGATTGAAGAGAAGGTTTTAGAAAGGAACAAATAATGCGGCGAAGTATTAAAAAGACGCCATCGTAGAAAAATGGCGTCTGGGTGAAATTAGGTTATCGTTTTAATGAAAACAGCTTTAACAATGGATGCTTATTTTTATCGGTAATCTTTAACTCATTCATTACAATTCGTTCCTCATGGTCCGTAATCCATGCCTTAAGCTCTTGTTTATCCTGGCATTGGGTATAGTATGTTTCTCCACCTTTTCCAACAGCGTTAATAACATACCTACAAGAAGAGTTCCCCATATTACCCACCTTTTTATATTGTCATCAAAGCTTTATCCATTATAACAAGATTGAACAGGAATTCCACCCTTTTTTAGTATGTTTTTTAAAAAAAAATTAATGCCTTAAGCCTCAAATCCCTTCGCAAATTTGTAACATTATAAACTTCTTTTTACATCACTAAAATAGTAGCTTAATATCTTTTCTTATAGTTGTTGATAGTTCAAATAATAATTGGAGGGGAAAGACATTGAGCAAAATGGGTATAAAAATTGCTGGGATTACTCTTGCCGGCGCATTAGCTATTTCATAGTTAGGTTTTGCTGGACAGAAAGAAGAGGCCAAAGCTGATGATAAGAAGAAACAGCCTACAAACGTCATCATGATGGTTATGGATGGAACAAGCGCAGGTGCTACAACCATTGCCAGATGGTATAAAGGCGGAAATCTTTCGATGGACCAGATGATGGCTGGCGGAGATAGAACGTATTCTGCTGAATCAGCGATCACAGATTCAGCACCGGCGGCAACCGCCCTGGCTACAGGGAACAAATCGAACGATAAATATGTTGCTTAAAGAGGTGGCAGGCCTTTATGGATTGGATGACTTAACAGCAGAAGAAGAAGCGAAATTAAAAGAATTTGCGAACCTAGAGCCTGCCAAGCTTCAAGCTGATATGGTTAAAATGCTTGCAAACCGTGCAAACCTCGGTTTTACAACGGGGGATCACTGGGGAAGACATATTCCTATATTCTTTTGGACCGCAAAGACCGTTTGGTTTAGTTGAAAACACGGATCTTCCTAAAAAATGGCGAAATTCATGAGCTTTGATTTAGGACAAATGACAAATAAGCTTTATATCAATGCGAAAGACGCATTCGTGAAAAAAGGATTCAAGACGACAATTGATGTAACGGACGCTAACAACCCTGTATTCCTGGCTGAAAAAGAAAGCCAACGCATTGAACTTCCAGCGAATAAGAACATTGTCATCCAAAAATCAAGCAAATCTTTGACACACAAAGAAGTGAAGGGAATCCATGTATGCAATGGAAAAGAATTCCATATTAACGAAAGTGTATTGAAAATAGTAAAATAATCTCATTACAAAGTCCTCTGTCAAATCGGCAGAGGGCTTCTTTTCTCGAGAATAATTTTTATCGGCCTCCATATATTAACGAAAATGGAGGTGATTCATCATGGGTAAGGATGAGAAGTTTTTAGAGGAAACACAAAGAAATCAACAAGCTACAGGACATGAAAAGGGGAACAATCGCGGCCAAAGCCATGGTACACCCGACCCGCGCGGGAGATACGGGCAACAAATTGACTCAGATATTACGGAATATGAATGAAAACGCTATTAACTTAGATTTTTCAATGAAAATAAAACCCGTTGTTAGTCAATCGTTTGATTAAAATCGTTGCTTATTAATCAAACGATTGATTAAAAGGTTCTACAGGTTAAGACTTTCTTTTTTTGCGGATAAATAACACAACAAACACAATAATGCCGATTCCAATTAGGGCATAGGCGATATTTGAGTAAATGTCCATAAAGTGGGTAATGTCTTCCCATGATTCACCCAGAGCGGCACCGACGCTTACGAGGATGATATTCCATATTAGCGTCCCGATCGTGGTAAAAAGGAGAAAGAGCAGGAATTTCATATTTGACATCCCCGCGGGAATGGAAATAAGGCTTCTGATGAGCGGGATCATCCGGCAAAAAAGCACGGTCCAGTATCCATATTTGTCAAACCAGGCATCCGCTTTATGGATGTCCTTTTTTGTTATCCGCAGGATATGGCCCCAACGGTCCACGATTTTCTCCAGTCTTTCCACATCAAGGAGAAGGCCAATTCCATACAATACAATCGCACCGACGACAGACCCGGCTGTTGCTGCTGCGATGACTCCCGGAACGGTGAGATCCGAATAGGTAGTCATGAATCCCCCAAAAGGGAGAATTACTTCAGAAGGGATAGGGGGGAACACGTTCTCCAGCGCAATCATTAAAAAAATGCCCAAATACCCAAATTGTTCCATAAAGTCCGTAATCCAATTTTGCATGTTTACCTCCGAAATTTGTGTTCTAATTATGATCATCTTAATTATATCAAAGTCCCGCGTCAAAAAAATCTAACCATGTCCGTTGATATCCATTTGTGCTGAATGTAAAAAACACCTGCAGAATCATACTGGTTGGGTACAATCCATGAGGTGTTTTTGGCTATTACTTTTTATTTAAGCTTTCCTGGGCCATTCTGATAAGTTCCTTTACCATGTCGCCTCCCAATCTGCCGCCGACCTTTCCTGCCTGGCGGGGTGTGAGATGCCCGTTATAGCCTTCCTTTAACGGGACACCTGCTTCTTCGGCAGCCTCGAATTTGGCGTTTTCCGGGTTTTGCACGTTGGCAACTTTCGCTTTCAGTTGATCTAACGCATTTCTTGCTTCGGGAACAAGGATTCTATTTCTTCGTCTTGCCATTTTACTCCCTCCTTAACATTAGTCTTAGATAAGTGACATGAAAAAATGCATACAGGGGGCCGGGTACGGCAAGTAATAAAATTTGTCTTCCATCCCTTTTGGGAACCGGATAAAGTGGGGCAACAAGGCTGTAATTAAATTAGTTTGATTTGCGCTGTATTATTGAATGAACGCAGTGAGCAACAGGGACGATCTGACAAAGACAAGAGACCTGGATCACTTATTGTGGTTTTGCTCTTTGCAAGATAGGGAAGTTTCCGCAAAAAAAAATGGCCAGCTTCAGCTGGCCGTTTTTTTGTCACTATTCATCTATTTTTGAAAGGCAGCGGTCACATTCCATTAAATAAGATTCCGCTTGTTCCACGATGCTGTCCCCGCATTCTGTACATTGTTTCGGCGGCAAACTCCTGAAGAATTCAACTGGACTGATCATTTGCATATCATTTTCCTCCTTTAATTACAATACAGTTTAGTTTATTTGTTCGTTGTTATATGACAGAAAGTGCGCAGTGATGCTATTCATCCTTTTTAGAAAGACAGCGGTCGCATTCCAATAAGTAAGATTCCGCCTGTTCCACGATGTTATCTCCGCATTCCGTACATTGTTTCGGTGGCAAGCTCTTAAAAAACTGAACTGGGCTAATCATTTGCATATCATTTTCCTCCTTATTATATTACACAATTATTTAAAACTATATGTTATAGTACAGTGTACACATAAAAATTATTCATCTTTTTTGGATAAGCAGCGATCACATTCCATCAAGTAAGATTCTGCCTGTTCTACGATGCTGTCCCCGCATTCCGTACATAGCTTTGGTGGCAGGCTCCTAAAAAATTCTACCGGACTGATGATTTGCATGGTTTATCCTCCTTTTTATAATACAGTTTATGTTTCGTTTACTTGTTATAATACAGTATATACCCGATCGCAGAAAATGTATAGGTAAAAATCAGAAAAATATAAAAATTATTAAAAAATTTTCTCCATTCCTGGTTTTGTTTAAGATCCGGCATAAACAGGGTATTTGCCTGTAATAAAACGTAATTGCATATTAGTATGGGGGAATTTAACGTGACAAAAGCCATGATTATAATAAATCCATCTTCAGGAAAGGAAAGGGCACTGGGAATTCTTCCAGGGCTCCTTCAAATTGCACGCAATTTGTACGATGACGTTCCTGTTCGGGAAACAGAAAAAGAGGGGGATGCTGCAGAGTTCGCCAGGGAGGCTTGCGCATTAGGCTATGATGCAGTCCTTTCAATAGGGGGAGACGGTACCATCAGTGAAACGATAAACGGGATGGCGGAACAAGCACACCGCCCACATCTTGGAATCATACCGATGGGGACAGTGAATGATTTTGCAAGGGCATTGAAAATCCCGTTAGAGCCTGAACGAGCGTTGGAAATACTATCGAGCCGGCACACCATACCGGTTGATATCGGTAAAATCAATGACCGCTATTTTATGAATGTTCTGGCTGCAGGTGCAATAGCCGAAGCAACTTATGCTGTCTCTCCACAGCAGAAAACAATGCTAGGCTCCTTTGCCTACTTTTTAGAAGGAATAAAAACCATCATCAGTAAGACACCGTTTAAACTCACCGTGGAACACGACGGAGGAAAGTGGGTCGGAAAAGCCTATCTTATAGTCTCGGCACTGACCAATTCTGTAGGAGGCTTTGAAGCACTTGCTCCTGATGCCCGGGTGGGTGATGGAAAAATCCATACATTTGTCATGAAAGATTTTTCTTTAACGCAAATTATGAAAATTATTCCCATGCTCTTAACAGGTGAGCTGCAGGAACATGAACAGGTGGAATATATTTGTTCATCCACGATAAAGGTTTCGGCCACAGAGGACCTGGTCGCGAATATTGACGGGGACGAAGGGGAACCCCTCCCATTTACTGCCCGGGTATTAAAGCAGCATTTGCGTGTATTTGTCCCGGACTAATTTTCGGAATGGGAAGCTGTTTTTCCTGATAATAGGGAAGGCAGCTTTTTTTTGGCAGGTGATTGTAATATTGGCATGTGAGGCGAATTTTTTTGCAACATGATGATAAGAAATATGTTATAATGTTTGTTCGTAAGAGAAAAGTGAATACTAGAACCATCTTCTAATCCTTTATATCTTGCAAATATAAAATCAAAGGTGGTCATCAACATGACAGAAAATAAACCATACAGAGTATTGCTCTATTATCATTATGTTACTCTTGAGAATTTTGCAGAATTTGCAAACGAACATCGCGAATTCTGCAATGAGTTAGGATTGAAAGGACGTATCCTGGTAGCCTCTGAAGGGATTAATGGTACGGTTTCCGGAACGATAGAGCAGACTGATCAATATATGAAAGCCATGAAAGAAGATCCACGTTTTTCTGATATGGTCTTTAAAATTGACGAAGCGGATGGACATGCTTTCAAGAAAATGAAAGTGCGTGCCCGTCCGGAGCTTGTCACTCTTCGTCTTGAGGATGACATTAACCCGCATGAAGTAACCGGAAAATATTTAGACCCGAAGGAATTCTTCGAACAAATGCAGGATGAGGATACAGTCGTTCTAGATGCACGAAATACCTATGAATATGATCTCGGCCATTTCAGAGGGGCAATCAGGCCCGATGTAGAAAACTTCCGGGATCTGCCGCAGTGGGTCCGTGAAAATAAAGAGATACTCGAAGGTAAAAAGATCTTAACCTATTGTACAGGCGGAATCCGTTGTGAAAAGTTCTCCGGCTGGCTTTTAAAGGAAGGCTTTGAAGATGTTTCCCAGCTTCATGGCGGAATTGCCACATACGGAAAAGACCCTGAAGTACAAGGGGAACTTTGGGATGGGCAAATGTACGTATTCGATGAAAGGATTGCGGTCCCAATCAACAAGAAGGAACATGTGATCGTCGGACGCGATTACTTCAGCGGTGAGCCGTGTGAACGATATATAAACTGTGCAAACCCTTTTTGCAACAAGAAGATTCTCAGCACTGAGGAAAACGAGCACAAGCATTTGCGAAGCTGTTCACATGAGTGCCGTGTTCATCCAGCAAACCGATACGTAATCGAGCATGGGCTAACAGAGGAACAGGTTGCGGAAAGACTTTCAAAGATTGGAGAATCTGCAACAGTATAATGCACACGTTAAAACACCTTTAGACCCGAACCAGGGGGCTAAAGGTGTTTTTTTATGGAGAAAAGCTATACGATTTTCCTTCCTTCTTGAGCCAAAGCATAGTAAATGCCATGTTGAAGGGTGTTGAAGAAATTATATTTAGACAGATCATTATTTGTTTGGGCGATTGTCATTGCCAGCTCTGCAGATATGCCCACGAGTATCGTTTCCGTTCCGATAAGGGAAGCCGCGGAAGCGAGCTTGTTAATAAATGACACCGTATATTCGCTGATATGTTTATCAAGGCCTGTCAGGTCAAGGACCAAATATTTAGCCTTATAGGAAGGCAGGTTGTTCAGCGTTTTCTCGATAAGCTCATCTGACCGGTTCTCATCATATTTTCCAAGAAGGGGAACGACAACAATTCCTTCCAGGACAGGGATGATGGGGGAAGAAATTTCTTTCACCAGATCATTAAGCTCACTTGTCCGTTCTTGTACAATCTGTTCCAGTTTGCGGATTTGTTGAGCCTCCTCACTTCTGGCCAAGTCGTGGATATTTTGCTGCACAGTCGTCTCTGAAGGGAAGAATTCATAAGTGAAAATAGTATTGTCATTTTCAAGCGAAGCCTTGCCTTGTTTGTACCAGATATTCTGGCCGAATAAACCCGACAATAATCCAGCGAAATGGCCAGGTATAAACCGGCCGTGCTGGGTTCTGCCCTGGGCCTTATTGATCTTTGATTCCCAGCTGTCTTCAATCTGCATGGCCGCCGTTTTTTTATCAGGGTCCAGTGATGTTACCGTGAACTTTCCCCAGCCGGCTGAAGCATACGTATTGGGAATCAGCGATAAAGCTTCTGGAATGGGCAGGCTTAGGTTCTGAAAATATTCCCCGACTACCAGTCCCTGGCGGTAACCAGTTGTTTCAAGGACCAGGTTCGCTGCCTTCTCTCCGGAAATCTCTTCAATCGTGTCAAAAAAAGATTTCATCGCACTGGTAATCCAAAATAGCACGGCATCCGTATTTTCGTATTGGAACGTTCCTTTTTCCAGATTCCACGAAAAATCCAGGCCGCCAATCGTTATATTTTGCGTGTTTACAGTTTCTTCACGGTTATCCATGCTTCTGTTTACTCTCCTTTAGTTCTGGTCTCATAGTTATGTACTGGCAGTTTTATTAGAGTCATGTTTATTTTACCATTACTATGATACATAATGCATAAACGCGATTTCATCTACAAAATTTTAGAATTAATAGATTTATTTTAGTTTTCTGGAAATAACAATTTTAGGATATTCGTTAAATGATGTAAACAAGGATCATCTGCAGGAGGCCAAGAGGAGGCTTGATGGCCTAACAACCAACGTGAAAAAAATCACAGGTGATGAGATCCGCAGGCTTCTGGAAAATGGCGAGGCATCCATCGGCCTGGTTTGGTCCGGCACAGCCGATGAGAGAATAGGGGAAAATGGCGAGTTGGAATTTTTAGTTCCCAAGGAGGACTCCAATCTGTGGTTTTATAAGATGGTTCATCCCGAAAATGGCTAAGTATGTCGGTGCAGCGCATGGGTTCATCAATTTCATGCTTGATTCTAAAGTGGCCGCTCAAATCACGGAGTATGTTTGCCATTCCACCCCAAAATAAATCGGCGCTGGATTATTTGCCTGAAGAAACTGTAAAAGATACACGCTTCTATCCAACACCGGAAATGACAGAAAAGCTTGAGGTTTATGAAACCTTGGCAAGAAAAATCTGGCGAATTATAACGAACTTTTTCTTGAATTTAAAATGCATACGAAATAAGTGAAACGGTTGGGACAGGTGGCTGCAATTGTTCTGGCCGTTTTTTCCCGTTTAAAGTTGATTCCTTACCCTCTTCCCATGAACTTTCTTCATTTGCTCTTAATCCCGATCAGGATAAGGGCGACACCTGAGAAGATGCATGCAATTTTAAAGAATGATAGTTTTTCCGAAACTCCAAAAAGCCCCACTGTTGTTGTAGTAATAAGGATGATAGGGCCTACAAGGGCCAGTGAGCTGTTAATGATGAGAGCTTTTTCGATATCGTTCATCCTGAGCATCAAGAATCCGGCAAAGACTTCAATACTGCCGGAAAGCAAACGCAACAATGCCATAATTAATACTGCCTTTTCTATCACTGTAAACATAATGACCTCCTGGAAACATCTTCACCCCATTTTATGCAGCAAGTCGCGTAAACAGGACGAGTTTAAAAAATTTCCTGCCGGAAGGTAATGGAGGTTCTTTCAGGCTGTACAAATTTCAGACTACACACAGTTTCGCAACCAAGAGTTGTTTTCATAACAAACCTAAAAATTTTACAACTAAATATTGATCTTCGCAACAAACTTGGTACGGCAAAACAAAATACACCAGCCTCTAAGTGAGACCGGTGTATCTCAGGCGGTTATTGTATTAATAATTGGAACTTTGGCTGCCTGACGTATTCACGCTGACAGACTTGATATTTGATGGGTCGACGCCGGTATTCCGGGATGTTTGGCCTGACATTGTGTGTGAGGTAGTGTCTGAAGTTGAGTTAGTGAGCTTTGTCCCCGCTTCGGCTACTTTTGAACCGACTTCCTTAATGCCGCCTGTGGCGTCTTTTGCAATGTTCAAGGCATCAGAAGATAACTCTTTCACTTCATTCACTTTGCCAAATACGTCTTCATTAACTGTCTGGTAAATTTTTTGTGCTTCGTTAATGGCTTCTTTTAAGGTGTCAGATGCCTCCTTGAATCTTTGTACCATTTGATCCTTCATTTCCGTCGGATTTTCTTTTACCTGCGTAAACATATCCATGGAGGTATCCTTCAGGTCAACTGCCTTGGTTTTTACTTTATTTCGGGTAGAAGAATCCAAAAGCGTAATAGCTCCGCCGATGATTCCCCCCAGAATAATGCCTTTTAACAGTTTGCTGTTGTTTTGAGTATCAGCCATCGTGTGAGTATCAGCCATTGTGTGACTATTTCCCATCATTTGCGTTTCCATCAAAAATTCCTCCTCTTTATTATGATTTCTTAGCTTATCCGTGTTTTTCCCGCTTTAATGAGCTCTCAAACTTCAACTTTTCTTGACAGGAAACTATTCCCTATAGTTAAATACATTAATAGTTTAACAGTGTAACCTTTTGGGGGTGGGAGAATGGCGAGCGGCAAAATACAGGACTTGATTGACCGTTACTTATGGGTCTCTTTTTATGTAAGCAAAATGGGAGAATCGCTGATTAAAGAACAAATCAATGAGGATTTAACAAATGACCAGCATTATACGCTCCGTTTTATCAGGCAAAGGGGAAAGTGCACCTCTACAGACCTGGCTAAGGCCTTTAACGTAAATAAAAGTGCAATTACGGCCATTATTGCCAGGCTGGTAGACAAGGGGCTGATAGAGAGGACGCGGGATAAAAGGGACCGCAGGGTTGTTTATCTGGCCCTGACAGAATACGGCAACCAGTTGTTTTTACAGACAGAACAAAAAATCAATAAACATGTGGAATCCTTGATCACAAGTTTTGACGATGAAGAAATTCAGTCTTTTATCGGGACATATGAGAAGCTTTCAAACATTTTAATTGATATGAACAAAAGAATACAGGAGGGGAAAGCGTGAACGCGGTATTAGACGCCATCCAGCTCTTGATATAGCGACTCCAAAAGAGCTTTGGAGGAAACGCAGGTCCGGGTCTGCCAATGCGTTATCTAACCTTTCAATGGAGGAGCACATGCAATCGGTCAAGTCTTAGCTTGGAGCTGCCTGGAGAAATTCTTGTTTCGCTGTATATGAAAATGTCAAACCAGTGGGAATTGCAATTCCACATATAGAACCCGGTACAGACAGTGAAGGGAGGCTCTTTTACTTTGGGCTGATGCCTGAAGAAAGAGGGAAAGGGAAAAGTGCAGAAATACATATGGATTGCTTGATGTTGTTAAAAGGATGGGTGCAGGAATTTATGTAGGTAGCACAGAGCAAACCAACCATAAAATGCAAAAGGTGTTTGTTCAGAATGGCTGCGTGAGTACTGCCGCAACCTAAGTCTCTTTATTATTATATTCATTGATAAAATGTAATCTGACTATGGCAAAGGAAGGAAAGGAGGAATTACTATGAAGGCATATCTTCTGCTGGCTGTTGCAATAGCTGCGGAGCTTTTTGGGACGTCCATGCTCAAAGCAACGGAAGGCTTCACAAAGCCCCTGCCGGGCATAGGAGTGATAATAGGGTTCGGTTTATCTTTCTATTGTCTGTCGCTTTCCCTGCAGTTCATCCCGTTAAGCATTGCTTACGCCATTTGGTCGGGGGTCGGAACAGCTATAACAGCGGCCATCGGTGTTGTAATATGGAAAGAACAGATCAGCATATATACTGTACTGGGAATTCTCTTGATTATTGGCGGTGTGATTCTTTTAAACTTGAAATCTCCTGTCGATACACATTAAATGAAAAAGGCCCGATGGATGTTTCGGGCCTTTGGTCTACATTATTAAGCTAGCACTAACTCCTCAGGCTGCAGGAAGGACGTTTGATTCACAATCTCTTCTACTTCAGAGCCTTCAAGCGTTTCTTGCTTCAGCAGGGCTTCCACCAGTGCCTCATATTGCTCCCGGTGTGTATCTATCAAAGTTTCTGTTTGTACAATGGCTTCCTGGAATAATTCTTGCATCCGCAATTCTTTATCTGCTTTATTGAAGGATAACGTGAATCCATCCTGAAGCATGCCAGTGTCCACCATCTGTTCCAAAAGATGCTTGGCCTGCTGTACATCGCCTCCCACACCAACGCTGTGTTCTCCGAGGTACATCCGTTCCGCAACTCCGCCGGCTAGAATCATTTTGACCTGATCCAGCAGCTCGCTGGTTGTAGAAAGGTGCAGCTCTTTCTGAATCGGGGCGACATAGCCAAGCGCTTCACCTCGTGGAATGATCGTAGCCTTTCTCACAGAACCGGGTTTGGTCAGGCTGGCGATCAATGCATGGCCGCTTTCGTGAATCGCTACACGCCGCTTCGTTTCCTGATCGTTAAGCATACGCGATGAAGTACCGAGGATGGTCCGGTCAATCGCATAGTCCATATCTTCTTTATTGATCATATCCTGTCCGCCCCTGAGTGCCCGCCTGCTCGCGGTTTCAAAAAGCGAGCTGATTTCGGCACCCGAAAATCCGGATGTGCTCTCTGCCAGGCCATCTAATGAAGCGAGGACATCAGGCGCCATCTGTTTTCCTTTTGCGTGAATGGAGATGATTTCCCTTCTTCCTTTTGTATCTGGAAGCGGAACCTGGAAAGAAAAATCGATCCGTCCTGGACGAAGGAAAGCTTCATCAAGCATATCTTTTCTATTAGTAGCGGCAATGAACAAAATACCGTCATTATCATGTCCGCCGTCGAGCTGGACAAGCAATTCGGTGAGTGTCTTTTCTCCCTCTTCTCCGCCGTGTTGCTTCCGCTTTCCGGCAAGGGCGTCCACCTCATCGATGAAAATGACAGCGGGTTTCTGTTTTCTGGCAGCCTGGAACAAACTCCGGATCCTGGCAGCGCCGACACCGATGAACATTTCGTTAAAAGCGGAACCGCTTGTCGAGAAGAAATTTGCATTCAACTCTTTTGTAATCGCCTGGGCAAGCAGGGTTTTCCCCGTACCGGGCGGTCCGTATAACAAAACCCCTTTAGGAGGTTTGATGCCAAGTTTCTCCGAGCGCTCCGGCTCCTTTAAAATGGAAAGGGTCTGCAGGATTTCTTCTTTCATTTCCTCCTGGAGACCCCCAACATCATTCAAAGTAATCGAGGGGAGGGGCCTTGCTGTAGAAATGCTATGCTTCATTTTGGCTGCCCCGATGCCTCCCTTGGTTTTCTTATGGAGGAAAAGGCCGGCAGCGACAGCCATCGCGACTAAACTGCCCATAATCCAAGGGCTGTATCTGCTGTTCGCCGAGTAGGAGTATTGGACATTATATTTCTCGATTAGCTTGTCTATCATTTGGCTGTTAGGCGGGACATTTGACACATACTTTCCGTCTTCAGTCGTTAAATATATGGCACCGTTCCGCTTTTCTTCTAGTGTAACAGGCTTTCCGTTTTGAGCCTGGATTGTTTTTTCAATGGAGGAAAAAGGAATCGCGGTTTCTTTCGCATTCCCAAATATATACCAGGCAATCCCTGTAATGGCCACAACACACGCCAGAATAACCGGCAGTAACTTCGAAACAAGTGTAGAGTTGGATTTCAGTTGACTCAGCTCCTTACAAGAATATAGATATAGTATAAAAAATTCAGACTAGTCTTGTACAGGTAATTTCGCCTGTTTAAACTAGTAATTTTTGTAAATGGCAAGCTAGCAAGAGGGCAGTTTTTCCTGTTTTCGATAAACACAAGGAAAAAAGTTATATTGATATAGTTGAAATCTCCCAGTTGTTAAATTGGAATCCGAATCCCCATCAAGGTTATAATATAAGCATAAGGGAAGGAAAGGTTAAGTTGCCTGGTTTGGCAAAAAGTATAGCGTAAAGGCAGTGAATGGTTTTCTTATGAGTAAATTTACGAGCGATTATGTGATTACGATGAAAGATATAGTAAGAGAAGGGGATCCAATTTTACGGCAGATTGTAGATGAAATCAGTCTACCTCCATCAGAAGAAGACAGGGAAGAGCTTGCTAGCATGATGCAATTTTTAAAAAACAGCCAGGATCCCGCCGCCTCCAAAAAGTATGGCCTCCGGGCAGGCGTAGGGTTGTCCGCGAATCAGATTGGACTTAATAAACGGATGTTCGTTGTTTATTTTACAGATGAAAAAGGGAATCTTCATGAATATGCATTGATTAACCCGAAAATTATCAGCACTTCAACGGCAATGGTGTACTTGCCCCAAAGTGAAGGATGCCTTTCTGTTGACCGCGAAATAAGCGGGTATGTTCCCCGATACGAAAGGATAAAATTGAAGGCTTTTGACCCAAAAGGCAACGAATTGAATCTGCGTTTTAAAGGGTTTCCGGCTGTCGTGATACAGCACGAGATGGATCACTTGAACGGAATCATGTTCTATGACCGGATAAATAGGGAAAATCCATTCAAGCTCCCTGAAAATGTAGACATAAGAAGTATTTAAAACGTTGGCAAAGCATGTGAGCTTTGCCAACGTTTTTTCACACCGGGAACAGGGGGTCAGTCCCCTGCGCTTTAACGTGATGGGGGACTGACCCCGTTACTGCTTTTTGTTGTTTCCACACGCCCATTTCCCATGAGTAGAACGAAAACTGCCGCAAGGACGATAGGTACCAACGCAATTAGGAAAGTCGCGGTAATTGAATCCGATATTGCATCTACGATTTTATCCAAAATAAAATCAGGAATCTTCGCCCGCTCTTCGGGATGGAACAGCTGTTGAGGGTCTTCCATGTTAATCATCGAAGATTCTTGGCCGCCAGGACCCGACATTCCCTTAAACGCTTCCGTTAATTTTTCTGTAAACATATTGTTTTGGATCGTACCAAAGATGGTGATCCCGAGCGTCATCCCAAACGACCGGAGGAATGAGTTTGTGGAGTTGGCTGTGCCCCGGTACTGTGGTTCCAGATTATGGAGCGAAGCTGTCGGCAATAGGGAAAACGAGAATCCCATTCCAAATCCGACGATCACCATATAAACAGTCAATAATGTGCGGCTTGTATCAGGAGTCAGTGTACCCAGGAGATACATGCCTAAAAAATAAGAAACCACGGAAACAATCATCAAGTTACGGAAGCTCGTTTTCGTTTGAAACGTGCCTCCTGCACCGCTTCCTGCGACCGACCCGAGCATCATCGGCGTCAGGATGAAACCGGCATTGGTAGCGGAACCTCCATATACTGCCTGGACAAAGATTGGAATATAGACAGTTAAGATGATAAAGGTGGCCCCATATAGAAAAGCAAGGATTTGGGAACTGGCAAATAACCGTTTTTTAAACAGCCAGAATGGAATAATTGGATCCTTCGCGTTTCGTTCGACAAAAAAGAAAGCAATGAAAAAAAGGCCGAAGCTTGTGAACAGGCCGATGATTTGAAAGGAATCCCAAGCAAATTGCTTACCGCCCAATTCAAGGGCGAACATAAGGCTTACTACCGCAATAACAAGGGTAACAGCACCCCACCAGTCGATCTTTTGTTCGTTATGCTGCGGTGATTCTTGGTAATAACGAAGAATCAAAAATAATGCAACTGCCCCAAGGGGTACATTCACATAAAATATCCAATGCCAGCTTATGTACTCCGTAATATAGGCTCCCAAAAGCGGGCCCATTACGCTCGATACCCCGAAAACAGCGCCTAACAGGCCTGTCATCTTCCCGCGTTTTTCAGGCGGGAAAATATCAAAGATAATCGTAAAAGCGATCGGCATCAACGCTCCGCCGCCAATGCCCTGGATTGCGCGGTAGATGCTTAATTGCACCATGCTTTGCGCTATGCCGCATAAAGCGGAGCCGATTAAAAAAACAACCAGGCCAAATACAAAGAACCGTTTTCGTCCATACATATCGGAGAGCTTCCCGAAAATCGGCATGCCTGCCATAGTAGTAACCATGTAAGCGGATGTTACCCAGACAAACTTATCGAAGCCGCCCAGATCGGAAACGATCGTTCCCATGGCCGTTGCGACAATCGTATTATCCATGGCTGCCATCAAGATGGATAGCAGAAGGCCGGCTACGATAAACTTTATATTTTTCTCTTGCAGGACCATTAATTTCCCCCCTTTTTCATTTAACAAATCCTTTGCATCTTATTGTTTCGATTATATTATGAATAACTATAGCTTATCCCCGGTAAATGCAACAAGGCATAGAATGGGAATATTTTTTTTGTGAAATTCATTGATAATGAATTTCATTATCTGTTAAAATATATTCTGAAAATATTACTGCATATCACGAGGAGAAAACTATATATGAATAATATGAATAAATGGAAAGCGCCTTTAGCAATCTTATTATCAACCAATCTGCTATTTGGCTGTGCCCAGTCGGAGGAAAATGCTTCGGCTGAAAAGGAATCGAAAGGACAGCCGGCCCAAGCCGAACCAGCAGATGATAAATTGGATGGCGTGACAGCAGAATACCGGAAATATGCTTTAGCTGAGATTGAAGCTTTCGTCACATCAACAGAGGAATTCACAAACGCTGTGAAATCGGGCGATATCGAGAAAGCAAAAGCAACTTATGCGCCTGCCCGTATGCACTATGAGCGTGCCGAACCGATTGCCGAAGTGTTCGGGGACCTCGATCCTAAAATCGATGCACGCGAAGGTGATGTTCCAGAAAAGGAGTGGACTGGCTACCACCGCATCGAACAAGGGCTCTGGGTCGAGAACACTACAAAAGGCTATGAAAAATATGCAGAGCAATTGATGAAGGATGTACATCTGCTGCGTGCCAAGGTCGAGACGGTTGAGGTCACTCCTGAACTGTTAATCACAGGTGCCGTGGATTTATTAAATGAGGTATCGACATCAAAGGTAACAGGGGAAGAAGACCGGTATTCCCATACAGATTTATATGACTTTGCTGCTAACGTCCAGGGAGCTGAAAAAATCTATGAACTTTTAAAACCGGCATTGATGGAGAAGGATGAAGCGCTTAGTGAAGATATCCGAAAGCGTTTTGACGATGTTTACAGTCTATTAAACCAGCATAAAAAAGGCGATGCGTATAAGATTTACACAGAGTTAACCAAACCGGAAGTAAAACAGCTGAGCCAGTCGATTGATGCTTTGGCTGAACCGCTTTCTCAAATAGGGATTGTAACGGGGGCATCCTAATTGGAAAATAAAACTCAAAGCAACATGGAAGAATCTACACTGTTGTCTAAGAAGGTCTCAAGAAGAAATATACTTAAAACGGCCGGGGCCGGCAGTGTCGGGATGTTAATTGGTGCTACAGGAATCGGAGGCCTGCTGTCTTTATCCGATACAAAGATAACAAAAGGCGAAACCATGAAGGATAAAATTCCTTTCTATGGCAAGCATCAGGCCGGAATCGCGACGGAAGCACAACACCATATCTATTTTGCCTCCCTTAATCTAACGGTTGATAACCGGAAAGAGCTAATTCAGTTATTCAGGGACTGGACGGAAGCATCTGCCGCCATGACTGAAGGGAAAGCAGTCGGCGACCATGCAGGCAATCCATTCCTGCCCCCCAAGGATACTGGGGAGGCGGCCGGTCTTGCTGCCTCGAACTTGACAATCACATTTGGTGTCGGGCCGGGATTGTTTGAAAAAGACGGGAATGACCGATTCGGTCTACGGAATAAAAAGCCGAAGGAATTGAAGGAACTTCCAAAATTCCCGCTCGATTCATTGGAAGAGAAATGGAGCGGCGGGGACATTTGCATACAAGCATGTGCCGATGATCTTCAAGTAGCTTTTCATGCAGTCAGAAACCTGGTGAGAATTGCCCGCGGAAAAGCCGTGATGCACTGGACCCAATCCGGATTCCAACGCACAAAACAGGCTGACACCAAAAAAGAAACGCCAAGGAATTTATTCGGCTTTAAAGACGGCACGGTCAATCCAAACACTAATAATGGAAAAGAAATGGACCAACAGGTTTGGGTTCAGTCTGGAGACGGCCCCGGGTGGCTTGCCGGCGGGACCTATATGGTGGTCAGGCGGATCCAGATGTTTATCGAAGTCTGGGACCGTACAGCCTTGCGGGAACAGGAGAATACATTCGGAAGGCACCGGGACAGCGGAGCGCCGATCGGGCAAAAAAACGAGTTTGATTCCCCGGATTATAATAAGAAGGATGCAAACGGCCAGCTTGCCATTCCGATTGATTCCCATATGCGTCTGGCGAATGGCGATGGGTCACAGCAAATTCTGCGTCGTGCCTATTCATATGCGGATGGAATGGATCCTGAAACAGGGAGTTTTGATGCCGGGTTGTTATTTATCTGTTTCCAGCGTAATCCGGAAAAGCAATTTATCCCGATGCAGCACAGGTTGGCTAAGATGGACAAGTTGAATGAATATACCGTCCATAAGGGCAGCGCCATTTTTGCTTGCCTGCCTGGAACGAAAAAAGGCGGTTATATCGGAGAGACACTTTTTTGATGAACGTGTCCTCTTTTTTCTTAGGGAGAGGTTAATGATATGCTCGCAATAAAAAGAAATTATTTTGGAGTCTGGATGCTGGCTTTATTACTTGTGTTTTCATTTTATTTTCCCCATGCACAAGCGGCTGAGAACCATGATGAACTGTTCGTTTATATCGGCGACAGCTTAATGAAAGCAAAAAAAGGGGACCTGGAAGCTGTTTCGAAGAATATGCAGTCGTTTGAAACAGAATGGAATTCAGTGAAAGAATCGGACAGCAAACAAGCGGCATTTGTTGACGAAAGGGTTAAGGCTTTAAAGGAAGCATTACATGATGGCAAGGCAGAACCGAAGAAAGTGAATGCACTTCTTTCTGCCTTGTCCAGTTCCGTTGTCCAATACGATCAAGAACAAAACCCGGCTGACAAGAAAAAAGATAAAGCACGTGTCAAGGCCCTGGTCCCGTTGCTTGATGAGATGGAAATGACCATTTCAGATGAGGAGTTTTCAAAAGCAAAGAGCGAGTATGCCACTTTACTGAACTCTTGGACGGGAGTCGAAAAAATTGTTCGCGAGGAAAGTGTCGTTTCCTATGGGGAAATAGAAAAATACATGGCTTTCATCCGTATTGGGATTACGCAAGAACCGGCCGATAAGGAAAAAGCGTTAACGAATCTAACAAATTTAAAGAATTCGATAAATGATTTTCTTACTGGAAAAGTGAAAAAAGGCGAAAAATCAAGCTATACACTAACAGACGTAACACAGCTTTTAACAGAGAGTGCAGACGGCATAAAAGATAACGACTTAAACCTTGCGAAAAGTAGTTTGAATAAAATCCTAAATATCTGGCCGATGGTCGAAGGTGACGTACAGACACGTGATTCCATATTGTACAGTGATATGGAAACGAAAATTCCTGCCGCAATTTCCCTGCTGGAATCAAAAAAGACCGATACGGATAAAGCCGGGAATATTGTGAAGGATTTAAACAGGCGTCTTCTGCCACTGACGGAGAAAACAAGCTATTCCATCTGGGATGCCGCCCTTATCTTGCTGCGCGAAGGGTTGGAGGCCTTGTTGATTGTTGCCACGCTATTATCGTTCCTTAAGAAGGTCAACCATGGTGACAAGCAAAAATGGATTTGGTTTGGAGTCGGGGCAGGGCTTTTATTAAGTACGATATTGGCGGTCATTATCAATATAGTGTTTTCGAAAATCACTGCCGCGTCCAGCCGGGAATATATTGAAGGCATAACCGGAATTGCTGCGGTTCTCATGATGATTACAGTAGGAGCATGGCTTCACAATAAATCCGCTATCGGAAACTGGAACCAATATATTAACAGGCAAATGGGGCAGGCTATTGCCAAGGGAAGTTTGGTATCGTTTGCGTTTATCAGTTTTCTCTCGATATTCAGGGAAGGTGCAGAAACCATCATTTTCTATGCCGGAATGGCCCCGTACATGAGTATGAACCAGCTTCTCATTGGAGTAGCGGTCGCTTTTGTCATATTGGTGATTGTAGGATATGTGATTATCAAATACAGTGTGAAGCTTCCTATCTCGTTATTCTTCTTGATTGCAACATTATTGATTTATGCCTTATCTTTTAAAATACTTGGAATTAGCCTCCATTCGCTTCAGGTTTCACAAGTCATCGCCACCCATACGATACATTCTATCCCTTTCATCGAGTGGATTGGGCTGTATCCTACATGGGAAACAATTGTACCGCAAGTCGTTCTGTTGTTGATCATAATTGCAACAACATATTGGATAAAAATAAACAATCAATCCAGAATTAAAGGAGTTCCTCAATGAGGGCTCTTTTTTATAATTATTATAAATAAATATTGATTGTAATCTTAAAAGTTGTATAATATACCTATAAAGAAAATTACAAAGAAAATTAATATAAAGTTTGTTGTGATCTACAAATTGCCGCACTAAATATACAGTCGGGGGGAAACAAGATGCAAACAAAGGTATGTAACGCATGCGGAAAACCAATGAAGAAATTAAAGCATTCCATTCTTTGTGACTGTGGGCCCAGAATCTTAACGGACCGCCACGCTGTAAAAGAAAAGAAATGAATGGATCCAAATAAGCCAGACAATCTTTAAGCAATCGTTCAATAATAAATGTTTTAAGGTAACCGATTTCCCATAACCATTGGAAGATCGGTTTTTTATTTTTCAGAACACAGATTAAGAGCGCCGTTTTCTCGCCTGTGAGACCGCACATACTATGGGCCAAAATTTGCCTCTGTTTTCGCCTTTAAAAAAACTCGCCAACCGGCGAGTTTCTAGTTTCCTGGAATACAGCTTATAACCTTCTAAAAATAAAAACTGCCCAATAAAAATGGGCAGTCTTTAGATAGTTGTCTATTAATCCTTAAGCTTGTTGATACCATCCTGCATACGGCCTTTTAATTTATCCATTTTCCCCTCGGCTTGAAGCCCAGGGTCGCCTTTCGCATTTCCTGCCTGATCTTTTGCTTCACCTTTGACTTTGTTGACCGTGCTTTTTACCTTATCAGAAAAATCGCCCATCATGCTTCCTCCTTTTCAGGTTGTATATATAACATGTACCCGATATCCAGAAGGATAAACGCCATTTGGATAAGAGTTGAAGTTGTTGTTAAGATGCAAGGCTGTCCTTGTTCTTACTATTGATAAACGCGATGGCTGCTTCGATGATTATATCACGGTCATAATCCAGTGATGCGACATGGTATGAATTATTAAGGGGAACCATGCTTTTCACCTTTGAGGAGACCAGATGGAAGATCTCATAAGAACATTCGTGCGGGACAACATGATCTTCTGGGGAATGGAATAGCAAAATGGGTGATTTCACTTTTTGCAATGATCCTCTGGTGGACTCCATCAAGGAAAGCAGCTGATGAATGGCGTTAATAGGAACCTGAGTGTAAGTGATTTCTACAGCGTCCGGATCTTTAATATCAGGTTTGCCTTCAGGAATGAACCTTGGGGCAGTGAGATGCCTGTAGTGTTCATAATCCGGCACATTTAATGCCGCATTTATGGTCATAACCCCATCGCAATCAACTTTTCCGGCAAGGTCAAGCGCCAAAGCTCCGCCCATGGATTGTCCGATGACAAACACTTTGCTGCAAGTTTGTTTTAACAGGAGAAATCCGTCTTCCACATCTTTGATCCAATCGTGATAGTTGCACGATTCCATTTCTTCAAGAGTGGTGCCATGGCCTTTCAATCTTATGGAGTTTACAGTAAAACCATGTTCTGCAAATTTCCGGCCTAGATATTCCACGCTTTGCGGAGTACCGTTAAACCCATGGCAAATTAAAATACCGGTAGAATTTCCTTCAAGGTAATAGGATTCAGCTCCGGGAATGACAGTTGTGTTGTTCATTTTTAACGTTCTCCTTTCAACAAGTTCTGTCAAGTAAAGCAAATGAAATGACGCAAGAGCTGCCAACAATGTTTGTTTGCTATGAAGTCAGGGAGTCAATATTCCTTGTTAAATCTTTATCTAAATTAATCCTATAAATTTACTTGGTTTTATGCTATCATGGCGTATGTCCACATGTCAATCGATAAAAGACAGAAATCTCCTCTGTGAAAAAAGAAAAGTGTCAAAAGGGGGTCCGACCCCTTTTGACATATCTTGCGAAAGATCATTATCATAGCCGACGGGAAAAGCTAGAACACTGTCTCATAAAGATTCAGTGGGGTAAGGGCATGGCTTTTATCGATGAAAACAAACGCATCATAACGTTCTGATATTACAGAAGGGACATAATTGCCAAGATGCTCGTATTCAGGATTGTAAACAACGCCGATCGCACGATGTCCAATAATCGAGGAGAACAGATGGCGGTTTCCTTGATCGAAGAATAACATTTTGTCAAAATCACCTGTTCGATGCAGGACATCTTCCCAGCTTCCAAGCTTTGCTTGTGGAACTGTTTTTTCCTCAAGGTTGACTCCCCATTCATCAGCGGCGATAACAGTTCCGCTATGGGTACCGAATCCTACAATATATACATCCTCAGGCCTGTTTTGCTCCCGAAGGACCTGTCCGACATTTATCAATCCTTGATTGGCCATATCAGTTGCCCGTGCATCTCCCACATGTGTATTGTGTTCCCAAACAATGACCTTCGAATCAGAACCGTAAAAATCCATCACTTCATTTAACGCCTCTACCATATGCAAATCGCGGATGTTCCAGGACTTTTCGTCATTAAAAATCATTGTGCTATAGTATCGTTCAGCATTTGCCGTAACAAGTGCATTTACTTTGATATCAAGAATGCTTTCTTCTTCATATTGATATAGGTCCCTGCTTTCACTGATCCGTTGCAACAGTTTCGTAACTTCTTCCACGCAGCCCTCTGAATAAACCGCAGAGGATATTGCATATTTTTCATGGTTACGGTTGAACGGTTCAAAACAAGAAAAAGCTTTTCTTGCCAAAGACAGGTCGGGGGAGTTCGTCTTTTCAAGGTGGCGCACCACTTCCTCCATGGATTCCCACAAGCTGTACACGTCAATACCGTAAAATCCAACTTTTGGGGTGCCTGAATATGAGCGGTTATGGTCTTTTAACCATTCAGCGAATCCGGCAATTTCTTCATTAGCCCACATCCAGGTAGGCCAGCGGTTGAATGACTTCAGAACTTCTTTTGCCGTTTTTGTTTCTGTATCATAACCTTTAATATAGCCATTTAGTTTTTGGCTTGCCGGCCAATCCCCCTCAACAGCGATAATAGAGAAGCCTTTGTCCTGAATCAGCTTTTTTGATAATTCAGCGCGGACCTGGTAAAACTCTGACGTGCCATGCGAGGCTTCCCCTAAAAGGACTAATCTTGCATCGCCAATCTTATCGACCAGCACATCTAAATCGTCATTATCCCTTAATGGAACAGAATGCTCCCGCACACTGTCAGCGAGTTTTTTAAGCATGGAAATCATCCTTTCATTGCTTATATTCTGCCTGATAAGAGTTGTGTCCGGCATGGACCGCCAATAATGTGTCAGCATAGCCGACCAGGCGATTAACGAGTTCATCTGCTATGGAATAGACCAATTGGTATGCATCATCTTCATACAGGGCTGGATCATCAAAAATAATGGTTGTATTTATAAAGATTTCTTTATTGCCATACAGATTGTAGTGAATTAAGGCTTTCCCTGCGGCGGCGCCGGAGCGGGGGTCCTTGTATCCCGGAAGGAATATATACCATTCTTCGGCGGTTGCAGACCGAAAGTTTTTTGTAAAAGCCATGCCATCGATGACATGGTCAATTTCTTTGCGCTTTTCAGGATGAATGCTTTCGATGGATTTATACCCCATACATGCCTCCGTTATGCTGCTGTTTACTCGGCAGGGGCTGACTCAACGGCCACTTCATATGCATGTAAAATATTCTCCCTTTCAATCGGATCATCCAAACCGACCAAATATTGCTCGCCATCTTCTTCTTCCACCCTCATCAACAAAAGGTCATCACCGGAACTTAATAAGGCATAAGACTCATCTTCCACATCGAATAATGCATCTACTGCAAATTGTCTTTCCTCGCCGTCTTCTTCCTCAATAATAATGAAATCCCTGACTTGGGGAACAGTCATCTACTTTCACCTCTCTCTTTGTTTTACTTAACTTCCCCCCTGGATAAAAAAATGATTCGATAGTGTTGACATAATTAAAGAGAGCGTATATGATAAGTAAGTCGCTCAGATAAAGGCGGCGAATGAAACTACAAACAGCGATGGTTCCAGAGTTTAAAAACACTATTGACTTCTTTATTAAAAAGGAGTATGATTAGTAAGTCGCTAAGAAACACAGCGACATGAAATAATTCAGAAACTTCGCAGAAGTTGAAAACTATAATATTTCGTGTTATAGTAATAAAAGTGAGAGAAATGATAAAATTGCTCTTTGAAAACTGAACAAAACAAAGCGCCAACGTTTTTT
>NZ_QVTD01000019.1 GCF_003429105.1 Peribacillus glennii
AAAACTTCTTCATCATATCGCCCCCTTTACGTCTAGTATAACGGGTGGGTAGCGAGAAATGATAGATGAATTTCTATAAATTTCCAGCGTTGTACTTGCCAGGGAATGTCGAACAGTGGGGTTTTCAGACCCCCTCGTCCGGTCGACGCCCCATGCTGATAAAATGTCCACTAATGTCCACTACTGCGGACATACACGGTACTAATCGTATTTTCTATAGCAGTTGTTTATAGCTCGGACGATTTCCATTATTACCGAATTATTCAGCCGTTTTTGCTCTTCAAAATATTCATAACGTTCTTCATCCGTTAGCTTCAGCAAATCCGAATGGACTATGACAGTTGTATTGCCATACTTATACGTTTTCGCATACGGTTTCTTTTCTTCCACGTTATCCCTCCTAAATACAGGTTATTACAGCGTTTTTATTAAACAGCAAAATAAATACATAAAGAACGCCACCCCGTTAAGAGTGACGTATTTATTTAACGCTTTAGCAACCGCCGCACCGGCGAATATTTATTATGTTTAGCACGCACATGCTCGCTGTCCATCTGAATGTATTTGCGTGTTGTCTTTATGTCCGCGTAATCGACGATTTTCTGAAGCGTAAATATCGCCGCCATTCAATATATAATTACGGCAGAATGTATGCCGGAACATGTGCGGATGCAGCCGCGGCATTCCGAGCCTCTTTTTTATCCTATACAGCCTGCGTCGAAACGCCTCCGCTGTGAACGGCTCACCATACGCATTCATAAATATGTCGTCGTTGCTGCCGAAATACTGGCGGCTTTCCTCGTGGAGTTGCACGAGCCGTTTCGCTATCTCCCGGCTGACCGGCACGTCCCGCCCCTTACGATTCTTTGCAATCTCCGAAGGAATAAACAATTCGCCCCGCTTTACGTCTACCTGTTCGATCGTGAGGCTTACCGCTTCATTTATGCGCAGGCCAGTATCCAGCAGGAGCAGAACTAGCGTTTTATCTCTCCATTCTGCGAATTGCTTTTCGTCGAAATATCCGAGTATCTTATCGACTTCAGCGTCAGTGAGCCCAGGCACCTCTTCCCCGCTGTCATCCTTTACTGGCTTCACCGTCTTCATTGCATTAGTGGGCGTCATGCCTTCCGCATGCCAAAACGTACACATCGTTTTAAGCGTGCGCAGACGCATATTTATCGTATTTACAGATAGCCCCACCTTAGTAAATTTGCGCCCTTCCGACCCTTCGTAGCGCGGCCTTTCAACGCGCAGATAAATTATGTAATCGCGAATAACCTCCGGCGTAAGCTCGTCAATGTTAAACCCTTCGCCCAGGAACGCCCTCAAGTACGAAACGTGCTGGCGATAATTTTCGACGGTTCTAGGTCGCACCCCTTCCGCTTCTTTTGCTTTGACGAAAATGTCCAACGCCTCGTCGATTGTGTATCGGGCGGAAGGTTGCTCCACCGGAAGCCGTCGCCCTTTGGCAGTAGCCGTTGCCCTCCTAACACCGCCTCTTTCGCTAATATAACCTCGTGCCACATCGTTGTGTCCCTCCGTTTTTTGTACTACGTTCAGCCTCGCGGGTGTGCTACGTACAAGCCGGAAAAACGAGAAAAACCGCATATGTCAACGTATATGTCACCGGATTGAGTTTCCGGGATAAATAGCGTGACAATGCGGTTTTAACGATTTTTAGCGTCCCAGATAGGAATCGAACCTACGACCTACAGCTTAGGAGGCTGTCGCTCTATCCTGCTGAGCTACTGGGACATAAATTTAAGTGATGTTGTAATTGAATCTTCATAATCATTAGCCTTACTTAAGAACTAACTTTTATATAATAACAAAACATGTGGTAGTTTTTCAATGGTTTTAACCAACATTTTTAAAATTATTTTATTATTGGTTGACGGTCGCTGTTTTGCATCACCTACACGTTTTAGGGGGATAAATAATGCATGACTTACTTGTCATTAAAGTACTGGAAAGGAAAAAACCAGTGGTTACAAAAAAAGGGGTGAAATAAATGGCTATGTGTCCGTTATGTAACGGATTTAAAGAATTGGAATTGTATTGCACTGTATGCGGCACAATGCTTAACGACTCCGGGAAAGTATCAGATTTTATGGACCCGTATGGCCATTATAATGATGAAGATACCGTAAAAATGGGGGATGGATATCAACAAACATCGACAGAAAATATTTGCCCTCATTTGATGTCATGTACAACTTGCAGCCATGATCAAGTTATATTTGTAAAAGAACAATAAATGAGCCGGTCAGATGACTGGCTCGAATTGCAGGCTGACTGTTTTAAAGTAACTATTATATCAGGAATATTTTATATTCCTCTGCTATCTCCGCCGCGAAGGCCTGCAGGATCGTTTGATCTATCAACAGAGCGTTCTGCAGGAATGGGAGATCGTTCGTAACCTACATTTTTGTTTCTATCTCTTCTATCTTTTTGCAAAAACTCCTTTTTGTCCATAGTCACATCCCCTTTTATCTTTTTTGATTTTCTCCGTTAGGTTTTTTTAGGGCTTTTAATTTCCACATTCCTGATTAGTGTGTGAAACTTCTGGTTACTCGGGGAAATTGGCCCCGTCTAAAGCTTCCCGGCTTGAACGGGCATTTTCTAGGCCTGATTTACTGAACGCATTATCGGTATCTAATTGGCGGTTGATCGGACCTCCACTTGTATCAATATCACCTTCTAAACGAGGAGTTGTTTCTTTTGATTCTTTTGCATATTCACCTTTCAACTTTTCCTGTGTCACTATTAGCCCTCCTTTCGTAAAGTCGTTTTTAATATTCACTAATCGCACGGTCGTCAAACATTCATTTGTTTACCATTACGGTGTTTGAGTTGTCAGTTCTGATATATTACGGTTTTTTATGGATAGACTAAAATTTGGAGGTGATTGAACTTGGAAAAGGATTTTCGGGAAGAGAAAAGCTATAAGGAAAATTTCCTGCAATTTAGGGGAAAGACCGAAGCAAACCAGCCAGTCCTGCAGCGAAACGAGTTAACCTCGAACCTTTCGATTTTCCCAGAAGACAATGGAGTTGATACTACAGCCGCAGATACGCAATAACCGCGGATGTTAATTCAATCTTCAAGCATACGAGGGAATCCAAAAGATGATTCCCTCTCAATTCCTGGAAAGCATTCATACTCTTAATGGCTTGATCCATGACAACGGTACAACAGATTTCCTTTTTTTATGAATCATCTCCTTCTAATCAGGAAAGATAAGCTAAAAGGAGGAGTATAAATGAGGCATTTACGCGCAGTTGCATTTAAGTTCCTTTCCACACTCGCGCTTTTGTATATTGTGCTTGGAATTACTTTTGGATTGTCAATAACCAGCGTCCTGCTAATCACGGTTACCCTGAATGTGATTGAATATATTGTTGGCGATTTGATCATTTTGCCCAAAACAAATAATACCGTTGCCACAATGGCCGATTTCGGATTAGCATTAATCCTGATATGGTTTATGGTCGATAACGTGGCAACCTTCAGAAATCCTTTTTATGGTGCACTTGTTGCCTCATTCGTTCTGGCGATGTTTGAGTATTTCTTCCATAAATACATGGCCAATAATGTCCTGTCAGCAGCAGATAACAATTCCCACCTGCATGGAAATTTGCAATTTCACACGGAAGCAGCCGAGGAGTTCCAGTTAAATACCAGTAAAGACAACAAGAATAAAAAAAATGATAACAACAGGTTACCCCGCATATAAGAAATTTGCAATGAGCCGCCGCCAGCAAGATTGCATCGGTGGTTTTTGCATTTTATAGCTTTTGTAGAACCTTCATGGAACAAATAAAAAAAGCTGCACAACACCGCAGCTTTCCTTTAGTTATGTTTTATTTATTTTTCATACTGCAGCCAGTCAGATCCGCCTATTTGATTGGACACGTCTATGATTTTGGTCTTGACCCTTTCAGCTTCAGCACCGGTCAATTTCACTGGCTGGTAATTATTCCGGTTACTAACCGACGAAATGGAGAATGGGACCACATCGATTTCTTTTTTATCCGAAAGTTCTCCATCTTGTATGTGGAACGTTTGCTGGAAAACAAAAGTATCTTTATCAATTGTGTTTCGATTTCCGCCGAACATAAAATTGCCTAGGCTGTATACGATAAATTTGCCCTTGTATTCCTCTATGCCCTGGACTACATGTGGGTGGTGGCCGAGAACTAGATCTGCCCCGCTATCGATGGTATAGCGTGCAAGGTTCCTTTGGGATTCGCTTGGGACATAACTTTTTTCAATGCCCCAATGAAAATGGACGAGGATGATTTTAACGCCTTGTTCCCTTAATTTTTCAATATCCTGTGACACTAAACTGCGTACTTCAGGGGTATCACTCCATCCCTCGTAGCCTAGAGCCCCTACTTTTATTCCTTTAATTGTTGTAACATAATGGTTCTCATAACCGAAATATCCTATCCCTTCCTTCTCCAAATTGTCCATCGTATCTTGGTATCCCTGTTCGAGGTAATCATGGATATGATTATTTGCCAGGTTCACCGATTCAATCCCGCCCATGGTCAATATCTTCGTATAGGAAGGATCCCCTTTAAAACGGAATGTTTTCTCCGTTTTTTTTGTCGCATGTGTGAATGTGGTCTCTAAATTTACAGTAGTCAGGTCGTCTTGTTGAAAAATATTATCCAGTTTTGCAACGAAGTAAGGAAGGCCATTGCTTTTAGCCTCTTGCGGGAATGAGCCTTGATAGGGGAAGCTTTCATCCGTACCGAGAGTAAAATCCCCTGCTGCGCTAACCTTAATAGTCGGATTGGTTTTTGGTTCTTTTGATTCGTTTTTACCAACAGGTTTTTGCGCAGGGTTTTGTTCAGGCTTTTGATTGCTTGCATTTTCTTCTTTTTCATTAAGTTTTGTGACGGCCGGTTCTGGCCTGGTGGTGAAATGGTTAAATATCAGCAGTCCAATGATGATAATAAAACCTGCAAAAATGACCCGCTTAACCGACTTTTTCAATCTCCTGCGTTTCCTGTACCTCTTCTCATTTCGATTCATATATTCACCGAAGACCCCTTTGACCTATTTTATAGTACAAAAATCATACTACAAAAACTGCCAGCATTCTACCATTTATTGCCTAGATTTACAGTTTTATATACACAAAGAGAATATTGAGCAATTTTGACAGGGAAATGATTTTAATTCATAAAAAAACATATGAATATCAATCATGCTTTTTTAGCCATAAAATCCAGGTCGAAATCTTTCCAAATAGGTTTGCTTTATGACGAAATTTTGTGAAAATTCCACCAATAAATGTTATGCTATGAAGAAGAAAATACACTGTAACACTTGAAACTGTACAAAACAGCTTAGCTCTACGTTTTTTACCGGTTTCAAGATAAATGATTTGAATGGGGTGCTGTTTTGGAAAGAAAGAATTTAGACGTGATAAATCACCTTAAAAACCTTACCGAGGGACATGTAATATATTTTTTCGAGGACGTAGAAGATTACTTAAAAAATGTTGTTGACTTTGTTATTTCCGGTTTGGAACAGAATCAGTATTCCATCATAATAGAAAATGACCGAATTAGTCCATTGTTGAAAAAAGTCTTTGAATCGATGTTGAATGAAAGTCAATTAAATAAAGTACGGTTCATCAATAATTTTGACTTCTATTTTGCCAAGGGAGATTTTGGATGTAATTCAATTTTCGAGTTTCTTCCGAGATTAATTGAAGGTTATGGAGAACAGGAATTTGCTGTCCGGAGCTGGGCTCATGTAGAATGGGGAGATGAACACGAAGTACCTAAAAAGTTATCAGACTCTGAAAAAGAAGCTGATGTAATTGTTAGTGAAAAAAGACTTCTCTCTGTTTGCGCCTATGATTCAGATAGGGTCAGCGAAGAGCTTAAGGTAAACCTTCTAACTCACCACAACTTTCTTATGAATAATCAGGGCAATAAACAAGAAAAACTTAATATTTCGTAGACAAGTATTTATTCGTTCATCATTATCAATTTTATTTGAAAATGAACCCGCAATTGCAGCAAAAACATCTCCAATACAAGTTAATATCCTTTTCATTGTTTTAGTTATAGTAGAATTAATTAATCATAAGTTTCACTAAGCCTTGTCCCACTAACCTGCCCCTTTAGCACAATAAGAACAAGCTGCAGAAATGCAGCTCGGGATCTTCAGCTCTTGCACCCTTTAGTATAAGTAAATATTTCACAATCTTATTTTATGGGTCTGTAAAAAGATAATGTAAAAATTTTATAATGAGGTAATAAATTTATACAATTTTTATAATGGAGAGTATGCTAAGACCCAGAATATATATAGGGTTACTAACTTTAAATGACGCTAAGGATGTTCTTCAGTTTGAAATCGATAATCAAGAATTTTTTCAAACCTATACCATGAAACGCCCTTCTGAATATTAGACGACAGATTTTCAGGAAAAACTAATTAATCAAAAGGGAAAAAAAGATATTGAATACATTTTTGGGATATTTAAAATTCATAACGATGCACTTATTGGAACTATTGGACTCTTTCCAATTTTACGCGATCCTTTACAGAATGCAATAATCGGTTACAGATTAAGCAAGAATCATAATGGTAAGGGTTTTTTAGAAAATGCAGGTTTTAAAAAAGAAGGGAATTTTAAGAGTAATGTTAAAATAAATGAAAAATGGGAAGATCATCAGGTTTTAGTAATAATAAATCCTAAAGAAAAACTTTTTATTTTGAAATTAGTCCACTCCCCTTTAAGGAGTGGATTTTTCATTTTGACTATAAAATAAAAGATTAAAAACAACAAAACATCTTATTAAACTAAGCCGCCCCTTTATTTTAAAAGAAAAACGTTCCTGCATAATACAGACCTTTACTTAAACCATCCGTTTTGTTGAACCAGCACCTTATTAAAATAACTTGGCCCTATTTCTCTTCCTCGACCTTAATGACCTTTCCTGTCCCTGCATCTACTTTCACATCAAATTCCTTTTGTTCTTGCGAAATTTCAATATCGTATAATAATATTCCGTTCTCTGTGTCGAGTTCACGATCGGTTACGATACCATTCACTTCTTTCAAGGCCGTTTCGACCGCGGCATCAACGCTTACTTTTGGCTTTTGCACTGTCTCTCTACGTGAGGAATCCTCATTTGTGCTATTGATATCGCCTTGCATGGATCCACCATCATCAAGCTCATCATCGTCATCGTCCTTTTCAACAGCAATGATTTTCCCTGTTGTCCCATCCAGTTCAACTTCGTTATACCCAGTGTCAGTCTTGACGGTCATTTCATATTGTACCTGTTTATAATCCCAATCCTTTTCCATTTTGGTTACGTCACCATCTAATTCTTTGCTGACAATGTCAGATGCCTCAGTTTCAGAAATCTTTAACATACTTTTCGCCGCATAGGCCGCCGTGCCTGCTGCCCCCAATACGATCAGCAAGAGAATTGAAGAGAGAGTGATGATTATTTTCTTTCTCTTTACAGCAGTTTCCCTTATCTTAAGCCATGCTTTTTCCATCCTGTATTCCTCCTTGTTTATCGATACTTCAAATATAAACAGGAAAAATAAAAGGAAGATGAAAGAAACATTAAAATTAGATGAGAATATTTAAGCATCAAATATAACCGCAGCCGAGGTTCCTTTTCCCTCCACACTCTTTATTTCCAGCTCTGCCCCTATGGCTTCTACCATGGATTTCGCAATCGACAATCCCAGCCCATTTCCTCCTGTCTTTCTGGAGCGGGAACGGTCCACCCGGTAAAAACGATCAAAAATGAAGGCTAAGTCCCTTTGAGAGATCCCAATGCCTTTATCCTCAACGATGATGGCAATCGAGTCATCCTGTTCTAGTTTGACGATTATTTCGTCACTGCTATATTTTAGAGCATTATCAAGGAGGATGATTAATATCTGTTCTAGTTTAGTCTTATCGGCAACCATATTTATTTCCTGCTGCGACGCATTGATCAGGATGGTTCGATTGGAAGCCCGTGATAATGGCTGAGCAACCTCCCGGCAAAACTGGACAGCCTCAAGTTCCTCTTTCTCAGTTTCATCCGCATGGCCCTGCGTGGCCGCTTCCAATAAGTGCCCGGTCAATGTCTTCATTCGCTGTGCCTCGTGTTGGATTGCTTCGACAGCTTCTTCCAATATCTTTTTATCCTTCATCCCCCAACGCCTCAACAGGCTGGCATAACTATCAATGATGGTCAGCGGTGTCTTTAATTCATGAGAGGCATCGGAAAGGAATTGCTGCTGCTTAGCATAATTGATTTCTAAGCGGTCCATCATCTTATTAAAGGTGACGGCCATCGCCTTCAATTCATCCTTAGAATCCTCGGCGTCAACGGGGATTGTTTTAAACGTACCATCCCTCTCAATTTCGCTCATCGTCCTGCTCATAATGGAAATGGGTGCAATGATTAATGTAGATAGCCATCTCCCCGCAACAACCGAAAGAATGAGAATGATGAGCGATGCTACCATTAATACTGTTGCAAGCAGTGACAAACCTTCGAAAACTGATTCCAGGCTGGTCCTTATTTCAATTGTGCCGATCAATTCACCATCAGCACGATACGGGAGGTGATAAATCAATCGTTCTTCGCGGACATCGAATTCTTCCTCCTTAACATGCCTGGGGGGGATGACCTCTGCATCATCTTCATCATCGGCATTCATATTTACAACTTCGCCTTCCAGATTAACAATGAAAACCGTGCCGTCCTCTGGAGTATAGGCGGTTAATATACTGGAACCGCCACCGAAAATCTCATTCTTTGAATGACTTTCCTTCAAAAGCGCCGCCTGATCCTCCAGCATTTCTTTTTCCCTCTCCAAAGAAAAACTGAAGAAAAGGAAGGCCAGAATTACATTTAACAATAGCAGCATCGCGAGTAAAAAAAGGCTCGAATATAATTGAATTTTTGTTCTAATCTTCATATCAAAGCTCCTTAATGCTGTATCCTACGCCCCGGTAAGTCTGTATCAGCGACTCATCACCTGCCGCGTCTATTTTCTTCCTTAAATAGCGGACGTAAACATCCACGACATTCGTCTCCCCTATATAATCGTACCCCCAGACATGGGTGAGGATTTGGTCGCGCGAAACGACCAAGTTTTTATTTTGAAGCAGGTAGGCTAACAGGTCGAATTCCCTGGCAGTAAGCTCAATCACTTTTCCCTCCTTCTGGACCTCCCTTGTAGGCAAGCCAAGGACGAGGCTGCCGGCGGACAGGCTATCTTGCTTTTCATTTGCTAATTTCGCTGTCGTAGGACTATTTCGCAGGCAGGCACGTATTCTCGCTAGCAATTCCTCCATATCAAATGGTTTGGTAATATAATCATGTGCACCAAGATCCAGCCCGCTGACCTTATCGGGAACCGCATCCCTGGCAGTCAACAGAATAACCGGAGTCGTTATTTCCTTATTCCTCAATCTTCTTAGAACCTCCAGACCATTTAAGCCCGGAAGCATTACATCAAGCAAAATGAGATCCCACTGTTCCTGCGCTCCAGTTGCAAGCCCCTCATTGCCATCAAAGACCGCCATCGTCCAATAACCTTCGCGGGTCAACTCCAGAGTCAAAATCCTGGCAATCTTTTCTTCATCCTCGACAATTAAAATGCGCTGTACCAATTCGAACTCCCCTTTCATTTGATGTAAGTGTACTTGATAAAAATTAAAATGGAATGAGAAAAGTATGCAACCAGAAAAAACGTGACGCTTTAAACACGGAATCAGCCACCCTTTCGGTTGCATCCCTTTGGGCCCCCATATGCACTGTTCTATAACTTTATTTTGATAAACACCCAATTAGGTTCTATGAAAAAAATTCAACAACAGCCGCAATTGCCATCATTGCCCCTTCAGCTAAATAAGAAGAACAACTGTTGAAGTCTTAAAAATGGCAACAAAAAAGGAATCTCAAATGTCCTCTGTCAAAACAGCATTTCCCTAATAGAGCTGTTGCATTTCCCCCGAAAAAGTTCCCTAAAGACTCAAACATTTTTTGATCAGCCTCCTCCTGCCCTTTAATTCAAAAAGTGAAAGTCTGCCTAAATCAGCTACCTATTTGCAACTAAATCAACGCCTAAAAACAAAATTAGACAGACAGACACAATCAAAATGACAAAAGCCGTATACAAACCAGAAGTTATCTCTATTCTTCCAAGTTTCCACCTTTTCTTTTTATCATCTGTAGGAAATATAATCTTGAACAAGATCGGAATGGTTAAGATAATCAAGAAGTTGAACATAGGAATAAATCAAGCTCATACAAGATCCTTGCAAATGTAACAGCAAGCAGGACAAGCATAACGTTGAAAAGAGTGAGTGTTACCATCTTCTTTAGCGATTATACGGTTCATGGAATCCTCCTCTATTCGATCAACTTTCTTTCCGGATCCGGTATTCATCTATAACATAAATACGACCTATTAATCTAATTTGTTTCAAAATTTATCTGCTATTCTTGTTTCAACTAACCTGCCCCGTTTGCCTATAAAGTCTTTTCGTTGAGACTTTATTTCTATAATCCAGTCAATACTTGCTCTTGTAATCCAATTTAATGGGAGGGAATTTATTTGTTATTATCTAACGCGTGGAAAACATATGAAGCTGATAAACGTATTGAGGGCTTCTCTTCATATACCTTAAAAGCATATGGGGTTCAAGCTAAGCTACTTATTAGTTATTTCGAAGATGCAAACATTAAAACTCTGAGCACAGAAAAAATTAAAGGAATACCTCTCCAATGGAGGTAATTTAAAACCATCAAGTATGGCACACAGAATACGGTTTTTGAAACTCATTATTCCGTTGGTGCTACGATGAAGGTCATTTATCCATCAACCCAGTTCCTAAGATTAAGGGTCCAAAAGTGGGCAAGAGAATCCCAAAGTTTCTATCCGAGAAGGAATTTGAGCTTTTGCGTGAGGCTTGTATTAGCCCGATGATTTGAGTTTATGTTCTCTACTGGTTGCAGAATCGGGGAAGTCGTTTCCTTACCTGCAATTGCATTAATTGGTCCAACCGTTCTGCAATCGTCAGGGGAAAGGGAGATAAGAAACGTGCAAGTCTATTTTAATATCCGAGCCGAGATTTGGCTTAAGCGATACATAGACAGCCGCCAGGATAAGGATCCAGCTATTTTTGTAACAGTGCGGCAGCCACACAGAATGAGTATTGCCCAAATGAGGTACGTCATAAAGCGCATCTCAGCTCGTGCGGGCATTAATAAGGAAATCCATCCCCACCAACTTAGACACAGTTATGCTACCCACTTATTAAACAATGGAGCACCTGTTGAAGTCATACAAAGTCTTTTGGGACACGAGAAGAGCGAAACCACTCGGATATATGCCCAATTAAGCGGAAAACTCAGGCAAGAATTTTACCAGAAGTATTACTAACAAAAAGTAATGATGCAAAGCGATTAATAAACATACTGCCAAGACGCACATCATTTAAATGCCAGAAACATATCAATCATTAAGTCTAGCCGAAAAAACTGTGAATGATAATATCTGCCATGATATGCGCAATCATTGCGTATTCAAGACCTTTTTTCCAATACAGAAAACCAGTGGCCACACCTAACATTGCATTTAGGACAATTGTCCGGAATACCAGCATAGCGGAAGGATCTGGTCCAAAGGCCCCGATGTGCCCTATTCCAAAATATATTGCAATCAGAAAAATTGCTGTAACATAAATCCAGGCTGGTTTCTTTTTAAAAATTATAGATAAAAGCCAAACGATAAGGGTAACTCCCCCAAAACGCATTAATACTTCCTCAGTGTAACCACCTTGAAAAACGGTCGATAATCCAATCAGAAAGTTCACATTTCCCACAGTAGGCAATTCGGCGATTTCTGGGACCATCGGTAAAAATATAAACTTATCGATCAGTAACACGAAAAAAGTGACAATGGCCCCTAATACAGCAGAGAAAAGCACTGTCTGTCTATTGAATTTTGCACCTGTATCCTTATACACCCAATTTCTGAGAATATCAGCTTTCAATCCGACTTTTGGACCGAGGTATAATCCAATCAAGGATGCAAGAAATGAGCCTACTGTTAAATTAATCATCATTAGTACCAAAAGCCTCGTCTGACTCATTTCGAGTCCAGCCGGTACTTTCAAGGCTATTGTGGTATAGGGCAAGGCAAAGATACAGCTAAAAAACGCAAAAATTGTCATAAAAAGCACTAGTTTGATATTCTTTCTTTTTGTCTTCATCAATACCGCCTCAACTTTCAAGTTTATTTGGCCCGCCATCGTCCTAGTTAAAATTTAGTAACAGCCATGTGGAGATTTTTTTTAATGCCTCATCGTTTAAAGGCTGTCTTAATGCTTCTTTGAACAATTTCCTGTTCTTCAGTATGCTTTTTGGTTCTGATTGATTCCTTAATCCGTGCTCCATATTTGGAATAATATGAAACTCGCTGTTTTCTTTCACCAAGCTGGGCAGTTCATTTAATACTTCACTATCTACCAGGGGATCCTTATCTCCATGCAAGACAAAAACAGGACAAGAAACCCTTTTCAAAGCTTCTCTAGTGTTATAGGCATTATGTTCACGGAACCACTTGGCAGGCTGTTTAAAGAAGTATTGGACCTTGATGGTATCTTGGCCTGAGTTCAGGATTTTCCCCATTAGCTTGTCGTATTTCTTTTCGTTTTTTTTATCTATCTGTAATTTACGGTTTAACCAGCCCTTGAACCCGGGCAGAGCGAACAATTCTTTATAAGCAAGCTGACGCTGCTTTTTCAGGGCTTCCATTAAGTTATCAACACCTCCGGATAATAGCATGATGCCTGCGGGATTGATTCTTTCACCAAGGGCTGTCGAAACGACCGCTCCTTCACTGTGTCCGCACACAATAATCTTTTCCTGGTCGATGGCAGGATGTGACCTGAGAAAATCAATTGATCTGCTTGCATCCTCCACTGAATCTGACAGTCCTGCAGCCAGCAAATCACCGTTGCTTTTACCGGTTCCCCGTTTGTCAAAACGAAAGGAAGCAAAGCCCAGGCCTGCAAAATAATGAGCTAATTCTTTGTATAAGTTCGTCGGGTACTTCCCTTTCCGATCATTCCCATCCCGGTCTATCGGCCCGGAACCCGGGATCAGTAAAATTGCCGGATATTTCCCATCGCCTTCCGGAATGGTAAGTGTACCGTGGATAGGAATGGTGCCTTTAACAATGATTTCTTTCTCCAAAATAAAACCCTCCATTAACAATTTATTATTTTCGGGATTCCGGTATAATGATGGTTGCCCAATTTCTAGCCTTACGATCGGGTGCCGGTTCATTTAAAGCTGCGTCCTGTATTAATTTGCCGATTTTTTGAACCATTTCCATAAATTCTGTATCTGATAAATAGAGATTTGCCATTCTGTAGCTGACGCCATCCCTAACCAAATCGATATCTTCCTGATTCAAATAATTTTCGTAAACTCCCGCTAGTTGGGCTGCGAAGGTTAGAAATAATTCCAAGTGCTCTTCTCTGGATAAGTTTAAAAATTCCTGCTGCGAACTGACGGATTGCTCCTTTAAGGCATATACTTTTTCCACTGTCCCCCTAATGTGGTTTTCTTGTACAACCTCAATCACCTCTGCCTCATGAAGTTTGCCCAGGTGCCGATATAAGGTGGCCTGCGGAACATCCTTTATTCGCGCAACTAATTGTTGTACGGTTAATTCTTTCCCTCCAACAAGGGACTGGATGATCTTCATTCGCACAGGGTGAAGGATTAATTTGATCTTTGATTGTGCCATGTAGAACCTCCTTGTTTTTTGTTAGCATTATTATCATTCTCAATAATGATAATAATATATAAAACGATAATAGTCAATCTCTTATTAATTATTAACCATGACATGATTAGATTTTGAGCAATATACATAATCTCGTCAAACATACAGGAGAGTAGAACTATGACATTTTATGGTTTTATGTTATTGCTGCACATGATTGCGGCAGTTTGTGGTTTGGGTGCGACTTTTGCACTCCCTATCCTAATGAATATGCCAAAAACCGTACCTGAAGCACAATTTGCTTTTACTGTTAATGCCGGAATTGAAAAGCTGGCCAAGATCGGCAGCATTACCCTGCTTGCTACCGGACTTATATTAAGGGCTATAGAGCCAAGTTTATTCACACAGATTTGGTACATTTCTTCCCTTGTTATTTAAATGGCGACCCAACCGGTTGTATCCTAATTCTTTCAAAGAAAATGGCTGAGCAAAAGGCAATCCTAGATTTCCATGAGGGGGACAATCTGCCGGAATCGTATATCCAAATTGGCAAGCGCCTTATAATACTTTCACCCATATCGCTGCCGTTATTATGATCATCTTAATGACGATTAAACCTTTTTAGCCAGAGGGGCCCATCCTCTCAATTGTTTTTTCTATTTCTTTTATCCACAAAAAAATGCTTTAACTGCCAAGGCGCCAAGGGGATTGCTGCATTATACATCGTCATATACTGCTTGCGCTCACATAGGTACATTTGGGTACGGA
The DNA here is from genome assembly GCF_003429105.1 of Peribacillus glennii. Classification (GTDB taxonomy): domain Bacteria; phylum Bacillota; class Bacilli; order Bacillales; family DSM-1321; genus Peribacillus; species Peribacillus glennii. The sequence continues at coordinate 14,560 of NZ_QVTD01000019.1, forward strand.
ACAGGATAATGTGTTCATAGCTTGTCAAAACGTATCAAATATATAGATATGTGTGAGTGTAGACTCGCCCTTTTCGTTAACATTCTTGACAGCCGCAGTTGTCACGCTCCAATTCTTTAAATCTAAATGATGGTAAAGTGATATGACTTAAAGCACTTCCGGGTAATCAGTTTAACTCCTATTTACGTCCTATAAAAAAACGCCTACCCATTGGATAAATGCTCTGATATGATATTAATATTATCCATGATCCATAAGATAGGGTGAAAAAATGTATAAAAGGTTTGATAAAATTGATTGGATTTTACTTGCGTTGGCATTTGGGGTTGGACTTCTGTTGATTTTCTTAGGCTACGCTGAAAAAGGACTGCATTATATCCCGGCCATACTGTTTTGGATTGTTACATGGATTCGGGATACTAACAAGAAAAAAAGCAAAGCAAAATCACCAGAAAAAAATTCACACAAAAAGGACCACAACTGATTTAAAATTTACAGTAGGTGATTGACTGAGGAAACAATAAAAAATAACGGCAATGATGCCACTATTGTGTATGACTACAAAGAGTATCCCAATATCAATATTGGACGTTTCGACAACTGTAGTTATACGCTATTGAAAAATTCAGCTAAAGAATTATAAATTCATACGTGAATGCCGGACTGAGGAATAAAAAAAGCATATGATTAACAGTTGTTTGTAAATAAAAAGCCAAATAATAGGCTTGGCCACCTATTAGGCTTTTTTATGACGTTGTTCAATCTAATCCCCCCTTTTTATAAAGAGTTGTAAGATCACTTCATGACACTGGAGGAAAATGGCTGGAATATCACCGGCTTAATACTGTCGAAGTGACCGCCTATTTCACACTATTTACTGCCCAATTTGTCCCCATGAAATTTTATCATCGCCTCACCGCCCCCATATACACGCTCATATGTGTCTCGGTTCATGCCCATAATGTCTCACTCAAATGGTAGCCTAAAATGTCATAGGGATTTCTATACTGTTCTAAAATAGTATTAGCCTCCTGTTCTTCTTCTGTTATCCATCCGTTCTCCTTTTCTTGTTTGATGAATTCAGGAAAAGGTTTTTCTTAAGATTTTGACCCGCTGCAATAAACATTTGGCGATTGCTCATTAACCACCTGTCTAATTCTACACTTCCTATAAACTGCGTTTAAGAAAGGCGTTTCCAGCAGCATGAAAAAGCTAGTTGTGATATTTCTCCATGAAATATTACGTTCTCGTTTTGACTTTCCAATCTTAAAAAAACATCCATACTCCTGATTAAATGTTTAATATCAGTTATTATTCATTTAATCAATTTCCACTCCTCACCTGTCCTATATTTCAGCATTAAAATAATTATTTCCTTTATCGCCTACCAATTTGATAACCATTCTGTTATAACAGCAGATTTCATGGACAATATAATAATCAAGCAATATAAGGAGGAATGCATAATGGATCAAAGTCAATCCAAAACCAATCAATCACCACCTATGAAAAACGAAATGGTCGAAGAATCGCAAAAGAGGGCAACGGAATTTGACTTACTGGAAAATTTTGGCGCATCTGGACAGCCTGAAGTTATTGATGAATCAGGGGTTGGGCCAGAAAGCCAGACAAGACGAAATGAGGCATTGGTGAATATGCCAGATGATTTATAAAAAACTCTCTATCGTAGAGGGCCATTAAATATATTTTACGAAGGATGGGATTCTTAACAATCCTGCCTTCGTATATATTTTCCGTTTCATTAGCCTCCATTGGTCCCCCTCCGGAAATTTCTTTCTATCCAATTAGGAAGCATATTATTTAAGGTATTTTGTAAGAAAGTACAAAAACCCACCCGCGTGGTTCTGTTGATCAGCTGCTGCTCGGCGAAATGCCTTTTTATTTATCGATCAACCGCTTCATCTGAAAATTCTAAGTAGAGGTCACTGTTTGCCACTCAATAAAGTTCAGCACATTCTTCATAATTTTAGGTTGAGGTAATCTCCCAGTCAGATTGTTATATATCTGAGCCAACTTGGGATGATGATGGAGTAAAAGCACATACAAAAAAAAACCAACATTACATGAATGCTGGCTTTTAGGAGTGAACTTGCTTATTATCTAATATTACCTGATCAGGCAGCTGGTTGTGTTGGTTCAGTAGCTGGTTCAGTTGGTTCAGTAGCTGGTTCAGTAGCTGGTTCAGTTGGTTGTTCCGTTGGCTGTGTTGGATCATCTTCCGGTTTTGGAGCAGAAGCCTCTTTTGCTAATGTTTTAACGCGTGCAATTTCATTCGCCGCCAATTTCTGAAGTTCTTTAGACTTAACAGCTAATTCATCCAATTCAGCAGTAATTGATTTGTATTTTTTCTTATATGAGGCTATCTGTTTGTCAAATGCTCGAAGCTTATTAATTTCTGCATTAAGTTTGCCTTTGTAGCTGTTATATTTAGAGGCTGCAGTCTTCTTGCTTAATTCCTTATCAATTGTTCCATCCTCATTAACACCGAAATACGTATTTATAGACTTTGTAAGACTATTTATAGTAGATTCTGACGCGTTCACACGTTTTTCTAGGCTTTTTCCAACCTTTGATTTAATAACAACTTTTTTCGTAGTTACCTTTTTTCTCTTCTCTTCTTTACCAGTGGACTTATCTTCTTTATCAGCAGACTTATCTTCCTCGTGCCCTTTAGCAGGTTTCGCTTGTGGTTTACCGTTTTCTGGCCCTTTCGCACTTGCAAAAGACACTGAACCAAAAATCAATGTTAATGCAAATAAACTACTTAATACTTTTGAAAACCACTTAGTTTTCATTACCTTTTCCTCCTCTTGGTAACGGCAGCTGGCTGGCATAGATGAAAATCCTTAGCCCCGATAGCTTTGTGACATCAAGTTTTCTTGATTGTACCTTCTTGTTATGTTCCTTAATTACTTATCGGTTTAAAGTACAAAAAGTTAAGACAAATTTTTTAATCTTATTTTCCTACTGTTTTTTAATTTTTTTTTCCTTGAGAAATTAAATAAGAGTCAATACCTTGTTTTAGGTATGGAAGCTTTCAAGTAACTACCCGTCTTCCCACTGATTAGAGAAAGCTCGTGTCGATTATTTTTAGTTAAAGTTAAAGTGGGCCTATTGTTGCCAAAGGTCCCTCAATTCTAAAGCCTGATGTTTCGGAAATCTCTGTAACTTCAGTAAGCTGGCGTCCCTGGTAACGCACCAGTCTTTATATTGAATGGTGAGATATCCCTGAGATCATAATCCTGTTCATATATGAAAGGACTGCATAAAGATCTCCCCATCTAGGAAATGCCCTAAAAGGGGTTCTTCTAGCTTTTTTCCCTTATTGGTGAGCCTATAGCATTTTCAATTATCAACTTCGAAGCATATACAAATGACATTTTGAATTAATTGTGGGTATTTCGTGGGGACCCATCAGTTCGGACAGCAACAACTCGATTCCAATCAGCACTCATACCTTTCACCTTATCTAAGAATTTGGTATATCCTTTTGATTTTATGAATAGAAACCCACGTTCACCCTATCGGCAAAACATACCATTTGACTTTCAAGATATGTGTCAATCAGCCTCCAGAGGAGTCGGGTTCTGGGAGAGGATCAAAGAGATTTCTGGAGTTTATTTGGGTAAAAGACTTCTTGAGGAAGTGATTGATTAGTTGAAGATAACAAATAACCCACTGAATAATTGACAGTGGGTATTCTTTATTTAATAAAAGTCAACTTGTACTCCAAGGGTTAATTGTTGGGAGATTATTCCGATAAAAATAATGACTATTACGAATTTCGCTACATAGTGAACCGAAGGAGAGAGAGATTTGAAGAAATTATTTAAAATCATTCTAGCGTTTTTATTTTTATTTAGTGCTGCACTCCCTTTTGCTAGTGAATCAGCGGAAGCAGCAATAAAGAAGGTTAGTTACCTACGGGATAAAAGCAAAATATATGTTGAGGATTGGAGTGGTCAAGGTACAATATTTACAAAGAAATACACTGGGAAATTCACAAAGTATGATTACAAGGATTTTTATCAATGGACAGATGTTAAACAGCGTGATTGGTATAGTCTTGAGAAAGAAACAAAAGATGGACTATATCACGGCGGTTCATATGCCTACGAGTTTAAGAAAAAAGTCTTGGCATACCCAATTAAAAAGAATAAAAAGTGGAAAAATAAACATATAAATGCTGATACTTCTTTGTCCGGATATGATACTTTTACCATCATATCAACAAATCGAACTATAAAAGTTAAAGCTGGCACTTTTAAAAATGTTATTCAAGTAAGAGAAAGTGAAGAGGTACCTTACGTTACATCATATTATGCAAAGGGTGTTGGACTTATCTTGAAAGAATATAATGAAACTAAATCAAAAAAAAGAAAAGTATATGAGCTGATTAAAATTAAAAAATAAGCTTTTAATAAGTATGTGTCATTTGGGCATATCCTTTTAATATTAAGTGACTTTTGTCGAGATTATTCATAATAGGATAAGTATAAAAAAGGTGGAGAAAAAGATTTTTGGAAGTTTCTTTTCCGTTTAAACCAGCATTGATAGAGAGGAACGGTTTTCATTACTGCTGCTATAGGCTTATTTCTGTCAGAATGTTTGTCTCGCTCTATAGGGTCAGTCCTTTCTGTCATCCAATGGTGTTTATTATATTGATGCAGGGCAACAGTCAAAGCACATTGATGGTTATCAAGATGTAACGCCATCTCATGCCTGGTTTCAAGATCATGAATGGAACAAAGTGCTAGTTACAGATATTACATATCTGCCGACAATGAAGAATTGTTTCGCCCCGTTGAAATCTATATTTATTTTTACAACTATAAACGTTTCCAAAAACGACTCAGCCACCTAGCACCGACTGAATATCGATGCCAGATGGCTGCATAGTCTTTTTTAGCTGTCTACTTGACAGGGGTAAGTCCAGGTTGGCTAATTTCTATTCCGCTCTTTTTTGTATTTTTAAAAATATCTCAATAATTAATTTGGATAATATAAATATGAAACAGTATAACAGAAACAAATAAAAGTAATTCATTCCCTTGTTTAGTTCAAACAAATTAGCACTATCTAACAATGGCTTTAGCCCGAAGGCTATTATTATTGACAACCCAATTGAATATAAATAGAAATTTTTATTGTAATTCAACGTCCATTGATAAACCAATAAAAAAGCAACTGGGATTAACGAACTGTCTAACGAAAAGCTGAAAGGGAAATACGGTGTAAGATAATAAGGGTACGTCCAATATCCATGCCTTACACCAATAGAGTCTATATAAGTAAACCACACATGAATGTTAAATCCATAAAATAAAATCAGAAAAAGCTTATCTTTTCTTTTATCTATTGCAAAATATAAGACAATTAAAGGGATAACCAGCATAAGTAACATGACCCAGAATTGCCAAGAGTCAATATTTGAGTGTAAAAACCAATATTCTTCTTGAAGATGGGTAACCTCTTCCTGCATCGAATTTATCTTTTTAAAAAACTGTTCTTTTCCCACTCAATTATGCACCTCGCGTTTTTTATTCCGTTGCTATAAATTTCCCCTAATCATCATATGTCTATACTTGTATCCTTCTTGAAAAAGCTAAAAAAACTTGGATGGCATCATCCAAGTTTTCTTGTTATCTTTTATGTTATTCGGGAATTTGAAATAATTTTACTGTTGACTTCTACGAATGTTATTCAACAACAGCCCCTTTATTTGTATAAGGGTTTAATTTAAATGGTCTGGATGGGCTTGTGGATTTGAATTATTAATTTCTTCAAAAATATTCCCCTTTTGTGTTTTATTTTGGTCTGCACTTTGTTGTGCTGAGAAATACAAACCCAAGATTTTCCTAAATTCACCCACTGTTAAAGGCTTCGCATTTTCAGACAATTCATAACCTAGCAGTCCATTAGGTTCAATGGTTGCGGTTTTGACATCCTCAATTTTTGATATTCCCTGATTTCGCATCCTCATTTCCAATTGGTCAACGGTTAGACGTAACTTCTTTAGGTTCTGAATATTCATTTTGCCATTCTCGATAACTATTTTAGATTTACCCGTAATAAAAGTTTCGAAAATGTTAAATTTAAGCTGTAAATATTCAAGAATGATAATTGAGACTACAAAGATACTCGCACCAACGATAGCCTTTATTACACTTTTTTCTACGATAGGTTGAACTATAATTGTTCCAATAGATATCATAGCTACTGTTTGAGATAGGGTCATCTGTGAAATAGATTTTCTTCCAGATATTCTTAACAATACAATACCAGCTACAATTAATAAAAAAGATTTCCAAATAAACGACAAATCCATGTGTTCAACCTCCGATTTATCAATTCACAGATAATATCCCCCCCATGCATTTTTTGTATTCTTATTTAACTAAGACTGCCTGGCAGTTAAAGAAGAAAGTTAAATTTAATGAACTTTCTTTCCATTAGTGGTTATAGACGGATGTATATAAATTTAAGAATGTAAAAGCCCTTTGATATGATATATGAGTTTAACCGACAAGCAGTTGACCCTTGT
>NZ_QVTD01000002.1 GCF_003429105.1 Peribacillus glennii
TCCTGAGCCAGGATCAAACTCTCCGAAGAAATGTTTGAATAGCTCACTTGCACATGGATGTGCTGGCATCGACGTTGTCACAGGACGTGACAAACTTAGTCGATAATTTCTTGTTTTATAGTGTTTGCTCACTATTAAAATTAACGTTGGCGCTTTGTTTTGTTCAGTTTTCAAAGAGCAATTTCTTTTTGTCGTTTATTAATATACCACAATATGTTTTGGTTTACAACTTCTACGAAGTTTTCAATTTATTCCAAAATCACCTTTATCAGCGACTTATAAATAATACTTCATCAAAGAAGAAAAGTCAATATTTTTTTACGAAGATTGTGGAACACATTAACTATCGTTTTGAAGCGACTTAACTATATTACTATCCTTTATAAAGTTGGTCAATAGTTTTTTTAAACAAAAATCCCCCATCGAATTACTTTTTCAATGGAGGACATACAATCAATTATACTTTTGTAAGCCGGAGGACATCACGGGCGATCATAACTTCTTCATTTGTAGGAATGACCATTACTTTAACTGGTGAGTGTGGATAACTGATAAATGTTTCTTCCCCAATTGTCTTGTTTAGGGCGGGATCCCAATATACACCCATGAATTCAAGACCGCGAAGAACCCGTGCCCGGACTGCTTCACTGTTTTCACCGATTCCGGCGGTAAATATGATTGCATCTACACCGCTCATCCTTGCAGCATATGAACCAATATATTTGTGGATTCTGTTCGCGAATACGTCGAGAGCCAATTCAGCACGCTTGTTTCCCTTTTCGGCTTCCGTTTTAATATCCCTTAGGTCGCTTGAGAATCCTGAAATCGCGAGCATCCCGCTTTTCTTGTTGAGGACATCAAGTACTTCATCTGCCGTCTTACCCGTCTTCTCCATGATATACGGGATCAGCGCCGGGTCAATATTTCCAGACCGTGTCCCCATGGTCACACCCGCTAGCGGAGTGAAGCCCATTGACGTATCGATTGATTTCCCGCCCTCGATGGCTGCAATGCTTGCACCATTCCCGAGATGGCAAGAAAGCAAACGAAGCTGTTCAAGGGGTCTTCCCATCATTTCTGCAGCTCGTTGAGAGACATATTTATGCGAGGTGCCGTGGAAGCCGTATTTTCTAATGCCATATTTTTCGTAGTATTCATATGGCAAGCTGTATAAATAAGAAGAAGCTGGCATTGTCTGGTGGAAGGCTGTATCAAAAACCGCTACTGCCGGAACATTCGGCAGAATTTCCTGAAATGCCTTTATCCCTGTTAAGTTTGCTGGATTATGCAACGGAGCAAGGTCAGACAACTCTTGAATTTCCCTAAGGGCTTCATCCGTGATCAACGCCGAATCATTGAATTTTTCTCCACCGTGAACTACACGATGTCCGATTCCATCGATTTCATCATAGGAATCAATGATTTCATGTTTGATCAGTTTTTCCAAAAGCAGCCTTACTGCTACAGCATGATTCGGTATATCGGTTGTTTCCGTAACTTTTTCACCATCGACAGTGATTGTGAAAATCGCATCATTCAAACCGATTCTTTCTACGAGCCCTTTTGTGATGACTTCCTCACTCGGCATTTCAAATAATTGAAATTTCAAAGAGGAGCTGCCCGCGTTGATGGCAATAATCTGTGACATATTTCCGCTCCTTTTCTTTATGCTAAATCCCATAGGGATAAAATGCCGTAACAATTTTTCATTTAATCATTGAATAAAATGCTTTTCAAGAACCAGATCAAATTGTTAGCGCTTGCAGCCAAAAGAAAATGAATTCAAATTTTTTCGATAATATGAACATAAAAGCTAATGCCTAAAAGGCCATTAGCTTTTATAGAAAAAATCAGTACTTTTCCTGTTTAAACCATTCATCGATTTTGCCCATTACCGATTTCGTAGCCCTCGCATCGGACAGCTTGGGCAGGTTGACCAATAAAGCGTTTTTCGGTGCGTGTAAGCCCTCTTTTTTCTTTTGGAGGATCAATATGCTCTTCGCCGCAGCCTCTGTTTTAAACATTGATAAGGGGAGCTGGACCATTCCTTGTATATGCGTATATTTTTTTAAATAGTCATTGAGTTTTTTGGCTTCTTCTGAAAGAAATAACCTATTTGGGACGATGAAAAATAAATACCCTCCGTCCTGCACATGGTTAACGCTTTGCTCGATAAATAAGTGATGGGAATAGGAATGGCCACTGTCAGCAGCCAATTCATATTCTGCCGCCCTGACGTCGTTTGGATAATACCCGACAGGGAGATCGCTCACTGCGACGTTGGCCGGATCAATGAACAGAGGCTCAAGGCTGTCCTGGGTAAAAAATTGTACGGAGTGTTCCTGAAGATTTGCGCCGGAATATGCCAGCCTGATTAAAGTCTCATCTATATCCACTCCGTAGGCAGAAATCTGTTGGCCGGATAAATGGTTCATGATGGTAAAAACCAGATTTCCTGTTCCTACAGCCGGATCAATCATGGATAATTCCTGATTATTATTTGTAAATTTCCCGATTAAATAGCTTACAAACATTCCCACTGCATCCGGTGTCATCTGGTGGTTCGGCTGGATGTTTTCCTGCATTCCTTTTAATATCGCAAGCTGATATGCTTTCCGGATATCTTCTTTTGTATAATTTCGTGTGGAAAAGTGTTGATAAATCTTAGATAATCTTTTCCTTGAAAGTTCACTTATTTCTTCCTGGATGACATGACCGTGAAAAAAGTTTTCGCCCGTTTCACCAAGTGCATCCAAATATGTACAAGACAGCTCTTCTTGCAGGATTTGCGCTGTTTCATCAAATTTCTCAAATAATTCTTCAATTGGGGTAAAATTCACTTCTAACTTCCTCCTGTTTCAATCTTTCCTTATTTTATCCGGCAAAGCACCTTGGCACAAGTTAGGGGATTGTATGTTGGTTAAATTAATGGAGGCAGATGGGTAATGTAAAATAAATTATCGCTTTCCCACAAAAAGGCCGCCCACGGAATACAATTCACATAAGCGGCTATAGCTTTAGGATCGCGAAACGTTTTACAGTACGAATCAGTTATCGTTTTCGCTTAACTGTGGATTATTTTGCAGCTTTTGCAGCTTCGATGGCTGCCTCATAGTTTGGATGGCTTGTACCTTCGCTTACATATTCCGCATATACGACTTTATCGCTGGAGTCTACAACAAAAACGGAACGGGCTAATAAACGGAGATCTTGCATGATGACGCCGTAAGCTTCGCCAAAAGACAGATCACGGTGGTCAGAGAGCACCTGGACATTATCAAGGCCGCTTGCCGCACACCAGCGTTTTTGGGCAAATGGCAGGTCGACGCTGATTGTCAAAACTTGAACATTACCGATTTTAGATGCATCTTCGTTGAACCGTCTTGTCTGCGCATCACAAACACCGGTATCGATAGAAGGGACAACACTGATAATCCTGACAGTTCCTTTGCTGTCGCTCAATTTCACTTCAGAAAGATCATTTGCGAGAACCGTGAAATCAGGAGCCTGGTCTCCAACTTTGACCTCACTGCCTGCCAATGTAACCGGATTGTTTTTAAATGTTACGGATGCCATGATAATTCCTCCTTTAAATCAATGAATATGTACAGTGTTAATCATATGGCCTCGAGGAAATTTTTGCAATTATTTTACCCGGCCAGCTAATGAAAAAAGGGGAGAAATATTCCCCCCAGGCCTTTTTGGCTCATGTAGTCGCCCATTCAGTTGTCATAATCCTCAGAATAGCTTCCCCTTCCTGATTGCTGGCGATTCTTCTGCTGTTTCTGATTATCCTGGGTCCGGTTACCCTGCTTTTGGTTTCCATTATTGGAGAGCATGTTCTGGATTTTTTCGACGAGTGAAGGTGCTGTATCGAGCATTTTTTCAAGCAGATGCGTCCCTTGTTCCAGATGGAGCATTTTCACACCCTGAGAACCGACAATCAAGAAAGCGATCGGTGTAATGGAAACACCGCCCCCGCTTCCCCCTCCGAAAGGCTGTTTAGCCTGGGAACTTCCGTCGGAGCCTCCGCTGTCCACGATAAATTCACTTCCGCCGGCGGCAAAACCAAAACCTACCTTCGAAACTGTCAAGATGACACTTCCGTCAGGAGTCTCGACGGGGTCGCCTATGATTGTATTAACATCAACCATTTCCTTTAGATTTTCCATTGCCGCAGTCATTAAGCCTTGAATTGGATGGTCCGCCATCTGTTCATTCCTCCACTCTACATCGGTTGTTCTTCTGATCCGTTATATACGTTTGTATTGGCGCTTGTATTCTCCGCATTCAAATAACGCGATAGTTTTATCGCTGCCAATATAGCTTCTCCGATACGAACCTGGAATATACAAGTGATAGAGGTATAAAAAACAGGGCGTGCAAAATCAGGGGTCACGGAAAAGGCAGGCTGTCTCTTGAAATGCAAGTAACTGTCCAATATACCTATTATTGACCCTTTCACAGCGAGGAACCCCCCCGCAACCATCCCTGTGTAAAAGGCATCGCCTGTTCCTGCTAAGCTGTGCCATTCAAACTTTCTTACTTTTACCTTGCGAAACATTGCCTTGCATAGCCGGTGGTAGCTGTAAAACTTGCTGATGAATTGGTCCGTATCCATCAAGCCATTTAGTGGATATTCCCGTAAGTTAGAATTGCCTGGCCCTTCTGCATTTTCCTTTTCCGATTCCTTCGAAGCCATATCCTGGTCTTTGGAGGCATTATGGGTTTTCTTATTCATTGGGACATTCATCGTATACCTCAAAATTCCGAACCATGCCCGAAGTTTTATACAAAAATCATCAGGGGTTGGCGGCTGATGGTGATAATGCACGATGATTTTCACCCTCGTGAACACAAGCAAAACCAGCAGCGCAAGAAAAAATGCCGTTATTCCAAACGCCCATGCCATATACCCCACCCCTTTCCAACAACCATTATCGGCTACAGGAAAAAAAATAAACCTGCCGATGTTTATCGGCAGATTTGATTCTATCTTCTATCCAATATGACTGAGGTATCCGCAAAAATGTCATGAAGGCCCTGTTTTTTCGGCAGCCAGCCGACAATAATGTAGCCTATGATGATTGTCTTCGAAATGAACCTGCCGATAAATTCCCTGAAAAGAACTGTTCCCCATGAGAGTTTTTCTTCTTTCAGGCTGACCACCTTTAACCCGAAAATCATTTTCCCCAGGGTTTGACCTGCATATTTCGTCATCAACATAAAATACAGGTAATAGACAATGGCTGTACATAAATTTTCTGCTGAGAACCATCCCTGGTCCGATGGGTCCAATGCCTTAAATATCGGGTGCACAATAATGCGATTGATGCTCCCTACAATGACCAGGTCGGCCAAATAAGCCCAGAACCGCATCCAAAACCCCGCAAATGACAATTGGGATTTTCCCACTGTGCCTGTGTGTTCTAGCCCTCTGGTATCGTAAGTTGATGTTTCAGTTGGTCCGTCCTGCGCATTGTTTCTTTGTTCATTAGATAGATCTGCCGTTGTAGCCCTGTCTGACCATTCGTCTGTTGTTGTGTCGTTACGTTCATTCATGTCTCCACCCCCTTATTCCGCATACAAGTACATAAGGCGAGGAGAATTTGGCTGGGAAAGTAATTTAAGCAAGCCGGCAGTTTCCAGGTCTTTTCCCATCAGCTTCTGGGCACCCATTCCCAACAGTGAACCAAAGCCTATTGCATCCGTATACCGGACAACCTGGGCGTCCGGACTTTTAATTTCTTTTTTCATTGCATCCGTTACATCTTCGAGATGGCCGAATTCGTCTATCAGATTTACTTCCTTTGCCTGGCGGCCATCGTAAATCCTTCCGTCCGCAAGTTCCCTTACTCGGTTTTCCGGCATGTTCCGTCCATCGGCAATGATTTTTACAAATTGATCATAAGAATTGTTGATCATCGTTTGAAGGATTTTTCGCTCTTCCGCAGTCATTTCCCGGTTCGGGCTCATGATATCTTTATATGGCCCGCTTTTGATTGTAACAAATTCAACCCCATATTTCTTTGCAAGTTTTTCGTAGTTATATCCCTGCATGATCACGCCAAGCGAGCCAGTCATCGTTTCAGGGCTTGCATAGATTTTATCGGCGGGCGCTGAAATATAGTAGCCGCCTGAAGCCGCCATTGAACCCATGGAGATGTAAACCGGCTTTTTCGTATCTTTTTGGATTTCCTTTATCTTGTCGTATATTTCCGCACTTTCGACAACTCCACCGCCCGGCGAGTTGACATGAAGGACGATTCCCTTGATATCCCCGTCGTCCTTTGCCATTTGAAGCTTATCCATGAAAGCGCGGTGATGATAGCCTCCGGCACTCATGATCGGATTTGTTTCCCCTGTATCCTGGATTACTCCATCCAGATCAAATACGGCAATTTTATTTAATTCATCCTCGCCTTCCATAACCTCTTCCATAAATTCCTGGTCAGCAGCGAACATGTCATTAAAAATTTCTTCCGTATCGGCGAATATTAGCGATGAAGCGATACTGGTGCCGATAGACACAAAAAATAACACGGCCGCAATTACAAGAGCGGCCCACCTTTTCCCGTTCATTTCCGTTCCTCCTCTGGGCTAAATCTTTAGCAATATTATGTACGTTCAGGTTTTAAAAATGTTTCATAACATGATACACTAATAGCGCATTTCTTAATTGTACCAAAGTATTCACTTTATGGAAAAGACCGATTTTCAAGGAAATGGGGAGAGACAATGGCAGGCCGCCGAAATATTTATTTCTTCTATCCGGAAGTTGCTGAAAACATGGAAAAGGCCCAGCCTTTATACGAGCTTGCGGAACGCTATTCGTTTAACATTGTTAAGGATTACCGGAAAGCGAACATCATTGTAAGTATTGGCGGGGATGGCACATTCCTGCAGGCTGTGCGCAAAACCGGTTTCCGGGATGATTGTTTGTATGCGGGCATTTCAACGACAGGAAACTTAAATATGTATTGCGATTTCCACCTTGACGACTCGAGCAAGATGATCGACGCAGCTACCAGGGAACAAATGGAGGTCCGGAGATATCCGACGATTCAAATCAAAATGGATGATCAGCCGGCGCTTTACGCATTAAATGAACTTTCCTTGCGTTCATCCATCATTAAAACACTGGTAATGGATTTATTCATTGACGGCCTTCATTTTGAGACATTCCGGGGTGACGGGATCATTGTTGCAACCCCGACAGGAAGCACTGCCTACAATAAATCTGTGGGCGGCGCCGTTGTTGACCCAATCCTGCCCTGCTTTCAGGTAAGCGAACTGGCATCATTGAATAATAATACATACCGCACGCTCGGTTCATCATTTATCCTGGGCAAAGGCCGCACACTTGACATCAACCTTTCAGGTGAAGGAAAGCAATACCCAATTATCGGCCTGGATAATGAAGCGATGAGCATAAGCCATGTTCAAAAAATCAATGTTGCCTTAAGCGGTAAAGAAATCAAAACAGTTAAGTTACGCGACAATTCCTTTTGGGAAAAAGTCAGAAGAACGTTTTTATAAGAGAGGCAATGCCTTTCGTTTCAACAAGATGGTACACCACCAGGAATTTTCATGTCTAAAAGAGCCAGTCGGCTCCTTTAGACATAAAGCTTATGTACCTAATGAATTAACGATGCCCGCAAATTATTTACGCCATTTTCCAAATAAGCCTTTAAACAGGTCAACACATAGACCCAACCTTCTTTTTGTCCTATCATTTTGTTTACTATTTCAGGGTCATCTTCATTCAAACCGGATTCGTTTATTTCAATAATTGTACTCGTATGATCCAGCTCTTTCAGGGTAATGGTTACAACCGTTTGTTCACCATATCCCCCCCAAGAGAACACGATTTTTTTATTTTCTCCGACTTCCAATACATTTATTTCCACTTCTGCATTGTATTCATCATATCTCCAAGTAATCTTCTCGCCTTGTTCCAGTCTTCCAGTTCCAGTTGAAAACCAATAATTAGACATTTTTTCAGGGTCTGCTATGGCTTCAAACACCTCGTTTGCTGGCTTTAATATTTTAAATTTCGTAATTACTTGAGTATCCATGCACAACATCTCCCTTTCAGTATAATCAATAATTCTTCTTGGTCCCTTTTGTTTATTATTTAACAACCGATTGTTTTATTCAAATATAACCGGAGTTTTTTACTACCTTTATAAAAAAGAGGAACGGCGTCAGCCATTCCTCTAGCATTAATATTAAGCTCCCATTTTCAGCCTGTTTTTCATTCTTTGCACCCCGGCCGTTCCCCATTTTGTCATGGATATGGAATAGATCGAAAGAGCCCCCCATATAAAAGTGAAAGCCAGCATATGGGTTCTTGTGAAAGCTTCATGGTACAAGAAAACTCCCAGGAACAAAGTTATAGTTGGTGCGATATATTGCAGGAAACCCAGCATGGATAAGGGAACCTTTTGCGCACCTTTTGCAAAATACAAGAGTGGAAGCGCAGTTGCAATCCCACCGCCCAATAGCAGCAGAGTTATATCGGGAGCAACAAAAAATTTGGAATCGGATGTAAACAGCAGATATACCCAATAACCGACAGCAATAGGCGTTACCATCATCGTTTCAAGTGTGAGCCCGATGGCAGCCTCCGCATTGATGACCTTCTTAACCAATCCGTATAGCCCAAAAGTTATCGCCAGTGAGAGCGAAACCCATGGAATTCCCCCAAAATGGATCCCCAATATTAATACGCCAACCGCTGCCAGGGCAAATGAAAGAAGCTGGGCACCGCTCAATTTTTCTTTTAATACGAGTACGCCCAAAAGAACACTGACAAGGGGGTTGATATAGTACCCGAGGCTTGTTTGAAGAATATACCCGGAATTCACGGCCCAAATAAATATGCCCCAGTTCGCGCTGACCAATACCGAAGCGGCCAACAAGGCAAAAAACTTTTTGGGGTTCCCCGCAATCTCCCTTACATAGGAGACGAACGCTTTCCATTTTTTCGTCGCCAGCAACAGGCCGATCATGAAGACAAAAGACCATAATACCCGATGAGCAAGTATTTCATTTGCCTGCACACCCTGAAGCCATTTCCAATAAATAGGAATGACCCCCCATATGATATAAGAAAGAGCAGCATAAAAAGCTCCTTCTTTTTCAGTTGTAAGATTCATTTCTTCCCACTCCCTTTTTCGCCCATTATTGGGCAGTAAGAACCTCCACTTATGGAAGTCCCACTTTATTTCTATACTCGAAATAAATTCTATTATAATGGCAGGCTGATAAGAATTCTACAGTTTTTTTATTATGGTCACATTTCCTTCCTGATGGACAATATGATCATCAATTACTGTCATAAGAGCCTTTGTTTCTAACAGGGAATCACAATTGACGGTGAAAATATTTCTGTCAACAATTGTGAAATCGGCGTCAAAACCTTTTTCAATCTTTCCCCTTCTTTTCTCACTGCCGTTTGCATAAGCACTTCCTTTTGTATATAGCGAAACGGCCTCATAGATGGACAGGCGTTCTTTGTCTCCATAGATGGTTTTATCCAGGCCATAAGGCTTCGTTCTTGTTACGGCAGCATGGATGCCCAAAAATGGATGTAATGGTTCAATCGGTGCATCAGATCCGCCGGCGCAAACGATCCCCTTTTCACTGTATGTTTTCCAGGCATAGGAATATTGCAAAAGTTCTTTCCCCACTTTTTCTTCGACCCATGGAAAATCGGATGCTACAAACCCCGGCTGAATATCAAAGATAACCGGGAGGGAGGCTGCTCGGTCCAGCAAATCTTCCCTCACAATCTGGGCATGGATTAACCGGTCCCTGATTCCTTTTTGTGGGGGAAATTTCTCGATAGCATCAAGGACATTCTGGAAGGCAAGATCCCCTATGGCATGAACGGCAACCGGCATATCAAAACTTCTTGCTTTTTTAACAAGGCCTTCCAATTCTTCCTGGGTAAAAATCGCAATTCCCTGTGTTTCAGGGTTGTCTCTATATGGCAAGCTCAAAAGTGCGGTGTTCCCTCCCAGGGAGCCATCCGCAAAAATCTTCATTGCATCAAACGTGATGTAAGATGTCCCTTCCCCATATGCATATCCATCCCGATTCATGTCATCCACTGCTTCATGATGGACAAGCAGACTGGCGCGGAAAGCCATCCCATGGTTTTCAATCACGGAAACGAAAGCATCATATGTAGGACGGAACCCATTGTAATAATTTAAATCTTCGGTATGGCAGCCTGTTAATCCCAGGCGGTAGCAGTCTTTAATGGCGGTGCGGAGCGCCTCTTCGATATAAGCTTGGGTAATCCCCGGTAGTTTTGAAGCTATCAGTTCCATCGCCGGCTCTTCTTTAAATATGCCATTAAGCCTGCCATCTTTATAACGGCCGACTACCCCGCCGGCCGGTTCATGAACGTTTGCCGTGATCCCTGCTTCTGTTAAAGTCCGGGAATTCACCGCCATCGCATGCCGGCAGATTCGCTTTAAGACAAGAGGGTGATCGGTTGATATCGCATCCAGGTCATCCAGTAATATCAGCTCGGGATGTGCCCATTCATTTTCATTCCATCCTTCTGCTACTATCCACTCGCCCTTCGGCGTCGACTGGCATTTGTCCGCCACCGCTTGCAAAACTTCCTCCCTGCTTTTCATTGCTGATAAATCCAGCCTCATTAACCGCTCCCCATGCCCGATAAGATGCATATGGCTATCAACAAGACCGGGAAGCATCGTATTACCCTGCAAATCTATATCTCTCGTTATTTCAAAGTGATAAACATCCTTGAGGTATTCAAACGCACCCGTTTCTATAATTTTCCCTTCATTTGTCAGAACAGCCTCTACCGTTTGATTCTCCGATTTCATTGTATAGATGAGCCCATTATGCCATATCGTTTTTCCCACTTTTTTGCACTCCATTCGCTAGTTTTGGGTAATGTTATATTTATTATTGAAGGACGTCGGGCCAAGAGAAATAGCAGCCTCACAATGAGTGGAGCTGCACAAAAAGAAGGTTTTATCTAATTAGGTTCCCGGTTTTATATTAATCCAAGCTTTCTATCGCTTGCTTCACATTGGCATATGTATCAATATGGGAAAAATCAATTCCCTGTGCTACAACTGTTTGGGCTAACTCCGGCCGCAGCCCGGTAATGATGACCTTTATGCCCAATAAACGAAAAATATTATGGATATTGAATATTTGGCTGGCTACCTCATCGTCGATCATTACAAGACCGGAAAAATCAATTATAATACATTCCACACCCAGCTTAGCAACCCTTCCAACCGCCTTTTCAATTAAAGCTTGCGCGCGGTCAAACCCGAAAGTACCTATCAACGGCAATACAGCAATTCCCGCCTGAATCGGCACTATAGGGGCGGACAATTCATTTACCTCGTCCTGCGCCCGCTTTATCACTTTATCTGTGAACCGTTCAAATGCTAGAATCGTTTCATAAATGCTGATATCAAGCACGTAGTTTATGCGCTTATTGATGGTCAGGATTTCCCTGGCAGATAATCCATGGTCCATGCTGATGCTGGCAAACCGTTCGATAAAAACCTGCCTGGTCGCAGGGTAGCGCATGATGATACCGGAAATCTTCCCCTTCAATAACGCTTCCTGTTCCCCATTTCTTCTGCTCCATTCAATAAGGCCTTCGGGTGTTTCATTCTCATCGGCGATAATCGAGCGGCCAAGGAAACCCAGAAATTCAAAGTAAACCTCTTTGGCTTGATCTATTTCCTGTGGTAAAACAGGGAAATCAAACTTGTCGACAATTTCTTTAACCAATTCACCAGCAAGCGGTTTCGCGTTTTCTTTAAAGTATTCAGCTACCGTTTCAATCGAATTCACTGTATTACGTCCTCGCTTTAGTAATTTCTTAAGCCGATTACGACCCTCTTTCCTACTATACCTAAAGCCGGCACTCAATAGCAATTACTTGCAGTCATATTTACATCAGGGATGTTCGCATTGACATATCATACATATGACATAGCAGGCCGGTAAAAAGCGCAAAAATAGCACAGCAGCAGCCTGAAGGCTATGCTGTGCTTTGATATCAAGACTGCTTTAGTAATCCCATCTCCTGATTTCTCAATTCAACCCGGCGAATTTTCCCGGAAGTCGTCTTAGGAAGATCGTTTACAAATTCGATTTTTCTTGGATACTTATACGGCGCGGTCAATCCCTTAACATGTTCTTGCAATTCCTGGATCAAATCGGAGGCTTCGGGATCGACACCTTCACGGAGGACAACAAACGCCTTGACGATATTGCCCCGGACAGGATCCGGACTTGCTACTACAGCACACTCTTTAACGGTAGTGTGCTTAACGAGTGCATCCTCCACTTCAAATGGTCCAATCGTATACCCCGAACTGATAATGATATCGTCACTTCGACCCTCGAACCAAAAATAACCGTCCTCATCCTTTTTCGCTTTATCTCCGGTAATGTAATAATCTCCCCGGAACTGCATGGCGGTGCGATCAGGGTCTTTAAAATAGTGTTTAAAAAGGGCAGGCGTATCTACATGGACCGCTATGTCCCCTACTTCACCTGTACCGCAAACTTCTCCAGATTCATTAATGATTTCCACCCGGTTTCCCGGTGTAGGCTTTCCCATCGATCCAGGCTTGATTTCCATGCCTTTGACCACACCGACAAGCAATGTGTTTTCCGTTTGGCCGTATCCGTCACGGACTTCGATTTGAAAATGTTTCCTGAAAGTATCGATCACTTCCCTGTTTAACGGCTCTCCGGCTGATACAGCGCTATGGAGGGCAGGCAGGCTGTATTCTGCCAAATTTTCAACCTTGGCCATCAATCTGTATTCTGTCGGAGTGCAGCAGAGGACATTTACCTTAAGTTTGCTGATAAGCTGTAAATATTTCTGCGGCTCAAACTTCCCATGATACACGAATCCGACTGCCCCGGAGCCGAGTACGGATAAAAACGGGCTCCAAATCCACTTTTGCCATCCAGGGCCTGCTGTTGCCCAGACAACATCTCCCTCACGGATTCCAAGCCAGTGCTCTGCAGCAGTCCGAAGATGGGCAAACGCCCAGCCATGCGTATGGACGACAGCTTTAGGATTTCCTGTTGTTCCTGATGTATATGATAAGAATGCAGTATCGCCGCTTTTTGTATCTGCAAGGGCAAGCAGATCCGAAGCACTTTCCATGTCGGCATCCAGATTCCGCCAGCCATTCACCTGCTGTCCGATTGAGAATTTAATTAAGCTCTCTGACTCTTTTACATCATCAATTTGGTCCGTATATTCAAAGTAGCTGATTATTCCTTTTACTTCACCATGGCTGATTCTGTATTGAATGTCCTTCGATCGGAGCATTTCCGAGCTGGGGATGACAACCATCCCAGCCTTCAGCGCTGCGATATACACCTGGTAAGCTTCAATTATCCGGGGAATGATCACTAAAACCGTATCCCCTTTTTGGAGACCGGCATGCAAGAAAGCATTGCCTATTTTATTTGCATTCGCCATGAGGCCTGAATATGTAATTTCTTTTCGATTCCCCGCTTCGTTTTCCCATTGTAAAGCAGGCTTTTGCGGGTTATGTGCAAACTGTTCGATCTCACTTACAAGATTGTAGTTCTCCGGAGCCAGCAAATCTTCGCGATTCATATAGTGTCCCCCTTTTTTTCACTTACAGATATTCCTTTGTTCATTATACAAAATACTGAATATTTTATCTATTTACAAAATTAAAAAATAAAGAAGCGGGCTAACCCGCTTCTGAATATGCCATAATTACAACATTGCACCAGAGTTAAAAAAGATCTTCCATTTCATCACTGGCACCAAGGTCTTTCTGTTGCTTATGGTTGATTGTAATAGTTTCAACTTTATTGACTGCCTCATTAACCAATTCGTCGAAATCGACAAAGCTTTCGTAAAAACTCACCTTGTCACGGCGCGGCTTCGTTTTCGGTGTGGCCGGGGTAAAGACGGTGCAGCAATCCTCATAAGGCCGATTGGAGATTTCGAGAGTATCATAGCCTCTAGCCAACTCAATAATGTCCAGCTTGTCCATCGCAATCAAAGGACGCAAAACAGGCGTGTTGGTCACTTCATTTATGGCGTACATGCTATTTAATGTCTGGCTGGCAACCTGGCCAAGGCTTTCCCCTGTAATGATCGCCATCCCTTGTTGCTTTTCCATGATTTTATCCGCTACCTTTAGCATCATCCGGCGTGTCGTTGTCATTGTATAGTTTTCCGGGATTTGCTTTTGAATCAGCAGCTGTATGTCTGTAAACGGGACAATATGAAGCTTGATTTTCCCGCTCACTTCAGCCAGTTTCCCTGCCAGGTCGACCGCCTTTTGCCTGGATCGCTCACTAGTGAATGGAGGGCTGTAAAAATGGATACATTCAATTTCCAGGCCCCGTTTCATGGATAAAAACCCTGCCACCGGGCTGTCGATTCCGCCGGATAACATCAGCATTGCCTTGCCGCTTGATCCAAGGGGCAGCCCTCCAGCACCCTGTATCACCTCACCCGTTAAATAAACGGCCTCCTTCCTGACTTCCACCCTCAGGTTAAAATCGGGATTTTTCACATCGACCGTTATTCCTTCTGTATTTTTCAATAGATGTCCGCCCAGGATATGATTTAACTCATCCGTATTGTATGGAAAATCTTTATCAGCCCTTTTGGCCGTGATCTTAAATGTGGCAACTTGCCTGGAAAGCTGGTTAAAATAAAATAGCACAGCATTTTTTAATTCCTCGATATCCCTGTCTATTTTTAACGCAGGACTTAGGGATTGAATCCCGAAAACCCCTTTTAGAAGGTTGAGTATTTCCTTATGGTCCTCGCCATTTAAGAGAATGTACATCCTGTCCCTGCTTGCCGAAAGCTTGGCATTTTCAAATTCTTCAAGCACCCGCCTGATGTTGGCCTTAAGTTTATCGACAAAGCCTTTGCGGTTTCTTTTTTTCGTAGAAATCTCTCCGTAGCGGATGATAATGTGATCAAATTCCATTTTGTTTACCTCATTACTTTTTGTAAATTATTTACTGTGTTCCGTACCATTTTGACAACCCTTTTGGCTTCCTGAAGTTCATTTTGATAAGAGAGGCTGATCCTTATGATACTCTCCGCCCTTTCCAGGTTGCCGAACATCGCCATCACCGTTCGGCTTGGTGACTTTTTCTTGGAGGAACAAGCGCTTGTCGTGGAAACAAAAATACCATCTTCCTCCAATGCATGAACGAAAACCTCCGACTTTAGCCCGGGAATGGAAAAATTTAAGATATGCGGTGCCCCTTCCACCGGGCTGTTGATTTCAATTCCTTCGAAAGCTTCAAGCCCTTCCCATAACATCTGCCTGATGGCTTTCAATTTTTCCAGGCCCGTCTTTTGGTTTTCCATGGTGATTCTCAAAGCTTTAGCGAGGGCAACTGCTCCCGCGACATTTTCCGTTCCGCTCCTTTTCTTCGACTCCTGGCTGCCGCCTGAAAACAGGGGGGAAATGTTGGTGCCGTCCTTGATGAATAACACACCATTTCCTTTTAGCCCATGGAATTTATGCCCGGATATTGTACATAAGTCGATGCCCGATTTCTTTATATCAAGAGGAACCTTGCCCACTCCTTGTACATGATCAACATGAAAGAGGATATTAGGATAGGCAGAAAGGAGCTTTCCTATTTCCGTAATCGGCTGTATCGCTCCTGTTTCGTTATTCACATGCATTGCAGAAACTAATATGGTCTCTTTCCTGATGGCCCTTACTAAATCGGCCAATTGGATTTTTCCGTTCCTGTTCACGGGCAGATATGTTATATCAAAACCGTTATTCTTTAAATAATCACATGCATCAAAAACGGACGCATGCTCAATCTCTGTAGTGATAATATGCTTCCCTTTTCCGGAATTCGCAAAGGCCGCCCCTTTTATGGCCAGATTATTGCCTTCTGTCCCGCCTGAAGTGAAATATACTTCCGAACCCCTGATGTCTAACAGCTCAGCGATTTGATTCCGGGCCTTTGTCAGCAATTTCTCTGCTTGGGCACCAATTCCATGCAATGACGATGGATTCCCAAAAAATTCGGAAGATACTTTAACGAAGGACTCAATTACCTCCGGATATGGTTTAGTTGTAGCACTGTTATCAAAATAGATCATCGTGTCACCTTCTATGGTTTTTCTCCAATCTCAACTTCTAATATTAACATACTTTAGGATACACCGTATCATGCAAGCTTAGGATAGTACCGGTAAAAGAAAAGCTTTAAAAAGAGACCCGGACCGTGATCTGAACCCAAAAAGTTGGACATGGATTTCAAACAGTTTTCTTGGCATGATTCCGATATTGAATCTAGATGCTGATTTGTATATGTTGCCTGCCAACCTTGTTCCCGGAAATTAGCTATCCATCCTTGAAATACGGATCTTTATACATTAAACCTTTGTGCTGTTGCTCTAATGGACTCAGAGTCATAATTTTGGCTTGAATAGCCTGTAATTTGGTTTATAAGAAATACTTACCCACATAAAAAACTGCACCTCCAATTGCTAGATCGTTTCTAACAATTAAGGTGCAGTTCAAACCGAGAGCGGCTCTTAGTTATATTATTTAGAAAGAACTTCCTCAACATTAGCTTCTATTTTCTTCAAGCTTCCAGGATCGACCCTCTCGATGACCGAAGCAGCTACCTCCAGTGCTCCCTCATACTCAAAATTCCTGAATTTTTCTTCCGCTTCCCCCAACGCCTCTGCGACCTGCGGATAACGGCTACGGTACCTGTTGCCGTACTGTATGACCTTCTCTGCCAGGAACATCTGCTCGATCAATTGCTTTGTATGATCATGAAGCGTATTTATGGTAGAAACTGCTTTTCCCAGATAAAGATGGACAGATGCCATATCTAGCGGCTTTTCTTCAAGTTTTGCTTGAACATCCGTAAGGCTTTCTCCTGCTTCCATAATATATGACTTATATCCCTCAGGCAGTCCAGGCAAATTGCTTTTGGCAACTAACCTGCTGGTATCCGCCATCTTCTTTTTAAGGTCTTTTAGTGTATCACGCGCTTCCATTTCATCCTTACGCAAAGCTTGCAGTTTTCCGGAAAAAAGCTTTTGTTCCTCTTTAAGCCCCTTTATCTGGGACTCCACTTCCTGCATCTCTTCGCTCAAAAAGGAATGGGATCCTTCATTTTCCTCCATCTTCAACCGCAGAAGACTATAGCGTTTGGCGATCTGAGCAATCTGTTTGTCCAGCTTTCGCTGAGCTTCCAGTTCACTTTCCGTTAATTGGTAGCTATGCTGAACGATCGCTGTTTCCGCCTTTAGTTTATCATTTTCATATTCAAGGCCCATGATCTCTTCCGTTAGCAGTTCTTGATTTTTCAGGATATATTGTTTGGAAAATACTTCTTTTTCCAGAAGCTCGTAAAGTACATGTACGCCATCAGCAATCTCCTGCACACCTTCTTCAACCTCGGCAATTTCTCCCTTTTCAAGATGTTCCGCATATACGGAGAGCTCCCTTTCAATCCTGTTTACTTCCTTTTCAAACTGGATATGGTCAAGTGTATATCCCTGGCCAAGCATTTCCTTGTAGCCTTCCTTAAGTTCTTCCAACTGTCCCGGAAGGGATGACTGGCACTCAAGCAAAAGCTGCGGTATCCTTTCCATCTTGCCTTCTATGCTTTTCAAACCGGCTTTAATCGACAACACATGCTCCCGTGCATTCAGGTAGTTTCCGTTTTCCGTGGCACTATCGTACTGCTGAAGGATTTCCAGCACATCATCCAGGCGCGTCTCAAATATCGAAGCTGCTTTTCCGTAGCTATGACGGTGAGCAAGCAGCGATTTCTTCAAGGAACGGTATAAATCCTTCAATTCTTCAATTTCAAGCCTGTTATTTTCTTCACTGCCTACAAGCTCATTCAACTCTGAAAGGATATTTTGGATGGTTTCTTCGATTTCTTTTAGCTTAGAAGTTATGTTCCTCTGAACTTCTTTCGACTTTGAAAAACGATACTTATCGATATATTCTTCCGCATCGAACAAAAGCTCTTCCACATCAGGCATGTGGACTGTAATGATCTCGTCCCATTCTTTGCGCCATTTTTCGAACATTTCTTCCGTTTCACCAGTCATGTTAAGCTGTTTCACCTTAGATAGTTCGTCCAGGACCGGCCGGTTCATAATATCGATTTTCCACGCCTCCAGCCGGTCAATTTCAGCAAAATATTTTTTCTTGAAAAAATAGCCCCATATGAAAAAAGCCAATATAACTATGATAATACCAAATATGTATGCCATCATAAGCCCCCTAATCTAAGCCAAAACAAATCTTTCCTCTATTTTCATCAATTAAATGTCCAATTCAATGCTTTTATGATACCATGTTAACAATAATTTTTGACTAGAAAATTGAATTTTTTTGTAGAAATATGGATAAGCAGGGAGGATTTCCGTTTGAAATATGATGGCCATGTCCATAGCCCGTTTTGCCCGCACGGGACACTGGATCGTTTTGAGGAATATATTGAGGAAGCAATACGGTTAGGGATAGAACAATTATCTTTCACTGAGCATGCCCCCTTGCCGGAAGAGTTTAGTGATCCGACTCCTGAAAAGGACAGCGGCATGGATCCCGCCCATCTTCCTGAATATCTTGGTCAAATAGGTTCATTGAAGAAAACTTACAAAGGCAAAATAAAAATCAATGTTGGTCTCGAGGTTGACTTTATTGAGGGATATGAGGAACAAACGAAAGAATTACTGGACAAAGTAGGGCCCCGGCTTGATGACAGTATCCTGTCTGTACACTTCATCAAGGATGGGGATAACTGGCATTGTCTTGATTTCAGTTCTGAGATGTTCGGCAGCATTTCAAAGCAGCTTGGTTCAGTCGACAGTATTTACGAAAAATATTATTCTACTGTGGAAAAATCTTTGAATGCCGATTTAGGGGCTTACAAGCCCTCAAGAATGGGGCATATTACGCTGGTACATAAATTTCAGCGGCTATTCCCGGCTGCCTCAAATTTTGACAGGCAGGTATTCAGGTTGCTTGATATCATGCAACAGAAAAATTATGCACTGGATTACAATGGAGCAGGCGTGGCAAAACCGCTGTGCGGCGAGCCTTACCCTCCCGAGAGATTCATCCGCTATGCCGCCAAACTCGGCATCCCATTAGTATATGGATCGGATGCCCACCAGGCAAAAGACTTAGGGCAGGGGTTCCAAGCTTTAAGCCAGTCAGCCTCCTTAATGCCTGCACGTCCCGATTTATAAAAGCAACAGCTGATGTTTCTGCCGGCTCATCAAATCCTGGGATATAAAAAGTGTGGATTGCAGGAAACGGCAAACCTGTTCCGTGTACTTGTCGTTATAATACGTGTCCTGAGGCATCATATAAAGAACTTCTCTTGAATACTGTGAATGGCTGACAGGGGCTGTGAGCAGGCCTTTAAGCTGGAGGATGAAAATAGGGACGGAAATAACCACGAACTCTTTCCCGGCCATTCCGGTTTCCAAAACCTGTTGAAAGAAAAATTTCTCTTTCGTTAAATAAGTCGAGAGGAATTCCCTGTTGAGGCTTGAGTCCAATGCAAATTCACCGTTTATGAAACTGGATGCCAGGAAATTCTTTTGCTGGAAGCTGAGGATATCTGTTACCATGTCCATTAGGCAGGCCGCAGCACCTTTTTTATGCATGGCCTCTGCATTGTTGCTTAGAATATCGATATACTCTTCAAAGTAAGTAATAAAGCAATATTCCAGCAAACCTTGTTTGTTTTTGAAATAATAGGCGATATTCGCGGTGTTAACCTTGGCTTTTCCGGCAATATCCCGGATGGAAGTGGCATGGTAGCCCTTTAGGTGAAACCAATAAAGCGCTGCATCCAAAATGGCTTCTTTAGTATCAGTCCGACGATTCACAAGATATCCCCTCGCTTTTTGGTGAGTTGCTGTTGTTGGTTTTAATTCTGTATTTAAAATGATTATCCTCCATCAACTTCTCGACATGTTCTTTAAGATTCGCTGAAATGATGGGGATAGCTGTAATTATTAGTGGAAGTAAGGTGGTTGTTCATGTTTAATGTCGAATTGTATAAAGGAACAAAAGAAAAGAATTACGAGCTTGTCCTGAAACAGCTTGCTGCTTTAATAGAGGATGAAACGGACAGGATTGCCAACTTGAGCAATGCATCCTCCCTGCTAAATCAATTTTTGGATCAAGTTAACTGGGTCGGTTTTTATTTGACGGCAGGGGACGAATTGGTTCTGGGTCCCTTCCAGGGATTGCCTGCCTGTGTAAGAATTCCGTTTGGCAAGGGCGTTTGCGGCACTTCCGCTTTGGAAAGAAAAACGTTGCGTGTTGAAGACGTCCATTTATTTCCCGGCCATATCGCCTGTGACGCAGCTTCACAATCCGAGATTGTGGTACCGATCATCAAAAATGGTGAATTGATTGGCGTGCTGGATATTGACAGCCCGATCAAGAACCGGTTTGATGAAACGGATCAAACAATGCTTGAAAGATTCGCCGGCATTCTCGCAAAGCACATTTAACAAAGCGCATGCGTCACTTTGGCGAGCTGATGAACTTATGAAAATAGCAGCGTTTACCTAAAAAAGCCCGGCGGATCCTCTTGCATTTTTGGATCCGCCGAACTTTTAAAGAGCAAGAAAAAAACTTCGGGAACGTTTCACCGCACGAAGGAAAATTTCGAAGATGCAACAAAAAAAACAAAGTTTTTTGGCTGTCGAGTAGTTTCCTGGCAGCATTTCTTGTGTTAGCGTTGATGTTTTCCTTAGGAGGTTGCAAATGTTAGTCGACGTAAAAGGGCGCATGTGCTTTTAATATATAGCCAGCTATATTAATTTAGTACTTCTACTCTATTCTTTCCGGTATTCTTGGCGAGATATAAGGCCTCATCGGCCCGTTTGAACAATGCCTTGGCATCATCAGTTCGGTCCTTTTTCCAATAAGACACCCCGCAGGATATCGTTACTTTTGGATTGGAAAGCTCGCTGACTTTTTCCAATAGCCGCTGGGCAATGCTCACACCTACTTGAAGGGACAGCCTTGGCAAGTAGATGGCCAGTTCCTCCCCGCCCCATCTTGCCCCAATATCGGACTCCCGGATGTTACCATGGATAAGATCGGCAACCTGGACCAATATCTCGTCGCCTACCTGGTGGCCGTACGTATCATTTACCTTCTTGAAATCATCGATATCAATCAAGATAAACGTTCCTTCTTCATCGTCGTCCATTGACTGAAGAATCTTTTCATCAAGATAGCTGCGCGAATACAATCCAGTCAAATGATCCGTAATGACCATCTTCTCAAGTTCCTCCCGGAGCATGGAATTAGCCAGGGCCAGGCTGGAATGGTGAATGAGGGACTGGAGCAATTTAAACATTTCAAAAGAAAAATAGTAAGGCTCTTCTTGAAGCACAACAGCAAAACCTCTCATGGAATTGCTTTGAATCATCGGAACCGCCATTAATGAGCGAAATCTCATCTTTCCATCCATTTTCTGAAGCGTTAAATCACCGATAAACAAGGATTCCTTATCGATATCGATTTTCTTCTTTGAGTAGCGGATATACTGTTCCGCTTCTTTCGTCTGGAAAAAGGCGGAACTCCCTGTCAAAGGTTTTACTTCACCGTTCGGGAGAAGAAAAATAAAGCCAATCTCACTTGCATTGAACGATTTAACGATTTGTTCCCTCATATAACTCATCGTTTCGCTTAAGCGAAGATTTGAATTTAATCGGTGCGATGTCTCATTGATAAGCTGGAGATCAGAAATAAGCTTTTTGGACTGTTGATAGAGCTGGGCATTCTCAAGTGCGCTCCCAGCGGTATTTGCAAGCAGGGAGATAAACTCTACTTCATTTTCAGGAAACACAAGTGAATTAGGCGTTATCACTTGAAGGACACCATATACCCCCTGTTTTCCTTTAAGCGGGGCATAAAGGACAGACCTTTTCGCGGGTACCGAATCCTCAAATTGCACTGTACCAGTTACAAATGCCTGCATAGCCGCAGCATTTTCACTGTCGTATTCCAGGTCCTTTATCGGCAGATTTTCATGATTGTTGTTGTCATGGGACAGCATCAGGTAATAAATGAAGGATGGGTAAACTTCCATTAGCGTTTTTATGATTTCTTCCAGCACAGCGTCCATGCTCATCGAAGAGTGAAATTTCTCTGTTACCTTGAATAATTGTTTGTACCTTTTTTCTTCGAGCACGACTTTATTGAGATTAAAGGCGGTTTCAAGAAGCGTGGTGCATTCCCGCGCCAGGAGTTCGACTGCTTCCGGGCCGATTCCTGACAGGGATCCCGCGGTTTCTTCCTTAACAGCGACCAGGCCCGTAATCCCCGCTTTTTCTTTTAACGGCAAAATGGCCTGATACTCCTGTAACTCGGGAAAAGGATGGTCGTTATAAAAGTAACTTTTTCCGGCCGCACGTTCCATATCCGTATATAACTTTTCAAAATTAAGGATGTGATTGTCCAATCCGCTTTCCGTAGATGCTTCTATGAATACATGCTGTTTCCAGTCATCGCGTTTTAACAAAGTCACTTCCTTCAATGCAAGCGAGCGTTTTATTTCTCCAAGCATGGTAAGGACAAACTGCCCATATTGGATATTCCCGTTCACCAAATCCATATTTTCAAAAAAAATAGTCCTTAAATCATATAGCAATTGAGTTTTTTTGTGTTCCATCTCTATCATCCCTATAAGCTGTTGCCTTTATTTAAGAGCGGGCATTTATATAATAGAACCTTCAGTTATGTGATTAGCGCCAAAAGTCCCAAGCCCTATAATATGTAAAGTGAAAATCTTCATGAAACTTATATCAACAAATTAATTTTCATAGCGCTCTTCATTTCCATTATAAACCTTGAACACCAAAAATTCTTTAAAAACTTATGTATATTTCGTATCAAATGTAAATTTTTTCATATTAGAATCAAATATGTCGCTATGCCGGATTCTTAAATCTCCTTGACATAAATGGCATAAAAAATATATAATACTCTTTGTGTAAAATATTGCAGCCTATTGTGCAGCCTTTATGTTTCATTTTGTTCCTCATTTAATAGAGGTGTATCGCGTAACCCTCTGCTGCTAGGGCGAAGGTGCATGAAAACAAAATGGGCATGATCGTATTCACAAACGGTTTTTATTTTACCCAAATAAAAACATTTGAAGGAGGAGTCATTCATGGCTCGTTATACTGGCCCAAGCTGGAAATTATCCCGTCGTCTTGGAATTTCCTTAACCGGCACTGGTAAAGAATTAGAAAAGCGTCCTTACGCTCCTGGACAACATGGTCCAAACCAACGTAAAAAGATTTCCGAATACGGAATGCAATTACAGGAGAAGCAAAAACTTCGCCACATGTATGGTGTCAATGAGCGCCAATTCCGTACTTTATTTGATAGAGCCGGAAAACTTCAAGGTAAACACGGTGAAAACTTCATGGTTCTTCTTGAATCACGCCTTGATAACGTTGTTTACCGTCTTGGCCTTGCCCGCACTCGCCGTGCAGCACGCCAACTCGTAAACCACGGACATATCACTGTTGATGGACAACGCGTTGATATTCCATCTTACAGAGTATCTCCTGGCCAAACAATCAGCGTTCGTGAAAAGTCACGCAACCTCGACACAATTAAAGAGTCTATCGAAGTAAACAACTTCGTTCCGGATTACTTGACTTTTGACGCTGATCAATTAGTAGGTACATTCACACGTTTACCAGAACGCTCTGAATTGCCTGCTGAAATCAACGAAGCTCTTATCGTTGAATTCTACTCTCGTTAATAATGAGAACCCTCGTCTTCGGATGAGGGTTTTTGCTTTTTTGAGAGTGAATTAAGCAAAGATTTCTATGGATTAAGCGAAATTGCACGGGAATTAAGCGGCGGTTATTCCTTGGATTTAAGCTAAATCCCTCGCCTATTAAACAAGCCGGCTCTTAAGAGCCGGCTTGTTCCATTACTACTTAATTAATGTATACTTCTTTTTTCCCCTGCGGATCAGCATGAATTCGCCTTCGATCATGTCATTCCCGGAAACCTGGTAGTCAAGCTCTGTCACTTTGTCTCCATTTAAAGAAATGGCACCGCTCTGGATATCTTCGCGGGCTTGGCGCTTTGAAGGCGAAATTTTCGCCTCCACCAGAAGGTCAACAAGCCCTGTGGCTTCTTTGCTGCTCCGTTCGAAGCTTGGCACATCTTTAAAACCGACCTTTATTTCTTCGGCAGTCAAGTTTTTTACATCCCCGCTGAACAAGGCAGCTGTAATTTTGATCGCTTGCTCCAACGCTTCCTCTCCGTGAATCAAACGCGTCATTTCTTCCGCCAGCGCCTTCTGTGCTTTTCTAAGATGAGGCTCCGTTTCGACGGATTGTGCAAGGGCATCAATTTCTTCATGGGAAAGGAATGTGAAATATTTCAGGTATTTGACAACATCTGCATCGGCTGTGTTGATCCAGAATTGATAGAACTCATAAGGTGTTGTTTTTTCAGGATCAAGCCACACGGTGCCGCTCTCTGACTTTCCGAATTTCGTGCCGTCAGCCTTTGTAACAAGAGGAATCGTCAAGCCAAAAGCTTTGGCTCCCTCGTCGTTCATTTTTCTGATCAAATCCAAGCCTGTTGTGATATTCCCCCACTGGTCGCTTCCGCCAATCTGCAGCTTGCAATCCAGGTTCTGGTATAAGTAATTAAAATCCATTGCCTGGAGGATTGTGTACGTAAACTCGGTGAATGAAATACCCGTTTCCAATCGGGATGCGATCGTATCTTTAGCAAGCATGTAGTTGATCCCGATATGTTTGCCATAGTCTCGCAAGAAGGTGATGATGTCGATGGATCTTGTCCAGTCATAATTATTGACCATGACAGCCCCGTTTTCCCCTCCGAAATCAAAAATGCTTTCCAGCTGCGCTTTCAGCCCCTTAACATTGTGTTCCACTGTTTCGATCGTTTGCAGTTTACGTTCTTCTTTCTTTCCGCTTGGATCGCCGATTAGGCCTGTCGCTCCCCCTACCAGCACAATCGGCCTGTGGCCATGCTGCTGAAAACGGCGAAGGGTAAGAAACGGCAGTAAATGTCCGATGTGCATACTATCTGCAGTGGGATCCATCCCGCAGTAAAGTGAAATTTTATTGTTATCTAACAGGCTTTCCAGCCCTTCTTCATCCGTCTGCTGGTAAATAACGCCTCTCCATTCAAGATCCTTCAACAATTGCATTAGACTCTCCTCCTATATATTCAATAATCCGGACAATTAAAAACGCCCCTTCAATCTCTTGAAGGGACGAAAAAATTCGCGGTACCACCCAACTTGAGGACACATCTTTCCATCCTCCGCTTTACACGATAACGGTCGCTGCCGTTTGCTGCTACTTAAAACACCAGGGAGCGCCTTATGTTCACAGCAAATGCTCAAGGAAGTAATTCGTTTCTCCATTTGTACCGGTTTGCACCAACCACCGGCTCTCTGGAACAGGGATGAAGCCACTACTGGATCCTATCATAGCCACTTGTAAAATTGAGTTTTTAATAATAATGAATTTTTACCATATATTAAAACGAATGTCAACTTGGCCGCTTAAGACCCTGAAATGTTGGCGAGGTAACTTATATAATAAGGTTATATGCTATAATGTAGGTGATTTCGGGGGGATGAAACGATGACAAACAATCCAAATGGTCAGCTGCCGTCACATTGGAAGCGTATCACGGAATTTCTTCGTGACAAAAAAACAGGAAGGTATTCCCGGATTACATATGGCGTTATATGGAACTTATTTCTTTTATCCATAGTTTTGATTATCCTGGGCCTTTCTTTTGCCGGTGGAGTCGGGGCCGGCTATTTCGCTGCCATGGTGAAGGATGAACCAATCCGCACCAAAAGCGAATTGAGGAAGGATATATACAATTATGAAGAGACTTCGGAAATTTACTTTGCGAATAATGTATACCTCGGCAAGCTTAAAACAGACCTTGAGCGGGAAGAAATCACTCTCGACCATATATCAAAACATCTTTCTAACGCGGTAATCGCCACCGAAGATGAATATTTTTATGAACATGACGGTGTCGTGCCGAAAGCCATCATGCGGGCGATATTCCAGGAATTGACGAATTCCGCCTTGCAGTCAGGAGGGAGCACGCTCACCCAGCAGCTTATAAAAAACCAAATCCTCACGAATGAGGTTTCCTTTGAGAGAAAAGCAAAAGAAATTCTGCTTGCGCTTAGAGTGGAAAAGTTTTTTGAAAAGGATGAAATATTGCAAACCTATCTGAATGTATCGACATTCGGAAGGAATTCCTCAGGCCGAAACATTGCCGGTGTGCAAGCGGCTGCAGAAGGCATTTTCGGCAAAAGCGCCAAAGATCTGAACATCCCACAGTCAGCATTTATTGCCGGATTGCCGCAAAGTCCTTTCGGCTATACGCCTTATACACAGCAGGGGACCATCAAGGATAATCTGGAACCCGGTTTGTCCAGGATGAAAACTGTCCTAAAACGGATGAAAGACGGAAATTATATTTCCGAAACAGAATATCAACACGCTTTGAATTATGACATAAAAAAAGATTTTATTGGGAATAAACCTTCCCCGGCCGAAAAGTATCCATGGGTTACATTTGAGATTGAAAAGCGTTCGATTGACATCCTTTCAAAAATCCTTGCTAAAGAAGCAGGTTATGAAGAACGCGACCTAAAAGCAGACAAAGATCTCCAGGAGCAATATTTAAAACTGGCGGACAGGAATTTGCACCAAAACGGCTATAAAATCTATTCAACGATCGATAAAAAAATTTATGACCGAATGGAGGAAGCTGTAAAGGATTATCAGTATTACGGAAGTCCAAAACCCGAGCAAGTCAAAGACAGTGAAACGGGACAAAAGAAAACCGTAATGGAACCTGTCGAAACGGGTGCTATGCTAATCGCGAACAAAACAGGGAGAATCATCAGCTTTGTCGGCGGGCGCGACCATAACCGGGAGGCTACCAACCATGCAACCAAAGCGCTAAGGCAAAACGGTTCTACGATGAAGCCCCTGCTTGTTTATGGGCCGGGCATCGAGCTTGGCAAGTTGGCGCCCGGTTCGGTCAAAGCTAATGTACCAATCAGCATGAATGACGGTTCCGCGACAGGATGGCGTCCAACTAACTCAGGAGGCGGAAGTTATACAGGGTTGGCAACTGCCCGGGAGGCACTTGCCAAATCGTATAACATTCCGGCAGCATTATTTTACGCGGATATCAAAAATCAACAGCCGGTTAAATACCTTGAAAAGATGGGTTTTTCAAGTCTTATGCCACAGGATTACAACAGCCTGTCAATGTCGCTTGGCGGCATGCAAAAAGGCGTCACGGTGGAGGAAAATGTTAACGCGTTTGCTACATTCGCAAATGACGGCAAGTTCGTTGACGCCTATATGATTGAGAAAATCTTGGCAAAAGACGGAAAGGTAATCTATAAGCATAAATCCAATCCCGTCAACGTCTTTACACCTCAAACTTCATATCTGACTCTTGACATGATGAGAGATGTCATTTCGAGCGGAACCGCAGCATCATTAAGAAGCCAGCTGTCATTTTCCGCGGATTGGGCAGGAAAGACAGGGACTACCCAGAATCTTTGGGATGCCTGGTTCGTTGCCTCCAATCCAAATGTAACCTTCGGGACCTGGATCGGCTATGATACTCCAAAGTCCCTGGAGCAAACATACCAAGGGATTTCATATAGCAAACGGAATATTTATTTATGGGCTAAATTGATGAATGAAACGTACAATATCCAGCCAAAATTAATCGCACCGAAGAAGAGATTCGAAATGCCGGGGGGAATCGTAAGGCGTTCTTATTGCGCTGCTTCAGGGCTGTTGCCATCCGAGTCATGCTCATCAGCAGGGCTGGTAAAGACAGACCTCTTTATCGCAAAATATATGCCGAGCAGAACGGATGAGAGTTTTACCGGTGGCGGACTGTTCGTCAGGATTGGCAACAAAAGATATGCTGCACTTCCTTCCACCCCTGCCGAGTTTACAAGCACCGGCTTTATCGTGAATCCAAACAATTTTGAACAGATCGGCGGCAAGTATATTATTGACCCTGGATCTTTACCTATTAATGATAAATCCGGAGTCAGCCCGATAGCAAGTAGCGAAGTATTGAAGGATAATGGAAAGGTTCCAAGCCCTCCAACGGCCAGAATGCAGGGAAGAACACTCATTTGGGATCCGCATCCGGAAGGAGATGTAATTGGCTACAGGATATACAGCAATGGGAAAAAAGCGGGAATCGTAAAGGCGGGAGGAAACTTATCATTTGGCAGCGGGCGAGGTTCCTTTTATGTGACTGCGGTTGACATTGAAGGAAATGAGTCGTCCCCTTCCAATGTTGTATCCCGTAAAGGAACAGCTTCGGGTAACAAAAAAACAGGCCTGGACATCGCTCCTAACCATAGGAAGCCGAAAAAGAGCTAGAAAACCCTCCGTTTGGAAAGCCTGTAAAGACTGGGACATAGGCGCAGATACACTTTCGCACGAAAATGAACTTTGTATCATCCTTACGAAGACGCCAAAAGAAAACCAAACCGCTAAGGGTTTGGTTTTCTTTTGGTTTATCCAGTTCTAAATCAATCTTCCATCGTTGATAAATCGCCTGTTGGCAGATCAAGTTCCCAGGCCTTCAAGACACGGCGCATGATTTTTCCGCTGCGGGTTTTAGGCAGTTTATCCCGGAATTCAATTTCACGCGGTGCCGCGTGTGCAGCAAGACCCTGCTTCACAAACTGGCGAATTTCTTCGATGAGTTTATCGCTTGGCTCATAGCCGTCACGGAGCGCGATGAATGCTTTAATGATCTCTCCGCGGACCGGGTCAGGCTTCCCGATAACCCCTGCTTCAGCAATAGCTGGATGTTCCACAAGCTTGCTTTCCACCTCAAACGGGCCAACACGTTCGCCGGCGGTCATAATTACATCATCAACACGGCCCTGGAACCAGAAATAGCCATCTTCGTCCATATATGCGGAATCCCCGGAAACATACCAGTCACCTGGCATGAAGTAAGATTCATATTTTTGCGGGTTATTCCAGATTTGATTCATCATGGACGGCCAGCCTTTTTTAACGGCAAGATTCCCCATTCTGTATGGCGGCAGCTCATTCCCCTGGTCATCGACGATAGCAGCCTTTACACCCGGGATCGGTTTCCCCATTGAACCGGGCTTGATTTCCATGGACGGATAGTTGCAGATCACCTGTGCCCCTGTTTCAGTCATCCACCATGTATCATGGATGCGAAGCTGGAATACTTTCATGCCCCAGCGTACTACTTCAGGGTTTAATGGTTCCCCCACGCTTAGGATATGGCGCAGCGTGCTTAAATCGAAGCCTTTTACGATTTCATCCCCGGCTCCCATCAGCATCCGGAAAGCAGTAGGCGCACTATACCATACCGTAACACCGAAATCCTCAATTGTTTGGTACCATGATTCGGGCTTGAAACGGCCCCCCACAACCACATTGGAAGTTCCAGTGAGCCACGGCCCGAATATTCCGTAAGAAGTTCCCGTTACCCAGCCCGGATCAGCCGTACACCAGTATACATCATCGTCTTTAAGATCGAGTACCCATTTGGCTGTTTGATAGTGCTGGATCATTGCATTATGTACGTGAAGGACTCCTTTTGGCTTTCCTGTGGAACCTGATGTATAATGCAGGATCAAGCCGTCGCCCCTATCCACCCATTCAACCGGCAGTTTCTTATCTGCTTCCTTCAGTCTTTTATTGAAGTCGAAGTACATCGTATCTTCTTCGATATTTTCGCCGATAAGGAAAATATGCTTTAGAGCGGGAAGGTCCCCTACAGGCACCCGGGATAATAAATCAGGAGTTGTAATCAGCACTTTTGCTTCACTGTCTTCTAGCCGGTCCTTAACCGCGCCTTCCATGAACGCTTCGAAAAGCGGACCTACGATCGCACCCAATTTGACAGCACCCAAAAGGGCAAAATACAGCTCCGGAGAGCGGGGCATGAATATGAAAACACGATCGCCCTTTTCCACGTTTCCATAAGACTTCAGTACATTTCCGGCTTTATTTGAAAGCTCTTTCATCTCTTTGAACGTATACTTTTCATTTCGCCCTGCGTCCCTGTAATACAAAGCGATTTTATTCTTTCGGTGAGATTCTGCATGGCGGTCGATTGCTTCATAAGCAAGGTTCACCTTGCCCGTTTCAGACCATGAGAATACTTTTTCCGTTTCCGACCAGTCAAACTGCTTGTACGTTTCTTCATAATTCTGAAGGTTAAAATCTCCCATTACCGCTGGCAACGCTTCCAATTTCATGTCACATACTCCCCCTTATTTCGACTTTACACCCTCCATTATATTACATCCGTTTCATTTTCTCAATTTTAAAAAAATTATATCTATATTCTAGGATAATGAACTCATGCCTCCATGTGTAATTTATTTGGAACCAGCCTTTCGTATAAAATGTGTAAAAATAGAAAAATACACGAATTATTTCAATTTTCGTTCTCCCTTTTTATGTATAATGGAAAGGACTACTGATATAGGTGGTGAAGGTATGGAGCATAGGAAGACTTATAATGGGAAGGAATTAAAGACGGCACAAGGGACGTTGATCATTGAAGGGCCCATTACTGCCGAAAAACTGGGGGCATATGAGTTCCACCGTGATTTAGTGGCATTTCGCCCTCCAGAGCAGCAGCACGAAGCACTCATTGGCATTGCCGATCTGCCTGAGGGAAGGATCATCATTGCCAGACATAAAGATACAATCGTTGGTTATGTTACATTTTTATACCCTGACCCGTTGGAGCGATGGTCTGAAATTGAAATGGAAGACTTGATCGAACTGGGTGCAATCGAAGTGATACCGGAGTTCCGCGGTGCCAAGGTAGGGAAAAACCTGCTGATCGTGTCCATGATGGACGATGCTATGGAGGATTTTATCATCATCACAACTGAATATTACTGGCATTGGGATTTAAAAGGGACAGGCCTTAATGTCTGGGATTACCGCAAGGTCAT
Organism: Peribacillus glennii; assembly: GCF_003429105.1. Classification (GTDB taxonomy): domain Bacteria; phylum Bacillota; class Bacilli; order Bacillales; family DSM-1321; genus Peribacillus; species Peribacillus glennii. The sequence goes on from NZ_QVTD01000002.1 coordinate 31,120, forward strand.
GGAGAAAATGATGAATGCAGGCGGCCTAACCTATTACGCCACGGACGATCCAGAAATTTGTTCCCATCCCGCCAATTGCCTTATGGCAAGGATCGGAAGAAGGGTTCCGCCCGAGTCCGTTCAGCAATTCGACCGTCTTCGCTTTATGAATCGGTTTATGTATTAAACGGGAGACAAGAGGGGGAAAAGAATATGATCATTGAGGAAATCATGAACACAGATGTCATAACTCTAACCGAATCCGATACGATCCATGCTGCCGTCAAATTAATCGGGGAAAACGGGATCCGGCATATTCCGATCGTGAATGAACAGTACGGCCTTGTTGGTTTGGTCAGCGACCGGGATATCCGGGAAGCCACACCGTCCATTTTCCGCACCGACGAGTTCAAGGAAGATTTGCAAAAACCGGTAGGCATGATTATGAAAACCAATGTTATTACCGGCCACCCGCTGGACTTCGTGGAAGAAGCGGCTGCAGTATTTTATGAGAATAACATAAGCTGCCTGCCCATCGTAAAAGAAAACAGATTAGTAGGTGTCATCACCGGTACGGATTTGCTCCATTGTTATGTAGAAATGACTGGCGCCCATCAGCCGGGTTCCCAGATAGAAGTAAAAGTACCTAATAAAGCCGGGATGCTTCATGATGTTTCAGGTCTCCTCAAAAAGAGAAAGGCCAATATCCTGAGCGTTCTCGTATATCCCTATAAAAATGACGAATCTCATAAAGTCCTTGTGCTGCGCGTTCAAACAATGAATCCATTTATGGTGGTGGAGGATTTAAAGAATGAAGGCTATACCGTTTTATGGCCTAGCTTACCGGGGTTATCCTCATGAATAAAAATGCCGTGTTTGTTTACTCTGATGAACTATTATCTTATAAGTTCAATGACAAGCACCCATTTAACCAGAAACGGCTTACCTTGACTCTGGATCTATTAAAAAAACACCATGCAATAAAAGATGAGGATATTATTGCCCCCAGAATGGCAACGGACGAAGAGCTTCAGTTAATTCATGACCCCTCCTATGTAAACGCAGTCAAACTTGCCGGCCAGGGAAAGCTTTCCGAGGAGAAGGGGGAAGGCTTTGGTCTGGGCACTGAGGATACTCCCATATTCCCGAATATGCATGAAGCGAGCAGCCTGCTCGTCGGCGGAACATTGGTTGCAGTCGACCAGGTAATGACCGGGCAGGCCAGACATGCGCTTAACCTTGGGGGCGGATTACATCATGGTTTCAGGGGAAAGGCATCCGGCTTCTGCATTTATAATGACAGTTCAGTGGCAATCAAGTACATCCAGCAGAAATATAATGCAAGAGTGCTTTATGTTGATACTGACGCACACCATGGAGATGGCGTTCAATGGTCATTTTATGATGATCCGAATGTTTGCACTATATCCATTCATGAAACAGGCAGATACTTATTTCCGGGTACCGGAAATATAAATGAACGTGGCCAAGGTAAAGGCTATGGCTATTCTTTCAACATACCGGTGGACGCATTCACTGAGGATGATTCCTGGCTGGACGCATACACAGCCGCCATAACGGAAGTGGCAGAGTATTTCAAGCCGGATGTCATCCTGACTCAAAACGGTGCAGATTCCCATTATTACGACCCGTTGACCCACCTTTCATCCACAATGAGGATTTACAAGGAGATACCGAGGCTTGCCCATGAAATCGCCCATAAGTACTGTGAAGGGCGCTGGATAGCGGTAGGCGGAGGCGGATATGACATCTGGCGGGTGGTGCCAAGGGCTTGGTCATTAATCTGGCTGGAGATGACAGAAAATAAAAACAACTCTGGTCCCCTGCCGGCTGACTGGATTGCAAAATGGCAGCCGCAATCCACGGTCACTCTTCCGGACGAATGGGAAGATCATGAAGGCATTTACCAACCAATCCCACGCAAATCGGAAATAACAGAAAAAAACAGGCAAACGCTAGAAAAAGCGTTGTACCCTATCAGATCGAGCCGTAAAACATCAACCACAAACGGAATCATTTGAGATTCATAAATAAGGATAGTAGAAAACTCACAGGCCCACAAAACAAGGAAGGGTTCGGAGCTTTACATCGCACAAAACAAAGCGGCAGCTTAATGAGGATTTGGGTCACACAGGCGCTGTACAGGATGCAGCGCACTAATCCTGCGTTCTGATTTATGCGGATAAGAAAGTATAAAAAAAACGCCCTCCGGGACGTTTTTTTTATTTTGTGGATTGGCGCTTTTCGATACGGTGCGGCAAAACAACCTGTTCCTGGCCTTCCACTGTTTCTTTGTTCATTAATTTGGTCAGTAATCTCATGGCTACAGCGCCAATGTCATAAAGTGGCTGGACAATTGTTGTGATTTGCGGACGTACCATCAATGTAAGCCGCGTGTTATCAAAGCTTATCACCTCAAAATCATCCGGGACATGATAACCCTTATCCTGTGCAGCGTGGACAATCCCCAATGCCATCTCATCAGCGCCGGCGATAATAGCAGTCGGCCTTTCAGATGCTTCGGCCAGTTTTTCGAACGACTCTATTCCCGAGTCGTATGTATAATCCCCTTCCACCACATATGACTCATTAAACTGCATACCCGCACCCTCAAGCCCTCTTTTGTATCCGGACAACTTTTTCTGGTTGATCGGTTCGGACCCGTTACCTATGACACAAGCGATATTGCGGTGCCCTTGCTCCGCGAAGGCTGTTACCGCATCGTATGCTGCCGCTTCGTAATCGATATTGACAGCGGGAACCTGGCCTGTGTCTTCCACAGATCCTGCCAATACAATTGGTACCGGGGATTTTTGGAACTCTTGCACATGCTGGTCCGTAATATTCGAGCCCATGAATACAATGCCGTCCACCTGTTTACCCAGCATCGTATTTAATAAATGAAACTCTTTTTCTTGGTTTTCATCAGAATTGCTCAAGATGATATTATATTTATACATCGTGGCGATATCTTCAATTCCTCTCGCAAGTTCCGCATAAAAGATGCTTGAAATATCTGGGATGATAACACCGACTGTAGTTGTCTTTTTGCTTGCTAGCCCTCTTGCCACAGCATTTGGCCGATACCCTAACCGCTCGATGACCTCTAACACCTTTTTCCTGGTGGCAGGTTTCACATTCGGATTCCCGTTAACCACACGGGAAACAGTGGCCATTGAAACGTTTGCTTCGCGGGCCACATCATAAATGGTTATATTATTCATTTTACCACTCCTTCATGTCCTGTATTTTTCCCTTAATATAACCTGATTATTTCTGTTCTTTTCAATCTCTGTTTTCCAGGGGGCATCCAGACAGGAAAATCAAACAGGGTATGTTCACATTTGAACAATAACTAACAGAAATGAATCGGATAATAGCATATTGGTCCGAGAAAACACATAATTATATATATATTATCATACGATAGTAACCGTTTTACTGCAATGTATCTGTCTTTTTTTACCTGGATTTTCAATTTTTTTATTATATCCTAAAAAAAAACAGCCCCCTGCGTATGCAAGAGGCTGATATACTCCTTAGATAGACAAAGCTTATAGCATCAAACAGTAACCCAGCTCGGTTTTTGGATTTCGCTGAAGAAATCATCAAACTGTTTAAAGTCCATTTGCTGGGCTGAATCTGATAAAGCGACGGATGGATCCGGATGAACCTCGGCCATTACGCCATCAGCGCCGATTGCCAATGCTGCTTTGGCAGTTGGAAGAAGCAAATCGCGTCTACCGGTTGAATGGGTCACATCAACCATGACTGGTAGATGTGTTTCCTGCTTCAGGATTGGCACCGCTGAAATATCGAGGGTGTTTCGCGTTGCACGCTCGTACGTCCTGATCCCTCTTTCACAAAGAATGATATTTCCATTTCCTTGTGACATAATGTATTCCGCTGCATTGATGAATTCGTCAATTGTTGCTGCCAGACCGCGTTTTAGAAGAACCGGCTTATTGACGGCACCTGCAGCTTTAAGCAATTCAAAGTTCTGCATATTCCTAGCACCGATTTGAATCACATCAATATAATCCACAGCCGTTTCAATGTCATTAGGGCTGACTATTTCACTGATGACGCCAAGGCCGTATTCATCAGCGACACGCTTAAGGATTTTCAATCCTTCAACGCCAAGACCCTGGAAATCATAAGGCGAGGTACGCGGCTTATAAGCTCCCCCACGCAATAGTTTAAGGCCTTTGTTCTTAACAACTTCCGCAACAGATGCAACTTGTTCATAAGATTCAACAGCGCAAGGGCCAAATACAAAGCTTGGCACGCCGTTTCCGATCAGTTCACCCTTAACATTGATAATCGTGTCTTCCGGCTTCTTCTTTCTGGAAACAAGCAACGCCTTTTTGTGGTCGCCCTCCTGCAAATCAAGTCCAAGCTTAAAGATTTCTTTGAAAATATGTTTAATAGAAGCGATGTCAAGCGGCCCTTCATTACTGGATTCAATCAAATCCAGCATCGTTCTTTCCCGTACCGGATCATAACGGTTTACACCTTGTTTTTCTTTCACACGCCCGATTTCCTGTACAAGTTCTGCACGCTTGTTAATAAGTTGTAATAAATCGAGATTGATGTCATCCAGTTCTGCGCGGAGTGCTTCAAGTTCTGCGTTGCTCATTGCAATCCTTCCCTTCGCCTTTTAAGAATACGGCCGGCCAATTTAATCAAGTTTTCTAACTGCTTTCGCTGCGTAACATTTAATCAATCAGACCGACGGCTTTAACCAATGAAAAAAGTATGTTACATTTCATATATAATTACGGATTATTATAAAGCATAGTCAGAAGATTGTCACTACTTTTTTCTTTAATAATTAAACGCTTTTAAGCGCTAAAGTAAATTTTCTATAAAAGAAGGTGCATGTGGTGCAGGAAAAGATTTTTGCCCTTGATATCGGTACCCGTTCCGTTGTCGGAATCATTCTTGAGAAAGAGGATGAAAATTACTTTGTCAAAGATATCCTCGCAAAAGAACATACAGAACGGGCCATGCTAGATGGCCAAATCCATGATGTGATAGCTGTATCCAAAGTTATCCAGGAAATAAAAACAGCACTCGAGAAAAAGTACGGCCCATTGGAAAAAGTATGCGTTGCGGCAGCCGGCAGGGCGCTTAAGACAGAACGCGCTGAAATCGCGTATGATATCAAAGGTAAGCCAATGATGCAGCATGAAGACATTCTTCATCTGGAGTTAAGCGCGGTTCAACAGGCACAGGCGAAGGTGTCGGAAAAGAATTTTTCAAATGGCGGGTACCATTATTATTGTGTCGGTTATTCAGTTTTATATTACAGGCTTGACGGCCAGGAAATCGGAAGCTTAATAGACCAAAGCGGTGATGAAGCTACCATTGAAATCATTGCAACCTTCCTTCCCAAGGTAGTGGTAGAGTCCCTTGTTGCTGCATTAAAGCGGGCAGGCCTTGAAATGCAGGCACTGACTCTGGAACCGATTGCCGCCATAAATGTCCTGATTCCCCCATCGATGAGAAGATTGAATGTCGCACTGGTTGATATTGGGGCCGGCACATCCGATATTGCCCTTACCGATTCCGGTACCGTTATTGCTTATGGGATGGTACCAGTGGCAGGAGATGAAATAACAGAAGCGATAAGCGATCAATTTTTGCTCGACTTTCCTCTTGCCGAACAGGCAAAAAGACAGCTTGGCGAGCAGGAAGAAATAACAGTAACCGACATCCTCGGTTTTGAAACACTGATGCCAAGGGAAGAAATCGTCAGTAAAATTTCCCCGGCAGTTGGGCGGCTGGCAGATGCCATTTGCTCGGAAATATTGTTATTGAACAGCGACAAATCTCCCAGGGCAGTTATGCTTGTCGGTGGCGGGAGCCTTACTCCCGAACTGCCTGTACTGGTTGCAGAACGACTAAACCTTCCTGAAAATCGGGTGGCCATTAGGGGTCTTGACGCGATTCAGAATCTTTCCATGGAGGATTCGCTGGCAAAAGGACCGGAGCTTGTGACCCCGATCGGCATTGCCATCGCTGCCCATAAAAGCCCGATCCAATATATGAATGTTACCGTAAACGGACAGGCCGTCAGGCTGTTCGACATGAAGCAGATGACAGTGGGCGACTGCCTGCTTACTGCAGGCATTAAGATTACTAGTTTACATGGAAAACCGGGTATGGCAATGATGGTGAAACTAAACAGCCAAGACCTTACCATTCCCGGCATGCATGGAAAAAAACCATTGATGCTTTTGAATGGTTTGGAGGCTTCATTGGGTGACGAGGTGCAAAACGGCGATGAAATCACCGCTACAAAAGGGGAAGATGGGTCATCATCCATAGTGCGCATCCGCGATTTGATTGACAGTATTCCGGAAAAAACAATAACCATCAACGGAGAACAACATACCATAACGGCCCAAATCATAAAAAATGGCAGCGTTACAAACGGCGATGCATTTGTAGAAGACAGAGATGAGATTACTTGCACCTTGCCGCAGACGATTGATGAAGTGTTTACCTATCTCTCTTTGGAACATTTTCTATCTTATCTACAGCCATTTGAAATTGAAATAAACAAAAAAAACAGGCAAATTAACCACTTTTCTGGAAGCATTGAAAAAAATGGCCGGCAGGTGAGGCCAGGAAATTCATGTGAGGATGGGGATATAATCAATGTCATTCCACCGTCACTGCCCAATGTGGCTGATCTTGCCAATGCACTCAAGGTCCGAACCAATTATTCGATCGCCGTCCAATTCAACGGAAAAAGGATTATCCTATCCAAAAGCCTGGCCGAATTCTACCGGGATGATAAACTTTTGGGAGAAAAAGATACCATCCGCAACCGCGATGTTTTAGCATGTATCCAATACAAAATGGAACCATTTATCTTCCAGGATGTTTTCAGATTTGCCGAGGTGGAGATGCCGAGTTCTTCGAATGGACGGTTTGTGCTGGTCAATAACAATAAAGAAACCAGCTTTGATAAACCGATATCATCAGGGGACGAATTAAAAATCATTTGGACCACCATGCCACAGAAATTATAAGTCTACCAAAAAAATCACCTGTCAAAATGAAAAGCAATAAAAAGAGAGGACCGATCCCATTGAAAGGACGGTCCTGTTTCTTCATTTCATTTCTAGGTTAAAAGCGCCCGGTCGTTTGTTAAACGTGTTCCCCGTATGCGCTGGAATTCCTCCATCAAATCCTCAATCGTGAGCGTCTCTTTCTTTTCTTCATCAACCTCTAAAATGATCTGGCCTTTGTCCATCATAATCAGCCTGTTGCCTAAATCAAGTGCTTGCTGCATATTATGGGTTACCATTATCGTGGTGAGCCCATACTTTTCGACAATCTCTTTTGTCAACGCTGTAATAAGCTCTGCCCGCGATGGATCCAAAGCGGCCGTATGCTCATCCAAGAGAAGGATCGATGGCTCTGTGAAAGTTGCCATAAGCAGCGACAGTGCCTGCCTTTCCCCTCCTGAGAGAAGGCCCACTTTCGCATTAAGCCTGTTTTCAAGGCCAAGATGAAGGGATTCCAGGACTTCTCCGAAAAACTCTTTCCGCTTTTTATTGACTCCCCTTTGCAATGTCCTTCGTTTGTTACGGGAATAGGCAATCGCCAAGTTTTCCTCGATTGTCATTGTGGGAGACGTCCCCGCCATTGGATCCTGGAAAACCCGACCTATCATTTTGGCACGTTTATATTCCGGAAGATCCGTCACGTCCTTTGAATCGATCTTCACTTCTCCCAAATCCGGCTGGAGAACACCTGATACAAGATTCATTAGTGTGGATTTGCCGGCCCCGTTACTGCCGATCACAGTGACGAAATCTCCTTGCTTCAACCGCAAGTTGATATGGTCCAACGCTATTTTTTCGTCGGGTGTCCCTTCATTGAAAACTTTATGGATATTATTTAATTGAAGCACGGGTTTCACCCTTCCCTTCTGCCGGAACCGCCATTAATCTTCGATGCTCAGCTTGCTTACGGGCTTTTCGTTTCCGCTCTTTATACCCTTCTATAAACCGCGGCAAAACTAAAGCAAGCAAAACAATTAGCGCTGTAATCACTTTTACATCTCCAGGTTCAAAGAATTCAATTCTAAGCGCAAGGCTGACTACTATCCGGTACACAATGCTTCCGCCGATTACCGCGAGAGTCGCAATGGCAATGGTTCTCGTCCCAAACAGCGCCTCCCCGATAATGACTGACGCCAGCCCTATGACAATCATCCCAATCCCCATACCGACATCTGCAAAACCACCTTGCTGGGCGATGAGGGCCCCGGAAAGTGCAACCAGGCCATTCGATAGACCAAGCCCCAGCACAATCATCAAATTCGTATTGGCAGAAAAGCTTCTGATCATTCTCTGATTGTCTCCAGTGGCCCTTAAGGCAAGGCCGATTTCTGTCCGGAGGAAAACATCAACCAGAAATTTAATTAAAAAGGTAATAAACAGCATAAATAGCAGGATGCCCCACGTATGCGGGAGACTCCCCCCCAGCCCTATTGACGATAGAATTCCATTGAATGCCGAATCCATCCCGAACTTATTTCCAAATTCGCTCACGTGAGTGAAAACCGATTCAGTGTTCAATAAGGGTACATTCGATTTTCCCATGATCCGCAGGTTAATCGAATAAAGGGCAATCATCATCAAAATCCCTGATAATAATGCATTAATCTTTCCAATCGTATGGATTAAGCCTGTAAAACAGCCCGCCACAAAACCTGCTGCGGTGGCAAGGATTGTAGCTGTAAATGGATTTACTCCGCTTACAATTAATATGGCCGCAACGGCTGCCCCGGTCACAAAGCTTCCGTCAACCGTTAAATCAGGAAAGTCGAGGATCCTGAATGATAAATACACGCCAAGCGCCATGATGGCATAGATGATTCCTGATTCAAATGCGCCAAATAAAGCCGTAAACATCGTAAATCAACCCTTTCTTATTTCCCTTCGAAGAATTCCCCGATTTTTTCCCATTCCGGCTTTACTTCGATCCCTTGCGCATCTGCTGCTTGCCTGTTTATCATAAGTTTCAAATCCTTAGGAAGCTCTACCGGAATATCGGAGGTTTTTTTATCGCCTTTTAAAATGTCCGCTGCCATTTCCCCTGTTTGGTAGCCGATATCAAAATAGCTGAAACCGCTCGCAGCAACGGCACCTTTCTTCATTGAATCCAGTTCACCGACAAATAGCGGAATTTTTTTGCTGTCGGCTACCGAAATGACCGACTCCAAGGCAGATACGACAGTATTATCCGTTGGGATATAAATAGCATCAACCCTGCCGACAAGTGATTCCGTCGCCTGTTTCACTTCTGCCGATGTAGAGACGGATGCCTTCACTACCTTTGCACCTTTATCCCCTGCAAGCTTGCTTACCTGGTCTACCTGCACCTCGGAATTTTGTTCTCCCGCATTATAAACAACGCCGATGTTTTTGGCTCCAATCTCACCTGTTATAAAATCGATTGTTTTTTTCGTTGCATCCGGGTGATTATCCGTCGTTCCCGTAATATTTGATCCCGGTTTTTCAAGTGCTTCCACCAATCCAGCCCCAACGGGATCTGTTACCGAAGTGAAGACAATCGGTATTTCCTTCGTAGCATTCAATGCACTTACGGCACTAGGCGTTGCGTTCGCGAAAATAAGGTCGACTTTATCGCCGACAAAATTATTGGCAATCGGTTGGGTGTTATTCGGATCTGCTTGGGCATTTTGGAAATCAAACTTTACATTTTCCCCTTCTTTAAACCCGTTGTCCTCAAGTGCCTTTTTAAATCCTTCTGTTGCAGCGTCCAAAGACGGGTGTTTCGCATATTGTGTCAATCCGATTGTATACTGCTTTTCTTTTTCCTTTTCCGTTTTACCGTTTGAAGCATCACTGCTGCAACCCGCTAAAGCAATAAGCCCTGCAAGTACTACTGATGCCGCGCTTAATTTCTTCTTCACAAAAATTTCCCCCTTGTTTTCTTTACTTTTTTCGAAAAATGCTGCAAATTACAGAGTGTCCCCCAAAAAAAATAATATTATATTCTAAAAATTTAATATATTAAAAATAAAAAAGCAATAGTTGTTTTCCGACATTTCATTGACTTGCGCTATGAATGGGGTTTTTCAAATAATAAAAAAAGCCTTTCCCTGGCTGTTTCAGATAGGGAGAGGCTCTGTAAAATCATTATTCTTTGACTGCTTTTGATAAAGAATCGGCAGTGATTTTCCAATGGGAGGCATTCCATACCGGCTGGCCGTTTTTAAATAAAATTGCCTGTGGCGATTCGTGCTTAATGCCATAGGTTTCAGCTACATGATTGGAAAGTTCCCGCGCTTCCTGGACGGCCAGATACGCTGTTTTGACAGCGCCATGGTCCTCAAGAAAGCTTTCATATTCTTCAAAAGCGGCGCCGCTGATAGGACAGGTCAGGCTGTGCTTGATGAGCAAAAAGCTGTCCTTATTTGCGAGCTCCTCAAATTGCTCTTTTGTTTCAATTTTGTTTGCTGCCATAATTCTTCTCCTTTAACCAGATACATTTTTTGTACCAAATAAAAGCGGTGAAGTAATCTTATCACTTCACCGCTCCCAATGACAAATATCTTACCTGGCACATATTCTTTCGTTATTAATTGTAACGCTTCTCCGTTTCCTCAAATGCTTTTTTCGTTTCATCCAATTTTAACTGGGCAGCATTCTTTCCTGGAGTTGTGCTGGAGGATGAACTCGCGTCTGCGGTTTCGGTCCCCATATCAGCAGCTGTGTAGTCATCTGCCGTTGACTCAGCAGAGAACTCGCTTCCTACCCCAGAATCTGAAGCAGCAGAAGAGTCGGAATCCCCGCCATTCTGTTTCATGTTCTTCACTTTATCCATCAAATCGGCAGATCTATTTGTGACCATTTCAGTTACGGCGCTCCTTTTTTCCCGGGCTGTTTCTGCCAGGGTGCCTCCCTTTTCCATCGCAGCCTGTCTGAGCTTCTCTGTTTTGTCGCCAAGATTCTTCACCTGGACATTGAGGTTGCTTCGTAATTCCTTGCCGGGCTTGGGTGCCATAAACAAGGCTGTAGCAGCTCCGACTACCCCTCCAATCAATGCCCCGATTACGAAATCTTTTGATCCTGTCGCATTATTTTGTTCCTGAAACGGCTTTTGATAATCCCTTGTATATTCCTGATATTCTTTTTGAATCATATTAGATTGCTCCTCTCAAATTTTTTAATCGATTTGCTATTAAAAGTTCTTAGGGACCATTCATTTACGATCTGGACCTTAGAAATCTTTTCTTAGCTAGATTATCTGTTTCCAAGGCTTCCGCTTCTGCCACCGATATGGGTGAAACATCCGGCAACTGTTGGTTCTTGCGAGCTTTCCACTTGTCCCTGATTTCCATCGCTACATTGCTCCACTGCACAATCTGGGAGATTTTCTCCTGATTGTTATCAATTCCCGCCTGGACTTGACTGGAGACTTTTTGGATAGAAGAATTGAAGCCTTGAATGGATTCCCCAACACCCTTTACCGCATGGACTACGGAGTTCAGGTTTTCGGATTTCATTTGCAGGTCTTCCGCGAGCACGTTTGTTTTATGCAGCAGCGAAGCAGTTTCGACCGTTACCCCCTGCATTTGCTTTTCCAGCCCGTCTAATGTGTTTGCAACACTATCGAGGGTAGTCTGCAGCGATTTTAAGGTTCTGGATAGGAAGATCACCAGCACTAGAAACGCAATGGCCGCTACAGCAGCACTTAGATATAAAATAATTTCCATAGGACACCTCCAGTAATTGTTCCAGTACTTGTTGTACCAACTTATTGGTTAAATACCCGTTCATTTTCATTATAAACGTAATTATTTTTCCAGGTATAGCCTTAATGTTTTGCTTTTAAAATTGCCTCTGCCACTATTATTATTTTCTGCAAGGGAATATTTAAACATTCTTCCTAAACACAATGGTGATAATCGGCTACAATATATATGTTAACAAGCCCACTATATATGGAGGAATGAAAATGAAAGACCCGAGAATAGAGAAACTTGCGAGGAACTTAATCAACTATTCCATCAAACTTCAAGAAGGCGAGAATGTTTTAATTGAAAACTTTGGGTTGCAGCGCGAGCTGGTCACCGCCCTTGTGAAAGAAGCATACAAGGCCGGGGGGAACCCATTTGTTTTGTTAAAAGACCAGCGGGTTGACAGGGCATTGTTGATGGGCGCTGAAGAAAGACACTTTAACATGATAGCGGATTTTGAAGCGAATGTTATGAGTAAAATGGACGCCTATATCGGACTGCGCTCAGGCGATAATATAAATGAGCATGCTGATGTTCCGTCCGGGAAGATGGCCATCCATGGAAACACGATTGGAAAAAAAGTCCATCGTGAAATTCGCGTCCCAAAGACGAAATGGGTGGTGCTGCGCTATCCGACCTCGTCCATGGCCCAGCTCGCAAAAATGAGTACCGAAGCGTTCGAGGATTTTTATTTCGATGTTTGCAATCTGGATTATGGAAAAATGAGCGACGCGATGGACAGCCTTGCCGAGCTGATGGACCGGACGGACCAAGTGCGCCTGACAGGGCCAGGTACAGATTTGTCTTTTTCAATAAAAGGGATCAAATCCATTAAATGTGCCGGTGAGTTAAACATTCCGGACGGGGAAGTTTACACCGCTCCTGTAAAGGATTCAGTAAACGGAGTGATTACATACAATACGCCATCCCCGTATCAGGGCATTACTTTTGAAAACGTGAAGCTGACCTTCAAGGATGGAAAAATCACCCATGCAGAAGCCAACGACACAGAGCGAATCAATCAGATCTTTGACACGGATGAAGGTGCACGCTATATTGGCGAATTCGCAATCGGCGTAAATCCGTACATTCTCCATCCGATGCAGGATATTCTTTTTGATGAGAAAATTGATGGCAGCTTCCACTTCACACCGGGGCAATGTTATGATGACGCTTATAACGGGAACCATTCCAATATCCACTGGGATATGGTCAATATCCAGCGCCCTGAATACGGCGGCGGCGAAATCTACTTTGATGGCGTGCTGATCCGCAAAGACGGCCGATTTGTGATTCCTGGACTTGAAATGTTGAATCCGGAAAACCTTAAGTAAAATGATGGAAATGGAGATCTTGAACGTACTAAACGAAACTGGGCATAAATAAAGACCTTATTGGCTGCTTTCATTCCGTGTTCCTTCGTTATGAAGCAGCCCAATTTTTTCCCCGCCTATTGTTTCATCTTTAAGAATTTGGACAACCCTTGAGAGATAAATACAGTAGCGCACCTTTCCCGAAAAATTTTTTATGTTTAAGCCTACCTAGCAAAACAATCTACCTTGACACATGTTCTATAATCCTGAGCACGACCAGGAGAATCACCCATTTACACAGTATACATAAGGTATTTTAATAGCACTTTTTTATTGGCTGGCAATATACCTTCATGTCTATCTTTTACAGCCCCCCTCTTATATTTTCGTTTTGCCCCACACAAAAACACCTTCGGTCATGTTCATTTGGAACATGCACGAAGGTGCTTTATATTATCTGCTACTTTAGGTTAGTCCATCTCTTTTACTGTATTTTCCAGCTTTTTTATTTAGGTTGCTGGAGAAATTGTTCGTAAGCCACCTGAAACTTTTGGATGTCCCCAGCGCCCATAAACAGGATTACGGCCCCATCATGTCCTGCCAGTGGTGATGTATCTTCTTCTGTAATGATCTCAGCGCCCGGAATCTTTTCCCGGAGATCTTCAATGGAAAGTTTGCCCTGATTTTCACGGGCTGAACCGAAGATTTCACAAAGATACACTTTATCGGCCAGATTAAGGGCCTCGGCAAATTCCCCGAGGAATGCCTGGGTCCTGGTATAAGTATGCGGCTGGAATACAGCTACGATTTCCCGCTCCGGGTACTTTTGTTTGGCAGAATCGATCGTTGCTGTTATTTCAGTTGGATGGTGAGCATAATCATCAATGATGATCTGGCTGCCTACTTCCTTTTCAGTAAATCGGCGCTTCACCCCGCTGAATGTTAGAAGCTGGGCTTTCACCGATTCTGTATCCAGGTTCTCATATTTACAAAGAGCTATTACCGCTAAGGCATTCAGTACATTATGATTGCCATATGTCGGTATTGTAAATGTGTCATAAAATGTATTTCTGACAAACACCTCGAATGTTGTTCCCATGGCTGATGTTGCCACATTCCGTGCCTGGAAATCGTTTTCCTCGGCAAAACCATAAAAGATAACCGGAACCTTGGCCTGGATGCGTTGGAGCTGTTCATCATCCCCGCAGGCAATGATTCCTTTCCCCACTTGCAACGCCATTTCCTGGAACGCCTGAAAAACATCTTCAATGCTGGCATAGTAGTCCGGATGGTCAAAATCGATATTCGTCATGATTGCATAGTCTGCGTGGTAAGACAGGAAGTGGCGGCGGTATTCACATGCTTCAAACACAAAGTATTCAGCATTCTCTATACCTTTGCCAGTTCCATCGCCGATCAGGAAGGATGTCGGTTTTGCCCCGCTCATGACATGGGAAAGCAAGCCGGTTGTCGACGTCTTTCCATGTGCTCCGGTAACTGCGACGCTGATGAAATTTTTCAGGAAGTCACCGAGAAAGCGGTGATAACGGATAACAGGCAATCCCAGTTCCGTTGCCCGAGTAATTTCAGGGTGAGTATCTGGAAATGCATTTCCAGCGATGATTGTCATACCCGGTTGTATGTTTTCTTCATTGAAAGTAAGGATAGGTATTCCGGCATTTTCCAATGCGATTTGGGTAAAAAAACTCTTTTCAATGTCGGAACCCTGGACTTCGTATTTCATATCATGCAGGACTTGAGCCAATGCACTCATCCCTGAACCTTTGATACCAACAAAATGGTAAACAGTCATAAATAGAACCTCCACCAGTCGTCTATCTGTATGACAGTATATGACGCTTTCTGTTTTTTGCCCATTGCCCTCCAAGCACTCCATTCTCAGACATGAAACGAAGGCAGGCATGGTTTTCTTTGCTGCAGTGAGCTAAAGCTTTTATATTCAATGAATCTCCATTATATCACTTTTACGCGAAACCAACCATGTCAGTAATATTTCAATTGTTAAAATCACCCGAAGTTATTTCAAGCCGTATCCCGGGGCTCCTACTCGACCCTTTCCAGCCGTGGATTCGGGCGGTACCTGCGCCCTGCTTTTGCCTGCGGATGGCCATTCAACAAGACATTATCACCGGTAAAGCTTACGGAAATTTTCAGCAGGCTGCTTCCGATACCGTACATGTCCACCGGGACTCCCTCTTTTTCAAATTCGAGGATCCTTTCTTCAGTGAACCCTCCGCTTACCAGGATTTTCACATGCTGGAAGCCTTCATCATCCAGTGCTTTGCGCAAGGCGAAAATTAACTCTGCGTTAACCCCTCTTGGATCGAACGAGCCCAAGAGGTGTTGGTTTCTTACAAAGTATTTATCAATCATGGTCCTGGATGTATCCACTCGGACACCGCGCAATTTATCTCCAAAGGCCCTGGCTAATTTCAATGAATCAGTAATGGCATCATTGTTGTAGTCAACCAGCGCAATCAATTCATCTTCCGGATACTTTCTATGGTAAGCATCGGTCGCAGCGACAACATCACCGTTGAATAGCTGGATCAGTGCATGCGGCATCGTTCCCATTCCCTTCTTGCCCCACCATTCATTCATGGCATGGGTCGCCTGGGCAGTGGCTCCACCAATATACGCTGCGTATCCGTCGCCAGCCTGTTGGGTAAAATGGTCATCCCGGTCACCCATGAAAATGACAGGCTTCTGGATTCCTGAATAAGCAGCCGCCTTAACGACATTATATACATTGGTGGCTACTGAAGTTCTACGGGCAAGTATTCCGTCGATGAGCCCCTCCAGATAGCCGAATTCCTGATAAGGACCTGTAATGGTAAGCACCGTTTCAAACGGGCTGATTTTATCGCCATCCTTTAACGAGTGGATATCGAGCGATTCAGGATGCTCGGCAAACGTTTTTATCAATGCCACGACTTCATCCGTCCCGCACAGCACTGCATGTTTTCTTTGGAAAAACTGCATCGTCACCGTTTGTTCGGGGCAAAATTCCTCGGCAATTTCCTTTGTTTTAAGAAAATAAACGGCTGAAAACCAGCCCTCTTTCACCCTTTCATCAAATTTAAAGGTTTTATTGGTAAGCCTCTTGATTTCACCCTTCAATTTCAATTCAATTTCCTTCATCCTTGGCAGCTCCCCTAATTCCTAATGGAACCATTTGTTTATCTCGGATCGGAAAATTGCACTTTGCCGAACCTAATAAGTTCCATTTACCTATTGGCGAATGTTTCAATAATACTATTATCTTAAACAATTGCGGGTAGAATACAAACATTAATTTCCGCCATTAGATTCAAGAATGTATTCAAGCTCCTCTACAGATATTAACACATCCCGGGGTTTGCTGCCTCTTGATTCGGAAAGGATCCCCTGCCGCTCCATCATCTCAATCAATCTTGCAGCCCTGTTGTAGCCTATATGAAACCTTCTCTGAAGGCTTGATGCAGAAGCCCCGTTTTGGTTAACGGCAAATTCGCAAGCCTCATAAAACAATTCATCCGTATCCTCAATTACTTGCGCCCTGCTTAATAATTCATCCTGTTCAAATAAATAATTCGGCTCTTGCTCCTGTTTTACATGGTTGACCACTTGTTCAATCTCATCATCGGAGACAAAGGTGCCTTGAAGCCGTACCGTTTTCGAAGAACCATTTTCGGCGAAGAGCATGTCGCCTTTTCCAAGAAGCTTTTCAGCACCGCTCGAGTCGAGGATTGTCCGGGAATCCACCTGCGAAGAGACAGAAAATGCAATTCTTGTCGGGATATTAGCCTTGATTAATCCTGTAATCACATCAACAGACGGCCGCTGTGTGGCAACAATGAGATGGATCCCGCATGCCCGTGCTTTCTGGGCAATCCGGCAAATCGCTTCTTCTACATCAGCTGGGGACATCATCATTAAATCGGCAAGCTCATCGATGATCACGACGATATAGGGCAATTTGTCCGCATGCTGCCCGGCTCTGTCGGCCATTTCATTAAAACGGCCAATATCGCGAACACCCGTATGCGCGAATAATTCATAGCGGCGTTCCATCTCTTCAACGGCCCATTTTAATGCTGCAGTGGCTGCCTTGACATCCGTGATGACCGGGCTTACCAGGTGGGGAATTCGATTATATGGGGCCAGCTCCACCATTTTCGGGTCGATCAGCAGCAGCTTCAATTCCTGCGGTGTTGCCTTATACAACAGGCTTACAAGCATTGTATTTATGCACACACTTTTACCGGACCCAGTCGCACCCGCGATCAAGCCGTGAGGCATCTTCTTTAAATCCGTTACAATTGGCTTACCTGAAATATCCAGGCCGAGAGCCACCGTTAGAGGCGATCCGTCGTTTTGGAAGGCATCGCCGTCGAGCACCTCCCGTAAAAATACCGGCTTGCTTTTGAGATTCGGGATTTCAATGCCGATCGTATGTTTTCCCGGGATCGGAGCCTCCATCCGGATATCCTCGGCTGCAAGGCTGAGCTTGATATCATCTGTTAAGTTAGTAATCTTGTTTACCTTTACACCCGGTTCCGGTTGTACCTCAAACCTCGTAACTGCCGGTCCCTGGGTTACATTCACTACATGGGCCCTGACGTTAAAATTCTTTAGCGTATCATTCAATAACCTGGCCTGTTCCTCCAGCCAATCCCGATCACTCTCGGCGTGGGCCGGCGGTGACAATAAATCGATTGCCGGAAAAGCATAAAATGGCGGATCTCCATCCAGGTCAAAAGCATCCGCTTTTTCGGCGTGCAGTGTTGGTTCGGGCTCAGCCGGTTTTTCAGTTATTTCTGCTTGTGTAACGATTTCTTCGATTGCAGTGGCTGCGTTTGGAAAGTCGCCTTCTTTTTTCAATTGTTGTACCCGGTCCCTGTCCTGCTTTGTCATCAAGACATTGAATGGGATATGTTTTTTCCTGGATGTATTTGGTGCTGTTTCGGTTTCGTCTTGGTTAGATATTTCTTCCTGATCTTCTTCCTGAACTTGTACTGGAGCCATACCTGGTTCGCCCGTTACCTCTTGTTCCAATTCAGTGTGGATCGGCGCTTCTTTCTCTTTCGCTTCCTCCACCAATGCTTGATCCGATTGGGACTGCTCATATACGCTCTCCATTTCGATCGGAGCGGGCATGGGTTCTGCCTGGACTTGTACTGAAGCCATACCTGGTTCGCTCGTTACCTCTCGTTCCAATTCAGTGTAGATCGGGGCTTCTTTCTCTTTCACTTCTTCCACAAATGCTTGAACCGATTGGGACTGCTCATATACGCTCTCCATTTCGATCGGAGCGGGCATGGGTTCTTCCTGGACTTGTACTGGAGCCATACTTGGTTCGCCCGTTACCTCTCGTTCCAATTCAGTGTGGATCGGCGCTTCTTTCTCTTTCGCTTCCTCCACCAATGCTTGATCCGATTGGAACTGCTCATATACGCTCTCCATTTCGATCGAAGCGGGCATGGGTTCTGCCTGAAGCATGATTCTCTCATCGTTTATTGTCCCATCATTCTCCATGTGTTCTATTGCAGGCGCTGGCTTTTTGTGGCTTACTTCTTTATTTTCTTGTCCGGTTTGATCAAAGGAAACAGCAGCTTGCGATGACACTGCAATTTCAGATAGTACAGCATTTTTATCATTGCTTGTCTGGTGGGCAGCACCTTCCTCGAAACCTAGATCGGCATCCTCAAGGGAAAGGCCCTCGCCATTCTGTTTTGCTTCAGTACTTTCCGTTTCGGCCTTACGGTAGATAGCAGGAATTTCTTCCGGATCAAAATTTGAGATTTTTTTCTGTGCCAGCCTACTTTCAAGTTCAAATTCTACTAAGGGATCCGCTGCCGGGGCTTGCTTCTCCATTTTCTTATCCGCCCGCTTGAATCCATATACTGGAGACGGAATCTCCGTTGGACGGAATGGAATATCTACTTTGTCATCCGATGGCTGTGCTTGCTTGTCCGTTTGCTTATCCGGCCGCTGCTTGAATCCATATATTGGAGACGGAATCTCCGTTGGACGGAATGGAACATTGGAAGGCTGGATTTTTCCCGGCTTGCCGCTTTTTGGTTTATCCATGGATTTCGTTGAATCGTTTGGCTGCTCCACGCTTGATTTCCCTTGACTGGCTGTATGCTTCTTTCCTGGAGTCCGTTCATGCTGATCCCCACGTTTTTTTTTCCGGGAGATGCTTTCATCCGGGATCACGGGAAATTTAAATTGCCCCTTCGGATATTGATATAACACCTTTGTATCAGGTTCAATGTTTCCTGGATTCTTTACAGCTCTCCGCTGCCGCTCTTTTTTAGGTCCTTCTTTAATCTTTGCGATGTCCAGTTTTTTCAAAACTTCTTGATCAATTGGCTCGTCTACGATGATTTCTTCGATTTCAATAATTTCTTCATCCTGAAACCATTTTTTTATTTTTCTAAACCATTTCAAACATAATCACTCTTTCCATAGCTCGGTCTTAAGGCCGCACCTGCGCGCAGCCGGTTTCACCTTACCATTTTAACAGTATTTCTTAAAATATCGAGAAAAATTATGCAGATTGGTACAATATGAGGAGGTTCGGCCACTCATAGGAAAATCAAAGGAAAAGGCACCAAATTAAAAAAAAGGATGGGACCCTTTTTACGGAAAAACCCATCCATGCTTCTTACTTACTAAACCAAAAATACTAAATAATTTCCATCTTTACTCACTGCGTTTTTTATTTTTCCCCAATATAAATATGGGTTCCAGCCCTTCGTCTTCATACAGGAAGGATAAAGCCGTGATGGGGACATGCCCGCTCGCAAAGAAACTCATCGCCATTTGTGCCAATACATCATAGCCGGTATCATTTTCTACATCAGCGATAATAATCACATCCTGATGCGGAATAGCGATGGCCATCGTTCCCTCCATTTTGCCTTTCATCTCCCTTAACCAGGCCTCATTCAGGATTCGGCTCGCATCATACCCATCATTAGTATTAAGGAAGTAAAAAGTATTCCCTGCTACGGTATCCGATTTTAAAGGAGTTGGAAGGGAGCGTACGTTGAACCGGGCTATCTGGCGAATCTGTTCAGGGTCCCAATTTTCCTTCGCAAGCAGCTCTCCGTCAATCAAACGGTAAGTGTTGCCAAGGTCCAGCGCATAAAAAACCCTTGTCTCCGCTGTATGCTCATCATAAAGAAAACGATTCCCTTCAACTGCCTCCAGTGGAAATGATGTTGACCTGATAACCGGATAAATATGTTTTTCACTCCCTGCAAGTGTATGCTCTGCCCCCATCACATTCAGGGCTTCCTCCACATAATAAACAACTTCATCTATTGCTTTATCCTTCATTGTTTCCCATTTGGCAATTATTCCGGGCAATTCGATGGAGATCCCTTTACCAGTCGTTGTATTTTCGATTCGGAGCACATCTTTTTTGCTATCAAAGGTAAATGTCCGATAGTCCGATTGAAGCCGCTTCTGAAGAAGATCCTTCATTTTCTTGCCGTCCATTTTCAATTTCGGTTCCTCCTTCTACGCACAAGCGCCTGTTTTGGATTGCCGTTGAGAGCCTCCACATTTTGATTTTTCGAGGGCACTGTTTCATATTGTGCGCCTCAGCTAGACACTATAATGCACATTACAAAAGTAATATTCGTTTTTTATAAAATAAATTGCCCCCATACCGAGACGGGGGTGCAAATTGCTTATAAAGAATGGATGAAATCCTCGATTTCCTGTTGTGTTTTTCGGTCTTTGCTGACAAAGCGGCCTAATTCCTTTCCACTTTCATAAGCAATAAAGCTTGGGATGCCGAAGACGTCATTGGCTGCGCAAATATCGATGAATTTATCTCGGTCTACATAAACAAAAGTAAATTGCGGGTGGTTTTGTTCAATTTCCGGAAGGACAGGTTCAATTGCCCTGCAATCGGGGCACCAATCCGCGGAAAACAAAAAGATATGCTTCCCTGCATTTTTTAATTGATCAAATTGTTCTATAGTTTCCAAATGTTTCATTCGTTTATATTCCTCCGAATCTTTAATTATCCTCATTCCATAATCCTTTAACCAAAAGTGACGATATTCTGTCCAAATCGGATTTATTAGCCAATGATCGTCGTATCAAAGCCAGATGCTAATTTGATAATACCAAACAAAAAGGACCCACACCATTAATATGCAAACTCTGGTTGCACACGCCCTTCGTAATCATGTTACACTTAGTGTCATAAACACCTTTATGATTATACTGAACTAGCTAGCTTACTAATCAGTCTGGAGGCGATGATATGTTAATGACAGTTTATCTTGCAGGGGAGATCCATAGTAACTGGAGAAATGAATTGAAGGAAAAAGCAGAAGCCTTGCAGCTTCCGTTGAACTTTGTAGGCCCTATGGAAGACCATGAACGCTCTGATAATATCGGGGAAGAAATTCTCGGTCCCCAGTCAACAAGTATTTTAAAAGACGCTGCTGCATCACAAATCAATAATCTTCGCACCGAGCTGCTTATGAAGAAAGCCGACCTGGTCATCGCGCTGTTCGGTGAAAAGTACAAACAATGGAATACAGCCATGGACGCAAGCGCGGCAATCTCCCTTGGAAAACCACTTATCCTGATCCGCCCGGAGGCTCTTCACCATCCGTTAAAAGAACTGTCAGCGAAAGCGAATGTGACTGTTGAATCTGTGAACCAGGCCTTGAAGGTTCTTTCCTATGTGTTTGATAATTGATGCCAATAAAAGCGGAAGCGCCCCGTGCAGGAGAAGGTCGGCTAAAAAACTGCCGCGTCCTGTGGCAACATCGGAAATTAGTACATCCCTGTAAGTCAAAGCTAGACATCGAAACATGTTGAAAATTTTAATCCTTTAATAAACAATCCTTGCCAGCTTAAGTGCTGACAAGGATTTTTCTTTGGGGAACAGTGTATCACTGCTTTTTTTCCACTTTTCTAAATTCATATTGGCCAATCAGCATATCCATTATATGGCTAAACATTTCCTGCCGTGTGATCCGTCCATTGGTGAAAATGCCAATGGCCCCTTCTTTTTTCCGGATGCCTTCCTTTTTCGTATATTCATCCATTACCGGGCCTAACTCCTCGCCTGACAACAGCCTTTTGGCGATAGGGGCTGGCAAAGCAACCCTGGCACCGCCCGCAATAAAGAGATTGCCTTCCCGGTCAGCCAGCGCGCCCCAATTACATAGAAAGAGTCCATATTTAGTTTGGACGACACCGCCTTCCAGTCCGATTCCAATTTGTGCATCGCTCTCCCCCAGGCAATTCCTGGCCCGGTTTGATGCTCCTTCTACGGTTTCTTCATCCGAAAAAGGCTGCTCGGAAACACCCGAGGAAGCCTTTATCTCTATTATCTCCGCATCGCGTCCAAAAGCTTCCTTGACAGCATGGACCTTTGCAGGGTTACTGCTTCCCACTGCAACTTTTAACATCATACCCGCTCCATTTACCCATTATTCCTGATGCTTTCCACTGTCGCTTTATCACAAGCCCGAACAAGCTTTCCAATAAGCTCGCGTGCCGCCGCATAATCATCTATATGGATCATCGCCGCATGGGTATGGATGTATCGCGAACAGATTCCGATTACACCGCTCGGCACCCCTTCATTTGCGATATGGACTTTCCCGGCATCCGTCCCTCCCTGGGAAACATAATACTGGTATGGGATATTGTTGGATTCAGCCATATCCAGGATGAATTCACGCATTCCTTTATGGGTGACCATTGACCGGTCCAGAATCCGCAATAGAGCTCCCTTTCCGAGCTGCCCGAATTCTGATTTACTTCCTGACATATCATTTGCAGGACTCGCGTCCAAGGCAAAGAAAATATCCGGCTTGATCATCGAAGCGGCCGTCACGGCGCCTCTTAACCCGACTTCCTCCTGTACAGTAGCTCCAGAGAACAAAATGTTGGGAAGCGTTTCATCTTTTATATCTTTTAACAGTTCGATCGCCAGGCCGCAGCCATACCGATTATCCCAAGCTTTCGCAAGGATTTTCTTCTGGTTCGCCAATGGGGTAAACGGGCAGATAGGCACAATTTGCTGCCCAGGCTTTACGCCAATTTTCTTCACATCTTCGCGATCATCTGCCCCAATGTCTATCAGCATATTCTTAATCTCCATTGGTTTGGATCGCAGCGCTTCATCAAGCAAATGAGGCGGAATCGATCCAATAACGCCAGTCACCGGGCCATTGTCCGTGATTATTTGCACTCGTTGCGCAAGCAAAACCTGGCTCCACCAGCCTCCAAGAGGCTGGAAGCGAATCATTCCATTTTCCGTTATAGAAGTCACCATAAATCCCACTTCATCCATGTGTCCGGCAACAAGAACCCGAGGTCCCCGCACATCGCCCTTTCTCATCCCGAAAATGCCTCCGAGATTGTCCTGTACAATCTCATCCGAATACTTTTCCAGTTCGGAACGCATGAAGTTTCTTACTGCATGTTCATTTCCGGATGCTCCAGGCAACTCTGTCAAAATCTTGAACATTTTTAAGGTTTCCTGATCCATTTCTCTACCCCTTAATCCAATCTGAATTATGTTCATTTCTATATTACAGAAAATTGTCACACGCTGTCACTTGCGAATTTGTTCATCACTTTATATTGTATACTATAGGGAATCATTCAATTACCTATTTTGGAGGGGACTAATATGAACTGGAAGACCTTGCTTTTAGGGGCAGCAGCCGGTTTTGCCGCAGGTTACGCTGCCAAACAAAAGATAGATGAGACAGGCGGCCCTTCACCCGAAAGAGTGCTGGAAAACGTCAAAGCCGCTGTTAAAAAGGATGGAAAGATATATGGGTCCTGGATTGTAATGAAGCCGGAAAACTACGAGAAATTCAATCTGGATTATCAGGTATACAAAGGCGGAATAACCCGCCATGCCAATGGGAAAAGGGAACAATTCGAGTTCGTGGCTGATGCATCAACCGGAACCATTCTGGAATTAACACAAAAAAACGACTGAAGCATAGACAGGCTGCCTATCAAAGGCAGCCTGTCCCATTATTGTCAGCGTTTTCTTTTTAATTCCTGAAGCACTTGTTTGCCGCTTTTATCCCATTTTATGGCTCGGTAATAAGCATCATGATAGAAGCTGTACCAGGCTTTGTTCTCCAAACCATATGACATCCATTTTTGTTTTTGGATGATCGATTCCATCGGATAGTCGTCAAATGCCATTACCCATAGCACATTGGCATGTGCATGTGTAGGCATGATGTCAGCCATGTGGATCAATAACTCCCCGCCCTGTTCCATGACAATGATGGAATGTCCGTCGCTATGTCCACCCGTGTGAACCATCATAATGCCATCCAGGATTTGTTTTTCACCATCAAATGGGCGGACGAGGTGGGCGACCGCTTCCCAGTTTTCTTTCCAGTATGTATTGCCTGAACGGATATTAGGGCTTTGCATCTCGTCCCATTCAATCCGGGACGTGATGATTTGCGCATTTTGAAACACGGGTTTCCACTCTCCTCCCTCACGTTTTGTCAACCCGCTAGCGTGGTCGAAATGCATGTGTGTCATGAGGATATAATCGATATCCTCTGCTGACAACCCGATTTCCCTCAGGTTTTGTTCTACCCTCGATTCTTCGGTGACACCATAGTTCCTAAGCTGTTTTTCATCGAATTTTCCATTGCCGATCCCTGTTTCGATCAGCATATTCAAACCACCCGCCTGTACTAAAATCGGGTCTGTTCGCAATTGAATCTGATTGTTGTCATTATTAGGATACCTTCTTGACCAAAGCGGCTTCGGCACAACCCCGAACATTGCTCCACCATCCAAATGGATATCCCCTCCATTCAGCCATGTCAGCTTGATTTCCCCAATCTGTAAAGATTCCATAAACTCCCTCCTATTCATTATAAGTTTAACTTTATTTTCATAAAATTTAAATAGTCCCACTATTTTAACCAAATAAAAAAGCGATACCTATAAAAGGATCGCTTAGATGGTAATTATTCTAGCGGAATTGCGCCTCAAGCCTGTATATTCTGTTACCTTTTCGAGAGAATCGCTCTTCGTATTCCGTCATGATATTGCCTTCAAAATCGCTGTTGTGCAAATCAAGGCTTACAAATTTAAGCAGCATTCCGTAACGGGACAAGCTCATCAACGAAGATTCGAATAATCCCTGATTATCCGTCTTAAAATGGATCTCGCCTTTTTCGGGAAGGATATCTTCGTACACCTGTAAAAAGGTTTCATATGTCAAGCGGCGTTTCTCATGCCGTGTTTTAGGCCATGGATCAGAAAAATTTAAATAAACCCTGGCTACATCGCCCTTAGCAAAAAAATTACGCAGATCATTGGCATTCTCGTTCATGAGCTTCACGTTTGGCAAATCTGCTTCAATCAGCCTGTCCAAAGCAGAAACAATGACACTCTTAGCAAGTTCAATGCCAATAAAATTGATATCAGGGTTCACCATTGCCATTTCAGTAATGAATCGGCCTTTACCTGTGCCGACCTCTATATAAATCGGATGGTCATTCCCGAATGCTTCCCGCCACTTCCCTTTATGGCTTTCAGGCTGCTGGATGACGTACTGTGGATAGGCAGCCAATTTTTCTTCAGCCCAGGGCTTATTCCTTAAACGCATCAATTACACACCTCTATATCTTTTATACTTTTCACACAATACCATGACTAACCGAATTTCTGCAAGGTAAGTTTTGAACAATTTGCCCGTAAAAAAACCGCAGCTGAAAAGGCGCTTGCGGTTTCCGCGGATTGTCACGTATAAATGTCGTCACAAGTCACACTATAAAAAACATAATCATCTATTTTAAGAAAGGGTCGAAGCCATTATGCCGCTTTCTCATGAAAACCAGATTTTTTTATTAAAGGATATTTTACAAAACCACCAAAGTGATTGCTGCGGATCGGTATCTGAATGCGAGCAAGTGGAACGGCTGGTAAAATCATTGATGGTGAATACAGATGTGAATGAAAACGTCAGAGTCATACTGGAAGAAATATACCGGTACAGCCAGGATGGAATCAATTCATCTGATTTGGATGCCCATATCAATTCGCACCAAACCGATCTTAACCATTGGGTTGATGACATTGGCCGCTTTTATTGATCAAGGATGTAAGGCAACTGTTGAATGATACGTTCCATTTCCTCAATCCGGTTTTTATTTTTATGCCATTGGATCGAGGATAAGGCTTGAGCGGCCACATGCCACTTCATCCTCATTTCAAGGCTTGCATCCAGTGTCTTTCCATATCGGCCGAGCCACTCCCGCCAATCTTCTTTTGGAACATAGGAATAAAGCAGCACTCCGAGATCAATCGCTGGGTCGGCAATGATTGCGCCGTCCCAATCTATAAGAAATAACTCATTTGCATCAGTAAATAGCCAGTTATTATGGTTAACGTCGCCATGGCAGACGACCTGCTCGTCGCACTCAGCCAATAACAGGTTATTCTGCAAAAAGGAAATCGCCTGAAAGACTGCAGGAACCGAAACGACTTCACGGTCCAGGCTGGTTTCTATTTGTGTCAGGATGCTTTCGGGCCGCAATGGGGATTTACCCAATCTTTTCAGCATAGTCAGCAACGGCTGAGACTGATGGATTTTCCTCAGCAGCTTAGCCACTTGCTGGCCATTCATCTCTTGATGGGTGAGTTCCCTTCCATTTAACCAATGCTGCGCCGTTATCACATCTCCGTTTTCAAGACGCTTTGTCCATACCAGCTTAGGCACGATTCCTTCAGCTGATAAAACAGCCAGAAAAGGCGATGTATTACGTTTCAGAAAAAGTTTTTGTTCATTATCTTTTAGGGCAATGAAGGCTTCTCCTGTAGCTCCTCCAGCGGGAACGATTTCCCACTCCTGACCGAATAAATGTTCCAAAAGGTTCACCTTCAATTTCTTCGCTAGTTAAAAAAGCACGGGGCGCCAAATATTAAAGGAACGTCGACTAACCACTGCCACTTCTTGCGACAAACGCCAACGTCGCCACACCCTCGTAACGCTGCGCTTTCCTTCGTCAGATGTATGGCTGACGAAGCTTTCCTTGTCCTATGGAAGCCAGAATAAGCTTTAGTCCGCGGACTGCTTTTTGACTTTCCTGGCACATTTCAAGAAAAATAAAAAAGACAGCCATTGACCATATACAATAGCTATCTTATAGAATTTTAGTTGAAAAGCCGTTTCTTAGTCAAGTGGTATAGTTCATAAACTTAATAGGAAAAACCTGCAACCACCCGAAAAAACCAGGAATTGCCTGAATTTGATCATTCACTTCCCCCGTGTCAAAACCCTTATTTTATTCGGGGCGATAAAGGCTGATAGCTTCGTGTCTCCCAAAATCTCTCCATCCGCCTGGATTCTTACAGGATCTGCAGAGATGATTTCAATATGCCTGCACGTAAAAGAATCCACATTTTTCAAGCGCAGGTGGCCTCCCCATAAAACAGTCACAAAAACAGATAAAAGCTTTATCGTCGGGATATCGTGAACGGCAATTACTTCAAAAAGCGAGTCATCATGCCTGGATTTCGGGGAAATATTTATGCCTCCCCCAAAGTAGGGCTGGTTTGCGGCAACGATGAACCATACCCGTTTAAAAACATGCTCTTTGCCGTCTATGAAAGCAGCCATATCGGTCCTTTTGTATGTAAATAGCTTTTTCAGGAAAAAATATATGTATATGAGTTTGCCAATCTTAAAAAAGTTGAATAGGATTTTCCAGGCGGAATGATTCACGTCATATGTTATTTCCGCATCTATTCCTATCCCCACGCTGTTGATAAAAGCTGCATCAGCCGCATTGGTTTCGAGAATTCCAATATCAATTTCTTTTATATAATTTTCGGGCTGCATAATAAGGGAAAGGGCATCCCGGCAGTTTTTTGTCCGCTGGATTCCGCGGACATAATCATTTCCCGATCCGGCAGGGATGCATGCGATTATGGCATGGGGATATCCTGCTGCGCCATTCATGACCTCATGAAGCGTACCATCTCCGCCCACAGCTGCAATCAGGGTATCCTTGTCGGTTTTTGCTAAAATTTCTTCTGACAACTCTTTTGCATGGCCCTTATATTCCGTGAAAAAAGATTGATATGAAATGTTTTTCGATGCAAGCACGCGCTCCATTTTTTTCCATACCCTTCCACTTCCCTCATTTTGGGCCACGGGATTTATGATGAAATACAGTTCTATGCCGCTTGTTTTTAAACGTTCACCTTCATAGTTTGTTTTCTTCTTCGCTAACATCCAGATCCACATCCCATTCCAGCCGTCTGGATGACGTCGTTTGGCAATAGTCAAGCAATGCCTGTGCGGCCTTTAATTGCTGATGTTTCAACGGTGAAGAAAGGCCCCGCATTTTTTGGAACCATTCCGGAAACGTTCGCTTATCCAGAAGCGTCACATCATAAGGTGCAAGAGGATGATCTATATATCCATTGCGCGAGAGGATCGCTTTCTTTATCGGCAGGCTAACGTCATATAATGAAAAAAGCTGCTTTGCAATTTTCTCCATGCGATCCACGGCAAGCATCGGGTTCAATACTTTTTTCTCTTTGTGCTGGTGGTGCCTCTTCAACCAGAACCTTTCACTGGACCCGGCAAAGACTGCATCCTCTTCAGCTTCAAGGAAGGTAAGGCACCAGGCATCCGTCGGGCTTAACAGGATGACTTCAACCTCGACGGGTGCATTTTTCAGTAGAAAAACAGGTTTATATAATAATAGGAATGTATCAGGAAAACGCTGCAAAAAGAAACGGAGTCTTTCATCCAAAAAGAAAGACTGATCAACAAATGACTTCTCGTACATGGTCGAGCTTCCCCATGTCATCTGAAAGCGCAATAGCTGGTTCAAATAATTCTGTTTCAATTCATCAAGGCTGCCGATATTCGTTGGCATTTGTAGGGAAAAGAAATTTTCCTGTGAATCGGAAGAATTCTGGCTGTCGCTTGCAGGACTTTCCCCCTTCGTGGCGGCCTTTGAAAAAATCCCCCGTACTTTTTCCATAAGGCCGGGCCTGGTCTCCTGTGTCCAATCTTCATCAGGGCTCCCTGCCGGAGGATCATGAAAAAACTGCTCCAACTCCCCGGCAAGGAAGGCTGCTTTTAAATTTTCCCATTGCTGCTGCTTTAGGCGGACAAATTGCGTCGGGTACCGATATATATCCTGTTCATATCTTGAGATATAATCCTGCAATTTAATAAGCTGTCCCATGTTTCATCACAACCTGTCTTTTTTCATAAATATAATGCTTACCCGTTTTCCAAACGAACACGGCCAAGCCTATTGTAAACGTATCGTAAAAATCGGTTCATAGGACGGAGATGCGCCGAAGTGGCTTTGGTAAAGGGAAACTTCAGAGACAGTAAAAGAATGTTGGCCTATCGAATCGCGTCCTGCCTTGACCTGAAGCTCTTCAATGTCAAAGGTCCGTTCTCCTATGTATTTTCTTGCGATGGTGATATGCGGTTTAAATGGTTTCTTGTCCAATGAGAATCCAGCCTGCAAACATTCTTGATAAACCTTCTTCTGGATGTCAAACAGCCTTTCCTCACCGGTGACCCCTGCCCAAAGAATTCTTGGGTTGTGCCGTTCGCCGAATGTGCTGATCCGGTGTAAGGAAAGCGAAAACGGCCCTTCATTGGACAGGCTCCCCTTTACAAGTTCCATTGACTTCTTTCTCATTTCTTCAGGGGCATTTCCCAGAAAAGCAAGGGTAATGTGATAATCGTCTTTATGGAGCCATTTCTTGAAAGGAAACTCAGACCTTATTTCCTCTGTCATATCATATATATATTCTTTCGTTTCGTCAGGCAATGTCAAGGCGAAAAAATAATTTGTATTCATGTGGATACCTTCCTTTTTTCCTTTATCTATTTTAGCATAAACATCTCGTCCGCTCTTATTCCTTGTGTTTGAAAACCCGGCGGTTGTGCGAATATTTAAAGGGCATGACAGAGTATCGCGAAAATGCGGGAATGAAGGGAAACCAAATTTACCGAAACATCACTCCTTTTTATGAAAGATAAGTCCACTGATCTCGTCAATAGTAAGAAAAAAGTGATATTGCGATTCATTTTAACTTGCACAAGGTCGCATTTATAAGAAAAACATCTCTCTTTTCTGCCAAAAGAAATCCCCGCCGGAAACATGGCAGGGATCAAACTCATTCTATGGGTGCAGCATGTTTAGCCGGCCCGCATTGTTTGATAACCTCGTCACGAAACAATTTCTGAAGCTTTCTCGTGACAACGCCGGGAATGCCATCACCGACAGCCTGGCCGTCAATTTGGATAACCGGAAGGACCTCGATGGTTGTTCCCGATAAAAATACCTCATCTGCTGCAAGAAGCTCATCCGTTGTAAAAGGCTCCTCTGAATAAGGAATCCCATTTTCCTTACAAAGCCGCAGCATTACCTGTCTTGATATCCCATTCAGGATTAAATTTGTTGCCGGGTGTGTTTTAATTTTTCCGTCCGTGACAATAGATACATTTGATGAGCTGCCTTCCGTAACCATTCCGTCTCGATGCTGCAGCGCCTCGAAGCACCCGGCTTCGGCCGCCTTCTGTTTCGCAAGGATATTTCCAAGCAAATTCAAGCTTTTAATATCACAGCGCAGCCAGCGGATATCTTCTTCCAAAATGGTTTTCACACCCGTTTTGGCAAGTTCCTGCGAATGGAGCAGCGGTTTTGTATAGGCAACATAAACCGGATTAACAGCGGGAGCAGGGAAGGCATGGTTCCTTGGTGACACCCCCCTGGTGCATTGCATATAAATCGTTCCAAATTCCAGCCCATTCTCCCGGACAAGCTCATTTAGCTGGCTTTCCATATCTTCAATTGTGAATGGCAAATCCAGGCGGATGCTTTTGGCACTTTCGAGCAGGCGGCTTAAATGCTCCGTGGCCGTAAATAATCGGCCGTTGTATACCCTGATTACCTCATATATCCCATCGCCAAATTGATAACCGCGATCCTCTACATCCACGCTGATATCAGACCTCACAACGATTTTGCCGTTTAGTATCATTTTTTCCATCATTACAACACTCCCATTAATGGGGTAGTCCCCAGTGCTGTAACACGTTACCCCACTGGGGGACTGACCCTTTATTCCATCATTTTGCCAATTCGTAGATGGCCCGGGCATATATCGCTGCTGCCTTGAGCATGTCAGCAATGTCTATATATTCATCTTTTTGGTGGGCGATATCTTCTTTGCCGGGAAAAAGCGGCCCGAATGCTACGCCTTCTTCAAGCGATCTTGCATATGTACCGCCCCCAATTGCCAGAAGTTCTGCTTTTTCGCCTGTTTCCTCTTCATAAACCCGCTGTAAAGTCTTGATGAGGAAGCTGTCACTCTTCACGTGGTGAGGGGCTGAATTGGTGTTGCTCTCTATCGCAAATCCCAGGCTTCCCACAGTATTCTGCAAGGCCGATTTGCCTTCCTCCCATTTGAATGTAACCGGGTACCGCATAGAAAAGCCAATCCTCCCGCCCGTTTCCCTTGAATAGCTTAAAATGCCCGCGTTCAAGGTTAAATCCCCGGAAATTTCGTCACTAAACGCGATGCCAAGCCTGTTCCCTCGCGAATCACCAAACACATAATCATGAATGAATGAAAAAAATTTCTTTGCATGTTCCGGGATTTCCAGTCCTGATAAAAAGGCTGCCAAATACAATCCTGCGTTCACTCCATTATTCGGCTCCATGCCATGTGCCGAAACCCCTTCAAGCTCAAGGATTACTTGTTCATGTTCAACGCTCGGGCTTCCATTCAGTGCGTGTTTTTGCATGAAAGACTTGAAAAGTTCTGCAATTTCTTCCTGTTTGCCATCTGCTCGCAGGCGGGCAATCGCATAATCCGGAACCATATTCACCCTTCTTCCAGATGTAAATTCGGTGACCTCAATTCCTGACCCTGATCCGCTGTCAGCTTCTCCTGGCTGTGTAATGGCAAAATCCCAGATGCCTTTCTCGGCATAAATGATCGGAAAATCCGCATCGGGGGCAAATCCAATTGCCGGCATTTCTTCTGTTTCAAAATAGCGATCCACACAACGCCAGTCCGATTCCTCATCAGTACCGATAATCATGCGAACCCGTTTATTCAATGGCAACCCCAGCTCTTTCACCGTTTTCATTGCATAGTAAGCTGCCATAGTCGGCCCTTTATCATCAATCGCACCGCGTGCATAGATTTTTCCGTCCCTGATATCTGCGGCAAACGGATCTGAGCTCCAGCCATCGCCTTCAGGTACCACATCCACGTGGCAAAGGATGCCTAGAAGCTCTTCCCCTTGGCCCATTTCCAGATGGCCTGAAACATTTCCGACATTCTTTGAAGTGAAGCCGTGTTTTTCACCCAATTGAAGCATAAAATCCAGCGCTTCTTTAACACCTTTTCCCAACGGCGCCTCATCAGTGGCATATTCCTCATCAAGTATACTTTTAATCTTGAGCAGCGCCTGTGTATCCTTCAGCAGATCATCCTTCCGCCTTTCAATCTCTTGCTGCCAATTTATCTCTGTCACGAGTATCCAGCTCCTTTTCTACTTTGTTTTGTAGCGATGTTTCGGTTTTAGTTGCGGAACCCCGGGTTTGAGGCGAAAATTCAATCCAGACACTATATTTATTATTGTACCATTTCATCATTCTCCAAAAAACAACAGATGAATTTAGTATGCTGTAGGCTCCTTTTGTGTGTCCTATACATATAGTAAGAAGAATTTAACCGAAAAGGAGACTTGAACAAATGCACCAACCTAACCCACAAACACTGGCGTGGCATGAAACGCTTGAGCTGCATGAACTGGTGGCCTTCAACGCAATCGGTTTAATGAAGATGAAAAAAAGTTTGAAGGAATTGAAGGATGACCAATTAGAGCGAATATACGGGCAAACCATTCATGAGCTTGAAACGAGCCTGCGGGAGCTTCTTCAGTTTTACCCGTATGCGCCACATCCTGGGGAATCAAGCCAGTACCGGGAGTATGGGGATAGTTTTTTTGCGGGGGACTTGCTTGCTTTTACTAAATCAAACGTTAGAAACTACGCTGTCGCCATAACTGAAACAGCTACTCCAATGCTGCGGGAAGTATTAAGAAAACAACTCAACATAGCAATCAAGGCCCACGGGCGGATATTCTATTACATGTATCAGAAGGGGTTGTACGATTCGTACAACTTAAACAAAATCCTGCAAAACGATATCTTGCTGGCCAAAAAAGCCCTTATGTAAAAAAAGTGGGAAGAAGACAGTGTAGATTACTCCTCTTCTTCCTTGTACATATCATTTTCTCCGTATAAAAAAGTCGACAGCCTCCTGAAAAATATAACCGAATTCCGCTTTCTTTGGCGAAGGGGCACTTGTTTTGTCAACTGCAAAGGAATCGGAGAGCCGAAGGAGAATGTACACCTTTAGAGGTGATGTAAAATGAATACAAGCACTGTATCAAATATGTTAGGTGTTTCACAAAGTACGATAAAGCGCTGGATCAAACACCTTGACTTAAATATGGAACGCAATGATCAAGGCCACTATCTATTTTCCGAGGAAGATATTGAACTATTAAAGAAAATACAAGAACAGCTCACAAGCGGAATGGTCCTGCAGGAAATTGAGGTCAGCGGGGGAATAGTGCGCAAGGGTAAAATAAAGAGCCCTGGCAACGATGAAACGGGATCTGAAAAGCTGGCTGCCAAGATAGAGGAACTCGAGAAAAGATTGGATAATAAAGCGGACAGCGTGACTTCGTATCAGCTTTTGCAGCATCGGCGGGAAATCGAAGAACTTCAGCAAGAAGTTAAAACGCTGCATGAACGATTGGGCGCTTTGGAAAATCTTCAAGGGGAAATAAAGAAAAACCGCCCTGCTGACTTGCTTGTATTTGACCAGGCCAATTCGGTGAAAAAACCAAAAAAGAAAAAGATTTTGTCCATACTGTTCGGTTTATAGGCCTTCAACTTAAAATCACAGTTAAGCAAAAATCAGTAAATGGGAATTGATGAGCAATTTTTCTTTTTATAAGCGAAATATTTTTATGTATGGGCAATTTTTTCTCTCGATAGCGATTCATGAACGGTTAGCGTTTTTATTATCGATGAAAGATGCCCGATTTACCTCTCCCATAGTTATATTATTTCCTCCGCTTCGCTTTCCTGGTTCTTACCGCCTTGGTCGCGGGCTGGCTTCGGATCCATTTTAAATATTTTTTGATTTCGTCATCATCCAGCAACAGAGGGATTGAGTTCAGCCTGAGGGCCAGCTCGCGATTAGAATACAACACATGTATTTGCTTGTGGCAAGCCTTACAGAGCAGTGCAGTAGGCATGTGCGCGCCTCCTTCTTCTCGGGGCGTCAAATGGTGGATTGTTAATTCTATGTTTTCCCGCTTGCAAAGATTGCAATGTCCTCTCATGTAAGGCCGCCTTTTCTTCATATTCATGATTAGCTATACTCGGGTAAAGAACGGGGATTCCCAGGGCCCTGCCTATCAGGTTGGCCGAAACGGGCGCCAGGCAAAGTTCCCTGGCCCAAATTGAAAGTTGTCCGGTATGATGGATCTTATGTGCAATAATATGCCGCAAAACCTCTCCTTTTAACAATCTTCCATTCACCCACGAAACGGTCACATTCTCGGATTCCATTTCAGCCGACCAATTTTCAAGTATGCTTCTATATCGTACCGAAGAGCTTTGTTACAGAAATAGGTTTCCTTGCATAAAATCATTTACTTTCCATAAAAATAGGTAACAATAAGATCATGATATGAGAGTGATATTTGCACAAACATGTTCCTTTTTTTAAGATTTATGAAACGGCCATAACAAACAGGTTAATATATTTAATCTTTTGTTAATTCTGTTTTTATCCTGGAATTTCGTGCGTTAAAGGGGTACAATAGTTACAAACGCAGCTGGCATTTCAGTTTGTTTTAGAGGAGTTCCAGGGTGGTAAAAGCAAGTACATAGGTTTTTGTAGCATGAGATTTTTTCAATTCGTTTTATCAAAACAGGTAAAAATGAATAGGAGTGATTTTTTGAAACCTTCAACAAATCGCATGTTAACCCGTATTAAATCCGTTTATATGTTCATCAGCGATAACGGTACGGTTTCTACTCAAGAGCTTGTGGACGAATTTGGCATCACTCCTCGGACGATTCAGCGCGATTTGAATGTGTTAGCTTACAATGACTTAGTAAAAAGCCCGAGCCGCGGCCTTTGGACAACCACCAGCAAAAAGGTAAGGGTGTCCTCGTAAACTGAAAAGGCTTGCCTGTAACAATTAAATAAACGCCTTTCTATAAAGGAAAAACGGCCCTGTATTAAGACAGGGTCGGACTCCCACTGATGCGATTTGTCCGCTATTTTTTGAAATGAGGCGTTCCATTAGGATCCGCCTCATTTTTTTACTCTCCGTTATATCCGGATTTCAGTTGTGAAATTTCTTCATCCGTTAATTCCCGGTATTGCCCAAGCACTAATTCTTCATCAAGCACGAGACTTCCCATCCTGATCCGCTGCAAATAGACGACCCTCTTACCTACCGCTTCAAACATCCGTTTCACCTGGTGGAACTTGCCCTCGGTGATTGTGAGCTCAATGTCTGAGCGAATCCCGGATTTGAGGATCTTCAGCTCCCCGGGCTTAGTCTCATAGCCGTCATCCAGTGTGACTCCATTCCGGAAAGCTCGGATGTCGTCATCGGTTACCTCGCCGTCAATGACGGCAAAATATGTTTTCGGCACATGCTTTTTCGGGGATAACAGCTGATGGGCCAGTTGGCCGTCATTTGTCAGCAACAATAATCCTTCTGTGTCTTTATCGAGCCTTCCGACCGGAAACGGTTCGAAAACAGCATCCTCCGGCTCAAGGATATCAATGACCGTCTCCTGATGATTGTCTTCCGTTGCCGAGAGGACTCCCGGGGGCTTGTTCATCATGAGATAAATGAATTCCCTGTATTCAACGGTTTCCCCGTGCACAGTCACGATATCAGAATCAGGGTTGACATGCTCCTTCGCATCCTTCACCACTGTTTCATTTACCTTTACCGCGCCCGATTTCAGCAGCTTTTTTACGTCCTTCCTGCTTCCATAGCCGATATTCGCCAATAATTTATCAATTCTCATAAATACCTCCTGATTAGAAGCTCCCGGGCAGAGGAACTTTGGTAAACAACAGCAACGTCCTTTACGCCGGGACTAGGCTCTGGCAGATTAAGAGCTCCTGTCCTGTTGCAACATCGGCATGACATTCACATACGTCGAAACTAGACATAAAACATATTGAACTTTCTTATCTTTAGAAAAAACCTTGCACTTTTTACAGGCAAGGCTTTTTTTATATCATGGTCGCAAGCAAGATCATTAAGCTTTTAAGTTTAATCTTTTTTGCAACCTTTCAATCCGGTTTCCGAAGAGTCTGTGGGCCAATTTGCTTTTTAACGAAAGAAGGGCATAAACAACCCCGCCGAATAAAGCACAAATGCCGGTTATTACAATTGATTGCCATCGGCCGTTTGGATTCAACATCAGTGACAGCACGGCCTCCATGCCCCATACCACCAGTGCCATAACCCCGGAGAATATAAACATTAAAATGACCCTTTTTATAACGAGCTTAAAGCTGTACCCGGTAAAATAGCGGATGAATGCCAAGTTCAGCAAACAAGCAGCCAGGTAGCCCAGAGTTGTAGAATACACGGACCCGGCTGTCTCAAACAATTTGATGAACGGAATATTCAGGCTTAATTTTATCAACAATCCTACCAGCAGGCTTAGTACAGTAAATTTCTGCTGGCTTATTCCCTGCAGGACGGCTGCCGATACGGAGAATAAAGCAAACAGGATAGCAGTTGGTGCATAAGCAGCCAGGACGCTGGCCCCAAGCTCATTATGCCCATAAAATGCTGTATAAATTGGCTCGGCCAATATCGACATCCCGATGACTGCCGGAATGGTAATAAATAATAAGATTTGGAACGACTGGTCAAGCTGGCGGTGGAATGAATTCATATTCCCGCCGGCAAAAGCACTGGTCACAGATGGCAAAAGAGCCATCGAAAACGCAGTCGCAAGTGTCATTGGAATTACTACCAGCTTTTGCGTATTAAAATTCAATATACCAAAAGCCGAGGTCGCGATTTTCTCCAATCCAATGGAAGCCATGGCCATGCTGAAGGTTAGGTTGTCCACAAATTGGAAAAGCGGCATCGCAATTCCGACCATGATAAAAGGTATGGATGATACGAAAATTTCCTTGTAGATGTCAATCAGGGAAATATCCATTGTACCCCTATCAGCCGCTAAAAGTTCGTTTAAATATGGTTTTTGGTTTTTCCAGTAAAGTAAAAGTACAGCTAAGCCTCCAATTGCACCGACCGTTGCTGCAAAGGTGGCGACGCTGACTGCTGTCACTAAATCCCCGTCCATGACTTTCAGAACTACAAAGGCTCCGCTTAATAGGAACACTATGCGGACCAACTGTTCAACGACCTGCGAGACCGCAGTCGGCTTCATGTCCTGATGTCCTTGAAAGAAACCGCGGATAATGCTCATGGCGGGCACGAGGATCAGCGCAAAACTGACTGCACGGATGACCGTTGTTACTTCTTCTGCAGTAAATTTCATTTTGGGGTCGGTCCCCAGTTCCGCCAGCAGCGGTGCTATTGCATACATGGCTAAAAACGCCAAAATGCCGGTAACCACCATCAGCTTAAGGCTGGATTTGAACAGCTTCTGGCTGACTGCATATTCTTCAATCGCATTATATTTTGAAACCGTTTTTGACACGGCAAGCGGCATCCCTGCCGTTGCCAAACTGATAAAGATTGTATAAGGAACATACGAAAATGAATAAAGCCCGGCCCCAGCTTCGCCTAACAGGGCATCAAATGGAATGACATATAACAAACCCAGAACTTTGGATAATACGGAACCAAGGGTTAATATAAACGCCCCTTTTAAAAGCTTTGAAGACATACAATCCCTTCCTGCCTATATTCAGTTGCGTAAGCACGCTTTTAATCTTACCACAATTCGACACATTGGAGCATGTTTTCATTCCCAAGCAGTTTAGCAAAAACGGATATTCTTAACAAGAACAAATCACTGGTTATTTCAATGCTGTGTATTTCATAAGTGAATCGGGTAGCATTGCCGACGATCTATAACCCGTTTTTTTATTTCCTGCACGACTTGTTTTATAATGAAGAGGCTTATAATCAAAGTAAAGAGGGAATGCAGATGAAATATGATGTAATAGTAATAGGGGGCGGGCCTTCCGGGTTGATGGCGTCAATAGCGGCCGGTGAAAAGGGTGCAAAAGTGCTTCTGATCGACAAAGGCGATAAACTGGGAAGAAAGCTTGCCATTTCAGGAGGCGGGCGATGTAATGTTACAAACCGCCTCTCAATAGATGAAATCATCAGAAACATACCGGGAAACGGACGTTTTTTACACAGCGCGTTTTCCGAATTCAATAATGAAGATATCATTTCCTTTTTCGAAAACCTTGGAGTTGCATTAAAGGAAGAGGATCATGGCAGGATGTTTCCCATCAACAATAAGGCGCAAAGCGTTGTTGATGCCCTCATCAACCGGATGAAGGAGTTAAAAGTGACTGTGTACACAAATTCTCCGGTCGCAGAAGTGGTATATGACGATGGGAAAACCGCGGGGGTGCGTATGAAGTCCGGCCAGTACTTCGAGACAACATCGGTCGTAGTGGCGGTGGGCGGAAAATCTGTCCCCCATACCGGATCAACAGGCGATGGATACGCCTGGGCGCAAAAAGCGGGCCACACGATTACCGATTTGTTTCCTACTGAGGTGCCTATCCTGAGCGATGAACCATTCATCAAGCAAAAAACGCTGCAGGGACTATCTTTGCGGGATGTTTCCTTAAGCGTATTGAACCCAAAAGGAAAACCTTTGATTACGCATAAGATGGATATGATCTTTACCCACTTTGGAGTATCGGGGCCTGCTGTACTTCGCTGCAGCCAATTTGTCGTGAAAGCGATGAAAAAATGGAACCTCACACATGTAACGATGCGGCTCGATGCATTGCCCGACCAGAATCAGGAGGAGCTTTTCCAGGAAATCCTAAGGGAAGTGAAAAGCGATCCAAAGAAAGCCCTGAAAAACATTTTAAAAGGACTTCTTCCCGAACGGTATCTCCATTTTCTTCTGGAAAGAAGCGGCATTGACTTGCAGGAACAGGGGGGAGCAGTTTCTAATGATAAACTGCGGACGTTTGCAGCTCTTTGCAAAGACTTCCAATTTACCGTAAATGGCACCCAGCCGCTGGAAAAGGCGTTTGTAACAGGGGGAGGAGTGTCGGTCAAGGAGATACATCCAAAGGAAATGAGTTCCAAATTCATGAACGGCTTGTATTTTTGCGGTGAAATACTGGATATCCATGGCTATACCGGGGGATATAACATTACTTCTGCCCTTATTACCGGACGGCTCGCCGGACACAATGCCGCTATCTACAGCCGTAATCAAACAAATATTTGATAAACCTATTTCTTCTGTGAAAAAACACTAAAGTTCTGATTGATAAGGTTTTGCATGATTAAGCAATAATGGGCTGACTGCCCGGGGATCTTTCTTGGATCCCTTGGCCGTCAGCCCTCTTCTTGTGCTTCATTTTTGGCGCAGGTTCCGAGCTACAATTGCATGCTCAAATAACGCTCCCCTGTATCAGGGGCGATACAAAGTACTTTTTTTCCTTTACCCAAACGTTTCGCAACTTCAATCGAGGCAAATACGGCAGCTCCAGCAGAAGGCCCTACAAAAATCCCTTCCTGGCTTGCCAGCCGTTTAAACGTATCAACAGCCTCTTCATCGGCAACTTGGATAATTTCGTCATAAATCTCAGTATTTAGAATGCTTGGCACAAAGCCCGGACTTGTGCCGACAAGTTTATGCGGGCCGGGTTTCCCGCCTGATAACACCGGTGAGCCTTTGGGTTCAGCAACTGCAATATATAAGCCGGGAATCTTTTCTTTTAATGTTTCTCCAGTCCCTGTAATGGTTCCTCCAGTACCCGCAGTTGCGATAAAGGCATCCAGTCGCCCTTCCATTTGTTCGTATATCTCAAGGGCGGTCGTTTTCCGATGAATGTCAGGATTCGCCTCATTTTCAAACTGCTGCGGAATAAAGCTGCCTGGAATTTTCTTATGCAGCTCAAGAGCTTTTTCGATAGCCCCGGGCATTTTCCGCTCGCTTGGAGTCAAGACTACTTCGGCGCCATAGGCTTTTAAAATATTGATTCTTTCTTTCGTCATATTGTCAGGCATTACTAAAATGGCCCGGTATCCTTTTGCCGCCGCGTTCATCGCCAAGCCAATCCCTGTATTCCCGCTTGTTGGCTCAATGATTGTATCGCCCGGCTTCAGCATGCCTTCTTCTTCAGCAGCCTTAATCATATTAAAAGCCGCACGGTCTTTTACGCTGCCCGAAGGATTGAACATTTCCAGCTTTACATAAACATCGGCCGCATTTTCAGGGACCAATTTAGTAAGCCGGACCACAGGCGTCCCGCCGATTAAATCTGTGATATTATTTACTACTTTCATAAAAAGAAAACCTCCAATAAAAACACCGTTTTTATCTATCTGAACCAGCAACCTTAATTTTAGCAA
This sequence comes from Peribacillus glennii, assembly GCF_003429105.1. GTDB lineage: Bacteria > Bacillota > Bacilli > Bacillales > DSM-1321 > Peribacillus > Peribacillus glennii. The sequence goes on from NZ_QVTD01000002.1 coordinate 71,918, forward strand.
ATCAATGCGCTTAATAAAAATTCCGAAGCGAAAAGAATCAAAAAACACTTCAATCCTTATGAAGGTTAAAGTGTTTAGGGTTTACTTTTTTTATAGACGATCATTGCGCTAAAGCAATAAATCTGCTCATCTTCCTCTTCAACACTTGCCGAGACATTGTATTTAATATCTATAATCTGATTGTCCCGTATGTCTTCAAGAAACGAATTCATTTCATCCTCTAAATCCTTTTCATGCTCATAATCAAACAGCTTTACCTGAATCATGGTTTCCCCTGCCTTTTTTAAAGCAGGTTTGCCCAAATGAAGCAATTTTATACTATTTTCAGAAGTTATTTTACAATTACTTCCCCAGTCCAGTTCAACATGCCGCCGACCATATTCCGCACCTTATAGCCCTGCTCTTGCATATAATGGCATACATTATGGCTTCGGCCTGAAGAACGGCAAACAAAAATATATTCTTTGTCTTTATCAAAGTAATCAAGATTAGCAGGGATTTCACTCATCCGGATATGTTTAGCGCCTTCAATCATTCCATGGCGAACTTCGTCATCCTCGCGCACATCCACCAATTCAAGCTTTTCTCCTGCTTCCAGTTTTTTTTCTAGTTCTTCGGGCGTAATTGTTTTGATTTCTTCCATATCAGCACCTCTTAATGCTAGATTTCGTTCTTTTATTATACCAATAACCTTTCCCATGACCAAATGTTTTACTCGCCTTTAAATATATAACCTCCCCTTCAATAGAAAGGGAGGCCCAAAATGAGAATCTGATTTTTAGTTAGCGACGATATTGACGAGCTTACCTGGTACAGCAATGACCTTGCGTACGGTTTTGCCGTCAATCTGTTCTTTGATCGTATCATCTTCCATCGCGATTTCTTCCAGCTTTTCTTTTGTAGTGTCAGTCGGAACCATCAGCTTAGCTTTGACTTTGCCATTGATCTGAATGACGATTTCCACTTCATCATCGACAAGTTTCGCTTCATCATAGGCGGGCCATGTTTCATAAGAAATGCTTTCGGTGTGGCCAAGCTTTTCCCAAAGCTCTTCTGCAATGTGCGGCGCCACCGGCGAAAGCAGTTTCACGAAGCCCTCGATATAAGCCTTAGGAAGCGTATCAGCCTTATATGCATCGTTTATGAAGACCATCAATTGCGAAATGGCGGTATTGAACTTAAGCTCTTCATAGTTTTCGGTAACCTTTTTGACGGTTTGGTGGTACACCTTTTCCAATTTGCCGCTGTCATCGTTCTCGGTAACCTTGGATGTTAATGAACCATCTTCGTCGACAAGCAAGCGCCAGATGCGGTCAAGGAAGCGGCGGGAGCCATCGAGCCCGTTTGTTGACCATGCAATGGACGCTTCCAGTGGGCCCATGAACATTTCATACAGGCGTAACGTATCTGCACCATGGCTTTCGACAACCTCATCCGGATTCACGACATTGCCTTTTGATTTACTCATTTTCTCATTGTTTTCACCCAGGATCATTCCCTGATTGAATAACTTCTGGAAAGGCTCTTTTGTTGGGACAACGCCGATATCATATAAGAATTTATGCCAAAAACGCGCATACAATAAGTGAAGGACGGCATGCTCCGCTCCACCTATATAAATATCAACAGGAAGCCATTCTTTCAGTTTTTCAACATCCGCAATAGCCTCCGCATTTTTCGGGTCGATATAGCGAAGGAAGTACCAGCTGCTGCCTGCCCATTGCGGCATTGTATTTGTCTCGCGTCGCCCTTTGCGGCCATTTTCATCTGTTACATTTACCCATTCAGTGATGTTTGCAAGCGGGGATTCCCCTGTACCGGACGGCCTTATATCCGTAGTCTTAGGAAGAAGCACAGGCAGCTCTTCTTCTTTAACGGCTTCTACACTGCCATCTTCCCAATGGATGACCGGAATTGGTTCGCCCCAATACCGCTGGCGGCTGAAGAGCCAATCCCGAAGGCGATAAGTGATTTTCTTTTCGCCGATTCCTTTTTCGACAAGCCACCCAATCGCTGCTTTAATCGCTTCATCTTTATTCATTCCATCCAGGAAACCGGAGTTGATATGCTTGCCGTCGCCTGTGTAGGCTTCTTTTTCGATTTCACCGCCGGCAACGACTTCCTTCATTACGATTCCAAACTTCCTGGCAAACTCATAGTCGCGCTCGTCATGGGCTGGGACTGCCATGATGGCGCCGGTACCGTAGCTCATTAACACATAATCCGCAATCCAGATTGGCATTTTTTCGCCATTGACCGGATTGATGGCATAAGCGCCCGTGAATGCACCTGTTTTGTCTTTCGCAAGATCAGTTCTCTCAAGATCACTCTTATTCTTCACTTCATTGATATAGATCTCTACAGCTTCTTTTTGCTCTGCTGTGGTGATCTTCTCTACAAAAGGGTGCTCAGGCGAAAGCACTGCATATGTCGCTCCAAATAATGTATCAGGGCGGGTGGTGAACACGGTGAAAGATTCATCATGTCCATCAATCGCAAATGTCACCTCTGCACCTTCAGAACGTCCAATCCAGTTCCGCTGCATGTCTTTTATGCTTTCCGGCCAATCGACTTCTTCAAGATCGTCAATCAACCGGTCTGCATAGGCTGTGATTTTCAGCATCCATTGCTTCATCGGACGGCGTTCTACAGGATGTCCGCCGCGCTCGCTCTTTCCGTCTATCACTTCTTCATTGGCGAGTACGGTTCCAAGCGCAGGGCACCAGTTTACAGGCACTTCATCAATATAGGCCAGTCCTTTTTCATATAACTTCAGGAAAATCCATTGAGTCCACTTGTAATATTCCGGATCGGTCGTATTAATTTCCCGGTCCCAATCATAGGAAAACCCGAGGGACTTGATTTGGCGCTTGAATGTGCTGATGTTTTTTGCTGTGAATTCAGCGGGGTCATTCCCCGTGTCCAATGCATATTGCTCTGCCGGAAGGCCAAAAGCGTCCCATCCCATTGGGTGTAGTACCTTATAGCCTTGCATCCTCTTCATGCGGGATAGAATATCGCTTGCCGTATAGCCTTCAGGATGCCCTACATGCAGTCCTGCCCCAGATGGATAAGGGAACATATCCAATGCATAAAATTTGCGTTTACCGCTCTCTTCGTCCACTTTGAATGTATTATTCTGTTCCCAGAATTCTTGCCACTTTTTTTCAATTTTTTTATGATTAAAACTCATTTTTGTTCCTCCTAATGTCTGTAATCATCTGTCTCTCAATAAAAAAACCCCTCATCCCAAAAGGGACGAGAGGATTATGTACATCTTCCCGCGGTACCACCCAAATTGGCGAAAAAACTAGATCCGCCCCGCTTACAAAATCCGTAACGTGGAAGCTCCGTCAGACATTACTAGCGTTCACGCCTGAAACTCAAAGGCGAGTTCACGACTGATCCCGGCTGGCTTGCACCGTCCGCCAACTCTCTCATACGGGGTCCCATCGTTACTACTCCTTGTCATCATTATTTTGCGAATATTAGATTATATAGGTATTCTAGTAAATTTTTCTTTCAAAAGCAATACATGCAGTAAAGATTATTGACAGGTTTTCATTTATATATGCAAAAACACGGCAAGATGTGTGCTTTTGTCAATATAATGTTCAATTTGCCGCATTATTTATGAACATGAGCAGCGATTTCGTTTCCTCGATTAGTTCCTTTTAACAGGCGATCATAAAACAGGGTCGTGAAAATTGCCATAATAAAGAAAACAGACAACACGCCAAACATCATGTTCATACCATTCCAGTCGACAAGGAAACCTCCAAAAAGCGGCCCGAACATTCTCCCGCCGGTTGCCGTGCTGTTCACGATTCCCTGGTAAAGCCCTTCTTTCCCCTTTGTAGCCAGTTCATCCGCGGCAGCCGGTACAGCCGGCCACACAAACATCTCACCTATCGTCAGGATCACCATTGCCGTCAAAAATCCGGAGAAACCCTCGGCATTCGCTGCAACCGAGAAAGAAATAATGAAGATCAGCATGCCGGTGATCAATTGAATCTTCAAGGATTTTGCAAACCATTTGATTAGCGTGGAAACAAGAGGCTGGGCCAATACGATCAAAGCGCCGTTAATTGTCCATAAGAGGCTGTATTGTTTAAGCGTGATACCGATTTGCTGAGTATATGCCGCGATTGTGGATTGCCATTGCACATAGCCCACCCAGCATAAACAGTATCCCAAGCACAGCATCAACAAAGCGTAAAGCCTTATCTGGCTCTTCATCGGCTGTTTCTCATTTAAAATGGTTGTCTGGGCAGCCAGATCCCCTTCCATTCCTTTAAAGCCGAAAATGGCAAGCAGCATGAATAAAAGGTACATTCCCATATTGGCAGCAAAAATATATTCAATTGAAAAAGAAGCGATGACCCCACCAAGTGCAGAGCCAAGAGCCACACCGAGGTTTTGGGCCACGTAAACCGCGTTGAAAGCTTTTCTGCCCCCTGCCTTCCAGCATGAACCGGCCATGGCAAAAATAGCGGGAAAAACAATGCCGGTTCCAAACCCTGATATGGTCAAAAAGATGATATAAGGAATCCATTCATGATTGATTGCAAGGCCGATTGATGCAGTTACTGTAATAAAAATACCGGCGAGCGAGGTTTTATATCCCCCGATTTTATCAAATAAGCTTCCTCCAACCAGATTTCCGACAACACTGGCCAAGGCATTTGCCAAGAGGACAAAGCCTGCAACAGAAAGCGATTTCCCCAGGTGGTCATGAATGAAGATTGTATTTAATGGCCAAAGAAACGAAGAGGCGGTAACATTCAAGGCCATTCCAATGATTAATATCCATAATGCGCGGGGCATGAAAAATCTCCTTTTCTACAATTGTTTCGTTAACCAAAACAATTCTAGGGCTTTTCAAACCGCACTGCAATAGTTTTTCTGTTTATCTATATAGAATCATTATTTACAATTTTCGGGGTATTTTAAAACAATTCGGCAAAGTTGGCAATGAGGCTGACTCAAACGGGGTGTGACTCCATCAAAACTTCAATATTTAGATCTTCACACGAAATTCAGAACTAAATCGTAAAATTTAGGGGTCTGAACCCTTTTGTTTTTTGAGTCAGCCTCATGAAGCAATGTTTCTTTATCGGTCGTGATTCAGGAGAATGAGCCTATTCTGCATCTGCTGTACTTGGAGCCGCATTCTGTGCAGCTGTTCCCTTTGCTGTTGGTTTGCGCTGTTGTTTAATATGACAATGGTATTTACCGCATTCTCCAGTTCCATTTGAGCCGTGGAAAAATGCAGATCATCGAAAGTACTGTCATGTTCCTGCCTGGATGCATCCCTGTATTCTTGGGTCGCAAACCGGAGAGCGTCTTCACATTGCTGGATGCAATTTTCAACAGACTGTCTGGTTGCCAATCGTATCCTCTCCTTTTAAACCGATATTGATGATTAGGATCATCCCAGTTAGTTTTGCCTCTTTCCGCCGTGATTATCAATAAGGCAGGACCAATTTCTTTCCCTGCCAAGCCGGAAAATACCCTTTGGATAAGCTTTGCCGTTCATGATATCATGTGTTATAGGGGACTGATTTGATCCCAGGACAAGAGGCTTGCCACCCACAATACGGCACAAAAGTGAAAAACTGAAAAGGAGATTTCCCCCTTGGTTGAGTCAAACTATTTTTCATATGCCCTTGATAACAAACGATACCATACCTGGAACTATCATTTACGCCAGGAATTTGGGCATAAAGTTTTTAAAGTAGCCTTGGACGGCGGGTTCGACTGTCCAAACCGCGACGGCACAGTGGCCCATGGCGGCTGCACCTTCTGCAGTGCAGCTGGTTCCGGGGATTTTGCCGGCAACAGGGCAGAGGATTTGGAGACACAGTTTAAAGAGATAAGCGGGAAAATGCACCGGAAGTGGAAGGATGGAAAATACATGGCCTATTTCCAGGCTTTCACCAACACCCATGCCCCGCTTAAAGAGTTAAAGCATAAATATGAAACAGTGCTTAAACAGGAAGGTGTTGTAGGCCTATCCATCGCGACGCGGCCGGATTGCCTCCCTGATGATGTTGTAGAATATTTGGCGGAATTAAACGAACGTACTTATCTATGGGTGGAACTTGGACTGCAGACTGTACACGAACGGACTGCGCTCCTTATTAATCGGGCCCATGATTATGAATGCTATGTGGAAGGTGTCAATAAATTGCGCAAGCACGGTATCCGTATTTGTTCCCATATCATAAACGGCCTTCCGCTGGAAAGCTATGAAATGATGATGGAAACAGCCGGTGAAGTTGCAAGGCTTGACGTACAGGGCATAAAGATCCACCTGCTTCACCTCTTGAAGGGAACTCCAATGGTGAAACAATACGAAAAGGGGATGCTGGAATTCCTTTCGTTTGAAGAATACATCTCCCTCGTATGCGACCAACTCGAAATCCTGCCTCCTGAAATGATTGTCCATAGAATTACGGGAGACGGTCCAATTGACCTAATGATCGGGCCAATGTGGAGCGTTAATAAATGGGAAGTGCTGAACGCAATTGATGCTGAACTGAAAAAACGGAACAGCTGGCAGGGAAAAAAACACATAGGCCAGGTGGTGCAGGCTTAAATGAAACTGGATGGAATTCTTCCATATGCGCGCATTCTCCTCGAAAAAGCTGTGGGCCCCGGAGATATAGCTGTCGATGCCACAGCCGGCAATGGCTTTGATACCCTTTTCCTGGCAAAGCTTTGCGGAAGTGAAGGGCATGTATATGCTTTTGATATTCAGAATGAAGCGATAGCCGCGACATCTAACAGGCTGGAATCCGAGAATCTGCTAGACCGCTGTACCCTTTTTAACACCGGCCACCAAGACATGAAAGCCTGCATACCCGAAACCAGCTTTGGGAAAGTAACAGGCGCCGTTTTCAATCTTGGTTATTTACCTGGCGGAGACAAGAGCATCGTGACTGGAGCCGAAACCACTATTTCCGCTATCGTACAGCTATTGGAAATCATGGCTCTCGGAGGAATCATCGTACTTGTCATCTATCACGGACATCCTGAAGGGGAGGTCGAAAAAGAACAGCTTTTGAATTTTGTTTCAAAGCTCCCCCAGGAACAGGCGCATGTCCTGCAATACAGCTTTATAAACCAGATTAATCATCCGCCTTTGATTATCGCTATAGAAAAACGGTAAAAAAAGTCTGCTTCCCAAAAAAACGGAAGCAGACTTTTTCTTATACGATTATGAAAGAAATTTTTTAAACATTGTATGGATGTGAAGCTTCGGCATACACGGATGCACCATTGCCGATTTTCCCACAGGAAGTGGCAATGGTTAGTCATGTCCTTTATACAGGTGCATGAAGTTTTTTCTATTTACTGGCCGAAGAAAAAGCCGGCCGGTTTTATTTTTTGCAGGTTCCTATAGGCCCTGCCATTCAGGTAAAAGAACATCGAATCAAAACCGCCAAAGCGGATCAATTTTCTGGCAAGCACACTCACACTTTTTTGGGATTTCACTTTATCGTCAGATAAGTAAAGTCCTAACAGCCCCCTATGGATCAATTGGTGGAAACGTTTATGCGGCAGCCTGTCTGAATATTGGTTAGACTTTTTTACAAAATGCGTGAACCGATCGAAAAGCTCTTTATCATCTTTGTAATAAGAGCAGAAGTTCAAGTCCCCGCCGTGCCTGTCTTCTTCCTGGTCTATAAAATAATCCAGTAAAATGTGCAGGCCTTGTATGTAAGGAAAATACCCTTCCCGTATCACGTCAGCATACTGAGCCTCGAAATCCTGCCTAAGACTGTAGGAAACAAGGCAGAAAATACCGAGGGTAGAGCCTGAGCATGCAGAGAACTCATACCACGACATCGCCGGCAGTTGACTTTTATATCTGTCGAACCAAGTTTGAAGCCTTGGGATCCTTTCTTCGACCGTTACATGCTTGTGAACCTGCAAATCGCTATAATAGGAGCAAAGCTCTTGCAAATAGGGAAGAATCGTGGGGTAGTGGACGATTTGCCTTAATACGGACTGGCACGTATTGACAAGTTCACTCAGGTACCCTCCATCCTCCTGGTCTTCCCGGAAGCGGTAATAGTTGACCTTCGATGCGGCGATATCCAGCGAATGTTGCATGGACTCATGCAAAGCCCTAAAGTCATCGGGATCTAACGAATTGCTTCTGTCGCATAAATTATCAAGATAATCGCTTATTGTTTGATAGGCAACAATAAACCGGATTGCCTCTGCATTTTTTTCTTCAGCAATCAACGCCAGGATCGATCCACCCTCACAATGGAACGTTTTGGAGCAAATACTATCCAGGGCTTGCCTTCGCAATTCCGGATTTGGTATTTCTTCCGCTCTTTTCGTCCAGTGGCGAAGTTCTTTCTGTACAATCGGAAAGACATCCCGATATACATATTTCATTAATGCCAAAGGATTCGTCGGGACCGACATCCACTCACCTCACTTAAATGATGGCTGCATTCACTATATATAAGAAAGTCATTTATTTAAATCTGATTCCCGCTTTATTTTTGCCATGTGAAACCACGTTTGCACATGCCTTCCAGCAAAGCTGAACTCCCCGGCCTATGCAACTGAAGCTGAACTGAGCCAAATCAACAATACTAACTATTAAATCGATCTTAAACAATATACCCGAGTGTTTTTAAGCGGTTTTCGACAAAGCCTAAAGCATACTGAAATACGCTTTCACGTTCCGGCTCGTTAAATATCTCGTGGTATAGCTGCTGCCATTCTTTATACTGTTTTTCACTGCATTGATTATAATTAAACCATTCCCGGACCGATTTCTTATCTACAATCCGATCGTCGCCGCCTTGCATCACCAAAAGCGGGACATCCTGGAAATGGGGAATGTCTTCAAATGCCTGTTTCATCGCGTTCACAAGTTCACGGTACCATCTGACCGAAACCTTTGTTACATAAAGGCTGTCATTCATATCTTCTTCGATGATATCCCGATTCCTCGTAGCGATATCTGGGGTAATCCCCGCCTCGATCCTGAATTTAGGCACGATAATGTTAAGCCCATGTGACAGGGCATCAAGCATTTTGGATGGCTGCTGGACCAAGCCCAGGCAAGGAGATGATAGGATGACGCCTGCTAGATCCAGCTCATCCTCCTGCAAAAGCCTGATTGCCACAAGGCCGCCCATACTGTGACCCAACAGGAACACAGGGAGTGAATATTGATAGGCTTCCGTAATCCAGCCCCTTACTTCCTGTAAGTAATCCTCGAAGGAATCAATATGCCCCCTAAAAGCACGAGTAGTCATTCCCTGCCCCGGAAGGTCTCCCATAATGACATGGTACCCTGATGACCGCCACATTTGCGAAAGCCACTTATATCGGCCATGGTGCTCCATGGCACCATGTATTATGATGATAACGGCTTTTGCATCTTTGCCGTCTGCCTCCCATTTCCACATAGGAAATCCTCCTTTGACATCTGCTTGGCTCACAATGATGAAAATCTTTTAAATAAATGGCATTTTACACCTATTCCTATTCCCGTTAAAATAGAAGTAATGCATATGTATGCCGAAGGCAAAAAATTCAATAAAAGGCTATAACAAAAATAATACCGAAAAAATACATACTACGGAAAGGATTTGACTTCAAATTGATAATTTACCCTTATAAAGAAAAGGCACCCCAAATTGCCGAAAGCGCGTACATTGCGGATAATGCAGTCGTCACTGGCGATGTTACCATCGGCGAGCATTCCAGCCTCTGGTTTAATTCTGTTATCCGGGGGGATGTGGCTCCGACCATCATCGGGAATAAAGTGAACATCCAGGATAACAGTGTATTGCACCAAAGTCCGAACAACCCGCTCATATTGGAAGATGAGGTGTCTATCGGCCATGGGGTAATCCTGCATAGCTGCAAAATCAAAAAAGGTGCATTGATTGGCATGGGTTCCATCATCCTCGACAATGCCGAAATCGGTGAAGGAGCGTTTATTGGTGCAGGAAGCCTTGTTCCACAGGGTAAAGTAATTCCTCCTAATAGCCTGGCGTTTGGCAGGCCAGCGAAGGTGATACGCGAATTAAATGAAGATGATAAAAAAGACATGGAGCGCATTAGCCGAGAATACGCGGAAAAGGGCCAGTTCTATAAAAAAGCCGATCGCATAAAGTAAACGGAACAATTTTTGGACTGTTTTATTTAGTATGAAATAACCCAATCAAATTTAGTCACTCGTTTGCACCTGCATTGTTGTAATGTGGACTGCTTCGCAGGGCTCTGGACAATAAAGCCTTAATGTGAAAAAGAAGAGGATTTACAGCAGCTGTAATTCCTCTTCTTCACTTTGATTACTCAGGTATTGGACGAAGCCATTTAGCCAAGACCCCTATTATTTCGCTTGTGCTTTTAATGCTGCAGCTTTATCGGTACGCTCCCATGGCAAATCGATATCATTGCGGCCGAAATGGCCGTATGCAGCCGTTTGCTTGTAAATCGGGCGGCGAAGGTCGAGCATATTAATAATTCCGGCTGGACGGAGGTCAAAATTAGCCCGGACCAGGTCGACCAGAACATCTTCACCGACTGTTCCTGTTCCGAAAGTATCCACAGAAATCGATACTGGCTGTGCAACACCGATCGCATAAGCAAGCTGCACCTCAACCTTATCTGCAAGGCCTGCAGCTACGATGTTTTTCGCTACGTAACGGGCTGCATATGCTGCGGAGCGGTCTACTTTTGTAGGATCCTTACCGGAGAATGCGCCCCCGCCATGGCGCGCATAGCCACCATACGTATCAACGATGATCTTGCGCCCTGTCAGGCCCGCGTCACCTTGAGGCCCTCCGATAACAAAGCGTCCTGTAGGGTTGATGAAATACTTGGTATTTTCATCAATTAACTCAGCAGGAACTACCGGATTGATCACATGTTCCTTTAAGTTGCGCTGGATTTGCTCCAGGCTGATTTCCGGATGGTGCTGGGTGGAAATGACAATTGTGTCGATGCGAACAGGCTTATCGTTCTCATCATACTCAACAGTAACCTGTGTTTTACCGTCCGGACGAAGGTATGGAAGGATTTCCTCCTTGCGCACTTCAGTCAACCTGCGGGAAATCTTGTGGGCCAATGAAATAGGAAGAGGCATAAGCTCTTTTGTTTCATTGCAGGCAAAACCAAACATTAATCCCTGGTCTCCCGCTCCTATCGCTTCGATTTCTTCATCAGTCATCTGGCCTTCACGGGCTTCCAGAGCCTGGTCAACACCCATTGCGATATCGGGCGATTGCTCATCGATGGATGTCAAAACGGCACAAGTTTGTGCATCGAAACCATATTTCGCTCGGGTATAGCCGATATCGGCAATTGTTTCACGCACGATTTTTGGAATGTCTACATATGTAGAAGTGGTGATTTCCCCCGCTACCAGGACGAGACCTGTTGTTACTGACGTTTCGCATGCAACACGCGCATTTGCATCTTTTGAAAGGATTGCATCCAATATTGAATCTGAAATCTGGTCACAAATTTTATCCGGATGACCTTCAGTTACAGACTCCGAAGTAAATAGACGACGGTTCTTTGACATCTGATTTCCTCCTTATGAAAATAGTATGATGTTTAGGCTGCAGAAAATATGAAGCTTGAAGGAATCGGATCACCCAGTACTTATTTTCATATTTCCTCGCCCGTTTTTTTTTGACGGAGCTCGTTCCCTTTTTAAGTTTCATAATAGATGCAGTAAAGAAATGATTGGCTTTTGACACCCGTCATGATAACATCTCTTTACATACTTTATACAAAAAAACCCTTTCCTACTCATAGAGGAAAGGTGTGTAGTCTGACATCTATCCTTTCTTCTTATCGTTCAAGGGTTTGTAAACCTTGCACCAGGTTAGCACCATCGCCATGGAATAATCCTGTTCAGCTCCGCAATCTCGGCTTACAAGTTTCCTATGGCAGGTTGCCGGGTTTCAAAGGGCCTGTCCCCTCCACCAACTCGGGATAAGAGAATCCGTACAAGGTAAAATCATAACAAAGTAACGAAAAAAGTCAAATAATATTTACAGCTGTTTTTCACAAAAAAATTATTGCTTTGCATTTGTATGCCAGACCGGTTTTATAATGAACACTTTCCATCCTTGCACTCTTTGCTTAAAAACAAATGCCTTCGCGCAGCAATAAAACGGTATAGGGGAACACCAATCAACGGCACGGACGGAATGTAACAAAAAGCACCAATAAGGAATAAAAGAGGGCATTTAACCATGATCCGTCTTACTGCGTAAAAACCCTTCAAGACCTTTCCCTTTTTCGTTACCAAGTGCATCTCTTCTCTTAATTGTTTCTTATTAAAGTGGATTGTATGGTTTTGTTTTTCATATTCTTGAAGGGACGCCCACTTAATGCTGTCAAGCCAATCAAATGCTGATATCGCTTGTTTCGTTTTTCGGCAAAGGATACATTCAGCATCGTATAAAGCGGTATCGGTCAACCTACCACAACCTTTTATGGATAGTACTATTCTATTCCCTTTCCTTTATCGCACAAACCTGCCAAAAACATCGGCAAAGACAGGAACCCCTTGCTGAAAGTGCTTTCATCAATTATTATTGAATATAAAAAATAGTCACAAAAATATCACTATTAGTATAGACTATTTAGATAAATGTGTTATACTATTTATATTACTTAAATAAAACGTATAAAGGAAGGTATCTCATAATGAATTCTGTTGGCATTTCAAATGAGTTACACAATTTATTGGCCGGAAGCAACGTGAATGTTCAACTTTCCGTACCTCAACTAGTGGAAAAAGTATTGAGCCGAAAAGAAGGGGTTCTTACATCAACAGGCGCAGTTAAAGCTGAAACTGGAAAATATACAGGCCGTTCCCCTAAGGATAAATATATCGTCGAGGAATCTTCCATTAAAGAAAAGATTGACTGGGGAGCAGTGAACCAGCCGATTTCCGAAGAAGTGTTTGCTAACCTTTATGATAAAATGATAAATCATTTAAAACAAAAAGACGATATTTTTGTATTTAATGGATTTGCCGGTGCTGACCATAAGTATCGGCTGCCTATCCAGGTCATTAACGAATATGCATGGCATAATTTGTTTGCCCACCAATTATTCATCAGACCGAATGAAGAAGAGCTAAAGGGTCATAAAGCAGAATTCACCGTTATTTCAGCCCCTGATTTCAAAGCCGACCCTGCCGTTGACGGCACCAAATCAGAGACATTCATCATCGTTTCCTTTGAGCACCGCACTGTTTTGATAGGTGGAACGGAATATGCCGGGGAAATGAAAAAATCCATTTTTTCAGTCATGAACTACCTGCTCCCTGAAACAGGAATTTTGCCAATGCATTGTTCGGCCAACGTAGGCAGGGAAGGCGATGTTGCCCTGTTCTTCGGATTATCCGGAACAGGAAAGACCACTCTTTCTGCTGACCCTAACCGCAAGTTGATCGGTGATGATGAACATGGCTGGTCTTCTAACGGTGTATTTAATATTGAGGGAGGATGCTATGCAAAATGCATCAACTTATCCCGTGAAAAGGAACCTCAAATTTTCGATGCGATCCGTTTCGGTGCCGTACTTGAAAATGTAGTGATAGATGAAGATACAAGGGTCGCTGATTACGATGACAATTCATTAACTGAAAACACCCGAGCGGCCTACACGATACAGTCTATTGATAATATTGTCGACCCTAGCATTGCAGGTCATCCAAATACAATTATCTTCTTGACTGCTGACGCTTTCGGCGTATTGCCCCCGATCAGCAAGCTGACGAAAGAACAGGCGATGTTCCATTTCTTAAGCGGTTACACAAGCAAGCTGGCTGGTACCGAGCGCGGAATCACATCTCCTGAAGCAACTTTCTCCACCTGCTTTGGTTCGCCATTCCTGCCGCTTCCTGCAACGCGCTACGCGGAAATGCTGGGTGAAAAAATCGACCAGCACGGTGCCAAGGTTTTCCTGGTTAACACAGGATGGACCGGTGGAGAATATGGCACAGGAAGCCGGATGAAGCTTGCTTATACGCGGGCAATGATCCAGGCTGCTCTCGAAGGTGAATTAACGAACGTAGAGACAATACGCGATGAAATCTTTGGCTTGGACATTCCACTCCATGTACCAGGCGTTCCGGACGAAGTTTTGCAGCCAGTCAAGACATGGAATGATAAAGCAGCCTACGAAGCAAAGGCTAATGAACTCGCGGCTAAATTCCGTGCCAATTTCAAGAAATTTTCAAATGTACCAAGCGAAATGGAACAATTGGGCGGACCGAACGCATAATTGTACTTGATACCGCTTGAACAGTCTCCATAAAAGGGAAGAGGCCTATCCAGGCTTCTTCCCTTATTTTATATAAAATATACAAATTAAAAATTTCAACATGTATTGATGTCTAGCTTCGTTGTCATGGATGTACAGGACGTGGCAATGCATTAGCCGACGGTCCTTACAACGGGGCACTTCCGCTTTCCTTATTTAATTGGTCGAGTTGAGCGATACTAGCTTGTATGTGATTACAGTCCGGCCGCTTGACCACTCTACCTTCTGAATGACACCAGTTCCGCTGGTTTCGCTTTGGAGTGTTTTGCGTACGTCCAGTGGAATATCGAGCGGATACAACCTGTAACCTTCCTTCTCCAGGGAGAAGATGTTTTCTTCTTTTCTGTCCTCACGGCCCTTGGTTACAATCATGGTATTCAATTCTAACGGCATCCCCATAATCTTGGCCTCCTTAATAAGATATCTTTATAGTATCATTTTTTTCGTTGGCGTTTCATCCATTGTGTTAAATCTTCAACGATTTGCCTATTCATCGCCGGAGGGAAATAGTGGGTGAAATTATCAAAATACCAGCTCTCCACAGGCTTCTCTTTCGATTTTAGTATCTTTTCCAGCCTGTAGGCATGTTCAATCGAAACGTTTTCATCCAGTACTCCATGAATGATTAACACAGGCGCATCCAATTCGTCCGCTTCAAATAAAGGCGTTCGATATTCGTACTGCTCCGGGTATTTTTTTGGGGTTCCCCCAATTACCCGCTTCATCATCCTTCTTAGGTCCTCCCTTTCCACGTATGTAAGGAACATGTCCGAAACGCCTCCCCAGGTTACAACCGAGGCAGCATTTTTACAGTGTATCGCTGTCCACAACGCCATTACTCCGCCTCTGGAAAAGCCGAACACATGAATTGAATCCGGGTTGACCCTTGGATGTTGCTCCAGCAATGTAAAGGCAGAAATGGCATCTTGCCGATCTTCGCCAGCAAAATCTTCATCTCCTTCCCCGCCCTGGTTCCCGCGATAAAAAGGTGCAAATACGATAAAGCCCTGTGCAGCAAACTGTATGATCCTGCCCGGCCGCACCTTCCCGACATTTTTGATGCCACCGCGCAAGTAGAGAAACCCGTCAAGTACATCCCCTTTAACAGGTTCAGCCAACAGCCCTTTTACCCTGAGTCCCTGAGAGATATAAGTGACGGAATAAAGATGGATCCCCGGATGAGGGGACGGAAAACGCCGCTTTTCAATAATGGTGCCGTCTTGCATATTTCATTCCCCCTTCACGCAATTGCTTATTTGTATTGTAAAACAAAGATGCGCATTTATCCCGTTATAACAGTTTCATTCTAAGGTTCCATAGGCATTCACACATTTTTATTTCCGGAATACCATATGTTAAACCGCCACACATACACCAAAACGATAAAAAGGAGGATTTCCATGAAAAAGCGGGTAAGGGCCGGCATCGTTCTATTTATTTCCATGCTGATGGTAATTTCCCTTGCGGCATGCGGAAAAGATCAGATACAAAAGGTCAGGATTGCTGAGGTAACACGTTCTATATTCTATGCCCCACAATACGTAGCGATTGAAAAAGGATTTTTTAAAGAAGAGGGACTGGATGTAAGTTTAAAGACAACTCCCGGCGGGGACAAAACGATGACAGCATTGATTTCAAACGGTGCGGATATTGCTCTAGTAGGTTCTGAGACTTCTATATATGTCGCTGCTCAAGGATCTAAGGACCCGGTCATCAATTTTGCCCAGTTGACACAAACGGATGGAACCTTCCTTGTTTCAAGAAAAAAAATCGAAAAGTTTGACTGGAATATGCTAAAGGGCTCAACCTTCCTGGGACAACGGAAAGGCGGCATGCCGCAAATGGTTGGCGAATTTGTGCTGAAAAAGCACGGAATCGATCCGCACAAGGACCTCAAGCTAATCCAGAATGTCGACTATGCCAATATAGCTACTGCTTTTGCGTCCGGTACCGGGGATTATGTCCAGCTTTTTGAACCGACAGCCAGCGTGTTTGAGAAGGAAGGCAAAGGACATATCGTGGCATCTTTTGGAACCGAGTCCGGCCATGTACCATATACCTCCTTTATGGCAAAGCAAAGCTATATGAAAAAGAATAAAGAAACAATAGAAAAATTTACGAGGGCTTTGAAAAAGGCACAGGATTGGGTCCAAAAACAAAGTGCCGAAGAGACGGCTAAAGTGATTCAGCCATTTTTCGAGGATTCAGACCTGGAAACAATCGAGACCGTAGTGGAAAGATATAAAAGCCAGGGTTCAATTGCAACGGACCCGATCTTGGAAGAAGAAGAGTGGAATAACCTGCAGGATATCATGGACGAAGCAGGAGAGCTTCCTAAGCGAACCGATTACAAGAAACTCGTTAACACGGAATTTGCCAAAAAGGTCTCTAAATAAGGGAGGCTTTATAATGGGATTTTTAACAATTAACAATATTCACCATACCTTTTTTACAGAAAAAACCTCAACTACTGCCCTGGAGAATATCAGTCTGGATATCGAGGAAGGGGAATTCATTTCCTTCCTCGGGCCCAGCGGATGCGGTAAAACAACCCTGCTGTCGATCATCGCCGGCCTTTTTTATCCAACCTCAGGGAACATCCTGTTGGAAAACAAACCGATTCACGGTGATACAGGGTTCTCAATTGGCTACATGCTCCAGCAGGATTATCTTTTTCCATGGAAGACAATAGAGGAAAATATCATGCTTGGGTTAAAGCTCTTACAAAAGGATGATGCCGTATCGAGGACCCAGGCGTTGAAGCTTCTGGGGGATGTTGGCTTATCCGGCGTAGAAAAACAGTTTCCAAGACAGCTGTCGGGGGGCATGAGGCAGCGTGCAGCCCTTGCACGAACTCTTGCTGTAGATCCGAAAATTTTGTTGTTGGATGAACCATTTTCGGCGCTCGATTATCAGACTAAGCTGAAGCTTGAAGACCTTGTGTCCGACACTTTAAAAGCATTCGGGAAAACCGCGGTCCTAGTAACCCACGACATCGGCGAGTCCATTGCCATGAGCGACCGAGTCTATCTATTTACCGCAAAGCCGGGCAGAATCCATAAAACTTTTACCATACCAGCCGAGCTTCGGTCCCTTTCTCCTTTTGAAGCGAGAAACCACCCGTTGTATCCGGAATTATTTCAAACCATATGGAAGGAGCTGGAGAGTCTTGAAATCCACCCGGGAAATTAACAGCCTCCATGATCAATACAAAGCGTCCTTACGAAAGGAAAAGAGGTGGGTCCATTTTTTCCAACTGCTCATCTTTATCACCTTTTTTACCTTATGGGAGGCTTTCTCGAGAATGGAATGGATCGATCCTCTTATTTTCAGCTCTCCTTACAAGGTATGGTCGCTTTTTCTTGAGAAGGTGATGGACGGCACACTGCTATCACATCTAAGTATCACGGTATTTGAAACCCTGCTCGGCTTTCTCATCGGGACGTTGCTTGGGACCGGGCTTGCCGCCATTCTTTGGTGGTCATCGCTGCTATCCAAAATATTGGATCCATATCTCGTCATTTTGAATGCGATGCCTAAGGTGGCCCTTGGGCCAATTCTGATTGTAGCTCTCGGGCCAAATATGACATCGATTGTTGCAATGGGTGCGATCATTTCCATCATCATAACTACAATTGTAGTCTATACTTCATTCAGGGAAGTGGATCCCAATTACTTAAAAGTGCTTCAGACATTTGGAGCCAGCCGATTGCAAATGTTCAAGGAAGCCATCCTGCCGGCTTCGTTTCCTACAATCATCTCCACCCTTAAGGTGAATGTCGGACTTTCCTGGGTAGGTGTCATTGTAGGTGAGTTCCTTGTTTCTGAAAAAGGGTTGGGCTATATGATCATTTACGGTTTTCAGGTATTCAACTTCAACCTGGTCCTGCTGTCGCTGCTCATCATTGCCGTGTTTGCCACCATTATGTACCAGCTCGTGGAACTGCTGGAAAGGAAATTAATAAAAAATAACTAACAGGAACGGCAGGGACTATCCATTTTTCCCTTTGTTCCTTTTTTAGTTCTTCGGAGTACATCCAGGCTGAGTGGTACGATTTCATCTTTCATGATGAAACTGAATCTCTCTTCCTCCTTCATGTTATCAGGCAGATTTTCCATTAGCACAGGTCCATTCGTTTCAATGTAATTTTCCTTTTCCACCATTTCCTCCAGCCCGGCGAAATAGATGGATTTAATAAAAGCGCCTCCAGGGGAATGAACCTTGTATTGCCCCAGAAATAATAATTCCCCTGTGATTCCCCCTGTCTCCTCATAAATCTCCCGTTTGGCGGCCTCCTCTACTGTCTCTCCCTTTTCCCGTTTTCCTCCGGGAAATTCGAGTCCCCGCCCGGCGTGATTCGTCAACACCCAGCTGCTATTATAGCGGCACAGTGCCAACACATGGTCCGCTTCTCCGAATGCATTCCATTCCGGGGAATATTCAACCTTATTGCCATGGGCATCCGTAAATTTTCTCAAAGTAACAACTCCATTCCAAGAAAAACCCTTGCTTTACACAATCTTACACTATAAAGCTGGCTTATAACCACAAAACAAATCGATTGATCTGAGCGGGAAAATTCCAATCTGGTAGCGAAAGATTTTTGTTTGTTGAAACGCATCTATTTTCTCCCGGAAAATTTTAATTTTGAAAATCCATTCTTATTGCGCAAAATCAAATTTTGTTTCAAAAATACATTTCTAATTCTGAAACCTCAAATTCATTGAGGAAAATCATTTAAGTTACAAGTTTTTTTTGCATAAAGTCTGTTTTGGTTGGCGATGCAACTATACGGATGGCCTCTCATTGCGAGAGGCCATCCGTGGTGGGTTTTTCCTGCAGGATTCCCATACTTTCAATGTGGTTTTTCGCTTCTTCGTCACCCAACTCGTAGATCAGCCCGTAAATCTTTTGGATTGTCATATCATATGCATCGTTTTCCCTGTCATAGTGGTACTGGATGTAAGGAACATGGGCCCGGTAGAAGTTTTCAATCTCAGTTTCTGAATTTTGGTTGAAATATTCCCTTAGCGTGGTAATTTCTTCATCTGTGGCCTGAATTTTAAAATTCCACGGCGAACTTTCTCCATCCCGGGATATTTGTCCGTTTGCTAAATAAATGTAATAGGTGTCCTTCACTTTAGACATAATAATCGCCCCTTTTTTCCGCTGTTGGTAAAGGTAGTTTTTCCTGTTTGCTTCCCTTCATTCCAGACGTAACAGTTTCTGTTTATCACGTGTTACTCTCTGTAATGATGCATGCCGAAATTCAAAAAATAGATTAAAGAATTCCATAAAGGGTAAAACATATATATAATGAATAAAACGACATTTAGAAAAATTAATGAACGAAACTTGGAAATATATATCGCAAATGATGAGGCAATGTGGGGTGATAAAATTGAAGTTAATTGATGATCTTTACAATTTGTACAGAAATAAACTGACCGGTGATGAAGAGGATATCGATATGCTTGCGTTTGCTGTGTTGGAGCAGCTGGACAGAAAAGAGATCCTGGATTTGCTGCATGAAATGGAGGACCAGGAACTTAATAACCTGCTTGGCATCTACATCATCGAATCGTTAAAGGGAAAGTTCGCGAAAGAAGGCCTGGAAGATACAAGACCAGCCCATTACCGCAATATTCATTAAAGAAAAAACCAAATACATATGAAGCCTCGAAGAAAATTTCTTCGGGGCTTTTTGTGGAGGAAGAATAACCAATCCCAATATATAAAAATGCCTTGCATCAATTTGCAAGGCGTTTTGTCGACTTTTCTTATTATTTTCCCAGATAAGCACGGAGCATCCAAGCATGCTTGTCCAGGCTTCTTTTCATTCCGGTAATCAAATCGGCTGTTACATCATCATCTGCCTGGTTGGAAAGTTCAATGCCTTCATCAAGCTCTTTTGAAATTTTTTCAAAGTCTGAAATGACACTTTGAACCATATCATCTGTTGATTCCTGTCCGGTTGCTTCTTCAAGCGTTGTCAAATCCATGTATTCCTTAATGGTTGCAGCCGGCTTTTCTCCGATGGCCAACAGCCTTTCAGCCATTTCATCTATATTTGCCGCTGCCTCATTATAAAGTTCTTCCAGCTTCGTGTGAAGCTCGAAGAAATGAGGACCGTTTACGAACCAATGGTAATTATGTAGCTTCGTGTAAAGCAAGCTAAAATTGGCGATTTCCTTATTGATCACATTTGTTAAATTATCTGGCATACTATCATCCTCCTGTTCACATTTTATATTTCCCATTTCTGTGTTGTTAAAACATTTTATCGTTCTTTGAAATATAAAATGGTAAAATATGAAGAAAACGTGAACGAAAAGGAAGTTAGCCATGAAAATCGTATTGATCATAGGAATTGCAATCGTACTAATCATATTGCTTTTATCTGTGTTAACGATAAATAAAGGATATGGATATAAGCATACCATAGATCCAATCGATCCTCTGCCTGATCAGGAGAACAGCCAGGAAAAACAGAAATAAAAAGTTCCTGCCTCGATGAGGGCAGGAACTTTTCATCCCATATATTAAGCGAACACCTGGTGAAGGTCCTCTTTAGTTTGGCCAAGCCAGTAGCGCATCAATTTCTTCGCGCCCTCAAGATCATGGAGCTTCGCCTGGCCGCATTGTGTTTCATTTGCAGCTGGAATGTCAGTCGTTTCCACAGCATCCTTCATAGTATCCTCAAGGACATCGATGATTTCAGACACGGTAGGTTCACCGCTTACAACCAGGTAAAATCCGGTTTGGCAGCCCATTGGCGAAATATCGATAATATCAAAATGGTCATATTTTTCTGCAGCTTCTCGAATGTTAAAAGCCAGCAAATGCTCGAGCGTATGAATCGCATCCGGCTTCATTGCCTGTTTATTAGGCTGGAAGAATCGTATATCAAATTTATTTACAACACCATCCGTCCCTACTTTGTGTACGCCGCAATGCCTGACAAAGGGAGCTTTAACAGCATTATGGTCCAATTCAAAACTTTCTACTGAAGGCATGAAATATCACTCCTTAAACATTATGATTTCTATTTTACCTCTTAATTCGTTTTATTTCACCCATTTACAAGCAAAAATGATCGCCTGTCTTCGCCTTCGGAGCTAATTCTGTGCCATTGCGGTGCTTTGTTGCAGCTAAATATGCTATAGTAAATACACTATTCTATTTGCATGTATAAGAAAAGGAAGATACCTTATGATCAAAAGACTGCTTATCGGGACCATACGGTTTTACCAGGTCGCCATATCGCCTCTCAAGCCACCAACCTGCCGTTTTTATCCTACCTGTTCCCATTATGGGTTAGAAGCAATCAAACGGTTCGGTCCGATTACAGGCACTTGGCTGACAATCAAACGGATTTTGAAGTGCCATCCATTCCATCCTGGTGGAATAGATCCG
Source organism: Peribacillus glennii (assembly GCF_003429105.1). Taxonomy (GTDB): domain Bacteria; phylum Bacillota; class Bacilli; order Bacillales; family DSM-1321; genus Peribacillus; species Peribacillus glennii. Next base: position 93,669 of record NZ_QVTD01000002.1, read on the forward strand.
GTGCCCGAGCGGCAACATAATGGGGAAAAATAATCTCCCTGAAATTTATACTTGCTTTTTTGGTACACCTTCATGTATGATACAAAAGTCAAATCGGAATCATTACGTTTTTATTGTATAGCTCACGTTAAAACCAATATGGCAAGGTGATGCCATATACATCCTGTTTTGAATTCATGGATAGCTCAATTATAAAATTCAAATCGGAATCAGTACGATTATGAAAGGTGTGCGATTATTGATGGGTAGAAAGATTGCAATTTTTTTATTTCTAAGTATTGTCCTTGTCCTGTCCGGATGCGGATCCGGGGAAACCCAAAACAAGGAAAACAAAGAAGTGATAAAGGTTTACACTACTGTTTATCCGCTTCAGGATTTTACCGAGAAAATCGGTGGAAAATACGTTGAAACAGAAACAGTATATCCACCAGGAACTGATGAACACTCATTTGAACCGACACAAAAAGATATTATTAAGATGGCAGATTCAGACCTGTTTTTCTATATCGGCCATAATCTCGAAGGATTCGTTACAAAAGCCAAACCTATACTGGAACAGGAAGATGTCAAAGTAACGGCCATTGGTGAAAAAATTCAGCTCGAGAACGGAGATGGCCATTCAGAGGAGCCCGGCGATGAACATACAGAAGAGCATGGCACTGAGCATTCTGAAGAGCATGCAAGCGAGCATGATGGTGAGCATGCAGGCGACCAGCATGATGGTGAGCATGAAGAGGAAGGCGATGGCCATGACCACGGCGATGTAGATCCCCATATCTGGCTTGATCCTGTGTATGCGCAAGAAATGGCAGAATTGATAAAGGATGCACTGGTTAGCGAGATGCCAAAACAAAGAACATATTTTGAAGACAATTTCAGTAAAGTACAACAACAATTGCAGAAATTGGACGAAACGTTCAAGAACGCAACAGCCAATTCAAGAACGGACAAAATCATTGTGTCCCATGGGGCCTATGGATACTGGGAAGACCGTTACGGCATTGAGCAGATTAGCGTCACGGGCCTTTCCGCTTCAAGCGACCCTTCGCAAAAACAACTGCAGGAGATTATCAAAACGGCCAGGGAACATGATATCCATTCCGTTATCTTTGAACAAAACATAAGCTCTAAACTGACAGCTATTATTCAAAAGGAAATCGGTGCAAGGTCGTTAACACTGCATAACCTCTCGGTGCTTACCGAAAAGGATTTGAAGAATGGGGAAGACTACTTCAGCCTCATGAACAAAAACGCTGAAACCTTGAAAACAGCTTTGCATTAAAAATCAAACGAAAAAACGAAATGCACCGCTTACGTGCATTTCGATTTTTTTTGTCCATGTGCAAAAAATTTCCTGTGCAGATTTATCAACTAAATGTAAAACAGCAGCTAAATTTAACTTTATTTATATGCCATAGCTTTTTAAGGTGTATATTTTTGCCTGATCACCTGTGCTTTTTCCATTAGCTCTTTTCCTATCGAAGGCTCGAACTGTCCATATATCACCGTCATTTCCCTCATCCATGCACGTTTTTCAGCATTAGTCAATGTATATATCTGTATCCTCGAATTTGATTTTATTTCCTCCATTTGCTGAGTATTCATTTCCTGGGATTTCTCCCAAAGCCAATCCGTTGTCTCCGCCATTGCTTTTTCAATATCTTCTTTAATGTCCCCGGGCAGGCTGTCCCAGAATCGTTTATTCACTAACACAGCATATCCCAAATATCCATGATCGCTGATGGTCATATATTTTTGGACCTGGTATAGCTTTTTCGAATTAATATTGGTAATTGTATTTTCCTGGCTGTCCATTTCATTTTTTTCGAGATTTTTAAATGTATCGTTAAAGGCAGTCGCAGAGGTAGTAGCCCCGAAATGGCTGAACTGTTCCTCCAACACCCTGCTCTTCATAATCCGAAAATTCTTCCCCTTAAAATCAGATGGATGCCTGATCGGTGAATTGCTGGTTATTTGCTTAAAATGATTCGACCAGAAAGACAAACCCTTAATGTCTTCTTCCTCCAATGAACTCAAAAGCTCTGTCCCAATTTCTCCTGTCAGGGCATATTTTAATGCTTCATGGTTCGGGAAAATATAGGGGAGATCCAGAAGCAGCCATTTTGGCGACAATTCCGTTATTTTAGATGCAGCGGGGGCGATCATTTGCACCTCATTCCTTTGCAATGCCTCAATCTCTTCCCCATCGCTATACAGGGATTGGTTTGGATACACCTCTACCCGTACTTTATGTTCCGTATATTTCTCCACAAGTCCGGCAAACCGTTTGGCCGCCAATCCTTTGGGAGTGTTTTCAGCCACCACATGGCTGAATTTGATAATGACCTGATCGTTTAACCCCTGTTGTTCGTCATCTATCGACAGTTTTTTTCCTGGTGAGAACGATTGGAATGCTATCACTGAGGCAATTCCCAACCCGACTACAATTAATAGTAAAGGGGCCCAAAAGGAACGCATTATTCCCTCTCCTTCTTAATGGTATCTATAAATCTATTGTAGCATAGCGTTTTTTTCATGATAAAATTATTGTAGAAATATTGGAGGAGATCATCATGGGAAAATCCGGCCACATGCCGATTCAATGGAAAATCACGTTGCTTTCATTCGGGATCGTTGCCTTTTCCATTCTGATAGGCGGCATTTTTCTGCTCGGCAATGCTGTGTCCTTAAAGAAAGACGAATTTGGCAAGCGGTCGATGATCACGGCCCATACAATCGCCGAACTGCCTGAGGTGCAAATGTATGTACAGGAACCTGGAGGGTGGCATTCATTGCAGCCAATCATCGAAAACCTGCGGATAATCCATGGTGCCGATTATATCGTTGTCATGAATCAAGAAAGACTCCGCTACTCCCATCCGGTTTTTGAGAAATTGGGTAGGGTTTCACAAGGCGAAGATGAAAGTGCCGCTTTTGCAGAGCATGAATACTTATCAGAGGCCACAGGGGAATCAGGCACTTCCGTACGGGCTTTCGTACCGATTTTGGATAAAGAAAACGAGCAGGTAGGGGTTGTTCTTGTAGGCAACATCCTTCCCACTTTCACGGAAATGGTAGGAGACTTAAAAAAAGATATATTCGTTCTTTTATTCCTGACCCTGCTATTTGGAGCATGCGGATCCTGGATTCTAGCCAGGCATATCAAGCGGGAAACCTTTCATCTGGAGCCCCACCAGATTTCAAGAATGCTGGTTGAGAGGACTGCCGCCTTCAACGCCATGCATGAGGGCGTTATTGCTATCGATAATCGAGAAAGGATCACCATTTTTAATAAAAAGGCTAAGCAGCTATTCGGCATCAGCAGAGATGTGATTGGGAAGCAGATAAGAGAAGTCATCCATGACACAAGGCTTCCTGAAGTATTGAAAAGGTCAGAGCCGATTTATAATCAAGAGATATCGGTACAGCACCGCAATATTGTGTCCAACAGGGTGCCCATCAAACTGGAAGATGGCACGATCGGTGCCGTATCAATCTTCCAGGACCGTACAGATGCCACTAAGCTTGCGGAAGAGCTTACCGGTGTTAAAACCTTTGTAGAGGCCTTGAGGGTGCAAAACCATGAACATATGAATAAACTGCATACAATCTCCGGTTTAATACAACTCGGAAAACTTGATGAAGCTCTTGCCTATGTATTCCAAATAACAGAGGAGCAGGAAGAGCTGACCAGGTTCCTGAGCAAGCATATTCATCACGATAGCCTTGCGGGCCTGCTCATTAGTAAAGTATCAAGGGGAAAAGAACTGGATATCGAATTGCTGATCGACAAGCATACCAGCCTGGACCGTTTTCCCGAGGATCTCGACCATCACGATTTTGTCCTTATTCTAGGCAACTTGATCGAAAACTCTTTTGCTGCATTGAAAGACCAAAATCAAGAAAAAAAACAAGTCTATCTATATATAAACCAGGATGATCACTTCTGTGAGATAGCTGTAGAGGATAACGGAAGCGGAATTCCCAGGAACATTAAACCGAACATCTTTGATTACGGATTCACTACAAAAGGGGCGGACGGATCAGGCATCGGCCTGTACCTTATCTCCCAAATCGTCGAAAAGGGCCGAGGGGAAATCCAAGTTACTTCAGGACCGGACGAGGGTACTGCTTTTTACTTAAGGTTCCCTATGAATAAGCTTAAGGAGGATCGCTATGGCAAAAATAACAATCAGGGTTCTTCTTATTGAAGATGATCCAATGGTACAGGAAGTGAACCGTCTATTTATCGAGAAGGTTGATGGCTTCAAAGTAATCGATGTTGCATCCAACGGCCAGGATGGTTTGCAAAAAATCCGCGATCTATCCCCTGATCTTGTGATCATGGACATTTTCATGCCTATCCTTGACGGTATAGAAACCATCCATCAAATCAGAAAGCAACAAACAGATGTCGATGTAATCGTGATTTCGGCAGCCAACGACCAGAAAACCATTCGAAAAATGATCCAGAATGGCGCATTTGATTATTTAATAAAACCATTTAAATTCGAAAGGCTTAAACAAACGCTGGAAAAATATTATGAATATGGCTCACAGCATAGCGAAGATGCTTTTTTGTCACAGTCCGAACTTGATAAGATTATGTTTCAAAAGGATCGAGATCACGGTAGCGGGAAAGCAGAAGATAAGGAAACCCTTCCGAAAGGATTAAATGCAGCCACGCTTAGCCAAATTAAAGAACTTTTGAATAACCAACTGACCCCGTTATCGGCAGAAGAGGTGGCCGATGGAATTGGCATCGCGCGTGTAACAGCAAGACGGTACCTCGATTATCTGAAAGGGGCAGGATTCCTTGATTTAGATATTCAATATGGCGGAATCGGCAGGCCGATCAATAAATATATCCTAAAAAGGCAGCGGTAAAAGTCCGCTGCGTAAAGAAAGGACCGGATGCAGGCGTTTCTTCGGATTTCCGGTCCTCTTTTTTCATTCTATAGAGCAGTGTTCGGTTCTGTACACTTCCTCTTCAAGCGCTGAATTTCATGCTCGGCCAAATCAGTAATCTCCTTCACAACAGCCAAAGGCATTCCTCTTTTTAACAGAATCTCTGCAATTAGATAAGGCTTTTTCATAGAAACGTCAGCTCCCTGCCTCCCGTGTGTTTTTATGATTGTGATTAGTATTATTATACCTATTTCCATCTGGCAAAAAAAAGCGGCACTCGCCCATTTTTATAAAAAATGTGGTGCCGTAACCTTATTTGATGAGCGTCCGTCTGATGACCGTTTACTTTTAGAAAATACCAAACGTTATCCGCGTTCCTCCAGCCACTGTTTCAACTCACGCCGCAACAGTTTATTAGATGAATTACGCGGCAAAGAATCGCAGAAAATAATCTCCCCAGGCACCTTATAGGAAGCCAATTGTTCCTTACAAAAATCAATTAACTCCGCTTTGGCTGGCTGGCTGTTTGGGAACGGCACAACAAAAGCAACCGGCACCTGCCCCCACATCCGGTCACTCTTGGACGTGACGCCTGCTTCGAAAACTGCTGGATGTAAGCTTAACACCGACTCGATTTCAGCAGGATAGACATTCTCCCCACCGGAAATGATCAAGTCAGATCTGCGGTCCATTACATATAAAAATCCTTCACTGTCCAAATAACCAATATCCCCGGTGTACAGCCACCCATTTTTTATTGCCCGTTTCGTTTCTTCTTCCCTGTTTAAATATCCCTTCGTTACATTAGGGCCGGACACTACAATCTCCCCTGGTTCACCTTTTAAGGCAGCACGGCCATCAACCTCAATTTTCAATTGGGAAGGGAACAATGGTTTTCCTGCAGAACCAATTTTTTTTATGCTGTACTCAGGAGCAAGGGTTACGATTTGAGAGGATGTTTCGGTCATCCCATATGTTTGATAGACTGGGATTTGCTTTCTTGTACACTCTTGAAGAAGATGTTTGGGTGCAGGGCCTCCGCCAAGGAGCATACAGCGGAAATGTTCCGGATAGCGCTGTTCTCCCAATGAAAGCAACATTCGGTTTAACATCGCGGACACAACCGAAATGACAGTAACCCCTCTATCCATGATCATTTCGTTGGCTACTTTCTCATCAAATTTCTCTGCAAGGACCACTCTGATTCCATATATTACACTTCTCATTAGGATCGATAGGCCGCTTATATGAAAAATGGGAACAGCACAAAACCAGCAATCTTCCTCTGAGAGGCCTAGATTGAGTACAGACCCCATCGCACTCCACCAATGATTGCCGAACGTTTGGATCACGCCCTTGGGTTTCCCGCTGGTTCCTGATGTATACATGATCGTAGCTGCATCCGAAAGCAGAAATTCTGCCTGAGAATATGACTCTGCCGTAACAGGAAGCGACCGGATTTTTTCTTTTCTTAAGATTTCCGTTTGCGGAATATCAGTTGCGATCCCTTCGAGCTTACTGGAGAAAAACTCCTCTGATATCAGCCACTTAGACTCGCTGTCTGTGATTTGCCAGCCCAATTCCCTTGCTGTCAGCCTGCCGTTCAACATCACGATGGTAATCCCCGCATTGAAAAGCGCATGGATCATAATCACGCTGTCAATATGGTTTCTTAATAACACAGCACATGCATCCCCTGGCCGGAGACCTACGGAGGCGAGCTTCCTTGCGTTTTCCTCCGCCAATTCATCCAGTTCACGAAATGTATATAGTCTGTCTTCAAATTCGACGGCTACCCTCTCAGGAGTGAGTTCGGCCCTTTTTTTCAGCCAATTCGGCAGTCTTTCTTCAGTTATCATCTTTCATCTTTCTCCTTTTAAGAGAATTCGTTCCCTAGCTGCCTTTGTATAAAAACAGCTCGACGGGAAACCGTCAAGCTGTTTTTGGTTCATTATTGTCGTACGTGCTAAGATCACGGGAAGCGAGGGAATTTTCCGAAATCCGGCTTACGCTTCTCTTTGAACGCGTCACGGCCTTCTTTGGCTTCGTCGGTTGTGTAATAAAGAAGGGTTGCATCCCCTGCCATCTGCTGTAGGCCGGCAAGCCCGTCAGTATCAGCATTCATGGCTGCTTTCAGGAAACGAAGAGCTGTAGGGCTCTTTTCAAGCATTTCTTCGCACCATTTCACCGTTTCTTCTTCCAATTGATCTAAAGGAACCACTGTATTGACCAATCCCATATCCAGCGCTTCCTGTGCACTGTATTGGCGGCACAGGTACCAGATTTCACGGGCTTTCTTGTGGCCGACGATACGGGCAAGGTAACCGGAGCCATAGCCTGCATCAAAGCTCCCCACCTTAGGTCCTGTTTGGCCAAATACAGCGTTGTCCGCCGCGATCGTTAAATCGCAGACGACATGGAGTACATGGCCCCCGCCAATAGCATATCCGGCTACCATAGCTACAACCGGTTTAGGAATGACACGGATCAATCTCTGCAAATCCAAAACATTCAAACGAGGGATTTCATCTTCCCCTACGTAACCGCCATGTCCACGAACTTTTTGGTCCCCTCCGGAGCAAAATGCTTTTCCGCCTTCTCCTGTAAGAATGATAACGCCTACACTTGAATCATCCCTAGCCCTTGAGAAGGCATCGATTAATTCCATTACCGTCTTTGGACGGAATGCATTATGTACTTCTGGACGATTGATGGAAATGCGTGCAATCCCATTATAATTTTGATAAAGAATATCTTCGTACTCCCGGACTGTTGCCCATTCAATTGCCATTCATTTCTCCTCCTTTAATCGTTCGTTAAAAACTCACTTACTATTTTACCAAACTTTTCATCAACTTCCACATGAATCGCATGGCCGGCACCCTTTATTATTTTCCATTCGCAATTGTTTATAAGTTTTTGCATTTGGCGCGCGATAGTGCAAAACTTCTCATCAAATTCCCCTGTGACAAGCATGACAGGGAATTGAAGGTTCTGCAAATGATCCCACCACGAAGGCTGCGAACCTGTCCCCATGCCAAGCAGGCTGCCCGCAAGGCCGGTTTCAGAGTTTGACAGGCGTTGCCTCCGCATTTCCTGTCTCTTATCCTCTGGCAGGCTTTGCTGTGTTTTAAAAAGGGGAATGCCTTGCCAATATTCGATAAAATCAGCCACTCCATTTCTTGTAATCCGTTCAGCCAGCTGTCTGTCACTTTCTCTCCGGATTTTTCTTTCCTTTTCTGTCAGAAGCCCGGGCGAAGCACTTTCGAGGACAAGCCTGTCAACATACTCCGGGTATATGCAAGCAAAGCTTAAAGCAAGCCTGCCTCCCAGGGAATACCCAAGCAGGCAAGCTTTTTTTATGCCTAGAGTCTCAAGGATATTTTTCAAATCTTCCGCAGCTTTTTCCGTCGTATACCGTGTATAGTCATGCGGTGAGTCTGTTTTTCCATGCCCAATCAAATCAACCATTATAAACTGGTAACGTGATTCATACTTTTGTACGAGAGAGCTCCAGGTTTCCAGGCTGCCTGTAAAACCATGAAGCAATAGCAAAGGCTTGCCTTCACCCTTCAATTCCACATGGTATTCGACACTGTTACTGATTATCTTCATTATTTTTCCTCAAATAACGATTGTTTTATTTCCTGGGAAACAAATCTCCACAATTCTCTATGTTTTAAGACATTAGAGTCTCTGGCAGTCTGCACCTCAATAACCTTAAGGCCCGGAATAGCAAACGACTTAGTAAAGGCAGCCGCAAACTCATCCCAAGACTCGGCCTTTGTGTAATTCCCATCATATAACGCAACGGCATGTGAAAAATCCAGACCATGGGGAGTCCCGAATAATGTCTCGAAATATTCTTTTTCTGATGCCTGGGGCAAGAAAGAGAAAATACCGCCGCCATCATTATTGATTAGCAAGATGGTAAGATTGGTCTTTTGCAGCTTAGCTGCCATCAGTCCGTTCATATCATGGAAGAAGCTCAGGTCTCCAATCACTAAAACCGTGTTGTCCAAAACCGCACCGACACCGAGAGCCGTTGATACAACCCCATCAATGCCGTTGGCGCCGCGATTCGCAAATGTCCTGATTTTCTTGTCGCCGGTAAAAAAGAATGTATCCAAATCCCGGATGGGCATGCTGTTTCCTACGAACAATTGCGATGAATCCGGCATTAAATCCTGCAAAAGCAAAAACAGTTTCCCCTCACTTAATTCATCTTCATCACGGATGGATTCGAGGGCGTTCCTCGTTGTGGCATTCACTTTCTTCCATCTTTGGAGCCATGAGGACTTTTCCTTGGCCTGGATGGTGTCACAAATCCCCCTGCTAAATGCGACTTCATTGCTGTATATCATGTCGGTTGCTAAGCCTGCTGGTTCCCGCCAGCCGCCGCCGCTATCGACTACAAGATGCTTTGTGCCACGATGCTTTTTTAAAAATAACAACAGTGATTTCGAAACAGGCATAGGGCCGAATCGAAGTACCAAATCTGGCGCTAAAAGATTAGCAGCATGTTCGTCGCGCAAAAATGTATCATAACAGTCAATAATGTTTTCAACGGTTTGGGTTCCGCTTCTTAATTGTGATAAAGGATCAGCCAATATGGGAAAAGAAAGCTTTTTGGATAAACAAATAATGGCGGCCCTTATTTCATCACTCTCAAGCTCACCGCATACGATAATCCCCTGCTTTGAATCCTCAAGCAACTTTGTAACAGCATCTGCCTGTCCTGAAGGCAACTGCAGCTCACCGCCACGGACGGTAACATTGGGTGTGCGCGCTTCCTGGTTTATCCTAAAGTTTTTCGCATTCCCTATCGAAGGAACGAGAGGCTCGCGCAGTGGAAAATTCAAGTGCACAGGTCCAGCCGGCTGCTTGGTAGCTGTTGCTACTGCCCTTGCTCCAATTGTTCTTGCATAGCTGACCATTTCATCGGATTGTTCAGGGAGGGCCATTTCCACAAACCATTTCACATGCTTGCCATATAAATGAATCTGGTCGATAGCTTGCGGAGCTCCAACATCCCTGAGCTCATGAGGCCGGTCTGCTGTCATGACCACTAGAGGCACCCTGGAATAATAGGCCTCGATGATAGCCGGATAATAATTCGCCGTCGCCGTTCCCGACGTACAGACCATCGCTACCGGTTCGCGGAGCGCCTTAGCTAACCCAAGTGCAAAAAAAGCAGCTGACCGTTCATCGATATTTAAGTGCAGGGTAATATCAGGATGCTCAGCAAACATCAATGCCAGAGGGGTAGACCTTGACCCTGGACTGACTACGACATGTTTTACCTGATTCACGGCGAGTTCATCAATAAATGAGGCCGTATATGCGGTTAACGCTTCTCTGTCATTCATGCAGCATTCCTCCCAGGGCACTTAGCATCGGTTTAAACTTGATCGAGGTTTCAATATATTCGCTTTCAGGCGTGGAATCTTCCACAATCCCACAGCCGGCAAAAAGGGAAGCTTCCTTACCCTGCAGTAACGCAGACCGGATAGCGACAGCAAATTCACCATTTCCGTAAGAATCAGCCCATCCGATCGGCCCTGCATAAAATCCGCGTTCAAGCTGCTCCATTTCACGAATCCTTCTTACCGCTTTTTCTTGGGGCAGCCCGCCCAGCGCGGGTGTTGGGTGAAGCTTTTCCATTACGTGGAAAATAGAAACAGATTCATCGCATTTGCCCTTTACGGGAGTGTATAAATGCTGGATGTGCCTGTTTTTCATCAACATTGGTTGTCTAGGGATATCCACTGAATGACATACAGACTTTATTGCTTGTTCAATCATGGAAACGACATATTGGTGTTCAATCAGGTTTTTCTGATCATGCAATAACGTATTTCCAAGCATATCATCTTCCTGCTTATCTTTTCCCCTAGCGATCGACCCTGCAAGGCATGTCGAAAACATCTCACTGCCAGTCTTTTTGATCAATCGTTCAGGGGATGCCCCGACGAAGCAGTCGCTTCCGACTTCTAGGCTGAATATAAAACTTTCCTTCTGTTCTCGGGACAGGTTCTCAAGAACCTGTTCCGAGTATACCGGATCCTTGAATACTAGCCGCATTTCCCTGGCAAGAACCAATTTTTGCAAATCCGTTTTCTTTATTTCTTCTATTGCCGTTGCAACGGTATCTTTCCAATGTTCGGGTGCGATCTCCCTTTGTTCCATGATTTCCCGTTTTCCCGGTTCGGAAATCACTGCCCCGTTTAATAGTGTATCCCGTTCATTTATCATTTTCATAAAGAGCTGTATATGGTCTTCAGGTGAACAGATCAAATTAGTCGTTAAATAGCCTTGTCCATTCACGATAGACAGCATGAATGTAGGAATATAGAATAAATTATCTCCAAATTGATCCCATAAACTGGAACCGTTTTTTTTGTGATCAAAAGAAAATCCGCCGAACAGCAAAGGCCCCGTACCATTCTTCTGCAGGATCCCTGTTTTAATCGCGCTGCCGGTAAGGGCTTCCCAGCTGTGTTCGACATCATTAAACCGTAAACGGTGTGCGGCGGCCTGAACTTTCTCAGCTTTTCCCAATCCCGCGATGATCATTTCTTTCGCAGGATCTTGCCAAAAAAAGCGTTCACCCAGATAATCTTCTCTTCCTGCACGATAAAATGAAAGGGGGTTGATATTATCAACTTCTACAACTTCGCTGAAGAGGACTTTATGCTGTTTTCGTTTCGCTTCTGCGAGTGCCTCTGTAAGCCCGTCTATCAGCTCACTTTCGTGTGAGATTGCCAAGACAAAATCCCCCTATCCTTTCCGTTAAAAAGCGTTACAAACTCATTTAAAGATACACCCCGATTTATCTCCATGTCAAACATTCCACGTTCTAAACATAAGTTTAGCCAACTTTTTTCCTTATTATATAAAAAAATAAACTCACAATAATAATCTCATGAACCAACTTTTCAAACCTGAGGACGTTTATCCTAAAAAGCATTGACACCAACCTTTTGTTTTTCTACACTTATTCTGTAACGTTTCGTTCACATTTAGTTTTTTGTTTATCATACCGATATATTATTACATTTTCAGGGGAGAGAATAAATGCAAACGCGACATCACACTGAATCGGCTCCACTCCTCCAGGATACTAAATCTAACTGGAAGGTCCTGTGGCAGCTCACTCGTCCACATACATTAACTGCCGGTTTTGTTCCGGTCTTGATCGGCACTGCTCTTGCCATTCAAAACAATCACATTAACGGCCTATTGTTTATTGCAATGCTGCTAGCAAGCTTATTGATCCAAGCCGCCACCAATATGTTTAACGAGTATTATGACTTTAAGCGCGGGCTGGATAATGAAGAATCGATCGGCATTGGCGGAGCTATTGTCAGGGAAGGCATGGCCCCAAAAACCGTACTGAGGCTGGCGCTAGCTCTCTACGGAATCGCCACCCTTCTTGGGGTATATATATGTATGGAATCTTCCTGGTGGCTTGCCGTTATTGGCTTAATATGCATGGCAATTGGCTATTTATATACCGGCGGCCCTTTTCCTATCTCATCTACACCATTCGGAGAAATTTTCGCAGGATTCTTTATGGGCTTTCTGATCATTTTAATTTCATTTTTCATCCAAACGGGGAATGTTTCTACATTATCAATGTTAGTGGCGATTCCAATAGGAATTCTAGTCGGTTTGATTAACCTGTCCAACAACATCCGTGATTTGGATGGTGATAAGGAAAATGGCAGAAAAACGCTGGCCATATTAATCGGCCGGAAAAATGCAGTATCCTTGCTCGGTATCATGTTCGGCATATCTTACCTTTGGATGATAGGGCTCACTGCTACGCAAACTGTTTCTCCATGGGTTCTGCTGGTATTCCTAAGTGTTCCTAAAGCAGTCAAAGCAACAAAAGGATTCATTGGAAAGACAGTCCCAATACAAATGATGCCGGCGATGAAAGCTACCGCACAAACGAATACGATCTTCGGTTTCCTTTTATCGATCGGCCTGTTTATCAGCTATTTTATATAATTTGGAATATCCCTTGCCTTCAGGCAGGGGGTTTTTATTTGTAAAAAATGGTCCATGAAAAATTTGTATAGTTTCCATGCTTCCTAGTTGGGGTATTGAATATATATTCCTGACAGAAACCATAATCAGATAAGGAGTGTATAATATGGTTACCAATCAACAAATCCATACTATAGAACAAGAACTGCTTAACCAAAAAGAGCAGCTCAAAAATAGAATCAAACAAGATGAAACAAGCTGGTTTGACACAAGCCAAAGTGAATCGGTTGGGGAACTGAGCTCGTATGATAACCATCCGGCGGATATGGGAACAGAATTATTCGAACGTGAAAGAAATATGGCAATTGATGAGCATGCCGAATCAGAAATTAAAAAAATCGATCATGCCCTGGAAGCCATAGAAAATGGAACATATGGGAAGTGCAGCACCTGTGGTACAGAAATTCCTTTTGAGCGGCTACAGGCAGTGCCTGCCACATTATATTGTGTGGAACATACACCTGAGAATGGCCGGAGTATGGATCGCCCAGTGGAAGAACAAGTGCTGGAGCCCTCACACGGGGACCATTTTGAAAACCGGCGTGTTGACAATGAAATGAACGTTAAAGAGGACAGCTTTGGGGAAATTGCACGTTTCGGCACATCAGAAACTCCATCCGATTTCACCGGTGACCATGAATCGTACGATACATTATATGAAACTGAAAATGAAAATGATGCCTTCCCTGAGGATTATGAAAGCTTCCTAGGCAATGATATAAACGGCAAGAACCGAAAAGTTTTTCGCTCGAAGCAGCAGGAGGAATACGAAGAAAGGCTAGATGAAGAAGGGATCGAGTCCCAAATAGGAGACGTTCCTTTTAAGCAATCTGATGGCTATGTAAAGGGCGGAGGCAGAAACCGTCACAATTAAAAGGTTCTCCGTCAAATGTTGGGGTGATGACTGATTGTCGTCACCCT
>NZ_QVTD01000021.1 GCF_003429105.1 Peribacillus glennii
TGGTAGTTGGGGGTTCTCCCCCTGTGAGAGTAGGACATCGCCAAGCCACTCATTTTTATAGTAGAAGGTCATAGGAACAAATCCTATGACCGAATCAAAACCTTAGGATTGTTCCTAAGGTTTTTTGCTGATTTTTAGAACGAGTGGATACTTTAAAAAGCTAGTTTTAGTGGGAGGAATAGACATGACGAAAGGTAAGAGAAATTCAAAAAACGAAATCATTCTCATTCTTTTGGTAACTGGATACTAGGTCAAAATAAGTCCGATAACACCACTAAAACATATGTATGTATACTTTCTCAGTTTTACAATGGCTAAATGTTGATATAAGTGAGATTGACTCAAGAGATGTGCAAGCTTATATGGACTTTTTGGATAGATCAAAAAGAGTGCGGGCACAATGAAAAACACTATGTTGCAATTACAATGCTCTCAAGGTTTCTTGGAAATCGAGATATTGTTTTAAACATTGACCGAAAATTAAAAGAAAAGAAGGATGAAATTCCGGAATCACTTGGAAAATCGCAACAGGAAGCTCTTGTAAAGGAAGTAGAGGATGAAGGCAATCTGAGAAATATAGCTATTGTCTATACACTGCTGCATATAGGGATCCGTTTTTCTGAGCTATGTAATTTGAATATCAGTGATATTCAAGAAGAGGAAGGCAGACAGTTTGTCATTGTTCGGAATTCAAGAGGAGAATAGACAGGGTTATTCCGCTATCAAAGGCTGCAAGTAAAAGCATCAGTATTTATAGGGAATCTTTGAAAAAAAATTCAGAAGCATTGTTTGTTTCAAGTGTTAATCAGCGCGTGACACCAAGAACCGTGGAATACATGCTTAATAAATATGATGTACATCCCCATAAATTGAGACACACATTTTGCCAAAATCTATTTGATAACAGAATCCATATCGAAACTGTATCAAAATTAGCGGGGCACTAAGAATTAAATGTAACAAAACGGTATGTAAGGGATACCGACAAAAAACAGATTGGGCAATCCAAAATACCTTTGATAATGTCAAATATGGACATAAAAATCGGATAAATGAAATTAACCCCTTTAAGCGGACATTCAAAAAAACCTTCATGATACCATGGAGGAAAGAATGTACCAGAAGGGGGGGTATTTAGACAAAAAAAAAGGGAAACACGTTATACAAGAATTTAAATAAAAACCAGTGATAATATAATGGATCACAAAGATAATATAATGGATCACAAAATTAGAAAGTATTAGCTCACGAGTTAGGGATTGGGTGATGTACATAACTTAAGGTGTGGGTAAAGAAAAGGCAAGCCGGCAAAAAAGGCTGCGGGAACACCTATGGGAATGCATTTTGTGCATCCGGAATTCGGACGTCCCGGTTTAACCGATTGCTAAAACTGCCATATCCTCCGTTTGGCGACAAGAAGTCGATGTGAGTATATCTTTCTTTGCAAGGGCGTAAGAGTAAGACGTCGCAAATCATACATAGATAACCGGCCGGGTAGGCTGCTCTTTATGTGACTATGGTGGTGCATTGATGAAGAAAAATGGGTACTCCGAGTTTGATTAGATTATACAACTGTGCATGAGTATATGTTTATCAAAAAAATCGGAATATTACTTTGTAACAAAATAAAAAAAATAGTGCAGTCACATGAGCTGCACTATCAAATGAAATGTATAAGATAATCAGGTTTCCTAATTTGTTTCTTTGCGATTACCACGAAGCCTTTCCTTCCTGAAGCGCCCTGATGGCTTCAACCGAATCTGGGTTTTCCAGAGATGAAACATCTCCGGACGGTTGGTTTAGATAAGCGGACTTAATAACGCGGCGCATGACTTTGCCATTCCTTGTCTTTGGAAGCTCGGAGATGAAGTATATTTCCTGCGGCTGCAGTGATTTGCCAAGATGCTTTACAACAAGCTGATAAAGCTCTTTTTTTAATGATTCATTCCCGTTTGATCCCGGCGTCAAAACGACAAAACATACGCCCGTTTCACCTTTCACATTATCAGGTATCCCGATTGTCGCGGCTTCAATCACCAGTGGGTGCTCAACCAGGGCTGATTCCAGCTCAGCTGGTCCGAGTCGTTTCCCGGCAACGTTAAGGATATCGTCCGACCTGCCGGTAATCGTCCAAAATCCTTGTTCATCCTTGATAACCCAGTCCCCATGTACCCAAGTATCTGGCCATCTCTCCCAATAGGTACTTTCATATCGGTCATTTTCATTCCAGAAACCGTTTGTCATCCCGACAAATGGCTTTAAGATTACCAGTTCGCCCACTTGATTGATTACGGAGGAACCGTTTTCATCATACACATGCACATCCATTCCAGGAATCGGTGAATTGAATGTAATTGGTGAAATTGGCTTCAGTAATACATTTCCTAATATCCCTCCGGAAATTTCCGTTCCTCCCGAGTAGTTCATGATTGGTATTAGCCTTTTACCTACTTTTTCAAATAGCCACATCCACGGTTCCGGATTCCACGGTTCACCGGTTGAACCAATTGCCCTTAAGCAGGATAAATCATGTTTGTTTACCCATTCGGTTCCGTATTTCATTAAACTGCGCACGAGTGTAGGGGAGATGCCTAATTGTGTAACTTTATGGTTGCTTATGAGCTGCCAAATGCGATCCGGTTCAGGAAAATCCGGGGTTCCTTCATACAGGAGAATGCTTGCTCCATTGACGAGTCCGCCGAACACCAGGAACGGCCCCATCATCCAGCCCATATCGGTGAACCAGAACAAGGTGTCCCCACGTTTTACGTCCATACATATTCCTGCATCAAAAGCTGATTTTATCGGAAACCCAGCATGTGTATGTACGGCTCCCTTAGGTTTGCCTGTAGTGCCTGAAGTGTAGATTAACATGAATGGATCATTGGCATTTGTCTCAACAGTTTTGAAAGAGCTTTCATTTTTGGGCAGTTCCGCCCATTTCATATCCCGCCCGTTAATCCACGGTACTTGCCTGCCTGTACGTTCGATCACAATAACTTTTTCGATTGTCGGGGACAGGGCTGCTGCGCGGTCTGCTTCCTCTTTCATGGGGATGATTTTTCCGCGGCGATAATAGCCATCGGCAGTAATCAACACTTTTGAACCGGAAGCAGTAATCCTGGTCGCGACTGCATCGGCACCGTAACCGGAAAAAGCCGGGGAAAAAATTGCACCGATTTTGGCGATGGCCAATAACGCTATTACAGTTTCAGGAATCATTGGCAAGTATAACGTAACCACATCGCCTTTATTAATTCCTAATGAATGTAAGCCTACTGCTGCTTTCGATATTTCCTTGCTCAATTGTTCAAATGTATAGGAAATGTTCGTTCCATCCTCGCCTTCCCAGATTAGCGCTCTGGAGTGTTTAGTTTCATCCCTGTCCGCCCATTTATCGACTGCATTTTGTACAATGTTCATTTTACCGCTGGTAAACCACTCTGGATATTTAATGCCTTTTGATAGATCAACTGTTTTTTCATAGCTTTGTGTCCAAACGATATCAAGCTCTTTCACAACTTCGTCCCAAAACCAGGATATATCATCAATAGACTTCATGTACAATGAATTATAATCTGGCAAACCAAGCTTTTTGATCCATTTGTACATGCGTGTTTCTTTCATATGTTCCTCTTTAGGAAACCAGACGGCTTTAGCAGATGACAAACGATAGACCTCCCCGAATGTAATAGATTCATACAGTTAAGTTAAGTTCATTATATAATAATCAGAAAAGAATGAAAAATAACTCACTGTCTAAAATTAGAGAGGCACTGTACGAGGCTAGGGCTCGAATTCTTGCTATTTATGAAAAATGGCATAGCTTTTCGTCTCCTGAATCCAAGGTTTTGCGTCATTGCATTCTGTGTCGGCCGTCCAGACGTCGCTATTTGTTAAGCCTTTACTCTTCCTTAGCCATGTGAGTAGATTCGCATTATAAATCGGATTCTCATCACTGAATCCTTCTGGGTGATTGGTGATTTTTTTCTGGTCAGCATTCGCTGCCGTTATTTTATATAGTGATGCTGAAGGTGTCTTCTCTGGTTCATTGAACCAGTCGGCTTCTTTCACTCTTGAAGCTGCTAAATGATTGTCGTCAAATCAGGCAGAGTCTAAATCCGGAAATCCCGGTGGAGTCAATTCCGCTGTCTGATAAGCAGGAACATCGGCTGCTTTCAATTTTTTGTTTTTGATACCAAAGACAATCCTGCCGCCTCCTGCAATATATCCGAGTGTATTTTTAGCAGGGGGCCACACAGGCGGTGTTACATGTGTAATGATCTCGTCCATACGGAAAAATACTTGCCTGTACTCGATGACGCATAACATATTGCTGTCCATTGACCAGGAGGCCGTTGGTGCACAATAAAAGAAATCCATTTATGATCAGGAGAAAAGGCAAAGCTTTTTGCATTTATTGAAATGATTTCTTTTTCGTTTTTAGAAAGGCTGTTAGGGATTTTAAAAAATTTCTTACCCGGAAGGACGGAATTCTGCTGGGCCGGTATTTTGTAAAGAACAGGGTTTGTCCACCATCAGGATGCTAGTCTGCTGAAGCGGAGGCGATAAATCCCTTTCCGTCCGGCAGCCATTCATAATCGTCCACCCCCAAACAAACATTATTGAAATTATCAAAGGTTGCCGTTCCGAATAAACGCAGCTTGAATGGATTCTTGCCCTTGAGTTTCAAAAGCAGGAAAAACCATTGCCATTACTAAGATGAGGATCGCTTCTTTCATTTTTTTACTCCATTATACATGCCTTTTGACAGGAAACTAACGGTTAGTATTAGATGTTTTTGTAATAAATAGAAAAGCGGTTCAGGCAAAAAAATTTCGCACAGATAAACGAAGTACTATAATATCGGATGGAGACGGATAAAATATTGGCAACGGGAGGGCTTTAACATGGCAAATGAAGTAATTTTAAATGGCACAGTGCTTAACGTGACAGGCTATAAAGAACAAATTGCCGAGGGGAATGGTGCACACCGGATCAGCTTTGATTTTCAAGTGAAAAGCAGTGAATATCACGCGATTACTACGTTGCTTTATGAAGGATCTTTTGATGTGAAAGTTCCGGAAAGGTCGCTGGAATTCAGAGGGTCGATTTCAAATTATTATACTTCAGTGACAGATCTGTATAAAGAAAATGAAGTAGGCAGCTTTCATTTGGAGCTGATTGAAAAAATGTAGCGCAATATCGGGGAGAACTTCACGGTGAAGTTCTCTTTTTTTGATGTTGTAGCCATGCAGCTGTTAATTTTGCGAATGTTTTTTAAACCAATTTTTATAGAAAAGAATAATGATGAGGAGGAATATCAAATATAAGACACAGCCCATGATTACTTTAGGGAATGAAGACAAAATTTGCCCCCCAGTGTATGCTACAAAAAGAGTCGGTGGGACCTTTCCAATTGCAATTGCAGATATGTATGTCATAAAGGCTATGCCTGCTATGCCCGAATAGATATTTACAACAGGAGGAGGGATAAATGGGATTGTCCTTGCGATAAAAATCGCAACAAGCGCATTTTTTTGAATCATTTTCTGGAATTTATTAATTCCTGTAAATCGTTTCAGATAATGCCTAAAGTAACCGGTGAAAAAAAATCGTGCCAACAAAAAATAGATAGCAGAAGAAACGACACTTCCAAACCAGTTGACCATCGCCCCGATAACAACTCCATGTTTCGCGCCCATAATCCCTGCAAAAAAAGTAAAGGGGATAATCGGGATTGTTGCAATAAGAGCAGACAAAAGAAACATAAGCGGAAGATGGGAATTATCACTATCCTGGATCCAAATTAAAATGTGTTCTCGATTGATAAAACCGACTGTAATAACTATCACATATCCGAGTAAAATCATCCATTTTTTCATGAAAACCCTCTCCGAGCTTTAATATTTCACACCTAAGTTTGGGTACAATCCATATGTAAAAGCCTTTATTCTCCCAAAAAAATAAAATAAGCGTTAATATGAATAAAAAAAATTTTTACAATATGATTAGTATCTATCAGTTGAAGTCGAAAATACATCTTAATAAACAATCCTGGGTAATGCCCTCCTTTTTGTCTTATTGACTATTCGTTTTTACTCCAAAAGTGGATAATGGTATCGTCAGGCCAGAAACCGGAATTCTGAGACGAAGATCTAACTTTATTAAGTAATCAATTTTTGATTATTATGGTGCCATGTCGAATTCCGATTCCTGTCAAGAATTGATTATCATTCATCTCAGCAGTACTTTAATGAAGAAATCAGGACAAAATTTCAACTATACCATAAAAGCAGAGCAGCCAAATGATGAATATTTTTATAAAGGAGTAAATGACCAGCCATTCGGCCAGGAAACTGAATCCAATTAATAGAATCAATCCGTAATTTAAATGAATTTATCACGGAACTTGCCCTAGTGGCAGCAACAGATGATGGCAAGATTATTGGACATATCCTTTTCAGTATGATTATTGAAACCGATGAAGGAATCAAATCAACGCAGGGGCTAGCGCCTCTTTTTGCCATCCCTGCCTGGCAAAAAAAGGTCCGCTCTCGTAATGAAAGGTTTGGAGATCTATAAAGAAGTGGGGTTTCAACATGTGGCAGTTCAGTGGACATCCGGATTTCTATCCAAAATTCGGTTTTATCACATCCAAAGAAAAAGGGATGGGATCGCCATTTCCAGTACCGGATCCTGTTTTCGGGTTTGTGAGTTAACGGAAGATTTTTTGACGAATGACAGGGTGATTTATCCCCGATCATTTGATAGTGTACAAATAAACCCCCAGCTATGGAATTTAATAATAGAGGATGACATCAATTATTCCAAAAACACTTCCCATTAATATGAAGCCTGCCAACTTTTGTTTTATAGGATAAAGGAGTCCATTGTCGAAGGAGAGAATAAATAGGGAGTAAAGCCGAACAAAAAGGGGCCCTGTAATGATAGAAATCGGAAAAAGAATTAGAACGATCAGGCTCGTCAAAAAAATGAACCAGGCAGAATTGGTAAATGGACATTTTTCCTTAACCTATTTAAGCCGGGTTGAAAATCAACGGATAAAACCGTCCGATAACTTTATACAATGGGTGTCGGAAAGGCTGCAGGTTCCTGTGAATTTAATTGTGAATGCAAATTCAGACCTTTGTTTGAAAGAAATCGATAGATTGATAGAAAAAGGCATGCAGCAGGAATTTACTGAAGAGGAATTATTATTCCTGCAGCTGGAAGCCCAGGAAGTTCATGAAGTGATCGATTACATTAAAATTTACTGGCTCTTGCTAAAATATTATCTTGACCAGAAACATGATTTTTCGAAAGCAAGGGAAATAGTTGAAAAGTCAAAAATCCACATCCCTGAATATGTTGATCAAATTTCCCATGCAAGTATTTTTCATTACTATATGTCCTGTGGCATGGTTTGTTTCCAGGCACAGGATTATGGAAAGGCACATCAATATTACTTGCTGTGTGAAGCTTTTATAGATCTTGTGGACAGGGCGGACATGGCGAAATATTATCATAAGCTCAGCCAGGCAAAACGCTTTATTCATGATGATATGACGATAGCCCTGCACTATGCTGAAAAAGCATATGAGTTTGTCATGGAATTGGATGATGTAATGTTAAAAATGGATGTTCTTGTCCATAAAGGAATCCTTCATTTAGCTTTGAAGCAGTATACAAAGGCAAAACAATGTTTGACAGAAGGGCTGGAAATCGCAAGAAAAATCCATGATCAAGAATCCGAGGCGTTGATT
Organism: Peribacillus glennii; assembly: GCF_003429105.1. Classification (GTDB taxonomy): domain Bacteria; phylum Bacillota; class Bacilli; order Bacillales; family DSM-1321; genus Peribacillus; species Peribacillus glennii. The sequence continues at coordinate 7,767 of NZ_QVTD01000021.1, forward strand.
TATTATCATTTAGGAATTGGCTGCAGGGATGTCCAAAAATATGATAAGGCCATTGAATATTTTGTAACATCTGAAAGAATAAATGAAAAAATTAGACCGGGAAAGAACCTGGCAGATTGTTATTTAAGCCTGGCGGAGGCGTATAAGGAAAGAAAAGAATGGTTTACAGCCCGCAGCTACCTGGAAAAAGGAATCCTTCTGACAATGGAGCAAGAGCTTCACGTTAGTTTTATAGAGATGGGCTGTTTGAAAGTTCATGTAAATAAAGAAATGACGGGCGATTGGTCGAACTATGAAAAAGATATAAAGAATATCCTCGAGTATTGTAATGAAAAAAAACAGACTGGGATACGCAACAAGATAGCTTGCGAGCTTGCGGATTACTACTATGAAAGAAAGTCTTTTAGAAAGGCGGCTGAATATTATCGAATGGCTGCAGGGAAAGGGTAGTATACAATGCTGATTAGTAGCGGTGCCTGACGTTTGTTAATTAGTTAATCGGCAGGAGTGTTAGATAGTAAAATGATAAAGAAAAAGTTAATGTTATAAAGCGAAAATCCGCCTCAATTTTACGTCTTATATATTACATTCATTCAGGGTTATCCTTACCTTATGGATGGAAAAAGGATGGAGGAAAACCGGATGGAAATAGCTAAGGGAGTAGAGATACTAGAATTAAAAATAGAGGCGTTTGGAACCAGGACCGTATTAAACCCTGTTTTAGTATGGGATGAGAATTCCGCGATTCTAATCGATTGCGGAATGCCAGGCCAGCTTGGGGACATCCGCTCTGCCATGGAACAAGCCGGAGTGTCCCTGGAAAGATTGACGGGTGTGGTCATAACCCATCAAGACCTTGACCATATCGGCAGCCTTCCAGCACTACTAAAGGAAGTGGGCAAAACGATACCGGTCTATGCACATGAATTGGATAAACCCTATATTGAAGGGGCGCTGCCATTGATCAAAACGGACCCGAAAAGGATGAGCAAAGAACAATGGGAAGCGCTTCCCGAACCCGCCAGGGCCTTCTATGCCAATCCTCCAAGCGCATCGGTGGATAAAATACTGTCTCATGGGGAGGAATTGCCCGTTTGCGGAGGAATAGAAATACTCCATACACCGGGGCATACGCCGGGTCATATAAGCCTTTATTTGCACAAAACGAAAACAATGATTGCCGGTGATTCAATGGTTTGTGTAAACGGTACATTATTCGGACCTGTCGAACAGACCACTCCTGATATGGCAACCGCGAAAGAGTCCATCAAAAAGTATTTGGACTATGACATTGATCACATCGTATGTTATCACGGCGGACTTGTGGATAAAGGGGTAAAAGAACAGCTCCTCGAGGTAGCCGTTAATTGGAAATCTGTGTCCAGCGGGAAATTTTGATTTTTAAGGAGCAGCTCCCCTTAACATTAAGAGTTATCAGGTCCGACCGAGCCCAATTTGTAGAAATAAACGGATTTAAGGGTGATAGGGAACAGTAAATAAACTAAGAAAGAGGGGTAGGCATCATGGGTTAAGACTCAACGTTTAACCCAAAATCGGCCATAAAATCCTCTGAACTTCATCCGGAAGTCGTGATGGATACAGTCAAGGGACTTACCACTCAAGAAGTAAGAAAATAAGGCATGGGTTCCTAACACCTTATTTTTGGTTCTACATAAGCAAGGACAAAATCTTATACACTTCCACCATCCTAAGGGAGACATTTTCCTTAGGATTTTTTTCATCATCATGAACTGAATGATACGTTAATATACTTTAACAAGGGTCTAAATAACCAGGAAAGTAGGTGTGATGTGAGGGAACGAAGAAATAAGGGGATGTTTTTTTCTGGGCTGTTTGGCATTGTTTTTTTGTTACTAGTGGTACTGACATGGTGGAGCGGCGGGGAGGATGAGAAAAAACCAGGTAAAAAACCGGTGGAGGTAACAACAGAACAAAAGAAAGAAAAAGATCAAACAGTACCTACTTTTACAACAGAAGAATTGAAAGCGATTCCAAATGAGGATTGGATTACAAATGGCGGAAATATTTATAATCAGCGGTATTCTACATTAGATAAAATAAATGCATCAAATGTTGGAAATTTAAAAGGAAAGTGGATGACTCACCTGGGATCCGGGCTTGAATTCAAATATTCAGGGGAAGCTTCGCCAGTTGTCTATAATGGAGTAATGTATGTTATTACCGGTGCCAATGACGTTTCTGCTGTGGATGCGAAAACTGGCAAAATATTGTGGAAGTATGAAGGTAATCTGCCTGACGATTTGACTACGGTTTGCTGCGGATGGACCAGCCGGGGCGTCGCCATTGGAGAAGGGAAAGTTTTTGTCGCTAAATTAGATGCTACACTTGTTGCACTTGATCAAAAGACAGGAAAAGAGGTCTGGAGTACTAAGGTTGATGATTGGAAAAAAGGCTATACGATTACAAGCGCTCCCTTGTATTATAAGGGTAAAATTTACACAGGGATATCCGGAGGTGAGTACGGCATCAGGGGCCGGGTGACGGCATTTGATGCGGAAAAGGGTGAAGAATTGTGGCGCTTCTATACCATTCCAGGACCTGGTGAAACCGGACATGAAACCTGGCCTAGCGACAACGATTCCTGGAAAAGGGGAGGAGCTCCGGTATGGCAAACGCCGGCTGTTGATCCGGAATTAGGCACCCTTTACTTTTCAACAGGAAACGCAGCACCGGATTTAGACGGAAGCAAGCGAAAAGGGGATAATTTATTTGCAGCTTCCATTGTGGCCATCGATGCCGAAACAGGCAATTATAAATGGAACTTCCAGGAAGTCCACCATGATATTTGGGATTTGGATTCACCGAATCCGGTTGTGCTTTTTGATGTGGAAATGGACGGGGTTATGAAAAAGGGACTTGCGCAGGCCGGCAAGACCGGATGGGTATACATTCTGGACCGTACCAATGGAAAGCCGTTAGTAGGAATCGATGAAGTACCTGTCCCGCAAGACAAAAGGCAGGCAACTTCACCAACCCAGCCGATACCAAAAGGAGATCCATTTGTGCCCCAGGAAGTTACCAAAGATGATATCAAAAAGGATGCTCCCGGATATAAAGGTAAATTCGGCAAAATTTTTGATCCGTATTGGGAGGATCCGCTTCTTGTGAAACCTTCCGCATTTGGAGGAGCCAACTGGCCGCCATCTGCTTATAATCCGGAAACAGAATATTTTTATGTGCTCGGGAATGACACTTATATGTCCTTTACAAGAAGTGAGCAAGAATATAAAGAAGGGACTGCATACTGGGGAAGCATCATCGCACCGGTTATCGAAGCACCAGTCAGAGGAACAGTCACTGCCATTGATGTGAAAACCAATAAAATTGCCTGGCAGCAAAAATGGGATTCAACCGCATACAGCGGCGTCTTAACCACAAAGGGCGGCCTCTTGTTTGTCGGGCATAATGACGGCAGGTTTATAGCCTATGATGCAAAAAACGGCAAGCAGCTGTGGGAGTTCCAAACCGATGCCGGGGTAAACGCACCTCCTGTCACTTACGAAATAGACGGCGTCCAATATATCACAGTCCTGGCGGCTGGTAATTCTTTAGCAGGATCAAAGCATGGCGATTCACTATGGACATTCGCGCTCGATGGTAAAATGGAGCCGTTAAAAGAAAAGGCAAAAGCCGATAATCCGGAGGAAGAGAAAGAAGAGGAGAAAGAAACTGTCGCTAGCGCCAATGAGGGCCTGAAGGTATATGAAGGAAATTGCCTGGCGTGCCACGGTACTGCGGGGGCAGACGGCCATAATGGCCCTAACCTGCAAAACAGTGAAATTGCCAAAGAAGCTTCAAAAGTAATCGAAAAAGTAAAATCCGGCGGAACCACAATGCCTGCCTTTGGGGAAGAACTGTCAGAAGAAGAGATAAATAATGTAGCCGCTTACATCACAGAGGTGGTAGCAAAGAAAAAGGAATAAAAATCGTTAGGAGGAAACCCAGTAACGGCTGGGTTTCTTTTACATGTAATGGGTATTTTAGTTATATTCTCTGTTTGGAAATATCCCGGTATGGCGATCGAATCTGTCGATACGCATTGCAATTTCATCAAATGTATGGAAAAAACCTTTTTATTTTTGAAATGTGTTATGCCATTATTTCACTTGAACGAGAATCAAGCAGTTTTACTGGAAGATTTCATGTTAAAATGAGGGTAAAGCAAAAAACTCTTTAAAGGATGGAACCTCATGAAAAAGTTTGCGTGGATTTTAACCGGGATTGGCGCCTTGATGATAATAGGGAGTGTGCTTTATCCCTTGGATGTTATTAATAAAACTACGTGCCTGATTATGCTTTTGGGCGGATCGGGGATTATGTTTGTAGGCTCGATGATCAGAAGTTTCTCGTTGCTGAAAAAATGAAGGAAAGCTTGTTAAAGTACTAAGTTAATACCCCTTTTTTAAGGATGGACAAACACTGTTACCATATCTCTTCCTTTCATAACTTATATAAAAGCCATGAAAGGAAGAGATATGGTTGTTTGGTTTTTCAATGGTTTAAATGGTCCGTACTTTTACGGACAAGCTGGAATAGCCTTTACGTGAAGAAATCCTATATAAACCGTTCAAATGCACACCGTGTGTTTTGTATAATCTTTTCGAAGGATTTATTTAAAGGAGAAAAACGCTTTTCCCTTATCATTGAATTTGAAAAGGGCTGCTTTGTTGGTATGTCATTAAGCAGTAATCCCCAGCCGTTTCGGGACATCATCTCTTGTATTGGCGGTTTTTTTGTCGTCTAATGCCCCACTGTTATAACCTGATCGGTAATGCCGGGACTTGCGATCGTGTTTGGTTCTGGACCTGAATCTATAATTGATGGCTTGTCTTCTTGGATAAAACATTTTTATCTGTATAAGTGGTGCAACTATGTCTGTGTCTTAAGCCTTTAACAAAGCTCGCCATGCGGTGAGGATTCTCATGTTTGACGCTTATTAGGAGAGATATAGTTACTTCTCGTTTTGGTTGTTTTCTTTTCCTTTTGGACTGCGAACATCCGGCCTTGCTATCGTCAGATCTTCCGATGCTTCTGTACGATATCTGGCATTCGTTTGCCTCTGGTTTCGATTCTCGTTTGTTTCCCGTCTTCTTCCTCGTGCTCTAGGCACAACGCGATGGTAGAAATACTCGTAAATCGCTACACCGGCAGCGGCAAGTATTGATGCAGTCAAGAGATCATCTTCAAATGTTATATTCAGGCTCATAAACCAAACAACTAGAAACGCCAAACCAAAATCCGAAATGGTAGCAGTCATATTATTCGTCCGGCGATACAGGAACAGATCCCCCAACATATAGCCGACAGCACTTAAAACGATAGAAATAGTCAAAACATCCATTATGGAGTAATTAAAAAATAGACCAAGAATAATACCAAGAACAACCAAAGTCGACAAAAACTTAATAAAAAAAGCAATCACATGCCTCATTTGCTCATCTCCTTTTCATCTAATTTGCACCAACACTTAGGAGAAAATTCATATACAAAAAAAAGAATCTTAAGAATGGGGTCAGTCCCCCAATGCTTTAAAGCGTTACTACCCTGGGGGACTGACCCCCAGTTCTTTAAAGCGTTAAACTAGTGGGGGACTGACCCCAAAAGGAGAAAAATTTCATGAACAGCCTAGATGCTTTGTTACAGACGTTTATTTCCAAAGGGAAAATTTATTCAAGTAAATTGGCAGCCCATTTCGATTGGCAGCAGGGCGGTAAGCATTTGATTGTCGCAACGTCAATCCTTGATAAAAGGTATATTTTGTTGAAAGAGAATGAAAAAATCGATTTGCCTATGCATGGTAACAATTTGTATTTTTATGAGGTAGTAAAAGGGTCCCCACACAACCAGACTTTTTATAAAGGAATCATAAATCATACAGAGGAAGCTGATTGGCTAGGGGAATTTTCCTTTATTTTGACCACCGGGCAGTTTAACACAAAAAAAGACAGAGAATTACTGGAAGCAAACTATTCAAACTTTATATTTCTGCATGACCAGCCTGCTGAGAGTATCAATTTTTTAAAACTTGATTTCCGCCTTGGCTTTAACAATCAAAATGGCCAATGGGGATTCAGTTGGGTTGAACATGATCATCCGTTTTACAAGAGCGATGGACTTCTTTGTCCACGCAAAAATTGCATGACAGAAGGTCTAGGAGTAATATGGGACCGAAAAGAAGAAGTGGACTTGATTATGAAGAATATCCTGCTGATCACTCGGAAATTTGGTGAAAAAAGTTATTTCCAAAATTATCCCACTGCTAAAAAGTTTATGGATGATTTTTTAGGCATCATGAAAAAAATCGCGGATAAAACGATGAAGCCTAAGGAAATGAATGATTGGAGCTCTTTTGCTTTGTCCAAGTTCAGTATTACTTAATAGATGGAATGGGCGATAAAAGCCAAAACATTATGTACATACCTTTGACATATCCAAGGCCTTGGTTGATTAACAGCGTGGCACGCAACTCAGTAATGCCCGCTGGGATAAAATTAATCAGCATGGAACGTTAAAATATTGAATCATGTTTTTTCGTCATAGATCGCCCTGCTATTGGAACAATATAAACAACTCATCTATTTGGGGGTGTTTTTATGGGTGGAGATCAAAAAAAGTCAGCAATTGACGCCGGTCAACCATTAATGACAACCGGCACAACTGAAGCTGGTTTTGATTGGAGTCCCGGCAAAAACAAGTCCGCTGCATTTGAAAGCAACCACTTACGCAGAAACGGGCTGATAAGCCGCATTGGATCAGATAACATTAGTTTAAGCCGTAACAATCTGATTGGAAGGGGCGGCAACGGCAGCATATAACAATGCATTATAAGCGAAAATCCAATTCGATGGATAGCAAGGAAAAAGGCAAAATCATACAATCAGAAACTTTGTTACCGCGTGCAGTATCCCAATCCTCACAATATTGTTAAGTTGTTTTCGCTGCATTAAATAATCATTTCAACATTGATAATGGGTACAGATAGGGATTGTTAACGAATGGTGAACAACGTCGCTGCGTATCCAGAACAAAAATATCCTCCAGTTTTAGCAACATGACATGAAACTGGAGGAAACCCCTAAAGAACGGCTATCCCTGCTATCTGCCTCTAAAATCCACTTTGGAATCTGCCCGGTCACCTGAGCACGCTTCTAAATCAAAACACATATACTTCATACCATAAATAAGCTAGTGATATGGGGATGAACGTATGGTGAAGTGGATTGATGTTTCCACAAGTAAACATCAACTAAAACTTTTTGATGCCAGCAGGTTGATAAAGACATACCCAATTGCTGTTGGAAAAATTTTAACTCCAACACCTGCTGGAAACTATAAAATAATCAATAAGCAACCTAATCCCGGCGGTCCCTTCGGAGTGCTTTGGATGGGTTTGTCAAGACCTCATTACGGTATACACGGCACAAACAATCCTTCATCTATTGGGAAAAATGTGTCACATGGCTGTATTCGAATGCATAATCATCATGTTGTAGAACTTTCATCGATGGTTCCTATAGGAACAAATGTTTATATTCATAAGTGAGTTGTTTTTTTCACCGTTGAGCGTTACCTGGAAAAAAAACTATACGTATAGCAAAAAGCTTATTAGGAAAATTAAAAGATCCCCCGTTGTACTGGCCCTTGCTCATCAGCAGAATTCTGAATAAAAACACACTCCGCTTGCCGTGTCAGGTTTGTTGGAGTGTGTTTTTTATTTGATCATCTTTTTTCTAACTGTTCAGTCATCAATTGCACGTTATTTAAATCTGCTTGAACTGTGAAGTTGTTTCCTGAAGTCGTTACTTGAATACTGGATAAAGTACCGGTTAACTTACCATTCTGTCCTTGCAACAATTCATTAAGTTGAGATTGATTTTTTACTAGAATAGCTTTTCCGTTTTTAAAATCTTTGAAACCATATTGTTTATAAAAGAATTGACCTGTCTGTAAATCATAGAACCCTTTTACATTTTTCAAATCTCCAGTGAAGGTAAATGTAGTGGCGGCATTATCTTTTTTTACTGATTCCACTATCAACGGGCCAATCTTGTCACCTTTATCTAAACGATTCAAAAAATCACTTTTATTGTCCTTGTGATTGAATTGTTGGTGCCTATCATATTGATGTTCCCACGGTTTGTGCCGCTGATATATTGATTCTCTTCCTTATGAGAGTCCGAATGTGCACAGGCCAAAGTAGGAACTGATGATCCGATCAAAGTTGCCATGGCAATTCCTGCAGTGAACTTCTTAAGCTTGTTTACGTTCATTGTCAGCACCCCTTGTTGTGTAAAATTTGTGCCTTAAATTCGGCACATAATGCAATTACCCGATGTACTCGAGATAAAACAGGTGATAAAGAATTGTTAAGATATTAATGAAGTTGTTATTGTTGCAAAATTTTTAATAATTATATTCAATATGTTTAAAAGCAAACTGAAAAAAAGACACCTGTTAAAGTGTCTTTTTTCGGTATATAAAAGAATCCAGTTATCCGGTTACAAAATGGGGGAAGAAAATAGGTGCACTGTACATTAACCAATCACTTTTTTCCTGCATTGATTCTTTTTCAAGATAAAAGAGTTGCCTCACATTCATTCATACATTTTCCTACCAGATGAATAATCCGACAACCATTGCACTTAAAAGTGAAACAGCCATTCCGCTCACAAGTAGTTTCCAAACATTTTTTCCTATAATTTGCGATTTTTCTTCATCAACGACGGAATTAAACGTTCCATAAATCATACCAACCGTACTAAAATTCGCAAATGAGGTCAGGAAGGTGACCGCAACCGCCACTGTATGCGGGGCCAATGCTTCAATTTTATCCTTTAAGTCCAGCATCGCCACAAATTCATTTGTAGCAAGTTTTATTCCCATTAATTGAGCGACATACATGGCATCATGCCCGGACAAACCGAGCAAGTACGCGAACGGGCTAAAAATAATGGAGAAAATTTTCTGAATGGTCAAACCGTTAACAAAGAATCCTAAAATTCCATTCAAACTAGCTGTCAGGGCAACATATCCGATTACCATTGCCGCGATGACAATTACCATCCGGATTCCAACGAGCATACTGTTCGAGATTGTGGAAAAGAAATCTTTGCGCTCCCCTTTTTCCGGCACATAAACAATATCTTCCTCTTTGCCAACCTCAACAGGATTTAACATATTCGCAATTAATAAAGCATTTAAACAATTTAAGGGGATTGCTATAAATACATAGGTCGCTGGAACCATTGATAGGTAGGCTCCAATGATGGACCCGCTGATACTGCTCATACTCATGATTCCGAACGTCAGTAAACGCTGTTGATTTAAGACACTGAGCTGCTGACGGAGAACGGCAAGTGCTTCCGTATTTCCTAAAAACATCATTTGGATGGAAAAAAAGCTCTCAAGTTTTGGCAACCCTGACACTTTTGCAATTACCCAACCCACTTTGTCAATAATCCAAGTTAGTATGCCGAAGTACGATAGAATATCAAAGAAGGTAATAATGAAAATGATGGGCATCAAGGCGCTAAAAAAGAAATCGACCTGTTCGTTAGCCATGGCAGAAGGAAAGACGAAAGAAATGCCTTCATTCGCACATGAAATAAGCCATGTAAAGAAAGCAGCGATTTGATTGATGACCCAAGTACCTATTTTAGTCGATAACATAAACCAGGTAATTAGGAATTCAACCACCAATAAGATCAATATGAATTTCCATTTTACATGTTTTTTATTGGGTGAACATAAGTAAACGAGACCAATTACAACTAATACTCCAATTGTATTCAAAAGCAAATACATGGTCATGACCTCCTCTGGTTATTATGCCCTGTTGTATTTTTGTATACATACAAACCCCTTATTTTCCCCAAGTTCAGCCGAGTGACAGCAAGCATGGGATTTTCTATAGGGTAAGAATTCTTTTTGGAATTCCTTTTAGTGGTGGAAATGTTTTATATACATGCTAAACCTCGTTCATGACGTGAGCCTTCATGATTTCAGGCTTGGTTTCGCCATATTCGACAAAGTTCAGAAAGACCTCAAAGTAACGGACGTGGGAGGCCTGATGGATTTTTAGTTCTAGTTCTTCGGGATGGTAGGGGTAGAAGGGGGATAGATACTCGAAGTTTATAGCTATCATGAAATTGTCGGTCACATAAAAATGAAGAACTAATCGCTGAGCTGGCTATGCTGGTTCATCCATGATAGTTTTTTCTTAAATTTTAATCATAATTTTAATCATAATATTAGTAGGAGATGAAGTTACTATGCCATGTTTACGCATAATGGGTTATTTTAAGGAAAACGGAATTTAAGGACGTTACAAAAACTTAAAGCTATCTTGTGTTTGAACGGCCACGAATGCCATAATAAAATCCCCTTCAAGTATAGTGTAACACCCATACAATATGGAGGGTTTTACACTGTCTACTTAACGGGGATAATATCAGTTTAGAAGGGCTTGCAATGATTATAAATTTTCATACCATGCTTTTTTGTCGGATTGAAAATGGAAAGTTTGATTGCTTAGTGAAACAAAAACCCTGCTTATCCGGAAAACTGCCAACCTCTAGAACCCTTTTTTGCTTCAGCTAAATAGTTAACATCTTTTTCAAACCATGTCTTGTCCCAAATCTCGATTTTGTCGGGAGCAACCATTTTAATATCGATTTCATAAGTTGTTCCAGCAATTTCTCCCACAAAATACACATGTTTCGTGCCATCGAAAAATTCATGAGTGCCACTATATTGGACATTTGTAAAGTCAAGTCTTTTTAATACACGATCAAATTGTTCATTCAATGGGGCACCTCCTTTCGTTTCCTCTATTTTTTAAAAATTTCCTTAATATTACAGATTTAAACACTAATTTGACAAAATAAGACAAAAGTTTGGTTTTTCCTGTAGTGAAACAAGTGTCTTTTGAATGGGGGCGAGGAATTGGACATAATCATCTACGCCATCAAAATCCATACCGTCAGCGGGAGCTTTGACTTCAGTAGCGAAAATAGTAGATGAAAGTTTTTCGAGAAGGTATTGAAGGAGTCGTGCAGAAAGTTAATGACAATTCTGTAATTATTAAAATCACCAAAAATGAAACGGATTTACATTTTAATGGAGATGTAACGGTAATTAACTATTAAAACTATATCTTACAATAATACAAAACCTATGTCATAGTAGATAAATTTAGAGGACAAGCCCTCGAAATTTCCAAAAGTGAATTGGAGGAAGGGTGTCACTTTTGTCTAACTAGACATAAAAAGGAATTCCATAATGACTACAATCACTTTTGCCAATAACCAAAAGGAATTGGATCGTAAAATCAGCAAATAACACAAGACCCATCAACGACTCAATCCTGAAAATACAGTCGAGATTTCTTACTTGGATCCAAAACTAACGATATTCACTTTCTTCCCCGTCACACCACTCAATTATTAAATGGAATACAGATCATAGGAAATTAAATGACGACTTACAAACACAGATAAGCGGGGGACTGAAAAAGAGGTGTAAATGTGGCGAACAAAAACAAGTATCAATCTGGAGACAAGGTAACAATAAAAACATCTGATGAATTTGTAACAATAAATACATGGCTTTTTATCAAAAACATGAAGCAGTATACTTATACTATAAAAGAGCATCCATCAACTTTTTACTTCGAATATGAATTAGTTAAAAAGAACTAACAAGAAAAAAATTGTTATAAATTACCCATATCTGCAATAAGTATGTTAAACTGTAAATAACCTTTGAAGTTTTAAACTTTTTATTTTACCTGTACCATCACCCTACTTGCTTGTTGAGTAGGGTTTTTTATTTAAGTTTATAAAAACAAAAAAAACAGGCTCCTTGATGGAGTCTGTTTTTTTTGTTTTATCAAAATTAAGCTTTTTGAACGTTAGCAGCTTGAGCTCCACGAGCACCTTGCTCAACATCAAACGTAACTTTTTGACCTTCGTCTAATGATTTGAAACCATCACTTTGGATAGCAGAGAAGTGAACGAATACATCGTCTCCACCTTCACGTTCGATAAATCCGAAGCCTTTTTCTGCATTAAACCATTTAACTGTACCTTGTTCCATATGTGTTTCCTCCTAGTGCATAACGCACAATGTATTACTATCCCTGCCCAAAGTGATCATCAAGACGAAAAGTCGATACTTATACTATCCTTTACACCGAACAAAAATAATTCTTATTAAGAATAACAGGAAATAGATAAAATTGCAAGTCCATTGTTATGGAAGAAAATAACGAAGAAAGAAACCATTGCCCCCGTAGAGAACTGACCCCATAACATGAGACAAAACAAAAACACCTTTACGTTGAAAAACGGGTATTGAACCTTAAAAACAACTTGGAGGTGTTTTTACTTTGGGCACAAGAGTCAGTTATCCGGCAGAAGTAAAATATCAGGCAGTTAAAATGAGACTGGCAGGGATTCCTTTAAACAAATCATGGAACGATTGAATATTAAAACAAAACACAATTGATGACTTGTATTAGAAAATCGATTCTTAAAGCAACAGATTGAAGTTTTAAAAAAGTACAAGGAATTGGAAGGGAAGTGGTTCCAGAAGCAGCAGTAAATCTGGTGGAGGAACTAAAGGCAACGATGACAGTTGTAATAATCAGTCTTTTTTTTGTTGCTTGTTAAGCTGCTTGTTATGAAGTTTTGATAGGAAATTAAGTGCGAGAAATGAACCAATTAAAGTTAACGACAGATCCCTTTGTGCATCCCACATACTTCCTTGTGTACCTGAAAAATTTCTAGATTCTTTTCCACCCTTTGTTTTTAAACAAAATAACCATTCAATTATTTCATAGAGGGAACCGGTTGCCAGAGAAATACTAATAATAATGGTAAATAACCAAGGTCCTCTAATTAACGGTGTTTGCCTTAATAAAACTTCCCCGTTAACAAATGACCAAAGCGATCATAGTGATTTCGGTTTAAATCAAAAGTGTGTTTTATCCAATTAAATAGAGGAACCCTTGAGTATGTGTAATGACCGCCGATAAACATCATGATTGCCAGAACAATGTATATTCATAATCTATATAGCTTACTTTTGTAGTAATTCATCCAGTTTCTTATCAATCTGTTTAAACTTTCTTTCATAGTGTCGGTATGTTATGTAACCTGTAATTGCTTTTGCCAAGAAAAACAAAGCAGCGGCAACCGCTATAAGGAAATAGTTATTTTGAAAACCACTTAAAAATTGATTAATTTCTTGCATCGAAATTTCAACTCCTTGCCATATCTATGTCCCAAAAATTTAGTCTTTATTCTCTATCTGGGTCTTCACAGTATAGATTGGGAATGGAGGATAACGGTAGGGTGAAACCTATGGAGGTCATGGAGTTTGTTTCACCTGAAGCTCACAAGGAAGAATATCGGAAATCTAAACCCATAACTGTGGATGAGGCAGGGATTTTATTTACTTCAGGCCGGAGCTAAAGTGCGAGGCCAAATTGAGGAATTTCACGAAGGCCGGATTGTTAAAGATACCATTTTTACATTTTAAAATTAACGAGTTCATTGATCTAGGAAGGATTAAGGCACTTTTTTAATTAAGTAAATTATTGAATATGCCATTTGAAAAATACCATAGGCAGCCAAAGTACTGGCTGCTCTTTAATCAATGTCAAACTAATTCTGTTAAGAGATTAGCTGTTTTTATTTCCTTGGTTGTTATTGCCTTGGTTGTTTTTGTTTTTCCTCATTCCCAACAACCCGGGTAAACCAAGAAGCCCGACCCAACCCCAATCGATTAGTCGCTTTTCAAATTCAATAGTCATTTAATAACCGATAATAAAACTATAGGTGGGCTATGTAATTACCCGCCATTTTTTACGTTATTTGATTTATTCCATAAATACCAGGTGAGTGAGATTTCTTTAGTAAACAAAATGACATCAGTTTTAGGAACCAATTTTGACCGCTAATCCCATCAATTTTCAAATCTCTTGCCCTTTATCTTTTCTATGATTTCATTAAGGTCATCCGGCCGATGAAACTCAATCGGGGATACGCCTTTTTCAAACGTAATAGATTCAGCCTCGACCACCAGCACATATCGGCCGTTCACTTTTCCTAAATGCAGGTTGTGGCCAAAGTCGGCCAGTAAACCTTTGACGGTTGTTTCACCCATCTTCATCTGCAATTGGGCTTCGGGGGAATGCTCAATGATCTGGGCGGCCGCTTCCACTACTTGATGGGTATCCAACTGTTCACGGATTTCCCTTTTTTCGCTTGCTTCCCATATCTCCAAATCTTCCTCAAATTGCTTCAGCTCTTCACTATTGTCTTCGAATGTTTCATATACATGCTCCTGGACCATGTTCATGACTTGAGCCTTCATGATTTCAGGCATGGATTCGCCATACTCTACAAACTTCAAAAAGTCCTCAAAGTAACGTGCGTGGGAGGCCTGATGGATTTTCAGATCAGCTTCTTCAACCATGCCTTCTTCAGGCATGTAGGGATATTGAATCGACTTCATATTTTTGGTCGTGATGGCCATTTCCACGTTGCGGATCAACGTGGATTCATCAGATATGGAAGCCACCTTTGGTTCAAAATCGCATTTCATGATAAACACGAACGGCTCATCGAAATACTTAGTCAGCTTTGCAGTGGCAACTAAAAAGACTCCGCCCCGAACAGCACTTGTGTCGATGTACGCACGCACGAATTGTTCACTTTCTTCCTGGAACGCTTCCTTTGTTTCAGAGAGCCGGACCCGATTGAAGAGGTTGTAATTTGGGTTGGAGTCCAGCTCATGGCCTTCTTCAACTATAAAATGGCCGATTTTCGTTGGTACCTGTTCGGCTTTCGGGTGGCGGTCAACTTTCCGTTTTGATATTTTCATAAGTTCCCCGTCCAGGAAATTCCTTAAAGGGCTGTTTTCATAATCTTCCGTGTCCAACGTTTGGAAATGCTTGTATCTTTTATCGGCTTGGTCACCCTTGCCCTCTACTTGAATGACATAAAAGGATAGAAATGTAATTGAAAAATCCATGGAATCACCTGTTTCTTCATATTCAACTTTTCTAGTATAGGAAAGGAAAAATGAATCGTCAAACCGATTTTTTTACATAATTGTTTTACGGCTGGAATTGTGGATAAAATTTAGATAAAACCAACAAATAAAGGAGCCTTCAATGAAAATCATTGTAATAGCTGATACACATATGCCCAAGCGTGGAATGAATCTTCCTGAGAAATTGATTGAGGGGCTAAGAGACGCAGAATTGATTATCCATGCAGGAGACTGGCAGAAATTGGAGGTCTATGAGCAGCTTGTGCATTACGCTCCGGTTGAAGGAGTATTCGGTAACGTGGACGGGGAGGAAATTAAACAAAGATTTTCAGAAAAGCGGCTTTTAGAAATAAAGGGTAAGAGAATTGGAATTGTCCACGGCCACGGACAGAAGGGGACGACTGAAAAACGGGCAATCACCGCATTTGCTGATGAAAGTGTCGATATGATCATCTTTGGACACTCGCACATCCCGGTAAAGAAGGAAATAAACGGCGTGCTATTATTCAACCCGGGTTCGCCAACGGACAAAAGGAGGCAGCCTAAGTTCTCATATGGCGTAATTTCCGTAGATGGCGACTTACAAGCCGAGCATGTGTTTTTTGACAGCAAAGAGTAATACGTTTGATTAAAGAACAACAAAGATTAAAGCCGCCTGTCAGAGGCGGTATTTTTTAAAAGGATAAATTGACGAGTATGACCATGACTCTAAAAGAGAACAATCTGATTCCTCTTCCAATATAATGGGTTTGTTTGGAGGGGGGAGATTTCTTCGCGAAAACCTAAGTTATACATAAATATTTCCCCGTTTTACTCATCAGATACTTGGTGCAGGCAAGGAAAATTGTACCTTTCAGCCCATACATAATAGGGTTCCATTCTCCTTAAACTAACCGAAAATCATGTTGTAGGGGGATTATTTTTCATGGCTTCGGAAAAAGACCAGGCCTGCGGGTCTGATAAAGGCAACTTAAAATGGTGGCAGCTTTCACTTTTGGGAGTCGGCTGTATAATTGGAACCGGATTTTTCCTTGGATCCGGAATCGGCTTAAAAAAAGCCGGACCTTCGATATTGCTTGCTTTCCTTGTGGCTGCCTTCGCAACATATGTAGTGTTTGACGCCCTTGCAAGGCTTACGGCCGAGCATCCGGAGAAAGGCTCCTTTTTCGTCTATGCCAAACATGCCTACGGCAATTGGGCAGGTTTCAGCAACGGCTGGGTATATTGGTCTTCAGAAACTTTGATCATGGGCAGCCAGTTGACCGCCCTTGGTTTGTTTACCCGATACTGGCTTCCGCACATGCCCTTATGGCTTATGGCAACGATTTATGCAGTGCTTGGGCTTTTGGTCGTTTTCTTGGGAACGAAAGGCTTCGAAAAAGTGGAAAATGTGATGGCGGTAATTAAAATACTTGGGATTCTTATGTTTATCGTGATTGCGGCCTTAGCTCTATTCGGAGTATTCGGCAATCATGGAAAAAGACCGGATGTAACGATGGACTACCAATCGCTCTTTCCTACGGGCATGACGGGACTCTGGGCATCTTTGATTTATGCATTTTACACATTTGGCGGAATTGAAATCATGGGTTTGATGGCCACGAATCTTAAAGAGCCAAAAGACGGCCCCAAAGCCGGAAAGATCATGCTTATGTTATTGGCAATCATATATGTAATTTCCGTGGGGCTGGCGATTCTCTTGGTATCGTGGACTACATTCAATACAAAGGAAAGCCCTTTTGTGATTGCTCTGAGTGATTACCACCTTGCTTTTGTGCCGCATGTTTTTAACGGAATACTCATCATCGCAGGCTTTTCGACGATGGTAGCTTCCTTGTTCGCGGTAACCAACATATTGGCTACGCTTTCGGAAAATGGCGATGCCCCTATTTTTTTCTCCAAAAAAACAAAATTCAAAGTATCAGTGCCATCGCTGGGGGTGACTGCAGGCGGCCTTGCTGTATCAATTGTGCTGTCCCTGCTATTGCCTGATAAAATCTATGAACACATAACCACAGCCGCTGGATTAATGCTTTTATATACATGGATGTTCATTCTTTTTTCCTTTAATAAACTAATGAAGCTTAAATCATGGGATAAATTCAAGCGGTGGATTGGGCTCTTGTTCATTTTGCTCGCCATCTCAGGGACTTTGCTAGAAAAATCCAGCAGGCCAGGTTTTTTTATATCTTTGGGCTTTCTTAGTGCGATAGCTATTGCGACTCTAATTATGAGGCGAAAATGGAAAACAAATGAATCCTAAATCCCCAACGATTCATACGCACCAATAAATGACTGGACCTGTTTCACGACAGGAATACCTTTGCTGCCTGGATTCCGAAATAGATGCCGAATCCGATCAGTGATAATCCCGAAACCATGGAAATGATTTTTAAAATGGAAGGGGTTAAAAACCTTCTTGCAGTGCTTGCCATGAAAGCCATTGAAAAATCCCAAATAAATATGCCTAGGAAAATTGCGCCGCTAAAGAGCAGCAGTTGGTTGAAATCATATTTGGCAGAGGCATTAGCCAAAACCGACCCAAAAATGCCTAGCCAAAACAAAATCGTCAAAGGGTTTGAAATTGACATGAAAAACCCGGAAAAAAAGGATTTAAGTAAAGATTCTTTATTTCGTCTTTCATCCGCTGCTATTTTGCCGGCACTAATCATGCTTTCGATTCCGGTGTAGGTGAGGACGAAAAAACCAAATAGCCACAGAAAGGTCTTCATAAAAGGCGTTTCAAGAAAATGGACTACGCCGAGATAAACGAGGATCATATAAATTCCGTCCGCAAGGGCAGCTCCAAGTCCCAATACCCAGGCATTCCAGAATCCATTTTTAATGCCGCGGTCAAGTTGTGCTGCATTGATTGGGCCAATCGGGGCGGCCAGGGATAATCCTAAAAAAATATAACCGATTAAAATGTGCATATCTTATTTTCACCTCATTTGGAATGTTGCTCGTACCATTTTATTCACTGACCATTGCCTGTACTACAAAAATATGGGCGAAATGGACAAACGGAAAAAAGGGTTGTTTTTGTGCTTGAAAGATGTTATATTCATATAGCGATGAGCTAACTTGCATAAGACGAAAGACAAGCTTTCATGCTAAACGTTTGGATGTGGCCAAATGGTCCTTCGCCGCAGGTACGCATCAAAGACGCCGGTATTTTTGCCAGGCGTCTTTTTGTTTTTTCTGGGCATAACAGGATTTTCAATAAAATAAACGAATTAATATAATAGGTTACTTTTCATTACTAACAGGAGGATTTGTGAAATGCCTATTAATACAATCGTTTTCAACCCATTAACCCATGTAGGTTGGGGTTCTTTAAAACAGCTCGTTCCAGAAGTGAAAAAATATGATGTTTCCCGCATTTTGGTTGTGACCGACCCAGCCCTGGAAGACATTGGGCTGACTGAAAAAGTGAAGAATCCGCTTTTGGAAGGAGGATATACGGTTGAAGTTTATACCGAGGTCATTCCTGAGCCGCCCATTGAAATCGCAGAGAAGCTGGTATCCTTTATAAAGCAGAAAAACTATGATTTAGTTGTCGGTCTGGGTGGAGGAAGCGCGCTTGATTTGGCAAAGCTGGCGGCAGTATTGGCGGCCCATGACGGAAATGTGTCGGATTACTTAAATTTGACCGGAACCAAAAGGATCATACATAAAGGGCTGCCCAAATTATTGATTCCAACCACATCAGGAACCGGATCGGAAGTGACCAACATTTCCGTTCTTTCATTGGAGAACACGAAGGATGTTATAGCACATGATTATTTATTGGCTGACGCGGCCATTGTAGACCCGGAGCTTACAGTTTCTGTTCCCCCGAAAGTAACAGCGGCTACGGGAATCGATGCTTTGACACATGCCATTGAAGCATATGTATCTGTGAATGCGAGCCCAATCACAGATGGCCTGGCACTTCAGGCGATCAGGTTAATCAGCCGATCTATCCGCAGGGCGGTCCACGACGGAAAAGATAAAGAAGCCCGTATAGATATGAGCCAGGGAAGCTATATTGCTGGACTAGCCTTTTTTAATGCTGGGGTCGCGGGTGTTCATGCACTCGCTTACCCACTGGGAGGGCAATTCCACCTGGCTCATGGTGATTCAAATGCAGTTCTCCTGCCCTATGTTATGGGCTACATCCGCAAAAGCTGCACAAAAAAGATGGCAGATATTTTGAATGCGCTTGGCGGCAATTCTGCTTATTTTTCTCAGAAAGAGGCAAGTTTAAGATGTGTAGCTGAATTAAAAAGGCTTGTGGCGGATGTGGGCATACCTGGCACATTAGGGGGATTCGATATTCCGCAAGCTGCCTTGGAAAGACTGGCAGGGGATGCAATAAAACAAACAAGACTTTTGGCAAGAAGCCCATTAAAGCTTGAAATTGAAGATATCAGGGCGATTTATCAATCAGCTTTTGAAGGCAATATTGCAGAACCCATATAATTCACTGACATACTTATACCTGACATCACCCGATTATTAGACATACCTATTAGGCCTTATTCGGGGCTTTTTAGGTTAATCTAAAGAAAATAAGGTGTATAAAGAACTAGCAAGAAATCGGCTGCTTGTGAATATTTTAGTGTTTTTCGTGAATTGCTGCCTGCTCGTTTGCACGTCGGTGGAGAGGGTTGTTATAATTTTGATTTGTTGAAATGTGGAGCTGGCAAACTTGGATATATAGCATATTTGTCATATATCACCCTTTCCATACATACATACTTGGATAGTAAAACTACATATAAAGGAGAGGCCAATGTGGTTACAATAAAATCAAAAATCTTCACCTTGCTCTTCTTGCTTGCAGTGTTGGCCATATTGTTATTCATTTGGCTGGGGAGATCGGGAAGCATTCAGCAGGAAGTGACGATCATCGAAAAATATTACTCTGCAGATGGTTCAGGAAAGGTGACCGGAGTTAAAACGCAGGAGGTCGAAAACGTGAATGCCAAAGCTGATGGGCCGACTTGTGCAATGAAGTTCAGTAATGACCGGATACTTGTTGTAGATTGCGAAAGATACCTGGACTTCGAAATTGGGGAGAAAGCATTCATTCAATTCGATGATGGTACAATAACCGAAATTCGCGCGAAGGAGTAAGGGATCAAGATACTCAAAAAACATTTTCGGAAATATACACATATTTCGGTAAAAATTTCCATTGCATTATTTGGCTAAATCCCCGATAAATATAAGTAATACATTATTAGGGGGAAATTAAATGTATAAAATAGAAAAAGGGTCTTTGGAAGAGGTCCTAATGATTCTACAGAACATTGGTCTCCAGCTGAATGATTATGAAAAAACAAATACGATGATCCCGGTCGCCTCATATAAAGAATTGCTTGAGTTTAGCATTGCCATTGCAAGACGGACAAATGATGTGTCAGATACGATTGACGAGATTATCGAAACAATTGAAGATAAATTATAGTTTCAGCGTTTATCACAAGAAGTGGAAGGGTAAAGATTAGGTTTCGGGTAAACAATTAAATAGGTCGAATTCAAAAAACATCATTCGGACAGCTCTGCGCGTCCAGAAAGGTGTTTTTTTTTCATATTCTCGCATGAGTGGACATACCTATGAGTATAACCGATAGGAGGCTCCCGATATGCTTGATGTAAAAAAGTTCTTCAATAATCATTGCTATACTCTTTGTCTGGTTGCCATTACGTTCATCTTCACGATCATGTGGACAAGTACTTTGAAGTAGGCATAAAATCCTTCTCAAATTTTTATTTATTTTCTTTATTTGATGCATTGCAAATAACTCCCCTAGGAAATGGTAAATATATAAAGGGACTGCTTCTGAAGGTCCAAGCGGGAATTAATGTAAAAATAGCAAAGGGTGAGCGGTTTGGTAAGCCATTGCAAATCAAATGAAGAATTGCAGGAATTAGTTGATGTAGCGAAAACATACACAAAACAGGGAAAAGTGGCTGACTATATCCCGGCACTCAAACAGGCCAGGAGGGATGATTTGTCAGTAGCGATTTCCTATCCGGACGGAAAGGGCTATTGCGCCGGTGACGTCAGCGATAAACTAACCCTCCAAAGTATTTCCAAGGTTCTGACATTGGCTATGGCGTTATTGGAAAAGGGTGAGGAGCATGTATTTTCCTATGTAGGGAAGGAACCGACAGGCGATCCGTTTAATTCTATTGCAAAGCTGGAAACAAACACGCCTTCCAAGCCATTAAACCCTATGATCAATGCAGGGGCTTTAACGGTAACCCATATGATTGTCGGCAAAAGTGTGGATGAACGTTTTAGCCGGATCTTACAGTTTGTACGGGACATGGCACAAAATCAGGATATCGGTGTTAATGAAGAAATCGCCCGCTCTGAGTATGATTCAGCAGACTTGAATCGCTCGTTGAGTTACTTCTTAAAGCAGCATGGAGTGATTAATGAAGATGTGGAAGACTTGATGGAGCTTTACACAAAACAATGCGCGATCGAGATGGACTGCAAAGATTTGGCGAGGATTGGCTGTATCTTTGCCATGAACGGCAAAGACGTTATGACAGAGAAACAAATCATACCCGAAGATATTGCACGTATCTGCAAAACCTTCATGGTTACCTGCGGAATGTATAATGCGTCAGGCGAATTTGCCATTAATGTTGGCATTCCTGCCAAAAGCGGCGTATCAGGAGGGATTTTGGGAGCTGTACCCGGAAAATGCGGCATCGGTATATACGGCGCCGCGCTGGACGATAAGGGAAACAGCATTGCAGGCATCAAACTCTTGGAAATGATGGCAAAAAAATATTCATTAAGCATGTTTAATACATGAGTGAAGTATATTAATGCCTAAACTGGGTATACTTCTAAAAAAAGTGTAAGGAGCACGCCAATGATCTGTTCGATTTGCAAGAGGCCTAAGGAAATAGAGTATGCAACCACCGAAAACAGTTATTGTGCCGATTGTTGGTCAGTTGTTTCATCTTCTTATGATTACTTGACTGGTCAAGGCAGGGAGTATCTTTCAAGAAACAGCAATTTTGATTAAGGAGTTTAATCTGCAGGGCATCGATGGAGATGAAACAGAAGGGATAGCTTTTGGACAATGATTGAAACAAGAGTATCGGGCTACAAATGTGGAAATAATGATGGCCCATAATCCGATCATGATGACTTTGCAGATTACATTCAAATAGTTATGTTACTTGGCTGGGCTTTTTAGGCCTATGGATAAAAGATTAAGCTCCTTCTCATAGATTTAAGTAACAGACATCTAGGTTCACTATACTAACATAAAGGAAGAGGAGTAATATTTCTGGATTATGTAAGAACTACTAGGCAACTAAGCAATATGAACAGATTTTTTTCCAGGGGATATGATATCCTCATCACACTAGTTGTAAAAAACTATTAAAGTTGAAGGTTCAATTAAAGACAAGAATATTTTCTTTCCTTCTCGATGTATATCAACTAAGGAGGCATATAGCGGCCGAAACTTTTCCTTCCCACTGGACGGATATTCAAGGCATTCGCAGAAAATGAAATTTTTCCTGGTGACTTGAAGGTGCGTTTCCAATATCCAATTTCTTTAAGGGTTCAAAAAGATGACGAGATCCAAGAACTAAACCCTTTAAGGGTCAAGGCCGCAAGGATAAGCCAGGTATAAAAACAGATCTTCAGCAAACAGTTTAATCCATCGAAAAACGCAGAAATTTGCATTGTGTTCATGTTATTAAGGTTTAATATGTCACTACCTTTAAACGAGTGTTCTTTAGTGCCCCAAATCCAGCTGCGATTATACTATCCCCTAAGTTTTTTTCATCCTCTACCTATACCCTGTTAGCATTCCTTTTGCATTGCTACTTCCTTTATTACAATTCTATCTTAATATGGAGCTTAAATAATCTTTCTTATCCTAGGTATCATTACCGTCTTGTATTCTTAGCTACTCTTTTTCCACTTTACTTTACGATTTCTATTCATGAGTGAGCCTGCAAAGTGAGGACCATCTCATTAAATATGTATTTTTGGATAAATATAAATTGGCATAATTTATCGAGTTATAACCGTATCACCAGCCTTCAACACCAGTGGCTCTAGTTAATAAATCGGTGTTTTGAAATCGCTAAGAAAATGAGATAAATCCCCGCTGCTTAACCCTAGAATACCGGCAGTGTTTTGCGTTTTATTGAAAAGTTGGCTGTTAATGATTGGTCATGGGTGGAAGCCCTTACTCCGATGTGAGCGAATCTCCCAGGGCAACATACAAAACGGGGATTTCCAGCACAGTTTCCTTTCGCAAGTAATAAGTCAAATTCTCTTTTTTAAATAATAGCAGCCATATTTGTATATTTTATTGAATGAAGCTTCAAGCGTATCGTAACAATCACCAATTCGTCTCCAAATACGATTGTTTCTTTTTTTAGATTTCTTCCAAAATTTGTGTGGGAGTTTTCTCAATAATATCTTTATGGTAATCATTAATAATCCCCTTATATCTTTTGAAATGGGTGTTATCCATATAAAATTTACTTAATTGCGCTTCTAATGATAGTTCGTCTTCTCTCCAATGTTGGAGTGAAATGATTAGCCCTGATTTTTCAAGCTTTTGTATATTAATTTCTTCCTGCCCCGGTAACGAATGATAAATGAAAATTGGTTTTCGCTTGAATAGACATTCACTGATTGTGACTCCTCCGGGTTTTGTCACAATTCCATCCATCTAGTCGTAAAGGGCATTCATTTTTTCCCTGGAATCTATATACCCCATCGCAGTGATGTTGTTTTTCTTGAGCTTTGCAATCCGTTGATATAATGTTTGATTTGTTCCGCATAACACATAAAAATGAAAATTTTTATTGTTACCTATTTTCGTAACGATATGTAGTCTGATTCTTAGCAAATTGATCGATAGAATTAACGGTCTCATGAGTTCTCCTTCCTTTGCGCTAGGTAAAAAGAGTAAAGAAACCAGAAACATACATTACAACCCAATTTTTAATGTTGCCAATAAAGGCAAATGGTCTGAAGCCAGCTTGTCTAAAGTAACTACTTTTGATTCAATGACTCCGATTTCTTTCGTAGTAAAAATATAGTCCAGCCTTCTGAAAGGACGTTTAGATGGAAAAGTGTATCCACCTGAATCTTCGAGGTTTTCTGTCCAAACATCCGTCAATCGTTTCGTTACGTTCCTCCAGGTCCTTGAAGAGGGGGTCATATTCCAATCGCCCATTATGAAGGCAGGCCCAGCCTGTTTATCTATTACATCAAGGATAAAAGCTGATTGTTTTTTGTGAAGAAAAGGTGCAAGGCTTAGATGGGTGACAAAGGCTGATACTTCAATATGTCCTGCGTTCAGTTTGACTTCCAGCATTGCCCGGTCTTCCACCAAACTTGGTAAAAAATCAAACGGATGATTATGGGAATGGACAATGGGAAAGCGCGTAAGCAATGCATTTCCAAATTCGCGTTGCTTCCTTGCTCCAGGAGTTTCAATTGTAATTGCAGGGCCGTATACATATTCCATTTGAAGCTCTGCTGCCAGATAACGAGCCTGATCCAGAAATTCACTTCGTTCCGAGAAATATCTATCTACCTCATTTAGGCCAATTATATCCGCGTCAGTAGTTCTTATGATATTGCTGATCCTCTGTAAATTGAGTTTTCCCTCTGCACCTCTGCCCTGGTGTATATTAAACGTCATAACCTTTACCTGCATTTTTCCACACCCCTGTTGAATGACCGGAAACAGATTCCCGGCTAATAAAATTCTTTAATATCTTTTCCTATCAGGGAAACTTTATATAGAGTTCCGTCTCTATTTTCTAATCTAAATGTTGCCCGGACTTCCGGGAATTAAAACTCTTACCGGTTATTGGGGAGATAAAGAAAATAGATAGAGAGGGTCATTAGATTCCGGTTTTAAGAAAATATTAAAGGTATAACCAAATAGAGAAGGGTGAACCGAAATTGGCAAATGTATTCAAACAAAATGAGTCACATGGGAAACCTGTGGTCATGCTTGTCATCGATACTTTAATGCATTCACCATTACAGGAAGCAATAAAAACCGGCAAGGCACCAGCATTGAAATTCTTAATGGAAAATGGCCAATACTTCCGTAATCTCGTCGCTCCCTTTCCAACGATGTCCGTAAATGTGGAAACGACCCTTCTAACGGGAACTTATTGCAATCAGCACGGCATTCCCGGATTAGTCTGGTTCAGCAGTGAAGAAAACCGGCTCATTAATTATGGCACCCATTACCGTGAACTATTCAAGCTTGGGATGGTGCAAGCAATAGAGGATTTCTTGTTCAATTTGAATGAGAAGCACATAAGCAATAAAGTGGTAACCATACATGAGGAACTGGAGAAAAGAGGCAGGCAATCAGCCTCGATCAATGCTCTTGTTTATCGCGGCCCTACAGCCCATCCGCTAAACTTGCCAATGATATTAACAACATTTACGAACATTGATAAAAACCATCCAGCAAAGGCTTCTAAATTTTTCTCCTTTGGACGGTTTTCGAAATTACACCCTTCGAACCGTTATCAACATTTCTGGAAAAAGCTAGGGGTTAATGATGCTTCATCTATTTTACAACTAACACATTTAATCAATCACAATTCCCTTCCTGCATTTTCAATCGTTTACCTGCCTGAACTTGATCAAAGAATCCATAAAAGTGGGCGGATGGATATAAAGGGAATAGAAAAGGCTGACAAACACCTGCAAAAGATACTTAATTTATATGGGTCTTGGGAAAAAGCGTTGCAACAAAATACGTGGATCATTTTAGGAGATAATGGACAGGCCTGGGTAGGTTCCGAACGAAGGGAAGCTATCATTGATTTACGTAAATTATTGGAAAGGTATCGTATTATGCAACTGTCCAAAGGGTTGCAGCCTACAGACGAGATAGTCCTCGCTGTAAATGACAGGATGGCCTATATATACACAATGAATAGAGAGAATGTGCCTCTGCATGAGCTTGCGGTGCTATTGCAGAAAGACAATCGGATTGATGTGATTGCCTGGAAAGAAGGCCGGCATATCGAGGTTAGGTCAGGGGAGACTGGGGGTGAGCTCCGTTTTGGGCCAGAAGGAGAGTACTATGATCAATACGAGCAATCATGGTTTCTTCAAGGCGATGAAAATTATTGGATCTTACAGTGTGCGGAAAAGAGATTAAATATGGCGCTTATCCGGATGCGCTGGCGAGGCTTTATAGCTGTATATTTTCGCATAAAGGCGAATTTTTGATTGCGAGCGCAAAACCAGGTCATGAAATAATCGGAGAAGGCTCTCCCGTACATCTTGGCGGGGCAGGTCATGGGGGTTTGCATGAACAAGATACGTTAGTGCCGATCATTATAACCGGGACTAAGACAGTTCCAGAACACTTGCGTATGGTCGACTTAAAAAGCTGGATATTGTCATTAGTATATTAAAGCATTTATTTTAGGTGAAGTCTCCAGACAATCACGAAGGCTGCTGGAAACTGAACCCGGCAGCCTTACATCCATTTCATCAGGCCAATCGGCTATTTCTTAATGGCAATCATATTAATCATGAATCCAACAATAAGGAGGAGCTTTGGAATGGCAGAACTTCCCGAGCTGGAAAGGTACCGTTTAGTGTTAAGCCCCCATCTGGTCAGTAAGGAAATTACATTAGTCGAAATTCATAGGCAGAAATCGATCAATTTGCCTGTACATGAATTCGCTTCCCGCCTGCAGGGAAATCGTATTACCGGGATAACCAGAAGGGGGAAATTTTTAATTTTTCAATTAGCTTCTGGAGAAAACCTGCTGCTTCACTTAATGATTGGGGGCTGGCTATTTATCGGAAATGAAAAGATTAATCCTAACCGTAAAAAGCAGATAATCCTTTCGTTCGGAGAAATGCAACTATTCTTTCTTGGCCTCCGTCTCGGCTATCTACACATACTATCAACGGAGGAACTGAATAAGAAACTGGGAGAGTTGGGCCCTGAACCGCTTGATCCAGCCTTTGGATTTGAGGATTTTCAAGGAAGAATCAGCAAAAAAAGGGGAATTCTGAAATCCGTTTTAATAGACCCTAAATTTATTGCAGGAATTGGCAGCTGTTATTCAGACGAAATATGCTTTAAAGCTCAGTTGAAGCCCGAGAATAAGGTACAACAATTAACAGGGGAGCAGATACATAGGTTATTTGAAGCAATTAAACCCGTATTGGAAAACGCCATTCATATAGGGGGGTATATGGATTATCCCTTGTATGCGAATGATAGAAAAACCGGGGCATATAATGACCATTTTCTCGTTTACTTGCGAGAAAACCAGCCATGCAAAAGATGCCGAAACGTCATCCAAAGAAAGGACCTTTCTTCGCGTAAATCCTTTTTTTGCCCAGGCTGCCAGGAATAGCTTAGGCTAAAGTCAATACCAAAAAACTATATCCCCACGAATAATTTTTTTACTTTGCGGAAAAGAAAAAAGAAGGAAAAACGACAAAAATCTCGTTTTCGAGGTGCCTTTGAGTCAAAATTCTCAAAAAACCACGTTGATTTTTTGAGAATTTTAGAATGATATGTAAACAAAAGTCGATATTTGCGAATATCTTAAATGTGAAATCTAAGGTAATATAATAAGTATCTCTGATAATCACTTAATAGAAAAACATATGGTGGCTAAAGACTAAACGGCAAAACTTAGCCTAAACAAGCGGGGGGATTTTAAGTGAGTGTAAGCTTGTGGATAGAAAAGTTGGAAAACCGCGCGATAGTAGAAGATGAGCAGTTGGTAGAATTGGTCCGCCAAGGGGACCATGAAGCAGCAAACTTATTGATCAACAAATATAGGAATTTTGTCAAGTCGAAAGCGAGCAGATATTTTATAATAGGTGGAGATAGGGAGGATATTGTCCAGGAAGGGATGATTGGACTGTATAAAGCGATCCGGGATTTTAGAGAGGATAAACTAACCTCTTTTAAGGCTTTTGCCGAGCTTTGCATTACCAGGCAAATCATAACCGCGATCAAAACAGCAACCCGTCAAAAGCATACCCCTCTGAATTCCTACATTTCCCTGGACAAGCCACTATTTGAAGACGATTCCGACCATACGCTTATGGATGTGATATCCTGTACAAAAGTTACGGATCCCATTTCTTTGCTTATTAACCAGGAGAATTCCGACTATGTACAGTTGAAAATGGCAGAGATGCTGAGTGATTTAGAAAGAAAAGTATTGTCCCTTTACATGGATGGACAGTCCTATGTAGAAATTTCCGAAAAACTTGACAAGCATGTAAAGTCGATTGACAATGCCCTTCAGCGGGTGAAAAGGAAATTGGAACGGTATCTCGAGATGCGGGAGATTGTGTACTGAGTTGGTAAACAGAAAAGATTGATCATAAGAGAAAGAGCCCAGTTGATGGACTGGGCTTATTTTACTTGTCCTGAGAAGCCAAATGGGAGGGGTAGATATATAGCCGTACTAAATATACCAAAAAGCGAGGAATTGCTGACAGTTGCTCCTTTTCAGGATTTAAATAGTCCTTCGGTAAATTTATGGTATCCGAATAGCTGTGCGAAATGATTAAATAAGATTAGACCTGCTGATTAAAGATGATAGGGGGGATTTTATGAGCATACCAAACAAAGCTGATTGGAAAGGCTTTTTGAACTTGTATGACCGAATTGCCATTCAGGCACTGGAATTCTACCCTGGTTTATCAGCACCGAAGCTCCGTTTGCTTAATTATTCCGAAAATGCTACATATTTAGTCGAGGATTGCAGCAATAAATATATACTGAGGGCAAGCCGACCGGGGTACCATACTAAGCCTGAAATCGAAAGTGAACTTGTCTGGCTGAATACAATCCATGCCAACACATCCATCGAAGTTCATTTACCTGTTCCTAATAAAAAAGGGGAATATATTCAAACCATTACATTTGAAAATGATCCCCAAGAATATTACTGTACAATGTTTACCTTTTTAAAAGGCGACCCCCCGGATGAAGAAACAGAAAGCGAATTAATCAGGCATTTTGAAAAGCTAGGGGAAATAACTGCCCAACTGCATGAACATAGTATAAATTGGAGCAAAACGGAAGGCTTTCAACGCCCTTTCTGGGATTTTGAAACAATATTGGGGCAAAATCCCAAGTGGGGAAGATGGCAGGATGGCATAGGAATCACTCAAGAACGGGCAGCTCTATTTCAACAAGTGTCAGATACCATCAAGCAAAGATTGGAAAGGTTCGGCAAGGGACGAAACAAATTTGGCATGATCCATGCTGACATACGCCTGGCTAACTTCATTATAGAAGGCCAAAGAATCAAGGTGATTGACTTTGATGATTGCGGGTTTGGCTGGTATCTATTTGATCTTGCTGCTTCATTAAGTTTTATTGAACATAAAGCCTTCGTTCCGGGACTAATCCATTCCTGGTTACGGGGATATCGTAAGGTACGCCCACTTTCTAAACAAGAACAGCAGGAAATACCTACATTTATTATGATGAGAAGATTGATGCTGATTTCCTGGATAGGCAGCCGAAATAATGAAACAACCCAAAAAATGGGCAGGGCATATACGATGGAAACAGTAAAAATTGCGCAGGATTATTTGAAAACATTTAAAGTGTAAATTCCTGGATCCTGCCAATTGTGAACTAACCTTCCCCTAAAGAAAACGAGAAGTTCAATCAAAATCAGTACCAACAGACCTTCCTTCAGATACAATAAAATACAGAATTCATAGGAACCGTCTTAATGTTTCCCTCCCTAGTAATCGGGTAATGATAAGTATCCGATTTTATGAAGAAACAGGGGAGGTATTCTAATGGAGAAAAAGAAGAACGACAATGGAAGCAATCACGGTGAACGCGACGAATATTTTAAAGAACGCGCAGGCACAGACGATGCCAGATTCCATGTTGTCCCTCATGATGAGGAAGGCTGGGCTGTCAAGACCGAAGGTGAGGATGAACCCGGCTATACCAGTGATTCAAAGTCCGAAGCTGTAAAGGAAGCAAAAAGAATGGCAGAGGAAGCAGAAACGATGGCCATTATCCATGATGAAGATGGAAAGATCGAGGAACAACACAATTATCAGGAATAATAAAAAGTAACCCGGAAAAATTTTCTTTCCGGGTTATTTTTTTATTGAAAAGGTCCTGCCATTCTATCGAGAATGCTAATAATCAAAAGCTAACATATAGTGCCAAGCCATTCAGCCGCAGGTCGTTTAACAACCTTTTATTAACCCGGAGGGAGAAACTATAAAAATAAGTTTATAGCTATCGTTTTATGACAGAAATAGGTATTTACTATTAGATTATAGCCGTTTCAGGCATGTCTCTTCCTTCGTACACTGTAGTTATTCAGGTGAAAGGGGGGAAGAAGCGAAGAAGCGAAGTGTGTGCATGTTGTTTCAGAAGGAGATTTGAAGATGATTGCTTTGAAGATGATCAAGACCGCTTCGAAGATAACCGTTTTAGACGCCGGATTAGGTTGGAAGATGACCTGTTCGAAGAGGACTTGCTCGAAGATGAAGCCCGATTCAGAAGGAATAACCTTTTAAGAAGAATTGATAATGAACGAAGGCGGCGTGATGACGACCGTTTTAGATTTAGGCGTGATGTTTGCAGAATGTGCAGGCGTTTTTGCTGATTACTTTTTATAAATAATCGATCATTTCCTTGAATGTAACTCTACTCTTTGGGAAGAGATACGTGACATAATTAAAAGTCCTCAATCCCGATATTTTTGGAAAGAGGACTTTTGAACACCGTTTCTTTTCATTATTGGATTACAGTATGAGTATCGCCAACTAAGGAATTTAACCGTGACCATGAAATGTTCCGTCCGGTAACTACAATGGCCACTTTACGCCCGCTTAATTCTTCGCCGCATTGCGTTAAAGCGGCAACCCCTGCAGCTCCGGAGGGTTCTACTATGTATTGAACAGCTAACATGTTCTTGATGGCGTCAATAATCTGTTCTTCAGTCACCGTTAAAATTCGGTCGATATGTTTTTGGATGATTGGAAAAGTAATAGTTTCAGGATCAATCGGCCCGCTTAACCCTTCAGCTATGGATGGATGTAATTTGACTGGGGTTCCCTGTCCATTTTTATACCAGACAGCTAAAGTGGGACTGTTTTTACATTGGACGCCCCAAACTTCAATTTTCGGATTGACTGATTTTAAAGCTAAACACATACCGGCGGTTAGTCCGCCTCCACCCATACAGGTAATAACGGTATCCACGTCTGCTAAATCATCTAAAATTTCCAATGCAACAGTGCCACCGGCCGAAATTACCGCTGGATCATTATATGCAGATAGAAAGATATAACCTTTTTCTTTTGCAACTGATAAAGCGGTTATTCTAGCTTCTTCAATAGAATCAAAGAAGGTTAATTCGGCGCCATATCCCTCCAATGCTTGCACCTTGCCTGGATCCGCATCCTTCGGTAAAAAAACATGTGCCGGAACACTCAACTTACTGGCAGCATAAGCTAATCCTATTCCATGATTACCGGCTGAAGGTGCTATAATGCCGCGCTTACGTTCCTTCTCATTTAAAGTCAAAAGCCGGTTTAAGGATCCCCGCGATTTAAAGCTTCCTGTAACCTGAAGGTTTTCCAATTTTAAATGAATATCAGATTTGTAAATTCGGCTAAAATTCTCGCTATATTCCAATGGTGTATGACGTATGTAAGGCTTAATCCGTTTATGGGCATGAATAATCTCCTGCAAGGTAATTTCGCTTAGATTCAAATGATCAACTCCTTATTTTAATTAACATTTATTTTGGATTTTACTTTAAAGCCTTGTTGTTGGATAATACATATTAGTCATAACGTTATAATATTGAGTTATAAGGAGGGCGGCTATTGAATCTGCAACAAATGAGTTATGTGATGAAAATTGCCGAAACAAAAAGTATCAATAAAGCTTCAGCAGCTCTCCATATCTCCCAACCAGCGTTAACAAAACAACTAAAATTATTGGAGGATGAACTTGGAGCTTCGTTATTTGAAAGAAATAAAAGCGGTTGCAAGTTAACGGAAGATGGGGAGCTTTTTGTTAATGAGGCTGAATTAATACTTAATCAAATAGACTCATTAAAACAAAAATTTATAGAAAAAAAAGAGAAGAAAATAGTAAATATAGGGGCGTTGCCAAGCATAGCTACCCATTTCTTGCCTGCCCTTGTCCAAAAACTGAATAATTTAGGGTATAGAATCAATATTCATGTTGCAGACACGAGCAATGAAATTAAAAGCTTATTATATGATAGGAAAATTGATGTGGGATTTGGACAAGATGAGGAAGAAAGGGACTACGTAAATACACTTTTTATTGAACCTTATTATGTGATTGTTCCTAATTTAAATCCATTAACAAAGGCTAAATCAGTTTCACTAAGTGATTTAACCAATCAAAATATGATTCTCCCCACACTTTCTTGTGATATCCGGATATCTCTTGATCATTATTTAAAACGACAAGGAATTATTATGGAAAATATCATGGAAGTCGGTCAAAATGATTCGATTTTATCACTCGTCAAAATCGGTGTAGGTTTAACAATCCTTCCTAAAATGACAATCCATAACTTAGATGAAAGTGTTAAAGCTATACCACTTAAAAATAAGGATTTTAATAGAAAAATCTCTTTATTTTCTTACTCAAAAAAATTACTTGCTTTAATCGAAAGGATTTAGTAATAAGTAGTTGGAAAATTAAAATTTCCTCCTATTATTTCTCTATGTTATTCGTTGCAGAATTTCCTCTATAGCTGATATCCCTGTTTTTCTGAGCGCACCCTTCCCATGGTGCGCTTGTTCTTCGTGCAAAGCCATTTTTCCCATGGCAAGGGAGTGATTACCTTTTTTTAAAAAAACGAAAAGGAACAAAACTTCCATTTTTCCGGAATTAATTGCAGCCTATAAATGCGATTCATCTGGATCTTTGCGTAAAATTTTCACATTACAAAATGCCTTCGTCAGCTGTTACATTCATTTCAAACATCTCGATGTGTTTTCAAGGCAGTATGTGCCAGAGAGCCTGGTAGAAAGGACATGTTGGTTAAAACAATGTTTTTATCCATCTGTCGCGTCTTGTGGAATAATTTTTTAAAAAAGGGTGTTTTAAAAAAATTTGGCAATATAAATTTTGGAAAGAATTGTCCATTTTTCTCGGAATTTATCGATAATTCCAATAAAATCAATCCAATAACTGCTTTTTAAATGACGCTTTATTTAGGACTGATGGAAAACATTATTGTAATGTATTTATGAAAAATCGTATTTTACGCCGGTTAACGCCTCAGAAACGTCCCATAACCTATTCATTGTTTCTTGGTTATATACGCCTGATGCAGGAGTCTCTATTGCTGGTAGACCTTTTCGGTTGCCTCTTCCGTTTGGACCGATATACTCTCCACCATTTAGCCTGGCATCCGTCGCTGCGAACAATGTCGGAAGCGCACCCATTTCTGGCGGTTGGAAAAGGATTTGCATCAATTTCTTTACAAAAGCTGGAGCTTCTGACTTCCTAAACTTAAACAAATTAGTGGAGGAAATGCCTGGATGACATGCGATGCTAAGAGTTGAAATGCCATGCTGTTTCAATCGTTGGTCTAATTCTTTAGCAAATAATAAATTTGCTAATTTACTTTGGCCATAAAATTTCATGGCTTTGTATCCATTGGAACCATCTAAATTGTAAAAATCAATAGAAGCTCCTCTATGTGCGATGCTGCTAAGTGTCACAACTCGGGAATTTTGGGTTTTCTTTAATAAAGGAAGCAATAAACCAGTTAAAGCAAAATGCCCTAAATGATTGCTCCCAAATTGTAGTTCGAATCCATCCTTTGTTTTTTCATACGGCGGAATCATAACACCAGCATTATTGATTAAGATATCTAGAGATTCATATCGACTAGTGTACGTCTCTGCAAAATCACGAACGCTTTGTAAATCCGCTAGGTCGAGCTTCATCAAAGTTAAAGATGCTTCCTCCACTTCTTTATGTATAGATTCAACGGATTTTTGTCCTTTTTGTTCGTCTCGCACAGCTAAGATTATATGAGCACCTTTTTTTGAAAGTACCTTGACTGCTTCATAACCGATGCCGCTATTTGCTCCTGTAACAATGATTTTCCTACCTTTCAAATTTTCAGTTTTCATTTAAAAACACCCTTTCAATTTACTATTTACTAATTAAAGTTTACGCGACAAAGCTGAAATGAACCAATATGTAATCAATTTAACTCTCGCTTACTAGATTCCTTTGGAGAATACACTTTTTATAAGATAATATTTATCTTATAAAAAAATAAGGGGGATAATCCATGCAGGAAACAAAGAATTGATGGAGTGGAGCAGGAAAAATCTATTCATTAAGCGACCTAGCGGTTCAGAGAAATAAAAATAACTGCTGAAAAAGCGATAGTACAATTATCCCGAAGAGAAATCTTATGGTGTCCTAATGAACATTCCAACAGTGTGGCCGTTATTGTGAAACATATGAGTGGAAATACGATGTCCCGCTGGACTCCATAGCAGCAGGAGACGACAAAAGCAATAAGGCGACCCCATCACCAATTTTTTCGTGCAACAATCCGACTAACTTTTTACCAATTCCATTACTTTATCTGCGGCAAGGTCTGATAAATAACAGCAGTAGCTGAAATCGGTGAGAGCTCTTGCGATGCCAACCAGTTTATCGCGATCCCAAGCCGAAATCATAATATCAGCATTGTCAATCATCCTTTGCAGCCTAAGCATGTCATCGGACGGCCTTTTAATTCCAGCTGATTTAATCACATGGGAGAGATCTTCTGATTTTTATGTTTACAAATTGGAATATTATTTTGTGTTTGTTTGGAAAATAAATGAAGAATGTAATAAAAGGGTAATATACCGTGTGAATCCTGACCCAAAGTTCGACAGTCGTTCTAAGCGTATCAATTTGTTTTTAAGCCGTTAATTGATACTATACTGATATATGACTTAGAAAGGAAAAAATAGAAATGACAAATATAAATATTCCGGTTTCAGTCTTAAACCTTGCCCCCATTCGTCAAGGACAGGAACCTAAAGATGCGATTGATTCGATGGTTGATTTAGCACAAGCTACGGAGGAAATGGGGTATAAACGGTATTGGATTGCAGAACATCATAATACGCCTACACTTGTAAGTTCAGCTACCTCCATTTTGATTAAGCATACATTGGAGCATACGAAGACTATCCGTGTTGGATCTGGTGGGGTCATGTTGCCCAATCATTCCCCATTAGTCGTGGCCGAACAATTCGGAACCATGGCAACCATTTATCCAAGCCGTTTGGACCTAGGACTTGGCAGGGCACCTGGTACCGATATGATGACGGCAAGTGCATTAAGGCGTTCACAGAATGATTCTGTCTATACCTTTCCCGACGACGTGAATTCCTTGCTTACATACTTCGGACCTATAGAAAAGCAAGGTTATGTCAAAGCACATCCAGGTGTTGGCACAAATATCCCGGTATATATTTTAGGATCATCCACAGATTCAGCATATTTAGCGGCTAAATTAGGGCTGCCATATGTGTTCGCATCACACTTTGCCCCTAGATATATGGAGGAAGCCATTTCAATTTATCGCAATCGGTTCCAACCTTCTGAATATCTGGATTCTCCATATATGATGGTGTGTTTAAATGTAATTGCAGCTGAAACAGATGAAGAAGCGAGCATAGAATCAACAACAATGCAGCAATTTTTCCTGAATGTTGTCCGAGGTTCACAAACACCATTGCAACCGCCAGTGGACAGCATGGATAACATTTGGAGCCACCAAGAGAAAGAAATGGCTTCCTCAATGTCGAGTGTGACATTTATGGGAAGTAAAGAAACAGTAAAAGCACAGTTAACAAAATTCCAAGACAAATATCATGTAGATGAAATAATGGCTGTTTCCTACATTTTTAATGCAGATAAACAAAAGCGGTCTTATGAAATATTTAAGGATATTGTGGACGGAAATTGAATATCAGCAACCGACCTTCTTCCTTCAGAGAGGTCGGTTTTTTAATAGCCCTCTTTTTAGATATTTAAAAATCACAAGTTAATGCTGTTGTCAGGCTTCTGAATTGTTGGTTTAATATAAATACTCAAATTATCCAACAAATAATATTCTTCGCTAGAAGTCGAAATTTCCAAGGTCGATAATGAAGACAGGTATTGTACTTGTAAGAAAGTACTTAAAACTTTCAATTTGGGGTAGGCTGTGAGAAGGTAAAAAAGGACAGAAGTCGTTGGTTGATTTGAAGAATACATGGATAGTAATGTATTTTACATTTTTTCTATATCATCCAGTAGTAGATCATGGCAAGGATAGTTTATTTTCGAATCAACAAACTATATAAATGCGGACTGCATTGAGAAGGTTAGAAATTATCTGTGACGACACGAAAGGAGATAAATTATGAAGAAATTTACTTACCCCCTTTTAATAGGATTAATGGCTGCCGCTTTAACAGCTTGTGGATCAAATGATGAACCCAAAAAAGCAAATGATGAGGATAAAACAAAAGCAGCCCAAACAGAACAGCGGGATCAAAAAAAGAAAATGGAAGAAATGCAGAAGAAGCTGGACAAGCAGAAGGTAGATGAAAAGAAGACGGTTGCCGTTGTGAACGATAAGAAAATTCTTGGCAGTGAATATAACGACATACTGTCTTCTTCACAACTGCAGATGCAGCAAATGGGACAAGATCCAACCTCTAATGAAGCGGAAAAGCAAATAAAAAAACAAACAATCGATACCCTGGTCGGGCAGACTCTTCTCCTTCAAGATGCCGATAAAAAAGGATATAAAGCAACGGATTCGGAAATTGAAAAAGATCTAGCTGAAACAAAAAAACAGTTTAACGATGATAAGAAATTTAAGGCGGCCATGAAAAAAGCTGGAATTGACTTGGCGGAACTGAAGGGCCAAATTGCACAAAATATTATATACAAACAGTATGTGGATAAAGAAATAGCGATAAAAGAAGTCACTGATAAAGAAATCAAAGATTATTACAATCAAATTGCCAAGCAAGGAAGCGGCAGTGGTCAAAAGCCTCCAAAGCTAGAAGAAATAAAGCCACAAATCAAAAAGCAACTCGAGCAACAAAAGAAGCAACAAAACATCGGCAAACAGGTAGAAGAGCTTAAGAAAAAAGCTAACGTTGATGTGAGAGTCTAAATGTGGAGCAAAAGATAACCATCTATACAAGCAGAAGGACCTCTCAGGCCTTCTGCTTTTTTGCATTAAAAATTCAACTTGAATGACATTTTCCGCTTCTACAAAGTTGATGATGGGCTTTATGGTTAAACGAGATCATTTTAAAAGAGAATTCTATTAACATGATTATTACTGACTTTGCCGAGTTTATTTTCGTATTTTTTATATAAACTATTTCATGTTATCATAGTATGATCCTGCTCATATAAATCCTTCATACCGATGTAAAGTTCCTTCCAGAAAGGAGCAGTTTATTTGAAACTAAATTTAGATCGAAAAAAGATCATGCAATTGTGCGGTACTGTCTCCTTCAAAAGAGGGGAGGCTTTTTATCGTGCAGATAAAGTAGTATTTGAAAATTTTTCATCAAATGGATGTTCCGCAACGGTTTCAGGTGTGGAAGACTTCCATATAGAAATAAAAATAGGGCCGAATGGTAATATACAGGCGTCATGCAGCTGCCCTTCCCTTGCTTCCTTTCAACAGGAATGCCAGCATGTTGCGGCTGTCCTTTTGGCATACAGCAATAACAACCAATTAGGAAGCACCGCTATTGCTTCAGATGATGAGAAATCACATCCGCCTAATTCACCACTGACTGAAAATTTATTCAATCTATTTAGCGGCCAATCTGGACGTCCAAGCGGTCATCAGCTCCATTTTGAAGCAAGGCAGGTGATTGATGCTGAATTCTTGTGTGTACCTGTTTTATTGGAAAATGGACTTCAGTTGTTAAGTATAGGTTTGAAAATAGGGGAGCTGTTTGTAAACAATATACGAAATTTTTTAGAGCATGTATATGAAGGGAGACCTCACACGCTATCCGGCTCCTTTACATTTGATCCGCAGCTTCATTGTTTTCATCAATTGAACGATGAGGTGATTCAGGAGCTTATACGGGTCGTCCATGATGAAAAAATATTTGTTGAAAATCTCCCCGCACCAGATTACTACGAAAAAAACGATACAAGAATACTCATCGCACCTTCTGCATGGGACAGGGTGAAGCCCTTGCTCTGTCAGGCGCCTAACATGCAGCTTGAAATTGAAGGAAGCATATACAAAGGTTTTTACCTGAAAGAAGAGCTTCCTCCGTTGAGGTTCGAGCTTTTGGACTCAGCAGGCATGGGATGGCAATTGTCGATAAAGGGTATGGATCAGCTGATTATTCTGAACGCATATAGGGCGGTTATGTTTGAAGGGAAAATTGTCCAGTTGAATGACGAGGCCTGTAGCCGGCTTGCAAATCTAAAGGGGATGCTCGAGAATTCAGGTACGAATCAAATCCCGATTCAACAAGAACAGTTAGGGCTGTTTCTGGAAAAGGTGGTTCCAGGGTTGAATAAAATAGGCACTGTTACGATATCTGGCAATCTTCCAGGAAAGTTTGGAAAAACACCTTTAGCCGCAAAGCTTTATCTGGATCGAGTGAAGAACCGGCTGCTTGCCGGCCTGGAATTTCATTATGAACATATTGTGATCAATCCTGCCCAGAATCCGGAACCGCCAGCAGGGTCCGTTCTTATTAGAGATGTGGAAAAGGAGGAGGCTATCCTTCAGCTGATGGAGGAAAGTTCCTTTACGAAAACAGACGGGGGATATTTTTTGCACAATGAGGAATTGGAATACAGGTTTTTATATGATATTGTTCCAAAGCTTCAGAAGCTTGTCCAGATATATGCCACCACTGCAGTGCGAAACAGGGTCTTCAGGGGAAACGCCCGCCCAAGGCTAAAAATAGGAATTAAAAAGGAAAGAACCAATTGGCTGGAATTCAAATTTGAAATAGATGGCATTCCTGAAAAACATATCCGTGATATTCTTGAAGCTCTCGAGGAAAAGCGCAAGTATTATCGCTTGAAGGACGGATCACTATTATCGTTAGAGACAAGGGAATTCAAAGAAGTTCATCGATTTCTGAATGCCCTACCGGTTAAGACTGATAAATCTGCATCAAAGCTACAAGTTCCACTCGTTCATGGCATCCAGATGCTGGATATTATAGACAGCAGTAAAACTTTTGTTTCAGATAACTCATTCCAAATGTTTTTAGACCAAATCCGTAAACCGGAAAGCCTGGAATATAAGGTGCCCGAGAGCCTCAACTCCATCCTGCATGAATACCAAAAACAAGGCTATTACTGGATGAAAAATCTTGCTCAATATGGATTCGGCGGCATACTTGCGGATGATATGGGCCTCGGGAAAACGCTCCAGAGCATAACTTTCATTTTATCCGTTCTTTCAGACATCCGTGATCAAAGGCAACCGGTTCTAATTATCTGTCCATCATCCCTGACGTATAACTGGCTTGGCGAATTCATGAAATTTGCTCCGGAATTACAAGCCGTAGTATTGGATGGAGCAAAAACAGAGAGAATGAAGCTTCAGGGGGAGTTACAGGATATAGACGTGGTTATTACTTCCTATCCACTATTGCGCAGGGATATAAGATGGTTTGAAAAACAGACGTTTCACACCGTGTTTTTTGATGAAGCACAAGCATTTAAAAATCCTTTGACCCAGACTGCCAGAGCGGTCAAACAATTACATTCAACCCATCGTTTTGCTTTGACCGGCACTCCGGTAGAAAATTCCCTTGAAGAGCTGTGGTCTATTTTTCACATTGTATTTCCTGAGTTATTTAAGGGATTAAAGGATTATAGCAATTTATCAAGGAAAACAATTGTCCGCAGAATTCGTCCCTTTTTGCTTCGAAGGATGAAGGAAGATGTTCTTTTAGATCTTCCTGAAAAAGTAGAATTATTAGAGAAGGCGGAGATGCTTCCAGATCAAAAGAAGCTGTATGCTGGTTATTTGGCCAAGCTCCGGCATGATACTCTTAAGCATCTGGATAAAGATACCCTAAGGAAAAACCGGATAAAAATACTCGCCGGATTAACCCGGCTCCGCCAGATTTGCTGTCATCCCGCATTGTTTGTGGACGGCTATAAAGGGAGCTCGGCAAAGTTTGAGCAGCTGATGCAGATTCTTGAAGAAGCGAAGCTTTCAGGCAGAAGAGTTTTGATTTTTTCACAATTCACTAAAATGCTTGAGCTTATCGGCAGAGAGCTGGCTGACAGGGGGCAGTCCTATTTCTATCTTGACGGCCTGACACCATCAGAACAGCGGGTTGAGATTTGCGATCGTTTTAATTCCGGTGAGCGGGATTTATTTTTGATTTCGTTAAAAGCGGGAGGAACAGGGCTTAATCTTACTGGTGCTGATACTGTAATTTTATATGACATATGGTGGAATCCCGCTGTAGACCAGCAGGCTGCAGACAGGGCCTATCGCATAGGACAGACAAAATCTGTAGAAGTGATAAAGCTTGTGGCAAGGGGCACGATCGAAGAGAAAATGGATGAATTGCAGGAGAAGAAAAGAAACTTGGTTGAGGAAATTATCGGTTCGAAAGAGAAAAATTCAACATCGGTGCTTACAGAAGAGGATATTCGGGAGATTTTAATGATTTAAGGTACAATTTGAACAAAGAGCAGAGAACCAGGCTGCTCTTTTATTTTTTGTTCAATACAAACTTAAGGGTATTTTCCCATTAAAAGATATGTAAGGTGGACATTAACCCGCTGAATTAAAGCCAAGTATTGTTCAATAATAAAGATTTAAGGGTTGAAGGTACGCAAACTAAAGGGGGATGCCAAATAAAGTTAGTAAAAGAGGGTACTGAGTAACAATTTTTATGCCATTAGTAAAAGTATTTACATAGATTTAAATGTTCCCTTAGTAATTTACTAAAGTTGCTTCAGTGAAGATTTGAAGTGATAAATGATAGACATTTGGAAAATTGGTTGTAGCATTTCTTTAAGCACAAAAAAATTTCAGATCTAACAAGAACTAAGGAGTTTGGATGATTTTAGAGGTAAGATGCCAGCCTGAAATGGAACCAGTTGTGGAAATTCTTAACAAAATGGTGTTGACCCGGTGCCGCCGGCTTTTTGTTGTATTAATTTTCAATATAAGTTTACAATGAATACTGTATGATCACAGATTTAAGATAAAGAAAGAGGATTCTGCCATGATAATGTTAAAGAGTGAACGTGAAATCAAGCTAATGCATGAAGCGGGAATGCTGCTTGCAAACTGTCATAGAGAAATTGCCGAATTAATTAAACCAGGTGTGACGTCAAACGAAATCGATGCGTTTGTAGAAGAATATCTAGAAAAGCATGGCGCGACGCCTGAACAAAAAGGTTATCAGGGTTATAAATATGCAACTTGTGCATCGGTTAACGATGAAATTTGCCATGGATTCCCCTCCAACAAGCCGCTTAAAGAAGGGGATATCGTTACGATTGACATGGTTGTTAATTTAAACGGGGGTTTGGCTGACTCCGCTTGGACTTATGCGGTTGGTGAAATTTCAGAGGAAGCAAGGCGTCTCCTTGAGGTTACAAAAAATGCACTGTATAAAGGCATTGACCAGGCCCGTGACGGAAACAGGCTGGGTGATATCGGCCATGCTATTCAAGGCTATGTAGAAGGGGAAAAATTTTCTGTTGTCCGTGATTTCACCGGCCATGGAATCGGAAAAACGATGCACGAAGATCCGACTGTACTTCATTACGGTAAACCTGGAAAAGGCCAACGCCTTAAGGAAGGGATGGTCATAACGATTGAACCGATGGTCAATGCAGGAACCTGGCATTCCAAGATGGATCCCAACGGCTGGACTGCCAGGACCACTGATCGAAAATTGTCCGCCCAATACGAACACACGATTGTCATCACGAAAGATGCACCGCTTATTTTAACTGAGCAGTAAGAAATCACGGGTATGATAAGTAAACACAGTGGATGGAGAAGAGGGACTTATCCGTTCTCTATCCACTTTTTTATGTATTTCAAAACGCTACACGCTTTTTTTTGATCAATAAAGCCTTTTCGTGTACATTTCCTCAAGGGGTGCATCCGCGTCTTTTTCTGTCATGTCAGGCAACTTAGCATCAGCAGCCAGGTACTCTGAGGGGAATCGCAGACCAGATGAATGATGCCAGGAAGCTTGATTCCATAATCCAGAGCTTTTAAAGCTTTGTCGCAGTGTATAAAGTATTCACCAATGTTTCGCCTGAGTGCCGGGCTAGCTAAAAAGCGGCTGTATTTGCTTCTCCGTTCTACCTGCATCTTCAAAACTCAAACAATCTTCCCCTAATACTTATTCATTCAAATAATAGTATTTAATTGTTTTTCATATCATTTTGATGCACGGGGGAGTTTTGTTATTTCAGAAAAAACCTCGATAGAATATATAAAATATCTTTTAAATATTTCGCAAAGTAAAAAATTTATTTAGGCGATTAAGAGACAAATCACCAGCGAACATTTATATAACCTGGTAGCATTATTTAAGAATAAAAATTGTTAACTAATGAGAATCCTTTGTTAAGCTGGTTTAAGATTTCAGTAAAAGTTATAGGGAAATTCTTTTCCGCTGCTTGGGAAAGAGCAAAATTGACTAACGGCAAAGAGCAAGAAAATAACCAGACAAGAAAGGTCAACATCGACATGAAAAAATTTGTCTTGGCAATGACTTCTTTGCTGCTTATTTGTGCATTTG
Organism: Peribacillus glennii; assembly: GCF_003429105.1. Taxonomy (GTDB): domain Bacteria; phylum Bacillota; class Bacilli; order Bacillales; family DSM-1321; genus Peribacillus; species Peribacillus glennii. The sequence continues at coordinate 50,719 of NZ_QVTD01000021.1, forward strand.
CTGTCGGGACCGCCCTTGCAAAGCTAGATATTACCCGTAACCCAGTGTTTTTTGAGAGCATTGGCAATGAACTAAGGCTTTACGCTGTTCCGGATGACAACGAGAATGCTTCATTATTAGTTGATGAGACCCCCGGTTTGAGTCATGGTTAATGGGCTGATCCTTGAATGTCAGCCTCTTTTATTATGCTTATTAAGAAGATAGTCTTTAAATAGTATTTTATACTAGGTTGGTTTTTGTAGCTTAAACAAGCTGCAAAGAAAATAATTCTGATTCAATACAAGCTTGCAGATAGCCTTTTATAAGGAAGGCTGCAGGCCTTTTTATTGTTCCTGAAAGTTCGCTTAAATAATTTATTACTAGAAAGTGTTATTGTAACAAAAACCTCGCTAGAATATTAATTATTATTAACCCCCGAAAATTACAGAGAAAAGTTTACAAATAGTGATAAAAGGAAAATAGCCCTAAAAACATAAAATCCAGATCAATTGCAGGAAAGCCAAGGGAAAATGGCGAACGAATATTCTATCAGAGTGCTATGATCAAGTAAACTTCTCTCAGTCGAAAGGAGATTTAATGTGAAGAAAAGCGTTGAACAGGCAGTTACTATTGAATCAGTCGGAATGAGCCAACGGGAATTTTTAACCTTGTATTTGCTGTATACGCTTTCGGAAAAATCCAACTACCCTAGAGCAATCCACCAGGATTTGAAGAATCGTTTTTCAGGCAAGATCCATAGCTATGACTATTTATGTAAAATTTGCAATCAGCTTGCCGAATCACGGCATCTGGATTTATATACGGACAAAGGGAGAAACTATTATAAAATTACAGAAAAAGGAAAGGAATTATTTACATGGTATAAATCGAATTTCAAGGAGCGAATGACGGAAGTGAAGCTAGTGATCGACCGGTTTATGTTCGACCTTACAGGATCCGGAAATAATCCGCCGATGAAGCATGAGCTTCCCGAGGAATTTCGATCCTACTTTTCAAAGATTATCTCTGTTAAAGACCTTGTCCGGTATATTACCCTAAATACCGCCCAATTGAGAACGAAAATTTATATGGGAGAAGTAGGGGAAATTCTCAAGTCGAATTTTGGCTGGATAGCAAGCAATGGTTATCTATATGACCTTGCCCATGAAATGGAGGAGAATGGTTTGCTTATCGGCAGATGGGAAAGTGAGAAAAGAACCAAACGATATTTGCGGATCACAGAAGAAGGCCGGTACCATTATAAGCAAATTGCAGATTCTGCCGCTTACCAGGTGCGTGAAATACAAAAATATTTAGATAGTGTGTTATCATTTTTAGAAGAGAAGAACAGCATCACGACTTAAGGGATGGTCAAGAATGAAGAAAAGATATGAAAACCTGGACGGCATATCGAACATAAAATCTGCTGCTGATATGCTGAAATGGAATAAAGAGAGACGTGCAAAAAAGAAAGATTTGAAAAGCCAGATTCCTTTGGCAGAAAAAATAGAAATTGCTGCCCTGATGGAAAACAAGACAAAGAATTCCATCACCTGGATCGGCCATTCTACATTCCTTATCCAAATAGGCGGCTTAAATATTATTACTGACCCAGTTTGGGCTGGCAGGATGGGGATGCAAAAAAGATTGACACCTCCAGGGATTCCGATTCAGGAACTCCCGGAAATCGATATTGTTTGCATTTCGCATGGCCATTATGATCATCTGCATTTTCCGACGATCAAAAAATTGCAAGGAAATCCGGTCTTCTATGTTCCGGAAGGTTTAGGGACCCTTTTTAAACGCAAGGGCTTTAATAATGTAGCTGAGGCTGGCTGGTGGCAAAGCTTTGACCATAAAGGCATCAATTTTTCCTTTGTTCCGGCTCAGCATTGGACAAGGCGCAGCCTAAGGGATACCAATACATCGCACTGGGGAGGATGGGTAATAGAGGACGAACAGGGCGGTGAATCGGTTTATTTTGTCGGGGATACAGGATATTTCCGCGGATTTAAAGATATATCTGAAAAGTTTTGCCCGCAATATGTACTCATGCCAATCGGGGCATACGAACCGGAGTGGTTTATGAAGGTTTCGCATATTAATCCTGAAGATGCCATAAAAGCATTTTTAGAATTAAAAGGGAAGTTTTTTATCCCTATGCATTATGGAGCGTATAGGCTTGCAGATGATACCGGACCGGAAGCACTGGAGCGATTGAATAAAGAATGGGGACGCCGCCAGCTGCCGGGTGAACAACTCAAAACGTTAAAAATCGGGGAAACTATGTGGTTGTAGCAATTGTAAATAAAAGAACATTTTCATTTTGTCGAAATGTCTTGAAAGGATGGAATTAGGTGCCTTTTTATCAAACAGAGCAACAAAAGCAGTATATAGAAGATCTGGGCAAGGCGATTGAACATTTTTCAGAAAGAGCAGAAGAGCTGGATGAATCGAGGGGATTTCCCTTTCAAAACATTGAAGAGTTGAAGGACTTCGGCTATCATACGTTAACTTTGCCAAGAGAGCATGGCGGGCAAGGCGGAACCCTGTATGATTACCTTCTTGCACAAGAACGGATAGCCCGGGAAGACGGCCCGACTGCGCTCTCAATAGGGTGGCATACAGGTGTTATCCTGGAATTAGCGGAAAGCAGTAATTGGGACGAAGCAGTTTTACATGACTTTTTTCAGGAAGTATCGAAAGGTGCACTTGTAAACCGTGCGGCCACTGAACCGCAGACCGGCAGCCCTACAAGAGGGGGACGGCCAGAAACGACTGCGATTAGAAATGGCGGCAAATGGATCATTAATGGCAGAAAAACGTTCACGACCCTGTCGCCCGTATTGGATATATTTATCGTCTCTGCCTGGGTACCGGAGGATGAAACGATCGGTTCGTTTCTCATTCACCGGAATGTTTCCGGGCTTCGGATTGAAGAAACATGGGACATGATTGCGATGCAGGGAACAGGAAGCCATGACTTAGTATTGGAGAATGTAGAAGTACCGCAGAAATATTATATCGAAAAACAAGAAGACCGGCCTAAGCAGAAGTCAGCATGGCTGCTGCATATTCCTGCATGCTATCTGGGAATTGCGGTTGCAGCAAGAGACTATGCAGTGGCATTTGCCAAGTCCTATTCCCCAAACAGCCTGAAAGGGCCGATAAGAGATCTTCCAAATGTACAGCGGTTGATTGGCGAAATCGAACTTGAAATCCTTGAAGCAAGGCATTTTTTGTATTCTGTTGCAGAGAAGTGGGAATCAAAACCTGAATTACGTGAGGAACTAGTAAAATCCCTCGGTGCTGTCAAGCTACGGGTAACGAATAATGCCCTTTCCATTGTAGACAAGGCCATGAGAATTGTTGGCGCAAGAAGCCTGCAGCGCTCAAACCCGCTACAGCGTTATTATCGCGATGTTCGTGCAGGACTTCACAATCCACCAATGGATGATGCCACGATACAATTGCTTGCTCAGTCAGCATTGTATTGATAAACAGAAAAAAAGCGATTGCTATTTATATTTCCTTATGCTAATAATGAAAAGAAACAAATATTTTTGAAAATAAACAATTTAATATCGCCTACACCACTAGGGGTGCTTCAAAAGCTGAGAGAGATGCCAAGCGTCTTAACCCTTATCACCTGAACTGGATAATACCAGCGTAGGGAAGCGGTGCTGTTACATATGTAAGTTATTTGGTTTTTGTACATATGAAAATCAACAACCACAGCCGCTTCCTTTTACGGGAAGCGGTTTTTTCATTTTTATGAAGGAAAGGAGCAAAACATGAATGTCGATACTGAAAAACTGGTCGAAGAGATAGACCAAAGGAAAGACGAATTAATTGATTTGGTAAAGCAGCTGATTTCATACCGGACTCCCGCCCCGCCGGCAAGAAATACAGGAGACGCGCAGCTGTTTATCGCCAACTTCCTAAAAAAATATGGGTTTGATATCGATATGTGGGATGTGTATCCGGGTGATCCAAATGTTGTTGGAGTCTTAAAGGGCTCTGATTCCAACCAGTTTAGAAGCCTTATCATTAATGGCCATATCGATGTTGCTGAAGTAAACGAACATGAAAACTGGGAAGCCTCTCCCTTTGAGCCAATAGTAAAAGATCATACGGTGATCGGCAGAGGGGCGGCTGATATGAAGGGCGGGTTGGCCGCTGCGCTATTTGCCGTTCAAATATTAAGGGAAAGAGGGGTGGAATTGCATGGTGATCTTATTTTTCAATCCGTTATAGGTGAGGAAGTAGGGGAAGCAGGTACACTTCAATGCTGTGAACGCGGGTATACCGCGGATTTTGCAATCATTGCCGATACAAGTAATCTTTATATTCAAGGACAGGGAGGTGTGATCACCGGATGGATTACTGTCAAAAGCAGAGAAACTCACCATGACGCCACCAGAAAAGATATGATCCATGCCGGCGGGAAAATGTTTGCTGCTAATGCAATTGAAAAAATGATGAAAATAATAAATGGACTGCAGGAACTTGAACGGCACTGGGCTGTTACAAAAAGCTATCCCGGATTTACCCCGGGGTCGAATACCATTAATCCGGCTGTAATTGAAGGTGGACGGCATGCAGCTTTTACAGCGGATGAATGCAGGCTTTGGATCACTGTTCATTTCTACCCGCACGAAACATATGAAGGGATTATCAATGAGATAGAAGGACATATCCTCCATGTTGCCAAAGGAGATCCGTGGTTAAGAGGAAATTTACCTTCTTTCCAATGGGGTGGCACTTCGATGATTGAGGACAGGGGTGAGGTTTTTCCCGCATTTGAAATTGAATCGGGTCACCCTGCAATTCAATTACTGAGTGAAACTCACAGTAAAGTTACCGGCAAGACAGCAGTTATTGACGTTTCTCCAACGGTCACTGATGGAGGCTGGCTAAGTAATGCCGGAATTCCCTCAGCCATATACGGACCGGGACAATTAAAGTACGCCCACTCAGTCAATGAACAAGTTTCGGTTCCACAATTAATAGAGTTTACGAAGGTCCTCATTATGTTTATTTGTGAATGGATGACAACCAAAAAGAACGGATGAGCTAGAGTCACAGATTGCAATTCTCATATATAAAAAAATGGCGATAGGAGCCGTGGGGTGTTAATGATAAAGACTGTATTACACTTTGATTCAGTATCATTCAGGTATCCAAAACAAGAAAAGGGACCCTTAATTTATGATTCTATGAAATTTACCGTACGAGAAGGAGAGTTTGTCAGCATACTCGGACCAAGCGGTGCTGGAAAGAGCACATTATTCCGGCTTATTACAGGGCTGGAGCAGCCCACTGGGGGCAAAATCCTCCTTAATGGTGAATATTTTTCAAACCGGTTAGGACATGTGGGATATATGCCGCAGCAAGACTTATTGATGCCATGGAGAACCATTTGGGAAAATGCAGCACTGCCACTGCAAATTAAAGGTTCCAAACAAGCCGATATGCGAATTTCCGTTGAAGAGCTTTTGAAGGAATTCGGCTTGGGAGGCCACGAGGATCGGTATCCAGCTGAGCTCTCCGGCGGGATGAGGCAGAGGGTCTCCTTTTTAAGAACGATTCTGACTGGTTCACAGGTTTTACTGCTGGATGAGCCTTTCAGCGCTCTTGACGCGATTACCCGATTATCTATGCAAGAATGGCTGTTGAAGCAATGGGAGAAAAGGAAAAAGACGATATTGTTTATTACACATGACGTGAACGAGGCACTGTTTTTGTCTGAAAGGATTTTTGTGTTAACCGATCCGCCTGTTTCAAGGATGGAAGATATACCTGTTCCTTTAGATAGGCCGAGAACGCTTAAAGCCTTGGATATACCAGAGATAATGGTGCTAAAAGACCGCTTGATTGACCAGCTTAGAACAAAGGCAACAACATGAAAAAGTGGAGGGAGCATACGTATTCTTTCATTTTACTGGTAGTCGTTCTCGTATTGTGGGAAGCGATAGCCTTCAATATCAAAATGACTTTTATTTTGCCTTCACCAACAGACATATTAATGAAATTATGGGAACTGAAAAAAGTTTTATTGCTGGAGCATTTGCCAGCAACATTGTGCATCATTTTAATCGGACTCGGCATCTCCATTATATTAGGTGTTGGCCTGGCCATATCCATGAATTCGAGCAAAATTATCGAAAAGGCGTTTTACCCGTTAATCATTTTTTCCCAGATGATTCCTACGATTGCTTTGGCACCAATTTTCATCCTCTGGTTTGGATATTCCATCTGGAGTAAAGTGCTTGTTACCGTTTTGATAACCTTTTTCCCGATCACAATCAATACTTATGATGGCTTACGTGCAGGGAGCAATGATTTAAAGGAACTCCTGCTGACAATGGGAGCAAAGAAAAAGGATGTATTCTTGCTTGTAAATGTTCCTTCCGCCATGCCTCACTTTTTCTCTGGTCTAAAGGTTGCGGTTACCTTAAGCGTGATCGGGGCGGCTATTGGGGAATGGCTTGGAGCACAGGCGGGACTTGGTTATTTTAGCAGGCGGATGATGACCCAATTTGACGGGGCGGGCGTTTTCGCACCGATAATCGTTCTTTCTGCTATGGGAATCATGTTGTTTTTACTGGTGAAATGGGTTGAAAATAAAACACTGATGTGGAGGAAATCTGAATGAAAAGGATATTAGCAATCACTCTGGGAGTACTATTGCTTTGCATGCTGGCCGCCTGCAATAACAGCACCATTAAATCAGATGCAAAAGACAATGGTGAAAAGCAACTAAAGGAAGTGAATGTCATGCTGGATTGGTATCCAAATGCAGTACATTCCTTCTTATATGCGGCAAAGGAGAAAGGATATTTTGAAGAAGAAGGGGTGGATGTGAACTTCCAGTTTCCCGCCAATCCGACAGATCCAATAAATCTGGCAGCTGCAGGCAAGATCACGCTAGGGTTGACTTACCAACCGGATGTAATTCTCGCGCATGCGAATCAGGATGTACCAATCAAATCTGTTGGAGCTATAGTCCGCTCACCATTAAATCATGTTGTTTTTCTTGATGAAAGTACGATAAAAAGACCCAAACACCTGGAAGGAAAGACAATTGGTTATCCCGGAACACCATTGAATGAAGCAATTGTGAAAACGATGGTCACTGAAGACGGTGGAAATCCGGATAAAGTCAAACTGGTTGATGTAGGCTTTGAACTGGAATCATCACTAGTGAGCAAAAAAGTCGATGCGATTATCGGAGCATATATTAATCATGAAGTGCCGGTACTTGAGCATAAAGGATATAAAACGCGATATTTCGACCCAACCAAGCATGGTGTGCCCAATTATTATGAGCTGGTAGCTGTGACAAGCGCACAAACCCTTGCAAAGGATAAAGATAGCATTGATGCGTTCTGGCGGGCTGCCAAAAAAGGGTTTGAACATATGGAAAAGGATCCGGATGCCGCACTTGAATTGCTGCTTACTAATCAAGATGAAGCGAACTTTCCACTTGTAAAATCAGTCGAACAGCAAAGCATTGAAATTTTGCTTCCTAAGATGAGGACTGAAAATGGATTTGGGTTACAGGATCAAGATTCATGGAAGGAAACATCTGAGTGGATGAAAAAAACCGGATTAATTAAACAGGTTCCAGAATTAACAGAAATGTATATAGAAGAATAAAGCGAATAATAATATTATGTAAACTTCATGCGATTTTCTACATGTTTGGAAGGCCGTGTGAGGTTTTTTTAACAAATTTTCGGAAGTATTGGGCAGATTTGCATTGGCAAGAATACCGCTAAATATTGGGAGATAATATTTTTTGATAGCCGCACTGTTATTAATAAATTATTGCGCTTGAGAATATTCTTAGAAAACTAGTTATCCAGCAGATCGAATGTTTATATATAAATTGATGTAAATATGCAATCAGTGGCTTGATAAATTGTGTGAATCAAAAATCTCTATTTTGTCTCATTGTTTTAAGTATTCTTTGCATATGAGATATCATTTGCTTGTATTACCACAACTTCTTATAATATATATTATGTAAACTAGGATAATTTTACGCCGTGATTGGGGTTATCCGCTGACGTTCCTATAATATCTGTACTTTGGAACCTTCCATCCGCACATTCCTTATAATTTTTCACGTTTTTCATATGAACGATAATCCTCCTTTTGAACGATAATGTTGTGTATTTGTACGGATAATGAATTATCGTCTAAACAACTTTTATTGGAGGTTTTTGGTTTGCAATTAAAAGCTGCAATTGACAAATTCATACTGTACATTCAAGTTGAAAAAAATTATTCCACACATACAGTTGTCAGTTATGAATACGATTCACTTCAATTTTTAACATTTTTACGTGATCATGACTGTTCAACTGATTTGGCTTCCATCACCAAGACCCATGTCCGTCGCTTTATCCAGCATCAACTGGGAACCCACAAGCAAAAACCGCGTTCACTGACCACTCTTTCCGATTCTTTGCGCCGTAGATAGTACCCTGATAATTTTTAGTTTCAATAACAAATATGTCATATGGAGTGATAACGATATGATCAATTTGAGAATATCCTGATCTGGATTTCCGGTTAGGCACCATTATATCCGATAAGTGTCTGAACTCTTTTGGCAATTGATCCAATTGATTATCTATCTTATATTCTCCTAATTCTCCTTTTCTTACCGCAACCCGGTCATTTTGACGTTTATTTGAAACTGGTGTTTTTACATCTTTAGTGCCTTCATTAGTTGATTTCTTTTTCTTTTTGAATAATTGAAAGAACATGACCTTTATCTCCTTCTCCTCATAAGAAACAGCAGCTGCTTAACCTAGCAGAAGAATTATTTATAGTTTAGTCTGATTAAACCTAAATCATTCTTTCAAAGTGATAAATATGTTCCAAATAACAACTGTTTTTTCACTAATTTCATCTTTGCAATAAATATATTTCTTCACATTCTCTTTAATACTTAAAGTTCGATCTTCCACAAACTGGCCCTTAAATGTAAAAATGGGTGCGATCCTTCTTACGGGAAAGCGCCCGATTGTAGAATATCGTTTATCTATTGAATAATAACCTTGTACTAACCAGCAACCTACTTCATATTTTGGTCACTAACTTATTCCACTTATATCATCCAGCATTCATAACAGAATTTTTAGTAAGTGTAAATAAGATATAAGAGTCTACTTTTTGGGCTGATCAAGTGCTTGGTAAGCTACCTGATACTTTCCTCCATCCGCAACTTCTGAATGATACAAGGCCTTGAGGGCATTGTTTTTTTCAAGACCATGCTCAGCCTTTAGTTCTTTAAAGCGTGTATGCAGTTCTTTATTTTCCTTAATTAGTTGTTGCATTTGCGATTTTAAATACTTCAAAATATTTATCTCCTTTCTAAATCTCTGAGTTTAGCCTAATTTTTAACAGAAATAACCTGTTTAAAAAGATCCCTAAATTGCTCCCGGTCTTCTGCTGTAAAAGGCTTTGGTCTTGTTCGCTGTCCGCCTTTTCTAGCCAGTGAACTCAAATAACGTGTTTGTAATAATTGGTCAATATTTTCATTTGTATATCTAAATCCTTTATGGTGGAGGACGATAATTCCTTTTGCTAAACCTAGTGACGCAAGACCATAATCTTGCGTAACGATAATATCTCCTTTTTCCACTAACTTCACAATCCGATAATCTGCAGCATCTGCTCCAGAATCAACATAAATGGTTTTCACTCCTGATGGCTGTTCTGCATTAGAAAAATGAGAAAAGCTTGTAACAAGGATAACCTGAATTTCAAAATCGCTTGCTTCAGAAATAATAATATCTTTCACCGGACAAGCATCTGCATCCACATAAATTTTCATCTTTCCCCTCCTGTTAAGAAGTTCGAATTACTATTTAACTTGATCTTTTTCAACTATAAAAGGGACTGGTGACTTTTGTTTAAAAATAATAAAGAGTTCTTCCTTTTGCTGTATTTTTCTATCCTCATATTATACTTTATAGAATTGTGTTGGCAAATGGTCGTTCAATTGCCAACACAAGATACCTTAGAACTAAATACTTGATTAGAATGTCATACATTTTATAGGTATAAAAGAAAAAGGATAAATGTACAGGATGATCACCTGTATACATCTATCCTTTTTGTACAACAAAGACCTCATTTACCACAATAACAATATTGTTTAAAAAATGAAAACACTTTTATTGTGTTTAGCATTGATCTCAAAGACAGCACATTTCTTGGGTTGAATACTTTATCAAATCACTATATATAGTATCCGGAACGAAAAAAAGATACTAAATATGTTTTGTAAATCATTATTACCCAGTAATTTTTAGATTCGAAGAGGAAAAGTAAAAAAACTATTTATATAATTTTTTCGGTTTATCCTATAATAGATTTACAAATTTTAAAGGCCCTATCTATTTCTAGATAAGGCCTTTGGAATGTTCCCCTGTGAACATTAATGCCGTTGCAACGACATTGATATTTTTGGTTGCTAACCCTTACAAATTCGGTTTTAAACCTTTAAATTTTGAACCTTTTCACCATATCTTGAAGTTCCTCTGCCATTGAAGCAAGAGAAGTTGACGATGCATTAATCTCTTGCATAGATGCAAGTTGTTCTTCTGTTGCTGCTGCTACGTCCCCTGACATAGAACTATTCTGTTTTGCTGCTTGAGTAATTAATTCAGCAGATTCTGCCACTTCTTCTACACTCGCTGATATTTGTTGTACTGTTGCAGTTATTTCTTCAATCTGCGGAGTTATGTTTCTCGTACTATCAAGAATCGTCGCAAATTTGCTCGAAGTATCTGTTGAAACTTGTACACCCTTCTCTGCATTTTCCATTACTTCTCTCATAATCTTAACTGATTGTTCTGTATCTTTTTGTATTACCGCAATTAAATCAGCAATTAATTTTGTTGATGATTGTGATTGCTCGGCTAACTTTCTTACTTCATCGGCAACTACAGCAAACCCTTTTCCATGTTCCCCGGCTCTAGCAGCTTCAATCGCCGCGTTAAGGGCCAACAGATTTGTCTGGTCTGCAATTCCGCTTATTACATCAAGAATCTTACCAATTTCTTGAGATCGTTCTGATAGCTGGGTAATAACTTCGTTGGATTCACTTACAGATTTATGAATAAAACGCATTTGTGAGAGGTTATCTTGAACAAATTTACTACCTTCTTCAGCTTCACTTGTAGTCTCTCTTGCTAATTCAGAAACACTTGCAGAACTTTCACTAATTCTTAATACGCCTTGAAGTACTTCTTTTAAGGAGTCTGAGTTTTTCTCTAAAGCGTGGCCTGCATTTTCAGCTACGCTTGCAATCTCTGATATAGATGTGGCAACTGTTTCTGAAGCTGTAGTTGATTGTTCCGCACTAGAATTCAATTGTTCTGCTGAGGCAGCAACAAGGTCTGCATTTGACGAAATACCGGTAACTACTTCTTTCAGGTTATCTGTCATTTGTTCAAAAGATTGGTTAAGTTCATAAATTTCATCCTTGCTTTTTAACTTTATTTTTTCAATGTTTAAATCACCAGAAGCAACTTGTTTTACTGCAGATGCTAATTGCTCAAGAGAACGACTTATGTTTTTTGACATCCAAATACCAGTGGCTATTGCAATCATTGCAGCTATGGAGCTAATAACCAATGGTAATGTCATATTTCTTTCAGAAACTGCATAAGTTTGTTCTGTTTGTTTCTTTACCACTTCTTGTTCAAGCCACTCGTTAAAAGAAGCAGCAGTTTCGGCCATCTCTGAACTAATAGGAACAATGTTTTCTCTATTCATCTTTAAAGTTTCTTCTTTATTAACAGCTGCATGTTCCATTACTTTTACCGACTCTGCTTGCCAATCTGCATTCAATTTTTCTAACTTATCTAATGTATCAAAAGATTCCTGTCTTGTTGCTATTTTCCTGGATTCTACAATTAGTTGGTTGATCTCGTTATGTGTTTCATCGATTCGTTCCCGCATTTCAGGGTCGTTATACAATAAGTATCCATGTAGGTAACCGATTTTCTTTGCAAGTCCAGTTTCTATGTTTTGTACTTTACCACTTAATGCAGTGGCATTTTCAAGCAAATATTTATAAGAATCATTCGTTTCTTTCATATTAAGATATGAATACAAAGCAGAAATTCCAAATATGATGGAAATTGCTATGAAACTTCCAACAATTTTTTTACTGATTGATAAGTTCATTAACTCGTTCCCCTTTTATGTGATTATTGATAACATCGACAGATTTGCATCAGAATTTAATAAAATTCGAGAAATTTATCGAGTATTGTATGAGAGTATAATTTTTTGATGTGGCTAAGTTCGTTATCGTATATTCATTTCAATTATTTGCAATAACTTGAAAGATATTGAAATAAGTAAACTGCAAAATCCTTTTCACTTTGCATATTTTTGTTAAAAAGGCAAGAAAGCTGCGAGTAAACCGTTCCGCCGTTTAAATTAAAACGTGAAAAAAGTGCGAATATGATAATATTCGCACTCTACACACCCTTCCTCTTAGTTGAGGTCATTATAACTTATTGCTTCGTATACTTGTTGTTCACATTTACTATGTGAACCGCATAATCCCCACCTTGTCGATTATGGCTTGTTTCAGGAATATATCATGGGGAAGTAGTCAATAATGAATTAAACGATAATCATCATTATTTGTACGGATAATCAGCTTTTCTACGATAATTTATGAGAACATTCAATAATTGAAAAAGTGCAACCAAGGTATAAATATTATGTAAGCTAAAAATAAACTTAATACTATCATGGGATCACACTCTCAAGTTTTACAAATTTCAATTTTGTATTTTTTGGTTTGTTCATACTACCCGCTTTACCATCTTTAATCCCTAATGCTATGTATTCTTTCTTTTTCACTTCGTCCTTTTTTGCAATTGTCTTATTGAAACCCTGAGTATATGAAGATTTTAAGGAATTTACCGAAGCGTAATGCGGCACAACTAATTTATCTTGCTTTTTACCAAGTAAGTATCCTTCTTTCTTGGCAGTTATATGTTGGTTTTCTAGCTGCTCGCTTCCTTTTTGATATCCTTCATCAGATCCACTGGCGTAGCCCTCTTGGTATGCATCTGAACCGCTTGTAATTGAATTTTTACTAGTGGTACCTTTTTGACCAGCAATCAACCCGGCTTAATATCCAGCCTTTTTACCCTTAGCTTCGTCCTGCACTGCGGCCTTTTCTGCGAGTTGAGCGGGACTTCCGTTAATTTTGGCAGTATCATAGCCACCGGGAGCCTCACAGGGTATCCCGTCATCCACAGAATTTCCCCAGCCATCCAATCTTTCTGGATCATTTGTTTTGCTGTATCCTTTACTGTTCAAATATTCAACAACTTCATCATAACTGGAGAAATCGGTGCAATCCTTATCCCAAGAATCATTTGAATTCGCTGACGAATCCGGGCTTGAAGAACTTTGGGATGAAGGTGTACTGGGTTCCATTGCTCCTCCATGTGTATGGTATTGCCCTGTTTGAAGTCCCCAGCTTCCACAATTAGTCCTACATGTATGGCCGCCACTTGAATCAGTTCTCCCTGGGTGAGCATGGGCATCCTTTCAAATATTAAAACAAGGACAATCATCAATAAAAACACCGGAACAAAAATCATCCATCTTTTCATTAATCCTTTCCCTTTATACAATTGTCTTTTTCTAAATTTTTCTAATAGCGGGGCAACAGTGTAAATAACTATTTTCAGTGTTCTCCAAATATTAATTGATAATTTCTTACTTCAAATGATGTAAAAATATAATTTTGGCTGACGGCTGCCGGTGTTCATAGTAAGAATGGTGTAACATTTCTAACAAATATTCACACAATTTACAAACTATACACAAGGTATCAATCCCCCGTTGTCGTATCCTTCCGTTATAAAGGAGGAATAAATATGCACGTAATTGAAAAGGGAAAAACATATTACTTTTCACAATGTGAAACGTCGTAACATCGGAATACTTGTTGGCGAAAATGATGAATCCGTTTTTCAAGTTCTTGTCACTATAAGAGCGAACAACCACCTTACGAAGAATATATAGGGATTGGGCAAGGATAAATGCCAGAAAATGCTTTAAGAAAGGTTTTGATGAGTTACAACAGGAAAGCTCCAAACGGATTTAAGATATTGCTGCAGACGATAGGAGGAGTGACAATAGCCCAGCATGCTTTTTTATGGTACTTTTTTAAACTGCTCTGTCAAATAAACAAGAAAGGATGACAAAAGGTCCACCTCAAGTCGGACCTTTTGTTTAATTCGCTATGATTAAAACAAAGAGGCACTACATATGCTGATAAAATGTAGTTTGATTAGTTCGTTTGTATTGCAGGAATAACCATGAAATCGATAGCAAAAAGCATTTCAAGCCCGCTAACCAGAGTAAATTTGTAAGTCCTAGTTTATTTTCAAGCGTGTAACCTAAAATAGGTCCTAGGGCGGCCCCTAAATCGACTACAATTGTAAAGGTTGTCATAATAAAAATTCTATTCGCAACCCTTGCAGTATGTTCAGTGACAAGCCCATCCATTATGGTTGTAAGTGACGATGCCACCAATAAATGAATTAATAGTATCGGTAACCAAATTAATATTGGCAAGTCGATGGGTAACACCAAGAGGGTGAGGAAAGCCAACGCTAAGAACAAAGCTAGTGTCCTATTTTTGTATTGGACTTTATCCAATAACCTCCCTACTTTCGGAACTACGAAAGGTGCAATTCCCCATCTTAATGCCTGTATAAGTCCAGCGACTGTTGCAGCTCCAATAATCACTTCAAACAGGTTAATGTGATTGGAATATTTAACATGAATAAGATGGCTTAGCGTTGCTGTAATCATCCCTTCAAAAAGCATAGTTAACAAAAATGCCGTGATCATAATCATGATGAGCTTTTGATTAAAAATCGATTTTATATTGGGAAGCAATAATTGATGTGTTCCCGCTGTTTCCTTTTTGTTTGCGAATGTAGGAATGTATTTAAAGATAAATGGGATGGTCATCAATGCGGTCAAACCGAGGGCGGTACTGATCACCATCACCCCAAATAAGTCGGCAAATATCCCTCCTAATAACATCCCAATTAGGCTTCCAAGACGGTACAGCCCATTATAACTTCCCATTAAATATCCACGGTTTGAATCAGAAGAGAGTTCTAAAACCATTAAATATGCACCTAGCTTAAACATTGACCATGAGAATCCCCAAACTGAGCGTAGAATAATCCAGATACTAAAATTCTCTACAACCCCGTAACTAATGGTCGTGATACTGCTAAACAAAACGGCAATCAGGATTCCCGTTCGGAAGTTTATTTTTTTGTAGATATACCCGATGATAGGATTTAAAGGCAGTCGTACAAATCGGTTCACAGACAGAAGGATGCCTACCTGTACCAATGAAGTAAGTCCAACCTCTTTCCAGTGTGTCGGGAGTACAATATAGAGCATAGAGTCTCCCGCTAAACAAAAGGCAGTAATAAGGGCAAGTGCTATAACAGGTTGTTTATTTTGTTCAATAGTGGAGTCACCCCTCGGTTCCTGCAAAACAAGACCAATCTGAGACTGGCCTTTAGTTTTAACCACAGCAGGATTTAATTTAAATCTCAATCTTTACAGGGACACTGGTTCCGCAACAAGGATTTGTTGCAAAACGCTCCTTTTCTACCGAGCAAGACGCCGACTCACAATTATCGACTGAGGTAGTATCGTCTTCACAGCAGTTTGCTAAATTAACACTGTACACGCTTGTTTCAGGGAGTTCTAGATGAACTTCTTTTGCACCTGTAAGATCCCCCGTTAAATATGCGACTACTGATCTTACCTGTTCATAACCTGTAGCGAGCAAGAATGTTGGTGCTCTACCATAGCTTTTCATACCGACAATTTAGAAATCCTTTTCAGGCTGCCTGAGTTCTTCTTCACCATGTGGTCGCACCGTTCCACAGCTGTGAATGTTTGGGTCAATTAGTGGAGCAAGAGCCTCTACACTTTCGACAACTGAATCCAGGCTTAATCTTACTTCGTTTAAGAATGATGTATCGGGTCTGAATCCCGTGCTAACCACGATTTCATCGATGCCATCGATTGAGGTTTGCTCTCCGTTAAGGTCCCCTGTGATAATGATTTTCTCATTCTTGGAAGAAACTTCATGGATATGAAATGGTGTCAGGATATTTACATTTTCGGATTCCACGAATTGTTGAATCTTAATTCCTAGCTCCCCTCTCGCTGGCAAACCATCGCTTTCTTGACCACCATATACATCTGCTATTTTTTTCTTGTAAATAAACCCCAGTTGCCTTACTATGTGTTCTTCTCCAGCTTTACCCAGCATCTATTCCCAGGTTGAGAATTCCGTTTGTTTCGCCACATACTTATCTAATTCTTTTTTATTGATCTTTTCGAAGTCATCGTTCTTTTTAAATTCAAAAGGACTTTTATCGAAGAAATCTTGGATGGATGAGTTGTTTGTGTACTTACTCATGAAATTGTCAGTAAACAATTCTTCAAAACTGACTGTTTGTTTCTTTTCCAGCTTTTCTGTTTTTCTTTCCATGTTTTTTAGATTTTTTTGTAAATCATCTGAACTGTCATATACCATTGTTTGATAATCGTTATCGTTAGCAACTCCTGATGATTTTCAACATACTCCATAAACCAGTGTATCATCCCATCCCACTCGGAAAATTTTCCTGGTTCATACAATTTCCAACCCAGTTCCTCCAAAGTAAAATTGGATTTGGCACTGTTTCTTAACATAGAAGTGGATACTAAATTCTCACTATTATTTTCTCCACCTTTTACTATGGGTACAATATGGTCCATCGTCGGTGAAAGATCCCAATAAGCCGGATGGCATTCGTTCACCTTCCAATTTGGATGATAAGGAAATTGATTAGGGTAAGTTTCCGATAAAACTCTTAATACAGGAGGGAAAATAAGTTTTTGACCGCTGTATCGATCGATAAACCCGTCCCGGATTAATATATTAAGCATCTGTAATTTTGAGTAGGATCGCTTAGCATATTCTAGTCCATAAAAAGGATAGTGCTTAGTGAGAAGAGCTTCTCCTTTATCTCTCTTCCCGCTCATTAAATTACTACACACTTCACTTATAACATTTGCTTTCTCCAATATGAGTCACCTCTCTAATAACCATTTTTACATTTGAATACATTGACTATTGGATAGATATTACCTCAAAGAGAAAATACGGAAACCAGTAAAAATGACAATGCGAACGGTTTAATAAACAGGACACAACACCTTTTTCAATTAACGCCCCCTATAGTTTAAATACATTTTTTCACAAACTTTTCTTTGTTACAGGCATGCTGCCCCTTTAGTTGAATAACAAAATCAGTCATTAATGGTGTCGTTAAAGGATTATTTCCCCTGAATGAGGACTTTTTTTTGTTTGAAAAACAAATAAATAATGGAGTGGATGCATTTTTAAATGCCTTCTTTATTAATTTTAGTACATACAAGGATGCCTTAATAAAGTCCCAAAGAGAATTGGTCGAAAATCTGTCCGTACCTATTATACCAATTTCACCAACAATATGTATTTTGCCGTTAATTGGAACGGTCGATACTTTCCGAACAAATGTGATGGAAGAAAAGGTCTTACAGGAAATAGGAAAATTACGTATTCAAACTTTGATTTTGGATTTGTCAGGGATTGCAGAGATGGATAATGAAGTAATTGATCATTTATTGAAAATTATCGATGGCAGTTCAATGATGGAATGTCGGACTGTTATAACTGGGTTGAGAGCTGAGGTCGTTAGAAAAATGATCCATTTAGGTTTCAGGTTTGGAAAGGACACCGAAACATTTGGATCTTTACAACAAGCATTGAATAAGCACATAAGTTACTTGGAATTAGATATTAAATCCAATTTTTAGAGAGGAGAGTTGCTTTGGCAACTCTTTTTTAATCGTAATTTTGTTTATCAGATAATCGAATCCTCTAGATTCTTTCTTGAACTAACCTGCCCCTTTAGTTGAAGAAGAAAAAGCCTTACTCCTTATTGAAGTAAAGCCCCGATAGTTTAAGAAGAAATCATTAAAGTTGGAGATCTAAATCATTTAAAGTCCCATTCAATATTTATGTGATTTTCTCCGCCAATTCTAAAATAATTCCCTCTGGACCACGAACGTAGCATAACTTATAACTTTCTTCATATTGCTGTATCTCACTAAAAATTTCCGTGCCCTTCTTTTTCAATTTTGCAACAATAGCTTCAATATCTTCAACTGCAAAGCAAATATGTCGGATACCCAGCGTATTTGCAAAAGGTTGCTGAATATCTTTTTCATCTGACGGCGTATAAAATTTGACTAGCTCTATCCATGCCTGACCATCTGGCATCCCCAATCCTACACATGCCGTTTTAACATCATTAAGCCCAACTATTCTGTCCAATTGTTCTCCATCCAATTCCCATTCCGCTTGCACTTCAAGTCCTAAATCAAGAAAAAACGCTTTAGCCTCTGAAAGATCATTTACGTTTATACTCACATGATCTATTCTATCGATCTTCATATCTCATACCTCCTATGTTCTTGTTATTTTCAATACCTGTATTTGTGTAAGGTTTGTTTTAAATTCTAATTGGCTTAAAACAGGAAAATATCCTTCCTTTTTCAACAAACCTGCCCCTTTAGCTCAATAAGAGGAATTCAATAAAAAAGGCCTTTAATTCTTCCTGGATCAACGCACCCGTTTGCTGAAGAAGATTACAGATATTAGTCAGATTGAGGTAACATTTTAATAAAGTATTTTGGGGATTCAGTAAACCCCTGTCGCATATAAAACCTATGTGCAGCTTTTCTCCTTGAATGGCAATGGACTTCGATTCTATCGCAATTTCTTTGTATTGCTAAATCAGTACAGTATTCTTCAATCTTTCGTCCTATCCCCTTACTTCTAATGTTTGTATCAACTGCAAAATAACTTATCCTTGCGAAGTATCCTCTTACAGCTAATTGAGGTATAAAATGAATGGAAATTAAAGCAAGAACCTTTTCATCTTCTTCAACACTAATAATTCCTCATTGGTTTCCATAAGAAGTGTTTCCACTTTATCTTTTATAAATTGCTCCGTATCTGGATACTCTAACTGGGTTAATAAAGAAGAAATTTGCTTCCAATCCTCAAGATCGGCTTTTCTAATCCCCATCCATTCCACTCTCCAATTTTATCAATATATTCATACCTATAAGAAACTTTGATTGTTATTCAAACTAACTGCCCGTTAGCCACCTATAAATCACAAAAACAGCGATTCACCACAGAGAATGAAAATGCTCCTAAGCCGTCCATGCTGTTTCTATGGCCGGAGAGGAAGGTCGATACACTATGGTGCCATTGAGCCCATCCGTTAGTCTGACTCCAACTACCACGGTGTACCACCGACTGTCGCACCCTTGATGGATAGCACTCATGGGAGATTAATCCTAATTCTGGTTGTTGCTCCAGCTGCACTTATTTTACTCCAACGAGAAAGGTTTGAATCCAAGCCATGTACCACTAATTTTATATCTAACTTTTATGAGGTCCAGCCTCTTTTTAAAAACTGGTTTTTCTGGGTCTATTTTGTATGTCTTTTTTCAGTTTTTATTTTCATGGGAGTTTTATTTGTTTTAAAGGAATAATAATTCATTTTACAAAAACCAGTTAATGGGAAATTTCGTTTAAGAACCATAAAAAAAGGTCCTGGAAACCCAGCACCCTAAAATTCATCAGCCTATTAGCTTCTTTCAATTCATCAACAACATCCAAGAGCAATTTTAAGGCACATATTTACTCCCCTTTAACTTGTATCTGTTCTAGTTCAACAACAAAACTAAATGAAGTTGCTATTCTATGCAACTTCATTTTTGCATTATAATTCCGAGGCGTACTTGTTTAATTCTTTACTCATAGTTTCGATTTTTGATATAAACATTGAAATGTCCTCTGTGGACATCGCTTGCTCCTTGCCAACGGAAACCACTTTCTGGATGGATGTAGTGATATCGTCCATTGACTGTTGGATATTTGTAAGAGTTTCCCTTATTTTTTCAGTAGAGGACATTGTTTCAGCTGAAAGTTTTCTAATCTCGTTAGCAACTACTGTAAATCCAGCCCCTTGCTGACCAGCTCTTGCGGCCTCAATAGATGCATTTAAACCCAATAGGTTCGTTTGATCCGCCACTTTCTTTATAAATTTTAAGACTTCATCGGTTTTTTTTACTTCTTCTGAACCTTCTTTGGCTTGTTCAAGAAGAACGTTACTGATACCAGCAAGAGTTTCAGAACCTTCTGTAATGTTAGTGACACGAGTATTTGCTTGTTCAAGTGATTGGACAATCTCCTCTGAAATCCTTCTTAATGCTCTTTCATTTTGTTTCTGGAGCTGAATAGCTACTGAACCAATCACTTTTCCTTCTGCAACAATAGGCGTTGCTAAGCCAGTAAATGGAATACCAAAAAACATCTCGGGGACTTCTTCCTCAATAGATTTATTATATTTTATACAGGCAGCCAAGGGTTCTTCTGGGTTTATTTTCAAGCCTCGCCGTGCTCCTATATCAATTTTTTTCCCTGGGTGATAACACAGCCATTCATTAGTATCTGTTAACCCAATAGCGATATCCGGTAACATAGAATGAACTACAGGAATAAATTTTAAGTAGTTCTCTAAAATAGGATGTACAGCATTGGAGTTAAGTGTCATATAGTTCGTCATTTTTCTATCCCTCTTAATTAGTTTAGTAAAGCACCCGTTAGTTCTATAAAATAATTGTTATTTAATAAGTAATATATTATTGAACATTCTGGTTATTCATTAATGATTGATCAGTTTTTTCCTGTATAGTTTCTAAAACTAGTTCTTGTTTCCAAACATTCTCATGCCACAATCATCTTCATCTTTGCATACCCAAACTTTTTTCTTAACTTCTTTCCAACCGTCGTCAAGAAATACCGTTTTATACTCAATGTCTTCTTCGTTCGTGTTTCCGCATACAAAAAATTCTTCAGTCATTTCATTCATGCCCCTATTCTATTTATTTAGAAAATACACATTTTTATATACATAATTTTACCATCTATCATATTGATTGGTTGCACTTAATTAATATTTTTTATGCTACTAAACTGCTCCGTTACTTCAATAAGAAGAAAAGAATCGCCGCATAACCCCATTTATTCACCTACTAATCCATCACCATCTCTATCATCCATATATTTATAGAGCCATGAATCTCGCGTAATTGGCATTTTAAAGCCAGCAGCTTTGGCTTCAGAGATCGTAACACTTCCATTATGATTGGTATCCACCTTACTAACAACTTCGATGCTACTTACCGGTTCGTTTACCGGTACATTGTTTGTTTTCGGTGGCGTACTGCTCGTACCTGTCGTTTTCCCTAAATTTTTGTTCACTTCATCTGGGTTTACATTGTCAAATTCATCTGTAATGGTTCTGCCCTGAATTTTGTATGTGAATTTATAATGGTTAGGAATTTGTGTCTGAGTATTTGGATATTGAATCACTGCTACGAAATCTGTACAACCTCCAGCATCTCTAATTACTTTTTCCATATAAGATTGATCGCCGTGCCTATTGAGAATGTTGTCTTGAGGTGTAATGTTATATGTGTTAGATACTCCCCCAAGTGAATCAGCAATTACATGCCCTTCATCTAGCGTTGGACTCTCTGTGCCGGGAACGTTTGCTTCATCGGAATAGTATCTCCCAGATGATGAAACATGTTCAGTATTCGGATTTTGGAGTGTTATTTTTTTCGCCTCAACACGAATGAGCTGACCGAAGTCATTTGTATACGCCCAATATTCCCGTCCTCCGAAACCGACATCCACTTTGGCATTTGGCTGTCTATATCCTGAAATGTCCCCGCCGTCTACTTTAAGTAGGGTATATTTGCTGTCATCAAATCCGCCCGCTGTGCCTGTTGCCTTTGGCGTGCTGGATGCAGGAGCCGCTTTGGTGGGTTCACTGTCACTCTTTGGTTTTTCCGTGTCATTAGTTTTAACAGTCTTAGCGGCCGCACTTGTTTGGGATTGCACTTTTTTTGGCGAAGCCTGTTCGGTAATGGTTCCGCAACCCGCAAGGAAGGATAGCAAAACCACTGTCGCTACAACGGAAATTACTCTTTTGTTCACATTTCTGCACACCTTTCACATGTTTCTCCACCATACAATTCGTATACAAGCAATAACACATTTTGAACTTTTGTTGGAATATACCTATCTTTGGTGTTGAATCCTTATTCAACTAATCTGCACCTTCTGTACAAGAAGAAAAAGCTGCCAAGACTGACAGCTAAGAGCTAAGTTATTTAAGTTAAAACAAGATATTCTTAACATAAAAGAAGCCGTATAAGAGCCCCATCAATTGGACAAATAACGGCGAAGTAACTTAGTCATATTATACCATATCGAGGTACTTTACTTGGTTTAATTTATTTTTTATTTTTTCAGCTATCCTGCCCCTTTAGTTCCATAAGAAAAAGCCTTACTCCTTATTGAAGTAAAGCACCCGTTAGTTGAATATCATATTATAACCATTTGCCTTCTGCTACAACAAAAGCACTACCACCTATTTGTATTGTGTACTTGGAATTATGTTTAGTAGCTACTGCTTTTAATAATGATTTCCTATTAATCGAATAACCTTGTTCAACTGAATAACTTATATCTTGGCTATCAAAAACGTTATGTCCTAATAAATACCCAGCTAAATTTCCGTTAGCACTCCCCGTAGCTGGGTCTTCTAAATGACCTGACGTAAACATAAAGACTCTTACATGTAAATCGTTAGATGGATTTACTGTTTCTTTTGTAAAGATAAGAAGATTTGCATCTCCTATTTCCTCTAAAAGTTCGTCATAAAGTTGATGATTTAATTTACAGCAGTTTACTGCATCTAAAGTCTTTAAATTTACAATAATGCTTGGTAATCCAGTTGAAACTACTTGGATAGGAAGTTCAACATTGATATCCTTAATGTCAATTTGGAGAATTTTTGAGATAGTTTCTACATCTATTGTATTTTTAAATATTGGCTGATTTTGTAACATTAAACCCTCTTGTCCATTAAACATTACAGGAATCTGTCCAACTTCAAGATTAAGTTTAATTTCATTTGAATTATTACCATCTATGAAACGTTGAATAATGTATGCGGTTCCAAGTGTAGGATGTCCTGCAAATGGTATCTCCGAATCAGGCGTAAAAATCTTTACATCGTAGCCACCGTTTTTTTGTAATCTAGACATTATAAATGTAGTTTCTGAAAAGTTTATTTCCTTCGCAATTTGTTGCATTTTTTCTTGGGTAATATCCTCATCAGGTATACAAACAGCTAATTGATTTCCTTCATATGGTTTTCCCGCAAAAACATCAACTATGAAAAATTTCATTAAGTTTCTCTCCTTTTAATCCTTATTATAACATTTCAGTAATATTGAAATAGTTTTTTCTTAAAGTAACCTGCCCCTTTAGTAGAATAAGAAAAAGCCACCAGGTACTGCAGCTGATCTTCAACATAAGCACCCACTAGTTTAAGAGTACATTACTTCACAATCTTTAGTTTTTCGCATTAAATAAATCCTTTCACTTCTTTTCAACATATAATGATGTAACCTAACTAAAAGGAGTGAAATCACATAGGATATTTCTCTCGCCAGGGGACAATGAGCCCACAATCTCCTCCTCCAACATTTATACCACCAAAACCTTCCGTATCTTATATCGTAGACTGTGTATATCAATACACTTATGTATGGCTTAGAAATGGGAGTCAATTTTGGTTTTATCCAACTCGTGTGGAGTATGGTGAGTTATCTGGATATAGGTGGAACGGCGTCTTCTGGCAATTCTTTGGAATTGACCCCAGACTTATAGATGCTGTTGCCTGTCCTCCTATCCCTACCCCATATTAAATACAAAAAAGTCTTGTGGTAATTAAAGACACAAGACTTTTTTCTTTATAATTAGCTTAAATCAATTACACAATTTCCAGGATATTATCCACTGTAAGAAGTAATAAATGTTTCACTAAACTGCTTCTTTAGTTGAAGAAGAAAAAGCCTTACTCCTTATTGAAGTAAAGCACCCCGTTATTTGAACAAGTACCTTTTTTAAAATTATTTACACCGAACTAGATTTAAGTGAATAACATGCCTATAAGTATGATTTTAAAAAAAGAGGTGAATAAAATTTATGGTTAAGTATATGGATTATACTTCCCCTGCGACTCAGTATACATTTGATGTGAATAAAAGCCCTTTGTTCATTAAAGACAACCAAAATTATATCAACGTTTTAGGTGTTCAGCAGCTGAATACGCTTGAAGATGTGTCCCTGCTGGATATTTTCCTTAGCAAGAGTAATGTGGTGGAACCCCACTATCACCAGAATGCTGCCGAACTCGTCTATTGCATCTCTGGTTCAGCCGCTGTGTCGATGCTGAATCCTTTTACAAAACAACTCCAAACTTACATCATAACTCCAGGGCAAGTGGCAAATGTCCCGCAAGGCTGGTGGCATTATGAAATAGCCTTAGTCGATAACACTCATCTTTTGGCAATTTTTAATGCACCAACTCCAGAAGTTATTTTAGGTTCTGATATTTTGAAATTTACTCCTTCAAATATCATGTCGCATACTTATTGTCTTGACGAAAATCAATGGAAACAAGCAATTGCACCTGTTAAACCGACAACATATATAGGTCCATACAAGGACTGTAACAGAGTAAAGGAAAACATACCATATCAAAATATAAATCAACAATATCAACAACCCCAATATATTCAAGAATACCCACATACCCCCATTCAACAGTATCGGCAATATTGGGGCTAACGGATGAACGGATTACACCATAGGCATGGAACATCCATGTCTTCTTTGTGGTTAATTTCCTTCAATGAGACGAAAAAGTAAAATGCAATTTCATACTTCTTATTAAACAAAACTGCCCTTTAGTTGAAGAAGAAAAAGCCTTTCTCCTTATTGAAGAAAGCACCCGTTAGTTGAAGAACCAATGTTAAAATTTACTTGTATCGACTGTCAGTAAAGCAATTATGCTACAATTCATATAGTCTAATAATTATGCACTATTTTAGACAATATTTGTTTTGGATGTAGATAGTATAAAAAACGATATAAAAGATTGCTGAAAATTTGTAAGGGGGATTACGACTAACTAACAAACATTTAGCGTTCCCCACATTTGAAAGGGGATTTTATTTGAATCAAACATTATTAGTCATTGATGCACAACAAGAATTAATTGATGGAAATCAAGAAGTAGGTCCAATCTTCAATAAAAATCAACTTATCAGTAATATCAATAAAGTGATTAACAAAGCAAGAGAATCAGGTGTTCCAGTTGTGTTTGTAAGGGATCTTGATGTTGCTGAAGGAAAAGGTAATGGATTTCAAGTTCACAATGAAATTAATGTACCCACTGAAGCAAAGGTTTTCGATAAATCCGCAACAAATTCCTTTTATGGGACAGGCCTGTTAGAACATTTAAAATCACAACATATTGAACATATTGTGATTATGGGCTGTGAAACACAGCATTGTATAGATAGTGCAGTCAGAACAGCAACTATTAGTGGTTTTGATGTAACGTTAGTTGGTGATGGGCATTCAACATTGGGCAATGATGTTTTAAATTCACAACAAATAATAAAGCATCATAATACTACACTTCACGGTCATTATAATGTTGATCACTTTTCTATTGTCAGAAATTCTGAGGAAGATTTATTTCGTCCAACTCACGATTCTTATAGGGAAAGCTAAAAATAGCACTTAATAAGCAGGGAATTTCCCCTGCTTTGTTTATTTCATATTCGAATATTAGATTCGTTCTCATCTATGACTAAACTGCCCCTTTAGTTGAACATGAAAAAAGCCTTTCTCGTTATTTAAGTAAAGCACCCGTTAGTTCATTGAGAAAAACATTTCTTATTCAAGAATCCGCACGTTTGTTCTAAGTTAAATCCTATTAATTGAACTTGAGCACCCAGTTTATTTAATAGGATTTAGATTTATAACTATGGTGATTTATATAAAATTCATCTATCTTACTAAATATTTTTTGTATTGTTGAGATTGGAGTATAAGGATTTAATAGAACTGCTCTTAACCAACGTCTCCTCTATAAGTTGGCAAGGAGAAAAAAAACGTTCTTCATTAAGCAGATACTGTTGTAATTCTAAGTTCCATTGGTCCCATTGTTTCGAATCGAGATATTTTGGTCTTCCTCTAAAACAACATAAATTTGTATCAGGTTCACTTGCTAATTCTATGTAGGAGCGTTTTTTAACTTGCATTACAAATTCCTCAACTAATAAATAACTTTCCTTCAATAGTTGGTCGTAACCTTTTAGTCCAATGTGTTGAAGCGACAAATATTACTTTAAAATGTCCGCATGACGGGTGCCTTGAACACTAACTTCACCTAAATTTGTAAAATTTATATCATTCATATATGGAGCAGAAATTCGGAAATCCGTTTCCAACAATTCACGATTCTTAAATAAAACCATAGCACATGTTTTTGCAACATACATCCATTTTTGAGGGTTAAAAGTTATAGAATCTGCCCTTTCAATACCAGAAAGTAATTGACGATACTTCTCTGAAAATATTAATGCCCCACCATAAGCATCATCTACATGTAACCAGAGCCCATACTTCTTTGCTGTTTCTGCAATGGATAAGATGGGATCAATACTACCCGTTACAGTTGTTCCGGCCGTTGCTACAACTGCAAAAGGTTTTTTCCCGTCTTCAAACAATTTAATAATCTTTTTTTCTAAGTCGGAGATATCCATCTGAGAATTACGATTACTTTTTACAGAGATTACACTAGAGGTACCTAATCCTAATAACATTGCTGCTTTATGACGAGAAGTATGGCTCGCTTCTGGTACTAAAATAACCCACTGTATATCACCTTTACAGTTTTTTGATTGCTTAATTAAAACTTCCAAATATTTATAATACTGTTAAAAATAAATAAGGATGGAAAATTAGAAAGAAAGGACTAGAGTTAAATGATTTCAAGAAAGAAATTGGGTATTTTCCTTACCTTCTTGGGTGCATTAATAGTTATTATACACACTCAATTTGTATATCCAGAATTGATGTACACACACTGGATCGGTGCCTCCCCCTCCCAGGCAGACTGTTAAGAACATATTATCATGTTCTCTTTTTTTACTGTCTACCTGTAGGGGATAATATCACCCCTCGTTAACTGGTTGACCCTTTTTTCATTTGGTCTTAATATAACTTGGAAAAAATGGTCACCGACCTTCGATTGTTTTGGAGATATGCAGTACTAAAATATTTTCACAGTGAACTCTTTTTTGATACCTCCTAAGCCCAACATGCATTACTTAATAATAGTTCAAGAAAACAAGGAGTATTATAGTATGAATGTAGTTTCTGATGGAAATGCAAAAGCATTATACATTTTCTACAATTGGAAGGGCAAAGGTTGGGTATGACGGGATTCGAAAAATGCGAAAATGGGGGAATCTTAATGAGTATTAATGATGGCATTTCACATAACTTGCACAACTTATCCAAACAATGTACCAACCCGTACTGCAAAAATCCAAATTGTAAATGTGGAGATCAATGTAAATGCACACCCAATAACCAATGTGGCAGTGTGGAAGCAAATCCGCCAAAAATAATTCTCACAAAATTTGTAGACGAACTTCCAATCCCTCCTGTTTTAAAACCTCAATGGAAAGATCAGTTATATACGTATTATGAAGTGAATATGACGGAATTTAAACAATCTCTCCATAGTGAGTTAAATGATACAACGGTATGGGGCTATGAAGGCAGCTATCCAGGTCCTACCATAGAAGTAGAAAAAGGTAAAATCGTATTTATCAAATGGATCAACAATCTTCCTGATAAGCACCTGTTTCCTGTAGATCATACTGTGCATGGTGCCCATATGGACGTACCGGAAGTACGGACGGTGGTACATGTACATGGAGCTTGTGTTGAATGGGAAAGCGATGGCTATCCGGAGGCTTGGTTTACAAAAGGATTCAAACAAGTCGGTCGATATTTTAGGAAGCAAATCTATCGATATGATAATTGCGGTCATGATTCCACACTTTGGTATCATGACCATGCCTTAGGTATTACTAGGCTTAATGTTTATGCTGGATTGGCGGGATTTTATTTAATCAGACATCAACAGGAACGCTTATTAAATTTACCAAGTGGGAAGTATGAAATCCCTATAATGATACAAGACAAGACATTTAATAAAGATGGATCCCTTTATTACCCAAAGCAGCCAGATAAACCAATCCCGGAATTAGAAACGTCGATCATTCCTGAATTCGTGGGAAAAACGATATTAGTGAATGGCAAAGTACATCCCTATTTAGAAGTGGAACCACGTAAGTATCGATTTAGGTTGCTAAACGCATCCAACACCCGTTTCTTTAGAATTAAACTTGGCTCAGGACAACGTATGTATCAAATTGCAACCGATGGAGGCTTTATACAGCACCCGATAGGTGTAAAAGAAATTATGTTAGCACCTGCAGAACGAGCAGAGGTGATCATTGATTTTACCAATCTTGAGGGTAAGAATATTATCATGACAAACGATGCCCCTGCTCCATTTCCAACCGGAGATCCAGTTGATGAAAATACGGGCACTGTGATGCAGTTTAGAGTAACTCTTCCATTGTCTAGTGTGGATACGAGTGCTATTCCGGCTTATATAATGCCTGTTCCCAAAATAAATGAACAGTCAGCTTCCAAGATACGATACCTAACACTAAATGATAACATGGATAAGTACGGTCGTGAATTTATGTTATTGGATAATAAACAGTGGGATGCCCCCATCACTGAAAATCCAAAATTAGAATCAACTGAAATATGGTATCTCATTAACTTAACTACGGATACACACCCTATTCATCTTCACTTAATTGATTTTCAAATCTTAGATAGGAGAAATTTCGATGTAGAAAAGTTTAACAAGGACAAATTGATCCATTATACGGGTCCGGCGATTCCTCCTGAACCATACGAACGAGGATGGAAGGATACCGTTCGAGTTAATCCTAACCAGATTGCTAGAATTATCATGAAGTTTGGTCCTTTTACCGGATTGTATGTATGGCACTGTCATATCTTGGAGCACGAAGATTATGAGATGATGAGACCGTTTATAGTTATCCGATAATAGACTGTGTTCTGTCAAAAATTAATAGCTTAAACACCTTTATATAATTTAAAATAATCCCTTAGATTTTCTTGAAGTACAAAATTAATCTACAAAGAGCATTGGGACCCAATGTTTTTTACTTTATTAAGCTAACCTGCCACTATAGTGGAACAAGAAAAGCTGCCCAAAAACAGCTCCGAATTTTAAAACACCTGATTCTGGGAATCTTTCTCGTTATTAAAAGTGGAAGAAGCAATATCAAAAAAGAGTTTAAATCCAAAATCCTCGTTTTTTGAAAAATAACTTAACCGGCAAAAATAGGCTGTAAACCTTTCTAACTTTGAGTCATAAAAGGAATAAGCCTTTCCTTCTTTTAGTTCAAAGCAACAGATAAAATCGTGCATTGTCCGCGGGGAAGAGAAAGTTTTTCTCCTAAAGGTGCTCTCAATGTGTTTAGCGATAAACTCGACAATATACACGTAAAAACCTCCCTTCATAAAACAATAATAAGACAAAATGAAGGTCGCATTTCATTGAGTATATGGCGGTTTTGTAACATTACTGGTACAAACCAATGAACTAATTCCACTAGCTTGACCCAATAGTTAGAGGAATCACTCCCGTTTCAAATATATGATTGAAGTCGATAATGCTAAAAAGCAATTTGGGAGAGATATATTATGTTATTAGCAAAAGCGTGGGAAACTTATGAATCTGACAAAAGGATTCAAGGATTTTCGCCACAAACCTTGAAAGCGTATCAAGTACAATCCGCATTGCTCATTCGATATTTCAAAAATATCCCACTCGATGACATTACTACCTCTCAGTTAAAAGAATACCTAGCAAAATCAAGTGAAAGCCTCAAACCTTCAAGCCTCGCTCACCGGATTAGGTTCATGAAATCATTACTTCGCTGGTCACATGAAGAGGGGCATATCACGAAAAACCCCGCAGCCAAGATAAAGGAACCAAGGCCGGGAAAACGGATACCGAAGTTCTTGACTGAGACGGAAATCGAACATTTACGGGAAGCATGCTTCACCCCAATGGAAAAGGCCCTGTTTGAATTTATGTTTTCCACTGGCTGCCGGATAGGTGAAATTGTTTCCCTGGAAAAGAGCAGGATCAATTGGCAGAATCGGTCCGCCGTGGTAAGGGGAAAAGGTGATAAGGAGAGGGAAGTGTATTTCAGCACACGTTGCGGAATCTGGCTTAAACGGTATCTTGAGGAACGGCGTGATGGGGATCCGGCCATTTTTGTCACCGAGAGGGACCCGCATCGGATGAGTATCGCCCAGATGAGATACATTATAAGACGGATTTCAGACCGTGCCATGATCAATAAAGCGATTCATCCGCACCAGCTAAGGCACAGCTACGCTACTCACCTGTTGAATAATGGTGCACCACTGGAAGTCATCCAAAGTTTACTGGGCCATGAGAAAAGTGAGACTACCAGGATATACGCACAGTTAAGCGGCAGCCTAAGACAGGAACTTTATTGAAAGTACTTTTAACACGCTGAAAAGCAGTGCAGCAAAATGCATTGCTTTTCTTTGATTGTTGCACCTGTTAGTTCAATAACAACCTTGAGAGCAGCAGGTCACTAATATTTAACGAATGTGGTAACGTTTTGTTTGGATGCAATAGTTCGTCTGGGAAGCTCTTCTTTCCATTTCTTTGGGTCTAATTGATATTCACCGTATTGATCTTTGTAAGTTTTTTTAAAGAGATTAATTGTTCTGGCCTCTTCTGGATAATTATGTGATAAGGGATAACCCAGTCGTCCTTCCTCAAATATATATAGTTCTACAACATCCCCTATTTCCATAAATGAATCTAAGAATGTAATAAATTCAATATCTTCACCTCCAAGTTCATAAACATAAGGGAGGGTAAACGACAAACTTTCCTTATACGCTTCACCATTTAGATATGGATAATTATTTTCACTTGTGTGGTATTCAGGAATTGGTTTTAATGTAGCGATAAAATAATGAGCTGTCATTGAAAAATCCCTTTCAAAAATACAATATTCTTATTAAAGCACCCATCATAAGTATCACCTTGAATAATATCAATGTTAATGGTTC
Source organism: Peribacillus glennii (assembly GCF_003429105.1). Taxonomy (GTDB): domain Bacteria; phylum Bacillota; class Bacilli; order Bacillales; family DSM-1321; genus Peribacillus; species Peribacillus glennii. The sequence continues at coordinate 82,085 of NZ_QVTD01000021.1, forward strand.
ACCTAACGTCTTCTTTCACTAAACTGCAACGTTAGTGCCATAAGAAAAAGCTGCCTTATAGACAGCTCATATCTTCAGCTAACGCCCCCGTTAGTTTAAGTACATTTCTTCACATACTATTTTAAGTTGTTATGAATTTACCACAAAAAAGAGAAGCATTTTTAGTGCTTCCCTCCAGCAGAACATTTACTTAAATTTAATACTGTAATAACGCATTGCTTCTAGGCTACCTTTATATTCAAAAATTCCCTTTTCAATTAATTTCCTAACCCTATATTCCAAAAAGCTGTCACCGATATATTGAAGAATATGTCCATAAACTTCACCGACTAATCTTGCACACATAAGAAACCCCTTTTTCTTCCCAATCAGCTTCTTAGCTTTTTCAATTATAAAATCATCGTAGTAGTTTTCAGCTACTACTTTTATTTCTCCGTTTTCCCATATTCTTAAAGTACCGAAATTGTTTGAGAGGTCTAACCACTCTTTTTCAAAATGCTTACGCTCTATGTCTGATAAAATCTGCTTGTTTTCTTGGCTATATTTATAAATGGTTTGTAATTCTTCTTCAATTATTTCACCCGAAAATACGGGTACATACCTCTTAGCCTTTTTTTATACAATTCTCTATACAATTTTGCAGTATCAATGATTGAAATATTGATTTTTTGTTCCCGCAACAAATACATTGTAAAAAGAAGAGCTGTATGTTCATGTGCATTTTCAGATACCCATATGTGAATTGGAACATTTTCTGGAATTGATGATAATTGAGCAATTACTCTCGGAAAACTTTCTTTATAAAATTCAACTTCATATTCATTAGTAAGGTTGTTTTTTAACCAATCGATTCTATCTGTTTGACCCTTTTCGGAATCTAAACTGTATATAGGAGCAATAGAAAAATTATCGTGGAAAGCAATAATAAACTCTTCTTCAAGTAAGTTTAATTCTTTTAATGGCTGTCTTAAAAATGGGTATCCAACTTGTATATGAACTTTTTTGTAATTACCTTTTCCAAATGGATCTGGGTCTGTAACTTTTGGATAGAGAATTTCATTAAAGATTTCTTTAAGATCTTTTGCCAACTCAACTAAAGAATTCTCTTTATCCTCTAACAATGCAATCCTATAAAGAATAAATTGCAAGTATGACCTTACTTCCTGTTCTGGCAAGTCCTTTACTTTATTCTTTATATCGTCGAGAATATCCATCTAAATACTCCTTCTAAATCATTTAAAAGTATTAATCATAAATAAAAAATGTTCTTTTTGAAGATATTTTCTCCAAATACTCTTAAACTAACCTGCCCTTTAGTTGAATAAGAAAAATGGATTGCAGCAGCAATCCTTCTTAAACTCAAGTACCCGTTACTTTAAGTACATTCTTTCACAAAAGTTAGTACATAGTTGCTTCGAACAACTCGTTAAATCGTTAGTGTCGATGCTAGGCGAAAATTCACTAGGATTTCGCCGTTAACCACGACCAATGGTATCGTTCAACTTCTTGCGATACTTGTCCTTCCAAGTTTGCTCATCCTTCACTAGGTCGTCGCAGAAAGCAGCCACGTCCTCGCCCGTAAGGTCAGTGACTTTCTTGCCTTCTGCTGCTCCTTCCTCGAAGAGGTCGAGAATGCCGACAAAGATACGGCTGCTGTCCTTCCAGTCGGTGGGACCACCACCAGCAGTCCACATATATTTTTGAATAGCTTTGTAAGCATTGCAGTACTCACTTGGAAGTGCCTTCACACGTGCCTCCATCTCCCTCCATTCCCGCTTGTCATCCAGACTTCCGATAATTTTTTCAAAAATATTCATTTTACTTCTCTCCTTTTGATTTTATTAGTTTTGAGTTCGTTAATTTTACTTGAGACGAATTCCCACTTTTTCCAAAAGATTTTAAGTTGCTCTTTACCTGCCGCATTGAGGGTGTAAAATTTTCTAGGCGGTCCCATAGTGGATGGCTTTTTCTCAATGTCCACCAAATTGTTTTTCTCAAGCCGCATCGTAATCGTATAAACTGTGCCTTCAACCACATCAGTGAAGCCAAGTTCTCGCAGCTGTTGCGTGATTTCATAGCCGTAGGTTTCGCCACGGCTGATGATCTCAAGTACACAACCCTCAAGCACCCCTTTCAGCATTTCCGTGATATTTTCCAAGTATTTTTCCTCCATTTGTATTTCACTTATATTTATTTCAGTACTCTGTATCACAGGTGTTTTGTGATACAGATATTCGTTATTACCGAATACTGGTATATAGTATCGCTAAGTAGCATCACTTGTCAATAAAACTTTTTGTAAAAAAAGCCCATTTTTACTGCTTCAGAGGTGTTTGACAGCTTAGTCCTCGCTAAATTTTAGTGGACTTAATTTACATATTAAAGTGACCAAGATGGTGATTAGTAATCCAAACAGTCTCGAATTGAGCCTCAATTAATTTGATGCGTTTGTTATTTTAGGGATAGGCTTATCAATAAGTTTGTGAAGAAATGTACTTAAGCTAACCTGCCCATTAGCACAATAAGAGCAACAAAAAAGTCCGTTAATCCTTCCTAGGTCAACGCACCTGATAGTTGAATAAGAACTTATACTTTACCTCTCCATTTGGTCTGCTATCATTAAAATAAACACACACAAAATATGAAGAACTGCTAATACTGCAAAATGGTCTCCCTCTACTCCATCTAAAAAATGATATATGGCTGGGAATAAAAATGTTTCCACGCCAAATAACATTATTACTAATCCTATCCGCCCAGCTAATTTCTTTTCATTTTTCGGAAAAAACAATTCATTATTTCCTGCAATGAATGATGTCTTTCCTTTTCGAGTGACAGAAAAACCAACATATATAATTACTACACCTAAAACCATTAAAACTAAGGAAATCACAAGCATTTTCTGACCTCCTAAAACATAGATACTATAATTATTTTACGATTTATACTTATTATTTGTTTCAAAAATCTGGATTTTTCAGAGCTAAGTTGTTCAACTAACCTGCCCCTTTAGAGGAACAAGAAAAAACCCCTACTTGATAAGACAAAATATCAGACAGGGGTTGTTTAATGTTACTTTTTCCTCAATGACAAGATCAAAGCAAGAATGGAAACAACCAATGCTACTATTGATGTAGTGAGTACCATCGCATTGGATCCAGATTCTCCTGAATCTGACTTTGTTTCTGTGTTCTTGTCTGTAGTTTCTTGTTCATTGTGAGTTTGACCTTCAGGTTTATCAGTGGATGAAGTGATCTTTGTGATGGAATGAGGTGTATCCGAACTTTCATCGCCAGTCCACTCTACAATGGAACCGTCTTTATAGTATTGAAAAGCATCCCATGCTGCCTCTGTTTCCTTTTCAGGATTCTTCCCTACAAAAGAAAATTGCTGAAACTGTCCTGCCGCAATTCCGTCCCCGGTTGCTGTCCAGGTGATTGTGGTAGTCTTGCCAGAACCATCTTTTTGCTGGGTAACTTCCCATCCTGGCACAGGCTGGTAAGACATGACCTCCACACCATCCGGCACCTTCAACGCTACCTTGACTGTATTCACATTTTTTTCAACCGGCACTTTCATCATATACGTTTCCCAGGCTCCAGGTGCCGATTCTCCGGGAATGACAGTAACGTGTGCACTCGCAGCTCCTGCGTAAAGGAATAGGGCGGCAGCAATTGCAGTAAAGCCGACAGACCATTTCTTCCATAGTATTTTCATCATTTAAAACACCTCTAATGTATTATTTTGTACCCACGGTAGGGTGGAACTCAACACCATAACTATCCAATGAACTTGTTAGCACATGAACAGATAGTCTCCACTTTCCATTCATGTTCATATACAAGCCTTCTGTTTGAAAGTGACCAGGCGATTTCTTGGTCACAATAACCGTGTTTTCCTCCATCTCCATGTCCATATGATTCAAACTCAGGGTGACCTGTTCAATGTCCGTGACCGTTTCTCCCTCAGTGTTCCTTACATCGATCTGAAAGGTATTGTGGCCTGCGACATTCGGGCTTATTTCCAGCGTTACAGAATGACCGCCCTGTACTTTTTGGGTGACCTTAAATGGGCCGGGTGACGAAGCGGCTGTCGGTAGATTGGTAAGGATGGTCACGATAATCAGGACACTGATCCCTAAGGCCAGTTCGAACCACGCCGTACGGTGAATTCCTGTGTTGCCTTTTTTCCTGGTTCTCAAAAAGTGAAAGGCTCCGAGCATCACCATAAGGGAAAATAGCAGGATTTTCCCCAGCAGGACTTTCCCGTAAGGGGAATGGAACAGGGAATACCAGGTAGGAACATACAGCAGACTTCCATAAATTCCTGTTAACAGGATGATTGCCACTGCTATCATCGCCCATAAGGAGAATCGGTGTAAAGACTTCCAGTAATCCTGCCTTTCATTTGTAGAATCCAGGTCGCCTCTTGGCAAAAGGAACACCACGGTGAACAATCCTCCCACCCAAACGGAACTGGCCAATAAGTGGAGGAAATCCATCGTGACCGCAAGGATTGGGTTTTCCGACCCTGCCGCATGGCTTGTGAACGCTTTGCTGACAAGAAGGCCTACCGATGCCAGAAGCGGTAGGCTCCAATTCCGCACCGATATTTCGGAGCGGATAAGTGTCGCCATCCAAGCAAACAGCCACAAGATCACTAATAAGAGCAGCTGAAAGACCCACACCGTTCCAACAGTCGTTTGTTCGGCTGTCTCCTTAAGCAAAGAAAGAGTAAAGGCTTCTGACCACGATACGCCCGCATAAAGTGTGGTTTGGAGCGGCAAGTTCAGGAGCAAGGCGATGCTTATAGCAATTAAGGATGCCCATATCACCCGCATGCTTTTGGCTTGCTGTTGTGGTGGACCCTGTATGATGAACAGGTTACAAACGATGACCCCGATAAACAAGGACAACCCCATGTATAGCAACCATCGAAGGGCAATTACATCGAACGTTGGGTTATCGCCACCTGTGGCTGCTGGAACTGGATTGGAATCTGGATTTGAACCTGGTTCTTCCACCGGAACTGGATCTGTTCCTTTTTGTGCTGCTTCCACATTGAACGGAATCGCTCCATGTATGGGGTGTCCATCGGCCGAAATCACCTTCCATTGCATGTAATAGATTCCAGCAGCCAATTCCTCTGTGATGGGGGCTTCCAGGATGGAGGCATCCTTGCCAATCGAGTCGGATAGCATGATTTGGTCTCCTGATGAATCCACCAGTACAATCGAATGGAAGCCGGATTGAATGGACTCACTGAATTGCAGGGTTACTTTGGATGGCGGCTCGGTCAATGTTTCATTTTCTGCAGGGTTTGAACTGACAAGATAGGCATGTGCCCATGCCACTTTGGGAACTAATGTAAATAGGTACACTAATAGTACAACAAAACCAAATTTCTTTAGTGAATCATTTACTTTTACCATGTTATAGAGAACAGGAACAGCCACAATCCGTTTTTCGCAGAAGGGCATTCATGGCTTCGGATAATGTGTACAAGTCTCCGCCGAATCCTTTCTGGAATTTCTCAGCCTGTACCACTGTGCTAAAAGCAACCACCTGGGGATGGCAGCAATTTATATGCAAATCCGCCCCTATGAGGAAAGTGCCAGTCGTAGCACTCATTGTCGTATCGTACAAAAAGTCATTGCATAGAAGATGGCTTACATTCGCCTCGTTTTCAGCATAATACAATAATCCGCAATGGAGACAACACGCCTGTTCCACCGTCTTCTCAAGACCAATGATTTGTACCGTATGACGGCTATGGGCTTCTTTCATGCAGTACACACACGCATTGAACGAAGCCGTTTTAACCGGAGCTTGAATAATGCCACTAGACGTCTTGATGATTTTATTTTGCTCCACTAAAGGTTTGATGTCACGGTACACCGTCATTTCGGATACATTTAAACGCTTGCTTAATTCCGAAACCCGCAAGGAACCTTCTTCTTCAATCCATGTCTGTATAAGTTGCTGCCTTTCGATTGGAAGCATGTTTTTCCTCCTTCCTCATCCTCCTCTTTTGCTCTTAATTTTACTCCTCTTAAAGATCACAATGCAACATATATTATGTTATAAAATGTGAAAGTATGGTGAACAACAACAATTTATTAACATTCATCATGCCTTTGAAATATAGATTCTGAGTTGACCATGGTTGGATACAAAACAAATATCCCCGCAACACTTTTATTCAGGAATAGGTACATGTTCCTTTATACCTCCATCTTCTTCATTAATCAAAAGAGGGCGGGATTATGAATGTATTAGTCTTTCTGGCAGCGATTTTAGGTATCTTG
>NZ_QVTD01000022.1 GCF_003429105.1 Peribacillus glennii
GGCAAAGAAAAAGGCAGCGGCCGCCGCAGCAGCAAAAGCAGCCGCGCTGGCGAGGAAACAGGCGAAGGAGCAAAGCTCGGAAGCTGCATCAGCCCCAAGGGAAGAAGAGGATCTGGCAAAGAAAAAGGCAGCCGCCGCAGCAGCAAAAGCAGCCGCGTTGGCGAGAAAGCAAGCAAAAGTACAAAGTGTTGAAACTGCAGGCGGAGAAGACCTTGATAAGAAAAAAGCAATCGCAGCAGCAAAGGCTAAGGCTGCTGCAGCAGCAAAAGCGAAAGCTGCAGCCTTAGCGAAAGCTGAAGGGAATTCAGTAGAAGAAGATCCTGAAAAGGCAAAGGCGAAGGCCATTGCAGCCGCCAAAGCAAAAGCAGCCGCAGCCGCCCGGTCAAAAGCTGCTGCCTCATCGAAACCGGAAGAAGAACCCGCAGCAGAGGCTATCCCATCGCCTAACCAGCACTTCCTCGATAAATATGTGAAGGTCATTGAAAGCCATTTGGGCAAGGATGTCCTTGCAGATTCATATATTAATAACCTATCAAAAGATGTCCCCACCCTGGTTGCAAAGCAGGATACATATAGGAAAGTCGCAGAGTTTTTGAAATATAACGAGCAGCTCGGCTTTAATTACCTTTCGGAGCTGCATGGCAGTGATTTTGAAACGCATATGGAAATATACGTTCATTTATATTCTTTTAATAATCGGCAATCGGTTGCTTTAAAGGTGAAGATCGACAGGGCTGAACCTGAGATTCCGTCCCTCGTGCCACTGTGGGAAGGAGCGAATTGGCCTGAATGCGAGACGTATGACCTTCTCGGAATTAAATTCTTGGGCCATCCTGACTTGAAAAGGATATTGCTGGGCGAAGAATGGATCGGACATCCGCTCCGAAAAGATTATGAACCGTACGATGTGGAGGTGTAACCTATGATTCGAACGGAAGAAATGCTTTTGAATGTAGGTCCGCAGCACCCCAGCACCCATGGTGTGTTCCGCCTTGTCGTTAAAATTGATGGAGAGATCATCAAGGAGGCAACCCCGGTGATCGGCTATCTTCACAGGGGAACGGAAAAGCTGGCGGAAGACCTGCAATACACACAAATCATCCCATATACAGACAGACTGGACTACCTGGCAGCCATGACGAATAACTATGTCTTGTGCCATGCGGTAGAAACAATGATGGGGATTGAAATTCCTGAGCGGGCGGAATACCTGAGGGTCATCGTGATGGAGCTGGGGCGTGTTGCATCCCATCTCGTTTGGTGGGGAACCTATTTGCTCGACATCGGGGCAACGAGCCCATTCCTTTACGCTTTCAGGGAAAGGGAAATGATTATCAATATGCTAAATGAACTGTCCGGTGCCAGGCTGACTTTCAATTACATGAGAGTTGGCGGCGTAAAGTGGGACGCCCCGGAAGGCTGGATTGAAAAAGTCCGTGATTTTATCCCATACATGAGGGAGCAGCTGAAAGGGTACCACCAGCTAGTCACGGGAAATGAAATTTTCTTGAACCGGGTTAAAGGAATTGGCGCCTATACAAAGGAAGATGCGATTAATTTTTCATTAAGCGGCGCCAATTTGAGGTGTACAGGCGTTAAATGGGATTTGCGTAAAAACGAGCCTTACTCGATTTACGACCGTTTCGATTTCGATGTTCCAATCAGGAACGACGGCGATGCCTGGTCACGTTATCATTGCCGTATGGAAGAAATTGTAGAATCATTGAAGATCCTCGAACAGGCAGTGGAGCAATTTCCGCAGGAAGGACCTATCCTTGCTAGGGTTCCAAAAATAATTAAAGCTCCAAAAGGAGAGGCATTTGTAAGGATTGAATCGCCGCGAGGTGAAATAGGCTGTTATATCGCAAGCGATGGAAAGAAGGAACCGTACCGGTTGAAATTCAGGAGGCCATCCTTTTATAATTTGCAAATCCTCCCCAAGCTGTTAAAGGGTGAAAATATGGCCAACTTAATTGCCATTCTTGGGGCAATCGATATTGTACTTGGGGAGGTTGACGGCTGATGATAGAAGAATTGCTGCGCTCCTCGCCAGGCCTCTTGAATTTCGCGATTTTTTTCCTGCTTGCCGTTCTATTGCTTTTCGTCGTTCTTGGTTTTGTTACCTTTGGCATTCTTTCGGAACGGAAGGTCATGGGTTTCATGCAAATGAGAATCGGCCCTAATCAGGTTGGAGGCAGGTGGGGTCTTTTACAGACTGTGGCCGATGTACTAAAACTATTGATCAAGGAAGATACGATTCCTAAAGCGGCTGACCGTCCTCTGTATATTATTGCACCTGTGATCGCCTTTGCACCGTCATTCGTGGTGCTGGCAACAATGCCATTCACTGATAAGCTCCAATTCGCTGATATTGGTGTCGGCCTCCTCTATTATATTGCTGTGTCCGGTATTACAACCGTGGGAGTTGTAACAGCCGGATGGGCATCGAATAATAAATATGCCCTTCTTGGAGGGATGCGTGCAGCCGCTCAAATGATCTCGTATGAAATTCCGCTGGTCATGTCGGTGGTTGGGATCATACTTCTTACCGGCAGCTTGAATTTGAATGAGATTGTTGCCGCACAAGAGGATATTTGGTTTATCGTGCTTCAGCCGGTTGCTTTCATCGTCTTTATGATTGCCTCCGTGGCTGAGCTGAACAGGGTTCCTTTTGACCTTCCGGAGGCTGAATCAGAACTCGTCGCGGGTTACCATGTTGAGTACTCGGGCTTTCGCTGGGCGATGTTCATGCTTTCGGAATATGTATATATGTTTGCAATGGCAGCGTTAACTACCATATTATTTTTAGGAGGCTGGCATCCTCTGCCGTTTCTGGGCTTCATTCCGGCTGCAGTCTGGTTCGCCTTGAAGTTCAGCATTGTGATTTATTTTTTAATCTGGATACGTGTAACCCTTCCACGGCTTCGGGCTGACCAGCTAATGGAGTTCGGCTGGAAGGTCCTGCTGCCGGTGGCGCTCGCAAATATATTTGTGACTGCCTTGTTAAAAGAGATATTCAGCCTGCTTTAAATTTCTGCTGCAAGATTAGCAGGGGAATCGGGGGAAAAGTGATTTGGTAGGTCCAAAACCAAACCCGCATATGAGCGCGGCATCCAAAAAGCAAGGGGTGGGAACATGCTCGGTTTAATGAAAGGGCTAGGGTATACAATGAAAAACCTGACCCGGAAAAAAGTAACCTATGATTATCCAAATAAGCCGCTTCCGCTGCCGGACAGGTTTCGCGGCATTCAGAAGTTTTACCCTGAAAAATGCATCGTCTGTAATCAATGCGTGAATATTTGCCCTACGGACTGCATTCAGTTAACGGGGAAAAAGCATCCGGATCCGGCGAAGAAAGGCAAAATCATTGATACGTATGATATCAATTTTGAGATTTGTATATTGTGCGACCTATGTACTGAAGTTTGCCCTACCGAAGCAATCATCATGACCAATAACTTTGAATTGGCGGAATACAGCCGCGACGAGCTTTTCAAGAATCTTGAGTGGCTTGATGAAAATGACGATAATATTCGGAAGGAGAATAAAGCATGAGCCTGTCAGGCGAATTTATAGCATTCATTTCTCTTTCCCTCGTTGCCATTATCGGCGGTGTGCTGCTATTGAATCTCACAAAAGTGGTACACATGCTCGTTGCTTTAGTGTTTTCGTTTATCAGCATTGCCGGCATTTATGTGCTGCTTTCAGCAGAATTTGTGGCATTTGTCCAAATCCTCATTTATTCTGGTGCCGTTACCATCATCATGTTGTTCGGAATCATGCTTACAAGGCATGATGATAAACATGAGCCAAAGGGAAACTTTTGGAGGAAATTATTTTTGCTTCTCGGAATAGCAGGTTTCGGGTTGGCAGTTTATCTCGGAATTTATAATCTAGACATACCTGCGAAGCCGACGACCCTGCATGTTTCGAATACCGAGCAAATCGGCGTGGAACTATACTCAAAGCATATCATTCCATTCGAAATTACCTCTGTAATTTTGCTGGTTGCTCTTGTGGGAGCTATCATATTAGCAAAGAAGGATGATCAAGAAGAGGGTGACAGGCCATGACTTCTGTGCCTTTATCAGCCTATTTGGTGCTCGCGCTCGTCTTATTTTGCATAGGCCTATATGGAGCATTGACCAAGAGAAACACCGTCATCGTGTTAATTTCCATCGAGTTAATGCTAAATGCAGTGAATATCAATTTGGTCGCTTTCAGTAAATACGGGATTACTCCGTCGATAACGGGGCAGATTTTCTCGTTGTTTAGCATAACGGTAGCGGCAGCGGAAGCCGCGGTCGGCCTGGCCATATTGATATCGCTATACCGCAACCGCAAAACGGTTAACATTGATGAAATGGATACCATGAAACACTAGTTTTATAGAGAGAAAAGGGCGTATCGCACTTTTCTCAAGAAGGGAATTGATACGATGATGGAGAGTGCGTGGCTTATACCGCTTTTCCCGCTAGCCTCATTCTTGTTCCTTCTTCTATTCGGCAGCCGTCTAAAAGAAGCAGCCAGTGCATGGGTCGGGATGTTTTTCACATTTGCTTCTTTTGTCTGGTCCGTGTTTGTTCTCTTTGACCGATTACAATCACCGACCTATAAAGCCGAGGCCGGCTGGCTGGCTATAGGAGATGTACAATTGACAGCGGGAATCGAGATTAACCAGTTGAATGCTTTAATGTTAATGATCGTATCGCTTATCAGTTTTTTAGTACATATGTATTCGAAAGGGTATATGCATGGAGACGCCCGGCTTCCGGTATTTTATGCATACCTTGGATTCTTTACGTTCGCCATGCTTGGGCTGGTGATGGCCCCTAATTTGCTGCAGCTTTATTTTTTCTGGGAACTTGTCGGTTTGGGATCATTTTTATTGATAGGGTTTTATTTTTATAAAGACGAGGCCAAAAGAGCTGCAAAAAAGGCTTTCATTATGACGAGAATCGGGGATGTCGGTCTGTTGGTCGGAATGATTCTCTTATTTTGGCAGGTTGGCAGCTTTGAGTATGATGAAATTTTTCAAGCGGTTCAAGCAGGGGCGATTTCAGCAGAAATAATTACATTGACCGCGATCCTTATTTTCATCGGGGCCATTGGGAAATCGGGGCAATTCCCGCTTCATACCTGGCTTCCTGATGCGATGGAAGGGCCGACTCCTGTATCTGCGTTAATCCATGCCGCAACCATGGTAGCGGCGGGTGTTTACTTGGTAGCCGCAATGTTTCCGTTATTCACAGCAAGTGAAACAGCGCTAACCATCGTGGCGGTAACGGGAGGCTTTACGGCAATCTTTGCCGCAAGCATCGGTTTGGTCCAAAAGGATATTAAGCGGGTTCTCGCTTATTCCACAGTCAGCCAGCTTGGATATATGATGCTCGCATTAGGATCGGCAGGATACGCGGCAGGCATATTTCATCTTATGACCCATGCTTTTTTCAAGGCACTTCTGTTTTTGGCGGCGGGAAGTGTTATCCATGCAGTACATACACAAGATATTGAAGAAATGGGCGGCCTTTGGAAGAAAATGAAGATTACCGGTCCGCTGTTTTTAATTGGGACCTTGGCTATTTCGGGTGTTCCATTGTTTTCAGGATTTTTCAGCAAGGATGAAATACTGGTCGCGGCCTGGCAGCACGGAAACCAAGGGTTATTCTGGCTTGCCTTAATAGCTGCATTTTTCACCGCATTTTATATGTTCCGCCTATTTTTCATGGTGTTTACAGGAGATTCCAGAAAGACAGAGACGAATGTCCGGGAATCGCCGGCAACCATGACGCTTCCCATGATCGTCCTTGGCGTTCTCGCCATCATCAGCGGATATGCCAACACACACTGGTTTGGCACATTCCTGGGTGATTGGCTTGTAGAGGGAAATGAATACTTGGCTCATGTCCATTCTGAGGCTCCCGGCTGGATCATGCTAGCTGCGACAGCCGTTTCCGCTGCAGGAATCTTGCTTGCATATTTCATATATAGTAAACGGGCGATTTCGAGGAGTTGGATGGGCGGAGAAAATTCGACTGTTTACATAGCCTTGTATAACAAGTATTTTATCGACGAAACGTACCAGTTCTCGTTCGTGGCGCTTACACGATGGATTAGTCTTTTCCTGTCATATATAGATAGATTCATAGTCGGCGGGCTGGTGAATGCAGTAACGGGAACGGTCCAAAGCCTGGGCCGGGTTGGATCCCGGCTTCAAAACGGGCAGACACAGCTCTACGGCACTATCGCCTTTTTGGGGCTTGCGGTCCTTGTCGTGATATTTGCCTTAACCGGGAGGTACTTCGGATGAACTCAATGATATTGACACTCTTGGTATTCTCCCCTGTTTTGGGAATCCTGCTTATGGCCGTCATCCCGAACACGGAGGAAAGAAATCTGAAATTGCTTGGCTTTTTGGGGACCATCCCGGCTTTGCTGATATCTTTGTATCTGTATTTTCAGTACGCGATGGGTACTGATCTTTCAGCGTTTTCAGTGAAAACGGATTGGTTCAGGTTCGGGAATTTAGAGAAGTATGACCCAAATCTATTTGCAGTGGATTACGAGCTTAGCGTTGATGGGTTTTCGCTTATCATGGTCATTCTGACAGCTGTCCTCTCAACCTTGGCAGCCATTGCCTCCATCCATATCAAGAAGGAATGGAAAGGGTATTTCCTGTTGTTCCTTCTATTGGAAATCGGGATGCTCGGAGTGTTTACCGCACAAAACCTTATTCTATTTTTCGTTTTTTTTGAGATTACATTGATTCCAATGTTCTTCCTTATAGGGAAATGGGGGTATTTGGAGAAAGAGAAAGCGGCATATAGTTTCCTTCTATATAATGGATTGGGTTCAGCCATACTCCTGATTGCGATCATGGTTCTCTTTGCCCGTACAGGCACAACGAATATTGAAGCATTAAGGCATATCATGACAGTGGGCGGCGTTTCATTGTTTGCACCGCTATCGGATGGGATGAAATATGGTCTCCTGTTTGCCCTGTTGATTGCTTTTGGAATCAAGCTGCCCATCTTTCCTTTGCATACATGGATGCTGAGGGTGCACGTGCAGGCACCGCCTTCGATTGTCATGCTCCATGCAGGCGTGCTGTTAAAAATCGGCGCCTTTGGTTTCATCCGGTTTGGAATGGGGATTTTTCCCGAGCAGTTTAAGAATATTGCTTTTTTAGTAGCGGTTCTCGGTGTTATTAACCTGCTGTACGGTGCTTTTTTGGCACTAGTCCAGACAGATTTCAAAATGGTACTCGCCTACTCGTCGATTTCCCATATGGGGATTGTATTAATTGGCCTGGGGGCTTTGAATGAAGCAGGCATTCAGGGAGCCATCTTCCAGGTGGTATCCCACGGTTTGATTGCCGCATTGCTATTCTTCCTGGTTGGCGTAATGCACGAGCGGGTGAAAACAACGATGATCGGTGAACTCGGCGGGATGGCCAAATATATGCCGGTTACATCGGGCTTTTTGCTGGCTGGAGCGATGGCCTCGCTCGGACTACCGGGAATGTCCGGTTTCATAAGTGAATTCATGGCTTTCCTCGGATTATTTAAAGAAGAGCCGATTCTTGCCGCGATTGGTGCACTGGGAATCATTCTGACGGCTGTTTACCTTCTTAGGGCAGTGCTTGGCATGACCTTTGGCAAAGCAAAACGCACGGTGGCCGAAGGTGTATCCGAAATAAAAGGGGTTGAGTTTGCGCCCGTTTTGGTGCTGCTAGCTTTGATTATAACGATTGGCATTTATCCATCCATACTCAGTGGACCGCTGCAGGAAACATTGGATGCAATTATGTTAGGGATAGGGGGATGACGGGGGATGGATATGGAAACGATGCTTTCTTATGATTGGGGAGCGATGGCCCCCGAGTTTATCATCCTTGGTACAGCTATACTGTTGTCGATTCTGGATTTATTTGCTCCTAAGCAATTTAACCGCCGTTCACTCGCCTGGCTAGGCCTGACAGGGATTTTCCTTGCATTCATTACCCTGCTTGGACTAATGGGACAGGAAACAGTCAGTATTTTGCATGATACCTTTAAGCTGGACTCATTTGCGGTCGCTTTTAAGCTCATTTTACTGTTTGGCTCGGCTTTGGTCATAGTGATGGCGCACAGCTATGAGCCGCCGGAAGGCATGAATGAATACCGGGGAGAATTTTATTATTTATTCCTGGCCGCGTTGCTTGGTGCGATGGTCATGGCATCAAGCGGCGATTTAATCACTTTGTTTGTGGGCCTGGAGCTGCTGTCCATTTCATCTTACATATTAGCGGGTATGAGAAAAAAGAATCTCCAGTCTAACGAAGCGGCCATGAAATATGTAGTCAATGGCGGAATTTCAACGGCGATCACCCTATTTGGGATGAGCTATCTTTACGGCTTGTCCGGCACGACGAATTTAAAAGAAATGAGTGCCTGGATGGTCGGTGTATTTGACAGCCAGTTTCAATATTTATTCGGCCTGGCATTCTTTATGATCCTGGTCGGGCTTACCTTTAAGATTGCATCTGCCCCTTTTCATATGTGGGCGCCGGATGTGTACCAGGGAGCGCCAACACCGGTCACTGCCTTCCTGAGTGTCATTTCGAAAACAGCTGGTTTTGCCATGATATACCGTATTTTGATTGGCTTGTTCATTACCGCCCCAGGCGATAGCATGGGGGCCTTCACCTTTCTTGAAAAAAACCAGGTGTATCTGGCCTTCCTGGCAGGCATCACAATGATTATCGGAAACATACTCGCGCTCAGGCAGCGGAATATTAAACGACTATTTGCCTATTCCAGCATTGCACAGGCCGGTTACGTACTCGTAGCTGTGGCCACCCTTGGCGGAGGGACGTTTCTATTCGATACAGTCTGGTTTTACTTAATGGCTTATGTATTTATGAATTTGGGTGCGTTTTCCGTGATTCAGCTCGTGACTGAGAAGTCGGATACGGAGGATATTTCAGGTTTTGCCGGTCTTTATAAACGGTCACCCTGGTTAGCGGCTGTGCTGTCAATTTTCCTGCTTTCTCTTGCCGGGATACCAGGGACCGCCGGTTTTATAGGCAAGCTGAATATCATCCTTGGTTCAGTAACGGTGGAACCGGGCCATTACGTATTGGCTTCCATCATGATGGGTACGACAGTCATTTCTTATTTTTATTATTTTGGAATCATGACGCAAATGTTTTTCAGGCCGGTCCAGGGTGCGGGGAATATTAAAATACCAGCAGGGATATCGGTCGTTCTCATAGTCTGCGCAATAGGCACAATTCTATTTGGAATAATGCCCAGTCTTGCCTTTGACTTCCTTCATGTCAATTTTGGCGACTTCGCCGATTTCTTTGCACTTTAAGAGGCACGATGTTCAGTCCGCTTAGGGGTAAATTCAGGAAAAATTATAAGGGCAACTATCCACCAGTCTTCACCTTTTCAAGGCTGCCAAGCGGCGAGTT
The DNA here is from genome assembly GCF_003429105.1 of Peribacillus glennii. Classification (GTDB taxonomy): domain Bacteria; phylum Bacillota; class Bacilli; order Bacillales; family DSM-1321; genus Peribacillus; species Peribacillus glennii. Next base: position 9,458 of record NZ_QVTD01000022.1, read on the forward strand.
TTCTTTAAATGAAATAGGGGTTCAGTCCCCCCGGCGCTTTAATGCGATACAGCACCGGGGGAATGATCCCCTATTTTTTTTCCTTTTTAATCCCATTTTCCTATATGATATGTGATAGAATAGAGTTTGGGTTGTTTTTAGGGAGGTCGTTTTATGTATTCAGCCATTGGCCAGGGTGCTTTAACCGGGATCGTTGCGCATTTGTTCTTTATTGCCGTTACCTGGTGGGCGCTTCAAGCGTTGCATTTTGATAAATTGTTAAGGTCTCATTCAGTCGTAAAGGCCAGGGTTCTTTACATCCTGCTCACCATTGCGATTGGGTCGTCTGTAAGCAATTTCTTCCTGGATTACCTCTCATGGTCAGGACAGCTTCCTTACATGTTTAATCAACCATAGCACCTGATTTTTTACAAAATTGTTTGTGAAAATTTTAACGAAATAAAAACCAGGGCATAACAGCCATTATTCTTTTTTCTGCTTGCCAGACTTGTCGTTGATTTGAGGAATTTGTCGTTTACTGGCGATAAAGTTCGAGTATGCTTCTTCCTCCTCTGGAAAAAATAGAAGGTAGGGAGGAGATACAAATGATCAATAAATCAAAGAAATTATTGCCATACATATTTTTTATTGGTTTCATAGGGTTTATGTTTGGGAATAGTACGATTGTGGCTAAAAGCAAGGCTGATATAGTAATAATGACTGAGCTTTTACAGCATGATAAGAACGTAAATATACAAGATTGGTCTGTTTATGCAAGAGAAAAGATCACCACGATTAAGACTGAACATGCCTTTAACCAAGCAGTAGAGGAAATCAGGGGCGATATTCCGAAAGCCAAGTGGACAATCGAGGACAACAACAATGAGCGGAAGGCAATTGCCGTATTCAAGAATCCCGAAACCGGACTGACTGAATCGGTTCATCTTATGGCTTCCCTTGAAGAGATGGAATCAGTTTCATATCTCATATATGAAGTAAAGGGCCATTCATGGGATAATCGTAATTCAGCTTTCTTTGAAAAGACTTTCCAAAACAGGAAAAAGGACATATTTCGAGGGAATCCATCAATTTTTTCTTGTGTGAAAGGCGTTTTCAATGATAATATTGATACGGTTTTAAGCACTGAGACTGCAAGATTGTTAGATTTATTTAAGGCGCAGGAAATCGAGAGCGTAAAAGAAAACAATTTCATTTCCCTATCTGCGCGAACAGCCATGTTCAGCCAAACACTTACAAATAAACAATTGAACTTGCAACTTGCTTTAAGGACAGCAGGAATGGGCAGTAAGACTACCGTTGTAGTTGGCACACCCATCATCACGTTTGAATATTAATATAGAGAAATTGGACGCGGAGGGGAATTCTTTTGGAAAAAATCATCGTCCGCGGCGGAAGAAGGCTAAGCGGAACAGTTAAAGTCGAAGGCGCAAAAAACGCCGTTTTGCCGGTTATCGCTGCAACATTATTAGCAAGTGATGGAAAAAGCATCATTCATGACGTACCAACGCTCTCCGATGTATATACAATCAATGAAGTGTTGCGCAACCTGAATACCGAGGTTGCATTTCATGATAATACAGTTACTGTAGATGCATCAAAAGAGCTATTAGATGAAGCGCCTTTTGAGTATGTACGAAAAATGCGCGCTTCTGTACTCGTAATGGGATCGCTATTGGCAAGAAACGGCCGTGCCCGTGTAGCTTTGCCGGGAGGGTGCGCAATTGGCTCCCGTCCGATTGACCAGCACTTAAAGGGTTTTGAGGCCATGGGTGCAAAGGTGAAGGTCGGAAACGGCTTTATCGAAGCACAGGTTGATGGAAGGTTAAAGGGTGCCAGAGTATACCTTGACTTCCCAAGTGTCGGCGCCACCGAAAATATCATGATGGCAGCCACGCTTGCAGAAGGAACAACTATCCTGGAAAACGTAGCCAAAGAACCTGAAATTGTCGACCTTGCTAACTTCCTGAATAAGATGGGCGCAAAAGTAAAAGGTGCTGGCACAGGGACACTGAAAATTGAAGGTGTAAAGAAACTATACGGTGCAGAGCATGCTATTATTCCTGACCGTATCGAAGCAGGGACATTCATGACCGCTGCAGCGATCACAGGCGGAAATGTACTTGTCAGAGGTGCAGTCCCTGAGCATTTGACTTCATTAATCGCAAAGATGGAAGAAATGGGCATTTCCATTAAAGAAGAAGAAGATGGCTTACGAGTAATTGGTCCGGAAAGGTTGAAGGCAGTCGATATTAAAACGATGCCCCACCCTGGTTTCCCTACAGATATGCAATCACAAATGATGGCATTGCTGCTTCGGGCACAAGGAACCAGCATGATTACGGAAACAGTATTCGAAAACCGCTTCATGCATGTGGAGGAATTCCGCCGCATGAACGCAAACATCAAGATTGAAGGACGTTCGGTCATCATGAACGGACCGTCTGACTTGCAGGGAGCCGAAGTAGCGGCTACTGATTTGCGTGCTGCAGCAGCATTGGTCTTGACAGGATTGGTGGCAGACGGGATTACGCGTGTGACAGAGCTGAAACACCTGGATAGAGGATATGTCAATTTCCACGGAAAACTGGCAGCCCTTGGTGCAGATGTTGAACGGGTTAAAGAAGAAGACCATACAGAAGAAAACGAAACAATCGTTGCTGATTTAAATGCATAAAGAAACAGCTATATGGCTGGTACCCCGAGTTTAATCAAGGGGGCCGGCCTTTTTGTTTGCGGTCGCAACCCGAATCAATCTGGATGGCAATTAAGCGAACATTCACGGCTTTTCAGCGTTAACAAATAGTTTCCCTATTAAGGCTAAACACAAATTTACTTAGCGATTCCTTTTTTACAATCAGGATAAAAGGTCTTTCCTTATTAAACATGTGTCATAAATGCTTGTCCCCTCCCATACATTTTTATAGAGACTACCTGGTTCACACCATTCGACACCACGGTAGAAAAATGTAAAGGGAGGCCCAGGAATATTGAAAACGTTCCAACCGATGATCGCTCTATTTGTTGTCATAGCATTTGTCATTATCATGATTCCGGCTGTGCTTGTGCTTCCATTCTCCACAGACCAAGCAGATGGTAAATTGTTAGAAAAAATTGAGGAACCGGTGAGAAAGAAAAATAGCGTGAAAAATACACCTTCACCCGCTGTCCCGGTTTCTGTATTCCGGTCAGAAAGCAAGAAAGTTGAAACATTGCCGCTCGAATCGTACGTAATTGGAGTGGTTGCAGCCGAGATGCCCGCCGATTTTGAAATAGAGGCATTAAAGGCACAGGCCCTAACTGCGCGCACGTATATCGTGAATCAACTGCTGGCCAAAGACACACCAGGTTTGCCGAAAGGGGCCGTTGTCACGGACACCGTCCAGCATCAGGTCTATAAAAATAATGAAGAATTGAAGAAAATATATGGTTCTGACTACAAAAATAAAATCAAAAAAATTTCCAAGGCGGTAAAAGATACGAAAGGCCAAATCATTACATATGATGGAAAGCCGATCACAGCCAGTTTTTTTTCAACGAGCAACGGGTTTACAGAAAACTCTGAGGCGTTATGGGGAAGTCCGCGGCCGTACCTAAAAAGTGTATCAAGCCCTTGGGATAAGGAAATATCGGAGAAATTTTACAACACAATGGTTATTTCCGTTGCGGACTTTGAGAAAAGGTTGGGTGTCAAGGTTAGTGCCGGCAATCAGATTGGCACCATAACGTCCAGGACTCCAGGAAAGCGGGTCGGGATTGTCAATATTAACGGCAAAAAACTGACCGGAAAAGAAATACGTGAAGCTCTTGGATTGAGGTCTGCCGATTTTAGCTGGGAACGGAAAGGGCAAAATATCGTCATCACTACAAAAGGCTTCGGCCATGGAGTGGGCATGAGCCAATATGGTGCAAATGGGATGGCTTTAGAAGGGGGCACTGCCGAAGAAATCGTGAAGCATTATTACAAGGGGGTAGCGATTCAATCTTCCTACAATCTTTTGAATACAATGACCGCGAAGAAATAATCGGAAAGAGATGGGGCCACGAGAGGTTCCATCTCTTATTTTTTCACTTTAAAGGGTTTAACTGCTTTTTAAATGATTAAAGGATAAGAAAAGACATCGACCTTCGCATTAGGGCTATAAGTTGTGCTTTCCTAATCAACCGTTAAGCTGTTTCACCTTTGTTAAGAAGCCGCGATTATGCTTGAAATAATGATACCGGACATGGAAGTAAGCTGCCGCTACACCAATCCAGTCTTTTAACAGGTCAATCCAGCTGGCATTTCGGTAAGGCACGAATGCTTGATGGATTTCATCGGTTACGCCGTACAGTCCTGCAGCGACCGCTGCCAAAAGACTGGACAAAGGAGTTAATTTGCCAGAGGCAGCAAGAGCCGCAGCAAAAAGCATATAAAGAATCGCAAATTCCACGAGGTGCATCGCTTCTTTTATAAAGCGGTCTGTGGCCCGGTCAGGCAATTGCATAACAGCGTTATCCGGCATGCTGGACATGATCCAAATAGCAGCCATATAAAGAAAAGGCAAAACAATAATAAAAATCCGTGCGAGCTTTTTCATTTAATACATCTTCTTTCACCATGAGATAAGCTTATTTTAACAGGAAAAAGGAAAAAAGGAACGCGCCAGGGAGTTCGAATTATTTGTACAGAAAAATAAATGTATAGAAAAGAGGAAGGCTACAAAAGCTATATACAAAAAAAATTTTTATCCAAGGTATATAATTCAGGCAATCTGTTCAGAATGATTGCTGAGGTGATAATAATGAGAGAGGAAGAAAACAAAACTTCTCGAAAATCAAGATTCCAGCGCATTTTAAAGAAGCGTTGGGCATTACCAGCTATCTATATCGGAAGTGCAGCAATCATTTTGGCAGCAGCCATGTTAGTACAAAACAGCTTTGACGAGTCAGCCAGCCCTGCCAAAGAAACGGAAACAGGCAAGAATTTTAAAGAGCCTGCCATCGAGGTAAATAGCAAGCTCGAAAACATTAAAATGCCTGTAGCCGATGCTGAAGCAGCTGTGATCAAGAAGGAATTCTACGATGTCAATGGAACCAACGAAGAGCAAGAAGCGGCACTGGTATCTTATAATAATAGATACGAACCGAACAAGGGCATCGACATTGCAATGAAGGATGGCAAAACATTTGATGTAGTAGCTTCCTTGAGCGGAATTGTCAAGAATGTGAAAGATGACGCTTTGCTTGGCAATGAAATTGCAATCGAGCATGATAATGGAGTTGTCACTCATTATCAATCCGTAAAGGACATTGAAGTAGCGGTTGGCGATGAAGTGAAACAGGGACAAGTTCTTGCAAAGGCTGGACAAAGCCTGTTGAATGAAGAAGCCGGCGTACATGTTCATTTCGAGATCCGTAAAGACAATGTAGCCCTTAATCCTGTGGATTTGATTGACAAGCAGCTTTCTTCAATCGAATCATCAACTGAAGAAATTGAAAATTCCGGTGCAGCAACAGAGAATGAAGCAGAACCGCAAACCGGAACAGAGGAAGACTCTTCCGGCCAGCCTGAGGACAATGCCACAGAAGAGGATGCCGGCAATACGTCCGGAGACGAAAGCAGCCAGCCATCTGACGATAAGAATGCTGACGGCCAAACCGATGGACAATCAGATGAAAACACTGACGATAATGCTTCCGATTCAGACACAAACACAGATCCACAAAATGAAACTGACACCAATGAAACTAAAACGAATTAATTAATATACAAAACACAAAACACAAAACACAAAACACATGTAAAACTCCCATTAACAACAACTGAAAATTTGGTATAGAAAACCCGTCACTGCACGGGTTTTTTATTATGGGGGTCAGTCCCCCGCCACGGTAACGCATTAAAACACTGGGGATCAGTTCCCCGCCACGGTAAGGCATTAAAACACTGGGGATCAGTTCCTCATCACGGTGATGAGTTAAAACACTAGGGAACTCATCCTTGGATAAAAATAAGAATATTTTGAAAATTTTTGCGATGTCTTGTCCGTATTCGGTAATTTGTGCATATATTCTTAACCAAGCTAATAAACTGTACAAAACCATACTAAAGAGAGTGTTTGAGGTGAGTGATCGTTATTACAGTACATACAATAGCCGGATAATATATTATTCATTTCGTTTGGAGTAGCGGTATTTATAGAGCAGGGAGCGGATCTCATTTCACACTTCTCACATCCAATTTAGGGAGGGCGAGTGGTGTGCACGATTACATCAAAGAAAGAACTATCAAGATAGGAAAGTATATCGTGGAAACAAAGAAAACGGTTCGCGTTATCGCGAAGGAGTTTGGTGTCTCCAAAAGTACTGTCCATAAAGACCTGACGGAAAGACTGCCGGAAATAAATCCTGACCTAGCAAATGAAGTAAAAGATATTTTAGATTACCATAAATCAATCCGCCATTTGCGGGGCGGCGAAGCAACGAAATTGAAATATAAGCGTTCAGAAAGAGAAGAAGAGGTTGTGAAATAATCTTAGCCTCCAAGTAAAAAACAAATTTGAAAATCGGGCAAATTAGGTGAAAGTACGGGATCAGCGGCTGGTGAAAATCCACCTTAAAATACCCGGCAAACACTGGATCGCCCGATTTTTTTTGTTGTGTTTATATACTGGTGTCCAGCTGAGTCGTACATGGATGTGCCCGTTTCTAAGCTTGTCCGTAGTTCCCTTGGGCTACGTGCAAGTTTGCCACAGAGCAGGCTCCTAGGTCCTTTTCACAAGGTGTTTCCGTTTTTTTTATTTTCGACAAAAACATGTAATATTTTACTTTAATTTTTATTCGCCCTTACTTCTGGACTATTTCATATGGTAAAATTAACAATTAGGACAGAAGTAGGTTATATGTAAGGTTATTCAAGGAGGAAATTAAAAAAATGTTTGCAAGAGATATTGGGATCGATCTCGGAACAGCTAATGTTTTAATACATGTCAAAGGCAAAGGAATCGTGTTAAATGAGCCGTCCGTAGTAGCCATAGATAAGAATACGAATCGCGTGCTTGCAGTCGGTGAAGAAGCCAGGAGAATGGTAGGGCGTACTCCGGGAAATATCGTAGCCATCCGCCCTTTGAAGGATGGGGTGATCGCCGACTTTGATGTGACTGAATCCATGCTTAAGCATTTCATCAATAAGCTGAATGTGAAAGGATTTTTGTCGAAGCCGCGCATCCTGATTTGCTGCCCGACCAACATCACAAGCGTCGAGCAAAAAGCAATCAAGGAAGCTGCTGAAAAGAGCGGCGGAAAGAAGATTTATCTTGAAGAAGAGCCTAAGGTGGCGGCAATTGGAGCGGGAATGGATATTTTCCAGCCATATGGGAATATGGTTGTGGATATCGGCGGCGGTACGACCGATGTCGCGGTGCTTTCGATGGGGGACATTGTTACTTCCTCTTCGATCAAGATGGCCGGCGACAAGTTTGATAATGAAATATTGAATTACATTAAGCGGAAATATAAGCTGTTGATTGGGGAACGCACGTCAGAAGACATCAAGATTAAGGTGGGAACGGTATTCCCTGGATCCCGCAGCGAAGAAATAGAAATCCGCGGGCGCGATATGGTCTCCGGCCTCCCAAGAACGATAACAGTGAATTCCGAAGAGATAGAGGAATCATTGCACGAGTCCGTTATGGTGATTGTACATGCTGCGAAAAGCGTTTTGGAACGCACTCCGCCTGAGCTTTCTGCGGATATCATTGACCGCGGTGTAATTTTAACCGGCGGCGGGGCCTTGCTTCACGGAATCGACATGCTGCTTGCAGAAGAACTCAAAGTACCCGTACTGGTTGCAGAGCAGCCAATGGATTGTGTGGCGATTGGCACCGGAATCATGCTTGATAATATGGACAAGCTTCCAAGGCGGAAATTGGGCTAAGATACGCTGCTTTCCGGAGAGTTTTCAGCTTTCCCTATATGAATAGTTAAGTTTTTATAAGGGTCTAAAGTTCAAAAAGACATGCAGGCGCAAAAAGATCATGCCCGGAAAATGCCTGTTGAACAGTGGGCCCTTTTGCTTCTTTGACAATATTCCTGTGTTTTTGAAATGTCCCGGGCTATTGGTTCCTTTATTTAACAGTAAAACGTGACTGCTTCTGTCCGATAACATAGTTAGGTTTTTATTCCAGTTCGTTTTAAGCGGCGTTGATCTGAGAGCGCCAATGCTTTTCTATAGAGGTGAAGGGAAATGTTAAGAGGATTTTATACGGCGGCCTCCGGTATGCTGGCCCAGCAAAGGAGGACGGAGATGCTAAGCAATAATATGGCTAATGCCAATACACCAGGTTTTAAGGCAGACCAGTCAAGTGTCAGGGCGTTTCCGCAAATGCTGCTGGACCGCATCGATTCAAAGTCAATCCCAACTGAAAAAGGGCTGCATCTTCCAATCCATTCCCGTGTCGGGGAATTGGGAACAGGCGTATACATGCAGGAAGCAACACCGAAATTCCTTCAAGGGGACGTTCAGCAGACACAGCGGAATACCGATATTGCACTTGTTGATGGAAATATGCCGCTGAACGATGAAAATGGCTTGAAAGGGACCGTGTTTTTTACGGTAGCCAATGCCGACGGAGATCTCCGCTATACGAGAAACGGCAATTTTGCGCTGGATGGACAGGGATATTTAACAACCCCGCAAGGTTTTTATGTGCTTGATGACAACAATAACCGAATCCAGTTGAATAGTGAGAATTTCAGTGTAGGTGAAAACGGGATTGTCTTGGAAAACGATCAGCAGGTTGCACGGCTTGGAATTAGTTTTGCCGAAAACCCCTATGCCCTTATTAAAGAAGGGGATGGCTTGTTCCGAAATGAAGAAGGCGCGCTTGGAAATGCCTACGATGAGGATGGAGTAACCTTTACGATGCAGCAAGGGTTCATAGAAGGCTCCAATGTCGACGGGGCGCGGACCATGACCGATATGATGGCGACGTACCGCTCGTTTGAAGCGAACCAGAAAGTATTGCAGGCCTACGATCGGAGTCTGGAAAAGGCAGTGAATGAGATTGGCCGGCTCGGATAAAAAATAGTCCCGGCAAAAAGGGGGGAATATAAATGAACAGAACGATGATTACTGCTACGAATACACTCGGCCAGCTTCAGCATAAGATGGATATGATCGGCCATAATATATCCAACATTCAAACGACCGGATATAAACGTAAGGAATCATACTTCAATGATCTGCTCGTCCAGGAATTCAATAACCAAAAACAACGAAATGAAATCGGAAGGCTGACGCCGCTTGGGATCAGGCAAGGAACCGGGGCCAGAATAAGCCAGTCACAGCTTGTGCTCACCCAGGGCAGCATTAAAAACACAGAGCGCAGCCTAGATGTTGCACTTGAAAAAGAGGATTTGTTCTTCAAGGTTCGCGTAGCAGACGATCAAGGTGAAAACACACGGTATACGAGGGATGGCGCCTTTTATCTCAGCCCGGTTTCAAATAACCCTGAACAAATGATGCTTGTTACCGGAAAGGGATATCCAGTGCTTGATGAATTTAATAATCCCATTGTGATAAGTGGCAGCATTGAAAATTTAACCTTTTCCAAGGAAGGCCAGTTGAAAGCAGAAACGGATAACGGAGCTGTCCAAACCTTCAATCTGGGTATGATATCAATCAAAAAACCGCAGTTTTTGGAACAGATAGGGGAAAACCTTTTGGGTCTTCCGGCTAATTTTGATGATCTTGGAATAGATCAAGAAGACATCATGACGGCTTTAGAAGGCGGGTTAAGGCAGGACATTTCGATGCGTCAGGGTGCTTTGGAAAACTCAAACGTGGATTTATCCAAGGAAATGACGGACCTAATGAATGTACAAAGGCAATACCAATTCAACGCTAAATCAGTGACGATGGCAGACCAAATGCTTGGATTAATCAATGGAATCCGCTAAAATGAAGCCCGCTACTATAATACGTTACAGCGGTGGGGGGCATACCCCCATTACAGGGAAGCGTTAAATCAGCGGGGTACAGACCCCAAAAAAGAACAAAGGAGTATACGCACATTAGCATGGAAGAAAAACAATTAACCAGACAAGAATACAGGCAGCAGGAAAAAAAGGCAGAAAAAGCGCAGAATACGAAAGAACGCATCCGTATCAGGCTTTTGCCGATTTGGCTCAGACTGGTCATTGTATGTGTGCTTATTACCATTTGCGTATTGTCGGGTGCTGTTGTCGGATACAGCGTTATTGGGGGCGGGGAAGTTTCGGATGTTTTTAAAACATCAACCTGGACCCATATCGTGGATCTTGTGAATAAAGATTTATAATTTTACCGCTCAGATTCAAGCATCCTTGGGTTGCATGAACTCATTTGCCGTGGATTCTTCAGGGTCCGATCAGATGATCAGTCCCCATTCTGCATAAACAGCTTGAACAGATAGATGAGGTAGTATCCTTCATGCTTTTCATGGTATCATTGAAAAAAATTGAAAGATGGAGGACACAACTATGTTAGATGTAACCCAGATAAAAGAAATTATCAGACATCGATATCCATTTCTTCTTGTAGATAAAATTCTTGAGGTAGAAGACGGAAAAAGGGCTGTAGGGATTAAAAATGTATCGGCTAATGAACAATTTTTTAATGGGCATTTCCCTGATTACCCGGTAATGCCGGGCGTTTTAATCGTAGAGGCGCTTGCCCAGGTGGGGGCGGTGGCGATTCTGCGGCAGGAAGAATATAAAGGGCGGCTCGCTTTCTTTGCAGGAATTGATAATTGCCGTTTCAAAAGACAGGTGAAACCTGGAGACCAGCTTCGGCTTGAAGTCGAAATGACCCGTTTGCGGGGTTCCTTTGGAAAAGGAAAAGCGGTCGCAACGGTGGATGGGGAAATAGCTTGTGAAACGGAAATCATGTTTGGGTTTGGCGAGTAACACATAGATAAGTCTATTTCACTACGCAGGATAGGGAGAAATACATAAAACAGCGTGCAAGACATATGAACTTTTTCATGCATGCTTCCGTTTATATCAGGAAATCACTGGAAAGGCGTAATCGGGAAGCAGCATTTTTCACGAAACAGGTTTAAAATGTGTAACTTTCGTGTAATTATAATAGTGGAAGCTAAGCATGAACACATTTTATGATGTTCTTGCTTATGAAATTTACTTGGTTTGGTAAACCACATCTTTTTATTCTCCCTTCTGGAAGGCCGGGCATATATATGCCCGGCCGATTTTTTTATCCTCCCTCCCGGAACCCAAAAATTTTAATAATAATGCAATATTTTATGATTTCCGGGCAAAATACGTACAGGACATTTCAAAGTCCACTACATACGAAGGGAGGTTGACTGTCCATGAAAATGCGGTTGATGGCTTTGCTTGGCGGTTCTTTATTGTCTTTCATGTTAGTGGCTGGATGTAATAACGATGATGATAATAACAATCCTGCACCGCCTGATGATAACAATGTTGAAGAGCAAGATGACAATAACAATAACAATAACAATGACATGGTCCCTGGAGATAATGATGATAACGGAAATAATGATGCAGACTTGGATCCAGGCAAAAATGGTGAAGAAGGCATTGACAATGATGAAGATGGCGCAGGCGTAAACAATGACGGAAATGGGAACGATGGAAACATTATAGATGATGACGGCATCTTAAATGATGATGACAACAGGAACAGAAACGGCAAGGACCGTTAAAATCATCGCGGAAGATTCAAACAAAAGATTGGTTTTTGAAGGAGATTGACCTACAAAAAGGAAGGAAACCCGTTTCCTCTTTTGTGCGGATTAATCGCTTTCAAGACCGGTCTTTTTTTGATTCAAAAACGAGCCGGTCAAAATTAGTGGGCGGGACTGATCTTCTGCAAAAAAAAGGGCTCGCCAACCGGCCAGCCCGCAAAAATTATTGTTTGTTCATTGAGGCCAGCTTTGGCCGCGAATGCAATTTTTCCTTGAATTGTTCTATCAGGGCGTCGCCGACTATTCCCTGCTGGATTAAATCCTGAAGCAGAAGCTCTGCATATTTACTGCGGGTTTTCTGAAGATGGCCTTCTAAAAGGAGGATCACATGGCCATCCACTTTTTTGGTCTTATTCACAACTGTTTTGAAAGCTGCCGGGTCATTGTCTTTCTTTGTAATGACAGCCTGGACGTTAACCTTTTGGCCGGTCGGGACAAGATGTGCTACTGCGTCGAAATGGCCTTCCGTAACAAACGCTTCGATAATCCAGGTATTATGATCGTCTTCCTTATTAATGATAAGGCCATCTGCCAATTCTATGTCAATAAATGTCCGGTCGTCCGAGACAATTTGCAGCGATATTAATTTAAATGTCTTCATAATATCCCTCCATTCGGGTATTCATACAGTATCCAATAAATCTGTTACTATTCCTGCGACCTCTTGCTTATAGCATAACTGAAAAAGAACCGGCGTTCAAAGCAAAAAGAGTTAGGGGACTTTGTGTCTGAATGGTGAACGAATAAAAAATAAGTCGAAAAAAGAAGACGAATCTGGAAAACGATTTTTTTGAATGAATATTCTTTTGAAAATTGGAACTTCCAAAATAAGTATGAAGGTTTATAGCTAGGAAAATATGCGGCAACAAGAGATTTGCCGATTTTACCTAAAAAAACGAATCCGCTATGATGAGGTCACACGTTCAGAAAGGAGTTGGTTATTTGATCAATCAGGTAACACTGGTGGGAAGGCTCGTGAAAGATCCTGAGCTGCGTTATTGTGAGTTATAATTAACCTTGTCATAAGAAATAATTGATTTTGACACAACATTATAACTAAGGCTGTCACTTAAAAGGCTTAAATATGAGAATTTATTCTCGTACTTACGCCTTTTTGCATTTTTTGAAGACAGTTATCTAATTTGACGGAATATGACATTCCTAATTATATATTTAAAAAACCATTATAAGTACAGTTGTCGTTTTCGGTAATTGAAATGATTCGATTTGTGATAGTTTATTTGAACATTAGGACTAAATAAATTACTGATTATTCTAATCGATTGAATAGATGAAATTAGTGTGGATTTTATGCCCTAAAGTAATCTGAAAAGAATATATAATTCAAAACACATTTTGCGGATTAACATGAACAAAATTTAAAATCATCCTTTAAAAGTTTAATCTTATTGATGAAATTTGAATATAGTGTAATAATTATACTATTCGTTTTGTGTGTTTTTTTTAAAAATAAAGGGAAAATAAAGGTATCACCTTATTTTTTGTCGAATAAATAAAGCGAGAAAGGGGGATTCATATGGCGGTTGCAATTGAGGCAGCTAAATTTCTTTTGTTCTTAAAAGAACATGACCCTCGGAGATTAGAGCTATCTAATTTAAAACTTCAAAAATTGCTTTACTACTCACAAGGGTATCATTTAGCTATGACAAACGGTGAGCCATTATTTGATGAACCTATTGAAGCATGGAAATATGGACCAGTAGTAAAGGAAATATACCATAAATATAAAAAATATGGTGACTTAGATATACAAGGGATTTTCAACTGGCCTAATATAAAATTAAAAGAAAATCAAATGAAAATATTGGGAATTGTTTGGGCTAAATTCGGCGAATATAATGCAGGTACACTAGTTGATATGACACATAGTGAGACCCCCTGGTTAAATGCTTGGCATTTTAGTGAAGATAAAAAAATAAGTACTTCATCGATGACTAATTACTTTAAGAAAAATCTACCCGAGGAATTATTTGCTACAGTAAGGTGATCAAATAATGAATCCAAAACGGAGTATAAGGTTTTTATTTAAATGGGAGGCTATTTTCCCATTTTTCTCATGTGTATGCATTGTTTTTCTCTTACTTACAGATTTTTTATATTTTAGTGTTGATTTATCTATTTTCATTCCAAACCATCTAGTTCTTGACTATTTAATTAAATTCTTATTGTTTATAATTCCTGCTACTATTACTATATTTACATTTGTATACCGTGAAAAGAAAGATGCATCATATACAAATATAAAAACTTCAAATATTGTTTCTCAATTTATAAATACAATTATTATTGAATTTGGGGCTTTGATCTTTGCCATTAGAACTTCTATCAATTATCCCACAGAAACAGAAGCAAAAATAATTGGTTATCCTAATTATTATTATAATTTTTCGATAATTTTCGCAGGTCTAACAATTACAGCACTACTATTATTTTCCTATCTTTTATTTAAGCACATGGATATTCATGTTTCTTTAAAACAGACATACCAGAAAAACATTCGGTTACATAATCATTTAAAATATTTAATAAATAAAACGTACTGGAACCCAAGGAACGATTATTTATTTGATTCTTATAAGTATCTATTGGAATCAAATTATCAGCTAATAATATCAGCTATTTCAAAAAAAAACTTTTCAAATATTGAAGCCGAGTTAAAACAAACGTTTGCCTTGACAAAAGATTTTTATCAAACATTTATCGATACTTCAGATCTCCAGTACACGAGTGTATTTTCTATAGAAAAAGACCATAATTCTTTTTTGGTGAAAGGAAAAAATCTTTTTACTGATATTTTTCAAAATAGGTTCTTTCAAAAGGACGCAGTGCCACAAAATTACAATGAAAAATTTGTTGATATTTATAAAACAATTCTTCACAGCTACGAAATGCTGATAAGAGAAGCATCAAATAACCATGTTACGGAAATACAAAAATTAGCCTATTTGGAATTCGCAGCATTAAATCCCATTAAAGTTTATGAATTTGATTTAAATGTATTAACTGAAGAAGAGTTTATAGAAATAAATAATTTCTATCAAGAATTGGCTAGATGTTATAACTCCGCACTATTTCATACCATAAAAGAATTCTCAGATGAAAAAACGGTGGAGTATACATATTTGTTAAACTATATAACAAGCACGATGAAATTTTTCGAAGCAGTAAATTTATTTAGAGATAAACGTTCCGAAAAGGAACATACCTTTTATTCATCTTTCATTAATAAGGAAATCATTTTAGTGGAGTCTTTGGTTGTTCGAGCTGTTGAAAATGATAATGTAAAATTTTTAACTGAATCAACCAGGCTTTTATTGGATTTGTTCTATAGTACTGTTCAAAAACCTGAAGATGTTGCAAGAACAATTTCAACAAAACTTGGTGCCTCGGATGAAAGGTTTAAAAAGTATGTTAATTTACCAATAGATAAACCTGAAGGGATCAAATTTAAAGGGATTTATAAAAAAACTATAGCTCAAGAGATAATTAGAATCATTGTACATGCATTGTATAAAAGCATTGAATTAAACCATTACAGCTGTTCAGGTTATTTGATTAAAATAAGTGCTAGTCATATAACTCTGAAAAATTATCTGGAAGTTGTAAAAGTTTTTGCCCAGAAAATCATTGAACGACAAAACCTATTTTTTGATTTTGATTATTATCATTATTCATTCAATGGGTTTTCAAAAATACATTGCATACAAAAAATGATACTCTTATTAAGTTATCAGTTTATTTATAAGTTTGGACTTCCAGGGAAGACGGATCTTGAAGAATTATTAAAAATTATTTTTTTGAATAATAAAGAAGATATGGAATACATGGTTGAAAAAATTGAGGCTGCGGGAAAATCTTATGGAATGATTTCAATATGTGAAGATACAAGTAGCATTATAAAGTCTATTTTCATAACGGATCTAATAAAAAAGCTGGATCCTAATGAGTTTAAAATTTATATATAGTTGACGTGAAAACCTAGTTAGAAAGGTAACCGGGTGTTTTATACGGAGTCTTTACTTTTTCTGATCGAACTCGAATACTAATGTTAATAGATGATTATACGACCATAATCATAAGTATAAATCCCCCTCTTTTATAAGCTCTTATATATAGAGTGGAGACAAAATGTATTGGGAAAAAAAACGCTGAATTCTCAGCGTTTTTTTGTGCTTGTGAAATGAGGGGAAATTGCGTGAGTGTTTGCGTTCCTTCCTTGAGATTTTTTTAATTTCTATGCTTGTTGGATTCTTTTACAAGTTTTTGTAATTGTTCAGTGCTGTTACGTTGTTTATCAGTATTTCGTTATCCCTCTTTTTCTTTTCCATTCTTTTTGTTGTTTCCCTATATTCTGTTGGAGCTTTTGCCTTAAACCCGCCAAACATGTTTTCACTCCTTTAAAAAACCCCTCTTCTAACAACGTATTGAATTTGAAGAAAATAAGAACATTATATATTTGGTTTACTTTTTTAATGGCTTTTTTATGAAATTTTTTAAGGTGTTGGATAAAATCTAATCCTGTATAATAAATCTAAGACTATGTCGGAATGTAGAGGGGAAAAATGAGCCAACAATATATTTTTAATAGAAAATATCTTTCCGAACAAATACAAACTTTAGATATAAATGATATTCCTGATTTTGAAGAAAAGTGGGAAATCATAAAGAAGTGGAACTATAGCCTCACACATAGTAATTTAGCAAAAACAAAAGAAGAAACTATTCAAGGTGATTTCCTCAATAAAATTTTTACAACAGTTTTGGGGTACAAAGATCGCATTGGTCGACACCTATGGAACATTCAATCAGAACAAAAAACCACAATGGACGGGACTAAAGCTGATGGCGGTTTAGGTTTTTTTACGGAGACTATACAAGATGTACGGGTAGTTATTGAATTAAAAGATGCACGAACCGACCTTGATAAAAAACAAAAAAGGGAAAACAACCAGACACCCGTAGAACAAGCATTTAGTTATCAATATAAGATGAAAAATTGCAAATGGGTAATTGTCTCTAATTTTAAGGAAATCCGTCTTTACCATTCACAAACAATGACAGAGTATGAACTATTTCTAATGGAAGATCTTGCAACTGACCTAGACTCCTTTAAGAAATTTTATTACTTATTAAATATTAATTTTTTAATTGATCGTGATGGAATAGCTAAAATTGATGAATTATACATTCGGAATGAGGTTGAGGAAGAAAAGATTTCCGAAAAATTCTATGCCGATTATAAGAATGTGCGAAAACAGCTTTACTCACATTTAACCGAACATAATAAAGATATAGATGAAATCATATTATTTGAAAAAACACAAAAAACTTTAGATCGATTTATTTTCGTTTGTTTTTGTGAAGACTCACGTTTATTACCTGAAAATGTATTTCGTCAAGTTATCCAGGCTGCTAAAGCAAATTTTGGACTAAGCGAAACTAGGATATGGGATCAACTAAAAGCATTATTCTGGTCTATCGACAAAGGGAATCCACCAATGGATATAAATAGATTTAATGGTGGTTTATTTAAAGAAGATTCTGTACTGGACAATCTCATAATTAAAGACGATATTTTTCCTTTGTTTGAAAGAATAACAGAATATGATTTCCATTCAGAACTAGATGTTAACTTATTGGGACATATTTTTGAACAATCCATCTCCGATATTGAAGAATTTAAAAAAGAAATACGCGGTGAAGAATTTGATAAGAACAAAAGTAAACGGAAACGAAACGGAGTCTTCTATACACCACCTTTTGTAACACGTTTTATTGTAGAGCGGACGATCGGCGAGTGGCTGGATAAAAAAAGACAAGAACTTGGAGAAGAGAACCTCCCTGTATTAACAGACGATGACTTTGTTGAATACCAAAAGAAAAAGAGCAGTAAAAGGATTAAAAGAAAAACGAAAGTTGAAGATCATATTGAGTTTTACACGAAAGTTCAGCAAATTGTTCGTGATATTAAAATTTTAGATCCTGCCTGTGGATCAGGGGCATTTTTAAATGCAGCATTTGATTTTTTATATCAGAAGGGGACAGAAATCAATAACCATTTAGCCGAACTAGAAGGCGGTCAGATTAGTCTGTTTGACTTGGACAAGCATATTTTGAAACATAACTTGTATGGTGTTGACATTAATAAAGAAAGCGTTGAAATAACTAAGCTCTCTCTTTGGTTAAAAACTGCAAATAAACGAGATCCATTAACATCTTTGGATGAAAACATTTTGTGTGGAAATTCAGTTGTCGCTGATCCTAATTTTGATTCAAATCCGTTCTATTGGAACGAATCTTTTCCCGAAGTATTTAATGCAGGCGGATTTGATATTGTTATCGGAAACCCACCTTATGTGAGACAAGAATGGATTGTTTCAATTAAGCCGCATCTCCGAAAGAAATATAAAACATTTCACGGAAGAGCGGATTTATATGTGTATTTTTTTGAAAAAGCCTTTGAAGTGTTGAAACCTGGTGGGAAAATGGGTTATATTTGCTCGTCTAAATATACGACCACAACCTATGGTCATCCTTTACGTTCTTTCTTATTAAAGGAATCAAGATTGCGTTATTTTATGGATTTTGATGATTTAGATGTATTTAAAAATATTGTTGCTTATCCATCTATTATCATTCTTGATAAGGAAAAAGATGTTAGTGAACAAGAAATCCAGTATTGTTACTTTGAAGAATTAGATCAAGCCCTGGGAGCATATTTTGAGCGAAAGAAAAGGCCTTTCTATCAATCGAAAATGCGGGATGATGTTTGGAACTTTTTAGAGGATAATATTGGTGCGTTAAATCAAAAAATGTTGACTACTTATGACACTTTAGAAAAAGTATTAGGAAAGCCAAAAGCAGGAATCAAAACAGCTAAAAACCCAGCCTATATTTTATCAAAAGAACAAGCCCGGAAATTCATTAAACAAGATCCGAAAAATGAAGAAATCATCAAACCTTATTTAAATGGGAAAGATGTTAAACCTTATTATAGTTTTTCTAAATTTTCCATTATTTTTCCTTACAAGGAAAACCTTGAGAAACAAGAGCTGGAGCTTGTGAATATTGAAGATTATCCAGTTGTCAAAGCATATTTAGAACAGTTTAGGCCTGATTTAGAGGCAAGGGCCATTATTAAAGATGGGTTGGCCAACGGTTCGAAGGTTTGGTATGAATATCAGCAAATTAATAAGGCATTTTCTTTTGAAAAAACCTATATTACCTATCCTGATATTGCAAATCGAAGCAGTTTTGCTTTAACAAAGGGAAATGTTTTAGACATGACATTGTTCTGGATCGAAACACCAGACCCTTATCGTGAGTTGGCTATTTTGAATTCCTCCATTTTCAATTTTCTGTTTAACCTGATTTCAACGGATGCTCGAGGAGGATATAAGA
The DNA here is from genome assembly GCF_003429105.1 of Peribacillus glennii. Classification (GTDB taxonomy): domain Bacteria; phylum Bacillota; class Bacilli; order Bacillales; family DSM-1321; genus Peribacillus; species Peribacillus glennii. Next base: position 28,630 of record NZ_QVTD01000022.1, read on the forward strand.
GATTTAAAACTGTCTTTATGACAAAAATCCCTTATGTAAACGCAACAGGTGACAATGAGATTGCACAGCTAGTAAAATTGAGTATGCATATTTCGAATAATGTAACACACTTTGAAAATAAAGTGGTATTTTTCTTAGTGAAGAGATTTGGATTAAAGACGGTGAATCAAAAGGTTGAAGAATGGTATATTACACCAATCGAAGAATTGCTTGCTGAATTCAAGAAACAAAAAGTTAAGCTATCTCAAATAGATGAATTTAATCTATTTGAATTTATTGAAACCAAAAAAGTAGAACTGGAACGGCTCATGACTGAATGGGACTCCATCAGTAAAAAAATTGATGAGAAAGTTACCCATCTATATGGTATTACAGCTGAAGAAAAACAAATGATCCTAAATAATTTATAGGAGAAAAAGAAGGGCCATTTAAATGTGCCCTTTTATATTGGGAAAACATTGTTTTAAACAACCATCTTTAATCCAAGTTTCCAAATCAATTAGTTTTGTAAGGGAGTATAAATCTTTTTGTGTAAATGGGGTTTTCACCTTATTATATGAACGGCTTTATATGGAGTGGCGGGCATGATATGTTCTGAGCCGGGCGATGCCTTTGTTTTTGGAAGGTATCGCCTAATCGCCGGAAATCATGCCCATGAGAGGCTCCATATCAAGCCGGCACCACATTTCGGTCAAGCGGAAAGCTCAGTTCCAATCAATCCCCAAAATAAATGACCAGCTGCGATATACATTCTTTCCATCCCCTTACAGGCATAGTCCATTTCTTTGAGATTTCACTAGTAGCTAGATAAATAATCTTCCTGAGTGAATCCTCCGTGGGACAAGCTGTCTTGGTATTGGTGAATTTCCTGAGCTGATGGCGATAGCCTTCAATCGTATTTGCGGTATAAATCAGCCTTCTAATTTCGGCAGGGTAACTAAAGTAGGCGGTTAATAACAGCCAGTTTGCTTCCCATGATTTGATGATAATCGGATGCTTTTTGCTCCATTTCTACTTGAAGTTGGAGAACTGCATTTCCGCCTCTTCGAGGGTAAGGGCCTGGTAGATTTTCTTCAAGTCAGCCATCACGGCTTTTTGCTCCTTATACGAAACGTATTTCATGGAATTACGGATTTGGTGAATGATACATAACTGGATATCAGTCTATGGAAAGATCGTACTAATCGCCTCAGAGAAGCCGGAAAGTACAGACTCCCAACCAGAAACTTGCACTCTCGTTTATCTAATCCAAATCTCCAAAATCTCTTTGTGTCCGGACCATTTACCCCTAAAACACTGTAGGCAGCCTTGCTTACAACCTGATTTTGTTTCCTAACTTCGAAGTGGATGGCATTTAAAAAGACAATCGGATAACCCCAATTCAATGGACGTGTTTGCCATTTCACAATGAGGGGCATGATTTTATCGGTTACCATACTGACCATGGCAGGCGATACCTTTATCCCATAGAGATCCTGCATATGGTCTTCGATATCCCTAGTCGACAGCCTTTTACATATAAGCCAATGATTTAGTCTTCCAATCCATTCAAAGTGGTTTCATATTTTTTGATAATCTGTGGATCAAATTCGCTTTTCTGTCTCTCGGCAATTTTAACTCTGCATTTCCAAACTTGGTTTTCACTGTTTTTTGGCTATTTGTTGAATGGTCACCTTCGTAATCATGCTTCTGGTAGCCCAAGTGGTTGTCAATTTCCGCTTCAAATACAAGTTGAATGGTACCCTTTAACAAATCCTTATAATCTTAGGAGAATAAGTCAAGTCGTCCTTTATTTACAGTTTACTAAAATGGGATTTAAAGCCAATTAATTATTTTTTAAGCTAATTCTTAATTTATTTTTCTTGAAAAGAAAATCCTTTTCTAACCCTTCAATCTCAATAAACCGCTTTCTTCCAGTAAAACATTCTTCACACAAACTCACCATATTTTCCAAGTTCACTTCTTCACCATCATCCACTGGAACTATTAAATCAGTCATTAAAGTAACGGTAGGAGCTTTAGCTCCACATATCCTACATTTTAATTCATCCCTCACAAACATTTTATACCTCAATAAAGGGTCAATTATGTTAGTCTTCATTTCACCTGTGTCATAGCCCAATAATTGTAATGGAAATGCGACATTAATTTCTAAAGCGTTTGCAATTTTTATAAGATTTTCTTTAGACGGCTTGTGTTCTTCTCGTTCTATTTTTCCTAATTGAGAAAAGCTAATATCAGTGATCTCACTGAGCTTCCGTAAAGTTATATTTTTATCCTTACGGGCTGATCGTAAAAATTCTCCAATTTTCATAGCATCATCACCTTTAGAAATATAATACTAAAATTTTAGGGGTGGCTACAAATTCAATAATACATTTGCCAAACTGATTAAAATATTATAAAATTGTCTACAATACGACACAACGACACAAATTTCTCAGGAGGCAAAGTAATGGATATGAATAAATGGAAGAAACAAGATGTTGAATTTGCCCCAAAAAGAAAGGTGAACAATAAACTAAGTTGGAAGAATCCCCATTCAACTGGATACTTTTATAGCAATAAAATGGAAAGATCGTTTGAATATGAATCTATGGGCGAATGCCTTTTCTACTTTTTTTTGGAACTGGACCCTTTGACACTTAGGTATTATGTACAGCCATGTGAAATTGGAATCCCATACTACGATAAGGAAGGAGATAGGCAACATTGGATTCACATTCCAGACGTTTTGGTCTTTAGAAAACATGATCCACCCTGCCTTTTCGAAATTAAATCACAGAAACAGTACTCAAAGAGATTGCAATTAATCGATAAGTGGTCCAATGTTTATGCTCAAAAACAGGGCTGGAGTTATACGGTGATTTTCCCAAAAACTTTGCCTAAGGAAATTATTCACAATATAAACTTTTTAATTGGGTTTATAAGAAGAAGAAACATATACACCAAATGGGGACCTGAAGTGCTAGAAAAATTGAGTTATTTACAACCTTGTTCTATTGAGGTGATAGCGAGAAGTTTTACAACAAAAGTGGATCCTTTATTCATATTACCCGTCATTTATCACTTGATTGCAACTGGTTATGTTCATATAGATGTGAATGAAAAAGTTTCCCCGCACTCTATTATTAAGCTCAACGAGAAAGAAGATACATTATTTGGTAATTATTTAATTTCGGAGGTCTTTAACGATGAAACTTAATCAGTTGAAGGTGAACAGTAATCTCATTTTCCGGGGGAGAAAATATATCATTCTTGATATTGATCCTCCTAAAATCACAATGAAAAGATATGATACCGATGGAGCAGTGATTGATATTGATTTTGTTGACGTAGTTACAGATGCTTCGTTTTTGCCGAGTAAAAAAATGATTGAACACATAGAAGAGGATAAGAAGGTGTATGCCTCTCTGATTGATTCCTTATCAGAAAATGAACGAGAAAAGGTTTCAAAACGGCTGGAGATAATTCGACCACTTTTGGTTTTTGACAGGGTGAAAACTAACGAGTTTAATGCGTTCTATGAATTCAATGAATATCATAAGGAGCTACTTAAACACGAGGAAAATATACAAAATGTCACGAAAGAAACAATAATCGAACGAATTGCATCAAAGCATTCAATCAGTAGTCGTACCGTAAAACGATATTATTCTTCCTATAGCGGTGCTGCAATAAATAATGCAGTAGGAGAAGAGGGTTTGATATCAAAAGCTGGCGATGGATATCGTCATAGGAGTGATAATAAGATCCTTGATATATGTCATCCGAAGCATCCTGAAATGATTTTGCAAACACTCAACGTTAGAATACATGCCGAATATATTCCGATCATCAAAGAGGTAATTGAAAAAGAATACCTTACGATTAAAAAGTCTTCAAAAAAAGCGATTTATGATTTAATAGCAATAAAATGTGTTCAAAAAGACATAAAGCCCCCCTACGCTATTACCATTTATAAAATGCTTGATCGCATCTCTGATAAATTGATCGAACGGATGCGGTTGGGGAAAGTTTCTGCTCAAAAGTACGAAGATATTAGCAGAGGATATGCAAATACCGAAGCGTTGTACCCCCTTCATATAGTTGAAATCGATCATACCCAACTTGATATTGATGTTATTGATGAAGCGGCACCACTTGTAAAAGGCCGACCTTATATAACATTAGGAATTGATGTATACAGTAGAATGGTATGGTGTATGCATATTTCATTTGATCCACCCTCGGCCAACAAGGTAAGAAAGGCGATTGAACATGGAGTTCTATTAAAAAGAACGAAGGAGAGATTCAATACTACCAATGAATGGCCAGTTTTTGGTATTCCGGATACGTTTGTTTTCGATAATGGTAGTGAATTCAAAAACTACAAAATAAAACGGCTCATTGAAGAGGATTTGAAATCACACACGCGATTCCGACCCATTGCTACGCCACGCTATGGTGGTACAATTGAAAGGTTAATTGGGACACTAAATTCGTCTATCATTCACCGTATGAGGGGAACAAGAAAAAGTAACATAATGGATTTAGGCGAGTATAATCCCGAGGAAAACGCATTACTTACTTTGAGGGATTTGGAAGCTCTCCTGGTGACGTATATAACTGATATATATCATTACGAGGAACATCGAGGATTACCCCTGGACCAAAGTTCTCCAATTTCCCGTTTTATAGAAGGATTGAAAGTGAGGGGCTATCCAGACTTTATTGCTGAGGAAGACGAATCAAATTTTAAAATGAAATTGCTTCCAACAATGATGAAACCGTATACAAGGGACGGGATAAGGCATGAGAACAGATTATACAGATCCACAAATCTGAATAGTCTAATCGATAAAAGAGAAAAAAAATATCTTGTTAAATACGATATGGATGATATTAGTAAAGTTCACCTTAAACATCCAGAAACAAATGAGTATATAGAGGTTCCATGTCATAACCCTTCTGCGGACACAGTAGTTGGCATGAAGGCAAGTACATTCGAGCTGCTACGGAAGAAACTTAAGGAAGATGGAAAAATTTTAAGAAGTCAATTCGCTACAGACGAGCAAATCCAACAAGAAAAAGCTAATTATCAACGCAAACTTCAAGATAGTTATAAGAAGTCAAGGCGAGTAAGGATAGAAGCCGAAAGGAATGGTTTCCAAGTGAAACTAGAAAGACCATCCGAGAATCAAACATACAACAAAAATAAAAATATGACTTACGAGGAAATTCTCAACATGGCGTTGGAAGAAGAACGGCGAGCAAAGGGTGATTATGAATGATAAAAGATTGCGGAGACCTCGCATTTCGAGTGGATAACCTTTATGTAGAGCATGAAAAGATACTTGAAATTTATGAACACCTCGATGCACTCCCAACTCAACAAAGAAGTAGGCATTCTTTCATTCTTGGAGGTGGTGGGGTAGGCAAATCGCAAATGGCGAAAAATTATTTACAAAGAAATCCAGGGTATACTATCGTGGACGAAGATGATAACGAAGTTGACATTAAACCAGTAGTTTTGGTAGAAACACCACATCCATTTACTTGGAAAGAGTTGTATTATGCAATTTTCAAGGGATTGGGGACAACAAGAATTCCTGGTAATGTGGGCGAACTTAAGGATCGGATGATGCATCTATTAAAAAAACAGCAAGTTAAAATTCTTATCATGGATGAGATACACAATATTTTAACTTCGACGGCGGTAAGTAAGAAATCCGCAATGGAACATTTAAAAAGTATTTCGAATGTAACAAATGTTTCCCTAGTCTTGATTGGTACTCAGAACGCAAAGGAACTGCGGGATTTGGATGATCAATATAAATCAAGGTTCCGTGTTAAATACCTGCGAAGATTCGAAGAGTGTGATGAGGTGTTTTGTGACTTTTTGAACGCTGTTGAAAAGCAGCTTTCACTCCCATACTTTTTGGGTTTAGGGAACAGGAACTCCGTCCTGCCTACATTATTACATCGCCAAAGCAAAGGGAAGGTTGGATTTTTAATTCCAATTATCCAAGAAGCATTCAGATTAAGGGGAATTTATGAGGAAGACATTAATGATTTGAATGATTCGAAAATAACAATATCCGATTTAGATAGAGCTTACAAGATTGTTGTAGGTGACGAAGAAACGGAGGAAGACTAGGTGAAACATAATTAATAAACGTCCTATTTTGGGAGATACTATCACTATCTCCCATATTGAAGGGACGTATCATATGTTAGAACAACTTACAGTAAGATGCAGACCAAAAAATGGTGAATCCCTCCTAAGCTATCTGCTACGATTAGCAAATAGTAATGCAATTCCGATAAATACGTTTATTAATAGTTTTAAGTATAAAGGAAGGGAGTATTGGATACAAAAAGCGGAATATGATTTGTTATGCCTTTTCCCTAACCGCATATTTGACGTAGATAAGCTAATCATGTCCGTCAGGATATCAAAGGAAGATGTCGAAAAATGTTCATTCCATCACTTATTAAAACATTTTTCCCGAAAGGAAAATTTAGCTAATTTGCGTATCTTATCTGGTTTTATTCGAGATACACTACACTTTTGTCCGATGTGCTTAAAAGAAAACAAATATTATAAATTATTGTGGAAAGTAAAAGATGTGGATATATGTTTAGCTCATGAATGCAAGTTGACAAACTGTTGTCCACATTGTAATAATATCATTTTCTATAAACACCTTAAAAAAACCGCCCTTTGCCCATATTGTACGAAAACTTTGGAGGAGTCGATTACAGCTGTTCCGACTCTAGGGGAAACTCAATTTCAACATTGGTATCAGTCCCAGTGGATCTTTTTAATGGAAGAAAATAAACAATACATTCCACTAGATGAGCTAAGTCTCCGTATTTTATATACTTTAAATGGGGAACGGATAGATGAATTATCTAAAGATTTAATTAAGAATCTTTTGGATCTTCCAGGCGGGGCGGAAAAATTACTTCAACATGCCAGAGGGACATTGATCAATTCGGAGACATTGCATATATCCTTCTTATTGAAGATATTAAACGTATTAAATTCATCGTTCGAACAATTGTTTTCAGTAGATATACCAGAATCTTTTCATAAGGCCATTACCGAAAAAAATAAACCATCTAGACAGGTAGTAGCAGGAGAAACGGATATTCCAAAAACGGGAATAAAACGAAAAGAGGAAAAGATAAACCTGGTTAAAAAGGTACTAAAGGAATTTATAGCTAACAACGAACAAATCACATTAAAAAATGTAAAAGTAAAACTGGGAGTATCTTCTGGGACCATTCGATACTGGGGCTGTAATGACATAATTGCTCAGTATAAAAAATTGCAAAAAGAAATCCAACAAGAACAAAAAAATGCATTAATTCGTAGCCAGGTTGAAGAGCTTTTTTCAAGAGGAATAGAGAACCTGGATGCACAGTATGTATACTCTTGTTTAGGTATAAATCGAACTATATTGTGGAGAACCGCACCTGATATTACGGCTTATATTCACGACGAGCTTAAAAAATCTAAAAGGGGAGAACCCAAGTGAAATCCAGCGATACTATGTTACAAAGATTGGGCATAAGACCTGCCCCTAAGTTGGGGGAGTCATTGAGTAGTTTCGTTTTTCGATTATGTACCTTGAACAAAATAAATTTTAAAGAGCTAATAAAATTTGTCTATAAGGAAAAATATGTAAACAAGGATAAATTTTTAATTGATGTGTTTCCTGATGAAGTGATCAATTTACATGACTTATCCATTTTATGCGGCCACGATGTGGAAACACTTAAAAATCATTCATTCGGGGTCATCTTTAACAAAATATACAATCAAAATGATAATAGAAAACGGGCATTTAAGCTCGATATGAATGGTCTATTAATAAAAGATAAAAGAAGGTTTTGTATAAAATGTTTAGCAGAATCGGGAAATTTCAAACTGCTTTGGCAGGTTAAAGGTGTGAATTGCTGTGAAATTCACAAATTACCTCTCGTTGACACCTGCCAAGATTGTGGAGAAATTCAACCATATCTACATGAAGGTCTAATGGAAAAACATTGCTTTTACTGCTATTCAGAACTCCCTCATCAAGTTATAAGCCAAGTTACCATGTCAAAGGGGAATGATGAATCTAGAATTATTGACAATTGGACGTTCCTTTTAAATCCATCCTTACCTTTCACCAAAGTATCTTTCCCTTTTAATACAGAACAATCAATTGCCCTAACTCTTTTATACGCTCAATCAGTCATTTTTACAAAGAAAATTCTAGGCCGCATCAAAGAGGACCGATTAAAATCATCAATCAAAAATTTAAATAATTCGCGATCAGTTTTGGTGTCTGATGTACTTTATATGTCAAAAGAATATAAAATCAATGCCCAAGACTTACTAGGATTACAAATTGATGATCGCTTTGCCAAAGAATTTGCTTGTTTAAAAGATAAGCAGATTTCACCCATTAACTGTGCTACGCCATGGTGCTTACACAAGGGCAGTAATAATAAAATGCAAAAGGTGGTATCTTCTTATCATAGATTAAAAGATAAGTACTTATCTATGGTAGTTTGTACTTCTTGTAATATAAGGTATGGAGTGAATATCACAAATAACGAATGGGAAGATGTGGAGAATCAAATTACCTTGATTTCAGATGTAATAAAGATGTTAGAAAAAGGTGAAAGTATAAGGGGCATAACACGAATAGCCAAAAGTAAAACATATCAAATTTTAGGGTATATCTTGTTCCATGAGTTATTTTCAACTACTAATCTAGTGAAAATAAAAAAAGAAAACATGCCAACGGATGATGTGAGCTATTTTTATGAAATTTATGAAGGTTCCATGGCCTTTCCTAATTTGTATAAAAAAGCAAAGAGGTTGTTTGCGTGGAATATGTATGAGCTTGGTTATTACTTGGCTTCTCCAGTCGTACAGAACGAGTTGAATTTAACGGAAAATATTAAAAGGGTTCGGTATTTTCATTCAAAAACCATTGTGAAAGGAAAAGTAGAAAAAATTGTTAACGCTGCTGTTAAAAGCACTGAAAATATGTCCCTATTGCAAATTGCAGGAGCCTTAGAAAAAACACCATCAATTTTTAGGCATTATTCATTGAATGATGATTTGAAAACAGACATTAACAATCATAATAATAAACTCCGAAAGACCCGATTTAGACATCTTTATGAGTCGGTTGAAAGGTTTTTTACTTCGGATAACAACCAATGTAAATTCATCGTTATGAAAGATGTATATTCTTATCTAGGGATTAATCGTAGTTATGTTAGACGAAATAACTTAACGCTGGATCATTACATTTCAGAGAAAATAAACTGTCACAATGAGGAATATAGCAAAAGGAAAGTTAATGAGATGATTATGTCGGCAGTTAAAGTTATTGATGAATTTATGACATTAGGTGAACGTCCTACAATGAAACAGATATCAGCAGGAATTGGTATTTCGGTTGCTACCTTATATGAATATCAAGAGGTTCTACAGGCTATTTCAGATTATAAACGAAAAGGTCGACTATAGAGAAAAATCAATTGTTCAAAAAATGACAATATAAATTATAGAAATACACTAAAATGACATTAGCAATTATAAATAATGTCATTTTTTAATTATAATATCGGGCAAATATATTGTTTTTTGGGACAGCAGTAATTATAACTCACAGTTATACACCGGAGGGAAAGGCCGTCTCTAATATAACACTGGCGGTAAACAGGAACTTCCGGAATCATGGCGGGGGCTATGATGCGGATTTCGTCCAATGCACGTTATGGAAGAAAACGGCCGAAAATACTGTCCAATATTGCCGGAAAGGGTCGATCATCGGGATTACCGGCAGGATCCAAACACGCAGCTATGATAATCATGAGGGCAAAAAGGTATATGTTACTGAGGTCGTGGCTGAGGGTGTCAGGTTTGTCGGGCCGAAGCAGTCGAGCTTAACGCAAGAGGCTGCCAGCGAACCGGAAATGATAAAAACTCAATAAAGAAAAATAGTGCCGTTAGGAGGTGAACGTATGGGAGAAAAAGAGAAGCTTAGATTCTGTACCACTTGCCGCTGCCATCAAGGAATGCATGTTCATGGAACTGAATTTTCCAATTCTATACGAACTGCACCATACCAGCAAATAGATAGAATGGAGGAATTAATCGGTGATCTCATAGGCTTCATAGCCAAAACGAATGCAAAAACGGCACTGGGCGAGAATCAGCTTTTTGAGCTGGAAATCATAATTGCCCGTCTGGAATCACAATACAAAATCCTTCAGAAAAATAACGAATCACTCCTTAGCAGGATAGCCAGCCTGGAAAAACGGCTGGACAGTGAAACTTTAAGAAGGCAGGCTTTTTTGCTGGAGGGCGTGCAGAGGGTTCCTCAATAGCCTGCAATCACAAAAATCTTCACATAACTTCTTCATGTAAGAATCATCTATTGTTTTGCGCCTTATTAAGATTCAAAACTGCCCCATGAACAAATGCGAAGTACCTCGTTTTTCTATGCCCCGCAACAATTCCTCAACAGACAGAAAAGTTGTATTGTACCTTCACTTTCCTCCTTTGGCTGCCCTACTGCAGCCATTTTTTTTGCCTTAAATTCTAGAATATTCAATATATTGATATAATTTTAAAAAAATCTATTGTAAAGTTTACTGAAAAATGGGATAATTCAAGAAGGCCTCTAGAGAAGTTACCAGCAAGAAAGGAGTGTGGTCCATGAGCAGTCCAATAATTGAAGTGAAAGGATTACAGACAAGCTTCCTGACAGAGGATGGCCAGATACCGGTCGTAAATAATATAGACTTCGATATCAAGCCCGGTGAAGTTTTGGGTATCGTAGGAGAATCAGGATGCGGAAAAAGTGTCACATCACTGTCAATCATGGGGCTTATACCCACTGCAACAGGCAAAGTAGAAGGTGAAATCCTTTTTAAGGGGGAAAACCTTGCAAATGCGACTGAAGCAAGAATGAGGCAGATTCGCGGCAATGACATCGCAATGATTTTCCAGGAGCCGATGACAAGCTTGAATCCGGTTTTTACAATTGGGGAGCAGTTGATCGAATCCTTAAGAATACATAGAAAATGGAACAAAAAAACCGCAATGGCAAGGGCAGTGGAAATGCTGAAGCTTGTCGGGCTGCCGCGGGCCGAGGAATTGGTCAAGGAATACCCGCACCAGCTCTCGGGAGGAATGCGCCAGCGTGTTATGATCGCGATGGCCATGATCTGCGAGCCGAAGCTGTTAATCGCGGACGAACCGACCACGGCACTCGATGTAACGATACAGGCTCAGATCCTTGAGCTAATGAAGAAATTGAATCAAGAGACGGATACCGCTATCATGATGATCACGCACGACCTTGGCGTAGTAGCTGAAATGTGCGAGCGGGTGCTTGTCATGTACGCAGGGAAAGTGGTGGAGGAAGGCGATGTAAAGACCATTTTCCAAAACCCGAAGCATCCTTATACAATCGGCCTTATTCAATCTGTGCCGGACATGAGGACAAAGGTCGACCGCCTGTATTCGATACCGGGCAATGTTCCGAAGCCGGGGTCACTCAAGCTTGGCTGTCAGTTTGCCCCGCGCTGCGCGCATGCGATGGACCGCTGCATTAGCGAATCCCCCGGCCTTTCCAGCTTTGATAATGGACAGCAGGTAAGATGCTGGCTCTATGACGACTCGGAAAGGAGAAAACAAGCATGACAGAGCCCTTGGTCAAGGTTGAAAACCTGAAAAAGCATTTCCCGATTAGAGGCGGCCTGCTCGGCAAAACGGTAGGGGAAGTAAAAGCCGTGGATGGTGTTTCATTCTTTATCAATAAAGGGGAAACACTGGGGCTTGTCGGCGAGAGCGGCTGCGGTAAATCAACTACAGGCAGAATGCTGCTTAGGCTTTTGGAGCCAAGCGATGGCAAAATTTATTTCGAAGGAAAAGATATCACATCTCTTCCGGCCGATGAAATGAGAAAGATGCGCCGCGAGATGCAAATGGTCTTCCAGGATCCATTCGCGTCGCTCAATCCGCGGCATACGGTCGAGAAAATCCTCGAGGAGCCGCTGATCGTCCATGGCGTCAAGAACAAGGCAGAACGGAAAAGGCGTGTAAAGGAACTGCTTGATGTGGTTGGTTTAAGCAGCTGGCACGCCAAGAGATATCCTCACCAATTCAGCGGCGGGCAGCGCCAGCGGATCGGCATCGCCCGTGCCCTCGCCGTTAATCCGAAGCTGATTATTGCGGATGAGCCGGTGTCCGCGCTGGATGTATCCATACAGTCGCAGGTATTGAACCTCATGCAGGACCTGCAGAAAGAATACGGCCTTACATACCTATTCATCGCGCATGACCTTGGCGTCGTGCGACATATAAGCGATCGTGTCGGCGTCATGTATCTTGGGAATATCGTCGAACTGTCCGCCAGCGAACAGCTGTATGAAAACCCGAAGCATCCATATACACAGGCTCTCTTGTCAGCTGTACCAATACCGGATGTGGAACACCGTCCGGAACGGATTATTTTGCAGGGAGATGTGCCAAGCCCGGCAAACCCGCCAAAAGGATGCCCATTCCACACGAGGTGCCCGAAGGCAATGGATACTTGTGCGGCGGTACGGCCGCTTCTGAAGGAAATTGAACCAGGCCACTACGCAGCTTGTCATCTTTATGAGTGACAGGGCGTACAAATAAATATGGCATTAGATTTTTAAAAAATATTGGGGGTCACAAAACATGAAGAAGTCATTATGGCTATTATTAAGCAGTGTACTTGTGCTTTCTCTGTTCTTGGCCGGCTGCACGGGCTCTTCCGAAAAAGGAAGCAGCGGCGGAAGCGACAGCGGCGGCAAAAAAGGCGGAGGCGTACTGATTTACGGTAAAGGCGGAGACGCGGTATCGCTTGATCCGGCAACTGTAACAGACGGGGAATCATTAATTGTCACAGAACAAATCTATGAAACTCTTGTAAACTATGCAAAAGACAGCACGGAAATTGAACCAGGCCTAGCGAAAGAATGGGAAATTTCAAAGGATAACCTGAAATACACATTCACGCTTCAAGAAGGCATTAAATTCCATGACGGCACTGATTTTAATGCGGATGCAGTCGTGAAAAACTTCCAGCGCTGGGCACAAAGCAAGGATCCAAAGAAATTCGCGTACTATCCTTCCATGTTTGGCGGATTTGAAGGAGACGAAAGCCACGTAATTAAAGAAGTGAAAGCTTTGGATGAGAAAACAGTTGAATTCACGTTAAACCGTCCGCAGGCTCCATTCCTGAAAAACCTGGCCATGGGTCCATTTGCGATTGCAAGCCCTGAGAAATTTGACACAATCGGCAAGGAGCCGGTAGGTACAGGTCCATTTAAATTTGATGCCTGGAAAAAAGGCGACACGATTACAGTTGTCAAGAACGATGAATATTGGGTAAAAGACCTTCCGAAGCTTGAAGGTGTAACATTCAAGGTCATTAAAGACAATTCAGCCCGCTTAAATGCAGTGATCAAAGGCGAAATCGATTTGATGGATGGCATGAATCCTAGCGATAAAGGAAAAGTGGAAGGCGACGATAAGCTGCAATTATTCGAACGCCCATCCATGAACCTTGGCTATCTTGGTTTCAATGTAGAAAAAGAACCGTTTAATAAAAAAGAAGTTCGCCAGGCAATCAGCCATTTAATCAATAAAGAAGATATCATTGCAAACTTCTTTGAAGGAACGGCAGAACCAGCAAAAAATCCAATGCCTCCTTCAATCAGCGGTTACAACGACAGCATCGAAGATTATGAATACAGTGTAGAAAAAGCGAAGGAATTACTGAAAAAAGCAGGCTATGAAAAAGGATTCAAAATGGATTTATGGGCACTTCCGGTAGCGCGTCCATACATGCCGGACGGACAAAAAGTAGCAGAGGCCATGCAGGCGAGCTTTAAAGAAGTCGGCATTGATGCCAAAATCGTCACATACGATTGGGGTGCTTACCAGGAAAAGCTGCGCGCTGGTGAAGGTCCGGTCTACATGATGGGGTGGACAGGCGACAACGGGGATGCCGATAACTTCCTGTACACATTGCTAGATAAAGACTCTATCGATTCTAACAACTATTCACGCTATGCGAATGAAAAAGTCCATAAGCTATTAGTTGAAGCACAGTCAACTGCAGACGAAACTAAACGTAACGAATTATACAACAAGGCTCAAGAAATCATTCATGAAGACGCACCATGGGTTCCACTTGTACACTCGACGCCATTGCTTGCTGGTTCCAGCAAAATTAAAGGATTCGTTCCGCATTCAACTGGCTCACAGTCATTCCAGGATACGACTTTGGATTAATTACAGTACAAAAGGGGAGTATGGATCCATTCATGCTCCCCGTTTTTTTCGTAATAATAAAGCTTAACATAGGAAGCGGGTGACACTATGTTTTCATACACAATACGGCGTTTGGGAGCTTTGATTCCTGTTTTGCTTGGGATGGTGTTCATCGTCTTCATCATGATCCGTGCCATTCCGGGTGACCCGGCACAGTTAATTCTCGGGCAGCAGGCCACGAAAGAGTCCATCCAGGCGCTTACATCACAACTTGGTCTGGACAAGCCATGGTACACACAGTTTTTTGAATACTTGGGCGGCCTTTTTAAAGGAGATTTAGGAGTTTCCATAAAAACGGACGTGCCGATTTCAGAAGAGGTTTGGCCATACCTTACAGCTACAATCGAACTTTCACTGGTGGCCATGTTATTTGCGATCATAGTCGGTGTGAACGCAGGAATCATTTCTGCATGGTTCCAGAACTCATGGTTTGATTACATTGCCATGGTTGTTGCATTGATCGGGGTTTCAATGCCAGTTTTTTGGCTCGGGTTAATGGAGCAATATGTCGTGTCGATACAGTGGGATTTATTGCCGACGACAGGAAGAGACAATATACGTGACCCGGTAGAAGCGATTACCGGCCTTTACTTAATTGATACACTTATGGCAGGCAGGGTTGATCAATTCATTGAAGTCATTAAGCATTTGATACTGCCGGGGTTTGCACTGGGAACCATTCCGATGGCGATTATCGCCCGGATGACTCGTTCGTCCATGCTGGAAGTCATGCGTTCCGATTTTATCCGGACTGCCCGTGCTAAAGGTATGAAAATGTTCTGGGTCGTCTACAAGCATTCTCTTAAAAACGCCCTGATCCCTGTTGTAACCGTTATCGGGCTTCAAACAGGGCTATTGCTGGGCGGCGCTATACTGACAGAAACGATATTCGGCTGGCCGGGCATAGGTACGTATATTTACGAAGCTATTGGATCAAGGGATTACCCAGTCATTCAATCTGGCATTCTAGTGATCGCTACAATCTTTGTCTTGATCAATCTGGTCGTGGACTTGCTTTATGCGGCGATCGATCCGAGAATCAAGTATAAATAGGAGGGAAGAAGTATGGCAGAAGTTGCAAATAACACACCTCCCATAGTACCCGGGCAGATACAGGCGGCTGAGGAAAAAGCTGTGTCCCCTTGGAAAGAAGCATGGAAAAGCTTCAAAAAGAACAAGCTTGCCATTGTTGGATTTTCGATTGTGGTCTTTTTCATCCTGCTGGCTATATTTGCTCCGTTGCTGGCTCCCCATGATATCGCCAAGCAGGAGTTAGCAAATAAACACATTCCGCCTTCAGCGGAGCATTGGTTCGGCACCGATGAATTCGGCCGCGATATTCTGAGCCGGATCATCTATGGAGCCAGGATTTCTCTGTGGGTCGGTTTCCTCTCGGTAGCAGGCTCCGTAATCGTAGGTTCGTTTCTTGGCATTATCGCAGGGTATTATGGAAAATGGATTGATGCAATCATTTCACGGATTTTTGATATTATCCTTGCCTTCCCTAGCATTTTATTGGCGATTGCTGTTGTATCCGTTTTAGGGCCTTCTTTGCGCAATGCCCTAATCGCCATTGCGATCATAAACGTACCTACCTTTGGACGTCTGCTCCGCTCGCGCGTATTGAGCGTGAAAGAGGAGGAATACGTCACTGCGGCAAAGGCGATCGGCATGAAGGATTCGCGGATATTGATCCACCATATCCTGCCAAACAGCCTCGCGCCAATAATCGTCCAGGGCACCCTGGCCATAGCGACAGCCATCATCGAGTGCGCCGCGCTTGGATTCCTTGGAATGGGGGCACAGCCTCCCACACCGGAATGGGGAAAAATGCTTGCAGACTCCCGGGCCTTCATCATTGAAGCGCCATGGACCGTCTTATTCCCGGGCCTTGCGATCATGCTTACTGTGCTTGGCTTCAACCTAATGGGTGATGGACTTCGGGATGCGTTGGATCCACGTATGAAAAACTAAAGTTGGTATAATCGATACCAGCGTGAAGCTTAAAGACCCTGCCAATCCAATCAGTTGGCGGGGTTATTTTTTTTGTAGAACTTCGCAAAGATACAAAAAATAAAGTCTCAATTCTGGCAGTATTAAGGCAAAAAAAAGCGGGGGTCAGTCCCCCGCCGCTTCACCACACTACAGAAGTGGGAACAGCCCCCTCGGTGCTTTAACGCATGAAATGGCTGGGAGAAAGACCCCCAGCACTTTAACGCATTACATGGATGCCCCTCGGTGCTTTAACGAATTGCTTTGGTGGGGGTAACCCCTCTAATGTAGCCCCATTAATGCAGGGCGACGAGTTCTTTGATTTCGCTTGTGGATAGTTCGGTAATCCAGTTGTCGCTTGATATGATTTCGTCGTTCAGGGCTTGTTTTTTGTCGAGCATGGCGTCTATTTTTTCTTCGAGCGTGCCGGTACAGATCAGCTTGTGGACGTGGACGAAACGTTTTTGTCCAATCCGGTAGGCGCGGTCGGTTGCCTGGTTTTCAACTGCCGGGTTCCACCAGCGGTCAAAGTGGATGACATGGTTCGCAGCTGTTAAATTGAGCCCGGTTCCGCCAGCTTTCAGTGATAGAATGAAAATCGGGAAATCCCCGTTCTGGAAGCCTGCTATCATATCATCACGCTGTTTTTTTCCGGAACTTCCATTCAAAAATGGAACTTTAAAGCCATAACGTTTTTCAAGCAACTCCTTCATCATATTCCCCATGCCGATATACTGGGTAAAAATGAGGCAGCTTTCATCCTGTTCCCGAACGGCATCAACGAGTTCGGAGAGCTTCTCGAGCTTGCCGGAACGTTTCGGGGCTTCCATGATATCCGGCAAGCCTTCTTTAAGATAAAGGGCCGGATGATTGCAAAGCTGCTTTAATTTTCCGAGCATCTGCAGGATTATGCCTTTGCGTTCAAATGCAGACAGCTGTTCAATATCGGTAAAGGTGTCCTTTATGAGCTGCTCGTATAGGGAAGCCTGCTCCGCGGTTAATGGGACGAATTCCTTTTGTTCCTGTTTATCCGGCAAATTCAGGGCCACTTCCTTGTCCCGCTTCGTCCTTCTAAGCAGGAACGGCTGAATCAGGCTTTGCAATTCCTTGATTTTGCCCTTTTGTTCTTCCCGTTCAATACTTGCAACGTATTTCTCCTGGAATTGCCCGAGCGTTCCTAGATACCCTTTATTTATGAAGTCAAAAATCGCCCATAATTCGCTCAAACGATTCTCCATCGGCGTGCCGGACAGCGCCACGTGATGCCTGCCCGTAAGCTTTCTCACGGCACGCGAC
The DNA here is from genome assembly GCF_003429105.1 of Peribacillus glennii. Lineage (GTDB taxonomy): Bacteria > Bacillota > Bacilli > Bacillales > DSM-1321 > Peribacillus > Peribacillus glennii. The sequence goes on from NZ_QVTD01000022.1 coordinate 46,286, forward strand.
TGCTTTGTCTGGGCATTCTTTATATTCTGGGCTTCATCGAGAATGATACTGTTCCACCCGACGGAAGTCAGTTCATCAAAATCCTGATGCGTCAAACCATAGGAAGTAAGCACGACATCGCAGCCTGCAATTTTCTGAATGAATGTTTCCCCTTTGGCCCGGCTCGAGCCGTAATGGAGAAGAACCTTCAAATCCGGCGCAAAGCGCTCGAGCTCACGCTGCCAGTTCCCAAGCACAGAAGTCGGGCAAACAATGAGGGAGGACTGTACAGATGGCTGGTCAGGTTCGCCGCCGCCAGTGGATTCTCCACCGGTCTCCTCGTCGGCTGGAAGCTGTTCGGAACCGTCCTCTTCCTCTTCGACAATCACCGTATGGGCTAGTGGCGCATTTTGGTCTTCAGCACGGAAGATTCCATTGCTATCATGCTGTTGCTGCTCTTTTATATGCAAAAGATAAGCAATCATCTGAACGGTTTTGCCAAGTCCCATATCATCGGCCAGGCAGGCGCCAAAGCCATTTTCTCGCAAGAACAAAAGCCAGCTCATGCCAAGCGACTGATAAGGACGCAATTCCCCTTGAAGGGCTTCCGGCGTTTCAAGAATGGGAATATTCCTTGTTTCCCGAAGCCTGCCAATCATTTTCCGCAAATCCCGGTTCAGCTCAAACTGAATTTTCAACATCTCGGAACCTTCATCGTTCTCATCATCCTCACCGGTCTCGGAAAGGAATTCCTGATGAAGCAAATCGTTCAGCTGCAATCCTTTTTTATTCGCCTCTTCCATAAGCTCTTGAATCTGCCTGATAAAGGTTGGATCAAGCTTCACCCATTGGCCGCGAATGTAGACAAGCCTTCGTTTATCCTCTACGAGCTTTTGGAATTCCGCTTCGGACAAATCCTCGCCGTTGATGGAAAATCGCCAGTCAAAATCCATCAATGCCTGCATGCCAACAAAGGACGGGCCGCGGGTAGACTGGCTTTTCACCCTGGCCTTGAGTTTTAGAGACGACTCCCTAAGCGCCATCCACCACGAAGGCAGCAAAATTTCCGCTCCGAGAAACATCAGCTTTTCGCTTGCTTCGGTTAAAAATTCCCATGCCTCGAATTCCGAAAGCTCCTGTTTAAAGGAGCCGCGTTCTTCCAGCCATGGAATGACAGTCAGCCATCTCTGAACCATTTCGTTGACTTCACTGCTATATTTTTTCCATCCGCGCGGCAGTTTTTTTTCGGGAAGTGTCACAACTTCAGTTTCATCCTTCTTGGAACGAAGGATCACATTTAGGTTCCAAGGACCTTCCCCGTTAAGTGGTTCTTGAAGCTTGAGCCCGATCGTAAACGGCTTGGCATCTTCCAAAACCCCAAGCCATGCAAGCCAGCTGTCGCGGTCGAAAAACCTTTGAAGCTCATCAGGGGAAAGGCGTGTTTCTTTCAATGCCCCAAGAGCATCCTGCCATTTTTCTTTCATAGGCGAATAACTTTCAAGGAAAACATTGGCCGCTTGATTGTACCAGCTACTGATAAACTCTCTGACCTGTACTTCTTCTTCATCCTTTGCGGGACCGGTTTGCTCAATTCGTTCATCCCAAAAAGAAGGGGAAAATTCATCCTCAACCTCGTGAGGGATTTTCCAGGCTACTTGCCCGTGCTGAAGGCTTTCAAAATCGGGTACCGGCATGCCGTCCATAATCGTTTCATAAAGGATGGGTGCTGCCGATAAGCAAAGGGATGATAGTTCGGACCAATCCCATTCAATAAAGGAATTAAAGCCTTCTGTCGCAAACAGGTTTAACAGGCCCCAGGCATCTAGAATGAACACAGGGACGCCATCGACGGTGTCAATGTCAAGCCGTGTCCCGTAGTAGCTGGCTTTATCCCAGGTGAAAAGCTGCTTGTGGACAGATTGCGGGTGTAAGTATTGATTATGTTCATCTGCCACTGCGAGTGCGTAGGTTCCATCTTCGAGCGCAGCGGTATGGACCTTAAGATACCCTTTATTAATCATGGATCAGCTTACTCCTTTGCAATTCTTCTTGAAAAGCGCGCAATCGTTTTGTTGATTCTTTTATATACTCCACATATTCATTGAATGTTTCTTCGTCTTTCATTTTTTTATATAACGTCCGCATCCTTTTCAAATAGCGTACCGCCTGTTTGTATGCAGGGCGGTTTTTTTGGCTGATCGTATACTGGACAGCATGGTAGTAGAGAGGCAGCACCAAAGCCGGGTCGTGCGCAGCGACTTTTTTAAGATTCTCGGTGCCGATGACATCGATGCTGATATCTGAATAGATATGCATTTCCACCCATTTTTTGTAATGCTCCTGCTCGAAAAGGAAGTTGGCATAATTCCAGTAGCTGTATGGCAGGCATTCCCGGAAAAATTTTTCAAGCACATCCATCCGTTTCATCTTGTAGCAGTAGTTGCTCACCGGACCTGAGAAGGTTCTAACAAAGTCGGTGGCTTTATAATAATCGGACAATTCCTTCAGGAAGCTGCGGATATTGGCATTCAGGAATTCAATCAAGGGAGCTGCGCGTTGATCTGCCTCAAGATCAGACAGCCTTTTCAGCCAGTAATAAAGGTACGGGCAGGCGTTTTTATCCAGCCTGTTCAGGAGGGCGGCTGCCTCTTCATCACGTCCGGAAAGCATGAATAAATGGATAGCTGCAATCCTGTAAGACGTTTCTTCGATATGGTGCAGCGACCGCGCTGACAGTTTTTCCTGAACCCTTTCCAGCTCTGCCTTCCTCCAAGCTGAATTAGTCAAAAGAAAGCTCCAAATGGCTCGGTAAACATCTGTTTTTTCGTATTCAAATGCATCCATGCCGTCGAGAAGGCCGGCCACATCTTCCCGGATCCCTTCGAAAAAGGGATCAAAGGCAAAAGGGCGCGCTTGCCGGCTTACATGCTGTACGGATGCATGCAGGTCTTCGGCCAAATCGTCCGCAAGCGAATAAAATACGCGAATCACTGCTGTCTTTGCGATATTGTTTCGAATCAGTTCCACAGTAAGCAGTAAGGTTGTAAAGTCAGCCACAAAGGAATATAAATTTTTCCATTCCCGTTCCATTGGGGCTTTTGCTCTTACTTTTTGCAGATACGTCCGGATTTTTTCATCGAGGAGGTAGGAAGGGAGCTGAAGATTGCTTTCAATGACCTCCCTGAATGCGGAAGTGATAAACTCCTTCCAGGCCGGATAGCTTTTCTCAAGCACGCCATTTGTCTTTGTTTTCATGATGTCGCTGGCACGCTGGATTGGCAGGGGAGTCTTGGAATTGGCAGCGATGTTGCGTCCCCGAAAGCGCAGGACCCATTCGCTTACGCTCCCTAGTTCGGAGTAGGCGGAAAAAAATACGGCCATCCGGTGGCGGCAAAAGAAATCAGACCCGCAGCTGCAGGTGCTTAAGGAAGCCGAAAACTTATCCAGTTTGACCTCGACAGGAACAACGTCCTGAACTTTGGCAGTTATGAAATCGTCTGTTGCATGTTTGTCGGACACGAGCGTCTGGCGGTACAGAACCAGCCCCTTTTGAACAATGGAAAGATCCTCCGGAACTTTGGGATTTAATAAATCCTCGAGCTGGCCGGCAAAAAACATCAAATCCGTACTCATACTTGGAACCTCCTAAAAAAACCGGCAAAAACCGGAAGACATTAACATTTTACCCAGTTAACCAAAATGGGAGACCCACCAACCTGAGGCGTCAGTCCCCCAGTGCGGTGACGCGGTAATCCATCGGGGGTCAGTCCCCCGGTGCAGTGACGCGGTAAACCATCGGGGGTCAGTCCCCCGGTACTGTAGTACGTTAAACCAATGGGGGACTGACCCCCTAAGTTTTTTTTAACATCTTTTTATTATACTTCATTTTATAAGAAATTTTGAATGGTTCGGTTAGGGTTTGTTAAAAAGGCGTGTGGAGATGTTGTGGAATAGAAAAAACCATCCCGTTTAAGAGGGGATGGTTTCATCTGTTAAAAGTTTGTTTTCGGATGTCCACTTTTCCGTTTTTTTGTCAATGAACGCGATAAAGCGTTGGTCTTTCTGTAGTTCAAATATCAGCCTCGCCTTCACCATGTTTTCTTTGGCAGGTGAAAAATCTCCTAACAATTCGAAATTGTAGCCCATATGGTAATGCAGCTCGCCCAGTAAGAAGAGGCTGCCCTTTGAGATGGACCACTTGATGGCTTCTTCACAGCGCAGGTTTGATTTTTCATATCTTTTTAACCTTGTAAGCGTACGGGCCATATTATAGTAGGTATGTGTTTTCACCGTATGATCAGAAAGATAGGGAAGCAACGACAAATAATCATTGCATGTGCTGTATGTTTCGATGGCTTTGTCATAGGCTTCCTCCTCAAAATAAATGGAACCAACGCTAAGGAGGATTTCGATTTCCCTTTCAGAGTGGATCTTATCGCTCGGCTGGGTAAGGGCAATCGCTGATTCCAGTGTTTGGATCGCTTGCTGGGCGTTTTTATATACCATATATTGGTAAATTCCTTTATGCCAGAGCAATAGCTGATAATTGCGTTTATTTTGCTTGAAGAGGGGATTGTTTTCTTCTGCCTTGACGATTTGTTCGATTTCAGTGTAATTCATATTCTTCCGGGCGGCTTTAAGCAGGCTTTCTACCTCTTGGACATAATCCAGCCTTGGTGTCATCCCAATATCAAAGAAATAGTTCACATCCACACCAAGGCGCTGAGATATAAGGTAAAGAGTGGAAGCATAAGGATACACGTCCCCCTTTTCAATTTTGCTGATTTGTGCCTGGGTGCAAATCCCCTTCGCCAATTCGCCCTGGGAAAGGCCAATTTGCTTGCGGAGTTCTTTAATTTTTTGTCCGATTAAGCAAAAATCCATAAAAAACTCTCCTCGAAAATATTCCTACAATTATATTTTTGATAAAAAACAAGGAAAACCCGTCCCTGTATAACCGAAAACCAATGAAAACAGATGAGGGGGCAAATAAGCGTTCCGGAAAATTGTGGTTAAATATAACTATAGGATGATATTCTATCAATTCCAATATTTCATGTACAAAAAGGGAGGAATTACCCATGAAAAAGAAATTGTCTGGATTAGTGGTGGCTTTTCTTCTGGTTGCTGGATTTACACTAATTGGAACCAAAGAACTGCCAACCCAGTTCGGTACCGTTGGAACGTACGAATTACCAACTCAGTTCTAAGAACAGCAAACTTTTAAACCATATGCTGTTACACAATAGATGTACTTCCATGTGCGGAGGTGCATCTTTTTTTTATGAAAAAATTTCGTCATATTCCTATAATTATATTTTACGATGCTAGATGTGAAATCTCCTGCAAAAATTCCATATTTCAACTCATCCCAGCTTGTAAATAGGAATAACAACCCGTTTTCTTTCTGGTATAGTAGTAGTAATAAAATGGAGAGAGGTGCAATCTAATGGCTGAAGTGAATATGAAAATCCGACCATCTTTTCAAGAGGAAGAATGTGCAATTGTGTTTTCCTTCTCTTTCAATTCCGCGAGCGGGCAGGTTGGCGTGGCGGTCGTCTACACGTGTGAAGAAAAGAAGCCGATGGAATTAACATTTGGCGACAGCCTATGCAGGGAGAAAATCGCTTTTGTCAAAGAATTCGAGATCACGGAGGAATATAGGGATGCCTCAATGAAGAAAATGACGCATTTCTTGAACATTCTCGGGATTAAGAAGTGCATCCCTACTACCAGGTGTGTGAGTAAGTTTGTGGATGGAGCGGAGTATAGTTTTGAACCGTTCCCTGTAATATGAATCAGCACATCCGAAAAAAATTATGAGAATGAGCAGAGTTTTCTTTCTGTTGGGAGTTTTGAAGAGCATGGTGGAACTGCTGAACGGCCTGCTTATTTTGCTGTGGATCAATCTTGCCTTGAAATAGATTCCAACGCTAAAAAAACCCATATCAGCAGCTGCATGATATGAGTTCGTTAATGTGATTTATTTTTTTTTATCCTATCCATAAATTGTTTCATTTGCTTACGTTCCGTATTTTCTGTTGATTTTGTCCCCATCCAGGCTTTGCCATCATTTTTGGAAAGCTGGCGATCGAGCTTAAAACGTTCTAGCCTCAAAGCTGTCTCCCCTTTGCAGTAAACTTGTAAGTTGAATTCCTGACCTATATATACGTAAATACCCAGCAATGTAAAAAATGAAACCAGTTTGTAAAAAAATATTAAAAAGTTTTTTCAAAAAACAGCTGTGCATTTGAAAGTATTCCAATAGTTATATTTTTTTATGAAATAACCCCCCCAGCAAGAAAAATCGACCTGTAACCCAAACTTTTCAGGAATTACGGCGTTTTATCAGATTTTGTATGGAGCGGTCTTTATGATTAAATAAAACTAGCAGTAGGGTTATCCGGGTGGGAATTCAATCTTTCTCGGTAACCAAAGTAGTGTTTTGAGTCTTTTTGTTGGAGAGACGGGAAAGCAGTAACGCTGTGATTTTTCCCTACTCTTCTGAACACCCTCAATCTAGTACCCAATTTGTGCGGGCGCATGTAAGCCATGCGTTCGCCATGGCCCGCAGGCAATATGCTTGCGGGATTTTTTATCTTTTAGAAAGTTTAACTTCGTTAATAAGAAAAGAATTGCCATATCCTAAGATTCAAAACCTGTGCCCTGCTATTTTTGATGGTAAGAAGCACCGGCATGCAGCCGTTTGAATCACCTTCTGATTGGGTACCATTGATAAGAATGAACCTGATTCCGGGGAAATGCCCCAGCCGCGGAGGAATTAAGATATGGCGGATTTTCAAGAAAAGAACCCAAGCATGACGGAAGGGATGAAGGCGGACCGGTCACTGCTTCAGTTCATTTTTCCTTTTATGCTTGAGGATCGAAAAACAAAGGAATTTGTGGATCGACTGTTAAAGGATGATTTTACGTTTTTCATGCTGAAGGACATGGATCAGCAGGATAAATTCTATGGCGGGTTGAAAGTCAACCACCGGATGCTTGAAAAGTATTTTCTTCCGAATGTAGAGCAGATTTTATTTCCCGGCGACATGGAGGAAAGGGAGGGACTTCGCCGTTTTACGAGGAATGTGGAGCTGAAGTCCACATTTCGATCCCCACATTTACATACAGAATTTACAATTCATTCGTTAGATATTTTCCTGTGCCCTTTCCACATTGGCATCATGAATATTAGGGTATCTTTGCCGAAGGATCTCGACTATACCGATGTCCTGTATTTTGCCGATACTTTCAGGGTGATGGAACCGATTGTAGAGGACGAGGAAAAGACTAGAATCGATAGCGGAAAGGCCTCTTATAAGAAGGTAAAAGACTTTATCTTCAATGAACTTACGCCGGTGTTGAAGGAATTTATCGATCAGAATAAAGCGGATTCTTCCTATTTTGGGAGTTTGCCATTTTTCATTGATGAGCGGATGTATGTCATAAGTTATATATCCCTGCCTGAAGACTGCAAGGTTACAAAAGCCGATTTATACCGGGCGGGCCAGTTGAACGGATACGATCGTGGAGGACAGCCATTTGTCGGGGCCAAGAATCCTGATTATATAGACAGGTACTACAGAAAGAATATATACGACCGCTGGGCTGATGATACCTATTATGTTGCGGGTGAATATTGTTTTGCCTGTGTGACAAATGTGAAGGGCGAACTGGACGAACTGCTTGCCAGCCAGATGTACGGCCAACATTATTACGCTCTGCTTTTGTTCTTCTACTATAAAATCGTGCTGCTGAAGCTGACACATGAACACTCGAAGATTGATATCGAAAAGGACCAGGAACAGACGGAATTACTGATTGTTATGATCACCGAATTTTCTGCGAAGTATCAATTCCCTGAAATAAACAGCACCACGTCAGGAAAAGAAATATTCCATATCGTCAAGAATGTGTTCGATCTCGAGCGCCTGTATGAAGACGTGAAAAAGACACTCTCCAGCCTGTACCAGAACCAGGATCAAATGGCCGCGAACAGGAACAATTATTTGCTGCAGATTCTCACCATTTATACAGTGGTTTCCGGGATTTATGGTATGAACCTAGTGATTGAAGATTGGAAAGGAAAAGTGCGCTGGGCAAAAGTCGCGGACTACAGCTTCTTTGAATACATCACCTTGTTCGTAGCGCTCACTGGAATTGCCATATCATCCATCCTGGGCGTAATCTTCCTGAAAAAATGGATCAAGGAACAACGCAGCCGCAAGAACAAAATATTCTAAGTATGTCTTTGGGGGGCAGTCCCCGGGGGCTTCGCCGCGGTGAAGCACCCGGGGACTGACCCCGTTTTACGCCTGTAACGGATTCACTTATAGATTATTCTTACTATGATTAAAGCTAACAAGCGCCTTTAATAAATTGAATTTTAGGTTCCAGCACCTGAAGTACCAGGTGTATATTTTTCTTTATTCCAATATAAAATCTAGTATATTACTGGAATATTTTTCATATGATAGTAGAATATTAATAGACAAGAGATATTCCGGAAGGGGAATCGTAATGAAAGGCAGGGATAACAGGGGTCAGTACCCCGGTGAAATAAAGCGTTAAAGCAGCGGGGGACAGACCCCGATAGGGTAACTCGTTAAAGAGGTGGAGGACAGACCCGCCAAAGGGGGTGGAACAAGTGAAGAGGAAGGTTTCGAAAAAGGTGTTTGGGTTGTTGGAGGAGGAGTTTTCGTTTTTGGAGTCGAAGGGGATTTTGGATGCGGAACAGAGGGCGTTGGCGCTGTCTCATTATGAGGCAACGCACAAAGGGCCTACCTTTCTCCAGGGTATCATGATTGCCGGAGCGGTGCTGATTGGGGCGGGCATCCTTAGTTTTGTCGCGGGGAATTGGGATGAAATGGGCCGTACGATAAAATTGATACTGCTCTTGCTTGCATTTTTGTTAGCGTTTGCCGGAGGATATGCCACGGAAAACAGGTTTCCGAATACCTCCCGCAGTCTGTATTATGTGTTTGCAATCATTTTTGGCGCAGACCTGTTTTTAATCGGGCAAATGTTCCATATCGCCGGTGGAGGAACCGCATTCCTGTTATGGGGACTAGGTATTATCCCACTCGCATTTTACTTGAAAGATAAATGGGTGGTCCTTTATTCTCTTGCCCTGTTGCACTATTATTCTCTCACAAATCTGTTTGACGGAAATGATGGGATTTATGTTCTGATCGGCATTTTGTTCATAGCTTTATGGCTCCGGGGGCACCGGTCTTCTGCCGCCTTTATCCTTACTTTCCTATTGGGAATGGAATCCATCATGCATGTTTTCCATTTGATTCCCGGATTTGACAGCTATTGGCTTCCTTTTCTTCTCTATACAATGATCGGCATAGGCATCACGTATTTCCCGTTTAATCAGTATGAAAATAGTTCAAAGGTTGCCGGCAACATATTCTATGTGGTTTTCGGGTTAATCCTCACACATCCCCAAGCCTGGAATACTGGTTTCGCATGGTGGATAGTATGGACCGTTTGTTTCGTCCTGTACACCTTATATTGGCTGAATAGAGGTTCGATCTTCTCGATCTTGCTGCTTTGCGGCTTGATTCTCCGCTTCTATGTGGATTTGGCGTATGATTTCCTCGACAAGTCCTTGTTTTTCTTGATAGGCGGTATCTTATTGCTCCTATTTGGTTTTTGGTTTGAACGGCGGAGAAGGGTGGGAAATCATAATGCACCGAAATCGTAAATGGGTGTGGGCGGCGTTGGCGATCCCATTTCTTTGCATAGCCATTGTTGCGGCAAAACCAGTGACAACCCTTTTATACGGAGAAGAAATTATCTTGTCCACTGCGCCCGTGGATCCGACCGATTTGTTTTATGGGGACTACCTCATTCTCAGCTATGACATCTCGGAAGCAGCGCCAGAGCTGGTGGACCAGAAAGTCCGCACAGCGGATTATTCGGAAGCAGTTAAAAAACCTCTTTATTTATGGTTGAAAAAGAAAAACAACATCGGTTCTTTGACAAGGGTTTCGTTCGAAAAACCGCCCCATTCCCTTTACTTGAAAGCCGGATTCCACAATCTTTGGCTAAATGAGGAAACCAAGAAATACAATATCCCTCTGCAATGGGACCGGTATTACGTCCCGGAAAACCAAGGCCGGGAATGGGAAGAACGGGCAACGAAAGGCGACATCCTGGTTCATATGAAGGTAAGGAATGGATTTGCCGTTCCCATCTCAATTGAATGAAGCGCCTGAGAAATCCCAGTACAACCAACTGGTGATGCACTGTAAAGCTGGCTAACATACGGGCAGGCGGTGAGAGCCTCATTTCCCCTCTCCTCATCAAATAAAAAACGCCAGACTGCTTTTGCAGCTTGGACATTTCTGCTAAATTGAGGCACAGGGCTTGCCGCCATGTGCTATTTCTGCGTCTTCTCGATATATTCAAAAAGAAACGACTGGCCATTCCGATAAAATCGGGGATCATACACACCAAGCCTTTTATCATTATTAACAATCACCACAAAAGGGGACCATTCATACAATGTCCTGGCTTCCGGTTTATTGGCAAACAGTGTATCAAGGTTCGCGTTTTCATCTGACTTAAGCCGGTCTACAAATCTTGGTTCTGTGAGTAAAGAGTCGTTGATGATGTCAACAGTCTCCTCGTTTTTGCCAATCACCGTATAATGCCACGGCAGCATTCGCGCCGACAAGGCTACCTGTTCGTATGTCGGTTTGTACTGTTCGTACAAGATATAGCCTTGAACGGACTGTAGGATCACATGAAGCGCAATGATTATCCAGCTTAAGCGGAAAATGGAAAATTCCTTTGCGGCCGGGCGTATTTTGGAAACGATGAACGCCATCAAAAAAATAAACCAGATTACAAAATCCACGATAGAAATCGTCCCGAGCGTCAGCCTGGCGGATGAGAACGGTTCAAGGTATCCGGTTCCCCAAGCATTGAATACGTCACTCGTATCATGAATAAAAACAGCCAATAACGAAATAAGAAACGAGCGAAACCCTTTAATCCGAAAAATAAACCGGTTAATGAGATAAAAAAGAAAGGCCCAAACCGGGACTAGGAATACAGAATGCGTGATCCCCCTGTGCCACATTTGATACTGCCCGGCAGTATCCCACAGCTGGGAAATCACGTCAATGTCTGGAACCTGGCTCGCTCCAATGGTGGTGAAAAGAAGTGCATATTTCTCCTTTTTGCCCATTTCCTCTTTATTCACTGCTTTATAAATACCAAGCCCAAACAAGGTATGTGTAATCGAATCCAAACAGCCACCAACTTTCCACCCATAAAATCAGTTTTTTTTATTGTGACATAAATGTTGAAAAGCAAGCAATTTCAGTGCTCCTTGGGAAACGCTGAATTTCAATTCGCCCATAGTATGGTATAATTTTTTTGGCAATAAATAGATGAGGGGATATGCAGGGTGAACAAATCCGAAATCAATAAAGAGATTATATCTTGGCTGAAATCATTCTTATTTGCAGCAGGAATCGCTTTTATCTTCCATACGTTCATATTCACTCCGGTAAAAGTCCACGGGGAATCCATGATGCCGACCTTTACAGATGAAAATCGCCTGGTCGTGAGTAAACTAAGCAAAATCCAACATTTCGACATCGTTGTCTTTGATGCCCCGGATTCCGATGAAAAATACATTAAACGGGTGATTGGCATGCCCGGAGACACAATTAAAGTGAAAAATGACGTACTATATATCAACGGCAAGAAATTTGATGAACCCTACTTGAAAGCAAATAAAGAAAAAATTCCCGGCAACGCAACATTAACCGAAGATTTCACATTGAAAAATTACACCGGCGAATATAAAGTGCCAGCAGGAAAACTCTTCGTCATGGGGGATAATCGCCTGTACAGCAATGACAGCAGGATTTTTGGTTTTATCCCGATGGATTCAGTGATTGGGGAAGCGAAGTTTCAATTCTATCCCTTGAACCAGCTTGGGACGCACTTCAAATAATTTAGGTTTTCGCCATAACCCGCTTGATTCGCTAATATGAATCGGCGGGTTATTTTTTTAGAACTGGCACAGCAAGGTACGCATCCTCCACAGCATTAGGGAATTTGGCTTCAGGTGCAAGGCAGTAATCTACTTTCGGGAAAAATTTATGGAGTGCAGCGCCGGCTTACCGGGAATAGAAAAAGCAAGCAAAGAAGAGGGAGGAACCATGTTGTTATAGGGGACGATCGCATTAAAGCTAATCATCGGATTGGCCGCTTTAATCATTGTGATGCGGCTGCTCGGAAAAAAAGAAATGTCTGAAATCACACCGTTTAATTTTATATATACCATCTTGCTGGGAGGAATTCTGGAAGAAGCCCTTTACGAAGAAAAAGTATCCATTCTTCCTATTTTATTTGCAATAGCACTTTGGGCTGTCCTTATTTATCTTGTTGAAGTTCTGGTACAGAAAATCTACAAGCTAAAGAAACCTTTGAAAGGCGAGCCGTCCGAGTTGATTGTATGCTGCGTGAAAAGGGAATTTTCTCGCTGAAGGATGTACATTATGCCCTTTTGGAAACAAGCGGTTCAATCAGTGTCATCCAAACTGTAGAACCCTCTGCCGTCACCGCGGGAATGTTCGATATCAAGCCTGCACAGGCAGGGCCTACTGTAATGCTGATTGATGAGAGATCCATCATCGAAAAAGGGTTGAAGTCCATAGGCAAAACGAAAGACTGGGTGATGGCTGAACTTGCAAAAAGAAATCTGCAGCCGGATAAAATATTCTATACAGAGTGGTCTGAACAAAATGGATTGTATACAGAACCCTACGGCAGCTGAATGTACCCTTGGAGTAAATATGGTCTTTGCTTTGAAAAAACAATCGGGGGTCAGTCCCCCATCGCTTTAACGCATTACCGTATTGGGGGTCAGTCCCCCGCCGCTTTAATGCGCCGCCGCATCGGGGGACTGACCCCATCCCCATCAACACGAAATTCTAGTTATGATTCCCCTGTCAACACACCTTGAAACTGTTCTTTATTCCGCATAAAGATTAAAATAGAAAACATAGTATCAGGGCAATTTTTACAATATTGATACAAGGAGGGGGATTGGGGATGGAAACAGCAAAGTCTTTGGGCCGGAAAATGGTGGAAAACCAGCTGGATTTATCAAGGGAAATAAGCAGGAGATTAAATGAAAGATATCATCAATTCCTGCTGGAAAGCAAGTTAGAGGACACAGAAATCCTGCATTGGAGAGCAAAGCTGATTGGCTACATTGGAAAAGCGTTAATATCATCCCAGTCAGAAGACGTATGGGACGAAGTGACAGAATGGGCCAGGCAAACTGGTGAGGGAGCCGTCAGCTACGGGGTGACCATTGATCAGCTCTTAAATACCAACAAAGTTTACCGCAAGGTCATTTCGGACTTCATCAAAAGGGAAATGATCAATAAACCTGATACAAGTGCGGATTCGATTTTGCGAATAAATGAAATCATAAGCGCTTTATTGGACCAATCCGCCTATATCTTCAGTGTTTCCTTTGTCGACTACCATAAAAAAACGCTGGTTCTGGCCAAGGAAGAGATGCTCAGCATTTCTACACCGGTCGTTTCCATTTCTGATGAAATCGCTATCCTTCCTTTAGTTGGCGAACTAGATACATATCGGGCGAAAATCCTCATGGAAACCTCGTTAAAAAGCTGTGGGATGCTTGGGAATTCCGAGCTGATCATCGATTTATCGGGCGTGCCCATTGTGGATATAATGGTAGCCGCCGAGTTGTTCCAGGTCGCAGGTGCGCTTAGGCTAATCGGTGTAAGGCCAACATTTACCGGGCTTCGCCCTGAAACCGCCCAGGCAGTCGTGAATTTGGGAATCGACTTCAAAGATATCCGCATCAAGGGGAGTTTAAAACAGGCATTAGCATCAAGCTAGAAATTTGAATATTACCGAAAAATAAACTAAGTAAACCCTTCGACATGGAATCAGAAGGTTTTATTATTTTGCTGCCGGGCCGGCTGATTGGCAAATCAGGAATTTTAAAGGCCGATATCCACAGACCATTGATTTTATATACAGGGGTATGGCAGCTACCAGAACCTTCTTTTTTCGTTCTGGCTGGAGTTAGAACCACCGCAGGTACGCATTATTCTCATTTTCATGAACCCATACATTAGAGCAGCCTGCCTGCCCATCAGGGTATGCGGATCCATCTTTGAGCGGAGGCAATTGATAAAGTTGGTGTCACACTTACATGGCGAACCACCACGCTCAAGGCAGTGATCATGCTTGCGGCAGCAATTATCTACTGAATTTGTCGGTGCGCCAGGGCCGCTGCAATTAGGCCCGCAATACTTGTAGCCGGGAAAAATACAGCTTGGCAGGCCTCTTTCTTCGCTTGTTGCCATCGCGTAACTCTCCTATTACATCATTTTCTTTATTTATATGTAAATGGAACAAAGAGGGAAATGGACAAAGTCCTATCGCGGGGGTTGAAATATATAGATTTCTTTATTACATATCATTTTTAGGATCAAAAACCTTCGAAAAATTCCGATATAATCATCATATTCTCTTAAGGGGTTGTTATATGGAAACATATTCTGGTACATATCACCTTTCTCTAGTCCTGCTATCCATTATTATTGCCATAATTGCGTCCTATTCTGCGTTATCGTTAAGCATTCAAATAAACAAAGCCACAGGTTTTTTACGTTATTTATGGCTTTGGGTCGGGGCGTTCGCTATGGGCATGGGGATATGGTCCATGCATTTTATTGCAATGCTTGCGTTCCATTTATCTATACCAGTCTCCTATAATAGAACAATAGTCCTAATTTCCATATTTCCAGCCATCATATCATCCGGGTTGGCTTTCTTTATCATCAGCAGACCCACAATGGGGAAAATGCAAGTCATCCTTGGTGCGTTATTTATGACCACAGGAATTGTATCAATGCATTATACGGGAATGGCAGCAATGGAAATGGGAGCTATGATCGAGTATGATCCTTTATTTTGGGTTCTTTCGGCTATCATAGCTTTTATTGCTTCGTTAGTGGCTTTGTATCTTTTATTTTTTATTGGCAGAAATCAAAATATACCATATTTGCGGTTGAGAAAAGCAGGCAGTGCCCTGATTATGGGAATCGCTATTTCCGGGATGCATTATATGGGAATGTCGGCTGCAAAGTTTAAAGTGGGCCATCATTCCAATTCGTCCGTATCACTGATTGACAGCACTCTATTAGCATATTGCATCGGCATTGGCATGCTAATTATTTTCAGTTTAGTTTTTTTAAGTATATATGTGGAAAAGAAATTTGAATCTCAATCCATTAAGTTGGAGAGCAAGTTCCGATCGGTCATAGAATCAACCACAGATGCCATCATTTTAGCTGATAGCCAGGGTGACATCATTTCCTGGAATAAGGGTGCCGAAATTATGTTTGGATATGAAGAACAAGAAGTTTTAGGTAAGAATCTACAGCTGATTATCCCTGAAAATTTTAGGGAGACCCATGAAAAAGGCATGAAGCGGTACCTTTCTGCCCAGGAGGCCAGAGTCATTGGGAAAACGGTTGAATTGCAGGGTTTAAGAAAGGGGGGCTATGTCTTTCCCATTGAACTTTCCATTGCTACCTGGAAGGAAGAAGGGAAGATTTTTTTCAGCAGCATCATCCGGGACATTACAGAAAGAAAGCAATCAGAGGAAAAAATGAACCGTATGGTTTATCGTGACCCTTTGACAAATCTGCCGAATCGCCTCCTATTAATTGACCGTCTGAATACTGCATTGGACCAGGCAAATCAGAATAAACAATCCCTGGGTGTCATGTTTATTGACTTGGATCGTTTTAAGTACATAAATGACTCTTTAGGCCATGCTACAGGTGATGGATTATTGATTGAGGTGGCGAAACGGATTCAGGCCTGTGCCGGAAAATCAGATACGGTCAGCCGCCAAGGCGGGGATGAGTTTATTGTACTTATTTCACAATCCACTTCAGATACATTGACGAAAATTGCAAAAAGAATTGTTGAAAGAATTAGTCAGCCATTCGTCATAAACGGACATGAATTGTTTGTAACACCATCAATAGGGATCTCTGTATATCCAACCGACGGCAAATATGCTGAGACATTAATAAAAAATGCCGATACAGCCATGTACCGGGTTAAAGAACAGGGAAAAAACGATTTTGGGTTTTACGCACCAGAGATGGACGAAGAGATTTCCAAAAAGATGACGCTTGAAATTGGTCTCCGTAAAGCCTTGCAGAATAATGAATTTACCGTACTTTACCAGCCTCAGATTAATATAGATACGGGCAAATTGATTGGAGTCGAAGCTCTTACACGCTGGATTCATCCCGAGTGGGGAACGATATCCCCTGCCGAATTCATTCCATTGGCAGAAGAAACCGGGTTGATTTTACCTATAGGAGAGTGGGTGCTGTACGAGGCATGCGCCCAGAATAAGGCATGGCAAAATGAAGGGCATTCTCCTGTAAGAATGGCAGTCAATATATCATCACGTCAATTCCAGCAGCTGAATTTTGTGGATACGGTAAGGGACATCTTACAAAAGACGGGCCTTGCCCCGATGTATTTAGAACTGGAACTAACGGAAAGTATAATCCAGGATTCACTGCATGCCATTTCAACCATGCATACATTAAAGGAAATGGGGGTTCATCTATCCATAGATGACTTCGGAACGGGTTATTCTTCTTTAAGTTATTTAAAGACGTTTCCCATTGATACATTAAAAATTGATCAGGCATTTACCAGAAATATATTCATTGACCAAAAAGACGCTTCTCTCGTCAGTACCATTATAAATATGGCTCATAACCTAGAATTGAAAGTAATTGCAGAAGGTGTGGAGACATCGGAACAATTACATTTCCTCCAGCAAAAAAGGTGTAATGAAGCGCAAGGTTATTTTTTCAGCAGGCCAATACCGGCTGAAGAGATGAATTCATTTTTTCAACAACAAATGATTGCTAATCCATAAGAATTGAATATTTGTTATGTTGGCATAACTAGGTGGTAAAACCTAGTTTTTTCTTTTCTCTGTAATAAACATACACTGTCTCCGAATCCTCACTCCAATTTTGGGCTATAGATGATAGTATAAAAATAATTAAGGTACATTCCAAATAAATGGAATGGCTCGCTGCCATGAAGGTGTGATCGAAAATAATGAATGCAAAAAAACTTGCCGGAGAAAAGGCACTGGAATACGTAAAAGATGGAATGGTGCTTGGGTTGGGCACTGGTTCTACGGTGTATTGGACAATTTTAGGACTGGGCGAGTTAGTCATAAAGGGATTGAATATTAAGGGAGTAGCCACTTCAAAAGCCACAGAGGATCTCGCTTTGAAGGCTGGCATTCCTTTAGTCGATATTTCAGATGTCTATGAAATTGATGTAACAATTGACGGGGCGGATGAGGTCAACCCGGATCTCGATTTAATTAAGGGAGGCGGAGGAGCTTTATTGCGGGAAAAGATGGTCGCCTCCGTTTCCCGAAAGTTAGTCATTGTTGCGGATGAATCAAAGTATAGCGCACATTTAGGGAAATTCCCGCTTCCTGTTGAAGTTGTGCCATTCGGATGGCAGACTACAATGAAACAAATAAGTGCCAAGGGATGCGAACCGAAGCTACGGATGAAAAACGGTATCCCTATGCCAACGGACAACGGAAATTATATATTGGACTGCCCATTTGACAAAATAGAATACCCTGCAGCATTGGCCTTCAGCCTAAACATGATGCCGGGAGTCGTCGAAACCGGACTATTTGTAAAAATGGCCGATACCGTCATCTTAGCGGGAACGAGCGGGGAAATACAGGTGAAAGAGTCAGCCGCTTCAACACGTTAATACATTGGGGGACTGCCCCCCCATGCTTTAACGCGTTAAACACCGGGGGTTAGTCCCCCGGTGCGGTAATGCGGCAAAGCGCTGTGATCTTATTCCAGATTATGTGCGGTCATCCGGTATGTCTTTAATGAAGAAAGACATAATCAGGAGAACGGCCAGAAATATGATTGGAAGGTTAAATCCAATGGATGGTCCGAATTTTTCCGATACGGCACCAACAATCCATCCGGCAAAAGCACCGCCTATTCCTGAGGCAACGTATACAAGACCGAGTGCAGAGCCGCTTGTAGTTGAAAGCTTAGTTCCAATGGCAGTAGCTGTTGGAAACAGGACGGAAAAGAACAAACCGGCGGCTGCAAATAAATACACCCATTCATTTGCAAAATATTTGCTGACCGTCACGGTAACCAAGGCTAACAGCGAAAAGAGCAGAAGTGTCTTTTTTTCGCCAATCCTTTGGGCAATCCAACCTCCGCCCAAACGTCCCAGCGTAAAAAGAAGTGAAAAAGCCGAAAGGATCGTGGCGACCATTGTTGCCTTTTCGGCTGCACTCGCGCCTCCCAATTCCAAAGTTTTTAAATAGGTTGGGAAGAAGTTCAGGAAGGATACTTCTGATGCTACATAGAACACCAAAAACAGCATAATGAAGACAAACTGGGAATTTCCGATCATCTCCTTAAAGGCGGATAAACTTGCCCGTTCTGCTTTTCCAGCAGGAACCTCAGTAAATAAAATAAGCACGATGAACCCGATTAACAACAACGCGACCCCGATATAAAAAGCCCTCCATGAAATGCCGGAAGAAAACATCCACTTTAAAATGAGAGGCGTGGTAAACATGCCCACGCCATAAACGCCCATTGTTAAATTAAACATCATTCCCTGCTTCTTTGGAAAGACAGTAGGAACAATGGCGTTGGATGCAACAGTCATAGAACCAAGACCAAAACCGACAATCAAATAGAATCCGAGAAAAAACAGGACCGTTTGTGCAGAACCGGTTCCAAAAAGCCCTGCAGCCATGACGATCGAGCCCGCAATCGTCATGATTTTTAATCCCTTTTTATCAACAAGGTAACCAGCCACAACGCCAGCTATTGTGAAGCCCCATTGGAATATAAAAACTACAAGCCCGAATTCATTTAAATCAAGCCCTATATCCTTCTTCACCTCGTCCAATATAAGTCCTTTTGTACTAGACAGCCCCCCGAGTAAATACATTGTAAAGGCCGTGATCATTAAGGCTGATACAACTCTTTTGCTTTTCATCTATGTCACTTCCCAATTAGTTTTAATTTTTGCTAAGTTACTTGAATACTATATTCCCCAAATTTTTTCGTTTGAATCACTTAGCCTATTTTTACCCAGTAATTACTAGTTTCAATGCATTGGGAATAAACGTGAAATTGTAATAAATTTTATTGATATAAAAAAACTACATAAACTTTGGGACAGGCAATCTGAGGAATGATATTTTTACTCTGCCTGATTATAAGGAGAGGTAATATTTTTATAGATTCACAGAAGAAAAAACACATTGAGAGGCACTACTTTAACGCGTTAAAGTACCGGGGGTCAGTCCCCCGGTACGGTAGTCCGTTAAAGCAGTGGCAAAGCTGCATTGCGCTGATGTAAGAAGGAGCTTCTCATCTAAAGAGAAGCACTTTTAGGTAAATAGGGTTGCAGCTTACATGTTTCACTTCTTTTCCCGTGGCTCCTGTTCCTCGGCAAATTCAGTTCCGTATGCAAGGTTCCGGTTGAAATCGGATTGCTGCCGGCCGGTTGGAGCAGCGGCGGCTTCGCTCTGCAAGGAACGATGGACAAACACTTCTCCACCGGTGATAATAACCGCGGAAATAATGCTTCCCCATGCGATTTGTTCATAGCTATGAAGCAGGACATTGCCAAAAATCCAGACAATTGTGTATGTCAGGAAAAAATCCGCTATAAGTGCGTTTCGATTTCCAAGACGGGGCAGTATGATCCTGTCTGCTACTACATAAGTTACAATGGCGGCAACCACGCTAAACGATAGAATATCTGCAAAATCGGCATCAAAAAATAAATCAAGGCCAATTGCGAAAGCAACCACACATGAGATGAATTTCACAAGCAAAGCAGTCATATTCTTCATGTTGTACCCTCCTTTTCCCTCTTAGTTTGATGCAAAAAAAGGAAATTCATACATAGCGTGCAAAAGGTATTTACATTTAAAAAACTAAGGAAGTCCTTATGGAACGTGACAGTACATTAGAGGTTGGTCAAAATAATAAACGCGCGGTTGCGGACGAGGCGGATATCTATATATCAATAAAATAGCTTCTTAAGCACGCTGGACAATTGTCAGACAGTCTTCCATTTATGAATACATACGGGCGAGTTTGTTGATAGTAATGGGTTCAATTTTAAGACAGGCTACTGCTCAGTCAAAACTCATATAAATAAAGAAAGGAATGCCCGCCATACAGGGCATTCCTTCTTTAGTAATGATACTTCATGAATGGCTTTGCTGCTTCTTTAACGTTGCTCAGCTTCGATTTTTGACACCTTAGAAGACTCAGCCATGCGCCAGTATACGAAGAAGCTCACGGCAATACAGCCAGCCACATAGAAGTAGAAGAGCGACTCATGTCCAATGTTCTTCAGCCATAACGCGATGAATTCCGCAGTTCCACCGAATATCGCAACAGTGAGTGCGTATGGTAATCCTACCCCAAGCGCACGGATTTCGGTCGGGAAGAGCTCCGCTTTTACAATCGCATTGATGGAAGTGTATCCGGTTACAATGATAAGTCCTGCCATCATCAGCAAGAAAGCCACGAATGCGCTATCTGTCCGTTCCAGCATCATGAACAATGGCACTGTCAGCAGCGTTCCTAGAACACCGAATGTCATTAGAAGCGGGCGGCGTCCAATCCGGTCGGACAGCGCACCGGCTAGCGGTTGAAGGACAACGAATATCAAAAGAGCAATAAAGTTGATCCAGCTGACAATCTCTTTTTCAAGGCCAACAGTGTTTACCATGAACTTCTGCAAATACGTCGTGTAGGTATAGAAGGCAACAGTTCCGCCGAGCGTCAGCCCGACCACTGTCAACACTGCCTTTGGATGTTTCATAAGAGTGCGCACGGTTCCGGCACTTTCCCGATTTTTAGAACCCATTTTTTCGAACTGCTCAGATTCGTCCATCGTACGGCGAAGCCATAAAACAGCCAAAGCTCCTAATGCCCCGATGACAAACGGAATACGCCATCCCCAGGAATGCATGTCGGATTCACTGAGTATTTGCTGGAGGATGATCTGGACACCCAGGGCCACCATTTGCCCAGCAACGAGTGTGACATACTGGAAGCTCGAATAAAAACCGCGGCGTCCGCTGCTGGCCATCTCGGACAGGTATGTTGCCGAAGTTCCATACTCTCCGCCTAGCGACAACCCTTGCAGCAGGCGTGCAAGAATGAGAATAATCGGAGCCATGATACCGATGCTGTCATAACCTGGTGTGCAGGCAATGATCAGAGAACCACCAGCCATGATGGTGATGGAAAGCGTCAGTGCGGCACGGCGGCCATGGCGGTCGGCATAGCGGCCCATCAGCATACTCCCTAACGGACGCATCAGGAAGCCGACGGCGAAGATTGCTGCCGTGTTAAGCAGTTGACTGGTCGGGTCTCCCTGAGGAAAGAACTCAGCCGAGAAATACACGGCGAAAGCTGAATAAACGTACCAATCGTACCATTCGATCAGATTTCCAACCGAGCCTTTGAAGATGTTGGCTGTGATCCGCCGTGAATTAGCGCGGTCAGTTGATTGAGACATTGTGAAAACCTCCTTCTGTAAATTCCGGTGTCGGATTGTCCTAATTGGATAAGCCAACACTCACATGCAGAGATAATAAACAGTCAAAAATTGCATGATGTAAGAGTGCTCCGTTTTTTCTATTTATTATCCCCATATACTAAAATATAGGGAACTTTCAAAATAATCAATAACAACATACCTATGTAGAAATTGTTTCTACCAGATTTTTCGTCTGGGTTGTTTTGAAAAATAGTAAATTCTGTGCCTTTTGTGTTGTATTATCCATCCACACAATACGAGGAATTCGTAATGAGTCTATGCGATTAGCCGTTTCAGTATAGCTTTGTCACACGTAATATATAGAACCAAATCATAAAGGAAGGAGGAAGAAAGATGTGTTCTGATTGTTTTAGGCATAGGGATTGCCACCGCTTAAGAACACTAGATGATGATCGATTTAACCGGTTTATCGGAAGACAGGACTTTATTACATTTCATGAAGACCGCCAAATCAGGCTTGAAGCTGAGCGCCGGAAGAACGGTTTTAATAGGCGAAGACAGGGTTGCAGGAGTTGTAGGTCTGACAATTTTCTCACTAATCAATTTATGGAAATCGATGACTTTTTAACGCTGCATGAAAATCGCTTGAGAGGAGTCAGATTTCAGGATGAAATCATCCGGTGCGGCGGCTGCAGGCATTTTGTTAATCACATTCATAATGGAAACCAATCCGGCCTGTTGAAAAGAAATACTAGAATTTTATAAGATACCCGGATCTTGGATGATAAATAAGAAATTTTCCTTATTTCAAGGATTTCGCTGATCAATCAAGACTTCGCTGGTAATTATAATCGTGGCAGATAAATCAGGAAGTTGGCGTCGATTATAACTTCGGCGGCTTTTTTTAATCAAAAAGCATAGCTGATTTATCATTAAGCCCGATAAACATGTTTCATTTGCAATACGCTGGGTAAAAAGAAAATAGTTATATCTGAAATGTTGATGCAGAAAGTAAGGTAGGGAGATCGTATCATGCCAAAGGATAAAGAAATCGTCAAACAACTTACCAGGATTGCTGACGCGCAAGAGCGTTTAGCCGCTAGTTCTGAAACAGAAGAACAAGAAAAGAATGGCGAAATCCTTTCCGATGCAGAAAAAATGAAAAGGTTCATTCATTCAAATAAAGCCAAAACGGTATGAAAGCGGAAATATATGGAGAGGGCCAACATGATGGAATGTTGGCTTTTTAGCTTCAAAAGGGTATTATAAGAAAGATCTTGCAGAAATGGGCATTATTTTGCTAAACCAACTACTGCGTATGTTCACCAAATGGGAATTATCGTTACAATGAATGCTGACTCCGCCGGAACCGTAAGGACAAGCACTTCAGGTTAAAATGTGTTAATAAACGATTAGACGGCTGATTCAAGGGAACAGTCTTTTTTATTTGTCTAAGCTCCCTTATTGTAATATCCTGAAATTAACTATTGACACACGGAGAAAAGACAATACTAAAGTAAACGCGGATCATTCGTGTTAGAGCACCAAATTCAAAGCTCTACGATTTGGACACTGGATTAATAATCAGCATGCACGGTTCTGAACTTATTCATTCTCTCTTGTGAAGCACTGAACTTCGTTTTCATGAATGGCTAAAGGGTGCGTTATTTGAAAGACAAGGCTGCGATTGGACGGCTTTTTTCTTGGAATCCATGGCATATGCTGCAGGGTAGCTAACGCGGAGGATAATTGAAGAAGGCGTAATCAACTGGCAACCATATCATACGAGGGACATGTTACATGCCTGTTAGATCATGATTTTGCCCTTCATTAAAGTTTATCAACAACATGGAAAAGGTATTGATAGAGATGTATGGTACATTTCCCAAGAAAGTCCGATCCATGGGTTATTGTTTTTGCTGAACAATGGAGAGCAGCTGTCTAATATTCTCTGGCATTACGTGTGGCTTATAGGGAAATTATATTGTTAGCGAAACTTTCCACATCACATTTTACGGTATTTAGAAAGGAGACAGGTGGATGGAATCAATCTGGCTGGAGTATGCTTGGGCATTGTTAATTCTTATCGGATTAGAAGGCTTGTTATCGGCTGACAATGCCCTGGTACTGGCAGTTATAGCCAAGCATTTACCCGAAGATCAGAAAAAAAGAGCAATTAATTACGGCATTCTTATGGCCTTCGCTTTCCGATTTGGTGCACTTTTTGGAATATCATTTATCGCAAACGTCTGGCAGATACAAGCGATAGGAGCAGCTTATCTTCTTTACTTAGGATTAAAGCATGTCATTCAGGCCCGGTTTGGCAAAGAAAATGAAAAAATTCATAAGGACGATGAAAAGGAAGCCGCCGGAAAAGGTTTCTGGCCTACAGTTGGGAAGATTGCTTTAGCAGATCTTGCCTTTGCAATTGATTCTATTCTGGCTGCGGTTGCTCTTGCCCTCGGTCTTCCGGATTCACCGCTCGATAATTTCGGCGGCATGGATGGCGGACAATTTATTGTAGTGGTTCTTGGAGGGGTTGCTGGCCTTATCTTGATTAAATATGCAGCAACCTGGTTTGTGGCACTTCTTGAAAAACGTCCAGCATTGGAAACTACAGCATATGCAATAGTTGCCTGGGTTGGTGTCAAACTTGCTGTAATCACTCTTGCCCATGAGGATATTGGTGTCTTAGATCCTCACTTTCCCCACAGCACAGGTTGGACTGTGATCTTTTATGCTGTCTTAGTCGCTATTGCCCTGATCGGTTGGTTTGCCCCTGGGAAAAAATCATTAGTGAAAGATAGATCCTAAAAGGCAACAAAGAAGGAAAAGTAAGATAAGTGCCATAATGGTTTATAGCAACCACGCCTGCCTTTTGCACATAGTATTATCCCGTCACCTTGCGGATACAAATAAGAATCATGTTTATTTTGTCAGGTGCGTTGATCCAACCAGGATCGCGCACCTTTCTATTGGACGGTAGAACTAACGGCAGCAGGGTTAGTACTTGTATGGCCTGGTAAGCCACCTTATGAACACTAAACAAAATCCAACAAAAAAGAGATCGTTCCCTCAGCTAACTTTTTCCCGCAGAAGCCACCTCAGCCTTCTTTATTTTACTGAACGCCCTTCGTGCCACTTCATAAAAATGCGTGGTAAAGACCAGTTGTTTATAAAAAAACAGGACATAAACCCCGTTTCAGAGGGCATTCGCCCACACCTATGAACACCTGGATGATTATAAAGTAGAAGGGTAAAAGATTTTTAATATTATGAGGTGTTTTAAATCATGGTTGAAACTGTTTGGGAATACAAAACTTTGAAGGAATATGACCACTTGGAATTAGCGTGGGTAAGAGGGGAAGGCTACAATATATATAATAAAAATGCCATTGCTGCTCCACTGGCCGGATTTGGGGAAGATAAAGCTAAAGCGATTAAAGAGTTTGACAAAATGGTGTTACACTATCTAAAAAAACAAATCGGATAGATCCGCTTAAAATTATATTGGGTTTACAAAGTGCAGCTACATCGCCGGAACATAATGACCAGTTTTTCGTCATGCTTGTTTATTCAAATCCCAATTCTGTTTGATGATCATAAAAAATGTAATCAAGGTTACATTAACAAACGGGGAGGTGACAAAGCATGGAACGTGAAAAAAACAAGGTCCAAAAAGTAAGCGATGGCAATCCCGATGCAGCAGGTCTTGGAAACCCTGAGGTCGCCGCAAAGGTAGAGTTAACTTCAAATGAAAATAAGATCGGAAAAGATGATCCCCGATACGTACCAGGAGAAAGCTTTGGCGCTACGCCATCTGAATAATTTATATATCACCTCGAGAAGATATTGGCGTATCGCGAACTATTCATAGGTTGCTTCTTTCAAATGACTGAATCCATAAATAGTTTCCAGAAAAACGCAAACTCGTCACACCATTAAAACCAGCAGGCCGACAGTGAATCTGTTGGCTTTTTTTTACATTCCGAATGATTGTACTTGGAAATATTATGTAAAAGGCATGAATGAAATGCATCTGTGCCTTTTTAGATTGCTGCAGGAAAAAATTATCTAAAAAAATTACAATGCGGTGACAAGATTCGACATTTTGCTATAAATAGGTCTTTTTACCTGTTACTTTTTAATGGAAAACAATTATAGTAAATGTAATTGTTGGTAGTTATTCCTTATAAAGGTATAAAACGACAGGGCACCACTATGGAAACATAGTTGCGCAAAACTACAGGGGCTAAGGTACAGCGATGCTATGCCAGCCAGTTGCCGAACCTATATTTTTAGAAAAGGGGAATGAAAATGGGAAATTCAAAGAAGTATTTGATCGGCGGCCTTGCTTTAGGCTTGCTGCTATCACAGGGAGTATCCACAGCGGATGCGAAACACGATCACAAGAAAAAAAGCGAAAAGAAAAAATCCAAGCTGGTCGACTCTAATAAAAATAGTTTGGACGACAAGTGGGAAAGAAAATATAAGCTTAAAGGAAAATATATCTCCAAGCAGGATAACGATAAAGATGGCTTAAGCAACTTGATTGAATACAAGCTGGATTTAAACCCAAAATCAGCAGATACAGATAAGAACGGAACGAAGGATGGCCAAGAGGATTCTGATGTTGACGGTTTAAGCAATATTGCTGAATTGGAATTGGGATTGAATCCCGGCAATGCATACAGTAAAAAGCGTGATGTAAAAGACGGTGACCTTGAGGACAAAAATGGCGTTCACCTTTCTGATAAGATCCGTGAGTTAGAGATTTCCATTGAAACGGACGATCACGAAATCGAAGTTGAGTATGAATTGAAAAAGGGTAAGCCATATGTAAAAGTAAAAGATAAATCACGTACAATCAAGAAAGAAACCATTTTAAAATTAGTAAATGAACTACAAAGCGGACAAGAAGAAGCTGCTGAGAAGCCGGAAGGGACGCCAGTAGTTGAGGCTCCGCAACAGTCTCCAAATACACCAGCAGCGCAAACCGCTGTAAAAGCATCTTCAAATGCATCGGAAGAAGAAACAGTTGATACAGAAGTTTCAAAAGAAGATGAATTAGTCGCTAAAATTGAACAACTATTGGCCTTGGAAGGTTCATATAGTATCGAAATAGAGATTGAGTATGTTAGCGGCGAAGAATTCGAATTTGAAAAAGAGATCGAACTCGAAGATGACGTGGATGAAGATGACGACGATGAAGACGACGAAGATGAAGATGATGAAGACGAAGATGAAGACGACGATGACAAGTAAATAAGCGCTTGACGGCCAGCATTTTTTTGCTGGCCTTTTAGCATCCAGTTCTCGCTCATATAGTGGATTTTCCGACTTACTGTATATGGATTTACTGGTTTTTACTGTTTTGGTAGAATTTTAATATGGAAAAAAATCGACATGAGGAGACAAACGACGATGAAAAAGATTGCTAGACTTGCCATGGCTATCATGTTTATTATTTCTTTTGGATTAAGTCCCCAAATGAGCTATGCGGCTTTGTGGGAGGAACCAAAAGTTTCAACTGAAGATGAAAGTATTAAAGTTACTGTAGATGAAACAGGTTTAACCAAAGGGCCAGTGACAGTAACGATAGATTCATCAACATATAAAAATGGTACGAATGTTTCCTATTCCTGGGACCTTGAAAAACAAATCACTGGTTCCACAGCCCGATTTGCAATAACAAAAAATGGTGAATATCAATTTGCGGTGTCAGATATTACTAGTGATTATGATTACACGGGCGATACTCTCTGGGCAGAAAAATGGTGTACGGTTGTCATAACGAATATTGATAATGAAAAACCGACAGTTAAGTTGGGTGGTACCTTCATGGACCAATATGGTTATCGATACATCAGATATGATACTGATGATGATAAGGGAATTCGCCGGATTAAACATCCGGATGGCGAATACAGTGACTATACGGATTATTCAGCCGATCCGGGGATAGGGGCTGCAGGAAATTATCAAATAATAAAAAACGGTAAGTATACATTTGTGGCAGAAGATTATGCAGGCAACAAAACCACTCGTACCGTCATAATTTCCGATTACAAGGTAGTACCTCTCAAAGTCTATAAAGTTACGGGCAAGACAAAATATGTTACTGGTAAAACCCTGCCAAAGGCGAAAGTGTCTGCTGATAACACAAGAATTGTACTAGGAACAGCAAAAGCAGATAGCAAAGGGAATTTTAAGATGAAATTAAAATCAGCACAAAAAACAGGATCCGTTTTTTACGTTTCATCACTTGATGTTAATAAAAAATCTGTTACGAACACTGTGAAAGTGAAAGTTGTGAAATAAGCGGATGTATGACTGGCCAGTATGAATTTGCTGGCTTTTTTCCGTTGCATCCGACTATGCTTTGAAACTTCATATATACAAATGGTGGCGTTTTAGTATATATGCCGTTTTCACTTAATAAGATGCTGCTAAAAGAAATAACATCAAATAACCTACGGATTTTTCAGGAAGGAAACCCCATTCCGTTAGCTGTAGCTATATCAAATGACAGTTAAAGATCACGAAATGGTGGAAGTATGGAAAATCAGTGAGTATTTAGTAAAACAAGGGCAAAATGGAGGCTTTCAAAGAGATGATGGAAAAGAAGGATGGCATTTGGGTAAAAGAAGGGAAACCGCCAATGCTTTAGTGTGTAAAAAGGGGAATGTTACGACGAGTGTTTCATACAGACACTGTACAAGGTATTGCACAATCATATTCTTTGTAAATGAACGGTGAATTGGAATTATGAAAAGACACCTGGAACCTCATAACTGGCTCTACTCTGTATTTACATCTTTATACCAAGTATGTATAATTATGGGTATGTTGGTAAGTGGAGGAGACGGACAAATGAAAAGAATTACTCAATTGCTAGTGAGCTCATTTTTAACTATATTACTAGTTTTGCCGACAGTTACCCATGCCGACATAAAGGTAACTATACCTACTACAGGTGAATCCGCAAGGCCGCCTAAAGATGACCGAATAACGTCCTTCAAAGGTATAAAGGGAAATTATAGTTTAGAGTACTACCAAGATGTTCTACTAAGAAAAAGTGCAAGTTCCAAGAGTAAAGTTGTTGCAAAAGTAAAACAGAAAACATATATCCCCATTGTATCCGCTTCCAAGGATTGGTTTAAAGTGAAGATGAGCAAGGGGTACGCATATTTGCATCATAAAAATGCAACAGCTCACCCAATTGTTAAACTCAGAAAAACGTATAATAAAGAATACTCTCTGGAAGGTACTTATGGTATCGATAAAGGCTTAGAGTATGGTGCAGTAAAAATCCGTTTGAAAGGTAAGATAAAATACCTATATGGGTGGGATAATAAGGATAAAACATTCCTGGGTCATTTAGGTAAGGGGCCTTATTCTACAGCTGTCATTGAAACTCTAAAGGCGGGAAGGATCCCTTTGACGGAGGCACAAATAAAAAAGGGGTTATCACAAGTTTGGAAAACTCGCAGTGAATACAACATTAAAGGTGTGACATTTTTCTGTACTGGTACTGGGCAAACGGTCGTACAGTGGAAGTGACTGATTTTGGTTATGCTGGACGGGCGATGGACGTTTGAACTAACTAAACTTCAATCATCGCGTGAATAAAGGGTATGTCATAAATGGACATATCTTTTTATTTTGAAAAAAGGATTGTGTAAAAAGCATAAAATTTGGTCCGTTCAACAGTTCACAGTTTTGTCGAAAGTTGTATATACAATTTTCTCCAATTTAAGATATATTCTATAAGTACTATATTTATAGGGGAAATGTAATGTATACAAAACATGAGGCAATTAGTATGGCGGATAGATTTGCAATTATTAACCATACAAAGTATTTTGTAATCCATCAACCAGAAACCACTTATGAAATGTTAAATAATACAGGTTATATGATCGTCCATAATCCAAAACAAAATCATCAAGTTGTCTATGAGACAAGTTAAACCGAACAGTAAAGAAAGATGCGTACAAAGGTAACACTAAATTACGACAACGGAGACTATGAATATGAAGCATTTTGGCAAAAAAATGGCTTGTTAGGAATTAGTCTTTCTACGTCACCAATCAAAAGTCCAAAAAAATAAATCCGATTACAGATTTATTCTATGGCGGGTTAAGCTTTATTGAGACAGGTGTTACCAGCATCTGTCTTTTCATGTTGCGCCCGGAAATAAATTGTGCAGCAATTCTTCAACAAAATTGATCAAACGTATGTTAAGGGAAAATCCTTCTGGAAGGTTAATGAGGGGAACAAAAATGCAATTGGAATATCATACCATTATATTATTGGAGGAGAGGTAAATATGGTAAATAGAATTGAAGCTTTCAAGGGATCAAAGCATTTTTTGGTGAATCATGTGGCAGAGGGTGTATTTGCTGCAATCTCGGTTCCAGGTACTGGCTCTGTAGGGAATGCAGCAATTATTAATCTAGGTGATTCAACCCTTGTGGTCGATACTTTCACGACAATACAGGCTGCAGAGGATTTGCAGGCAGCAGCAAAGTACCTCACTGGAAATTCAGTTTCCTATGTAATTAACACACATTGGCATAGTGACCATACAACTGGGAATCAAGTGTTCACCCCCAAAGCACAATTAATTTCTACATTGACTACACGTGAAATCATGGCTACATACGGAAAAAACAGGGTAAGCGAGCAGATGTCTAACCCACAACCGATTTATCAGGCTATCGATGAACTCGAGAAAAAAATCCAACAAGAGACGGATGAAAAGGTAAAAAAGGAAATGCAATGGGGAAATGCCAGTGACCGTGAGTACATGAAAATGCTCCCCAATTTGTTATATACACTGCCCACAATCACTTTTGATCAACAATTGAGTATTCATGGCAGTGACCGCTCCGTGCAACTTATCACATATGGGGGCGGCCACACTGAAAGTGATGCTTTCGTATACCTGCCTGAAGAAAAAATTGCCGTAATGGGGGATTTGGTGCTCTCAAAGCATCATCCTGTAATGATTCATGCAAATCCCCAGGAATGGTTAAACATTTTAGAGCGAGTCGAACTGCTGGATATTGAAAAAATCATACCGGGGCATGGAGAAGTTTGCTCAATGAAAGAACTTCGTGAAGTGAAAGGCTACATAAACGATATACTCGCATTAGTGGCGAAAACCGTTCAAAGTAAGAAAAGCATTGATGATATATTGGTTCCAAACGCTTATGAAGATTGGGGTTTTACTACTTATTTCAAGATGAACCTGAAAAAGATTCATGATTTACTCACTATATCGGTGGAGTAAAAAGAGTCAACCGGGCTTATGCCTTATAAAAGCGATCATTGAAATCCTGGGTGTATTTTTTATTCGTTGGAAAGGCTCAATGAATCCTTAACTGAATAGCATACATCAGGTGGTGATTATATGGAATTTGAAAATCAATACTTTCATGTGCCGGTTAATCCGATAAATCAGCAGCATGATGTGCAGGCCGAAACGTCAGAAGATGCTCTTAACAGGCAGCTAGGACAACAATATCCAGGATATGGTGGATATCAACAAGGGTTTCGACAGGGATATCGACAAGGATATCGACAAGGGTATAGAGATGGATATCGGGCAGGACAGCAGGCAGGGTATCATCCAGGACCAGGCCAAGGGCCTTATCCAAGACAGCAGGCGTCTTGGCCTAGAGAAGTCGATATAAAAGTTTCTACACCTGACGGCCAAGAGTGGTCTGGCAAGATTGTGCTGCCAAACTATGGTCCGAATTTGGAGCCTTAACTAACTATCATATATAGAAGAAACCTGTAAAAATGATAAGAATCAGCAGGAAAACATGGAAGCCAACAGTATTCTGTTGGCTTTTTCAGGTCGCATTCAGAACACACTGTTCATTAATTATCATTTTCCTGTTAAACTAACGTGGCAAAGATTAAGATAGTATCTGTTTACTGACGCTATTGTTAGCATTCAATTCTACTGAAGCCCAAGCCTCAAGCTATGACAAGGCCTATGCAGCGAAAACTCTTTCAGTAAAATCTTCACCTGGCACATCTTATAAAACATTAGGGAAAATCAACGCTGGTGCTACAGTGAAAGTGTATGGCGGCGTTCCCATCGGCAAGGATCAGGGCGACTGGTATTCTTATCAGCAATATGGCTGGTCCAAAATCAAATACAAAAACAAATATGCCTATGTCAAAACACACGAGCTAAGCTTTGCTAATCCGTATAATTGGGCACCGGGCGTAAAATCAAAAATCATTAAAGAGATTGAGAAAGAATATGTTTCTAAAAAAGATAAAACCAAATTAGTCAAATCCGGTGTTACTGGCAATCAAGGCTATTACACAATGTACATAAGATTTGATGGGAAAGGCGACTGGCATCAGCTTGTCGTTATTAACTGCAAAACAGGCTGGTATCACGGTTGATTTTTTAATTTACTTAAAGATACAATACTTTGGTAACATGACAGGTACTATAGTTTAATATGAATTCTTCAAGTCCACAGTGTTCTGTGGGCTTTTTTGTTGTATCAGAAGATATTGTTTGCTGGAATTCTAAATTTTGTAAAATTAGAGGGAGGTTGGGGTAATTTTTCTGTATAGTGTTTTCATAGGTGAATATAATTCACATGCCCTACTTTGAAAAAAGAGAGGTAATGAAAAAATGGAAAGAATGATTTTTTCAAAATTTAAATCCGCCGTGGGTTCCAGCATCATTCTCGCAGTGCTCTATCTCCTGATGGAACTGTGGATAGGTTTCACTGGCTATGTTCTGTTCGTTTTGATATATGCCTTCATTGGAAATGTCATTTATGGGATACCTGTTTCCATATTATCTGACTTCGCAACAAAAAAAATGAAAAAGAGTCGATTTATTTTTGCTTGCTTGATTCATCTGTTGTTCGGTCTTTTATCCTCCGTATTTTTACAAGATCTTGGAATTTATGCGGTTAGCTGTTCTTTCCTCTTCTTCTTATTAGAAGAATGGCAGAGAAGGAGAAAATACAACAGGAGCTTTCAGATGAATAGCAGGGTGATGTTAACTAACACGCTTGCTGCGGTCACATTTTTTGCTTTAGCTATATGTGCACCTATCTATGTGTGGGATCCGTTACTGTTGAAAAAGACACATGAATACTATCTGATTCCTAAAGGGTATGAGGGTCAGGTCAGAGTGGTGTACAATGTGGAGCATGCGCCCAAGCCCGAAAAAAACGGAGACTATGATGTTTACCGCATTAATGAGAATGGGTACACGCTCAGCCCTCTTCCAGAAGGTGGAGGAGCAATCGAGAATCAATATTTTTATATCGATGAAGATGGGCAAAAGAAAAAAATTGATGATAGTTGTATTTATCATGGAGGTTCAGAAGGAATACAGACAGATGGCTACGAATATACAAGTTCCTATTTCACCATCACAAATACAACGTGCAGTCAGACCTATGTGGAAAATGGTGATCCTGTGTTGCCCACTGGACTCCCTTTGGAAGAGATCATACAAATGGAAGGCTTGGATAAGAAATAGCTGAACAGGCAGTTTAACAAATTAGCAAATATGCCAAATGGTTGAATATACTCTTCACTTTCTTGTTAAGCTAGCAGATAACGCAATTACTGTTCACTTATTGTATAATGTTCAGTGAGGAAAAAAGT
This sequence comes from Peribacillus glennii, assembly GCF_003429105.1. Lineage (GTDB taxonomy): Bacteria > Bacillota > Bacilli > Bacillales > DSM-1321 > Peribacillus > Peribacillus glennii. The sequence continues at coordinate 79,595 of NZ_QVTD01000022.1, forward strand.
GTATTATGAAGGGTGCTGGATTTTCATGAAAAACAATACAGATGAAGAAATGTATCGTCAAATCGTTGAATCTTCCGCAGAGGCAATTATTATTCAACAAGATGGAAAATTCATGTACATAAACCCGGCAGGAGTAACCTTTTTACGGGCCGCTTCCAGCGGGGAGGTTATAGGTAAATCTGTATCCGATATCATACCTGAGCAGTATGCAGAGCTTACAGCCAGTCATATAAAATCCATCCTTGAAGAAAATAAGCCAACTGGAGTTATCGAAAAAAAATTAAGACGGTTTGATGGTTCACTTGTTGACGTAAAAACAAATTGTACTCCCATTCAATATGAGGGTAAAAAGGCGGTTCTATCTGTCGTCAGAGATGTAACCCGGAGTAAAGAAATCGAAAGGGAACTTGAAAGAGTGTCGAAAGAAATTTACGCACTTTCAGTTCCAATCGTCCCTGTTCTAGAAGGGGTCGCTGTAATGCCTCTTGTGGGAACCATCGATTCTGACAGGGCGCAATATATTTTGGAAAATGTCCCTATAAAAGTACAGGAACAGAAGGTCCATACTTTAATCAGCGATTTTTCAGGCATCTATGAACTTGATCAAATGGTAATCGACTTTCTGTTTAGAACGAGCGCCGTTCTTGGTTTGCTTGGTGTCCGTTCTGTTGTATCGGGAGTGAGCCCTGCGGTGGCCCGAAGTGTGGTTCAGCTGGGGGCGGATCTATCTTTAATCCAAATATTTGGAACTGTACAGCAGGCAATAAAGGATTTGAGTGTTAAAGAGTAGTTTTCGTTAGGAATTACGAAATGATAAGGTCAACATTATTCTGTTGGCCTTTTTGTTGAGCATCCGGAACTATGCGCCAAAATCAAATATCGCAGTTAATCTTCCCAATGTTTCCATGAAAAACCGCTGATATAGCCAGACCCCCGTATTGCAAAAAAAGAATGCTCCCGGAGACCGGTAGCACCCTTCCTGCTGTAGTGACTAAAAATTTCATCCGCTCACTTCTCATCCGATCCCGATGTCCTTAAATCTGTCAGTTCATGCAATGAACCAACCTTCCCTTCCAATTCCTCAAAGTGCTCGGCAATCGCCTGGATGCGCTCGCGCTGGCTGTCCATTGCTGCCGTCATTTCTTCCAGTGCAGCGCTGGATTCTTCGGTTACGCTGGAGATATTCGATATTTCACCAGATGTGGCCAAAGAATTCTGTTCCACTTGCTGCAGCATATCCTCAATTTCTCCAGCCTTCTCCATAAGGGAGGCCATGTTGCCGGTAATCTCAGTAAACATGGCACCAGAGTCCTCTACATCCCGGCGGCTATATCCGATGGCTTCCTTTCCTTTTTCCAGCTGTTCAGAAACGGCTTGCGTCTTGTCGCCGATCTTTAGCAGGATTTCGCCGATGCTCTTGGCGGCACTTCCAGCATTTGCTGATAGCTTGCGGATTTCGCCGGCAACGACAGCAAAGCTTTTTCCATGCTCGCCGGCACGGGCCGCCTCAATCGATGCGTTAAGCGACAGCAGGTTTGTGTGATTGGCAATTTCCTCAATCGCAGCGACAATGGTACCGATATTAGCGGTATTTTCCTGCAATTCCTTCATGACATTCATGGTTTCTTCCTGAATGTGAGTGACACTGTTCATGGCAAGCTGCATGTTCTTCAGTTTTTCACTGCCCTGTTTAGTCAGGTCGACAGTAGCGGTTGAAAGTTCCTTCATATGTCCCGCGTTCTTTGTTACGGCCTGGACAGAATCGGTGGAGCCAAGCATTTTATCATTGATTTCTGCAATGGCACTAGCCTGGGACTCCACTCCGCGGGAAATTTCGAAATAGCCTGCGGAAATCTCCTGGGATATAGCGTTTGTATCGTTAATGTTTGCTGTGAGCCTTTTCCCGAATTCGTCGATCACGGTGACGGACTTGGAAACCTCCACAAGCACATTTTTCACTTTTTCTTCATTTTCGGTTACTTCTTTGAGCATCTCTTTTCCAACGATCGTTATACAATAACATACTATTCCAATCATCGTGAGGATGATATACGAGACGATATAGTCTACCGTATTTGTCATGTTGAAATAAGGGTTAAAGACCAGATGCAGGGTGTGGACCACAAGGGCATACCCCGTTGCAAGCATGACCACTATCGAATCGAGATAGACCAATGACACAACCAGGTAAAGAATGATAGCGGCCCAAATCTCATAAGTCGGAACAAAAAATACTAAAATAAAACAAGTTACGAATGAGGCTGCAGATATATAATATTTTCCTTGGCTTAATCGATAGGTATTACGGTAAACCAAATAAATCCCTGCGGCCAGAAACGGGACAACGGCACATAAAGTAAGGGCCTCCTTCATGGTGACTGTATGTATAAAGGCCATCACAAGGATAAGGGGGGCACAGGCAAGCAGCAATCCAATCAAGGCATACGCAAGAATCTTCGAACTGAGTTTTTCATATCCGGTAGCATGCATAAAAATTTCTCCTTTAAGTTTTGATAGTTCTTTAGCACTAATTGCGTGTTCCAATATTATCATGGAAAGGGTAAATTTTGAAGATATTTATCTTGAATTCAAGAAATTTAATAGGTAAGGATCTAAAAGTACCAGGGACCTCTGCTCTAAGTGAAAATCGGCTTACACGAGAAAGTAGAATGGAAATCCTCATCGAGCTAAATGTGTCCATTTTAGCCCTGCAACGTTTATCTTAAGGATACCTTTGCAAATGTCCGTTGAGGAAGCCGATAATCTTTACAAAGCGGAGTGGAAAATATATTGGATAATTATAGATATAATGGAAAAAATATATTATTATAGATAAGTAAAATGATAGGAATTTATACATAGGGCAAACTTTACCGAAAGGGAAGGACGCAAAGCCACGAGCCTAAAGTTTTTGCAATGGCAGTCGGGTTGCTTAATAAAACGCTGAGGACATTCATGTCTTCGATTTTTGTGCGCTTTTTGCCCTGTAAACAAACTTATAGGGCTTTTTGTATTTTTCCAAACTACTTTTTACACATCAAGAAAAGAAGAGGAGAGATTTTAGATGAAATTAACAAAACTGATTTTTTCTGCATCACTGGCATTCGGTCTTTTGGCAGGAGCCACTGTTCCTGGCACGGCATCTGCAGCGGGTAAAACAACTTCCCAACTGCAAAAAGAAGTAAATTCACTTAAATCGCAGCTAAAGAAGAAGGATGCCATCATTAAGCAGAAGGATGCATCAATCAAAAAAAGGGATACAACAATCAATAACTATAAGAAGAAATATATGTTAGATCCGGTGATGGCCCAGCTCAATTATCAAGGCTTGATGACCTCCACCACCTATACATATGGTACCAAGTCGGCACCGTCGATCCTTAGCTATGGCGGGTTGTTTTATGCGCCTGTTCAAATGATCAGTTCTACCATTGGGATGCCGTATTCCTATAATTCTTCCAATAAAACCGTTTACCTGGGTGACAAACCGGACGGCCAATATATGATGGATAATTCAAGATTAGTGCCGTTTTATGGTACAAGGACGGGACCCAATAGGGAAATTAATTCACCAATGAGCATTGGGAATCAAGTATACAATAAAGGATTACAATATTATTCAAGGGGAGATGAAAAGTTCTCCTTTAATCTGGGAGGGAAATATACAAAAATTCAAGGTTTGCTGGGACTTGACGATAGTGATAATAATTCTAGCCTGAAAGTAAAGTTTACAGATGAAAAAGGCAATGTAATATATGAGGGAGAACTTACTGAGGGTCAACTAGGGCTTGAATTAGAATTAGCAGTTTCGGGTGTTAAAACCCTTCATCTTGAAACGTATAGTAATTACGAAGTATTAGTGGATTTTGCAAATGTAACCATTCAATAATAGAAGATTAAAAATAAACATTCACGGTCAGGAAGTACAATGGTAAAAATGGAGCTGTTTCCTTAGGGATGGCTCCCTATTTGCAAACAAAAATCGGAGGGTTACAATTGAAGAAAAAGAGTATATTCATAACACTGCTCGCGTTGTTCTTTGCATTGCAAGTTTCATATATCGGCGGCAGCCCCCAAGTTCAGGCCGCCACGAAACCGACAACTGTCCAAGAGATTGAAAAAATGCTAAAAGGCTGGACACTCGCTGCTGTCAATTCTGAAACGTATAAAAGCAGAACTTCCATATCCTTTGAGAAAGTGGAACCGATCGGAAAGAAATGGGCCGCCAATCAATTGGGGATTTCAATGTGGATTGAAAAAGATGCTTCGTTTGAAAACGATGTAAAATCCTTTATCCAGCAAGCAAAACAATCTGAAGTTCCATTAAAAATTAAGAAGAATACATCGACTGTGTTCGAAGCTTCTAATTTTGATGGAGTAGAATATGTATATGACTATATTGTAAAGACGAAAACAGGCTACATTGTGTATGAATTAGGCCTTGGAAAAGTAAATGAAGGCTGGAGACATGGAGTTTTTGATAAGGAAATCCCGACTAAAGCAAGAGTCAGTGAAATTGAAAAACTGGCACCTCAACTGATACAAAAGTTCACGAAATATAAATTTGTGGATACGCAGAAAAATGAGCCGGTAATGAAAGCTATAGATCAACAAAAACAATGGAAGCTAACAGAAACAAGGATCACTGGCAATGTAAAAACGGAATATGCTCCGAATGGATGGACCCGTGAATTTGAAAAAGAAGGCAAATCCGGAAAATACAGCTTGGACATATACAAAACGCGGATTACGAAAGAAAGGCACACCGGATTGTTAAAGAGGTTTAAAGACATATCAACCTTAACCAATTCTTCAAAGTATGTGAAAGCATATAGAACGGAACAACCGATCAGCGTTATTGATGACTACCCTGGAGGCCGGTTAGGTGACAGCCGCATTGTGTTTGTTCAGAAAAAAGGAAGCAGTTCTGTCGAGTATTACAAAATATACGTTGGAGCGCCAACGGACTCCAATATTGAGAGATGGAATTCAACCGATAAGAAAGAGGCAGCCAATGCGATTAACACGGTAATCAATAGCCTGATTAAAGCAAATACGAAATAAAAGGTACTTGTTGGGAAAGCACTCATTGTTTTGAGTGCTTTTTAAGTTACCCAACTAACAATCATATGGTTATTGCCCCAATATCCAGAAATATAGTAATATAGAACCGGTACATATTTACTACAAGATTTTCAACGGAGGAAATAATGTGAGAAAAAGAATGGCATTGCTAGTTTTGACAGCGTTTCTAACACTTGGGTCAGCTACACCTTCATTAGCGAAAACGGAATCTGTTTCATCTTTAAAAAAACAGATTAGTAAACTCCAAAGTGAAAATAAGAAACTAAAATCAGAGGTATCCACATTAAAAAAGAAGGTGCCTACCGTAATCGCAGGTAACATTTATAAGGATGGAGTTTCAGCAGGTTCATCTCAGTTTGTTACAATGGCGGGTAAAGATTATGTGGAAATAGGAAGTATAGTTCCTTTGTTAACTGTATATGATGAGACGGATTTTGTGTTTAATAGATCATTAAAGAGTTTATATCTAGGTCTTACTCCCAGAAATGGCATGATTGATTTAACACGATTAAGTCCTTATGAGGAATATAACTATAGTGATTTGTATTATCTTGCATATGATATGGGCAGCCGCGGAATTCAAATTAACGGAAAACGTTATACTACAGGCATAACTGGAAGATATAGTAATTGGTTCGCTAGCTCTCAGTCAGGCTCTGTGGGGGTACAGTATAAATTGGATGGAAAATATACAGCTTTAAAGTTCAAGTATGGAATGGATGATAATTCGTCTGCTTCAGGCAGTCTGTCTGTATATGGAGATGGCAATCTTCTTTTTGACAGCGGCAATATTGAAAGATTGGAAGATGCTAAGGAAGCGCAGGTTGACATCCAGGGCGTTAAGTTTCTAGAGATTAGTATAAACATGTCTCCGAAAGCCCAGGAATCATACCCAGTTCTCGCTGAACCAGTTTTGCTTCCATAATAAGCAACTTGAAGCATCCATTGCATGGATGCTTTTTAGTTATGAAAGAAGTCAAACGGGACGTGTCTCTTGCAAGTTAAGATGGCTGTACGCCCCCGCAACAATCAACAAAGTTTTCATTTTTACGGGTGCTGTTTATAATGGAAAAGAGAGCCATTTGGCTGTCCGCCCTTAGCCCTATACGAAATTGCCAATTGAATTTGGTAAACTAATAGAAGAAAAGAGGAGGGGAAATATGAAAAAGCTGCTATTGCTTTTTAGTATTTTGCTGGCCGGACTGCTGGTGCTGGCCGGGTGCCAGAATGACCCGGTTCCTGAGGACCGCCTTGCCGCCTATACGAAGCTTTGGAACGAGCGGAAGTTTGACCAGATGTATGGCTATCTTTCTGCAGACGTGAAGAAAAAACTTAGTAAGAAAGAATTCACGGAGCGTTATGAGAAAATCTATAAAGATATCGAGGCCGAAAATCTAAAGGTTACCTATAAGAAACCGAAAGAACCGGAGGACCATGATGACAAGGAGAACGTGGCCTTGCCGTTCTCAGTCAAAATGGATACGATGGCCGGTCCCGTCAGCTTTGATCAGAAAGCCACCATGGTCAAAGAAGAACGTGATGACCAAACAAACTGGTATATTAAATGGAATCCGGGCCATATATTTGCCGGGATGCAGGAAAACGATAAAATCGGCATCACGACCGAGCCGGCAATCAGGGGAGAAATCGTCGACCGCAACGAGCGCGGCCTTGCGATGAACGGAATTGTTGCTGAAGTTTCCCTTGTGCCGGAACAAATGGCTGGAAAAGAAGCTTCCATCGTTTCACAGCTGGGAAGCTTGTTAAACATGAGCAGTGATGAAATAAACAAGCTGCTGAATCAGCCTTGGGTTCAGCCCAATATGAGTGTTCCGATCAAAAAGGTGGATCCAGCACAAACATCACTCATTCAAAAACTGCAAAGCATTCCGGGTGTGGCGATTAACGAAGTGGAAGAACGAGTATATCCTTATAAGGAAGTAACCGCCCATCTGGTTGGCTATATCGGGCCTGTTTCCGCTGAGGATCTGAAAAGGCTGAAAGGGAAAGGCTACAGCTCTAATGATGAAATTGGGAAACGCGGCCTTGAACAAATCCTGGAGGAGCGCCTGAAAGGACAGGGCGGTGCGAAGATTTTCATTAAAGGGGAAAACGGCCAGGATACGGTTGTCGCTGAAACACCGGCCAAAGAAGGCGAAACGATCACACTGACGATAGACGCCGAATTACAGAAAGAGATTTTTAACCAATATAAGAAGGATACCGGTTCGGCTGCGGCCATCCACCCGTTAACCGGTGAAACGCTGGCACTTGTCAGCAGCCCGTCATTCGACCCGAACAAATTCGTTTATGGCATTTCAAGCGAAGAACGGGAAGCACTTGAAAAAGATCCGCGAAAACCGCTGCTCAACCGTTTCAGCTCCGTGTATGCACCGGGTTCAGCGATGAAACCGCTGACCGCGGCTATTTCACTCGAAAACGGAATAGACCCGCAGAAAACGTTGAACATTTCGGGGAAGCAATGGAGCAAAAAGGGCTGGAAGGACCACTCCATCACAAGGGTAAGTGATCCGGGAAAGCCAATCGACATGCAAGGTGCCCTCATTTACTCTGACAATATTTATTTTGCGCAGAGGGCACTGGAGCTTGGGAACAAGAAATTCCCGAACGGGCTGAAGGCATTTGGCTATGAAGACGAGATGCCATTTGACTACCCGATCAAACCTTCCAAAATAGGAAAACTGGATAGTGAAGGCCGCCTGGCAGACAGCGGCTATGGCCAGGGTCAAACATTAATGAGCACCATACACGCTGCAGCTTCATACACTGCGTTTTTGAATGATGGAGATGTTTTGGCTCCTTCTTTAATAAGTGATGATAAAACGGAGACGAAGGTTTGGAAGGAAAACGCCATGTCTGCCGACCATGCGAAACAGGTTACAACAATGCTGAAAAAGGTCATCTCCGACCCGAAAGGCACACCACACTCTGCAAGCAAGCTGGGCATCCCTCTGGCAGGGAAAACAGGAACAGCGGAATTGAAAAGTGCAAAAGGACAGAATGGCAAGGAAAACGGGTGGTTTGTCACTTATAATACAAAAGATCCACGCCTCCTGATGGCCTGGATGATGGAAGACGTGAAAGGCAAGGGCGGATCCAAGTATGTGGTGGAGAAGATGAAGCCGGTGTTGAAGGATTATTTGAAGTAAAGAACATATACGCAAAACTATTTTTTTAAGTATCTAGAACTTGGGGGAGGCCCCCGGGTTCTTTTTTTTGCTAAAAAAGCATATGTTCCTTCCGGCTTAGGTCTTAATCAAACGTTTGATTAAATCACTCAGCTTAGACTTTTCAAAGATTTTTTTCGCTGCTTCTCTATGCAGCCTTTTATGCAATTTTAGAAATTGTTCTTAATCGGAATTTTATTGAAGTTGTGCAGTGATTTTGCTTAAAGATGGAAATATTGCTAATATATAGAATATTAATAGGGGAAAAGTTGTGTTTTTTTGCCATGTTAATATAGAAAAATATAAGAAAAGGGGAGAAAGCATGAAGAAGTTATTAGCATGTATCTTGTCTGCAATACTATTATTTACATTTACCTCAGGAACTTTGGCATCAAGCAAAATGACACTAAAGAAGATATGGTCTTATAAGAACGAGGCCTCATTGCCAGAAAAGTGGCTATACCATGTAGTCAAGGATGGCAATTCTATATATATGACAGGGAATGGACAAGGATATGCAAGGATGCTTGCCATCAGCCCTAAGGGAAAAAGAGTGTGGGAAAAGGAGCTTTCGGACGGTTTTGCGGTGGGGCTTGGCGAAACACCAGTGCTGTATGTAAGCAAGAATGGCACCATTACTAAATATAATCTCACTACAGGAGGGAAAATACATACGGTCAAAACACCATTTAAATCGGACTATATAGAGTTAGCGGGTGTTTCCCTATCCGATACGCTGTATGTAGTGAATGATGAAAATGAAGTTCTTGAGATAAGCGACGATGGGAAGGTCATCTCCAATAAAGGAAGGGTTAGTGCAACGGAAGACAATAACAATTTGAAGGTATATAAACCGAATGTCCAAAACTGGGATGACGAAACGCCAAAAAAGGTGGAGGACGCGCTAACTAAAAGTAAACCAGCTTTTGCAGCGGATAAAAAGAAATTTGAAGCCGCCTATGGCAAAGGGGCTAAATATGAATATATATACTCGATGTATAAGGCATTAGGTTCAGAGCTCTATGTCGCAGCAAACTATGACATATCTGGTACAAAAACAGGAAAAAAGGAAGTGACCCATTCCGTGCTTTACCGCTTCACGAAAGATGGAAAAAAGCTAGCTGCAAAGGATCTCGGTGATCTTCGAGCCTCTGATATAGCTGTTAATTCCAAAGGCGTCCAGTATGTTTCCTTGCACACACCATTCAGCAGCTCTAAATCTTCCTCTGTTGTCAGGGTTTTTGATAAAAAATATCAACAACTGACAGAGCTGAAGCTAACAGGCCAAACCGTATTTGAAGGAAAGCTGATAAACAATAAGCTGTACCTCGTAACAGACCGCTACTTCTATGTATATCAATAATCCGCTGAAGCAGTGAATAAAGTAGATCAATCGACGGAGTGAACCCAAAATGTGTCACACTTATGTATTTAGCCAGCTTAAAGGCATGGGCCTAGGTATTCACCTGGCTTATGCCTTTTAATTATGCCGTCATTTGTAAAACTGTAATAAGTTGTGCTGCTTTTGACACAAGTGTTAACATGTTTTTCCTTTAAAACAGCATAATCTTAACATATCTTTACATTTCAATCTGCTGCTTCCTTTGCAGACCTAACCAAATTATCCAAAAAACACCTTTAATTAGGTCGTATGGACTAGTAAAATAACATTGACATTTGTTGCAAGGTTGTTATAATCCTGTAATATTTTTTGAGCATAAAAGTAAAGATTGGTAATATATATGGTTGAGTGTGGAGGTGTTGGTAATTATTACTAGTATGTAAAGGTAAAAAAATGAATAAAAAGCTAGAAATTCCTAGAATATTGTATTATTATTGTTTTACAAGAACGAAATGGAAATTTACTAGAATTTGTTCTTGTGAGTCGTTAGTACCAGTTTGAACAAACATTTAGAGATAGACAGATAGAGTTCAAGAAATGCTGGTGCAAATGTCGTTAGTTCTGTAAGTCATTGGAAAATTTGATGTTGGCTTTTATACATACCTTTCCGATGCACTACTTTTTATATTTGAAGGGAGATTTTTTACCAAATGAGTAAAAAGAAAGCAATCAAAATCGCAACTGCATCTGCTATCGCGGCTTCCGCGTTCGCTGCTGTTGCACCTACACAATCCGAAGCGGCTACAAGCGTAAAGACTCTAGTAGACGATGCTGTTAAGGCAGCTAAGAAAGCAAGAGAAGCTTACACAACTTCTTCAACAGTAGTACCAGCTTCCAAGCTGACTCCACTAGTTGAAGCTGCAGAGAAAAAGATCAAGGCTGCAGAAGCTAAAGTTAACGGTTTAAAAGGTGGCGACACAAAAGACGGTTACCTTGCTAAGCTGAGCACTGCTAAGAAATACGTTTCTGACGTTAAGGCTTACATCGCTGCAGTAGAAGATGCAAAAGAACTTTCCGAAGCTGCAAGTGATCTTAAAGCTGCTGTAATCGAAGAAAACATCAGCTACATCAAGAAAAACGCTAAAGACATTGCGGCTCTTAAAGGCGCTGCTGATGAAGTTAAGAAACAAGTTGTCGGTGCAACTGCTGAAAAAGCAATCATCAACAAATACCTTAAATATGCGGCTGACATCGCTCAAGGTGCTAACGCAGTATACTACGCTGAAAAAGCTAACTACTACGTAGGTAAGAACGATGTTGAAACTGCTAAGGAAAGAATCGAAGTTGCAAAAGCTGAGCTTGAAGGAGTAAGCGAAACTTCAGCATTCGGTAAAGCAGCTCGTGAAGCTGTTAAAAAAGCCGAAGAGGCTATTGCTGCGAAAGAATACGAAGCAGTGAAAAAAGCGGTTGAAGAAAAAGTAGCTGCATTTGAAGCACTTGCAAACGGCGATCTTTCAACTCAAGAAAAAATCGATGCTGCTAATGCTGCTAAAGATGCAGTGAAGTATGATGGCTTGAATGATGCAGACAAAGCTGCATTTGAAGCTCGTGTTACTGAAGCAAACAAAAAAGTAGATGCTGCTATAGAAGCAATTAAAGCTCCTAAAGTTGAATCGGTAAGTGCGATTAACTCTAAATCAGTAACAGTAAAATTCAACAAAACTGTTGATGATACTAAAGCTGTATTTGGAGTAACTAAAGATTCTTTCAAAGTAAATGTTGCAGCAACTACTTGGAATGCTGATAAAACTGAGGCTACTTTAGAACTGACTAGCAAGCTAACTGCTGGAACTTACTCTGTTAGTGTAACAGGATTAACTGATTCAGCTCTAACTGGTTCAGTAGTTGCCCAAGATGAAAAAGTAGCAGGTATTGAAATTCTTTCCGAGAATGCTCCTTTAAATGACAAAGAAGCTTCAGTTGGTTACAAAGTGGTTAACCAATATGGAGAAGATTTAACAAAACTTGAAGATGTTGAAGTTAGCCTTTCAGGAGCTAAACTTGTTTCAGCTACTGCTGGTACATTAACATTCACATCTGCATCAGGTACAGATCTTAAAGCAGGAGATAAGGTTGTAGCAACAATTATTCACAAAGCATCAGCTACATCTACTACTAAGACGTTAACTGTTTCTGCTGCAGCTAAAGCTTCAGAAGTTTCTTTCGGAACTCTGTACAATAAAGATGGTAAAACTTTAAATGAGGATACTAATTTATCAACTGATAAATTCTACCTTCCTCTTGAAGTGAAAGACCAATATGGCAATGTCATCACAGATGCTAAAAAGATTGCAAAAGATGACTTGTTTATAACAAACACAAATCCATTAGCTGTAACTGCTGATTTAGCTAACCTTACTACTATCAAAATCGGCGACAAAGATACACTAGTGTTACCATTAAGTGTTCCTGCTGGTAAAACTACCGCTGTTGTTGGTGAAACAACAATTACTGTTATTGCAGCTGCTTCAGGTAAAAACACTCAATCTAAAGTAACAGTTGCTGAAACAACTCGTACTGATGAAGTGAAATTTGGTACAGCTACAGTATTTGCAGGTGAAGAAACACTTGTTCCTGTAACTGTTAAAGACAAGAACGGTAATGAAATTAAAGATCTAAAAGTACTTAAAGATGAAGTTAAAGGTATTAAAGTAACATCTAAAGTTGGAGTAATTGCAGATGAGTTAGTTGAAAAAGACGGTGCGTTGTACATTAAGGTTGCTCCTTTAGCAAACAAAAATGATGTTCACACTGTTGTAGTTCAATCTTCAACTAACAAAGTTGCTACAGTTACATTAACTGCTAAAGATGCAATTGCTCCAAAAGTTATTACTGGTTTAGATAGCAAAGTTAGCACAAGTGTTCGTGAGCTAGCTGAAGCAAAAGTAGAAATCGACAAAGAAGATATAGTTGTTGAAGATCAATACGGCCAAGCAATTGCTGCTGACAAATTACTTGCTAAACTAGGAGACGATTATAAAATCGTTGCTGAAACAGTAGAAGGAGCACCATTCACTGTATCAGGCGAAATTACTAAAGTCGGCGGAGTAATTACAGTTGCTTATAAAGCTGGTCAAGATAGAACATCTGCTAACGTAACATTCAAACTAGCTAAATATGACGAAATTGAGAAAGATTTCGTAAAAGTAGAAGCAAGTTCTTACGCTAAAGAGTTCTCTGTTGTAAAAGATAGCTCATTTGCTTCTTACAAAGTAAATGATATTGCTCCTATCTATGTAACAGGAGATAACGAAGCAGGTTATGCAATTCCAGCAGGATACGGAAAAGCAATTGTTGTCAAAGCTGTTACAGGTTCAGGTGGAGAAGTAACACTTGACGAAGGTGACGATTATACAGTTAAGTCTACTGTCCTAGATTCCGTTGCAGATAGCGATGTAACTGGTAACGATGCTGCAGCTGTAAACTTCGATAAAGATGCAACAACTGCAACTGCAAAAGTTACAATCACTATCAACGCTACAGGTGAAGAAATTGTTAAAGACGTAACATTCTCTAATGTTGCTCCTAAAGTTGAAAAAGTTGAAGTTGTCAAGAATGAAACTGTTGTTAATGGTGAAGGAGTAGCTCAGGCTATTGCTCCTACAGCTACATTAACACCTGCTTCTGCATCTGCCACTTATGCAAAAGAAGCTGCATTTGATATTGATGAAGTAGAAGGTTTGGTTGATTTCGTAGTAACAGATACTTATGGTGTCCGTGTTGCTCTTGATGAAAAAGCTGATACAGTTACTTTGGTAAGTGGAACAATCACACCGACACTTACATTTACTAAGGTGTCTGGAGATGTATCTTTCTCTGGAAACGGAACTGATACAGCTTCTGTAGTGGCTTTCTCTGAAAACTCAGTGTTTAATGTTAAATTAAATGCTGGTTCTGTTAGTGCAACTCCATTAAAAGTAACAGCAACTGAAGCTTTAACTGTAACTCCTAAATAAAAATAAACGAAACGTTACTTTATAAGCTAGTAATAGCGAAAAAAGTGGGAAAGCACCTCATGTTTGACTTCATGGTTAAAACCATGAGGTGTTTTTCTAACTATTGTTTCCATTTTGTGGGTGAAATTCCTACACTTGCTAAATAGTCTGGGCAAGTACCTAATCCTCCTGCATCCAATGAGGTTCTAACAAACCAAAGGGGTGAAGTCAGGTGAAGTCGTACTCATAAATTTGAGGCGGGGTTCCGTAAAAGGTGGCTATGGTTAGGCGACGAATCCATGCTTAGGCAGGGTGAGTTAGTGAACATTAAGAATCGCTAGGAGTTTAGTGTTCATCCTTAAATCCGAAATGGTTTAATGGAGATCAGAGAATTGACTATTAACCTGGTCTTTCTCATTCCTGAATAGTGGAGACCTAAGGTCATCAAAAAGAGGGATGGAAATAATGGAACGTTTGAAGTCTTGCTAGAAGAGGTGGGTTAGCATCAAAGAGGCTAGTAAGATGGCAGCGAGTTCATAGTAGTGAAGATGGTCTGCCGCTTGTACCATTATGGTAACATACTGGGAGGAGAAAACAGATCGGAGCGAAGGGACTCAGTCAGTAGCACATAGAACTATAATAATTTACTAAACAGCAAGATCATAATTGAGACCAATCTTAGTAGATTGGTCTCGATTATGGCAGTTGCATGGGTAATTATGATTAGTAAATATTACTTAGTGATACTTATGAAAATACTGCTGATAGCACGCCTTGTGCGCTGAAAGGCGCCCGCATGGTGTAGGCTCGTAACGAAAGTCACTCAATAGTGATATAAGTCGAGAATAGCGATGTTTTATTATATGAAGAATTACCTGAGGCTTTGTTGAAGGCGTACGATGATGCTAGTTTGCCGATTCGTCATAAAACTGCAGATGGATTAGGATTAACAGCAGATGTAAATCCAGAGACAAATACAATTACCTTAACAGGTACAACTACACTAGAAAAATTGCAAGCAACAGTTGCTGCTCAACCTGAGGATGATGGATACTTGCTGTATGCACTCAATACTCCAGAGGGAGCGAGAGATGACATCCAAAAAGTGCGAATTGATGGAAAAATTCACAATTTAACTGATTTTGAAGTAGATACATTAAATAAAGCATTATTAATCAATACTCAAATCTTTAAATTTGATGGCAGTGAATTCTTATCAGAAACTCACAAAGTTGAATGGTTAGATGTAAACAATTTCGTTGTAGGTACTACTTCCTACACTATCGATGCAACTGAGGTTATCTTAGCTCCATAATTATTTAAACTGGAGAGGGAAGAAGCCTATCATCCCCTCCCTCCCGAAAATGTCGATTGACATGAGGAAGGCTCTGTGGAGAGAAATCTCCACAGGGCTTTTTTAAAAAATTAAATGATATACACCTCATAATTGCTACGAGGTGCATTGCTCCCTTCATGCAGATGCATAATTATGGGGTGTAAAATAAAACAGAGAGTCTATGGCTCTCTGTTTTTCTATTTGTATAGAGGGATGGATTGAATGAAATTTATTACCAGTCTATTTAACAAGACAACTAAGCCGAAAGAAGTTATTGAACCCAAAGAAACTCAAATACTAAAGACAAAAGAAGATGTTGCAGTAAGAAAAGGAGTACTTGGTGAATACAAAATAGATATACAGCTATCCCAACTACCCAAGAACTATCGCTATATAAATGACATATTCATAAAAAATCCGAAATCAATAACAGGTTATTCCCAAATAGACCATGTATTACTGACACCTTATGCCATCTTCGTTATAGAAACAAAGAACTATCAGGGAACCATTTACGGCCACAAGGGACAAAAAAATTGGCTTATTAATGGCAAGTTCAAAATGTTAAGCCCATTGGTGCAGAATTTTGGCCATATAGAAAGCTTAAAGCGTATTATCCATAAAGAGTATCACGAATTATTTATATCTTTAGTGTCTTTTACCAAGAGGTGTACCCTTAAAATTGATACTGATTTAAGACATATATCTTCAAATGAATTAGTTATTTATGATATAGAACTATTCGATTATATTAATAGGAAAGTTGCAGTATTGAGGATACAGAACACTGAACCGTTACTGAATAATGGGGATATAGATTCTTTGTATCAAAGTTTATTAAAAGAAAATATAAAAGATGCTAATGCGCGTCAAAACCATAACAAAGCCCTTTCGCAAAACAAGAATACGACAAACCCTTCTGAAAACGAACCGGGTAAATGCTGTGTTTGCAACAAGTTGGTTTCTGAGAAGGTAAAAAAGTTCTGCTTTTCAAATCCCAAATTCAAAGGAAAAATCTATTGTTACGAGCATCAAAAGAAAATATAGAATTGCTTATCACGTTCTTAAAGGAGCATTGCTTCCTAATGCAGATGAATAATTATGAGGTGTAAAAAGGTGCCTGTCACTCCCCGAAAATTCTTGTTTCACAAATTGTTCCACAAATTAGGGTGCATAAAACTAATAATTCAGGTTGAGAATGGAATGCTGCGTGGAGAGCAAGGTTTCTCTGGGGCTTTTCTTTTTTCTGCTTGTAGTCAGAAGAGAGGGAAGGTGCCTGTCACTCCTCGAATAATCTTGCTTCACTAAATTGTTCCACGGAGGTTAACCCACCAATCCCTTATAGTGTTAAGGTAAAGCTTTGCTGGAGGGATTCTTTGCAAGGCTTCTGTTCACGTAAGATATGCTTCCGTTAAGAATCCTTTCTTATTCTCCGAACCATTTTCTCCAAAGATCTTGAAACACGAAATTATAATTGATCATTACAACGTAGGTAAAAGCTAATACACCTATTGAATTGGGTGTGATTGGCTGATTAGTGATTAGCTTTACTAAAAGAACATAGGTTGATGCAACTGGTAAACATATAACCACTATATTTATGTAGAGGATAAACTTATGTAAATCCAACGTCATCATCCTCAAAAAACATCTGGAGTATCGTGTTCAGGATTTATTTCGAGAGCATTTATAATTTTCAGCTTCATAAGTATTCTTCCTGTCGCATATAATTTCATGGATCAGGTGTACATTCGCAGTAATTGTTATTACAGATGTATAAATAAGAAATAAATTTTTTAGTATGATTGATTATTTTTTCTTTGATTGTCAATAATATGTCTAGGTAAATGTACTAGAATGTACTAGAATGTACTGGATTGTATTAGAAACCGCTTTATTACACTTGAAATTATCTCTATATCTCCAACATGAGAGAAAACGGATTTCAACATAATTCTGCATTAGTTGAAAGAATAAAGTGGAATGTTTAATTGAAATAATAAAATACAATCCCTTTATCTTAGGTTTAAAATCTCCTTAAATAATGGGTGATAGTAATCCATTCAGAAATAATACAGCAGAGAAAGCTAATAATGTACTCTAGGGTTATTGCGGTCAATTGCGGTAGCTCTTTTTCGCATGCTTACGTTTAAAAATAAAAAATTTGATAACAATGATACTATCACACCGATGCTGGACGTATCAGAAAGAATAAATAGAAAGGAGAGTAATAGTGAACACTTCGCAAAAATATTGGCAATCCACCAATGAAGCCATTCCTGTACAAACCAAAACTATTTTAAATGAGTACTTGTTGAGTTTAAAACTGGCCAACAAAGCAGAAGTAACTGTTACGAAATACAGGTCGATATTAGAGCGTTTCTTCAGCGAATGTACGATATCGATAGAGGAGCTAACATCAGATGATGTGCTAAAGTGGCTTAACAAATTTTCTCAGGGTAAAAAACCAAAGACAGTAGACCTGTTTCTATCAGTTCTCTCTTCCTTTTTTAAATTCTGCCTAGCTGAAGAATATAAGGAACATATGGTCATAAAAAAACGATGGAGACCAAATATTCCCCAATCGTTACCCAGATATCTGAATGAACAGGAATATGCTAGTGTGAAATTGGTGTCAGAAAGCCTCTCCCTTCGTGATCGGGCGATTGTTTTATTTCTTTTCTCCTCAGGGTGCCGTAGATCGGAATTGGCGAACTTATCTATTGAAGATATTGATTTAGACCGGCGAACAGCAAGAGTCATCGGAAAAGGGAAAAAAATTCGACATATCCATTTTTCCCTAGATTGCGCACTCCTGCTAAAAGAGTATATACAATCCAGGCAAGATGATGGAATAGAATCGTTATTTGTGGGACGGTTTGGGAAGCCTCTTAAAGGGCAAGGAATCTATCATATTATTAAAAAACTAGGAAAAAAAGCCGAGTTAAACCATTCTTTACACCCCCACTCCTGCCGTCATACGTTTGCAACCAACATGCTGGCAAGAGGGGCGGACCTGGAATTTATTGCCGATGAAATGGGGCATGCCAATTTAAATACAACCCGGGTTTATGCACGAATTCCCACGGAAGACATGATTATAGCTTATCAAAATAGAATGGGGTGAAGACTAGTGAGTGCCGAAGCGCATCAATCGTTTTTAAACGATAATCAGACTCGCTTTAGTCCGGATACGATTCGCAGCTATAGAATTTCTCTTACCCAGTTCTTTTCCTTTTGCAAAAAAGATTTTAGTGATGTAAAAGCGACCGATGTACGGGCATGGCTGTCATCATTGGAAGAACAGGGACTGAAACCCCGTACCATCCACTTGAAGCTGAGTGCACTGAAGTCATTTTTAGAAGAAAACCTTACGAAGAAAAACCCAACTTTAACCGTGAAAACCCCCAAAAAGGATGATTCCCTTCCTTACTACTTAAGCAGGCGTGAAATTACCCTTCTTCAGGAATTGACAAGAAATGACCTCAGAGATAGAGCACTGGTAGAAACGCTATATGCCACTGGAGTCAGGATTAGTGAATTAATCAATATCAAGTTGGAAGATATCAAATGGGAAAACAGGCAAATATGGATACGAAAAGGGAAAGGGAATAAAGAACGATTTGTGCTCTTTTCGCATGATTGTGCAGAGCGCCTGAAAGCTTATCTTGAAAATCGAAAAATTAACAGTGATTTCTTGTTTTCAAACAGTCGAGGAGGAAGGTGGAATCGTACCTTAATCGAAATCCGCTTCCAGAAATTTTCGGAAACATTAGGTTTTAAAGTAAGGCCGCACACCATGCGACATACGTTTGCTGCTCATCTGGCTGAAAAAAACATGCCTCAAAGCTACATTCAGGAACTTCTCGGGTATGTGAATATCAATACAACAAGAATCTATACCCGCTCTACTTCTGTGGGCGCAATGCAGGGGGTTAACCACTGTCACTCCCCGTATCTTGTCGAAAGAGTTAGGAATGTGCTAATAAATATGTATTTAGAGGTAATGATCAATTCATGATAATGAATCACATAAATTGTTGCTCCAAATTTATAATTGCATTTTTTATGGCATTAGCTTGATTTTCTAAATCAGTTCCCTTACCTACTATTTCAACGAAATCCGGATTTGAAAACTTTTTTGAAGCAAAGGCTGTAAACAAATCTCCTTCTCTAAACACTTCAACATAATATTCAATGCCACCAAGTACATAGTGTTCGAATATTTCAAGATCTAAATTATCAAGACTCATGTTATAGTCATTCCTCCCTTATAATTATTAGTTATAGCATGATTATAAACAAAATGGTGCCTGTCACTCCCCGAATATTGAGTTCGGTTTTTTGTGTGGAATATTATAATGGAGCAGCGGGATGGGATACCTGGCATGAAATATTGCAGACCCATTCTTTCTGAGGACGGAAAGAAAGGCTTTTGTCGGCTTTTCCACCCAATTATTTAAGCCAGGAGAAAGAATTTCTAGGGAAGCTTACTATTTGGGCTGGAAGCTCTAAAGGTCAAAGTGTAGTGAATATGGCCAGTTCAAGCAAGAAAAAGGCGCAAAAAGAATTGACTGTCTACTCTTACAGCAATAAAACAAATGTACAGACTTATTGGGGAAAGGGTGAAATCCCCAACCCACTCCGCCTTATCCAGAATGAAGATGCATACACGGTCGGTTACCCAATCACAGTTAATGCAGCCAAAAACCAGGGAGTTTTACTACGGATAAGTATTAAACAGCTTTTTTCTTATAAGCGGTAAAGCCTGAAAAAAACAAAAGGTATAGCTAAAAGCCCCTTCTGCAAAGAGTCGGGGCTGTTTTTCTGTCCTTTTATTGATCAAATAAAGAAAGCTTATAAGTGTTTGGAATGTAATAGATCGGCTTGAAATTTTTATCATATACAATAATCATTGTATAAATATTTTTTTTGACTCAATTCCTTCATCATTCCATAATTCGTATACAGGATTGTAGCCTGACCTATAATTAGCTTGATTTAATCCATAGCGATCAGTAAGTGCTTTTTGTACAGTGATTGGTTCTAAACTGGAATGATAGGTCCAATATGCAGCCTTTGATAATTTAGAAAAATCCGCGTATACGTATTTTTTCTTTTTATCATACTGAACATATTTTTATTAGACATTTTTTTAATGGATTTCGTATACTTCACTTCTAATTTTTTTACAGTCAATGTCTTGGATTGATGTCCAATTACTTTTTTATCCTTATCGAAAAAGAACATTACAGCATAGACTTTCTTTTCTTTTTCATCTTGGTCAAAATTAACCCACCATCTTGCTTTGCTCACAGGCGAAATCCTTTTTGGGTCATAACTAGTAATAGGTTCATCACCAATTAATGCAGACGTGTACTTTACATCTTTGTTTAATCCCTTTGTAAATGCCTCATTTTTTTTCTTATTCCTGAAGGAAATCATTGCCCCATTTAGCAAATAGTCCTCTCCCGTAGTGATTTCAATCCAATCGACCTTTTTCCCGAATTCATTTGCAGTCTCTGCAGAACTTTGAGATGGCAAGATAAATGACAGTAAAAGGGATAATACGATTAACAAATGCGTTGTTTTGTAACTGCTAGACTAAATTGAACAGTTTTTGCTAAATAAAAATGAACACTTTTAATCACAATGAATGCCAGCTGAGCTATTATAGTATTTTCGACATAGTTGTAGCTGGAGGATTTGAAAGTTGGAAAAACTGCAATTGTATATTGAGGTTCATCAATTAAAGAAGCAAGGATTTAAGGTAGCTGCTATCTCATATCTTGAATTTATTGAGGAAATCCTTTCTTTCGAACTAAAACGGCGTGAGGAGAAAAACCGGGAAAAGAGGCTGAAAAAGGCTAAATTCCCTTACTATAAAACACTGGATGAATTCAATATCTCAGAACAGCATTCACTTAGCACTCGGCAAATCGAACAGCTTAAAAAACTCAATTGGCTTGACCAGCAATACAACTTGATTCTTCTCGGGCCTCCGGGTGTTGGAAAGACACATATAGCGATTGGGCTTGGATTGGAAGCAGTTCATATTGGTTACAAAGTATCTTTCAATACCATGGGGGAATTGATTAATATCCTCAAAACCCAGGAGTACCTCCGTAAATCACAACTCCAGCTGAAGGCCATTAAGGAAGCAGATCTCGTGATTATAGATTATTTGATGTATATGGCGATGGATCAACGGGAAGCGAATTTATTCTTCCACCTGATCAACGACCTGTATGAACGAAGTTCAATCATCCTTACATCAAACAAAGGGCCTGAACAATGGGGAGAACTGATGGGGGATATGGGAATTACCACTGCCATTTTGGATAGGCTGCTTCACAGGGTTGAAGTCATTCATCTTAATGGAGAGAGTTATAGGATCAAAAATAGAAGCACTATTTTTTAAGCAAAAAGTGTTCAAACTTAATGAGCAAAAACTGTTCAAAACTACTTGACGGTGACAGTAGCACACTTGGGGCTGCTTTGGTTACTGTTATGCTGCTGTTCTTTATTGTTTTGAATGGCTACATTATGTGTTTCCCTTAGTTCAGGATCTGTTATGTTAGCCTTTTGGATTATCGCAAAGATGCTTTCAATTTCTTGTTCAGTAATGAGTGGAGTAATATTTTGTAATTTAACAACAGAAACCTTTCTGTGAAGGAAATCGGAATAACTCCACATCGTAAAGTAAACGTGTAAAGAGTACGCTTATTTCAAGGGCAAAGAACGGTGAATACAAAGGCTCAATCCCACCGCTTGGAGAGAGCGAATCTCAAGCAGGCTTTAGACTAGTGCAGCCATAATCATGATATAAAAATAATGCCAGAGGGACTTTTCAGTTCCTTTAATTAGGAATTAGAGATAGTCTCTCTTTTGTTATATATAAAATAGAAGAAACTAGGTAAATGAATTTAATAAATCTAGACCTCGCTAGAAGGTGAAACAAGGTTCAAAGGCGTATTACTAACTGCTAAGCTTTAATGGAGTTTTTTAATATGGTCCTTTTATTATAGATTCGTTCATTGATTTATAGCCGTATAAAAAAGAATATTCCCTTCAAAAAAACCCATTCCAGTTGAAAGCTAGAATGGGTTAGAGACAATAGTCTAATGGAAAATTAGAGGTTCCTTGTTATTTTTATCGAATATTCATATCATTTGGATGTGCACCTTTACGTCGATTACGATTAAGTTTATTTATTTCGTTCAATTCAGTTGAAGTTAGTTCGAAATCAAATACATTATAGTTCTCTTCGATTCTTGATGGTGTAATAGATTTTGGAATGACGATTGTGTTATTTTGTAAATGCCAGCGCAACACAACTTGAGCTGGCGTTTTGCTGTGTGACGTAGCAATCCTTTGAATTACTTCGTCTTGCAACACCTCTCCTCCTTGGTCAAGAGGGCTCCAAGCTTCTACAAAGATATTATGTTTTGCACAAAACTCTTTTAACTCATTTTGAGCAAGGTATGGATGACACTCAATCTGATTCAATACTGGTGCAACTTCACATTCTTTTAAAAGGCGCTCTAAGTGTTCAATTTCAAAGTTACAAACTCCAATTGCTTTCACTCGGCCATCATGATAAAGCTTTTCTAACGCTTTATAGGTTTCAATATACTGGTCAAATTGCGGAGTAGGCCAGTGAATCAAATATAAATCAACATAATCAAGACCTAATCTTTCCAAGCTCTCATCAAATGCATATAACGTATTTTCAAATCCTTGATCACTATTCCAAACTTTCGTTGTAATAAATAACTCTTCACGAGATACAGATGATTCAGCAATAGCCTTTCCAACGCCCTTTTCATTTTTATAGATCATTGCCGTATCAATAGATGTGTAACCAACTTCAATTGCTTTTGCAACTGCTAGTCTTGCTTGATCGTCTTCAACCTGCCAAACACCAAATCCCAGCTGCGGCATTTTTAATCCGTTATTTAGAGTAACAAAATTCATGGTACATTTCTCCTTTTATCCCTCGTTTTTTATTACCTTTGAGTTAAAAATAAATTGTATTATTTTGTATCCTGAACCCTTAAAGAAGCTCTTCCGACTAATCCATAATACGATAAGAAAGCCATTAAGCTTGCTAAAAAAATAACAACCCCCATTGGAATGGCTGTATACTCTCCGGCTATTCCTACGAGTGGAGCCGTTAATGATCCGAGTATAAAGGGTAGGAGTCCCAATAGTGCAGAGGCACTTCCTGCAATATGTCCTTGTGTCTCCATTGCTAATGAAAAAGAAGTTGCAGCAATGATTCCTATCGAAGATACAAAAAAGAAAATGGGAATGGCGACAGCGATAAGGGGAGCCTTTGATAGAAGAGCTACCAATAAAACAGCACCTGCTAAGTTAGAAATCAATAACCCAATCTTTAGGAAAGTCCTCTCTGATATGATATCTGTAAAGCGACCAACCACCTGACTTCCAATAATTAGAGCAACTCCATTCACTCCAAATAATAGACTGAACACTTGGGGAGTTACACCATAAATATTCTGATAGACAAAAGGAATACCTGAAACGTAAGCAAAGATTCCTGCAATGATGAAGCCTTGAGTAAGGGCATATCCAGTGAACTGACGATCTTTTAACAAAGAGCCAAAATTCTTCACTATTTGTGAAATATTACTTGGAACACGGTTTTCCTTTGGTAATGTTTCTTCGAGTTTCCATGAAACCATGAAAACCAATGCGAGACCTATACAAGCTAAAACAAGAAAAACTCCTGACCAATTAGTAAACGCTAGTATAATCCCTCCAGCAATCGGTGCTACAATTGGCCCAAGGTTCCCTACCAACATCAATAAAGCGAAGAACTTGGTGAGTTCCCTTCCACTGTACACATCGCGAACAATTGCTCTAGAAATCACAAGCCCACCTGCTGCTGCAAAACCTTGTAGGAAACGAGCCCCGATAAAGGTGTAAATATTGGGTGCAAATGCACATATTGCAGAAACGATTAAATACAGGAGGAGGAAAATCCTCAATGGCTTACGGCGGCCTTGAACATCACTCATTGGTCCTATAATCAATTGACCTAATCCCAATCCTAAAAGGCAAGACGTTAAACTAATTTGTACTAAGGAAGCTGTTGTATGGTATTCTTTCACAATAGTAGGGAATGAAGGTAAATACATATCGATTGTAAAAGGACCTAATAGTGCAAGTGACCCTAAGAGTAAAGCAAGTTGCAATCGTTTGGTACCTGTTAATTTATTCAACTATTTCTCGCCTTTCTATTTAACAATCATTTTCCATTAATCTAAAAAACTGTTTTATAAAAATTTACTTTACATATCTAGTGGAAAATCAAGAACAGGCACCACTAGGGCACTCGCCCTTGATTTTCCATGTAATTACTTTTTATTAATTTTTAGGAAAACCTAGATCGTATTGTCTTGGAATTCCTGTTTCTTTATGAAGAACAGTTGCAGCCTCCAGTGTCCAATAAGGATTTCTTAACATTCCTCTTCCGACAGCAACCAGATCCGCATCTTCATTTCCAATAACGGAGTTCGCTATTGATGGTTCATCCAATCTTCCAACGGCAATGACAGGGATATTAAGAGCTTGCTTAATGGCTCTTGCTAATGGCACTTGATAAGCTACATGTGTACCAGGTCTTCCATCTGCAGCAATAGGTCCTTCTCCCCCTGCACTCACATGAAACATATCAACCCCTGCTTTTTGATATTCCCTTGAAAATTCAATGCTTTCATTGATGCCATATCCACCGTCTACGTATTCTCTAGCAGATATTCGCATAATCAACGGCATATCCTCTGGCATTTCGCTCTTTGCAGCCTGAATGACATCTTTACCAAATTTCGTTAATTCCTTTCCATACTCATCTGTTCTTTGATTGGTGATATGGGATTGAAATTGGTGAATCAAGTAACCGTGTGCACCATGAAGCTCGATTACATCTACTCCAGCTTGAACGGCACGACGTACAGCCATACGGAATTTTTCAACCATTTCTTTTACTTCTTCTGTAGAGAGTGCTCTTGGCGTTTTTGAATTTGCATCAAAGGGAATCGCAGACGGTGCAACTGGAATCTCGGCATCTTCTGCTTTACGCCCAGCATGAGCAATTTGAATACCTACCTTTGCCCCATATTGATGACAAGCATCAACAATACGTTTAAGTTGCGGGATTTGCTCATCTGACCATAATCCTAAATCATAATCGGTGATACGGCCATCTGGATCAACATCTGTCATTTCGATAATGATTAAGCTCGCACCTCCAATGGCACGGCTAACATAATGCATAAAATGCCAGTCCGTTGCAATTCCATCCTTATTCGTTACCGAATATTGACACATAGGTGGCATAACCACGCGGTTTTTTAATTTTATTCCTTTGAGTTGAAAAGGGGTAAATAAATGATCCATGATATCAAACTCCTTCTTGGTGTATTAGCAAGAGTTACTTACCTCTATAGTGAAAAAAGCTTTACACCCATGCTCTATATAGGCGTATGTAGTAAATTTACGGTTTCCACATTCCTTTTTCACGAGGTTATTGTCTACTTTTTCGTTCAACCTAAGTCTTCCTATTTGTGATAGACGGATAACAAGCTATTAGTAATTATTTATTAAATGTATGCGCATGCATATAAAATAGCATGAAAAAAAACACTTCGTCAATTTAAATGATTTCAACCAAAAGATGGCATAACATGAACTCTCCCAAATTCGAAGAACTAGGGCATTTGTCTCATCATCCCATCATGGTTTTAATTGATCAAGTAATCGATATAGCTCTTCGCGAATCATATCTTGAGAAAAAGCCTTTTCAAGGGTGTCATGAAACGTAACAGTCGCCTTTTTAAGCTTTTCCTCTCCTTCAGGTGTTAAGGAAGTGAAGATGGCTCTACGATCGTCTACACAAATATAACGTTTTAATGTTCCACAGCCTTTTGCTTCAAATCGGCTGACCAGTCTTGACATGGCGCTCTGACTAAGTCCCACCATACTCTGTAATTGTTGTAACTTTAATTTTTTTTCGGGGGCTTCGGATAAAAATAAAAGAACATAGAATTCTTTTAATGATAATTGATGATTTTCTTGAAGTATACCTTCTAGTTCGTTCGTAATTTTCATTTGTATATGGGTTAAAGATAGCCAATTTGTTATCAATTGTTTGTTTTGATTTAATTCCATTCGTCCCACCTGTTCTAGGTTCAAGTTAGCTCTATACAAGCAATGCGTTAGCCCTACAAATTCATTGGTTTTCTTTTCTATAGTAACAAGTAAACATTTTAATAGTCAAATGGGACAATGTTCACTCGCGAGTGAACATTGAGAGCATACAGGACATCCTGCTTTTTGAAAAGCTCCATTGAAGGTTTTCTTACTTGTTTGGCTCTCTTGATGAAATGATTTTAAAAAATACGGAGATAATAAATTTTAGAATAGATGACTTATTTCCTCTTAAATGCACCCAAATTTCGGGAGGTAATACATAATGACCAATCAAAAGCGTATATTGTTTGTTGTTACCAATCGCACAACGATTACAGATGATCACAAAACGGACCTCTAGTTAGAAGAGTTTGCCGTGCCTTATCTGGTGTTTAAGGATAAAGGCTATGACATCAAGGTTACAAGCATTAACGGTAGAGAAGTACCACTAGACCCCAATATTATTGAAGAGAAACCTGAATGGAAGAAGGCAGAGGAAGAACTAAAGGATACTGCTAAGTTAAGTAATGAGGATGCAGTAGGCTTTGATGCTATTTTCCTGCCGGGGAGTCATGGTACGATGTTTGACTTTCCAGATAATGAAACGTTGCTTTATATCTTACGTAAATGTCAAGTAGTCCCGAAAACACAATTTTCATCGTGTATTTGGGGCTACTTGACATTTACCTCTATAGTTTTCTTAGAGATGATTTTTTCGCTGTATGGTTGGCTAACGGGGCAGGAAAATAAAAAAATCCTCTTTTTCACAAAAAGTAACATCTGTAAAAAGGGGGATTATAATTCATGGACAATTTCGAAAAAAATGAAACCAATCCAAGATTAGAGTAAGGTCTCGATATAGGGTTCCATTTCAAAAGGTTCAGTAGTAGATTCAAAACGATTTACAACATTACCTTCTCGGTTAATTAAGAACTTGGTAAAATTCCACTTAATAGAGTCACCAAGAAGGTAATGAGGATGACGCTCCTTAAGGATAGACATAAGTAACTTTGAAACAGGGTGATCCATATTGAAGCCTTCAAATGGCTTTTGACTAGTTAGGTATGTATATAAAGGATGTGCATTATCGTCACGAACATCAATCTTTTTAAATATAGGGAAGTTCACCCCATGATTTAAAGCACAGAACTCAGTTATCTCACCATCTTTTAATGGTTCTTGCTCTGCAAATTGATTCGAAGGGAAAGCAACAATTTGAAATCCTCTTTCTCCATATCGTTCTTGCAGTTTTTGTAAATCTGTTAATTGAGGAGTAAACCCACACTTAGTAGCAGTATTTACAATCAACAGAACATTGCCTTTATACTTCTCTAGACTCGTTGTCAAACCACTTGCCGTCTTCACTTTATAATCAAAAATACTCATTTTCGTAAACCTTCTTTCCTTAATTTTGCTTTTAATAAAATAGCTTATCAAATACCATGTAGAACGAATAACTATATTTTTATGTGATAATACTACCATTTTAGTTATGGTGTTCATAGTGATTTGCTCATTTATTATGATAAAATTAGTTCTTTAGACATGCTTCAACTAGGTTTGTCTTATAGCGAAAAAACACCGTGAGAGAGGTGCCTGTCACTCCCCGAATAATCTTGTTTCACAGAGTTGCATCAGGTTCAACAGTCAGCTACACAAACACAAAATTGACCAAAGGCAGGACATACTACTTCAAAGTAAGGGCGTACCGATCTGTAGGCGGTAAAAAATTGTACAGCGGATATTCCAGTTGCCTAACGTAAAACCCTCTAATTTCGAAAAGCGAAATTATTAACACATAGAACATGCATTATGCGCGCTAGTTTCCCATATAGGCACCTCCTATATGGGTTTTTTCTTGTTTAAATAAATCATTGAGGTATGCCACAAAAAGGATATGCCATTTTTGTCGACTTTATTAATGGCCGAATTGGATGTACCCCTTTTGTCTGTTAAAGTTCTTTACCGGTTGAAAATATATGAACCTTCCCAGTAATACCATTTACTAGTAACATTGTATAGATTTTGAATTTACTTATTAGTAAAATAGACTTATAACAGTTGTGGAACAAGGGAGATAAATGAATTGAATAAAAAATATTTACTAGCCTTAGTCATTCTCGCAGCAATTTTATGTGTTTCAATTACTCAGATGATCAATAAATCAGCCGTTAAAGAAGTATCGTCAAATGAAAACTTACACAATGAAAAAAACATAGAGGAGAAAAAGATTCAGAAGGAACAAAAACCAGCTAGTATCCCGATTGAAAAATATAATCCCAGAAACCTAAAAGAAGATGAAATAGGTATTTACCAAACCGACGATACAGTGAAAATCGTGACAGCACCTCTCGTAAAAAACGATCTTTTAAATGCTTCTATACAGCTACCCGGGGAATTCGAATTTTACGATAAAGAGACGGATTTCGAGAAGTTTGAAAGATCCAGAGAAAATGAGATAAATTACGGATATTCGATCAACTATAATGATTACGACAGATATTTTATTGCCACTGAAAGTAGAAGTTACGGTGTTGAAGTTGTAGGTGAGGTTGTTTATTTAGCGAATGGTGAAACAAATATCTCAATTCAAGATGTTACAAAATCTTCAATGGCTGCCTCCATTCGCGAAACGGATGAAATGAATCCGCCCGGACCCAGGGCAGTAGATGATGGACGCCCAAAAAATGATGGTTATGTATCTGAACTCATGATGAAATTGGGAGAAGGAAAAGCTGAAAGAATAGACAGAAGCCTCTATATACACCCTGTTTTAAAAAAAATGTCTGTGTTAGCTAAAGTGACAAATCAAAAAAATGGTCATACATTTTATGCGGGATTGCTAAAGAACGGACAGAAAATATACAATATCTCTATCCGTAGACACTCATTAAACGTAGGTGTTGATGATTTAGCTAATGAATGGGCTATCCTGGACACATTGCTTCCGCTTGATATGCAAGCGGAAGAAGGGACTCCGGACAATAGCAACACGGATTCTAATGATGTTATTAAGAATATTCAGGCTGAGTATAATCAAATCAATAGTCCTTCATCATCTTTTATTAAAGAAGTGAAAGCCAACAAGACGTTTTTTTATAATGATAATAAATCGTTACAAAAAGTTGTCGAGAAGTTAAATAGTCACACATATGAATATTACTTCACAAAAAATGGAGAATTATTTTTTGTTTACTGGATTGATCCCTCCAAAAATGAAAATCGCTTTTATTTTCATGAAGGGAAGATGATTCGCTGGATTCAGCCAGATAAAACAGTCATCGATCAAAAAGAAGGAATCTCAAATGCAGAATTTCGGGATTTTGAGTTTCAATGGTTAGTTGAGGCAAGACAATATTAAAAAGGGGGTGCCATGGTGCGCTTCAAATCCTCCAGCAGCTTCATGAAAAGATTCCGTTTGAAATTGCTTCCTATTGTTTAATGACCAACCATTTTCATCTGCAGATTCGTTCAGATGATGTCCCCATCTCTAAAATCATGTCACTGATCAATAAGAGATATGCCAATTATTATAACACCAAGTATCGTTTAACTGGACATGTCTTTGAAAAACGTTTTTTTGATAAAGTAATTGAAGACAAAGAAGGGATGCTCGAAGTCAGCCGCTATATACATCTGAATCCAGTAGAAGCACGGATGGTAAAGAAACCGGAGCATTACCCTTGGAGCAGTTATCAATTATTTTTGGAATCTGAATCAATACAACCAGCGTTTGTTAATACTGAGAGAATATTAGATTTTTATCTAGGGTCAGTGGAAGAAAAGAAAAAGAAATACTGTGAGTTCATAGAAGGCTCTCTATCCATCTCAGTAGGCTTAAACTATTTGTAATTCTATTAAGCGTGTATTATATACCTAAAAGGCCCTAACTCCTAGAAGGTGGTTAGGGCTCATTTAGATGCATCGCTACTTTCATTTCGTTGTCGCGAAAAAATCTATATAAGAATCTAACTGTACGGAGGATGAGAAATCTTCTGATCTATAACCTGTGAATATTGCGAAAAATCTCGGGGAGTGACAGGCACCGGTTGTTGTTTTCATTACTTTGTAATCGTAATATTCACTCCAACTCCATCACTATACCCGTTTGGTTCAATAGTCCATTTTGACACTCCTGGACTAACCGCTTGTAGTAATGATGAATTGTTTAGATGTTTAATCCTATCCCACCCAGCTGTAAACAACAGACGGTACCCGTAATATGAGCTGTCTTTTGGATTTTTACGGATAATACCTATTTTCTGACCTACTTTCATTTTGATATTACGATTTCCACTCAGTATGGTTTTATCACCCTTTTTCTCTAACATTAGGAAGTGTTTTGCTCCAATTGCTAGTTTCCTATCATCTGCTCCTGTGCCTTTTTGTTGGTGAAACCCTTTTTTGCTGTATGAGATCTTGTCAATTACAATCGTGTTATTTAACAAATACAAGGTGTTATTCGCAATGATCGCATTTCCACTGCTGTATCCACCATCAGGTCGCATTAGTGTTGTGACTCGCCCTTTATATTCACCAACCAACAAAGGCGATAAAAACATGCCGCTTCCACCATACGTGCCCAAAACAACCTGTTCTTTCCCTTTCTCCATAAAAGAACCCTTGGTAATGAAGTTATATGGTGAATCCTGCCCCGTTTCAGACTCTCGTCTAATAATTACCCATTTCTTTGTTTTAGTGTTGTATTGATGTACGTTATATATCGTATCATAGCTGTAAGTTTCATTATTAGGCCGTTCATATGTAGCAATAACTTCGGGAATACTTTTCCCGGTTAACTTGGCTGATACCACATCAACGGGAGTATAGCCGCCAGTTAATTTTTTATATTTCAATAACTTAATTTGGTTTGCTACTAGTTGTGAAGAAGAACTTGCAGCAGCATGGCTCGTTTGATTTGTAAATGAAAAAATAAACATTGTAAATACGAGTAAAAGCAATAAACGGTTTTTCATAAAAACTTCCCCCTATAATGATTGGAATTTTTATCCATAATTGTATCATACTTTTTACAGGAACCGTACAACAAGCTTTTTTTCATACTTTCTAAAAATGACAGGCATCCTGCTTGAACCAAACTTTTAGTTTCAATTATTCAAAGGAATTTCTCTACCGATAGTCGAATATACCTAACTATGCCATATAAGGAGTGTGTTTATTGAAGAAAAAAATAGTAAGTATAATTGGTGCTGGTTTGCTCACCTATTCCATTGCTGCCCCTCAAGCCTATGCAGAAAGTAATTCCCTCCAAACAGATCTCAACTACCAAAAGATCCGACAGCAAATTTCCCACCCTTGTAAGCCTGCTTTTGACCCTTTTAAGCGTGTACAGATACCTGGTTTTTCCAAAACCTCTGCAATCACCAAGAGTGATACAGACTATGATGTAGAGGACGAACCGAATGATTATGAGAATAATGCAAATCGAATTTCATTTAATAGGATGATGTTGGGGAACCTGCCTTATTATGATTTTGATGTATATGCATTGAAGGTTACTAAACCAGGCCTTGTTTTAGTTGGTGGCATGACGGAATCTCCCAATATTGATTTAATACATGCTTTATTTACAAAAGACATGGGGAATGATCCTTCAAAATTTAAGTATCTTGGTTTAGAAAGAGATGAATCTGCCGGTATCACCGTGATGGCGTATCGGGTATATAAGCCTGGAACGTATTTCATTTATGTAGCGGATGCAGACAATCAATACGGATATGACAATAATACTCCAGAGGACATTTATGGAATTATGGCATTCTGGGAAGATATCACCCCTCCTGCGGCACCGAAAGTAAAGAAGGTTGACGATAATGATAAATCAGTCAAAGGGACTGCGGAGGCTGGTTCTACAGTGACAGTGAAAGCTGGAAGCAAGACACTAGGTTCCTCTAAAGCAAACAGCAAAGGTGCTTTTTCCGTTACGATTAAGCCACAGAAATACAAGACCACATTGACGGTTACTGCGAAAGATAAAGCTGGAAACGTGAGCAAAAAGGCTACGGTTAGAGTGGCCAAACATTAAGCGATGGCTCTGCA
>NZ_QVTD01000023.1 GCF_003429105.1 Peribacillus glennii
AAAAAACGTTGGCGCTTTGTTTTGTTCAGTTTTCAAAGAGCAATTATGGAGCGGGTGATGGGAATCGAACCCACGACATCAGCTTGGAAGGCTGAGGTTTTACCATTAAACTACACCCGCATTAATGAATATATTAACAATGCTATAAGGGATGGTCGGGAAGACAGGATTCGAACCTGCGACCCCTTGGTCCCAAACCAAGTGCTCTACCAAGCTGAGCTACTTCCCGTAATATGGCGCGCCCGAAAGGAGTCGAACCCATAACCTTCTGATCCGTAGTCAGACGCTCTATCCAATTGAGCTACGGGCGCATATATCTTATTGGTGCGGCCGAGAGGACTTGAACCTCCACGGGGTCGCCCCCACTAGGCCCTCAACCTAGCGCGTCTGCCATTCCGCCACGACCGCAAAAGCGACACTAATTATTATATCATTTATTCACAAAAAATCAACTGGCAATAAATGGTGCGGGTGAAGGGACTTGAACCCCCACGCCTTGCGGCGCCAGATCCTAAGTCTGGTGCGTCTGCCAATTCCGCCACACCCGCATATTAATGGTGAGCCATGAAGGACTCGAACCTTCGACCCTCTGATTAAAAGTCAGATGCTCTACCGACTGAGCTAATGGCTCGGAAAATGGCTGGGCTAGCTGGATTCGAACCAACGCATGACGGAGTCAAAGTCCGTTGCCTTACCGCTTGGCTATAGCCCAATAGTTAATCTAACACAGGAATATATTGTACCACTTTGGTGTTTTAAACGCAAGTGGTTTTTTTTAAAAAAATAATGGCGGTCCCGACGGGAATCGAACCCGCGATCTCCTGCGTGACAGGCAGGCATGTTAACCGCTACACCACGGGACCAATATAAATAAAAAATGGTGACCCCTACGGGAT
Organism: Peribacillus glennii; assembly: GCF_003429105.1. Taxonomy (GTDB): domain Bacteria; phylum Bacillota; class Bacilli; order Bacillales; family DSM-1321; genus Peribacillus; species Peribacillus glennii. The sequence continues at coordinate 897 of NZ_QVTD01000023.1, forward strand.
TCGAACCCGTGTTACCGCCGTGAAAGGGCGGTGTCTTAACCGCTTGACCAAGGGGCCTTAAGAAAAATAACAAATTAGCAACTGGCGGAGAAGGAGGGATTTGAACCCTCGCGCCGCTTACGCGACCTACACCCTTAGCAGGGGCGCCTCTTCAGCCTCTTGAGTACTTCCCCAAAAAATGGCTCCGCAGGTAGGACTCGAACCTACGACCGTTCGGTTAACAGCCGAATGCTCTACCACTGAGCTACTGCGGAATAATCTTATCTGGTTTAATGATTCAATCTGGCTAATTTACTTTATGTCTGCAAACACTTGGCATCACTGTATAAATGCTTTGTTGTTGTTTTGTCGACTCTTATGATTATACGTAGGTGACAAACGAAAGTCAAGGGTCTTTTTTCATTTTTTACGTTTAAAAAAACCAACCAGGAAACCACCTTGCAAAAGGGAAAAGCGTTATTTTATCAGGACTTCTTGTAAGAGAATTAACTTCCCTTTACATTTACCGCAGACATACCTGTCTGTATTGATCCTTTTTTTTCTGGTATACAAATGGCCGCATTTTTTGCATTGGTAACGGCACAGCTTTTTGCTTTTATTCTTAGCTGACTCTTCGAGAGGTGTGCAGAATCTCGGTCCGCCCACTAACTTCAATAATTGCCGGAAGTCAGCATCCCTGTGTTGGTAGCCTCGCTTTTCCAAGTGGAGATGGTAATGGCAAAGCTCATGTTTAATGATGCCAATGAGTTCTTCCATTCCACGTTCATCAAAATATTTTTTATTTATTTCGATATCATGGGTACGAAGCAAGTACCTGCCTCCTGTTGTTCGAAGGCGAGGATTAAAAGTGGCATTGTGGTTAAATGTTTTCCGGAAATACTTCAAGGATACTTCTTCAACCAATAGTTGAAGCTCTGAATTATCTATGATAATCGCCTCCTTTTATGCACATGACAATCCATTATAACATACAAATAAGATAAACTTAGGGAATGACAGGAGGTACACATGCCTAAATGGTTTCAGAATCAAATGATGAGAGCCTTTTTGGAGAAAGACCGCTACCAGGTTAAAATGTTGAACCAATGCTGGTTTTTTTATTTAAAAAAGAGCAGTTAAATTGATTTATAGGGGAAATGGCACAAAAAACACCCTCCTTACACAGCAGGCCGCCGAAGGGTGTTTTTCAGATTATATTTGTTTTTCAGGAGGCAGCATGGTTAACGACAGCCTTTGTTTTTGGATATCCAGTTGTTCTACCCAAACCGTGACAACATCGCCAACCGAGACAACATCGAGAGGGTGCTTTACAAACCTGTTGCTAAGCTTTGAAATATGGACCAGCCCGTCCTGCTTTACGCCTACGTCTACGAAAACCCCAAAGTCGACAACATTTCTTACAGTTCCTTGAAGCTCCATACCCGACTTCAGGTCTTCCATTTTCAAAACATCTTGCTTCAATAATGGCTTTGGAAGCTCATCACGCAGATCCCTTCCCGGTTTCATCAAAGCATCAATGATATCCTTCAAGGTAATCTCCCCAACGCCAAGTTCAGCCGAAGCTTCTTCCAGATCTATATTCTTTAGCTCTTTATTCAGAGATTCAGTGCCGAGATCACTGGATGTATGGCCCACCTTTTTCAACAGCTTGTATACGGCTGCATAATTTTCGGGATGTATCGATGTTTGGTCTAATGGTTCCTCCCCATCCAGGATGCGCAGGAAACCTATACATTGTTCATATGTCTTCGCACCGAGCCGCGGAATGCCTTTTAACTGTTTACGGCTATTGAATCTTCCTTCTTCCTCACGCTTTTTAATGACATTCTGTGCAACGGATTTGGATAATCCGGATACATACTGAAGCAGGGATACGGATGCCGTGTTAACGTTGACCCCCACCTGATTTACTGCTGTTTCTACAACAAACGTAAGGGATTCAGATAATTTCTTTTGTGAGACATCATGCTGGTATTGGCCGACTCCAACAGATTTCGGATCAATTTTGACAAGCTCCGCCAATGGATCCTGAAGCCTCCTTCCAATAGATACGGCACTTCTTTCCTCCACTTGCAGATCCGGGAATTCTTCACGGGCAATATCAGAAGCAGAATATACGCTCGCGCCAGCCTCATTGACAATGATATAAAAGATAGTTGCCTGTAAATCCTGTAAGACTTCAGCCACAAATTGTTCTGTCTCGCGGGATGCTGTGCCGTTGCCGATTGCGACGACTTCGACTTCATATTCTTGAAGCAATGAAATCACTTTTTCACGGGCAGGTTCTTTTTTGGAAACAGGCGGATGCGGATAAATCACGCTGATGTTCAGCACCTTTCCTGTTTCATCAACGACAGCGAGCTTGCAGCCTGTCCGGTAAGCAGGGTCTACCGCCAGCACTACCTTGCCCTTTAATGGGGGCTGCAGCAGCAAATTCCTTAAGTTCTCGGAAAAAATATGGATTGCCTGGTCCTCCGCTTTTTCGGTCAGCTCCTTTCGGATTTCCCTTTCAACCGAAGGCAGGATCAACCGTTTAAAGCCGTCTTCTATAGCTTCCTTTACAGCCCCTGCAGTAATAGACGCTGAATTTTTGACCAGCTTTTTTTTCAGGTAATTTAGAATCGTTTCCGTGTTTGGCACTATCGAAACCCTGAGTACATCTTCCTTTTCCCCGCGGTTCAGGGCCAAAATGCGGTGGGGAACAATCTTCTGCACCGGTTCCTCATACTCATAATACATTTCAAAAATCTTTTTCTCGTCTTTTTCCTGGTTCTTTACATGGGTTGTAATTTGGCCTTTTTTCGATATTTCAGCCCTGATCCACTTCCGAAGTTCCGCTTCATCAGAGATCTGTTCAGCGATGATATCCTTCGCTCCGGAAATGGCGTCAAGAGCAGAAGACACTTCTTTTTCTTCCGATATAAATTCCTTTGCCCGTTGTTCGAGATTGCCATTCACAGGGAAACTCATGATCCAGTCTGCTAATGGTTCAAGGCCTTTTTCCTTGGCGACAGTTGCCTTCGTTCTTCTTTTTTGTTTATAAGGACGGTATAAATCCTCTATTTCCTGCAATTTTTCTGCCTCTTCAATCTTGTTTCTAAGATCCACGGTAAGTTTGCCTTGCTCTTCAATAAGCCGGATTACTTCTTCCTTCCGGTTGCCAAGGCTCTCAAGATAATTCCACCTATCCATGATGGAACGGATTTGCACCTCATCTAGGGATCCTGTCAACTCTTTGCGGTAACGCGCAATAAAGGGAACCGTACTCCCATCCTGCAGCAGATTTATAACATTCTGAACCTGGCTTCTTTTAAATGATAATTCATGCGCCACTACATTTATAAGTGATTGAATTTTTTCTTTTACCGCTGACAATGTACTTCCTCCAAGCAATTTTATTATGTATCCAGTCTACCAAAACAGGCACCAGGAAGCGAATACATGTAATCTTGTGCGGTTTATAGAAAACTTCATTTGTTTAGCCTGGAAAACGCCAAGGCAGAGACGCAGCCCAGGCCCAAAGGATGCGGGTTTTCCAAGGTGAGACATAAGGATGCACAATTAGTTTGTTGTGCTCTATTCAAGCTTCACACTTTCGTTTTTGGCAAGAAAAAAGCTTACTTTCTACTGATCATGAAAGTAAGCTTCCTAAGATTAACGTTGTATCATCTGAGTGAATGGGATTGTTTTGCAATATCATCCTTGAACTATGTTCAAGGGATGAATACGTTTTTAATATGGATTTTGCTCCTTTAAGCTGTAGTCCATCTGAATGAAGAATAAATTTAGCGTAAGGCTCATATTTAAATCGTTGTGTATGGTATTTTTGGGCCCTTCCAGACAAATATCCGGTCACAGGCAAGGGGTAAACCAGCTTGTCCGAATCTGGATTATACAAAAAGAATCGGATGTTTCCCACCGAACTGTATACGAATTCCTTCGTATCATAATAAATTTTCAGGACGGACACAGCAGCTCCCCTTTTATTGACCAAGGCTTCATTGCCAAGGGACATCAAGGTTTGCACCCCATTTTCATGATGGGTTTTCACGGCCTCGGTAACCGCTGAAGAGGATTCGTAGGCGAATTTACCGCTGCCCAGCCCGTCAGCCAGTACACAAAGGAAATATTCCTTCGTATTCATGATGAAATAATCGTCGCCGCAATATGGCATTTCATTTTTTGAAGATTGAGAGGCAATGACCTCAAGTTCTTCATCTCTCAATATTTGGTCGTTCATTGAACAAACTCCGAACTGTTTTCTGCGTTGATTGCTTCCTGGAGTTTCTTTATCGCCCTTCTCTGTAAGCGTGATACATGCATTTGGGATATCCCCAGACGCTCGCCGGCTTCTTTTTGGCTTAAGTTCTCAAGGTACGTATAATGGATAATTCTCTTCTCGCGATCACTCAAAACATGCAAGACTTTTTCTAATACTAGCCGCTGATTCACCTTTTCAAATCCCTCGTCTACATTGCCAAATATATCAAGCAGTGTGACGGTGCCACCGTCAGAATCGGCTTCAATGGAATGGTCGACAGATAAAGCCTGGTAGCTTTTGCCCATTTCCATTGCTTCCAAAACCTCCTCTTCCGCCACCTCTAAATGGCGTGCGATTTCCTCGATTTTTGGCGAACGGTGAAGGGTCGTCGTCAGTTCCTCAACAGTTGCTTTAATTTTCGGGCCTAGTTCCTTAATTCTTCTCGGCACATGGACGCTCCATGTCTTATCCCTCAAAAACCTTTTAATTTCCCCGATAATCGTAGGGACTGCAAAAGCTTCAAAGCTTTTTCCAAACGATTCATCATATCTTCGGATTGCGCCCAGAAGGCCAATCATCCCTACCTGGACAATATCTTCCTGATACGATTTACCCTTTGAGTATTTCCTTGAAATGGTTTCGACTAAGCTTTGATAATGGAGGACTAATTCATTTTGGGCACCCTCATCTTGATGGAGCTGGTAAGCTTTGATCCATTCGTTTACTTGTTCTTTCGTCGCTTGATTAGGTTGAGAGTGTTTTTGCATCCATCTCCACCTGCTCTCCTTCTAAAAACTTAGTCATAAACACGGTAACCCCTTCATGCTGGTGAATTTTCACTTCATCCATCAGGGTCTCGATGAGGTAAAGGCCTAAGCCTCCTTCTCTAAGAAATTCCACATTTTGCCCATTTTCATAAGGTCCCAACCCTTGTCTCACTTGGTCAAAATCGCAACTTTTCCCGCTATCGGACACCATGACCTCCAACCGGTCATTGAACAATCCAAAGCTTATTTTCACTTCACCCTTTTCACCTTCTCGATAGGCGTGCTGCACAGCATTTGTGCACGCCTCGCTTGTGGCTATTTTCAAATCTTCTATTTCATCGTATGAAAAGCCCATACGGCTTGCAATACCGGAAAGTGTTAAACGTATGACTCCGATGAAATCAGGCTTTGCAGGTATCTTCTTTTCGATGTAATCGTATGGTTGATTCATTCTAACCCACCCTCTGTACCACTTTTTATCTCAATTATATCTGCAAGGCCGGTTATGTCGAATAAGCGGCGCAGACGTTCTGATAAACCCTCAAGCCTGAATTGCCCATTATGGGCACGCACACTTTTGAACAAGCCAACAAACACACCAAGACCCGTACTGTCCATATAGGAGACATCAGTAAGATTGACAACCATGGTGACGTTCTCCTGTTCAGATAGAGGAAACAATGTTTCTCTCAGCTTCGGTGCCGTGTATGCGTCAATTTCTCCTTTTACCTGCACTTCTACTTTTGATTCTGTATCTTGCACATCTATCGTAATGTTCATCTTTTTGACCCACCCTTTTTAAACTCAATTCCAATAATATTTACCCGATAATTTAATCATCAAACGTTTCTTTTTAAAATGATTAATGTAAAATCATCCCGCAATTGGAAATGTTGGAGTTTTTCAAGCTGCTTATAAATATTATTCACAATTTCCTGGGCATTTAAGTGGATATTCTTTTGGATATATTCGACTAATGTTTCCCGTTCAATGAATCCTTCACTTGTGCGGCATTCAGTCACACCGTCTGATAGAAGGATAATCATATCCCCGGTTTCCACCTGTTTCTCATACTGTTGGTATTTCGTTTTCTTATCGACCCCCAACAAAAGCCCCTTGGCATCCAAATCTATAAATTGACCGGTCGCTGCCTCGTAATAAAAGCCCGGTTCATGCCCCGCAGATGCATAAGAAAAAATGTGGTTATAAGGATCATAAAGGCCATAAAACATTGTGATGAACATACTTGGATCAACATTGTGCTCAACAACTCGATTCAGGCTTTCCAAAACGAGGCTTGGGGCATGCCGGTGTTCTGGCAGGCTGTCCATTGCATATTTGATCATGGACATGCACAGGGCTGCAGGGATGCCTTTCCCGATAACATCCGCAATGCCAACTCCTATTGATTTGCTTTCATCCTGTACAAAATGGTAATAGTCGCCATTCATTTGTCTTGCGGGTACGCTAATCACGCCGATTTCCATCCCTTCAACGTCTGGAATGTCCGTTTCCAGCAGGGTATGCTGAACATTGGCAGCGATCTCTATTTCGGATTTAAGCTCTTGCTGCTGGTGCCGCAAACTCTGGTGTTCCCGGTAAGCGATACCGTATCCCATCATTACTTCCAACAAAAAATCCAATGAATGGAGTACCTTCATGGGCGTATCCGGAAAAATTTCCAATAAGATGCTTTTATGGAGGCTGATGATTTCTTCTGGAGAAACTTTATATTCGATTGTTTTTCGGCTAAGTTTTTGTCCTTGATATAACGCTTGCTCCGTCTGGTCTTTCAAATACGTCGAGAGAGCTTCACGGTACTTTTCTTCCATGTTCTCTCTTATATCCATTCTATCTCCCCCCTAACGGAGCCATTTCGTTGCGGATATCTTCGTGCCTTCGCCCGGCACAGAATCTATTTCGAATTCATCCGTCAACCTTTTCACACCAGGAAGGCCGGCCCCTAATCCTCCGGAAGTTGTATATCCATCTTCCATGACTTTTCATATGTCCTGGATTCCAGGCCCTTCATCAACGGCGATAATTTTCAAGCCTGACTTACCCTCTTCAAAAACCTTATCTATACATACAGTGCCTTGACCGGCATATAAATATATGTTTCTTGCGAGTTCACTGATAGCTGTGGTAATCCTTGCCTGGTCGACGGTGCCAAATCCCAGCTCTTTGGCAACATTTCTCCCAAGCTGTCGAGCAGCTACGATGTCCCATTCATTAATAATTTTCACGCAGGATTGGAACTCCATAACTACTCCCCCAATTCCTGTTGTAATTTCTCCAGGCCTTTCTCAAGGTCTAATGCTGTCATGACATCATCCAGGCTTATGCCTAGTTCGATCAATGTAATCGCGACAGCTGGCTGGATTCCTGTAATTACAACTTTAGCCCCCATAAGTTTAGACATGCTGAAAACATCACCTAAAACTTTAGCAATGAAGGAATCTATAAAATCAATGGAGGTAATATCAATTACAACTCCATTGGCGCTGGTTTCGTGGATTTTTTGCAATAAATCTTCCTGGAACTGAAGGGCAGTGGCATCATCAAGTTCCCATTGTATCGATACTAAAAGACAATCATACAGCTTTAAAATAGGGATTCGCATGTTCATTCTTCCACCTCGATTATTTTTCGGCTAGTCAGCTCCAATGCAGCTTCCACACCATTTTTCAATGAATTTTTTGTTATGATTTCATTCAAATTAATCCCTAAATTTACGATGGTCTGAGCAATTTCAGGGCGGATGCCGCAAAGCATGCACTTTGCCCCTACCAGCCGTACAGCTTCGGCAGCTTGTATAATATGGTGCGCCACCATCGTATCCACCACGGGCACCCCGGTAATGTCGATCAAAACAACCTCTGAACGGTGTTTTACAACGCCATTAAGCAAATTCTCCATAATCTGCTTCGCCCGTTCCGTATCGATGGTCCCGACTAGCGGCATGACCGTAATCCCCTCAAGCACAGGAATTAGCGGTGCGGACAATTCCTGCAGCGCAATCTTTTGCAATGATACCGTCTTCTCCCAGGTTTGGGAGTACATATGCACAATTTCGTTATTCATAGGCGTTGACCATCTGTCAAAATCATATATGATTTCCATTTGGTTGTCCGGGGTAACAACACCGTTTTCCTGCATGGCTTCGAATACAATCAGATTGAATTCACGGAGTCCCTCATTTACAAACGTAAGGGGCCAGCCAAGCCGGACCACCTTTTCGGCAAATTCCGAAAGCTTATACTTAAATTCATCATTATTGTTTTGGATATTACTAATAACCATATCGATAAACTCTCGGCTTGTCCGTGTAAACATCTGATCCGATACGACTTTAATAAGCCGTTCATCGGCTTTTTCTTTCATTCGCTTCATCCACTCATCTAGGATGTAGTCCTGGTTTTTGATAATAAAACCGTAAACCAACTGATTCATAAGTTCCTCCCATTCAGGCACACTGGCATATCGTCTGTTTATATTATAGAATTTACGTTATTGGCTGCCATAATTCCTGTGCTTATTATATCGTTTCTCCGTCCCATTTCAGCTCACAATGGATCCTTTCTATTCAATACCCCTTTTATTGCCTATATAAAAGAAAAACCCGGCGGCTTAAAGAAGCCCTCTATGGCTAGCCAGCGGAGCATCTCCATTTACACCCAACCGAAAAAATTATCACTACGCTATGTGGCATCAAAAAAAGTAATTGGAAAAGATTAATAAATCGTCAGCTTCCCCACGCTTTCACTATAATGTTTTGAAGTTTTATTCGTCAAATGAAATAGTTTCCCCTGCCAAAACCTCCGCCTTTTTATGAAAACGTACATATAGGAATTCTGCTCCACCTGCTCCCCTCCGTGCAGGGGATAAATAAAAAACGGCCCCGACTTAGTTTCGGAACCGCTTTATGCAAAAATTATTATCTGTTAAAAGGACAATAGAACTATCATAAAAAGGCATTTCAAACCGGAGCCTTTTGTCATCTTTAAAACTCTACCAGCCCCAGGCTGATTTGCAGTGCTTCATGGACCTTTTGCATCATCGTCTCATCAAGATGAGTGATTTTATCGGTCAAACGCTGCTTGTCAATCGTCCGTATTTGTTCTAAAAGTATCACTGAGTCACGTTCAAATCCATACTTTTTAGCATTAATCTCGACATGCGTAGGCAGTTTGGCTTTCTGAATTTGCGCTGTAATGGCTGCCACGATCACAGTCGGACTAAAACGGTTCCCGATATCATTTTGAATGATCAGCACCGGACGGGTTCCACCTTGTTCTGAGCCCACGACCGGGGACAGGTCTGCGAAGTAGACGTCACCACGCTTAACGACAATCAACGGTTCATCCTCCGCTAACTAATCGTTCAACGCAATGTTCAGCCTCATATTCTGCCAAAAATGCTTCTGATGCAATTGTTAAATTAATGGCTGCCATTTCAATATAACCACGTTTCATTGACTCGCGAAATTCTCTTTTTTTACGTTCGCGAAGATATAGCTTAGTGGCACGGTAAATGAACTCGCTGCGATTTACATTTTCTTCTCTAACATATCCATCTAATTCGGATAAAAAATTTTGAGGTAATCGAATTAATATCTCTCTTGTTGCGCTGGATTCAGACACAAACATACACCTCCACCATCACTACACACCTAAATATATATCCTTTTCCATATTACCATTAAAATGTCTGTCTGCAAAGAGTATATTCCAAACTCTATACTATTATCAGCAAAAAAGTATTTTTCTTATTCACTTTTATCCTTATTGCCCACTTATTTACTCCAGCAGGGAGTTTACTACTTTAATCACCCGTCCGTCTGTTACATATACCCGCGGTACCCGGGCAGCGATCAGGCATGGCACTTCATAATTAATTGTGCCAAGCTTTTCGGCGATTTCATCGATTGAAATAAAAGCCCCTTTATTCTCTCCTATTAAGGTGATCTCCGATCCGACAGGAAGTTTTTCTTTAAGCCTAATCATGCATTGATCCATGCAAATCCTTCCGACAATCGGCACCCTCTCACCATTAACGAGCACTTCCTGCCCCTGAAGCCTCCTGATCCAGCCGTCGGCATAGCCAATCGGCAAAGTCGCAATCCATTCTGCTTGTTTAGCAGTATAAGTCGCTCCGTAGCTTACGCTTTGTCCTTTTTCAATCTGTTTCACATGTACGATTTTCGTTTTAAGGGACATAGCCTGCTTCAACGGAAAAGGCAAGCTGCCTTTCATTTCTGCCGATGGAATTAAACCGTACATGGTTATCCCCATTCTCACGGCGTTACATTCATTTTCTTCAAAGCGCAGGGATGCAGCGCTGTTTGAAGCATGGATAAGCGGCGGGCGTTCTTTCAAACAGGAAAGCATTTCCTTAAAAACCGACTGCTGTTGCAAATAGTAGCTAGTATCTGTTTCGTCTGCGGTGGCATAGTGTGTATAGATTCCTTGGAAAACAAATTTATCCTCTTCCCTGAGCATAACTTCGAGAGTGGACAGCTCTTCTTTTGAGCGGATTCCCAATCGACCCATGCCGGTGTCACATTTCACATGCACTTTGAGCCGGGAATCCGCGGAAAGTGAATGGGCTGCGCTTTGTATCCATTCTTTTTGGAACACAGTCAAAGCAATGTTATTCTCCGCGGCTATCGCTGCCGTTTCCGGATTTGAAGCCCCAAGTACAAGGATCGGCACTTCTATTCCTTTTTTTCTTAAAGCCAATGCTTCATCTAGGAAAGCTACCGCCAAAAAATCCGCACCTGCACTTATAGCGGTACTGGCCGTTTCGAAGTCCCCATGGCCATACCCATTCGCCTTTACAACCGCAAATATTTTCATTGCAGGAGGAAGATGTTTTCTCATATTGGCTACATTTGCGTAAATGTGATCTAAATCGATTTCTGCCCACGTATCCCTGTAGTGTTTCCCAGCATCCATCCTATTACCCTTCCCTCTATTACTTATATACTTCATCTTTTTTGCCAGATGCAAAGTTTCACCTTATTATAGTCAATTCTTTTCATGATTGAAAGGAACGTCACAATGTGGCACCCGAGACTTCCACAGGACAAGGTAAGTTATGGGAGCATTGCACAAGGAAAGTAGCTTTTCCGAGGATGTGGTCACAAGTTTTCTGCCGGACGTGGCACTGGTTAGTCGATGTTCCTATAAAGGCGCTTGCGTTTTTACATCAAAAAATCCGGCTCTATTCTGCATATATGGCAACGTGTGGCCGCGCATATTTGCAGAATAGAGACCGGAACTTTTTCTAGATTTTCGCTATTATTCCTTCACAGCTGTTCCTTGGACAGACCGGGCAATCCTCACCATTTCCTCAGGGCTCAGATCCTTGGAAGCAAGCATGTAATCTACTCCCGCGTAGGTCCAGGTAACCGAATTCCCTGTCAGTGCCCCAACCGTAAATCCAAGGTCTACCGGTTCCCCGTTAATATTTTTCGATACAAGAGATGTTTGGACGACTTCGGCTTTTTCCTGAATTAACGTAAAGTTCTTTTGCCCTTCATATGTGAGGACAACTCGTTTACCATCTTCTATCGTCACATCTTTCTCTTCGGTTAAGCTGACACCATCCATTTTAACTGTCGGATACTTAACAGCGAAGCTTCCATCCTTCCCTTCCCCCATTACTGGCACTTCCAACTGGGCTCCGGTCATATTTTTTTTCATATCAAATGCGTCCTTATCAAATGTCGTATTAAATTGCACAGATGAAAACTTAACCGTCACCAAAGCATTGTGGTCAGAATCCATGACTTTGACGCTGACCGGAGAGAGATCCTTTTTATTCAGCGTTATCTCTTGGAAAGGGAGCATTTTATGATTTTGATAGCGTGTTTTTGTTTCAAAAATAAAGTGCTTATCTGTCGACTTGAAGGTTGCATTTTTATCCTCCATGATGTCTTTAACCAGCGATTCATATAAATAAGCCTGGCTGCTGTTTTTTGGCCACTCGCTTTGGAATTTAAAGCTTTTGTTCAACGCCGGCGTCAGTACATAAACTCCTTCCTTGTTTCGCAGGATCATTTGGCTTTGGTCCTTTTCGGAGTTCTTGAGATTCACCCTGTAAAAAGAAGGATTCTTGTGCCAAATTTCCACATTATAACTTTGCGGATCGGTTCCCATCTTCAGTGTCATTGTGGCATTTGCTTTATAACCTTTCATTTCTTCAAGCTTCTCATCCAGGTCGCTCACTACATCCTCCTGCGTTTTTTGGCCGCAAGCTGATAGGGCAAAAACCAGCAAGATCCCTGTAAAAAGCACCAGCAACTTCTTCATTTTTTCAACCCCTTTTGGTTTTTAAACATAAAAAGGGAGAGGAAAAGGCAGAGTCAAGACATATCCGGCTCCATGAAACCCATGCGTTTTTTCTATTTCCGCTACATCTGCAAACGCCCCGTTAAGTGAAAAAAATGTCCCAAAACGGGCCTTTGCAAATTGGCCTTTCGAAGAGCCTTTCACACTCAAACATGTCAGTACCGGACCTTGTCTCCCTATAGCAATAAGAGTATATGAGACAACCTGTTTCAATATGTCAAAAAGGGCCAGGCTAAAATAGAAGGCTGCCTCAAAGAAATGCACGGGTCTAAGAAAACTAGCTGAACGGCGCGGACGCTTTAAAGTGAGAGACAGAGGCGTAGCCGAGGCTTAAATGTAGGTCTCATAGGAGATATAAGGACGGGGCGCACCTAGTCGTATTGTGATTTATCCAGAAAGAACGTTTATTGTATCCTTTCTGCTACATATGAAAAAACAGGCAGCCCGTATGCCGCCTGTATCATGTAATAAACCCCTGCCTAATCAACTTCCTCAATAACCACCTGCGCCGCTGCATACTCCCTGCTATGCGTGATGGACAGATGCACGCCTTTAGAAAAAGGCTTTTGGATATAAGGCCTTCCATGTTGGTCTGTTGTAATGGTGATATCCAAAAAAGACAAGCTTTCTCCAATACCAGTGCCCATAGCTTTTGCGAATGCTTCTTTTGCCGCAAAACGCCCTGCAAAAAATTCCGTTTGTCTAGAACCTGATAGACCTGAGTAAGCTTCTCTTTCAAGTTCCGTTAAAATTCTTTCCGCAAATCTCGGCTGCCGGTCCAGTATAGCGCGTATGCGGGGAATTTCTATAATATCCAATCCGATTCCTTTTATCATGGCTGCCCTCCTTCTATTTGGCTGATCCATTGCATATATAAATCATGTACAGATTATGGAAGATGTGGCTTTTGCTAATAATTACGTACGAAAAAAGGGTGACTGATCGATGTTTATGAGAACGGAAAGCGTTCCACAATTCATCAGACTATATCCGGCTGTTTCCATCCTGCTTTTGATTAATATCCTTATGTTCTTTCTTACATCACTGCCGATTTTTCCGGAATATACCATTCTTAAGTGGCTGTCGGGTTTCAATCGTTATATTGCTGCCGGGGAATGGTGGAGACTTTTGAGTCCCTTATTCCTTCACGTTTCATTCAGCCATTTGTTATTCAACTGCTTTTCTATCGTGATCCTCGCCCCATATTTGGAAATGATCCTTGGACATCTTAGATTTTGTGTTTTCTTTCTTGCCGCGGGCGCGGCCGCCAATATTGCTACCTTTTTGCTACACCCGATGTCATATGTGCATGTTGGTTCAAGCGGCGCAATTTTTGGTGTATTAGGGTACTATCTATGGCTGGCATTAATTGTTAAAGATGGTGTGGCAAGACAGCACGCTACAACCATTTATGGCCTGACAGCCCTCGCGGTTATTATGACTTTTATCCAGCCCGATGTTAATGTGACCGGACACCTGGGGGGTTTCGCCGCTGGTATCGCATTGGCCCCATTATTCACAAACAGCATAAAAGGGCATAGGTAAATTCCTACTCCTTCTTAAGCAAACCAGTCAGTGATCCGTTCTGAATCCGCTGCTTCCAGATCAATGACCTTGCCGGTTCTTGGTCCGGCGCCTGATGTTACAGTTGCTGAAATGGATGCCAGCCTTGTTCTTTTTTGGAATGGACTGACCTCGCTATAAACCGCTTGAATCTTTTTCTTTTGAAAAATCATGGTTTGTTTGGATAAGACTCTTGATCGTAACTGCAGCTGATTACCAGAAATATTCCAACCTGCTGCCCTATAACATAAATAAGCCCATATAGCGCCAATCGGCAAAAGCAAGATTGAGAGAAAACCCACTGGCCTGAAGAAAAAAGAGAATACTGCCGTTATTGGGATCATGATTATCGATACCCTAAATAAATATCTCCTGAAAGATCGCGGCGGGACAGGGTTGATCTCCACATCTATCTTATATTCGGGAATGAATTGTTCAGTCAGAACCTGGATTTGTTCTTTTTTGATCAATGGAAAGAGCATGATTTGGGAGCTTTCCTTGTCAAGGATGGAGCCGCCGGCATATTCCACATAAACGCTTGCATAGCCAAGAGACTGCCTGATTATATTTTCTGTGATCCTTAGTGCCTGGATTTTTTCAAGCGGGATCGTCAATTGCCTTTTTTCAAACAAGCCTCTGGAAATAATGATTTTTCCCTCACTTTTCGTGACCGTAAAGTATGCATATTTTAGAAGGATTCCAGCTGTAGCTGCCAAATAGGCAAATAATAACACGAACACAACGATGATTGAAATAAACACGAAGCTGCCATTTATAAATTGTTCTACCCCAACAAATAACCGATTGTAAGGAATAAGCTCTTCAAATTGCCCGAAGAGTGCCAACCCTCCGGAAAAGACTACTCCGACGCCTCCGGATGTCAAGGCCATGATAAACAGTTCCTTGAAGGACTGCTGAAATACTCTCCGATCCTTCTCTACCTTCTCCTCTTGGAAGTTTTGCAGCCTGTCCGTTTCAAAACGAATGGCTGAAGGAACCTTTCCACCTCTTTTCACGTCATTGAAAATCTCGGTGATATGTCCTGCTTCATTTTTTGTGATGGCAGTCAAGGTGGCCTCAGCTTGTTCCCCGCTGGATCCGGCAGTTTCGACCTTCATCTTTACGAGACCGAATAAACGCTGCGGGATCCCTTCCGATGTATCCAGGCTATGTATTCTTTCAAACCGGATATAGCGTTTTTTCCTGATAAAAATGCCGGACTCGATCCGTAACTCCCCCTCCTCAATCCAGTATGTGAATCGAAACCAATCGAGGATCCCATATCCAATTAAAAGGAGGATGATAACAGGGACAGCGATCAACTCGAACAATGCCCATGACCCGGATTCACCTCCGCCGAAAACGAGGAGTATTACTAAAGGAAAAAAAGCTTCTTTTAACATTCTTAAGCCAGTGGAGACTGCCGCTACCGGGTGAAGCCTCTTTGGTCTAGACATCTTCTTCCACCACGCTTGCCATGGCTGAAATGTAGCGACGAAGTTTATCCGCTTCATATAAATCAAGTGCGGGGATTTCATGGATGGTTGCTGCAGTGGAAATTTGAACGGAAGCCAGTCCATATTTTCTTAACAACGGCCCTTGCCTGGTATCCACATGTTGGACGCGGACCATCGGAACCAGGGTCCTTCTTATGACAAAAAGCCCGCTCTGAATTTCAATCTCCGATTCCCGTACATCATACCTCCATCTTTTCCACCTGATAAGGGGAACCAAATAAATATCCGCATAAGTAAAAACCAAAGCCAGCAAAATGATTCCCGCGATAATCCAACGCGGCCAATCAAAAAACACGATGAGAAAAATCGTTCCAGCAGAAACCGCCCAACTAATAAGTGAAACAAACAAGCCTGTCAAGCGCCAGACCTTTAACGCTTTTTCTGAAATGAACTTTTGAGGTGCCAAAAAACGGTCTCCTCTCTCTAACTGCCATTTATTAAGAATCCGTAAAAAGTATACTATATTTTCCACAAACGATGCACTCACTAGTTACGCGGACCAGTGGCACTTTACAGTGTTAATGCATTGGGGGTCAGTCCCCCAATGCTTTAGAGCGTTAATTGACCGGGGGACTGACCCCCAATAAAATATTAAAGGAGAGCTTCATCGCTGAAGCTCTCCTTGTGGACGTTTTATTTGTTCATTGTTTCTCTTCTTTGGCTTGAACCGCGGCTGCCGCCGAATTTGCGGTTGTTGTTGCCGCGCTTGTTACCATAATCCTTGCGTCCGGATGATGGTCCCCGGCCATTGCGTGACCTATTGCCAGATCCGGAGCCGGATCTGTTGCGGTCTCGTCTCATTGGCATAGGAGCTTCTTCTGTTAGCTTGACAGGAGTTGAATCCGGCTCCTTGGTCAATTGTTTAAGGGCAGCAGCTACCAATTCGGCAGCATCGTGCTTTTGGAGAAGCTCTTCAGCCTGGGATATATAAAGAGAAAGATCTTCATTTTCCACAGAACCGAGGATTTTTTCTGTTACTGCCTTTTGCTGTCCTTCCAAAGCTTCAGTCAGTGTTGGAGTCTTCATCCGCTCCATCTGTTTCTTGGTGGTACGCTCCACAGCTTGAAGTTGACCTCTTTCCCTAGGGTTTACAAACGTAATGGCGACACCATGTTTTCCTGCTCTGCCTGTACGGCCGATACGGTGGACGTAGCTTTCAGGATCCTGAGGAATGTCAAAATTATATACATGGGTTACACCGGAAATATCAAGTCCCCGGGCGGCCACATCCGTAGCAACCAGCACATCGATGGCGCCTTCCTTGAATTTCTTCAATACAGATAAACGCTTTGCCTGGCTCAAATCGCCGTGAATCCCTTCAGCCATATAGCCGCGGACATTCAAAGCGGTTGAAAGCTCATCAACACGGCGTTTTGTACGCCCAAACACGATGGCTAGTTCAGGTGTCTGGATATCAAGAAGACGTGCCAGTGCTTCAAATTTCTCGCCTTCTCTTAATTCGATATAATATTGGTCGATATTAGCTACGGTCATTTCTTTCGCCTTCACACGTACGATCGTTGGTTCTTTCATGAAGCGTTCAGCAATTTTCCGGATAGGTTCAGGCATGGTGGCAGAGAAAAGTAATGTTTGCCTTTCTTCAGGCACCTCAGAAAGGATAGACTCTATATCCTCGATGAAGCCCATGTTCAGCATTTCATCCGCTTCATCAAGAATCACTGTCGAAACGCCATTAAGGCGAAGTGTTTTACGTTTAATATGGTCTAACAACCGTCCAGGAGTACCGACAATAATATGCGGCTTTTTCTTCAATGCACGGATCTGGCGGTCAATATCCTGCCCTCCGTATACTGCCAGTACACGTGCGCGCTTTCCGTATCCAAGCTTGAAAAGCTCTTCCGAAACCTGAATGGCCAGCTCGCGTGTTGGAGCAATGATGATTCCCTGCACGTTTTCGTTTTTCAAATCTATTTTTTCCATCAACGGAATTCCAAAAGCCACTGTCTTCCCTGTTCCTGTCTGGGCCTGGCCAATTAAATCCTTCCCTTCAAGCCCTAAAGGAATCGTTTGGGCCTGGATGGGTGTTGCCTCTTCAAATCCCATTTTTTCAATAGATTTCATCGTCGTTCTGTCTAATCCTAATTCGCTAAACAATGTCAATTTTTTCGTGCTCCTTTGTTATAAATAAATTGTATCTCTTATGAAAAAGTTTTCTCAATATCACCTAAAAGAATGACTACATTTTTAAATATAAATGAACTCGGTTTATGTATACCAAAGGACATAATGAACCACACCATTCCAGTTAAAAAACCGTCATGATTGATTGAAAAAACCATTCTTTGGTCATACATATAGTCGGATAACAAATTCAAAGTACGGAAATGTAAAAGTAGCATACGCGGAAATACCGGTCAATTCAGGTGAGGGCTGCTGCACCATATTTCCCTATGCAGCGGAAGTCCAAACCCCGTTAATGCATAAAATAAACTTGACAGAGCAAGCTTCATACACAAAACAGGCCCTTGTTGCGTGAGGAAGTAAAAGGTGGAAAAAATCACAAAATGCCTTGGCATAATGCTGCAAGTGCAGAGATTTTTGTGAATCAAACCATTGGATCACAATGATTTGAACTTTCCTTTAGCAATAAAAGTGCTGTGGCATACAGCCTTTTTTTAAATTCAAGACGCTTGGCCTATTTTATTTGTTTGAATGTGCCCTGATCCTGTTTGCACTTAAAGGACAGGGAGAATCTCTTTCAAAAGAGAAAAAAGCCTTGAGAGGTACTTTACCGATAGCAAGAAAATCGCTGTTTAAAGTATAGTACGCAATCTCTTAGTGTATGTTACCATTTTAGAAACTGTAATGCAATAAAGGATAATTTTTCAGCCCTTTCTAACATGGCCATTTTAAAGAATTTCATCCTTTTAAATAAAAAAAGCCAAAACAAATGGAAAAAGGCCTGCTCCCCGAAAGTCTATCGGATCCAGGCCGTCTTAATCAATAAATTAGCCACCAGGGCATAGTGCTATCTTCCGGCAGCATGTTTTGAATACCCCTTCTATCTGCGAAAACCAGGTTTATCCTGTGAATTTGCTGGTGAGTTGGCTATTTAATCTGCTTAGCTGTTCTGCCATGGAAGCAATCTGGAATGACGCTTCAGTGACTTCCTCAAACGTCCTTCGGAAATCCACTACTTCCTTGCCGAAAGTTTTGATTCTTACATCGCTTGTTCTGATCCCTTCAACTGATCCTTCTAAAATACCGATCACGTCCCTGTTAACTTCCCTGAAAACACTTGTCTCAGCAACGATCGTTTGGAATCTTTGCTCGAATTTATCGATTGTCTCCTGAACGGAGGATATCTGGCTCTGGATATGGTCCAATGCAGATTCTGTCTGATGGGCCAGTTTCCTGACCTCCTGAGCGACGATGGAGAATCCCTTGCCATGCTCCCCGGCCCTTGCCGCTTCAATGGCTGCATTTAATGAGAGGATATTGGTTTGATTCGAGATTCCCCTGATCGACTTCACAATCTGATTGATTTGGACCGAACTTTCACTCAGTTCACTGGTAAGGTTTTTCGTCGTTTCTATCATCGCTACTACATGATCTACTTTTTCCAGGGCAGCCGCAACATGTTGCTTGCCCTTTTCCACATGCTGGATCATGTCCCTGGAGGATGCCTGGATGTCCGCTATTTCTCCCAGCATGCGATTTAACTGAATTTCTTTTTCCGCGATGTGCGTGGTTGTCTGCTTTGCACTGGCGGCAAGTGTTGAGGAAGAATCATTCAGCTTGTATTGCAGATCTTCAATTTCATTTAGCTTCATCATGGAGGAAGTATAGGATTGTATATACGTCTCTATGGCAATTTGCATATCGAATGAGCTGAGCTTTTGAAACGAAACGAAAACATCCGTAACTTCCTCCCAGCTGTCTAATTCGCGTGTCAACACATGAAGCATCTCAGTTTGAATAAGTGTAAATGCAGCAATATACCATTCAGGAAACAACCCAATTCGATTGTGTACGCTGCCCACCACTCTTCTTCGAGTGACATAATTATTGCCGATATCCCCTGATACCATGTCCAATAAATAACCAGCCAATGTTTCTTTAAGCCTGTTCAATGTGGAGTGGTCGTTGATAATGGTAATAAGAGGAGGTATTTCCTGAAGCTTCACATAGAAAGAATCAACAATTGTTTTTGCGTTCCTTTCCATGATCGGCTTTATCTGTGCCAAATTCTCAATATCCTTTTGTTCCAGCCCTATTAATTGCAGCTGAAGGACATTGCTTCCATGCAGTTCTTGGAAGACAGGATTGACCCGGTTGCTTGAAGAAGGGACGATGACGGCCTCACTTTCCCCTCCGTCATTAGGCTTTCTGAATAACCTGAAGATCCCTTCTTGATTTTTAACCAAAGAATGAAACGGACATCCACTCATATTTAATCCCCTCTCAAAAAATGAGGCTTACTACCCATTTTCTGTTACAAGTATATATTAAATATGAGGAGATATTTTTGGGTATTTTTACAAAATTATGAATTAAAAAAGGCAGAATCGTTAACATGTAACCTTTGCAGGGTATACGGCTACCGATTTTTACGCATCGATCGGATCCTTTTGTTTCTGTAACGCATGCACCACTTCTTCCAGTTTCATTCCCCGGGATGCCTTCACTAGTATTAAATCATTTAAAGATGTATGCATCCTCAATTGGTGAATTAACTCTGCTTTATCCATAAAATCCAACACATGGCCAGACGGGAATTTTTTCGCTGCACCCTTGGCAATTGCCTTTCCTAACTGACCGAATGTAAACACCTTTGTGATATGGCCAGGATCAATCAACTCACCGATTTTCTCATGGAAGTCCCATTCCTGAGGCCCTAATTCAAGCATATCTCCAAGAACGAGGAATTTATTACGGAATCCCGTCATTCCTTCCATTAGCTCTATGGCTGCTTTCATGGAAGTCGGGCTCGCATTATAAGCATCATTGATTATTTTTTCACCGCGTGAACCTTCTACGAGTTCCATTCTCATGTTGGTTAACTGAAAACTGCCGAGGCCCTTGCGGATTGATGCGCCGTCCACATTAAGTTCTTTTGCGGCAAGCATGGCTGCCAGTGCGTTTAGGACATTGTGATTTCCTAGCACCGGAATTGTAAATTCATCCGAAGCAGCGTTTAACGTAAACGCTGTACTGTTTTGTCCTTGCCGGATCGCGAGCGGATATAAATCATTCGTATCGTTGCGTCCGAAAGAAAGGACGCGGCGCGTCTGTCTGATATTTTTTATTTTGTTTTTCAATAAGGGTTCATCCCCATTATAGATTAGAGCTCCGCTCTCGCTTAAACCAGAGACAATCTCAAACTTGGCATTTGCAATTTCTTCACGGGATCCGAGGTCCAACAAATGGGATTCACCGATATTCGTGATAATGGCCACATCCGGACGGGCCATATTCGATAGAAACTCTATTTCTCCCCGGCTGCTCATGCCCATTTCCAGAACGGCAGCCTCTGTATCTTCTCTCATTGAAAGAATGGTCAAAGGCAACCCGATATGATTGTTGTAATTTCCACTTGTTTTATGCACTTTATAAGTTGTGGCAAGCAGCGAAGCAACCATGTCTTTTGTCGTTGTTTTCCCATTGCTGCCAGTTATCCCGACAACCCTTAACGTCAACTGCCCCCGGTATTCCCGGGCCAGTTGCTGAAGTGCCTCCAACGTATCCTTCACGATAATCAAAGGAAAACCCTCTGGCGGATTCTCTATATCCTCCTGCCATAATGAAGCCGCTGCCCCCTCTTGCAAAGCCTTTTCAACGTATTGATGTCCATTCACATGCTCACCGTTTAACGGCACAAATAAATTTCCGCTGCTTATGCTTCTAGAATCAATGGACACACCCTGAATTTCCACTGATTCATATGCCGAAATATCGTTAATCCCTCCGGCCATTTTATGGATTTGCTCCAAGGTTCTTGTTATCATCTTCATCCTCCTAGCCATAAAAGAAACGAAGCAGGAGCCTCCAGGTTCCCGCTTCATCTTATCCTTAGTGGTTGATCAATCTAGATTCCCTTAAAAGGTATGCTTTATCTTTTGTTTTTCCTCATGCCGTTCAATTGCCAGGTTTACCAATTTTTCAATGAGCTGCGGATACTCTATGCCAGTATGCTTCCACAACAGCGGGAACATACTGAATGGAGTAAAACCGGGCATTGTATTCACTTCATTGATATACGCTTTTCCGTCGCTGGTAAGGAAAAAATCTGATCGAACAAGGCCGGAGCAATCCAAAGCCTTAAACGCCGTAACAGACATATCTTTAAGCATATTGTGTTGATCTTCTGTAATTTCCGCCGGAATGACAAGGGCGGTGTTACCGTCCTCATATTTAGCTTTATAATCGTAAAAATCTTTCTTAGGAATAATTTCACCAGCTACTGAACATTCCGGGTGATCGTTGCCAAGTACACCAATCTCCACTTCCCGGGCAACTATCCCCTCTTCCACGATTACTTTCCGATCGTATTGGAATGCTTCTTCAAAAGCTTTCTCTAATTCGTCCTTTGATGTACATTTGCTAATCCCCACACTCGATCCAAGATTAGCCGGTTTTACAAAACACGGATATCCAAGCTCATTCTCCACTTTGTTATAGGATGCCGCGCGATCCTTCTCCCATTCCGAACGAATAAACCATGTGTATTTGACCTGGGAAAGGCCTGCCTGCGCAAAAATGTTTTTCATGATTACTTTATCCATCCCGGCGCTCGAGGCAAGAACACCATTTCCGACGTAAGGTAGGTTCAAAAGCTCAAGCATTCCCTGGACAGTCCCGTCTTCCCCGTTAGGCCCATGCAGCAGCGGAAATATCACATCAAATCCCTTGCTTTTTTCTTCCCCTTTTTCAACCGCCCCTGAAAAGGCAAGCGGTGCTGTGGAGGACGCCCCTGAAAAGGAAAGTTCTTTCACACTTTCGACTGGTCCCATAAGTTGTGGACCCTGTATCCATTCTCCTTTTTCCGTTATGTATATGGGATGTATGTCAAATTTATTTAAATCAAGCGCTTTAATGACTGCCATCGCGGTTTGCATGGAAACATTATGCTCCGCAGATTTTCCGCCATACAGTAAGCCCAGTTTCGTTTTCATGTATTTACCCTCCAATGCTTCTATACCCGCATCCTATTGTAACATTTTACGCGGAAAACGAAAAAAATTTCTATTTCTTTCTATTGGTTCTTTTTCCTAAAACATCCTGCCTGACATCTTGAACCGTACTTTATGTATATGAATCTGAATGCAAGGACTACACCAAAACAGACCAAAATAATGTACGAAAAGAGGCTGACCCTTGCTTCCCGAGCCAACCTCCCACCATTCCTTTTAATCAATTGCCTATCGTTAGGGACCATTCTTTCGTTTTACGATGAAAAACAATTAGCGCATGAGGCTTTTCATGTTTTATTTGATTATAGCCTTCTGCCATGTCATCCATATTCAAATAATCGCCGACGATCCAAGCCGGAATTTCCAGCCGGTTCCTTGATTGGTGAACTTCATGAAAAGAAAAGACCATGCCTTCAGCCATCAACCGGCCAAGCCTTTGAAAAATTTCAGCAGGAATAGGAGGGTACTCGCTCCGCTTCCTGATGCCCAGCCAGGTTCTTTCCGCACGAAGCGACCCTATCTTAAGGGGTACTAATTGCCCCATCAGCTTAAAATAATTACTAAGGGAACGGTAGTAAATTTTGTTGAACCAGCTATCATCCTGTGCCAAATAAACAAATTCGTTATTTAATTTTCGGTAAAAAGGAGGCCGCAGATGGTTTTTGCAATGCCCTAAATATAAGAGCTCTGCCAACTCATTGCCATCCAATTCATCCATGCCGCTCTCTTCCTCAAAATCGATCCAGCAAAAATCTCCATAATCATGGACATTTTCCCTCAAAAGCTTTACTACATTTTCCTGATTCACATATTCAAGCAATGTATTCATATTAAATTCAGCATCCTCAAATTTGTGCTTTAACAACAACAGGTTGGATAGCGGGAGCTGAAGCGAGTACGCGAATTCACGGAAATTCATACCGGACGAAACCACAAATCGTTCGGAGTCATGTAAGTGTATGTACAAAATATTTTTTGCCTCATTTTTCATTTTGCGTGTTACCCTCCGAACACTTGTTGTAGTTTTCCATCGTACATAATATACCCATTTTCTATTGATCATTTTACCAAAAAACAGGGAAGTATGTGTTACTTTCGAACTCTTATTTTAAAATTCAGCATTTTACCGCAGGAAATAGCAGGAATCGATGTCGAGAAGATATTAAATCAGATATAGTATAATGTGTTACCAGATTATGAAGTTCCTTTTAATTTCAAGTTGCCCACTATTATATTTTGGCTCAATCAGGTGCAACCAAGGTTTCACCTGCTTTTGAGCACAGCTGAAAATTAGCCAACTGCATAGGCCCTGGATAAAGCCTGCTTTCTCCTCGTCGTATGCAGTTGGAGCTTAATTGAGCCAAAAGTCCAAAGTATAATTTATTCATACGTATTGTATTAATCCAACTAATATTCAAGGAGAGAGACATATGCTGACGATTTATTTAACAAGGCACGGCCAGACAGAATGGAACGTGGAGGGACGCATGCAGGGATGGGGCAATGGAGAATTGACGGAAAAAGGGATCAATGACGCCATTGCACTAGGTCAAAGGCTAAAAGATATCCCCATAGACACCATCTATTCTAGTACCAGCAAAAGGGCGTTTCAAACTGCGGATTTAATAAAAGGAGAACGTAACATCCCCATAGTAAAAGATGATCTATTCAGGGAAATGTCTTTTGGCGACTGGGAGGGAAGAATCCGGCAGGAAATTGAAAAAGAGTATACAGAAGAGTTTAAAGTGTTCTGGGAAACTCCGCATCTATACAACCGAAATAGCGGGGAATTATTCTCCCATGTATTGGAGCGGGCCCAAACATCATTTGAGAAGATAATCGGGGATCACCGGACTGGCACCGTGCTCGTCGTGACCCACTCGATATTCTTAAGGGTATTACTTTCTTATATAAAGAATTTACCCCTGGACAAGTTGTTCAACCAAAACGCTCCCGGAAATACAAGTTTGACTAAGATCATGATTAAAGACAGACAACTGGAGATTATCTTTGAAGGGGATATGTCGCACCTGCAAGGCTGAAAATTAAGTACATAAGGCTACAATCGAGCATGCAAGGCACTTTTGTTAATGAAAAAGCAATCTCTCCAATTATGAGCGATGGACACATTTGATCACTCATCAAACAACCACAAAAACCAGAGTGAAGATTCCACTCTGGTTTTCATCTTTAACTTATGTTTTCCGCAGCCTGTGGCGCTTTTTCCGACTGGAATTTACCTTCCCATTTTGCGATAACAATCGCAGCCAATGAGTTTCCGACAACATTCACAGCCGTGCGGGCCATATCGAGAATACGGTCGATGCCGGCAATGAAAGCCAATCCTTCAACCGGGATTCCCACTGTTCCAAGAGTTGCAAGAAGGACAACGAAGGATACCCCTGGTACACCGGCAATTCCTTTAGAAGTTACCATCAAAACAAGCACCAAAGATACTTGATCCGCAATGCTCATATCAATTCCGTACATTTGTGCGATAAAAACAGCGGCCAGGGCCTGGTATAGAGTCGATCCGTCAAGATTAAAGGAGTAACCTGTCGGGACAACGAAAGAAGCGATGTGCTTTGGAACACCAAGCTTCTCCACCTTCTCCATAATCTTTGGAAGCACTGTTTCAGAGCTGGCTGTCGAATAGGCCAAAATCAGCTCTTCTTTTAACGTTTTGATTAATGTAAACAGGTTAAATCCGACGATTTTTGCGACTAATCCCAGGACAACGACGATAAAGAATATCATTGTACCGTAAACGGACAATACAAGCTTGCCAAGCGGAATCAACGACTCGATTCCGAATTTGGAAACCGTAACCCCGATTAACGCGAAAACACCGAATGGCGCAAATTTCATGATTTGGTTCGTAACATAAAACATCGCATCCGCGATTCCCTGGAAGAAAGCAAGGACCGGCTTTCCTTTTTCCCCAATTGCGGAAATCCCCAATCCCAGGACTAAAGAAAAGAAGATAATCGCAAGCATATTCCCCTCAGCCATAGCGGCAATCGGGTTGGTTGGAACGATATTCACGAACGTTTCTACCATGGAATGACTTTCCTGCTGTTCCGCAGTATCTACGTAACTATTAATATCCGTTTTATTCAGCTTGTCCATGTCGACCCCGGCACCCGGCTGAAACACGTTAGCTGCTACTAAGCCGACTAGAATGGCAATTGTCGTGATAATTTCAAAATATAATAACGTTTTCCCGCCTACTTTTCCAAGCTGCTTGATGTCACCTGTACCGGCAACGGCAATAACGATCGTGGAAATGACGATTGGCACCACAATCATTTTAATTAAACGGAGAAAAATATCTCCGATTGGCTGTAAGTACGTGGTTACCTGCGGGTTTCCAAAAAAGATGGCTCCTACAATAACCCCAAGCACCAGGCCGATAAAGATCTGCCAGGCTAATCCTATTTTCTTCATCTACATCCTCACCTTCTGTAATATTCTATGCTGAAAAAACATTTGTCTCGGCAAGGGAAACAACAAGATGTTTTCTTTGCGCAAAAAAAAGACACAAGCGATGTCTTTTGTGTGCGAACATATCACATACTGTTCCCTTAAAGACGCTGACGAGGTTAGCTGTCGGGTTAGGACCAGGAAACACTTTGCCCTTTCAAAATGAATTCACCCCTAGTGGAAATGAATATTCCACAAAATGGTTCCCCCGTTCTTTTGTTAAGATTAAGCGAAAAACTTATACAATTTAAATAATATATTAAAAAAGTAAATCTGTAAATGACTTTGCTGCTATGAAAATATTAGAAAGTGCATTTCTAACATGATTTAAACAAATAAACAAATGAAAACAAAAGACTCCCTCTTAAATTCAAAGGGAGTCCTTCATGAATAGGCAAAGGGCTCAGGGGCCCAAATTACAGCATTTATTTACTGTTCCAACAGTCCCACAAGGATATACCGAAATTTTTCACTGTTTGGCATTTTTTTAAATACAGATTTGCTGGCTTCCTGTGTATCCAGCGGTGTTATAAACCGAGACTGGCTGAATCCGGTATGATCGGGTGACCGGACAATGACATCCCCTTGCTTCACACCTTTTGCCACTTCACGTTTGCCTGCAAAGCCCAACCCTTTATCTATGGATTGCATTTGCATATAGCCTTTTGCCGTTAATCGGTAGATGAAGGGTTTGCCCTTTTTTTTCCGTATTGCAGTTTCTGGAATCGCCGGTACCCCTTTTGCTTCCCTTGTAATGACAGTGATCGCTACTTTGGAGCCTTTCACTAGTTTGGATGATTCCTTTTCCATAGCAGCCTTGTATTCATATGTACCACCCATTTTGACATCAGGTTCTTCTTCAGGAATGGTATTAATCTGTTCAATCGTACCGTTTAGTGGTTTCTTTAAGTCGGGTGAGGTGATTTTTATTTTCATGCCCGGCTTTGCTTGCTTCAGTTGTTTTTCATTAAAAAATCCTTCGATATCCGATTCTTTGGAAGCAATGGTAATGATTGGATCACCAAGGCTGTAATCCACTTCTTTGACGAACCCTTCTGACTCACTGGCAACAGTAGCTGTACCCCCCGCGTGGATATTGCTTAACTGTGTATCCAGTTTCGTGATCTGTTCCTCCAGTTTGCCCTTCTCCATCTCCTGCTTATAAATCTCCTGCTTGATTGTGCTTTTGATTACACCGGATGCTGCATCTGCAAGATCAGGCTGGGCTTCCAGTCCTGTATCCGACGAAGTTGAAGATGAGGCATCCGTTATGGTCGGTTGATAACTTTCCAGCTTGGCGATATATTCGTCAATCCCGGCAATTTCTCCCTCCACTTGGATTTTTTGAGCTTCCATTGCTGTCCGCAAAGCATCCAGCTCTGGAGTAGCATATTCAAATAATGGAGTTCCCGCTGAAACTTCATCCCCTTCACGGACGAGGAATTTCTGAAACTCGTTATTTTCCTTGCCATAATAAATGGGGGACTCCTCTTTGGGCGTAACGACCCCTTTTGATTGAAAGGTTTCGACAATGTCTCCCCTTTTTACTTCCATCCATTCATTTACATAAGCCGTCCTTGCGACCTTGCTGTTATCTTTAACGGTTAAATAAATGTTAACGGCGACAAAAGCCGCAGCCATAATGATGATAGAGTAGAACTTCCACCTATTCATGCTGCGCACCCCCTTAGAAAAAAACACTGACTGTTATGTAAGATAAGAAAGCCTGCACGAGCCATGCAACCAAATAAACCAGGATAATAGCGGATAGAATCAGGTATTTATTCACTTCAGAGAGATCTTTCAAATAATAATATTGCAGGCAAATGGCAGCCAACTGAAAAATTGTGATCTCTCCAAAAAAATGAACAAAAAACTCATTCGACATGACCTGCTGGCTGAGGACACCAAGCGAGAATGGATTGGAATCCTGATTGATATCCAGCAGAACAAAAAATGGAATCGATAAGGCCTTTTCAAACAGAGCCACCGCCATGGCAAACATTTGGATGATTACGATCCTCATATACTCAGTATCTATTAATGTCCAAAAGAATAAGGAGGCCAAAAACAAAAACACACAAGGAAATAAAATGCCTGCTGCCAATTCCCCTATAACTATCAGAAGTTTTTTCGTTTCAAACGCCGCGCCATTTAACTCTGTTACTTCCCTTGAAATGGACTCGGAGCCAATACCAAAATAAGCGCTGATTCCGAATATAAATATGCTAACAACATATAGTAAGAGCAGTTTCAGCCCGAAACCCACCACTTCTTCTGCCTGTTTGAGCCGGTATTTGCTCTCACCCGGAAAGAATACGCCGTTTAGCAATTGAACTCGATAAGTCATGTTTGCTCCCCCGTGGAATAAAAAATTATCGGATACCTTATTTTATCGTAATTTGACTGAGTGTGCATAATGAATGTCAAATCTTTACACATAAAAAAAACGGCCCCTGTTCCCAAGAAGCCGTGAGTGAAACGGAAGCAGGCTATTTTCCATTATAAGACACAGCGGAAGCCGTTCTTATAAATATCCATGAAACGATAAATAAACACATTGCCAATCCGAAGAATAATCCATAAAATTTCCATTGCATCAAATTTGTATACGATTCGATCCATTCGAATAAGAATGTGCGGATGGGCGGCAGCACAGCTGGGACATTCAACAAAACAATTGATTATTGGCGGCTTTTTTTATGGGCATTTTCACTTTTTTACAAAATATGTACTATAGAAATAAGGAGATATATAGTTAGTTACATAAGTAATGAACCGCATAACTAAGTAAGGGGGTGCAACATGAAATTCAATCTTGATGGCGACCGCCCAATTTTTTAGCAAATCGCGGAACAAATAGAGAATCAGATCATTAATGGTAAAGTGTGAAGCTGAAAAATTAAGTATTGAAATACCTGATTTAATTGACATGATAAAGAGATGATATTGAGCGGTGTTGTGATCCCATAGAGGATAAAACAAGGAGCAGATATAAACATCTATAAAATGGGTGGAAAAGAATAAACGTTCTTGGCTTTTCACTGTACTCTCCAACAAGCAATTCGTAGAAACGCTTCCTTGCGGCGGCGTCCAGCCCGATATAAGGTTCATCAAATATGGTGACGGGCTTTGCTGCCATAGATACATTCACTGCTTTAATCCCGCTGAAATTGGGCAAATGGCTACGGGTTTTCATCAAAAGGATTGGACGTTATAGTGCATCGAAGGATTTCTAAACTCCACACAGTTAACCGCATATTATTCGGATTTGAACGAGCATCACGGAAGCACAGACATTAGTTGAAAAAGAAGATAAAAAAAGGAGCGCGGCATGCGCTCCCTTTTTCCCATCTTTATTTTGAAAAAGCCTTTTCAATAGCATCATCAAGGTTAATAGAATGTTCTGCCAAATACCGTTTTGTTACATTTAAATCCTTATGGCCCGCTAACCGGGATACAGTCTGGATGTCCACGCCGCGATCGATAAGCTGTTTGCAAAAAGTATGCCGGAGCTTATGTGGATGGACATTATACTTTCTCAGCATATATTGGACAGACCGCGGCGTAATTCGCTGATTGTAACTGGATATAAAGAGCACTTCTGTTTTCTCTTTCATGGAACTTTTATAGTTTTCAATGTGAATGCACGCATCTTGGGAGAGAGGCACCATCCTGTCCACTTCCCCTTTTGAATTGCGGACATTAATATATTTTCGTTCATCTTTGATAACAATATCGCTGCAATTCAAATCGCATAATTCTGACACGCGGATTCCTGTATGCAATAAGATATATACGATGGCAATATTTCGTAAATTCCCGTCCCCTTCGACTTCTTTTAATAAGGCATCCCGCTCCGGCGCATCAAGCGTCTCAGGCACCCCTTGCTTTTGCGGCTTTGCTTTTCGGTCAATATTTAATAATAGCTGGGGAGTCCCCAAAAATTTAAAAAACATACTTAATGCCACAAAATGCTTCTCAATCGTGCCTGCGCTTTTATTCGAATAGTCCAGGTGATCGAGATAGGCTTGTACATGTTGAGATCCTGTTTCTTCCAAATCCAGGCCGCTCCATTCACTGAACTTTGAAAGAACCCCTGTATACGTCTTTATCGTATTCTCGGATTTATCCTGTTTCAATAGCCATTCTGAAAAAGCCTGTAAAGTCGATGATTTTACATAAGGACCGGTTTTACGCACCAACGTTTATTCCTCCCATGTAGAATGCAGGATTTATGCTAATTTTAACACAGATTAACCTGCGATACGAATAATCGTTGAGTTACACCGTTTCTTGGTTCGAGCATTGAGTTACGGCTTGAAGGATGTGCTTCATAAATGATCAATGGTCCCGGCTATCAGCTGATCCCTGATTGATATTTTTCCCATAAAAGATTTCATCCATTTCCATTGTCAAACGTTCTGTAATTTCCTCCACTTCATCGGGATGGAGTTTCTCTTTTGTATAGCCAAATAAATAGTTATTTAAATCAAATTCCTTGAGTTTGCATTTCGTATGAAAAATGTTTTCCTGATACACATTTACATCGATCATATCATACAATTCTTTCATATTATCGGGAATATAGTTCTGGATCGAATTAATGTCATGGTCGATAAATAGCTTATGACCTTTAATATCCCGGGTAAAACCGCGTACACGGTAATCCATCGTCATAATATCTGTATCAAACGAGTGGATCAGATAATTCAGTGCTTTAAGGGGTGAAATTTCCCCGCAAGTGGACACATCAATATCTGCCCGAAATGTGCTGATTCCTTCATCAGGATGGAACTCGGGATAAGTATGGACGGTAATGTGGCTTTTATCCAGCTGCATAACAACAGAGTCCGGCAGCGGACCCGGAGACTCGTCGTATGATTCTGCAGGAACCTCTACCACAGGCCCCTCTGACACCAATACGGTCACGCTCGCTCCCTGTGGCACATAGTCCTGCTGGGCGATATTCAATACATGGGCCCCAATAATGTCCGCCACAGTTTTTAATATTTTAGTTAGCCTCTCTGCATTGTATTGTTCATCAATATATTCCAGATAAGCTTCGCGTTCTTCCCTGGTTTTCGTATAACAAATATCATACATATTAAAGCTTAATGATTTTGTGAGATTATTGAATCCATGTAATTCGATGCGCTGCTCCGGTGTCAATTTCACAGTCATTTCCCCTTATTTATTTTCTTAAATATTTTTATGATACCCATTCTTGTCAATAAAAAACAGCCTCAGTGAAATCCCAAGAATGCCCCGTTTACTCTGTAGTTTCAATAGCTGCCATGCATCACAAGCAGCCATTAAGAAAAACACAAGAAAAAACGCGGGACGGCTTACTCCTCTGGAAACCAGTTGATATACCCTACGTACAAAGGAAATGTCACCAATGTTATCAGAATTAAACCCTGTAAGACCAGGCAGAAATCGATAATAATCGATAAAATACCAATTAGAAGGCAGTTTCTATTTTACTTATTTTTTCACCTCGGTCTGATCCAACCATTCTCCTCGAATATTATACGTGGAAGCTTCCTTTTTCACTTTCAGAAACTTTTGCACTCTTCTGTATAGTTGATTGCCTTTTCGCTAACCGATTTCACAAGGATTAGTAATTAAATGGTGGATGTCTTTTTCCGTAAAATATTTTTTAGTCATTATGATTTCCCCGATGCCTTTTTTCTTATTAAGTAAAAGCATACAAAAAAGCACCCTATAAAGTAGTCCTTTTTTCAAAGTGTCTACTCTATAGGGTACATTTTAGTCCGTCTGGTCTTCTTTTTGCTTGGCGATGTCCTACTCTCACAGGGGGAGAACCCCCAACTACCA
>NZ_QVTD01000024.1 GCF_003429105.1 Peribacillus glennii
AACCGAAATCACTTTCGCTGAATTCGATAAGAAGTACACGAAGGATTCACAGGAGAAACAATGGCCAGTCGGTCTATTCGAATTTAAGAATGGTACAAAGATCAACGCCGACTTACTTTTCTACTCTGCTAGCGACATTTTCGATTACGCTTCCGTTATTGTTTACGAAGGTAAAATCGCACATATGCAGCTTGAGACGGTTAACTCAATCGATGAAATAGAGAAAGGACTCGGTATTTCATTTTCGGATGATGTTATCGTTGATCCAAACAGAGTAGGTTTCGATATTATCTTTAACGAAAAATTCAAAGATGAAAATATCGCTAGATTTCCGAATGAATGGAATTAAAGAGCGCCCTGGCCGCTATGGTCAAGGCGTTTTTTTGGGGGGACATATAAAAAGGGGCTGCCTTTGATGACAGTCCCTTTAATCTTTGCTGGAAAAACAAATTACAATTGAAAGAAGCCCAATAATCAGGGACTCCTAATTATCAGGCTTCTTTCTTCGCCATCGTAAAGGAGGAGAATGGCGGGTATGCGGGTTTCGGCTTAATTTATAATATGTACAAGCTTGCGAAGTGACAGCCTTTTTTAAAAGCATTTATCGAATTGATGAAAAGGCACATTTTTAAGTAGGACAAACTCTTTACCCTGTCCCTTTAAACGGGTTGTACATAGTATGAAATTGTAAGATAGCTTTTCCACTAACACATAAAGGAGGAGACAATATGGGCGAATACACTGGCGGTGGCCACGGCGGCCAATTTGCTTTTATCCTTGTAATCTTCGTATTATTGGTGATTATTGGCTGTTCAGGATTTTGTGGCGGCGGTTATTAATCAATAGTTTTTAGACATTTAAAAAGGACTCTCTCATGTGGAGGGTCCTTAATCTTTGCTGAAAAATCTAAATATACCCTTGCGTGTTTTTTTCTCTTCACAGCTGCAGCATTCGTCATCGATAAATTCTTATTCTGGACCAATGTTTTATATTGGCTCAATACATTTTAAAACGGCAAATCGTCAAGCACCGGCCGCAGTTGGCGCACAATCTCCGTTATATCGTTGGTTCCATCGTATGTAACTTTCGCCAGCTCGTACTCTGCCATATTAAAACCATCAACCAGGCGAATCTCTTTCAGCCACTCATAAGCAGCAAAGCCAGGACCGTTCCAATCTTATAAGCACGAAACCGTAATATGTTGTCAACAAAAAAAGGCGGTCTTATGGATCGCCTTTTTTATATCGATATTAAATTGCTTCGGAGTATGTAGAGATTATTCCGCGTGAGCTTAGTTCGGACTGGGCCGCGCTGTCCGCAGGCTTATATCCTTTTTCGAGCAGATCTTTTACGTAAATCTTGTTATAAACGAATGAGAAAATAATACCTGGGATCCATGCGCCGAATCCTAATGTGAAAACTCCGACCACTGACGCCATAATAAACATGATGATTGCCCACTTTAAATCGCCTCTGAATAGAGCTGGGAAAAATCCGAAGAAGAACGTCGTCCAGCTAAAGCCAAGCTTAACTTCTTTTACAACGCCAGCTTCATTTTTTAATTTAACGTGCATATTGTCACCTCCTTATTACCTAATTTTACCACATACATCGAATAAATTGTGTAAGAATTTTCGATATTTTACAAAAATAAAAAGACATCGGTTTTCTTATAAGTAGTTCCGATATCGTGGAGAAAATGTAAAAAAACAGGTGAAATAACATACTAAAACACAGTATATTTAGCACTATAAATAACAGTTTAATATACAAGCGTTATGTTTTCATATTGTCTTGTTCAACTAAAGCACCGTTTGTTAAATAAGTCAATTCCTCTTAAAGTACAAATCCCAACACCCAAACACTATATATTCATATAACGAATAATTGCGGATGTTCCTAGAGCTACAATGCAAAACACTAATGCTAAGTAGTTATGTCCCAAGCTAAACAGTACATAGCTCGCTAGCGAAAGTATAGCTAACTCCAAGAATAGCTTATAAAATCCTTCAAGTTGGTAAGGTGCTGCTGGCGAACCCCATAGTGCCCAAATAACCGCTACCATTACGGGAACTCCAATAGCTCCAATAATGTTGCCATAACGGAAACCCCAGAAGCCAAATATGATGAGAGCTAGTATTTCACAAACAAATCTAATTGCCATTATTAAGAGAGTCATTCTTTTTTCTTCCCTTCATCACTAACAATCTACTTGATAAATTTTGTTCCATAATCCGTTATTTTAGGAATCACGAAAAAAGGATATTTAACTCTTGCCCATTAGTAACTAGAGGGCAGTTTAAGAAAACTATTTCTCAATCTCTATTATTATTTTAACATAAAATTACAATTACATACTTGGATTATGATAATCACCATAGCAAATAGCATGCAAATTAACATAATCATTAGCACGTTGAATTAAATATAACATAATCGAACTAGTGTTCGTAATATAAATTTAAACATTTTGCGGAGGGCTATCATGAGCGACGATAAAATGGAACGCATTGAGCGCGTCAGATTCTACGAGTTTCGAGACGATAAAACCGGTGAGCCAATCGATTTCATCGTTTTACGAAAAGGTGAGAATCCGATGAAGGTCGCTAAAAGTTGGGGATTAAAGTGCCAGATACATCGCTTTACGACTTGGAATCCGGAGCTGGGGGCGAAGATTCATTACTGGTATAACCGTAATAGTAAAAAGAGGCGAAAAAGTTGGCGTGCTCGCTTCGTCAAGGCTTACAAAGCTTTTAGAGAATAAACGAGAGGTCGTCCGGAATGTCGCGCGGCTTTTTTTTGCAGAAATTAAACCAGTTTGCGGAGGGTCGGGCGAATATCTTATGTGAACGACCCACATCGGAAAGTTTCAGCGATTAATACAGTATAGGGTGTCCGAACTGATGCCACCGTAGGCACGAAATTCTGGACAAACTGCGCGAAAGTCCAACCTGGTGCCTATTATTAAGTAAGGGCGGAAAAAAGTTTCGGAGAAAGTGTCCGAAATCTAAAATTCGTGCGGCATAAAGAGTAGGGTGCGCGGTTTTCGATTCTTGCGCCTATTATAAAGTGTAGGGCAAAAAATACATAGGGAGAGATATTAATGGAGTTCAATTTTGCAAGTTGCGAGGACAAATTTTATCTAATTTACCAAAAGGATACAAAACGTACAGATGTCGCTTTTGCCTCTAATAGGACAGAACTGCTTGCTCGCTTTGTTGAAGAAATTGAAATTATACGAGAAATCGAGGTAAGCGAAGAACTAATAACTATGTATAACGATGCGATAACAAAAGTAAATGAAACTGTAACCAAATTTGATGAAGAGTGGATGAATGAATACGCATACGAGCAGGCAAATGAAACGATAGTCGAAATGTTTATAAAAGCGTTTAAAGCCAGCGCCATAAACATTCACTAAATAAGAGCCCGGCTCCGGTCGGGCTTTTAAAAATATCCGAAGGAGGAATTTCGATGAAATACTCTCAAGAACAATTAACGAAACATTTCGGCCACCCTGCCGGCTTTTCTCGCACGTCCAACACGCTTATCCGACTTTTCACACTGCTAGAAAGCTTTAACTCAGATACCGCAGGCCTCTATGCTTATCTCCGTTCCTGTCGCAACACAACCGACCCGAAAATGCAGGGCATCGTCTGGCGTTCCCCAGAATACTTGCAAGCTCAGTCGGGCCTTGGCCGGAAAGCATTCGATTCGAGACTCGCAGTTTTGAAGAAATACGGATTAGTAGATACGGTGAAATCTCCGGTAGTTGCGAACAAAGACTATTTCGTAGTGCTAGATCCGTTATCACGCGATGAGTTTATCACTAGGTATCCGGATCAGATAGATGCGTTTTTCACGGTAGTGGACGAGATTAACGATAGGACGGCAGCGGACAGGGACAGGCGGTAGAGACTGGCGGATGAAAAACTAGCTGCCGATGTACAGCTTGCTCATTTAAGGCGGGCTGCAATGTCGAATGTCCCAAAAGGTAGTGACGGTAGTATGTCCAATACGGACAAACCTGTATGACCAAAAGGAACGAAGAGTAAGCAACTACGTATGTAAGCAACTCTTTATGTAAGCAATTAAAACACTGCGCCAGATAAATCTGTTGCTATGACGATAATAACCATTAATATCTTATCGTAAAAGAATCTTATGAAATAAGAAAGAAAGACAAGCCGACTGTCCATTTCGGACAAACGAAACTGCGAATGAAAAAGGAAAAATAATTAAGGAGGGGAGCGCGTAGATTCAGCCTATATAATTAACGGCATTGAATTTAATACTACAAATAGTCGCGGAGTTGTTTTCTATGGAGAACTTTACAAACGGAAGATAAATCGGGATAGAAATGCTTATTTAGAGGTTTGGGGTCCGGATAATAACCTGTTCTTAGAAACTACTACGTTATCAAACGAAACTTGGCGCAGATTCAAATGTGTAACACCGGAGGGAATAGAGTTCAAATTCGAAGGCAGGCTCCGGGAATTCCATAAGCTATACGGAATTATGGAAACTGAAATAGAGGAATCATCGAGAAAGCGAAAGCCGACCAAGCAGGGGTGGCGTATTATTCGCGAAAGGTAGGGGTGGGCGATGAATGAGAAAGTAGTATATAGGCAGCCAGGCGAAGGCGCCATCTTATTCGCCTACCAATTTATCGACGGACTCACTAAGGCGGAATTCTTTCCGGTAATCCAGCAGGTCATAAACGGCCAGCTGCACAACGTCGTGGACAAGCGTATAAAACGGTGTGACTACTGCGGCTATTTTTGGAGAGATATTTCACTTCGGAACAATAAACGGAAGTGCAGCGCTGATTGCGAACGTAGTCTCAAAACCTTGCAAAAACGCGAGCAGCGCGCGCTCAAGGAATTGTTGAATCCAAAGCCTAAAAAAGCACCGGACATGTACACATATTACGCCGATCATTTGGAATATCCGTATTTTCTGAGTGAACAATACATGCTGAAGCGTTCTTATAGATTCGAAAGGCCAAAGGCTCCAGACAAACTTGCGCAGATTGATGCAGCAGAGCAACGCGGATATAAACGGAAAAGCAAAGCTACTCCGACTGACGGTAGTGATACGGTTTATATAAAAGGGATAAGTCACAAACATAGGTATGGCGAGGTTGAGGCCTCGCAACTTGAAGAAGGTTATTTTGAGCGGAAGTATTCGGAAAGACATCAGAAGCTAGAGCGCTGGCGGGCTGAGAATTTTAAACTAGCGACAAAATAATCATATATAGGAAACGACCGCGACAGGTCGTGTATTTTTTTGCGGTCAAACGGAATAAAAAGGAGGTTTTGCAAATGGACGCAACTAAAGCGAAGGGCATTCGTTACTATTTGGAAGAGTTGCAGGAGAAATTCGCTCGGAGAATCGGCGTTTCATCTTCGACCATTTGTGCTGTGGAACAAGGCCAGCGAGACATCACTGATAAAATTCGCGCTAAGCTAGTCCGGATTGAGGCCGGCTTGGCAGACGACTTCTTTGTTTTTTATGAAAAATTCAAAAGAATAACATAAATACCCATTTTAATTGTAGGTCAACTCGTCAGAATAATCAAGTCTAAAAATAAGGAGTGTCAATTATGAATGATGAGTTTCTAACTTTTTTCTGCAGCGCCTATGCTGACATCGTTTATACTACCAACTTTCACCAATATGAAAATATGTCCGCGGAGTCGCAGCAAAAGTGGAAAAAGAAGATGGCGATTTTAGTTTGTAAAGAGTACGAGCCAAGGAAGAACTTTGATTTTCCAATGGCTGATATTGTTGAGTTCGTCAGCGTAGTTATCGAGAGTATTCGAGAGCGCCTGGTAGATAGCGAGGACGAGCTGACGTGACCGAACTTCAGAGATTTATAGAGAAAACTTGCGCCACTTACGGCGGAAACGGCCAGTGTCTCCTTGATCGGCCATGTATTTACTTCAAAGGCTCCGGGCGTTGCTCCTATGCGGAAAATGCCGTGATACCTGGCGACGCCAAGATTGAGCGCAAATACAGGCTCGAAAGAGGCGCTAAGCTGGCCGGTGATTATTGCGAAAGCTGCCAGTCGCCATACAAGCGAAAAAGCAATCGGCAAAAGTATTGTCCGCCTTGCTCAAAGGAAGAGGAACGAAAAAAGAAAAACTATCGAAATCGCAAATACAGAATGACGGTTTCGTAGCAAAAACAGCGATTTTAACCGTGCCAGCTCTCGATTCTAGCGTTGTAGCAGAGTCGGCAAGGGGTCAATAAGGTTTTTATACTAGACGGCTTCTAAACCGTCATTTTTCGGGGGGATAACGATGGAAAAACAAATTACTATGTCTTATACAGAATACCAATTAATTGAACAAGCGATAAAGAAAGGCGAACAAGCCAGCCTTATTTCGACTGAATTAGAAGAATCATTTCTTGCTGTATTAAGTTACTTCAAGACGAGTTCATAGCGATCACAAAAGGGCAAGAGTCACAGGTCTTCCGTACTATTAACGACAAATTGTTTGATCAGGAGGCGAGTCCAATGCTAGACCGTTTGAAAGTTTTTTGTAAACTGAAGGGATCACCACCATTAAGAATATAAAACAATGCAGCAGTATGCTGGAAAGTATGTGGTGAAACTCTTTTACCTTTGATTCTTGCGACTTTACCGCAAACTGCGAGATTGTCTCGTACTGTTGCTTGACTTATAGACTGCCCTTCATAAGATAAGAATAAATAATGCTTTCGAATTCAGCAGTTTCAGTTATGTATTCATTGAGAATACGAACAGTTTTAGGTGATAATGGAACAGATCTAGCTACACGAGTTTTTGTATCTGCTGCATCAAGTTTGATAATCCCATTCTTCATATCTAAATTCGTTCTTTTCAAATCAAAAAGTTCACTTACACGTACCATAGTATCAAGTAAAACAAATATTATAACCTTTGAACGAAAACCGACATAAGTGGAATCATCAATTGATGCCAATAATCTTTTAACCTCTTCAGGTGTGAACGCTTCGACAGTATCCATTGGCGATTTTACAGGCTTAAATCTACGATGTACCGGCTCGGTTATCCATCCCTTTTCCTCATAGCAATATCTCACAAACGCCCGCATTGTCCTTACTCTAATATTCACCGTATTAGGTGCGAGTTCAAGGTCTTCAAGCATATATGCAATCCAGCCACAAAACATTTATATTGTCATTTCCTCGGCGTTTAATTCTGTTCAGCGTACCGCATAAAGTAATCATAATGAACGTAATACTCTTTAATTGTTCGGCGTGATAGTCCTTCAGCTGTCTTTAAAAACATAAACTGTTCGAACATTTCCGCCATGGTCATCCCTTCATGATGAATAATTTTGGCGTTTCCTTCTCGTTTAAACTTACGTTGCACACTATTTTTTCGCATAAAAATAGCCCCCTTCGGTTTTTTGAAGCGGACGGTTTTATACATCAGACCAACTCGGTTTTTATCGACGGTCTAGCACGGTCTTTCCTGAAACCGGCGCGAAACCGTTCGGGAAAATCGTTAATTTTACCGTTTAATAAACGAGTCAGATTTTTAATCATATTCAGCCCAAACCCTTGCAGCTGTAAGATTTTTTGGCGGGACCGTGTGGGAATCGAACCCACCAGAGACGACACGCGCCTCTCACGCGGTTTTGAAGACCGAGGGGCGCACCAGCTACCCTTCCGACCCCGTAATTTCTAAAGACTTTTTCTATTATATAGATGCTGAAATGAAATAGCAACAGATGAGCTCAGTTTATAATGGGATGCCGGTATATCGGCTATCTTTAAAGATAGAGACAATAGATTTGTGAAAACACACTTACCCTGAAAGTCAAAGCCAGCTTGACTTCCGCTTATTCGACAATCCCCTTGTAATGGGAAAATATGACGACTATAATATTAGTAACTATTAACTTATTATTTTTGGAGTGAACGCCATGCTGAGCGGCTGGTTTCTGTGGTTTATCCTTTTTTGGATTGTGATTTTGATTTCCCTGTTTGCCATTGGCGGTTTTTTCATGTTCCGGAAGTTTCTAAAGAGGCTGCCTAAGGAAGATGGAAAGTCGGATATGGATTGGGAGGAATATTATGTAGGCCAGACGAAGCATCTTTGGCCGCCTGATTTGAAGGAACTGCTTGAGGATTTAGTCAGCCCGGTTCCTGAATTGTTCCGGGATGTCGCCCGACAAAAGATTGCCGGCAAGATCGGGGAATTGGCCGTAAAGGAAAGGGTTTCATCGATAACCGAGGATTTGGTGATCAGGGGCTATATTCTGGCGACGCCAAAACGTGACCATAAATTTCTTCGAAAAAAGCTGACGGAAAGACAAGTCAATATGACACCATATGAACATCTTTTCAGTTAAAGTAATGAAGGGATTAGGCAGATCGCATCATGATCTGTCTTTTTTATTACAAATACTGGAACGTATGTACGCAATCTCGTAAATATTGCTATAATACATAATAACGAAAAAAAGAGCGGGAGTGATCGAAATGAAGTTTATCCATACGGCCGATTGGCATTTGGGGAAAATTGTCCATGGTGTACATATGACAGAGGACCAAAGGCATTCCCTCTATCAATTTATTAATATTGTTGAAGAAGAAAAGCCGGATGCCGTTGTGATTGCGGGGGATTTATATGACCGCTCCGTGCCGCCGACCGAAGCGGTGGAGCTGCTGGACGAAATTTTATATACGATGAATGTAAAGATGAAGACACCGATTGTCGCGATTTCAGGAAACCACGATAGTGCCGAACGGTTATCCTTTGGCTCATCCTGGTACCGTCATAGCCAGCTTTATATACAGGGGAGGCTGTCAGACAGCTTTGAGCCGGTCAGGATAAACGGCGTGAATTTTTATTTGGTTCCTTATGCTGAGCCAGGTGTTGTCCGCCAGCTATTAGATGATGACAGCATCCATTCCCATCAGGATGCGATGAAGGCCATAGCCGGAAAAATGGAAGAAAGCTTAAATCCAAATGAACCGAACGTATTTGTGGGCCATGCATTTGTTCTTGGAGGCCAGACTTCCGATTCCGAAAGGGCGCTATCTATAGGGGGTTCCGGCTGTGTCTCCAGTGATTGCTTTGATGCTTTTAGCTACACTGCCCTTGGCCATTTGCACAGTCCTGATGCGATTAAGAACCCTAAAGTGTTTTATTCGGGTTCTTTGTTGAAATATTCGTTTTCCGAAGCGAAGCAGAAAAAATCGATATCAATCGTGAACATGGAGAATGATGGCAGCTTTGACGTTACATACCGCTCGCTTTCTCCAAAACTAGATATGCGGGAAATAGAAGGGTCGATGGAGGAACTTTTAGATCCGGGATTCTTTCAGTCCCAAAATGTGGAGGATTACTTGAAAGTCACGCTGCTTGATGAAGGCTCGCTGATTGATCCGATCAATCGCCTAAGGCAGATTTATCCAAATGTTCTGCATCTCGAGCGGAAGTGGGATCTGATCGATTCCAAAAGAAAGCAGTCGTTTTCGTCTGTAAAGGATGAAAAAAAATCAGAGCTGGATCTTTTTGAAACATTTTATAAAGAAATGACGGAACGAGAGTTTGATGGACTGAAGCGTGATACCATCGCTTCCGTTATTGAAGCTGTGAAAAAGGAGGAAGCAGTGAAATGAGGCCTCTCAGTTTAACAATGCAGGCGTTCGGTCCTTATGCAGGCAGGGAAACCATCGATTTTACTGCTTTAGGAAACAGGACCATGTTCGTGATTTCCGGTAAGACAGGTTCCGGCAAGACGACGATTTTTGATGGCATCAGTTTTGCCATTTACGGAAAAGCAAGCGGCGAAGACCGGAACGGGCAAGAATTGAGAAGCCAATTTGCCGATAATGACCTGTCAACCGAGGTGACATTATTATTTACACTGCGCGGAAAGACCTATTCGATTTGGCGCGCCCCGCAGCAAGAGCGGAAGAAAAAGACCGGGGAAGGTGTTGTGACGGTAACCTCAAAGGCAGAATTATATGAAATCGATGCAGCGGGCGATAAGAAACTGCTTGGATCCAATGTTCGTGAAGTAGATGACACAATAAAAATGATCATGCAGATCGATGCCAATCAATTCAGGCAGATCCTGATGATTCCACAGGGAGAATTCCGAAAACTCCTTACTTCGGACAGCAAAGATAAGGAGCAAATCCTGCAAAAGCTTTTCCACACGGAATTGTATAAAAGAATCGAAGAAAAATTGAAGGAGCAAGCAGCTGAGCTTCGGAAGCTTAGCGAGAAGAGCAGAACCGATAGGATTAGTCTAATGAAAGAAATACAGCCCGGGGAAAATGAGGAGCTGAAGGCTGCATTGCTTTCCGACGAGCCGAATGAACAGCATGTTCTTCCATTGTTGGCTGCAGAAATCAGTCAAAGTGATCAAAAAATCAATGCCTTGACAGTGGATTTGAGAAAAAAACAAGAAGCAAGGGACCGGATCCAGGGTGAAATCGCAAAGGCTGAAGACTTATTACAGCGTTTTGCCGAAAGGGAAAGGCTGCAGCAGGAGAAGGAAGAACTCGAAAAGAAAAAAGCGGACATCGGGATAAATAAAGAACAAATTTCGCTTGCACAGAAAGCTTCCGTCCTCGAAAAGCAGGAGCAATTATACTTGAGGGTCGGCAAGCAAATGAAATTGGCCAAGGAAGAATTGGAAAAATTGCAAAAAGAAGCGGATGCCTTGTCCGCAGATAAGGCCCGGAACGAAATAATTTATGAAACCCAAGCAGCGAGGGCGCCGGAACGGGACAAAGCACTGGCGGAAGTCCACCGCCTTCAGCAGCTTAAAGATAGTGTTCAGGCCTTTTCGGAATTAAGTGAGAACACACAGAACGCTGAAAAGCAATGGAAAGAAAGCAGCCAAAAGAGAGAGCGGACTGAAGCTAGTATTTCCAAAATCGAAAAAGACATGGAAACCCTGCTGGATGAAAAAAATGCCGGCGAGAAAGCAGCCGTGGACTATGTTGAAAAAGAAAGAGAATTGGAAAAGAACCAGGAACTCTTAAAAAAATTGAGAAAACTGAAGGATTCTTATCAGGAGTTGACCAAACGCAGGGCAGCTCTAAAGGAAAAGCAGGAACGTCTCCAAATTGCGAACAGGGCAACAGCATCTGAAAAAGAAAACATGGAAGCACTGGATAAGGCTTGGCGCGAAAGCCAGGCGGGCTTTTTGGCTGCCTCACTTGAGAATGGCTTGTCCTGTCCTGTCTGCGGTTCGACCGAACATCCTCTTCCGGCTCACTCTCCCGATAAGATGCCGAGTGAAGTGGAATTAAACAGGCAAAGGGAGATTGTTGCCAAGTCTGAAACGGAAAAAGGAAATGCTGAAGTCCAGTTTTATCAAGCGGAATCTCAATTCGATTCTGCCAATGCCACTTATTTGGAAAAAATACAGGAGCTTGAAGATGTTCTGGAAAGATTTGATGTATCTCAAATAAGTGATTATGAATCGAAGCATGTTGCCCTTCGAACCAAACTCGAACAGGAGCTCGCAGCTCTTTACGCCAAAAAGGCTTCCATTGGTGAAATAAATGAACAGCTTAACAAAATGAAGGGGAAATCTGTAGAAGCCAAGTCATTGCTGGAAAACCTGAGGAAAGACGAAGAAACAGCGAAAAACAGCTTCCTGCAGCAAAGTGTAAAGCTTGCCGGGCTAAAAGAAAGCTTGCCTGAACAGATCCGGACAATGGAAGCCTATAAGCTTGTATTAAATAAAGCGATCAAACATCATCAAAATCTCCAGAATGCATTTGATGAAGCAATGGCAAGGCTTCAAAGTTCCAAGGAAAACGAATCCGTTATTTTGGCGAAAAAAGAGTCAACCTCAGGTCAACTGGAAAAGCTGGAGGCTGAACTAAATAAAGAACGCGAAAGCTTTAAGGATGAGATGGTCAAGCTTGGTTTTGAAACATATGGGGCATATACATCTGCTAAAAAAGCTGAGCTTGAAATTCAGTCGCTTCAGGAAGCTGTGCAGCAATTTGAACAAAGATTCCATTCTGTTACAGGCCTTTGCCATGATATCGAGCTGAAGTTAAAAGGGATGGAGAAGCCGGATTTAGAAGGGCTTCGAAAAACGTTCGAGCTGATTGATGGAGAATTGGAGGCAGTCAGGAGCCTTCAAAATCAGCTGGCTTCAGCAAAAGTGAAAAACGAGGAAATCATTGGAAAAATTAAAGCCGTCATTGAGGAACAGAAAACACTCGATGAGAAATATTCTTTAATCGGCCATCTCCACGAGATTTCAAAAGGGCAGAATCCATATAAAATCACTTTTGAAAGATATGTGCTCGCTGCCTTTCTTGATGACATCTTAAAGGTTGCCAATACAAGGCTTCTCAAAATGACAAGCGGGCGTTTCCAGCTCTTGCGAAAGGTTGACCCTACCAGGAAAAATGTCCAAAGCGGCCTCGAGTTGTCAGTGTTTGACCAATATACCGGACAGGAACGGCATGTAAAGACCCTTTCCGGAGGGGAAAGCTTTAAAGCGGCACTCTCACTCGCTTTAGGGCTGGCTGATGTAGTGCAGGAATATGCGGGGGGCATTTCGCTTGAAACCATGTTTATTGATGAAGGGTTTGGGACGCTGGACCCTGAATCGCTTGATAATGCAATCGAAGCCCTGATCGATATCCAGAGCAGCGGAAGGCTTGTCGGAATCATCTCTCACGTACCCGAGCTGAAGGAACGGATTGATGTCCGTCTCGAAGTGCATTCTACCCAGCAGGGGAGCTCCACGGAATTTCAATTTTATGGAGCGTGAATAAGCAATGGACGTTAATCCAGTGCAACTGAGATGTGTCAAATGCTATAATGAAATGTAAATTATGGCAGGAACCCACCATGCTTCATACACGGAGACTATATCCTGCATGACTTTTAATCCAAAATGGTGAGATGGGGGATGTGAATG
Source organism: Peribacillus glennii (assembly GCF_003429105.1). Taxonomy (GTDB): domain Bacteria; phylum Bacillota; class Bacilli; order Bacillales; family DSM-1321; genus Peribacillus; species Peribacillus glennii. The sequence goes on from NZ_QVTD01000024.1 coordinate 12,929, forward strand.
TCAGTGAAAAGAATCGGAATTGATGCAGGTGGTTCGCTCATTAAATTGGCTTATTTTGAAGATGAAAAGCTTCATGTGAGAACTCACTCTTATCATGACATGCCTTCTTTTATCCAATGGATGGGGATCATCGCTCCGAATGCCAAGATCGTCGTTACAGGTGGAAAGAGCAGGCATATACAGGAGCGGTTGGCCACACCGGCAGTAGAAATGGATGAATTTGCAGCAACTCCGGCCGGTGCCGCATATCTGTTGCAACAGGAAGCTAAACATTCGCTAAAGACTTCCATCCTTGTTAATATCGGGACAGGCACTTCGTTTTATTTGCTGAAAGAGGATGCTGCCGAAAGGATTGGCGGAACTGGCGTAGGTGGCGGCACGCTCCTGGGGTTGGGCAATCTTCTTGTAGGTACCGATACTTTCAAGGAAATCGTATCCCTTGCTGGCAAGGGAAAGCGTTCAGCGGTCGACCTTCAGGTGAAGGATATATATGAACCGCTGGAGCCGCCGATTCCCGGCCATTTTACTGCCAGCAATTTTGGGAAAGCTTTTAGCTTTGATGCTGCTGGGAAAGATGATTTGATGGCCGCCTTAGTCGGTATGATTGCGGAAACCGTTATGTTGATGGCTGTACAAGCTGCTGCTTCCCGCCAAATAAAGGATATTGTGTACTTTGGAGGGACGGTGGCTGGCAATTTGCCGCTTCAATCGGTTTTGAAGGAAGCAACTCATGCGTTTGGCTGCCGTGCGCTTTTTCTTGATAAAGGTGAATACAGCGGGGCAGTAGGTGCGCTCCTTCAGCAATAATTTTTCGGTGTGCCGCCATAAGTTATTTTATAAAGGATGTTTTTATGAAAAGGCATTTTACCATTGGCATGGCCGGGCATATTGACCATGGAAAAACCTCGCTCACGAAGGTGCTCACCAATGTTGATACGGACCGGTTGAAAGAAGAAAAAGAAAGACAAATATCGATTGAACTTGGCTTTGCCCCTCTATATGAAAATGAGGATATGCAGGTATCGGTCGTTGATGTTCCGGGGCATGAACGGTTCATCCGCCAAATGATTGCAGGTGTTGCCGGGATTGATTTAGTAGTCTTAGCGGTAGCTGCAGATGAAGGCGTTATGCCGCAAACAAAGGAACACCTGGAAATTTTGGGTTTCCTGGGTATCAAAAAGGGCATTGTTGCCATTACAAAAATAGATAAGGTGGAAGAAGATTTTCTTTCTTTAGTAAAGGGAGAGATCATGCTTGAGCTTGAGGGCAGCGTATTTGAAAATTCACCTGTGGCGATGTTGGACAGTTTATCAGGAAAGGGAATTGAGGATATCAGACAGCTAATCCTAGATGAGCTGGGAACCCTTGAACCCCGTGACACAAAAGGACCGTTCAGGCTGCCGGTTGACCAGGTATTCACTGTGAAAGGGCAAGGTACGGTTGTCCGGGGAACGGTTTATGAAGGATCAGTTAAAGAAGGGGAATCATTAATCATCCTGCCGAATCATATAGAGACAAAAGCACGCCAGCTGCAGATTCACCATAAACCCGCAATGCAGGCATTTGCAGGCCAAAGGGCCGCTGTCAACCTTTCTGGAATAGCCAAAGAAGAAATCCGGCGCGGAGACGTCCTCGTATCGTCCGAGCATTTCAACGTAACGAAATGTCTTGACGTTTCCCTTCGGTCATCAAGCGATCTTGACCATATTGTAAAACAAAGAACTCCCATTAAGTGCTACATCGGAACATCCGAGGTAATGGGGCGCATCGTATTTTTCGACAGAAATGAAATTGGTGCCGAGCATGAAGAAGTTTTATGCCAGCTTCGGTTGGAAGAAGAAATCGTAACAAAAAGAGGCGACCGGTTCATTCTCCGGCGTCCAAGTCCCCAGGAAACAATTGGCGGCGGCTGGGTTATCGATCCAATGGGAGATAAATACCGGTTTGGCACAAAAACAATCGAAGAGCTGGCCAAGAAGAAGGCTGGGAACCCAAAAGAACGGATCATTTCTGCGCTTATGGAGGAAAAGGGGCTTTCCATACAAGATTTAATAAAGCGCACGTCCCTGAATGAATCAGAAGTCAAGACCGTTTTGGATCAGGAGGAATTCCTTTCCTATAGTTCCGGATATTATACTGCTCAAAACATTATCGAAAACGTTACTGAGGAAATTTACGACAGGCTAATGGAATACCAGCAGGCATTCCCGATGAGGCCAGGCATAAATAAAGCGGAGGCAGTCCAGGCAATGCAGGATGCCTTCCCAAAATCTTTGCTTGATTTTGTATTGAAACGGGGAGAAGAAGAAGGTGCCTGGAAAAGAAACGGCCAATTTTTCTCTACTGCCGTTTTTTCCCCGCATGTGCCCGCCAATTGGAGCAAGCGCGTGGAAGGTATGCTTCAGGCAATCAAAGCGGAGGGTCTCCAGGTAAAGTATTTGGATAATTACATGGAAGATGCGGGAATACCTGATACACTCAGGACTGAACTGACCTATTTTTTTACGGAGCAAAGATTGCTGGTTCCGCTCGATGGGCAATTCCATCTTTCTGCTGAGAGGTTTGATGAAGCCGTGGCCAAGCTTAAGAGCCAAACAGCGGATTCCTTTGAAGTCGGGGCAGCCAAGGAAATATTAGGCCTCTCAAGGAAGTTCATTATTCCTTTCCTGGAAAAGTTGGACAGTGAAAGGATCACCCGGCGTGAAGGCAATATAAGAGTATGGGTTAAATAAGAAAAATCCGTTTGAGCTGCTCAAACGGATTTTTTCTTATAATACATAAATGGCTGTTTCTCGTTGTTCCCTGACAGCGCCAACAACAGTGGCATGCTGCAAGCCTGATTCATTTAATTTTGATACGAATTCTTTGGCTTCGCTTTCCGGGATGCTTACGAGCAATCCGCCTGATGTGACGGCATCGCAAAGGATCAGCCGTTCCTCTAAAGGCATGCTTTCAGGATAAGAAACATTATCTCCAAGCCAGGAATGGTTGGATTTTGTGCCTCCTGGTATGATTCCATCCGCCGCAAGCTCGCGGGTGCCGGCAAGCAATGGTACTTCCTTGCTGTAAATATCGAAGCTCACATCGCTGCCACTTGCCATTTCGCTGGCATGTCCCAGCAATCCAAATCCTGTAACGTCCGTTACGGCATTTGGATGGAATGGCTTCAATATTTCGGCCGCTGTTTTATTCAACATTGCCATTGTTTCAGTTACCGCTTGTTCCTGCTCTGGAGTGACAGCATTTCGCTTGATGCCTGTAGTCAGGATGCCTACGCCGATCGGTTTTGTAAGCACAAGCAGATCTCCCGGTTTTGAACCTACATTCTTCCAGATTTTGTCGGGATGTACAATCCCTGTTACGGATAAGCCGAATTTTGGTTCCTGGTCATCAATAGAATGGCCGCCCACGGTAATGGCACCTGCTTCTGCCACTTTATCCTGCGCTCCCTTAAGAATTTCGGCAAGCATCTCGCCTCCGAGCTTTTTAATCGGGTAGCCGACAATATTCAGCACCGTTTTCGGTTCTCCGCCCATAGCATAAACATCACTGAGCGAATTGGCCGCGGCAATCTGGCCGAAAAGGTAGGGGTCGTCCACAACCGGCGTGAAATAATCCACTGTCTGGATGAGGGCTATGTCATCAGTAAGTTTATATACTCCCGCGTCGTCCGCCGTTTCGTTTCCTACCAGCAGTTCAGGAACAGGTTTTTGTTTTGGTAAAAGACGCAAAACTTGCGCCAGGTCCTCAGGACCAATTTTGCAGCCTCAGCCAGCTTTTGTAGACATCGCTGTGAGACGGATTTTTTCTTGGTCAGTCATTTGTTGTTCCACCTCCGTTACATTAGTATAATTCATTTTTTTCGTTATACGCTATAGATAAGCTTTTTCATTGTATAGGAATTTGAAATATACTACATTGACAATGAAAATGGAGGTAGTAAACAATGGCATATGAAGTAAAAGTCGAATTCTGCATGATGTGAAATTATGCACCAAATGCTGCGAGTCTCGCAGAGGACCTATTTACAAACTATCGCGGAAATATTTCAAAAATTGAATTGATCCCAGCCTCTGGCGGCATTTTTGAAGTCACGGTCAATAGAAAGCTAATCTATTCTAAAAAAGAAACAGGCAGATTCCCGAAAAACCAGGAAATTATCGGTCATATGGATGCGATGTAGTAGAAAAAGGATGGTTCTCCATCCTTTTTATGTGCAAAATATGGACCAACCTTTTCCAGTTGCGTCATTGTCCATCTCTTTCGATATTCTTATTTCCAATATGCTGTTGCCGTAAGCGGCAGATATTTTTTTATTGGTGATTGAAAAAGGGAAAGGAACCGTACGTTCAACTGGGTTGATTGTTTCAGGATGCGTTTTTTTTAAAAAGAAAGCGGTAATGGACAATTCCTGGCCGTTTGGTTGAAGCGTTATTCTTTTCGGCTGTCTATCGTCAAACAAGGCTTCTATCACATACTCCTCATTGCATTCGTATATATCAACCCGAAAAGTTAGCTGGTCAAGATATCCTGTATTAGGGTCAAGAAAGTAGTTTTCCATAAATTTATCAAAACGGTCACTATCGGCATTCTTATCCTTTTGAGAATCCTCCGACATTGTAAAACCTCCATAGTGCCTTTGAGATATTCTATGTATTTCCAGTGATAAAGTGAAAATGATATAATGTGAAAATCGAAAAAATCAAAAGGAGGGATAGTGTGGATCATCCCCATTTACGATCGATTCCCCCCGTCCATGAACTGCAAAAGCATGAACGGTTTAAAGCATTGGCCTATCACTCCGGGTATGATGAAAACATGCTGACTTCTGTATTAAAAGACGTGCTTCAGGAGGTGCGTGAATTACTGAAGCAAGGCAAATGGGAAAAAGAAGAACCGGGAACGGATGCTTTTACCCAAGCCCTGTTTAACGCAGTCGCGGAAAGGGCTGGCCGAAAATATTCCTACCGCCTGCAAAGAGTCATTAACGCAACAGGCACCGTGATACATACGAACCTGGGCCGTTCGAGATTGAGTGAATCAGCGATACAGCGAGTGGTGCATGTGGCCAGAAATTATTCAAATCTTGAATATAAGCTTCATGAAGGTGAAAGAGGTTCGCGCCATTCCCATGTTGAAAGCTGGATCACACAAATTACAGGCGCAGAAGCTGCCATGGTCGTCAACAACAACGCTGCAGCTGTCTTCCTGGTGTTGAGGGCGCTGGCTAACCGAAAGGAAGTGATTGTATCCCGCGGCCAATTAGTCGAAATTGGCGGTTCATTTCGCATTTCTTCCATTATGGAGGAGAGCGGGGCAAAACTTATTGAGGTCGGTACGACGAATAAAACGCATCTACAGGATTATGAACAGGCGATAACCGATGAGACCGCGATTTTAATGAAAGTACATACGTCAAATTTTAAAATGGTCGGTTTTACAAAAACAGTGGCAGCCGGGGATCTGGTTTCACTTGCCCGCAAGCATGAACAGATTTTGTTTTATGAAGACCTGGGCAGCGGCGTGTTATATGACCTGCAAAAAGAGGGGATCGGTGAAGAGCCGTTAGTCGAAGCAGTAGTTCGCTCAGGAGCCGACCTTGTCACGTTTAGCGGAGATAAATTGCTTGGCGGGCCCCAGGCAGGCATCATCGCCGGAAAAAAGAAATTTATTGATATTCTTAAAAAGCATCAGCTCGCCAGGGTACTGCGTGTCGATAAAATGACCCTGGCGGCCTTGGAGGCTACTTTGTCCGATTATCTCAAGGGGATGACAGCGGCAACAACCATCCCAACAATCAGGGATATTATGCAAAAGGAGGAAGAGCTCCTTAAGAAGGCTAAGCTCTTCAATAAGCTTTTAAAAGAATCGGGAACAGCATATTCCGGTGAGATTGTACAAGAGACAAGCGCAATTGGCGGGGGGACGATGCCCGGTGTCGAAATCCCCACATATGCAGTGGCTGTTAAGCACTCCAGCATGTCTGCAAACGCCTTACATGAGAACCTGCGCCTGGCCGTGCCACCTGTTATCACCAGGATTAAACAGGAAGAAATTTTGTTTGACATGAGGACTATAACCCGGGAAGAAATTGAGGAAATAGCAGAAGTACTTCGGCAGATTACAAATTAAACAAAGCAGGAAATCCTTTGCTGGATTCCTGCTTTTTTATTACATGTCATGGTGGCTATTATGCTTCTGGCGGCTGTGATTGCGGTTTTTTACTTTTTTTGAGCCTGAAAGAGGTTCAGGCTGGCTGAAATGCCGTCCTCTAGCCGCATTGTAACGCATGGCTTTTACATCGTTTTTATTCATACAGATACCTCCTGATTAACTCTCCTTGTTCTAAGGCAGGCTGGAAGGCGTGCACGCACTAAACATTCGGAAAATCCAGAGATATGGATGATAAAATAGATACAAGTCCCGTAGAGGGCTTGCAATACTAATGTGCCTCGGAGGCCTCTTTCCTATTCACTCTCGTCCAAGCTTTCATTACATAAAAAAGCTGCAAATGCAAATCATATCAATGCACAACATAAAAAGGGAGCTGAAGCAACCATGCCTTATCAGAAAAATAAACAGCAGGCATTTCAGGCTGCGCAGGCAAGTGTAAATGAAGCCAAGGAAGATTTTTCACACCTTCTCCGTGATGACGCTGACTACGGCAGCCAGTTAGAGCATGGCAAACAGGAAGTGGAGGAAGCCATTCAGCAGATTCAAAAGGCGATGGCAACCGCTTCTGAGCATCAGCGCGGACAATTGCAACAATATATGGAAGATCTAAAAAAACTGCAGCAAGCAGAATGATCATATGTCCGGGGCTGTCTGGACTTTAATTATTTCCAGACAGCCATCCGTTCTGATAACGTTGAGGTATGCAATTCCAGCTGGATTCCGTCCGGATCAAGAAAGTACACGGAAGATCCAACCCCTCTTTTTTCAGGGCCCCGCACGATTTTCACGTTCTTACTGCGTAAATGGGCCACCGCATCGTCAAAATCTTCTGATGAAATAAAAAACGCCACATGGTCGACTCCACGGGAATTCCCGATTGCCTCTTTTTCCGGCCTTTCCAATAAGCAAACCCATGCATTTCCCCATTCCAGATAGGCATCCTTATTTCCTTTGTGGGTGATCTTCATTCCTAGAATCCCCGAATAAAAATCGAGCGACTTTACCAGTGAAGAAATATTTATAGTGATATGGCTGAATCCGCTACTATTCAATTTATCCCCCCTAGTCATTAATATTGACTAGATTATAACCAAATTTTTTTTGGATTGGGAATAAAAAAACCGGCCATTAGGGACAATATTATTTCTACTCTGTCCAAAAAGGCCGGCTTTTTTGTGTTATTGCCAAAAAAAATGCGGAATCTACTGATTCTTTTTGCGCTTTTTGTTATTTTGTTTTTGTTCCTCTGTCAGCGGCTCGCTGGAGAACTCTTCGTTGAATCCGGCACCTTTACCCTGTGCTTTAGCCGCATTCATGCCTGGAATGACATGGTTTGCTTTCCGTTTTCCATTTGCCATATCCAACACCTCCACGTTTAGGTTGTGAACAGACAAAACGAATTATGTATTGTTTGTCGAAATAAGTTTAGCAACCAAACTACACACGGAATCACTTTTTCAAAATAACAATTGCTAAAACACTGATGTTTAATTATTGAAAACGCTCACTGTGGGATGTATATTTTTCTTATAGAATGATAGTTAATCAAAAAAACACATAAGAAAATCTTATCAAAGATAATAACTTTCTTGTTATTTACTTATAGCTATTTCTATATTAATATTAAATTGTGAGAAAAGTTAGGATGGGAGAAAATTCGAACTTTTCGACAAATTGGTTACATTATTTAACTTAGTAGACATGGCATTGTGAAATCCACACGCCACGTTTTACTTCTTATGATCAGGATTATTTCTGACAGTTTAATAGGGGGTAGGATTTTGATGACGAAAAATGATGTTTATCAAGCGCGTTCTTCCTTTGAAATCAATGGAAAACGCTACAACTACTACAGTTTGGATGCTTTACAAAAAGCAGGGGCAGGAAACGTTTCCCGCCTGCCATACTCCATTAAAGTATTGCTTGAGGCTGTGCTCCGCCAGGTCGACGGACGAGTGATCACAAAGGAGCACGTTGAAAACCTTGCTAAATGGGGTACTAACGAACAAAAGGACATTGATGTACCTTTCAAGCCTTCACGTGTTATCCTGCAAGACTTCACAGGCGTTCCTGCGGTTGTGGATCTAGCTTCTCTTCGAAATGCAATGGCTGCACTTGGCGGAGATGCTGACGCAATCAATCCTGAGATTCCGGTTGATCTCGTAATCGACCATTCTGTCCAGGTGGATAAAGCAGGTACGGCAGATTCTTTGGCAGTAAACATGGATCTTGAATTTGAACGCAATACAGAGCGTTACCAGTTCTTAAGCTGGGCGCAAAAATCGTTTAATAACTACCGTGCGGTTCCGCCTGCAACCGGAATCGTCCACCAGGTAAACCTGGAATATCTTGCGAATGTTGTGCACGCGGTAGAAACACCGAACGGCGATCATGAAGTATTCCCGGATACAGTTTTCGGAACTGATTCCCATACTACAATGATCAACGGTATCGGTGTACTTGGCTGGGGTGTCGGCGGTATTGAAGCAGAAGCAGGCATGCTTGGCCAGCCTTCCTATTTCCCTGTTCCGGAAGTCATCGGCGTGAAGCTTACTGGTAAGCTCCCTAACGGAACAACTGCGACGGACCTTGCTTTAAAAGTTACTCAAGTTCTGAGAGCTAAAGGCGTTGTAGGGAAATTTGTAGAATTCTTCGGGCCGGGGGTTTCTTACCTTCCGTTAGCTGACCGCGCGACAATCGCTAACATGGCTCCAGAATACGGTGCAACTTGCGGATTCTTCCCAGTAGACTCAGAAGCGATCGCTTACATGCGTTTAACCGGGCGTGACGAAGAACAAATCCAAATCGTTGAAACTTACAGTAAAGAAAACGGTTTATTCTACACGGCAGATAAAGAAGACCCAACATATACTTCTGTTGTGGAAATCGACCTTTCCGAAATCGAACCAAATCTTTCAGGACCTAAGCGCCCGCAAGACCTGATTCCTTTATCTCAAATGCAAAAAGCATTCAAGGAAGCGATCGATGCTCCAATGGGTAACCAGGGATTCGGCTTGAAGCCTGAAGAAATCAATAAGGAAGTTACCGTGAAATTTGCTGACGGCCACGAAACAACGATGAAAACCGGTGCCATCGCGATTGCAGCAATCACTAGCTGTACAAATACTTCAAACCCTTATGTAATGCTAGGTGCCGGGCTTGTGGCAAAGAAAGCGGTTGAAAAAGGCTTGACTGTTCCTGAATACGTAAAAACATCGCTAGCTCCTGGTTCTAAGGTCGTTAGTGGGTATCTTCGCGATTCTGGGCTGCTTCCATACATGGATAAACTTGGCTTTAACCTTGTAGGTTATGGTTGTACAACATGTATCGGTAACTCCGGTCCTTTGGCAGATGAAATTGAAGCGGCTGTTGCTGAAGCAGACCTTCTTGTAACATCTGTTTTATCCGGTAACCGTAACTTTGAAGGACGTATCCATCCGTTGGTGAAAGCTAACTATCTTGCATCTCCGCCATTGGTAGTGGCTTATGCACTGGCTGGAACTGTTGATATTGACCTTCAAAAAGATCCGCTTGGCAAGGACAAAGACGGCAACGATGTATTCTTTGACGATATTTGGCCAACTCAGGAAGAAATCAATGAGGTGGTTAAACAAACCGTTACTCCTGATTTGTTCCGTAAAGAATATGACACAGTATTTAACAGCAACCAACGCTGGAATGAAATCCAAACAAGCAATGAGGCGTTATATCAGTTTGATGACCAATCAACTTATATCCAAAACCCTCCATTCTTTGAAGGATTATCACCAGACCCTGGCCAGGTTAATGCCCTGAACGGCCTGCGCGTAGTCGGCAAATTTGGCGATTCCGTAACAACTGACCATATCTCACCAGCTGGTGCAATCGGCAAGGATACTCCTGCAGGCAGATATCTGCGTGAAAATGGAGTGCAGCCGCGTGATTTCAACTCTTACGGTTCACGCCGCGGAAACCATGAAGTCATGATGCGCGGAACGTTTGCAAACATTCGTATCCGTAACCAAATCGCACCTGGTACGGAAGGAGGCTTCACCACTTACTGGCCAACTGGCGATGTCATGGCGATCTATGATGCATGCATGAAGTACAAAGCTGACGGTACCGGACTTGCCGTTCTTGCAGGTAAAGATTACGGTATGGGAAGCTCCCGTGACTGGGCTGCCAAAGGAACGAACCTTCTTGGAATCAAAACAGTCATTGCGGAAAGCTTTGAGCGTATCCACCGTTCAAATCTCGTGCTTATGGGTGTTCTGCCACTTCAATTCAAGGATGGCGAAAATGCTGAGGTACTTGGCTTGACTGGTAAGGAAGCAATCGATGTTCACATTGATGAAAACGTAAAACCGCGTGACATAGTAAAAGTTACAGCTACTGATGAAAATGGCGTCAAGAAGGAATTTGAAGTTCTTGTCCGTTTCGACAGTGAAGTTGAAATTGACTATTACCGTCACGGCGGCATCCTTCAAATGGTATTGCGCGATAAGCTTACAGTAAATGCATAATTGGTTTTGAATACAGAAGAGGCAGGCTCCCTTAGGGTTTGCCTCTTTTTGGTGTTTTTATTAAATAGATAGCTTACTGATAAGATTTTTAGGCCCTCTTGAAATGAAGGCATTGATTCCTGTAATATGTTCTTATTCCGCTATACACGCGCATATACATATATTTGAAAGCCAATTTTATACATCAGATGCAGGGTTAGGAGGACAACATGTTCAAAAAGATTATTGCAGCAGCATTGCTTATAATTTTATTAACTGTAGCTATCGTTCAAGCAATGGACCATAAAGACGAAAAAGTAAGCAATGATAACTTGGGCGGACTGAGAACCGGCGTAAAGGCCCCCGACTTTGAATTGAAGTCGCTGGATGGAAAACAAACGAAGCTTTCAGATTATAAAGGAAAAAAAATACTTTTGAATTTCTGGGCCACATGGTGCCCGCCTTGCAAGGAAGAAATGCCTGCGATGGAAGAGTTTAATAAAAAGGCTGGCAGTGATGTAGTCATACTCGCAGTTAATATAGACCCGGAAAATGACGTAAAAGCTTTTGCCGATAATATGGGTGTGACCTTCCCGATCCTGTTGGACAGCCAGCAATCAAAAAATCCCGTAAACGAATTGTACCAGGTAATGAGCATCCCGACGTCCTATTTTATTGACAGGAATGGGGTGATTGCCGATAAATTCATTGGCGGCATGACCTTAAAGCACATGGAAACCACAATGAATAGTATAAATTAAACGGCTTTCAGGCCGTTTTTTTGTTGGGATTTTTTTGATAAGGAACACTTGGAAAAAAATTTAATAGCAATGTCATAATTTTAAGTTAATTTGGAAAAGCTAATGGTAATACTATTTTGAAAAGGTGACAAGAGATGAAAAGACGAAAGCGATCATTTGAAGAATTGGTTAATGAGAACAAGCAGGAGCTGCTAAAGGACGTAAAATTAATGGAAAAGCTTGAAGAACGGCTTGAAAACAGGCATTTGAAAAAAGCGGATTAAGGCTTTCAAAAACTGGCATTCATATTTATCCACCTCTTGTAAAGATTAAGAGCAGGAGGGGATACATTATGGGAAATCCGAAAAGAGACTCAAAACACTTCGTTCCAAGCCATTTGGGCACCCAGCCCAGGGGCTTCTCCGGTAACAATGGGAAAAAGATGCAGGATACATCAGGACACCATCCGCAGGTTATTCAAACAAAAGGCGAGTAGTACCGCCTATGAATCAGCACAAAACAGTTAACATAATATAATTATGTTAACAAATGGGCGATTTCCTTCATGTTTCAAAAGATTGCGGCACAATATAAGCGCTATCTAACACAACCGAGGAGGATGATTATGGTTAAGTTTCAACCAAACCCTGATGACCGGTCCGATAATGTCGAAAAATTGCAGGATATGGTCCAAAATACCATTGAAAATATCGAGGAAGCAAATGATTCACTTGAATTTGCTACCGGAGAACAGCGCGAGCAAATCAAGGAAAAAAATCGCCGAAGAGAAGAGAGCATTGAAGCTTTCCGGAATGAAATACAGGACGAAGCAGCTGCGAGGAAAACTGGCTTCACTGAAGATAATTTATATTAATATCAGCTAATCAAATGAAGAGGGGAACATTGATTGTTCTTCCTCTTCTTTTTGTATGCCATCCGTTGATCCTAAGTGTATCACTTAAGAATGATATATAAAGGAATTGTGATAAAATAGTGATGACAAAGATTGATTGGATGATGACTGAGGGAATGAATGAAAAAAAGAACAGCCACATAAATTTTTCGATAAAAAAACAGCTTCAGGCTTTTGCGGATCAACTGGAAGTGAAAGGCTCCCTAGATGATATTAATAACGTGTTACAAGTACTCTCACTTGTAAGGGAATTGCCAGATTCAAGTGCAGATAAACCGAATCTTACCAGTGAAGTATTTAGCATCCTTGCCTCATCCAGACAGGCGACCTCTGGTGAAGATTCTTTATATGAAACATGGCTCAAGGAAGCGCTAAAAGCAAACCCGGCCAACAGCCGGGCCAATGGGCTAATGGCAGCCTCCAAATGGAATAACAACCGGACATTGCTTGACCATTTGGCCTTCCCGCTCATTCGGGAAACGGATAACCGGACTGCCAAAAAAAGAGTAGCTGAACAATATATAAGGATCAGTGAGGAAAATATCGACATCCTTGAAGAAAACCTGAAAGGGCTGAAGGATGCCCGGCTCGCATCTAAAAGCTATCTGGATGCGGACCAGACTTTGAAATATGAGAAAGCCATCGATTATGTTTCTGGAATTATAGAGGAACTATTAGCCTTATTAAAGGCATCACGGGAATATGAAGAATCAATTTCAGGGGTGTTTCACACGTCCACCCACTCGCGGGATATGCGGAATCATCTAGAACAGATTGAAAAGTTAAAACAGGAATGGAAGTCCCTTTTTAACGAAAGGGATGGGGAAGCTTTTCGCCAAAAGGATAGTCCGCTTGCTGAACTCCATGCAATGGTCGGAATGGAGGAAGTAAAAAGACGTATCGATGATTTTTACCGTTTTCTGCAATACCAGAACAAACGGAAGGAATTTGGGTTGCATTCGAAAGATGAACAAAGCCTCAATATGGTGCTTACGGGGAACCCGGGAACCGGAAAAACAACGCTCGCACGGCTACTTGCCAAGATTTACCACAAACTCGGTGTACTGCCCAGGCAGGAAGTGCTGGAGGTTGACCGTTCCCAGCTTGTCGGCGCGTACATTGGCCAGACCGAAGAAAATGTTCGAAACATAGTCGAGCGTGCTTTAGGCGGCGTATTGTTCATCGATGAAGCGTATAGCCTGAAGCGGGAAGGGCAAACAGGCAATGATTACGGACAAACAGCAATCGATACGCTGGTTTCATTAATGACGAACCAAAAGTACGCCGGAAAGTTTGCCGTGATCTTAGCCGGATATCCGGAAGAAATGCGGCAGTTTTTGGATGCAAATCCCGGCCTCCGCAGCAGATTCCCGAATGCCAACCATATTTTCCTGGACGACTATTCGACTGATGAACTTTTGGCGATTGCGGAGCAAACTGCAGCTGAAAATGATTATATCCTGTCGGGCGTGGCAAAAAAGGCCCTGGAAGCCCGGATTGAAAAGGAAAAGGTTGATGATACATTCGGCAATGCGCGGACTGTCCGCTCGCTTGTCTTGGACGCGATTTTTAAAAAAGGCGCCAAAGAACATGCCGAGGACGAAAACATTCTTCATTTTACGCTGTTAAATAAGGAAGATTTTCAAATAAATGAAATCCCTCCAGAAGTTCCTCCAGGGGAAAAATTACAAAAGCTAATCGGCCTCAAGGATGTGAAGGATGAAGTCGAGGCTTTCGTTTCCTTTGTGAAAATGCAGCAAATTCGCCGGGACAAGGGGCTGCCTGTGATTCCGGTGCAGCTTCACTCCGTATTTACCGGAAATCCGGGAACCGGTAAAACAACGGTTGCAAAGATTTACTCGGCAATGTTAAAAGAGACCGGACTGTTAAAGCGGGGACACTTTATTGTTGTAAGCCGGGCAGACCTGGTCGCAGGGTATGTAGGACAAACTGCAATCAAAACGAAGAAAAAAGTCCGGGAAGCGCTTGGAGGTTTGCTTTTTATAGATGAAGCCTATTCGTTATCCAGCCAATCCGCCGGGGATTTCGGAAAAGAAGCAGTTGATACCCTTGTTGACGAAATGACTAAGCATAATGAAAATTTAGTTGTCGTATTGGCCGGTTATACGCATGAAATCAATATACTTTTAGAAAGCAATCCCGGGCTCCGTTCAAGGTTTAAGAAATTCATTCATTTTCCGGATTATACAAGTGATGAAATCCTGGAAATCATGCAGACTTATGCGTCCAAGTATCATTATGTCATTGCTCCAGAAGCGATTTTTTATATGGAAGAGTATCTTGAAGGCAATAAAATCCGAGGGAATGGCCGGTACGCAACAAATCTCGTGGACGAAGCAATCCAGGTACAGGCCATGAGATTGATGGCGCAAAATGGCCCTGAGTATATTACAAATGACATAAATTCTATCTCGCAAGAAGACATAAAAAGAGCGGCAGAGAAACTGGAAAGAGGGGAAATGTAGTGCATATCGCAGAGAAAAAGATAGAAGTCCGTTATGCGGAAACAGACCAGATGGGTGTAGTCTATCACGCTAATTACATTATTTGGATGGAGCTTGGTAGAACCCAGCTTATCAAGGACCTTGGTTTTAATTATGCTGAAATGGAAGCGGATGGAATCATTTCACCTGTTTTGGACATCCAGGCTACCTATAAAAAGCCGGTCCGGTATGGAGAAACAGTAACCGTTAAAACGTGGATCGAGAGTTATGATGGATTGAGGGTCACGTACGGGTACGAAATTGTTGCTGATACAGGGGATTTATCCGTTACCGGAACATCCGTACACGTGTGCGTTAAAAAAGACAGCTTCCGGCCAATCTCGATAAAAAGGCTTTATCCTGAATGGCATGAAGCATATGAAAAAAATAAAAAACAGGGATAAATGAATCGGGCGAACATAACGCCCTTTTTTTCTGGAAAGAGGGGTAATCTGTGGCTTTTGGCATAAATAGAAAACAGCTCCAGGAGTGGAAAAATAAAATCGATAAAGGGGAAATTGCCTTTCTTACCCATTATTGGCTTGATGACCGTTTTCCCGGCTGCAAGACCGTTACGAAGGTAGGCTGCCGGGACCTGGAAAGGCTGGCTGACTGGGGAAGGAAGTATGGGTTGAAGAAAGAATGGATCGACCATCGTAAAGATGGTTATTCCCACTTTGACCTCCTGGGCGAAAAACAGAAAGAGATTCTTTCTCGCGAAGGCATTCACGATAAATTAGTGGAGTAGCAGAAATAAAAAATTGTAATCCAACAAAGAAAAGTTAAGCTATATCTTAATGAGATATAGCTGATTTGAAACATTTCCTTATTACCTTGTAATCCGATGTAGCGGGGAAGCCGGGGTGTCTCGAAAATAGAATAAAGGTGACGTAAAAAAGGCTGAACTATATCAGCCTTTTTTTTATTTTTCATAGTGATATTCAGGTTCCTCGAATTTTTCGTTTAGTGTCACCGAAAGGTCGTTTCCATCAAAATACCACACATCGTTTTCTTCGATAAAATACATAATGCCGTTCTTTTCCGTGCTTATTGCCGGGTTGATCGGCTTATCCGAAGTGACGCCAAGAGAAAAACCGCTTTGCACTGTACTGCAACCCCCGTATCGGGCGAAAAACCGTACAGTGTCCCCATTCTTCAAGTTCATTTCGTTTACATACCAGGCTGCTGCTTCATCTGAAATTGTTAAATTCACTTGAGTCTCCTTCTTTCATAAGAGATATTCCTATTATAAAGCAATCAAGAAAAAGAAGCGAATGAATCGGATTTCAGCGGCCATAACTTGAAGAATAAAATGCATATATTATTTCGAAATAATAAGTCCCTTGCAGCTCTGTTCATTTTAGAGAACAAACATCTTACTTTAGACCGGAAAGAAGGAAAAACAGACCGGATGTGGAATAGAAGCAATAGGGTAGTGACAGCTACCATTAAATAAGATATAGAATGGGAATAACTATATAATACTGATATGTAGAGGGGAGAGGCGGATGCGAAAAACAGAACTTCTTAAAGGGACGACAGAATTGATCTTACTTTCCCTTTTGAAGGGAAAAGATA
This sequence comes from Peribacillus glennii, assembly GCF_003429105.1. Taxonomy (GTDB): domain Bacteria; phylum Bacillota; class Bacilli; order Bacillales; family DSM-1321; genus Peribacillus; species Peribacillus glennii. The sequence continues at coordinate 29,319 of NZ_QVTD01000024.1, forward strand.
TGTATGGATACGAACTGGCGGAATTATTGAAAGAAATAAGCGATGATTATCTCCAGTTGAAAGAAGGGACGTTATATCCGGCTTTGAAGAAGCTCGAAGAAAAAGGACTGCTCAAAAGCTATTGGAAGGATTCATTCGAAGGGCCGAGGAGGAAATATTACTACATTACAAAGACTGGCTACAAAGAATTTGATGCTTATGTAGCCCGGTGGGAAGAATTCCAGCAGAAAATAAAAAAGATTATACAATATGAAGGGTAAAATTGTTTTTTTATGGATGCTATATATGAATCCTATATAGCTGGAGATTAGGAGCCTTTCAATCAATTTCGGATAAATAAAAGCTGCCTTCTCTTTTATCAAAGGCAGCTTTTCGTTTACTTTTCTTCTTCCTTTTTTTGAATTTCAGCCATTTTGGCCAGCAGAATATGCTGGGGCATATGCATGATTTGTTCGAGTGGGATATTTAATGATTTTGATAGCTTTACTGCGGTTTCTGCAGAAATTTGTAGCGGTCGCATTTATTATCACCTGGCCATTCATTAGTTTTTCTGCTTACATTATACCATAGTCGGCACCGGTATTTTGTTCAGAGTCCCAGCTAAATGAAACCGGCCAGATCAGAACCTAGATTTAAGCTACAATACAAGATAGCAGATGGAATTGCATTCTCGGCAATGTCCGTTAATGTGCGACAGTGTTCCCATAACGTAATAATGTAAAGATGAACTAAAGCGATTTCATTTGAGTTTGCGATCGAAAAGACAAAATCAAGAGTAAATAAAGTACTGAAATAAGATTGATAGGTAGTGAGGATTTCTCCAGTTTGCTATTAGTAATTTTAAACATCATGAACATCCCCTTCTGCCATGTATCCTATTTAGTGCTTCAGTTCTATCGTGATTTGACAAAACAATATGCCAAACTGGAAAAAGCCGGGCGTGGACTGCGTCGGCTTTTTATAAGGATAATCTATAGATGTTAAGTGTTTCACTTAGTACGCAATTGTGTCTTACCTAAAGGGGAGTGTAATATGAAAAATCGTCCCTTTATCCAGTTTGCTTTTAACTTTTATTTCCCCTTTTAATAATACAACAAGGTGTTTGACGATCGACAATCCAAGGCCAGTGATGCCCATTCGGTTTGACCGGGATTTATCAACCTTATAAAACCGTTCAAATATTTAGGGAAGATCGTCTTCCGGAATGCCGATTCCTGCATCTTCAATGACGAGGTGCACCTTCTTGTTATCAGCTCATGCTTCTAATTTTATCGTTCCGTGTTTTCTGTTATAGTGAATCGCATTTTCCGCTAAATTCATGATGTTATCAAATTGGTTATCGGGCTTTCCATGTGTAAAAGAGATGTCATGAATAGTGTTGATTTAATCAAAAATCACCCATTAATGCCGGAAAATATTGCTGTTCTTGGTATGGTTATCGATCCAGAAACAGGAAAATTAGATTTTGTTCTAGATGGATATAACTGTGCAGAACGTAATAGCTCTCAAATTTGAGTATGTAAGGGAGGGAATATAAATTGAATATTACTCGCAGTTTTGATGGATACAGCCTTAGCCATTTCAAAAGGACCTCGTTGCTGGTTTAGTAGTTGGAATTGTGGCAATTCCTTTAGCGATGGCTTTTGCGATTGCTTCGGGAGTAAGACCGGAATATGGACTTTACACATCGATTATTGCTGGGAGTTGTGCTTCAGTTTGGATATGAAAAATTATTGATTGCCGGTTTTATGGCGGGAATCATCATTTTTCTTTTGGGTGTTTTGAAGCTAGGCAGGTTTATCAAGTTTATATCTCGTCCTGTTACTATCGGTTTTACTGCCGGGATTGCGGTCATTATTTTTTCAGGGCAGATCGCAAACTTTTTAGGGCTGCGGAACCTGGAGAAAGAAGAAGCCTTCTTTTTAAATATGAAAGAAATTTTTTCGAATGTAAATACATTGAATATTAGCAGTGTAATAGTTGCTTCCATTAGTATGGCAATTGTAATATCGGCACCTAAATTTTTACCAAAAATTCCTGGTGCTCTTCTTGCTTTGATTGTATCCACATTGGTTGCTGCGTTATTTTTCCCTTCCCAGGTCGCAACCATTGGATCGACCTACGGGGCGATTCCAAATGGACTGCCAAGCTTTCAGTTTCCAGAGATCACAGCAAGCCTGGTAATTGAACTGCTCCCCGCAGCTTTGGTTATCGCTATGCTTGGAGGAATTGAATCTTTATTATCGGCATTAGTGGCAGACAATATGGCAGGCACTAAACATAATAGTAATAAAGAGCTGATGGCCCAAGGGGTAGCTAATATGGTCACTCCACTATTTGGAGGGATACCGGCTACGGGTGCAATCGCACGTACCGCAACAAATATTAAAAATAATGCCGGTTCCCCGTTGTCCGGTGTCATACATGGGATTGTCGTATTATTAATATTGCTGGTGTTTGCCCCATATGCTTCCGCTATTCCATTAGCCAGCATGGCGCCTATTCTTATGTTTGTCGCATGGAACATGAGTGAGCGCAAGGAATTTGTACATATTGTAAAAACGAAAACAATGGATTCTCTTATATTGGTTGTAACCTTCCTGTTGACAGTTTTTATTGACCTTACTACTGGTGTTGGGGTAGGCCTTTTGTTAGCTCTGCTAGCATTTGTGAAACTGATGAGCAGTACGCTTAAGGTATCAAAGGGTCTACCGGACCCGAACGATAAACTGCTCAAGCCTGAAATCGTTGAAAAAGGAACAAAGCATCCGCAGATGACTATTTATTCGGTGGAAGGGCCTCTATTCTTTGGTTCAGCTGAACGTCTTGAAGAAGAAGTAGATGAAATTCTTCCTTCTAAGCCAAAGGTTCTCCTCTTAAGAATGGGGAGAGTTTCTATAATGGATACATCGGGAGAAGCGCTGCTTACTAAAATAGTAACCCAATTCAAGCAACAAGTGCGGCTGGTAATGATTTCCGGGCTGCAAAAACAGCCCAAAGAATTATTTAAAAAGACTGGTTTATTTGATTTGATAGGTGAAGGCAATTTCTATTCCAGAACAAGTTACGCGATTAATCAAGCCTTAACAAAATTGGAACTTGATACTAAGCAAACTGCAGATGTTGTACGTACCAAGAGGAGTAGAAATCAAGAGTTGGGAATGACTTAATATAAGCAGAAATATGCAGCGTTTGGCCAATTATGGAAAAGGCTGTTTCCTTTGTAAATGACTTTTAATGTAAAAAGAACTGGAATCTTTATTGGTCGTTGAGCTTTTATCCCGGGGCGATTGTTAACAATTTAACATGGTTATTAACAGATTGGTTTTGTAGGGAACATGTTTAGCAGATGGAGGAAAGGGATAATAACCATATAAAAAGATAAATGTAAAGGAGTTCGATAGCAATGAGAAATCATCCTTATTCAAATCGCTCCGAGATGGGCAAAGCATCCACAAAGGCAAGGAATTCAAGCTTCAAGCCTGAAAATTATCAAAAATTAGAAAAGGATGGCGAGACGGTCATAAAAACAGATCAGGAATTGCATGAAATGTATCTTTCAGGGGCTAAAGATAACTATTGAATATGGCCTGAATCCATTCGACTGTAGTTTTTGTCAAAAGTTTTGAGAAAAAAGGGCGATTTTTTGTTCCCCTTTTTTACATACCAATAGGATAATTCTCGTCACTCTTTAAAGGCGGTTTAATTGCAATAGGGCAAAGGGAATGATATTTTTATATCGTTTTAAACGTTACAAAAGGGAGGGAATTCAAATGGTAAAACTAACTGCCGTCGCTTATGACAAAGTCCGCTCCATTATGGAAAATGAACAGCATCCAGGTGATAAATTATACCTGCGCGCATCGATGGGAATTGGCTGAGGCGGGCCGCAACTAAAGCTTTCTCTGGAAGAGAAGCCGCTAAATGAAGATACGGTCCACAGTTTCGAGGAGATCGAGATTCTTATCCACAAACGGGATGAACCATATTTTCAGGATACAAAAATTGATGTAGATGAAGACATTTTTGGGAAAAAGAAATTTGTCTTGTTAAAGGTATAAAAAACGCGGAAGAGTCCCGTTAAGGGGCTTTCCGCGTTTTTTACAGCCATTTAATTTTTGGTTCAGTCTTATCGATGATCCGTTTAATATTCGCCCTATGCCTATAAAAAATAAAGACGGCAAGTACTGTTAGTACAATTAGCAAAGGAATATCCGTTATATCTGTAATCAGGGTATACACTAAAGCGATAACCGCAACGATCATAGAAGATAAAGACACGTATTTTGTCAGGTATAAGGATAGGAAGAAAGCCAATACCAGCAGCAAGAACAACAGGGGTTCATATGCCAGTAAAATCCCGCCGGATGTCGCAACAGCCTTTCCGCCTCTAAAGCCTGCAAAGATTGGGTACATATGGCCGATTACAGCCACTACGCCGGCTATGAGCAGATGGATGTCGGCATCAAGGATATCAGGAAGTTTTGTTGCCAGAGTCCCTTTCAAGATATCCATGATGGTAACTATTAACCCGGCCTTCACACCAAGTGTACGAAAGGTATTGGTGCCGCCCAGGTTTTTGCTGCCATGCTCGCGGATATCTGTTTTATAAAAAACCTTTCCAATAATCAAGCCCGATGGAATCGAACCAATAAGATAAGCCAAAAGAATCGTAATAATAATAATACTCATAAAATTGCCCTTTCTTAACTAAATAGATATAGCAAACCTTTTTTTTAAGTTCCGAGTTTATTTTATCATGTTAACGAGAAAAAACCATTGCATAGCAGCAAAATTTTCGCTTTTACAGCTGTTTCTATTTCATTCTATCAAACTTTCGAAAAAGTACCCTAGCATCGTAAGAGCTTTTGCCAACAAAAAATCCCTTGTGATTAAGGATGGTGATAAAAATGACAGTGAGGGAGTCGAAACCATGAAAACCTTATTAGCGGGAATCCAGTGGACAGCTTTTATGATTGCATCTTCGATTGTTGCGCCCATAGCCGTAGCGTCTTTGTTTGGATTATCGGGCGGGGATGCGGCCGATTTTGTGCAGCGGACCATGTTTGTTCTAGGATTGGCGGGCTTGCTGCAAATCCTGGCAGGCCATAGGCTTCCTGTCAATGAAGGGCCTGCAGGCTTATGGTGGGGCGTGTTTGCACTGTATGCCGGATTAAGCACAACGCTGTTTGATTCGGCAGCCGAAACGCTTAAAGCACTTCAAGGAGCGTTGATTGTAAGCGGTGTCATTTTTGTGCTTTTGAGTGCTGCCGGTTTGATTGAGAAGATCAGCAGGTTATTTTCCCCTGTAGTTACAGGAGCCTATCTGCTGCTGCTTGTATTGCAGTTAAGCAAGTCTTTTTTGATTGGAATGCTTGGCATTGGCTATACGGGCAGTACTGTAGATTTAAAAATAGCGGGATTAAGTGTTGCAGCTGTTTTGTGCACCTTTTATTTCACACGGCACCGGCATCCCTTCATCCGCCAATTTGGTGTATTGATCTCGATTGCTGCAGGGTGGATTTTGTTCGCTGTTTTTGGTGAAGCGAAACCGGTGGCAATAGAGTACGGGACTATCATTTCACTGCCAAAGCTGTTTGCATACGGCGCGCCAATATTCGATGCCGGGATGACTATGACTGCGGTTTTTGTCACGATGCTGCTGTTAACAAATATGATCGCGAGCATCCGTGTAGTAGAATCTGTCATCAATCAACAGAAAAAGGAAGTAAAAGCGAATTTGAAGGCCGGCGGATTCGTGACCGGGATCAATCAAGTGATTGGCGGCGCATTCGGGGCAATCGGTCCTGTTCCGATTTCGGGAGCGGCAGGATTTATTTCGGCAACAGGGATTTCAGCACGGATTCCGTTCATTGTTGGTTCGCTGCTGGTTATCATTTCAAGTTGTTTCCCTCCCGTTATGGGCTTTTTTGCTTCCATACCGGTGCCTGTAGGCTACGCTGTAATGTTTGCCGTTTTCACGACTATGATCGGCATAGCCTTCTCAGAGATTGAAAGAGAAGCAGATACGGCCAGAATACGGACTGTCCTGGGTGTGTCGCTCATTAGCGGTGTCGGGTTGATGTTTGTACCGCCCGAGTCCTTCGACGGGCAACCGCCCATCATCGTCTCTCTGTTTAACAACGGGCTGATTTTTGGATCAATCGTTGCGATTATAGCAGACCGGTATACGCGCCACCGGTCTGCTAAAAAAGAAAAGGCTTCGGAGGAGGACATGGCTGTATGAATTGATTTTTAGGGATTTTATTTGTAGAGTAAGGGTATGTATAGAATATAAGAAACATAGCATATTGGCTGTACCTTAAGGCAAAAGCTTCCTGGAAAACCAAAAGTACGATAAAAGGAGATGTCAGAATGGCTATTGTGAACCCAAGCCGTGATGAAATCGGGGCTATCTTGAAGAAAGCGAAACGCATTGCTGTTGTCGGGCTTTCCGACAATCCGGAGCGCACATCTTATATGGTTTCTAAGGCGATGCAGGTTAATGGATATGAAATCATACCGGTCAACCCGGCTGTCAATGAAGTCCTGGGAGTAAAGGCGGTACCATCCCTGAAAGACATAGAAGGGCATGTCGATATCGTAAATGTTTTTAGAAGGTCCGAGCACCTGCTTGAGGTAGCAAAGGAGTTTGCGCAAATCGATGCGGACATTTTTTGGGCACAGCTGGGACTTGAAAATGAAGAAGCATACAACTTCCTGAAGGAAAAGGGATACACCGTGATCATGGACCGCTGCATTAAAGTGGAACATGCCCTAACAAGGTAATATAGACAGATAAGGAGCGTTCGGGCTCCTTTTTTTAATGGGCTGAAAAAGAGGAGTCAACACATTTTATTTCCTATGTTTTTTAAATCGATATTTGCCAAATGAAAAAATATCGCTACAATAAGTCATAGACACCAACAGCTGTACTCACAATTTTTTACTTAACATCATATTTATCAGCTTTGTTAATGGAAGAACAGCGCTAAAAAGCGAACATTTGTTCTTTGACTGCAAATCATTTATACTTATGATATAAAGAGTTAATAAATATAATATTTCCTGCTAAAAGAAAAAGAGTCATTTCATTAAGAATGTTATGGCCCGGAAATTGTGTGTTGCAAGGAAAGGGGAATTTCTGTGGCAAAAAACGCAAAACCAATCGAGTACAACGATGATGCGATTCAGGTTCTTGAAGGGCTTGAAGCCGTAAGAAAACGACCGGGTATGTACATTGGGAGTACCGATGCGAGGGGCCTGCACCATCTAGTGTACGAGATTGTCGATAACTCTGTGGACGAAGCATTAGCCGGTTACGGCGACCACATCACCGTAAGAATCCATAAAGACAACAGCATTAGCGTGGCTGATAAAGGGCGGGGAATGCCGACAGGGATGCATAAGCTCGGGAAGCCTACGCCGGAAGTCATTTTAACCATCCTTCATGCAGGCGGAAAGTTCGGCCAGGGTGGTTATAAGACAAGTGGAGGCCTGCACGGTGTGGGTGCATCAGTAGTAAATGCCCTGTCCGAATGGCTTGTCGTTACGATCAAGCGCGAAGGCTTTACTTATGAACAAAGATTCCGCGATGGGGGTAAACCGGAAACAACCCTCGAAAAGCTAGGAAAGACCAACCAATCCGGTACCAAAATCCATTTCAAACCGGATCCATCCATATTTTCAACTACTACCTTTAACTTTGAAACATTATGCGAGCGTTTGAGGGAGTCTGCATTCCTCTTAAAAGGAATGACGATTGAACTGATAGACGAGCGGCACGACCAGCAGGAAGTCTTTCATTATGAAAACGGCATTGAAGCTTTTGTCCAATATTTAAATGAAGAAAAAGACATGCTTCATTCCGTCGTAAGCTTTGAAGGCGTGCAAAGCGACATTGAAGTGGAGTTTGCTTTTCAATTTAATGATGGCTATTCGGAAAATGTCCTCAGCTTTGTCAATAATGTCAGGACAAAGGATGGGGGCACGCATGAGGTTGGGTCCAAGACTGCAATGACCCGTGCATTCAATGATTATGCAAGGAAATCCGGGTTGCTTAAGGAAAAGGATAAAAACCTTGAAGGCTCTGACATCCGGGAAGGATTATCTGCCATCATTTCAGTGAGGATCCCGGAGGAATTCCTGCAATTTGAAGGGCAGACAAAAAGCAAACTCGGGACAAGCGAGGCACGTTCCGCGGTGGACTCCATCGTATCTGAACATCTCGCTTATTTCCTTGCAGAGAATCCTGAGACCGCCACATTGCTCATCAAAAAATCAATCAAGGCTTTCCAGGCCCGAGAAGCAGCAAGAAAGGCTCGGGAGGATGCAAGAAGCGGCAAGAAACGCAAGAAATCCGAGGCTGTCCTATCCGGCAAACTGACGCCCGCGCAATCCAGAAATCCTCAGAAGAACGAATTATATCTTGTCGAGGGAGATTCAGCGGGCGGTTCGGCAAAACAGGGCCGGGACCGTCGTTTCCAGGCGGTCCTCCCGCTCCGAGGAAAAGTAATCAATACGGAGAAGGCGAAGCTGCAGGACATTTTTAAAAACGAAGAAATCAATACGATCATCCATGCAATCGGCGCAGGCGTTGGACCGGAATTTTCAGTGGATGACACGAATTATGACAAGGTCATCATCATGACGGATGCAGATACGGACGGCGCCCATATCCAGGTGCTGCTCTTGACATTTTTTTACCGGTACATGAAACAGCTGATCGAATCCGGGAAGGTATATATCGCGCTTCCGCCTTTATATAAAGTGAGCAAGGGAACAGGCAAGAAAGAAGTAGTGGAATACTCCTGGAGCGACGATGAGCTGCAGGGCACCATAAAAAAAGTCGGCAAAGGCTATATGTTACAGCGCTATAAAGGGCTTGGCGAAATGAATCCTGACCAGCTTTGGGAAACAACCATGAACCCGGAGACCAGAACGCTGATCCGCGTCAAAATCGATGATGCGGCCCGTGCTGAAAGGCGCGTCACCACGTTAATGGGTGACAAGGTAGAACCCCGGAGAAAGTGGATTGAAGCAAACGTTGCGTTTGGTCTCGAAGAAGAATCGAATATTTTGGATAATGAAAATATGTCGGTTGCAGAGGAGGTCAACTGATGTCATTAAGTGAAAAGTTTCGTGATTTGCCTCTTGAAGAGGTAATCGGCGACCGGTTCGGCCGCTACAGTAAATATATCATCCAAGACCGGGCGCTTCCGGATGCCCGCGACGGGCTAAAGCCTGTACAGAGACGGATATTGTATGCGATGCATGTGGAAGGAAATACACATGAGAAGGCTTTTCGGAAATCGGCAAAAACGGTCGGGAATGTAATAGGTAACTACCACCCGCATGGTGACTCTTCCGTATATGAGGCAATGGTGCGGATGAGCCAGGACTGGAAGCTTAGAAAAATAATGATAGAAATGCACGGCAACAACGGGAGCGTCGATGGGGACCCGCCCGCAGCCATGCGTTATACAGAAGCAAGGTTATCTGCGCTTGCATCGGAATTGCTTCGGGATATCGAAAAGCATACGGTCGATTTCGTGCCGAACTTTGATGATACTTCAAATGAACCCATTGTCCTTCCAGCTTTGTACCCTAATTTGCTGGTCAATGGATCGACAGGCATTTCTGCGGGCTATGCCACTGAAATCCCGCCACACCAGATAGGGGAGGTAATCGATGCGGCGATCATGCGCATTGAGAAGCCTGAATCTACTGTTGATGAACTGATGACTGTCCTTAAAGGGCCGGATTTCCCGACGGGAGGAATTATCCAGGGCGTCGATGGCATTAAAAAAGCCTATGAAACTGGCAAGGGAAAAATTATCATCCGCGGAAAGGCGGAAGTGGAAGAAATCCGCGGCGGCAAGCAGCAAATCGTGGTCACTGAAATCCCTTATGAAGTGAATAAGGCGAATCTCGTCAAAAAAATCGATGAATTCCGCATTGACCGCAAAGTCGAAGGCATCGCGGAGGTCCGGGATGAAACAGACCGGACTGGCCTCCGCATCGTAATAGAACTGAAAAAGGAAGCGGACGCAAACGGTGTCCTGCATTATTTATACAAGAACACCGATTTGCAGGTGGCGTATAATTTCAATATGGTGGCAATTTATAAAAAACGCCCTACCTTAATGACGCTTCCAACGATGCTTGACGCCTATATCGGCCACCGCAGGGAAGTCATTATCAATCGATCCCGTCATGAATTGAAAAAGGCACATGACCGCGCCCATATCGTTGACGGGCTTATGAAGGCACTCTCCATTCTGGACGAAGTAATAGCTGCAATCCGTGCATCAAATGATAAGCGGGACGCGAAAGATAATTTGATTGCTAAATTCCAGTTTACCGAGCCGCAGGCCGAAGCCATCGTATCATTGCAGTTATACCGGTTGACCAATACGGATATAACTGCGCTGCAGGCTGAAGCCGAAGAATTAAATAAGAAAATCGCCGAGCTTACAGAGATCCTTAAGAGCGAAAAGGTGCTTTACCAAGTGATTAAAAAAGAGTTAAAGCAGGTTAAAAAGCAATATAACGATGTCCGCCGCTCTAAAATTGAACAAGAGATCGAAGAAATCAAGATCAACATGGAAGTACTTATAGCGAGTGAAGACGTGATGGTAACGGTCACGAAGGAAGGATATGTAAAAAGGACTTCGCTTCGCTCCTACTCAGCATCCGGCGGGCTCGATTTTGGCATGAAGGATTCGGACCGGCTCTTGAAGAAGTTTGAAATCAACACGACTGATGTGCTCCTCCTGTTTACTAATAAAGGGAATTATTTATACTGTCCGGTACATCAGCTTCCGGATATCCGTTGGAAGGAAACTGGGCAGCATATTGCTAATATTATTCCGATCGAGCGTGATGAACAAATTGTGGGAGCGATTCCAGTCAAAGACTTTACACAGCCGGGCTTTTTATTATTTATTACCAAGAACGGCATGGTCAAAAAAACGGAGCTTGCGTCCTACAAGGCCCAGCGTTATTCAAAGTCACTCGTAGCGCTAAACCTAAAAGGGGACGATGAGCTTATCGATGTCCACCTGACAAATGGACAGGGCGAAGTATTCCTGGTTACTCATTTGGGCTTCTCCTTATGGTTTGATGAAGAAGAAGTCAGCATTGTAGGGGCCAGGGCGGCAGGTGTTAAGGGCATTAACCTGAAAGAGGGAGACCATGTCATAGGAGGCAAGGTCCTAACGAAGGATAGCGAAGAAGCGATTTTAATTGTTACCCAACGCGGAGCTGTCAAAAAAATGAAGCTCTCCGAATTTGAAAAATCCGGCAGGGCAAAACGCGGTGTTGTTGTATTAAGAGAATTAAAATCGAACCCTCACCGAATTATTGGATTTAAAACGGTACGAATGTCAGATTCCATTTTTATTGAAACAGAAAAAGGAAATATTGAAACCATTCATGTTTCTGCACTTAAATACAGTGACCGTTATACAAACGGATCATTTGTAGTTGATGAAAGTGAAAGCGGCAAAGCAAAGGAAATCTGGAAAGTCAGTATCGAAGAAGATACCGGTTCCCAAGATTCATAAGCATGTAATGATAAGCGGCCAAATCCTACGGGGTTTGGCCTTTTTCATGCTTTAAAGACTATGAAAAGCTCTGAATGTTAAGATGCAGTTTTTTTAGTAACTGCAGCATGACTTTAGAGCGATGAAGGACATTTCACTTGGTTGATTCCGGAATTTCGTTCTCATATCCGCTATGAAGGACAATTTACTTGCATGATTCAGAAATCTTGTCCTTTATGTCTCAGTGAATAAAAAACTTCTTTTTTTTAAAAATAATCGTAGCATGGTTAATCAAAGTGAATACAAACGATGCACTGAGCAACCCTGATTGGCATCTCTTCTCATTCCTTCCAAATCAAAGTACGTATGAGCAAATTTTAAACCGTCGGGTACAGAATTTCGAACATTATTTCCACTTTATGCTTAAAGCGTATGAGGATTATAGGGCGGGAACAAAGAGTTAACACCCTAAAGACAATTTATAGCTAGCTAAGAGGGCCGTACGCTTTTGGCTCGTTCTGTCTATTCTTCAAATCTTTCCAGCCACCCTTGTTCCTGGTAATTTATTTCACTTTCGGACATATAGTATTGTAAATGCTCTTTCCTTTCCAGAAAACTCCCGGTTATGCCAATCCAATATTCTAGGAACTTACTGGAGGTTAGCAACTTGGATTTTGAAAAGATAATGCAATGGATGGAGTTAGCCAAAAAATATCAAACTACGGATTTCTGGAATAGCGTGTTCGATCAATCCACCATGTCTCAGTTCATGAATGATTCGGGCGAAAATAGCACACCATTTAACCCGTCTCCTAATTCATCTCGGAATCAGAATTTTCCTTATATTGATATTTATATGAACGAAGAAGATATTATTCTTGTCGCTGATTTAGCGGGATATAAAAAAGAAGATCTCCAGGTGTCTGTTTCAGGAAATAAACTTATGCTGAAAGGTTCATTGAAACAATATGTAACCGGGCAGCCTATCATTCAAGAAAGAAACCATGGAGATTTCCAAAGGATTATAACACTCCCTGAACCTGCGGAACCAAGCCTGATACAGGCGAAATTTGAGAATGGGCTGCTAATTTTGACATATAGAAGGCAATTTAATGAAGAGCAACCGGTTAATATCCTGTAAACATTATTGACCAAACCTTAACCTTAACACGCTCGCTTATTTTTATAAATATCTCTTATCTTTAAAACTCTTTTGCGAAATCCGGGAATAAATCAACTTAAAAATGTGGGGATGGTCCATGCCTTTAAAAGGAATGTTCAACCAAAGATCGAATAATGAATTGCTGCATCATACATTGACGGAATTAGAAAAACAGGTCAGGAGAATCAATACGCTTGAAGTGCATATGGATCGTTTTTTAAAGCTCGAGAGCAATGTAAAGCCGCTTCTATTCTTAAGAAATCAGATTGAAGATTTTTTTAAAAATACAACTGATGGAAATGAGACTTTAAGGGAACGGCAGCAGAAAAAAATGGTTTCCGAGCAAAAAAATTTTCAGTTGCTTTATTCATACCAAAATAGACTGGATCAGTTAACCCAAAAGATCTCCATACTTGAGCAAAATAATATGCAGCAACCATACCAGGAGGCCGCACACCGGTCTACATATAGTCAGAAATTATCGCAACTAGATGAAAGAATAAACAACATGGAAGAAAAATTGGTCAATCTTTACAATCAAGATCATGTTAGGTATACGAAAAACGAATCAACAATATCAAACCTCAGCCAAGATCCCCATAATCCGGCTGAGGGCCTTGAATCGTCTGCCCTGTTGAATAAACTTTCCTTTTACTTTCATAAAATGGAAGATTTGGATAGAAGAATTACTTCACTGGAAAACAATACTTCTTTGCAGGAAATAAAAGCAAAGCACAATCCGGAATTTTTGCCAGATTCTAATAGCCCGGCTAATGCCGGAACCACTCTCGAGGACAGTATACTAAATAACGAAAAAAACGTAATTATTAAAGAGCTTCATATAGACAAGCTTTTTGTAGACAAGTATGAACAGAACAATACTTTTTCCCAATTGGGCATCAAAGAACTTAGCGGAGCTTTAAATATTGGTGCTACATACGGGACGGGTCATGTGCCAATGGAAGCTACTGAAAAAATGAAACAGGACATGGATGAGCTAAAAGAGTTAAAAAACAGCTCCGTAACAGGTTCAGGAGATTATCCTGAGGAAGCTCCTCAAGGCGGGACAGAGACAGATTCTGATGAGCCTGATAACTTTTACACAGAGATCAATATAGAAAACGGTCCCGACCATTCAAGCTGAGTGAAGAAAAAAATTTTATGGAATTCTGATAATTTTATTCTTTTATAAGATAGCCAGAATAAACTTAAAACTATACTGCTGATCCATCATTAATTAACGGGGAGTGATCATGGTGATTTTCGCGCCGATGGTGGTGAATATTTTAGCATATAAAATCAATGCAGTTGACAATGGTGCCGCTGTGAATATGGGTCCTATCCAGCAGCTTGACTTTTTTGTTTCCTATAAACGGAACCAGGGAGTCGGTGAACAAAATGGCGATTTTTCACCTTATTTTCTCCCATTTTGTTTATTGGTTGATGCGGATTTAAGCGACAGCCCTGCCATCAAAAACAGTGTGATTTAAACGCATTCCAACTAGTAGATTTAAAGAATAAGGAGGTAGGTACATGTCTTTCATCCCATCAAAAGTTAATATTGGAAATATTATCATCAACAATGCAGACCATTTTAGCTCTGTTTCTTATGGATCCACATCAAAAATAGATAGAAACGTGGTAGCTAAGAAGAGCCAGGGATTTGGGCAGCAATTGTCTGATCATACCGTTGTCGCGTCTTCCTTTAAGATCATGTTAGATGATGATTTTTTAGATGTTTATTCAGAAATGAAATCTATGTAACCTCTGCTCGGGAATTATGAAGGGGGAATTCGTATGCCATCACCTGTACCTTACATTAATATCAATATAAATATGATAAAGATTAATTCGTTTGAGAATGCTTCGGCGGTAAATATCGGCCAAAATTTATTGGCGGAATGGCATAATTCAGATAAGAAAACAATGGGCCTTGGCCAAAATATGGGAGATGGCAGCGGGTTTATTGGAACACGAAGCTTCGTGGACGACCGTGACCAGGTAGACGCACCTTCCTCATTCGTTTCTGGATCTGGACCCCGAGTATAAATATTACATGACGAGGAGCTCCATTAGGGGCTTTTTTCTATTTTGTATCAAATTACTTCTGCTCTCCTTCTTTTATGAAGTGCTATAACAGAGGAGATTAATAAGTTGAGGTGATAGCCTAAAAGACTACCACCTGAATAAGTTTTATGCAAAGAGTAAACCCCGACTTGCATCAATCCCTTTAGACGCGATCCCAATAGCAAGATTATGATTGAAACGTCACACTCCACTGTTTTTATTCGTATTGCTATCAATTCCATCCTGGTCGGTAATGGTGGCAATTGGTATGTTAATCGGTGAGAAATCGCCATTCTGTTCTCCTACTGCCTGATTCCTCTTATAGGAAATAAGCTGATCAACAAACTGAAGGGTTCCTGAATTCACCACTGATGCGTTATCAACCGTATTAATTTTAAATCCGATAAGATTGATTATCATTGGTGTATAAAAAAACATGGATTAACTCCTCCTCAAATTAAAACGTTTTTTATACGGTTCTTAAATTTCAGTTGCTATACATCATACATATTCCATGTGGCTGCAAAAATACAACAATCTTACTAAAATACTTTAGAAATGCACCTTAGATAGTTTCAAATACAACATATTTCAATTCATTCATAGGAGATATCAATACAAGTTATATTTACAAGTTCTGATGCCATAATACCAGTTCTATCAACACAAAAGACTGTCGTCCATCAAAAAAGCTTGTACTCATCCATTCAGATTCCGTTAGATTATAATCAGTTCCAAATAAAGACCATTATTCATTTTATGCTTAACTCTTGTTTGGGTTCATCGATTGAAGGAAAAAATTTACCGTCCTTTTTAACGCTTCGCTTATTTATTAATCCTGCAAGCACTTCATTTGATTTCATAAATAAACAGCGATAGGATAATATAGAAATATCGCAAATTATAGATATGCATTCACCCTCCAATCAATTGAACATCCTAATAGCAAGTAGAAAGGGGCAGCCAAGTTGAATCAGGAATTAACTCCTATAGATGATGAACAGGCGATTGAAATTTTTAAAGCTCTGTCAAACCAGACTAGAGTTAGTATACTTCAAATGTTAAAAGACCCTGAAAACAATTTTTCATCACAGGCCCATGTCACTAAGGATGAAGGATTTGAAGGAGGGATTTGTGTAAGTGATATTCGAAGCAAAATAGGCATTTCACAGTCCACTACTTCACAGTATTTAACAATCCTGCTGCAAAGCGGTCTAGTGGAAATGAAACGAATTGGTCAATGGACATACTATCGTCGCAATGAGGAAACAATGAAAAAGCTAGAAAAGTATATCGGATTAAAAATATAACCACTAAATAAGGAGGATGAGAGTGAGCTTACTACATCACCGTGCCTTTAACAACTTGTACCAAAAAGATAAAATGTCACTCGGATTTATCCTCCCCACTGCAAGAATGTCCAAAAATCCCATTATGGAGAATCAACTGGAGCTTGCCAGTAAAATCGAGGAATATGGCTTCGCTTCACTATGGCTCCGGGATGTTACAATGCAGAATCTAAATATCGATGATAACGGTCAAATGTATGATATATGGATTTATTTAACATATCTTGCTGCATATACAAAGAAAATTGCGCTACTGACTGGAAGCGTAGTTCTTCCTCTGCGGCATCCCGTACGAGTGGCCAAGGAAGCAACCTCTATTGATAAACTGTTTCCAGAGCGTTTGATTATGGGGGTGGCATCAGGTGACCGGGAAAAAGACTTCATCGCTCTTGGGGTAGACAAACGTGATAGTGGCACGTTATTTCAACAGCATTTTCAAGACCTTGATAGGCTATTAAAAGAGGATTGGCCAACAATCCACAGTGATTCTGGTGTCATAAATGGCACAGATATGAGATTGATCCCAAAGCCTGTTTCGTCGATACCAACCATGGTGACCGGGTTCAGCAATCAGTCAATGGTATGGATTGCCAAGCACGGAGACGGCTGGATACAATATCCGAGAAGCATAGAGCAGCAAGCGAGACTGATAAACGATTACAGGACATTAACTGAATTCCATGCGCCAGGGATATTTAAACCTTTTTCACAGAGCTTATTTATCGACTTATCGGAAAATCCCGATGCGTTACCGGTACCCATACCCCTTGGTTTTGCAGTGGGACGAAATCATTTAGTGGATTTGCTTTATGAATTCCAATCGATTGGTGTTAATCATCTGGGATTTGTCTTGTATTTTTCAAAACGCCCTCCTGCTGAAGTAATTCAGGAACTTGGAGAATTTGTACTGCCACATTTTCCAACTCATCGAGGCACGGATCAATCTTAGACATTCAAATTATGAAAAGGCAGATGACTTATGACGAACAAAATAGAACTTTCTGTACTTGATCCTTCACCGATCATAAAAGGAGGATCGGCAGAACTTTCCCTTGATAATACGCTCGATTTGGCACAGAAGGCCGAAAAGTGGGGGTATAACCGGTATTGGCTGGCTGAACATCATAACTGGGTGGGGATGGCCAGCTCCGCATCACCCATCGTGATTGGACGGGTAGCTTCTGTTACAGAGAGAATGCGTATTGGGTCCGGAGCGATGCTTCTTTCCCATTATTCACCGCTTTCCGTAGCTGAACAATTCGGGACACTAGAAGTATTCTTTCCAGGACGGATCGATCTTGGTTTGGGACGAGCACCTGGTACCGATCAATTTACGGCAAACGTTTTGCGGCAACGGACGGCTGGGGAACCTGATTTTGATGAACGGCTGCAAGAACTTATCGCATATTTATATGGTTCAGGCACAACCATGAGAAACGGGTCACATAGTTTTCACGCCATTCCTGGCGAAAAAACAAATGTGCCGATCTGGCTTTTGGGATCTGGGTTGTATAGTGCGGAATTGGCCGGGATGCTTGGTTTGCCTTTTTCTTTTGCAGGCCATTTTGCCCCAGGAAATATGATGGAGGCCATCAATCTATACCGGGAACGTTTTCGTCCATCCAGTTTTTTGGAAAAACCGTATGTGTTGTTGGCTGTTCAAGTGGTGGCAGCCGACGATGAGCGGAAGGCACAAAGGCTTGCGACATCAATGTACCAAAAATTTCTCTTACTGACCCGTGGACAGCCGTCTCCTATTTTGCCTCCTGTTGATGATATGGATCAGCACTGGAGCGAGCAGGAACGCAGGTCTGTAGAAGAACAGCTTTTCACTTCCATTATTGGGGACCCCGCCGGTGTAAAGCAGCAATTACATGAATTAATAAAAAAGACGGGTGCCGATGAAATAATGGCCCATACAGAAATTTTTAATCACGAGGCCCGGCTGCGTTCTTATGAAATTTTGGCACAAGCTGCAAAAAGTTAAACATTGTTGCCCGTTACTGAAGGGAAATATGACAACCTAGATCATTACAAAATTTTTTAGAGAAAGAAGATGAATGTATGTCCAAAAATGAAAACCCTATAAAACTTAGTGATATTCCGTTCTCAGTCCTGGACCTCTCTCCAATTACAGAGGGAAGTACCCCCGCTGACTCTTTTCGTAATACGTTGGAACTTGCACAGCTTGCGGAAAAACTTGGTTATAACCGATATTGGCTGGCTGAACATCATAATATGCCGTTTATCGCAAGCTCCGCTACTTCTGTAGTTATTGGGCATGTAGCAGCAGGTACATCAAAAATCCGGTTAGGTTCAGGTGGAATCATGCTGCCGAATCACGCACCACTCGTTATCGCTGAGCAGTTTGGAACTCTTGAATCCTTATACCCTGGCCGGATCGATCTTGGTCTTGGAAGGGCACCTGGTACAGATCAGCTTACCGCCCGTGCCTTAAGACGCGACCTGAGAAGTACCGGAGATGACTTCCCTGAACAGCTTGCTGAACTTCGTGGTTATTTCGACCCTGCTTTAAGACAAGGAAACAATCATGTTAAGGCAGTTCCAGGTGAAGGGTTAAACATTCCAATATGGTTGCTTGGTTCAAGCGGATTCAGTGCCCAACTGGCAGGAGAGCTTGGATTGCCATTTGCTTTTGCCAGCCATTTTTCACCGCATAATACAAAACCTGCTCTGGAGTTATATCGCCGTTCCTTTAAACCTTCTGCATCATTGGAAAAGCCATATGCAATGGTCGGGCTAAACATTATTGCAGCAGACACGGACGAAGAGGCACAGCGCCTGGCTACAACCTTGCAGCAACAGTTTTTGAATCTGATGCGCGGTAATGAAGTGCCGCTTCAGCCGCCAGTTGATAACATTCATGACATAGCGAGCGATTACGAAATAGCTGCTCTTCAGAATCAATTGGGAACTTCTATTGTGGGCAGTCCTCAAACTGTTAAACAAAAGCTGGAGAAATTTATAAAAGACAGTAATTACGATGAAATCATGGCAATAGCCCAGGTTTATGATCACAATGCCCGCCTGCGTTCTTATGAAATTTTAGCAGACATTATCAAAAGTAAATAGACTAGTTTAAGCCGATTAGTCTTTTTAGAAAACACAGCTGCCAATGATTACAGTTGTCACTTAATTAATAAGATTACATCTTGCAGGGAACAGGTATCAGTATGGCTGCAGAGGGAATTCTAGAAATGGTCCTGATTCCCTCAGCTCATGATTATCAGAAGCATATAGACCGAACAAACTTTTTTAGCATAAGGAGAAAGATAAAAAATGAATCCTAAATATGAAGCTGCTTTTAAACCATTTACTTTCCGTTCAGGTATTGAAATAAAGAACCGTATTGTAATGGCACCTATGACGAATACTGCATCTCATGAAAACGGTGAAGTATCAGATGAAGAAATTGCTTACTATGAGGAACGTACTGGCGGTGTTGGAGCGGTAATCACAGCTTGTACATACGTTAGAAGGAACGGAAAAGGCTTTCCTGGTGAATTTGGGGCGGATTCTGATGAATTAATTCCGAGCCTCAGGAGGGTGGCTAAAGCAATCCATGATAAAGGATCCAAGGCCATCCTGCAAATTTTTCATGGAGGTAGAATGTGTCCCCCCGAGGAATTGCTTGACCGTCAGACTATAGCTCCGAGCGCAGTAGCACCTGAACGCGAGGATGCTATGGTACCGCGAGAAATGACGCCTGAAGAGATCACTGACATGGTCCATGCGTTTGGCGAGGCAACAAGAAGAGCGATTGAAGCGGGCTATGACGGAGTTGAAATCCATGGCGCCAATACTTATTTAATCCAGCAATTCTTCTCCCCGCATTCCAATAGAAGGGAAGACAAATGGGGTGGAACACTCGAAAAGCGTATGGCTTTCCCGCTGGCCGTTGTAGACGCTGTTAAGAAAGCAGTTGCTGATTATGCAACAAAACCTTTCTTAGTTGGTTATCGTTTATCTCCTGAAGAAAGAGAAAATCCTGGGATCACCATGGACGACACCCTTCAATTAGTAGATCGATTAGCTGATTTAGAACTGGATTATCTCCATATTTCTGTGGGTGCATTTTGGAACGGATCCATACGTGATGAGAATGATAAAACGTCACGCGTAGTAATGATTCACGAGCGTGTAGGCGACAAAGTTCCAGTCATCGGGGTTGGCATGCTGCGGACACCTGATGAAGTAATGGAGGCTTTTGGATCGGGTGTTCCTTTAATTGCTCTAGGCCGCGAATTGATAATGGAACCAAAATGGGTACAAAAAGTCCAAGCTGGCGAAGAGGTAAATATTCGTACCACTCTATCGAAAAAAGATCAGAAAGAGTTGGCGATCTCAGATCAAATGTGGGAATACTATACAAGTATTCCAGGCTGGCTTCCTATCGTATAGAGCCAAATTAAGATAAAAACAATAAACGACTGATTGGTCCCCTTTAGGTACAAAGCATACTTGGAGGGGACTTTTTGAGTTAGGGTAAAATATTTCTTAAGCTGTAGCATAACCGTTCTTTTTTGGTTGTTAAAAAGGCATTTGATTAATAAACATTTAGTTTATGGGTGACTAGTTTATTTTTTTAAAAAAACAAGTAGGAAAAAAGTACTATTGAATTTTAACCTTTATAGAAAACAAGGTTTAGAAGGAGATAAAACTATGACAGCAACTAGCACAAAAATTAACCAAGCTTTTTATCGACCCCAAACGATAGCAAACGTATCATATCCCAACTGAAAAAGTAACAGTTTTAATGTCAGGAGAGGACACAAACCGAGAGTATTCGATTGCGCATATCATTGAACCTCCAAAACTACGGCCGCCTCTTCATATATTCATGAAAATGAAGATGAAGCTTTTTATATCCTAAAGGGTCAGTTTACCTTATTTGTTGGGGAAGATATTATGGAAGCAAAACCAAGGGATTATGTTTTGCTCCTCGCGGGATTCCTATAGATTCGTATCGGGTTTAGAGCAATCAGAATTTGTCGTTACTGCCTAACCAGCAGGATTTGATCAATTTGTGAAAGAACTGGGAACTCCTGTACCAAAGGATGCACCTCTTCCTGAAGTAAAACCGCCTTCTTTAAGAACTTGAACATCTTGTAAATGTTTCTAAGAATTTTCATGTTACATATCCTGATTTAAAATTATAGGATTTTGATGGTAAAAAGCCTGTTATTTTATCGATAACAGGCTTTTCTTTTTATCCCCGTGATTAGTTCATTACTTACTACTTTCCATTTTACACCCTGCCAATCTGTGCTTTATTCCTCGTAAAAGCAACTTAGGCCATGCTGATTTATTAAATTTTCCCACACTCTCATCATAAATAGTGGAAACTTCCTCAATAATTTCTTTTCCTTTGGAAAATACTAAGAAAAAATTCGGGAAGGGACGATGTTATGGATCATGTTACGATAGCCCGGGCGATGTTTGGGACTACGATGGGTTTTCATATCATTTTTGCAACAATAGGGGTTGGCTTGCCGCTCATGATGCTGCTGGCTGAACTGATGTACCAAAAAACAAACGATTTCCACTACGCAGTGATGGCGAAGCGGTGGACGAAGGCTTTCGCGGTGCTGCTAGGGGTCGGCATTCCGACCGGCACAATTGCCGGCGTGCAGCTTTCCCTTCTTTGGCCAGGGTTTATGGAGGTAATCGGCCGGGTGATGGCGCTGCCGTTTCAAATTGAGATTTACGCATTCTTTATCGAAGCTTTGTTTATGTCAATCTACGTTTATGCCGCTGACCGGATTCCACCCTGGATGAGAATCATAAGCCTGACGCTGGTTGCCATTGGCGCTGTAGCCTCGGCAGTGCTTATTTCCAACGTTCACGCATTTCAAGGGACCCCTGCAGGCTTCAGGGTAGAGAATGGCCGCATAGTAGATGTTGAACCATGGAAAGCATTTTTCAATAAAAGCTTTCTTGTGACTGCTGGCCATGTTGCGCTTTCGGCCTATACAACAGGCGCGTTTGTAGTGGCATCGGTTGCTGCATTTAAAATGCTAAAAGCGGGTGCAGGCTCGATGTTGTATGGATTTCACAAGAAAGCTTTGATGATAGCGGTTATAGCTGGCGGGATTTTCGCTTTACTTACGGCGCTCAACGGCCATGCTACAACACAGCACGTATTTGAAGATCAGCCTGAAAAACTGGCGGCTGCAGAAGGACTATTTGAAACCCAAACCCATGCGCCGTTAACGGTAATTGGATGGTCCGATAAAGAGGACCGCGAGGTGAAATGGGGCATTGAAATTCCCTGGCTTTTAAGCTTTTTGGCAGGGAACAGCTTTGACACTGAAGTGACAGGGTTAAACGACTTTCCCGAAGAGCTGTGGCCGCCACTATGGGTCCATACCATGTTTAATATCATGTTTATTACAGGGTCGCTGTTAATCCTACTGGCCATTGTTACTGTGTTCTGGGATAAATGGTTAAAAAAAGATATGTTCCCCAAATTTTTGTTATGGATATTTGTTTTGTCGGGACCGGCTTCTGTTGCTGCTATTGAAAGTGGGTGGATCTTGGGCTGCAGTGGTCGACAGCCATGGAGCATCTATAGGACGCTGTCAACTGCGAACTCGGTTACTGCAACCGGTAATCTTGGGCTCCTTTATACATTATTTATCATTGTTTATGCCATTTTAGGGGCCGCAGTCGTGTTCGTCCTGCTGTATTACTTTAAGAGAAATACAGTGTTGGATGATATCCATAGAGCTGAACAAAAAGGAGTTCCATTGTTTGGTTCGAATTCGTAAAGGAGGAGAATGAATGTCGGATGCAATAATTGCCAGTACCGTGTTGTGGGGATTTGTGTTTATCTATTCGGTCATGGCTACGATGGATTTTGGAGCAGGCTTTTGGTCGATGGTATATCTCGACAGGGAAAAAACAGGTGCAACAAATATAGCAAATCGCTACCTATCTCCTACCTGGGAGGTGACGAATACGTTTATCGTTGCCCTTGTAATCGCAATATACAGCATGTTTCCGGGAGCAGCCTACACACTGGGCACTATCCTTTTGGTTCCCGGAAGCTTGATTTTGCTGCTGCTTGCCCTCCGGAGCGCTTTTCTTGTGTTTTCGAATGTGGCAACTGAATATAGAAAAATTCTTACCTATATTTCCGGTGTTGCTGGAATCCTTATCCCTGCTTTGTTGATCAGCGTGCTGCCTATTTCGCATGGGGAATATGTCAATTTCGGGGACGACGGCGCAAGCCTCGATTTAGGCAAGCTGTTTACCAGCCCGAACGAATATGCATTTATCGGGTTTGCGATCAGCAGCACTTTGTTTTTGTCGTCCTTGTTGCTTTCGGATTATTCAAAGGTTTCCAATGAGCCTGAAGCTTACAAAGTTTACCGCAAAGATGCCATGATTGCAGGACCAATTTCATTGGTTATGGCAATTTTGATCATGCTTACATTAAGGACAGAAGCAAATTGGATTTATGATAAAATGATGGATGACCTGCCGCTGTTAATTGCATCTATTTGCTTTTTTCTGGTGGGAGGTGTGGCGCTTTACCTTCCTTTCTTCACGAAACATAATGTCACGGGAATGCCGCGCGCGGCAGTAGTGGCTATAACGATTCAATATCTGATTGCCAGTTATGTCTATGGAAAGGCACACTTGCCTTATATGGTATATCCAAACGTGACCATTGAATCAGGTTTCACCGACCCTAATTCCTTCCGTGCCGTTTTCGCTACCTACATTGCCGGTTTCGCGATTCTGTTTCCGGGATTTGTCTACTTCTGGAAGATGTTTATGAAGGATTCACGTTATCTACAGAAGAAACAGTCAAAAAATCCGCTGAAAGGAGGATAAAACATGCCGCGAATCAAAAAGCTGGCAAAAGTAATCCTTTTTATTGCGTTAGTATTTTCAGTGTTGGGCTATCGCGCAGTATCGGCCCAGCTTAACTCAGAAATAGAAGAAAAAGTGATTGTCACAAAAAAACGGGATGTCTCAGGAGATGGAAAAAAAGAACGCATTTTGATTGTGGGTGTCCCTTATGAACCTAAAAGCGCTTTTTTAAAAGAAATCTACCTGATTGTCGAAATTAGAAAAGGAAAGAAACTGAAAGTTCCCCTTGATGCGGGATTTGAACCAAAGCTGCATTTTGCCGACTTTAACCGGGATGGTGTGGATGATGTATATGTAACAATCCCTACCGGTTCAAGCGGCGGGCTCATTAACAGCTATGCATACTCATTTTTTGGCGGCAAAGGAAAAGATTTGACTGTACCGCCGTTTGTGCCAATAACGGGACAGTTTATGGATCAATTTAAAATTGTTATGTCAGTCCCTTTCCTGCAGCCGCTGGTGATGGATGTAAGCGACAGGAAAAAGGATTATATAAGAATAGGTTTGTACCAGAAGAATGGAAAGCTGAATGAACCGACAGAAGTAATGGTTGACCCTTATTCCTTATTGGATATAGCGGAATTTCCTGATAAACGAAAAGGATTAAGAGGTGTCCAGCGGGTGAGCGGAGCCTATCATGCCGATTCACTCGCTGATGTTTATTCAAAGTGGGAGTACCAAGATGGTAATTGGCAGCTGCTTCAGGCAAAAACCAAAACAATCGCTAAAAAGACCGAGCCGACCAACTAGACAGATTCACAGCTTTTAGGCATACATCATATGATAAGGCAGGCAATAAGTTTCGCCTGAAAGGAGAAGGTCTGCCATGTCTACATTCAATCCGGAAAATTTAACGGTTACTGTCATTCCCCCCGCGACCCCGACCATGCCTGCTGACGGACGCAAGTATACTTTAACACACTCAGACACAACAGGAGAGCTTTTTCTTAGCATTGGAAAACAATATGATTTCGGGAAAATCGATGAGAAAATTAGGGACGAAGTACTGGCAGAATGGGGTCCTTATATGGGGGTATATGTTCTTTCCGCACAGGTATATATTAGCGGCGGCGAGTTTGATCAGAATATCTCCAAGGTGCGCTACCTGATTTTCAAAAAAGAGATAGATTTCGCTCTTGAAGCGATTATGTATGGGGATCGGGAATTTTTCCGGAATTTCCCATGGCTTCTGGACAGCCCGATTACTGTGCAATTTAACTCCGTATATCCGGAATACCAAAAATTACTGTTATACGGCACTCCGAGGCAATACCTAAACGGAAAGAATTCAAATCATACGAGCACGATTGAAGTATAGGAAATGACACGGCTGATTCACCTGGTACATGAATCAGCTTTTTTTATTGCTTTTTTGCAAACCTTACATAGGCTATAATGGAAAAAAACGGATGAAAGGACTCGGAGGATGAGATTTTATTCGAAAAAAGGCCCGTTGATGTCATTGATCATTTGGGGGATTATATTAGTTGGCCCAGGGTCAGCGATCTACCAGTCAATCTCGGGAAATGGAGAAAGCAATGCTTTTGATTTATTTGTGCCCTTGCTTGCCGCTGCATTTGTTGCCTGGCTGTGGTTTACAACCTTTTATGAGATACATGGGGAGACATTAGTTGTTAGGTCCGGACCAGTTAAGAAAGTGATACACATCAAGACAATCAGGAATATACGCAAGACCAGGAATCCATTGTCAAGCCCGGCTCTGTCAATGGACCGGATTGAAATTTCCTATAATATCGGCGATCTAGTGTTAATTTCCCCAAAAGATAAAGAAGCGTTTATAGCAGAGTTAAAAAAAATAAATAAAAACATAGCCATAGATTTAAAGTAATAAGGTCAGAGCTAAATGGGATCTATAAATTGACAATTCAGAAAAGTTTGATAAAATCATGATGAGGATCCAGCAGGGACCGGGTTTAACAGTGAAGCTTCTTACAAGGGGGTTGATGCCTTACGGATTTAAAAACCCGCATTATTGAAACAGCACTCACGTTGTTTGAGCGGTATGGTTTCCATGGTGTCTCTGTCAACCAGATTGTCAATGAATGCGGAACCTCAAAGGGAGGTTTTTACCACCATTTTGCGTCCAAGGATGAACTTCTATTTGTCATTCATGACTACTTCATTTCATATGCACTGACGAAAGCACAGGAAGCAATAGATTCGAACCAACTCCCCACAGAAAAGATGCAGAAAATCATCACTTCATTTCTAAAAGTATTCGACCTGTATAAACCGCATATTTCAGTATTCTATCAAGAAAGCATCTACTTAAAACCCCAATATGTTAAAGCCATCAAAGAAAAGCGGCAATCCTACAAACAAATCATCTTTGCTGTCATCAAAGAAGGTATCCAAACGGGAGAATTCCGGCCAGAACTGCCTGTCGAAATTACCGGAATGTCCATTTTAGGAATGGTCAACTGGTCCTATAAATGGTACAAAAAGGACGGCGATAAGTCCATCGAAGAAATCGCAGATATTTATGTTGACCTCATCCTTAATTCTCTTTTGACTGACCAAGCCAAACAGGAATGGAGATTCAAGGATTATTTTTTAAAAAACAACTGAGCTTTTCTATAAATTAAAGCGCTTACATCTGTGCAGGACAGACCAACCAGTCGGTTTAAGCCTGTCTACAATATAACCTAAGGAGGGCGTTTATGAACTTTGAACTGTCAAAGGAACAACAGATGATCAAGGAGATGGTTAGTGAATTTGCCGAAAAGGAAATCAAGCCGATTGCTATACAACTTGATGAAGAATCCAGGTTTGCTGAAGAAGTGTTCAAGAAAATGGGAGGGCTAGGGCTCTTGGGAATCCCTTTTCCCGAGAAATACGGCGGCTCTGGCGGAGATACCGTTTCATATGCGATTGCAGTCGAAGAAATTGGCAAGGCATGTGGCGGAACAGGTCTAAGCTATGCGGCAGCGGTTTCACTCGGCGCCAGCCCAATCTATTATTTTGGGACAGAGGAACAAAAACAGAAATACCTTATTCCTCTGGCGAAGGGAGAAACGCTTGCCGCTTTTGGATTGACGGAGCCAAATGCCGGCAGTGATGCCGGCGGTACCCAGACTCACGCAGTCCTTGAAGGAAATGAATATGTCATAAACGGCGAGAAATGCTGGATTACGAATGCCGGATATTCCAGGACGGTCACTGTAACAGCTGTGTCAGGAAAAGATAATCGGGGGAAAAATATTATTTCAGCTTTTATTGTACCGACTGATACACCCGGTGTAACGATCAATTGCAATTACGAGAAAATGGGTGTCCGCGCTTCCAACACTTGCGCGATCATTTTAGAGGATGTCCGTGTGCCAAGGGAGAATATTTTAGGTGATCCGCAAAAAGGATTTAAGCAATTCCTTTATACGCTCGACGGAGGAAGGATTTCTATCGCCGCTTTGGCTGTCGGAGTGGCACAGGCTGCGTTCGAACGTGCACTTGCCTTCGCCAAGGAACGCAAGCAGTTCGGCCAGCCAATCTCTAATTTCCAGGCAATCCAGTTTAAGTTGGCAGACATGGCGATGGAAATAGAGCTTGCCCGGAATATGGTATATAAAGCGGCCTGGCTGAAGGATCACAACAAGCCATTTACGAAGGAATCTGCCTATGCGAAGCTTTTTGCGTCGGAAACGGCCTTCAGGGCTGGCAATCAGGCGATCCAGATCCATGGAGGGTCGGGCTATATGCGTGAATACGAAGTCGAGCGGTATTTACGGGATGCGAAATTGCTTGAAATCGGCGAAGGGACTTCAGAGATTCAGAGGATCGTGATAGCCAGACAGCTTGGTTGCTGACTTGGGAAATCGCTTTTCATCTGAAATGCAGAACACTGACTATGTGCGCCACACTCTTATGCTCCGCCTCATGTGTGACGCACATCGGTGGGCCCCGGGCTGCGGATAATCGCCACATCTAAAAACCACGCCAATCTGGCGAGTTTTTTTAACTAAAAGTGTTTAGAACGCGTGACATGAATCACAAAAAAACAGAAATAGCGTTCGTCCTGAAAAAACATTTATGGGAGGAATCCAATGTCTGAACTATTGCATGTGACAGTTGGAAAGCTTTTGGAACAAACCGCAGCAAGAGAAGGAGAAAAGGAAGCTGTTGTTTACCATGAAATGGGGCTGCGCTATACGTACAAAGAGTTTGAGCAAGTTTGCCGTGAAGCTGCAAGAGGCTTCATGTCTCTTGGGATTGATAAAGGAGACCATATATCCATTTGGTCAACAAATAAACCGGAGTGGTTGATTAGCCAATTTTCCACAGCCAAAATGGGGGCTGTGCTCGTCACCGTAAACACAAATTACAGGGCGGCCGAATTAGAATACCTATTAAACCAATCTGACACCTCAACACTCATCCTGATGGAAAAGTTCAAAGACCACTCCTATATTGAAACGCTTTATGAAATCGTACCTGAATTGAAAATCTGTCAACCTGGAAAGCTGCAATCTAAAAGACTGCCAAAATTAAAAAATATAATTGTACTGGGTAATAAACGCTTCCCGGGGACCTATTCCTGGGAAGATGTGATGGCGGGCAAAGAGAAGGTTTCCGAAGAATTGCTGGAAGCCCGTATGGCATCCCTAAATCCTGCTGAAGTGATCAATATGCAATACACGTCAGGTACAACGGGATTTCCAAAAGGAGTGATGCTGACCCACTCCAATATCGTCAATAACGGATATAACATCGCTAAATGCATGGAATTGACACCAACTGACCGCTTGTGCATCCCGGTGCCATTTTTTCATTGTTTTGGGTGCGTGCTCGGTATCATGGCATGTGTTTCGGTTGGCGCAACGATGGTACCCCTTGTGGAATTTAATCCGGAAAAGGTGCTGGAAACGGTTGAAGCGGAAAGCTGCACAGGCCTCCATGGAGTGCCGACAATGTTTATTGCAGAATTAAACCTGGCAAATTTTGATTCTTTTAATCTAAGCTCGCTGCGGACAGGGATCATGGCCGGCTCAAATTGCCCGATTGAAGTGATGAAAAATGTGGTTGGAAAAATGGGAGCCACTGAAATCACGATTGCATACGGACAGACTGAGGCATCACCTGTAATCACTCAAACCCGGACGGATGACCCGATTGAATTGCGTGTTTCTTCAGTGGGAAGGGCTCTACCGAATGTTGAGGTGAAAATCGTGGAACCAGGCACGTCCCGCGAGGTTCCCAGGGGAGTTCAGGGTGAGCTTTGTACGAGGGGCTATCATGTTATGAAGGGCTACTATAATAATCCCGATGCAACGAAAGAAACAATTGATGAGGGAGGCTGGCTTCACACCGGTGATCTGGGTGTAATGGATAAAAACGGCTACTGCAGGATTACCGGAAGGCTTAAAGATATGGTCATCCGTGGAGGGGAGAATGTTTATCCACGTGAAATAGAAGAGTTCCTCTATCAGCATCCGTCAATCCTTGATGTCCAGATAATTGGTGTGCCTGATGAAAAATATGGAGAAGAAGTGATGGCATGGATTATTCCGAAAGAAGGGGCAGACATAACGGCTGCAGAAATCAAAGAGTATTGTCAAGGCAAGATTTCGCGCCATAAAATCCCTCGTTACATCAGGTTTACAGACCACTACCCAATGACCGCATCAGGAAAAATCCAGAAATATAAGCTGCGTGAACAATCGCTCGAATTGTTGGCTGGGAAAACCCTATAGGGAGGGATGCGCATGTTTAACAAAATTCTTATTGCAAATCGCGGCGAAATCGCCGCCCGGGTCATCCGGACATGCAAGAAAATGGGGATAACATCGGTAGCGGTATACTCTGAAGCGGACAAGGACGCGCCTTTCACATCTATGGCTGATGAAGCCTACCTGCTGGGGGGGGCGAGAGTTCAGGAAAGTTATCTGAATGTGGATAAGATTATCGAAATCGCAAAGAAAGCGTGTTGTGACGCCATCCACCCGGGATATGGTTTTCTAAGTGAGAATGGTGACTTTTCCGACCGGTGCGAAGCTGAAGGGATTACCTTCATCGGTCCGGATTCTGCCGTGATCAGGAAAATGGGCAATAAGGTCGAAGCGCGAAAGACTATGGAAGCTGCCGGGTTGCCATTGGTTCCAGGACTTTCACGTCCATTGGCTGATCAAAATGAAGCGATTTTGGAAGCTGAAAGAATCGGATATCCAATCATGCTAAAAGCTTCTTCCGGCGGAGGCGGAATCGGCATGCAGGCTGTCACTGCTACCGAAGAGCTGATCAAGGCTTATGAAGGCAATCAAAAACGAGCTCGGATGTTTTTTGGCAATGGCGATATGTTTATTGAAAAGCAGATTGAAAAGCCGCGTCATATCGAGATCCAAATACTCGCTGATCAAGCAGGGAATGCAGTGTATCTATGGGAAAGGGAGTGTTCCATTCAAAGGCGGCATCAAAAAGTAATCGAGGAAGCACCATCCGCTTTTCTGGATGATGAGACAAGGAAGAAAATGGGTGAAGCTGCTGTGAAGGCCGTGAAGGCTATCGGTTATAGCAATGCCGGCACTCTGGAGTTTTTAGTCGATAAAGATAAAAACTTTTTCTTCCTGGAAATGAACACCCGCTTGCAGGTGGAGCATCCGGTGACCGAGGAGATTACTGGGCTGGATTTGGTTGAACAGCAAATCCTGATTGCTTCGGGAAAAAGCCTTTCTTTTACACAAGAAGACATCAAACAATCCGGGCATGCCATTGAAGCGCGGATTTACGCGGAAGATCCCCTAACGTTTTACCCTTCACCGGGAAAAATTACTTCCCTGAGCCTTCCGGATGGCGAAGGGGTACGCCATGAGCTGGCAGTGAACGATTCTAGTACGGTAACGCCTTTTTATGATCCGATGATTGCCAAACTGGTTGTGAAAGGGGCCTCACGAAACGAAGCGATAAACCGGATGCGGGCTTCCCTTGCTGCCTACAAAGTAGAAGGAATCAAAACAAATATACCATTACTTAAAGACATCATATCCAGCAAAGCGTTTCAGCAAGGAGACACAACCACGGATTTTATAGAAATGCTTTATTAGAATAACAGCCAATTGGATCACACAGGCGGACGTCATTCGTTTAGGTTCTGCTTCATCCAGATAGGAAAGTTTTTATTTTCTATATACCGAAAATGGCAATTACCAACAACTAAAGCACTCGGAGGGAAACGAAAGATGGCAGAAGTGAAAGCAAGCATGGCAGGAAGCGTCTGGAAAATCGTAGTTTCAGTCGGTGACATCGTTACGGAAGGGCAGGACATAGTTATTTTGGAATCGATGAAAATGGAGATACCGATAGCGGCGGAAGCTGATGGAACAGTAAAAGAAATAAGAGTGAATGAAAACGATTTTGTGAATGAAGGTGATGTATTAGCCATTATCGAATAGAAATCGGAGGAATGCGATGAAATGGCCAGATAAGGTAACAATCAAGGAAGTCGGCCCAAGAGACGGTTTGCAAAATGAAAAGGAAATCGTATCTGCGGAAGAAAAAATTGAGTGGATTGACGCTTTATCCCAAACCGGTTTGTCTTATATTGAAATCACATCTTTCGTAAATCCAAATTGGGTGCCCCAGTTAAGTGATGCTGAGGTGGTTGCAAAGGGAATAAAAAGAAACCCGGCTGTCACATATGGTGCCCTTGTGCCGAATATGCGCGGGTTAGAAACGGCATTGGAAGCGGATATTGACGAAGTGTCAGTATTTATGTCGGCGAGTGAAACCCATAATCGGAAAAATATCAACAAATCGATTGATCAGACCTTTCCGGTTTTACAGGAAACAATTAATGGCGCGCTTGCAGCCGGTAAGAGTCTGAGAGGCTATGTATCGACTATATTCGGCTGCCCATACGAGGGAAAAGTTCCGATCGAACAAGTGTTCATGGTGTGTGACCGGCTTTTTGATATGGGCATCGGGGAACTGTCACTTGGGGATACAACCGGCATAGCCAATCCGCGCCAGGTAGAAGAGGTGTTGGATCTTGCATTAAAGAGATATGACAGGAACAAGATTGCCCTCCACTTTCATGATACAAGGGGAATGGCGATGGCTAATGTGCTAAAAGCGCTGGATTATGGGATCACTTCATTTGATTCTGCGCTCGGCGGCATCGGCGGCTGTCCATATGCACCCGGGGCAAGCGGCAATGTTGCGACCGATGACTTGGTATACATGCTTGAGGATATGGGGATTTCAACAAAAATCAATCAGGCAAAACTGCTCGATGCAGCGGTCAGGATCCAGCAATCGCTCGGCAAGAAACTCCCAAGCCATCAGATGGCTGTATATTCAGAACAACTTAAAGGAGTGTAGCTATGTCATCAATCATAGAGCTTAATCGAGAGATAACGGGCATTGCGATTGTGACATTGAATCGGCCACAGGCTGCCAACGCATTATCTCTGGACATGTTAAAAGAACTGAACGGGGTGATGAAACAACTGCGCTATGACCCTTCGTTAAGATGCATTATATTGACGGGTTCCGGAGAAAAAGCGTTTTGTGCGGGTGCTGATTTAAAAGAACGGAGAAGTATGAAAGAGGCGGAAGTAAAAAGGACAGTAAAATTGATTGGTTACACGATTTCTTCTATTGAAGAGCTTCCCCAGCCGGTAATTGCCGCGATCAATGGATCAGCTTTCGGAGGAGGGCTAGAGCTTGCGCTAGCATGTGATATTCGTATTGCAGCCGATTCCGCCAAAATGGGCCTTACCGAGACATCACTCGGGATAATACCGGGTGCAGGAGGAACCCAGAGGCTGCCGCGAATCATAGGAACCTCGAGAGCCAAGGAGCTCATATTTACAGCAAGGCGCATTGATGCCTTTGAAGCAGAACGCCTGGGATTAATCAGCAAAATAACAGACAGCGGCCAGCTTCTGAAAACAGCCGTTTCCCTCGCGAATGAAATTGCGCGCAATGCGCCCATTGCCTTGCAGGCTGCCAAACAAGCGATCAACCAAGGAGTGGAGACAGATATTGCCACGGGATTGAAAATAGAAGAGCTCTGTTATGGACGGACAATTTCTACAAGTGACAGGCTGGAAGGGTTGAATGCCTTCAAAGAAAAAAGAACACCGATTTTCACAGGCGAATGACCTGTTTCGCCAGGGAGGGAACGATCATGTCCTTAAAGGAAAAACTGAATGAAACCGTGGACAAAATAAAAAAAGGCGGTCTTGAAAAATATCATGAAAAAAACGCTGAAAAAGGGAAATTATTCGTTCGCAATAGGCTGGAGCTGCTTTTTGATGAAGGATTGGAAATAGAGGATGCTTTTTTTGCCAATTGTGAAAGCGGAGGCTTGCCAGCGGACGGTGTGGTAACTGGAATCGGTAAAATAGGCGGGCAAACAGTATGTGTCATGGCAAATGATTCGACCGTAAAAGCGGGTTCGTGGGGAGCCAAAACGGTTGAAAAAATCCTCCGTATCCAGGAAACGGCGGAAAAACTCCAGGTTCCCCTACTGTATCTTGTTGACTCAGCAGGGGCTCGTATTACGGACCAGGTCGAAATGTTCCCGGGCAGGAGGGGAGCAGGGCGGATTTTTTATAACCAAGTGAAACTGTCAGGTAAAGTTCCGCAAATCTGCCTCCTTTTCGGACCATCCGCAGCTGGGGGTGCCTACATTCCGGCTTTTTGCGATATCGTGGTCATGGTGGAAGGAAATGCTTCCATGTATTTGGGTTCGCCAAGAATGGCAGAAATGGTCATTGGCGAAAAGGTGAGCGAAGAGGAAATGGGCGGTGCCAAAATGCATTGCTCCATATCCGGGTGTGGCGATGTGTTAGCGAAGACAGAACAGGAAGCGATAGCTTTTGCCCGGAGCTATCTTTCCTACTTCCCGGCCAATTTTCAGGAAAAGCCGGCTGCAACAGAAGCGGGACTACCCGCGGAATTTGAAAAAACGCTTGAGGAGTTGCTTCCTGCGAACCAAAACGCACCTTTTAATATGCATGAATTCATAGAGAGAATCATCGACCAAGGTACGTTTTGCGAAATTAAAAAATTATTTGCCCCGGAACTGATAACAGGCCTGGCTCGTTTAAACGGTAATACAATCGGGATAATCGCCAATCAGCCCCGAGTCAAAGGTGGCGTGCTCTTTCACGATTCCGCGGATAAAGCCGCGAAGTTCATAACACTCTGCGATGCCTTCAATATTCCTCTTCTGTTTCTCGCGGACATACCAGGCTTCATGATTGGGACGAAAGTCGAGCAGGCAGGCATCATCCGCCATGGGGCTAAGATGATATCAGCTATGAGTGAAGCGACCGTTCCAAAGATCTCAGTGGTCGTTCGAAAAGCATACGGTGCTGGATTATACGCCATGGCAGGCCCTGCGTTCGAACCCGATTGCTGCCTCGCCCTGCCGACCGCATCGATTGCCGTAATGGGGCCCGAAGCTGCGGTGAACGCAGTTTATGCCAATAAAATCAAGGGGCTGCCACCCGAAGAGCGTACTGCTTTTATTGAATTGAAACGGGAAGAATATAAAAAAGATATCGATATATATCGGCTGGCCTCTGAAATGATTATTGATCACATCGTCCAGCCAAATGACCTGCGCAAGGAATTAATAAACAGGTTTGAGTCATATATTTCCAAGCAGCAAATTTTCACCACTCGAAAACACGGGGTTTATCCAGTTTAAAATAAGCGCCAATCCGGGTATCAAAATGGTATATCGGCTTTCCTGAGCCTCTATGTGGGATCTTGATTCCGGATTGGTTTATTGTGCCTGGTAAAAACAAAATAGTTGAAAATATCTCAGAGTATAGTATATTTTTCCATATAATTGTTCAATATTTCACGTAAGTATGACGAGGGTCAAATGGGTATATGTAAAGATAATTACTCTACTGACGGAATTGGGGGAAAAATTGTGAAGGCGAGTTTTGAAAGCATTGTTGATGTTACGGCAATTGGAGGCCAGAATTCTGCGAAGATACATGAATTATTAACACTTGCAAGCAAAGAGGAGCTTGTCCAATCGGTACAGGATACCGACAGGGTTTTATTTTTGGGTATCGATTTTCAAAACGACTTCATGGAAAATGGCGGCCTGGCAGTTCCTAATTCTCATCAGGATGTAGCAAATGTTACGAGATTCATTTATGACAATATGGAAAGAATAACTACCATCGCAGTATCCATTGACACCCATGAACCTCAACAAATTTTCCATCCGTCCTGGTGGGTTGACCTGTCTGGCCATAACCCTGAACCTCTTACAATTATCTCGGCAGAAGATGTAGACAATGGAAAGTGGAAGCCGGTAGAACATTATGAGGTTAGCAAAGATTACGTGCATAATCTAGAAAAATTAGGGAAGAAGCAATTATGCATTTGGCCCTATCATTGCCTTCAAGGCACAAATGGGGCCGCGCTTGAAAGCCAATTTTCCAACATGATTCATTTCCATTCGATTGCTAGAAAATCAAAGCTCCAAAAGATCGTAAAAGGGCTGGATCCATTGAGCGAAATGTATGGGATAATCAAAGCAGAGTACGACCGCAGCGATTATTGCAACCATGAGTTTTTACAGTCGCTAAAGGGATATGACAAGATTATCATTGCTGGAGAAGCAAAATCCCACTGCGTGCTCGAATCCGTGAAACAAATAGCAGAACATTACGCGAAAGACAGGGAAATCACTTCCAGGATCTTTTTGTTGGAGGATTGTATGTCCCCGATTACAGGTTTCGAAGAGAGTACAAATGAAGAATTCAAACAATTGCAGATACAATACGGAATCAACATTGTAAGTTCAAATAGCTTTTCTATGGATTGATGCTGGAATTTAACTTTTCATAATGGGGGGGAATCACATGTATTCACAGTATGTAGATGACAGCTACGCATTACATACCGATTTGTACCAGGTGAACATGGCACAGACATATTGGCAGGACGAGATACATACACGAAATGCTGTATTTGAGCTGTTTTTTAGAAAGTTGCCTTTTAAAAACGGATATGGAGTCTTTGCAGGACTTGAAAAAATCATTCATTACATTCAGAACTTCCGTTTTTCAGATACGGATCTCCAATATTTGCGTGATGATTTAGGCTTTGAAAATGATTTCTTGCAATATTTAAGTGAGCTGCGCTTTACTGGGAATATCCGCTGTATGAAGGAAGGAGAGCTGGTTTTCGGCAATGAACCGATCCTTCGGGTTGAGGCACCGCTTGGGGAGGCGCAGATAATTGAGACGGCACTGTTAAATATCGTCAATTATCAAACCCTTGTCGCCACTAAAGCATCCAGGATCAAACAAGTGATTGGAAATGAAGCTGCGCTCGAATTCGGTACCCGCAGGGCCCAGGAAATGGAAGCTGCCGTTTGGGGAGCACGCGCTGCATATATCGCCGGGTTCGATTCCACAAGCAACGTAAGGGCAGGCAAGCTTTTCGGCATTCCTGTCTCAGGAACACATGCCCATTCCATGATCCAGGCTTATAAGGACGAATATAAAGCCTTTCATGAATATGCAAGTTCCCATGATGATTGTGTGTTCCTTGTCGATACGTATGATACGCTGCGCTCTGGGGTCCCGAATGCAATCCGGGTCGCGAAAGAACTGGGCGATAAAATCAATTTTAAAGGCATCCGCCTCGATAGTGGGGATTTGGCATATTTATCGAAGGAAAGCAGAAGAATGCTTGATGAAGCGGGATTCACGGAAACAAAAATTGTAGCTTCCAATGATTTGGACGAATACACAATCATCAACCTTAAATCCCAGGGGGCGGAAATCGATATTTGGGGCATCGGGACGAAATTAATCACGGCATATGACCAGCCTGCGCTTGGAGCTGTTTATAAAATGGTTTCAATCGAGGATGAACAAGGGAATATGGTAGATACAATCAAAATTTCCTCCAATCCGGAAAAAGTCACCACGCCCGGGTTAAAGCGGGTGTACCGGATCATTAATAGAACGAATAAGCATTCTGAGGGAGATTACATCACGATGGATGACGAAAATCCGGAAAACGAAGAAAGACTCAAAATGTTCCATCCGGTTCATACATTCATGAGTAAATTCGTAACCGATTTTTATGCCGTCGACCTGCACGAGGACATATTCCATGAAGGAAAGTTACTATACAATCCACCTAATATGGATGAAATTCGCCAATTTACACAAGAGAATCTCCGCCTATTATGGCCGGAATACAAGCGTGCGCTGAACCCTGAAGAATATCCGGTCGACTTAAGCGAAAAATGCTGGGAAAATAAAATGAAAAATATTGAAGAAGTCAAACAAAAAGTAGATGCCATGAAAAAATAACGGTGGAAAAATGAAAAGGGGGAGTCTTGCATGCGACCTTCACAAAAGCAAATCATTGAAAGGCTGTTAGTCCAGCCTTCCATTGACCCGGAAATAGAATTCAGGAGAAGTGTCGATTTTTTAAAGGATTATCTAACAAAATATCCTTTCTTAAAAAGTTTGGTACTGGGAATTTCAGGCGGCCAGGATTCTACACTTGGAGGGTACATAGCCCAAACAGCTGTAAATGAATTAAATGAAGAAACCGGAACGAATGAATATCAATTCATTGCTGTCAGCCTCCCATACGGCGTCCAGGCAGACGAGGCAGATCGGCAGGAAGCACTGCAGTTCATCAAACCGAGCCGCAATGTTACCGTGAATATAAAACCTTCCGTTGATGCAAGTGTACAGGCCGTGGAGCAAGCCACAGGAGAGCGGCTTTCCGACTTTCTCAAAGGAAATGTAAAGGCCCGGGAACGTATGAAGGTGCAATATGATCTGGCGGGGATCTTCCATGGCGTTGTATTAGGAACAGATCATGCTGCCGAAGCAATAACGGGATTCTTCACAAAGCATGGAGATGGTGCAGCCGACCTAGTGCCCTTATACCGATTGAATAAAAGGCAAGGACGTGAAATCCTCAAATTTGTCGGTGCGCCGGAAAGGCTTTACACCAAAATTCCGACTGCAGACTTAGAGGACGATAAGCCATTGGTGCCGGATGAAGTAGCGTTAGGCGTGTCATATAATGATATAGACGATTACCTCGAAGGCAAAGAAATTAGCGCAGATGCAGCAAAAAAAATTGAAGGATGGTACTTGAAAACCGAACATAAACGCAATCCTGCAATCGACGTATTCCAGGATTGGTGGAGATAAAAAGAGGAGGCCTGTGCACATAGCCCTGTCAAGTAGACATTGAAAAAAAGAGTATATTAAGCTGCGGCCTTTTCTCGGTATTCAATCGGGGAAAGGCCGTTAAATTTCTCTTGGAAGCGATCATGATTGTAGAATTGGACATACTCCTCAATGGCTTGATAAGCTTGTTCTGCTGTTTTTGGGCGTACCAAATACATCTTCTCAGTCTTTAAAGGTGAGAAGAAACTCTCGATACAAGCGTTATCATGACAATTCCCGCGACGGGAGTGGCTTCCTTGAATACCTAGCTCCCTCAGCTGCTTTTCATATGATTTGGTTGTATATTGGAATCCTTGGCCAGAATGTACTAGGGCATCCTTGTGAAATGGTTTGTCTTGTAGCTGTTTTAGCGTATCCATAACTAATTCAAGATCATTGCGCTCGGAAACTTGCCATGCCACTATTTCATTGTTATACAAATCTAACACGGCAGACAGGTAGGCAAAGGTATCTCCAATGCGCACATAGATGATATCTGTTACTAGCTTTTGGTACATTGTCTCGGCATGGAACTCACGGTTCAGCACATTTTTAAACACAACTGAACCTCTCCTGCCATAGAATGGCCGTTTTTTGCGTATAACAGATTGGATGCCTAATTCCCTCATCAACCGTCTAACACGCTTATGGTTCACCTCCATTCCCTCTCTTGATAAAGCCCGGGTCATCCTTTTGTACCCATAGTATGGGTGCACTTTATGGATAGCTAAAATATGTTCTTGAATCAATAGATTTTTTTCAAGCCGAAGAGAACGTTTTTTGACTGGGTTTTACGCCACTTATAATAACCAGCTCTGGAAACTTCCCCTATTTTCAATAGTGTATTCAATGGATGTTTATTTCGAAGAAAATCAATGATTTCAAACCGTTTGGCTTTTAGGACGACTCCTTTCCGTGTAGATTTGGATTGCGCTTTTTTAGGTATTCCACCTGCGCTTTCAGATAAGCAATCTCTTCTTCCAGGCTATTAAAATTCTTTTTATTCCATTGCCCACGCTGATCATCAAATGGTTCTCCATTTTGAACTTTCTTCACCCACTCAGCTATTTGGGCATCACTCTTAATTCCAAAACGTTCACGGAGCTGCCGATAAGACCACCCCTCCTGCAGCTTTAAACGAACTACTTCACGTTTTAGTCCTTCTGTATAAGTTGTAAAGGTTTGTCCTTTTTTGGCCATAGAAAATCCCCTCCCAGGCAGACTGTTAAGAACATATTATCATGTTCTCTTTTTTTACTGTCTACCTGTAGGGGATAATATCACTGCTTATAAGGAGGCCTTCTCTTTTTATGTATGCACATGGGCTTTAAAAATGAGATAATAGTTCTGCGAGCTCTATCAAAATTAGGATGAGGAGAAAAATTCTGATGAATATTGCTATGTCTTGGAGCGGGGGCAAAGACGGATGTATGGCTCTGCATAAATTAATTGAACAAGGCCATTCAGTAAAATGTTTGTTTACTACGTTGCCAGAAGAAATCGGTGGCAGGACATTCGGGCATGGAGAAAGGGCAGATTCTATAAAAATTCAGAGTGAAGCCCTTGGCATACCGGTTGAATTTCTGCCGTGTTCTTTCCATACATATACCGAAAAAGTAGTGGATTCTTTAACAAGGCTTAAAGCTAAATATCAATTGGATGCGGCTGCATTTGGTGATTTGTATCTGCAAGAGCATCGGGATTGGGGAGAAAAGGTATGCGGTGAAGTGGGTTTACATGCGCTGTATCCGTTATGGATGAATGAAGCAAAGGCATTACAAGCTCTGCACTCTTTTAAAGAATCCGGATATAAAGCAACTGTAATACGAGTGCGAGATGATGTGCTGTCTTCTTCTTGGCTAGGGCGTGAGTTGAACGATCAATTTTATTCGGATATTCAAGAAGAGAAGAGTTGCCCAATGGGGGAAGCCGGTGAATACCACACGTTTGTTTATGATGGGCCATTATTTAAGAAAAAAATTGAGTTTGAATACGGTGATATCATCCAGCTCGAGACGACCAAAAGGCTGGAAATCGAACAATTAAACCTTACGGATAAATAGTTAGCCTGCTGACTTGGCACAAAAACGTAAAATAAAATACGATGTAAGATCTGTTTTCTCTTCTTTTCGATTTTCGATATTGACTTTATTATGGAACGGTAGTATCATAAGTGAGCTGCTTTAAAACAGTAGTATGATACATGCAAAATTCAAATCTAAAACATTAGAAAAACATTGCTAGGCTATTGACAGCAAATCCGAAAAATAGTATCATAGAAAATTTGTTACAAAAGCAAAGTGAAATTTTGAGATAAAATGGAAACTTTGTAGAAGTTGACAACTAAATGACGTTATGGTAAGATAATAAAGTCGCTTCCGACAGAAACGACAAGAAAATTGCTCTTTGAAA
Organism: Peribacillus glennii; assembly: GCF_003429105.1. Taxonomy (GTDB): domain Bacteria; phylum Bacillota; class Bacilli; order Bacillales; family DSM-1321; genus Peribacillus; species Peribacillus glennii. The sequence continues at coordinate 69,952 of NZ_QVTD01000024.1, forward strand.
ACTGAACAAAACAAAGCGCCAACGTTATAATAGTGAGCAAACACTATAAAAACAAAATGAGCTATTCAAACATTTCTTCGGAGAGTTTGATCCTGGCTC
>NZ_QVTD01000026.1 GCF_003429105.1 Peribacillus glennii
GAGCCAGGATCAAACTCTCCGAAGAAATGTTTGAATAGCTCATTTGCACATGGATGTGCTGGCATCGACGTTGTCACAGGACGTGACGAACTTAGTCGATGATTCATCCTTATAGTCTGTGCTGACAAAATAATTAACGTTGGCGCTTTGTTTTGTTCAGTTTTCAAAGAGCAATTTCTTTTGTCGTTTCCAACAGAAGCGACTTTATTAATATATCACAGCATAAATTAGTTGTCAACTTCTACGAAGTTTCCAATTTAATTCAAGTCACTATGTTTCCCGGTGACTTTTTTAAGTATACTCCTTTTCAAAAAAGAAGTCAATTAGTTTTTTTAAAACTATAACCATCGCTGTTTTGCATTATTTCATTTTGCCGCATCAACTTAAGCGACTTATCTATCATAATAGCTGTCTTGAAGTATGTCAACAATTTATTCGGATCATTTTTTTACCCCGTAGGAAGATTCAACAAAGTGAAAAAGGATGTATAATGAAAGTCTGTTCCAGTTTCAATAAAACACATAAAAGATCAACACTATGTCCAGCGTTAAAACAAATGTAGGAACAAAAAAACGACCCTTGAAAAAGGCCGTCAACACAGTGAGTTACATTTAGTTACTGATACAAGAAAGATAAGTTTTCTTTAGTAAAAAAGGTCCCATACGGCATCTAAAGATATTTCTCCGGGACCGGTCAACATGATTCCTAAAGCAACCGATATCAGTACGACATTATACTCGATGCCGCCCTTATCGGAAAACCAGCCATTTTTCCCATGAACAGTAATAATCGCCACAATCATCGGTATTATGATTAAAAGTGATGCCAAAGGTGTGAGAAATCCAAGTAAAAACAAAATCCCACCAACGAATTCGCCTAAACCAGCCAAAAGGGCCATCGGTTTGCCCGGCTTTATCCCGATTTGCTCAAAGAAGCTGCCTGTGCCTTCAGGGCCGCCTCCCCCAAACCATCCAAATGCTTTTTGGGCGCCATGGGCAGCAAAGTACAACCCGACAATAAACCGGATTATTAAAAATCCAACATCTTCCATAAAAATCTCTCCTAATGACAAATAAATACTTATTAATTTTCCCCTAAAACGGCAGCCTCTATTCAAGAAGCGTAGCCGATTTACTTTCCCTTTGCATGCAGTACATTGTTCCTCATTTTTCTGCCTTGCAGCAAATAATAAAGCCCAATCGATAAGAAGACAATCAGGGAGCTTACCAAATAAACGGTGCCATACCCTATATAAGCAGCTAATATCCCCAACAAGAAAGAACCGGCCGCAACCCCTAAATCAAATAATACGAAATAGGTGGCCATTGCAAGGCCTCTCCTATTTGGAGCAGCGGATTGGATCGCTATAGATTGGAAAGAAGACATTAGCGTTCCAAACCCGACCCCTATAATCCCCCCGGCCACTAGAAACATCAAACTGGATGATGCCTGGCTCAGCAACAATATCCCTAATCCAAAAAGAAATATGGAAGGATAGACGACAACATTTGCCCCATACTGGTCAAACCATTTTCCGGTAAAAGGACGGGAGAGAAGAAGACAAACTGCATATACCACAAAAAAGAAACTGGCTGCCTCCTGATAATTCAGCTCCCGCGCATAGATGGAAATAAACGATAGGACAGCCGAATATACAATGGATAACGCAAAACCGGTGATGGCAATCGGCATTGCTGATTTCTCAAACAAATCGTTAAACCGGAAACCTGCCGTTGCCCGCCTGCCCATTTTCTCTTCCGGCAGTGTAAGTGTAATGCAACAGACTAATGCGAGGACAGCAAAAAGGATGGACAAGATAAACAATAGATAATAATTGCCGCCATGGGTGACCGATAGGCCTAAAAACGGGCCTATGACCATCGCGAGATTCATGAACGTCGAATAATAGCCCATCCCCTCGCCGCGCCGTTCATCAGGTATAACATTCGCTATTATTCCCCCCGTTGCTGTTGTGGCAATCCCAAAACCAATGCCATGAAAAAAACGCAGAATTAACAGCAGTAAAACAGACTTAGTGCCTATGTACAAAAGGGAGGCTGCCAAGAAAACCGAGGCGCCGACCAACAAAATCTTTTTCTGGCCTGCCGATTCCAGCCATTGTCCTGCAAACGGACGAAAAATGATGGCTGAAAGAACAAATATAGCCGTATTTAGACCAATAGCATTTCCATTCCCGTTCAGCTCATCCGAAATATAAATCGGAAGGGTAACCATTAGCATATAAAATACAAGAAAAATAAAAAAACTGGCGAGTGACACGCTTAAGAAATTTTTCGTCCATAATTTTGGCTTTGCCATTTTATCTCTTCTTTCTTTTTACCTGATTAGAATTGCAACTTACCCATTTTACCATAAGTCAACTATTTTTCTCACTTATCAAGCCAAATAGCAAGGCTTTATCCTGCAAACAGGAAAAAGCCTTGGCAATTTTAAAATCAGGTAAAAGCTTTCAACCTATACTTATCTTAAAAAGGATATTCACGGTATACTTTTTGCACAGATACCCATTTCGTTGTTGTAAATTCTTCTACCAGCCATGGATTACCATACCGGCCTACACCAGATGCTTTATTTCCCCCGAATGGAATATCAGGCTGTGCATTTACCGATTGGTCATTCACGTGAGTGCTTCCACTATCAATTTGAAGGGCATAGCGTTCCGCTTTTTCTAAGTCTTTGCTGAAAATGGTCGAAGTCAATCCATACTCTGTTTCTGATGCCATTTTTATAGCTTCATCATCACTATCGGCTGTGATAATCATGGCGATTGGCGAAAACAGTTCAGTTTGTGCCAATTCAGAATCATTCTGTACGCCCACAAAAACATATGGTGTCAAAACATTTCCTTCCCTTTTTCCTTCAAGTGCAAGTTTCACTCCGGCTTTCTTAGCTTCCTCAATAACAGCCTGAGCTTTTTGAAGCTGGCGTTCGTTAATCAACGGCCCAACAACAGTGTCTGGATTTTTGGGATCTCCATAAGGAAGTGCTTTCGCACGTTCTACGAATTTATTTGTAAATTCTTCTGCCAGATTTTTGTGTACGATTATACGGTTAACAATCATGCAGATTTGTCCCTGGTGGACGAATTTCCCAAAGATGGCGGCATCCACGGCCCTTTCTACATCTGCATCGGATAAAACCACAAATGGATTATTGCCCCCAAGCTCCAAGGCTACCTTTTTCAGGTTTCTTCCGGCAATCTCCCCTACATGCCTTCCAACACCAGTGGATCCGGTAAAGGAAATAAATCTTGGAATCGGATGCTCAAGAAGATAGTCCCCGGTTCCATCCGTTTTTGGGTCTGTCAATAAAAGGTTCAAAACACCGGCAGGAAGGCCTGCCTCTTCGAATGCTCTCGTTAAAATGACCCCTCCTGTTATCCCAGTTGCCACATCAGGCTTATGAACAACAGCATTTCCAAGGGCAATGGCCGGTGCAATCGTTCTGATCGACAAATTCATCGGAAAATTAAAAGGAGAAATGGATGTAATGACTCCAAGAGGCACACGGTAAATATGGTTCACCTTACCCTCGGTGTAAGCCGGGATATCTTTGACCAAGTTTACTTCGTCAGCCATTTTTATGGATTCTTCCAGCTCTTCATAGGTTATTTGCAGGGCAATATTTGCCGCAAGGATCGTTCCGCCCGTTTCGGAAGTATAGATATCAATGATTTCATCCTGATGATTTTTTAGATAGTCCATAACCTTCCTTAAAACTTGTATTCTTTCTTCAGGGCTTGTTTTCGCCCAGTTTTTTTGTGCAGCTTCCGCAGATGACATTGCTTTGTCGATATCCGCGGTTGTGACTGTCTTAACTGAATATAGTTTGGAATTATCGAATGGGTTTAAAACATCAATGAAGTTTTGTCCGTTCCCTTCCACCCATTCCCCGTTTATATATTGTTTAGCAAAGTTTTTGAAATTCTCCACAGAAATTACCCCTTTTCTTGAAATTGAATACGAAAAATACCTCCGTTGCCGATACCTTTATTTCATAATGTTGCTATAGCAACTATTTTGCACCAATACCTCTTCATCTCCTCTTTATTCCGATAAAATTAGCATAATTCGGTGCTCTACCATCAAGCAGTTCCATTTTTCCAGCTGCTTGATGTGTCCTATCTTACTCCCGGAAATAAACACTTTCAAGTAAATTGCTTATCATCATGCTAAATGACGGATTGTTTCTGAGTCGGGCACCTTTCTTTTTCACACGGGAAGCATTTCTCATTCTACATTCCGGCGCATTTTCCCAAGAATTCCTCTAACTACATATAACTCATCCTCGGTTATCCCCTGGCAAACAATCCGGTTAAATTCTTCTGTTATCGGTACGACCTGTTTCCCTAGTTCCTGTCCTTTATCTGTGAGGTACACCCTTAATGATCGGCGGTCACTTTGGCTAATGTCCCTTCTGATGAATCCTTTCTTTTCTAAATTAAACAACATCCGGGCGATATTCGTTTTATCTTTATCAAGCTTTTCAGCAATTTCATTTTGGCTGAGTCCATCTTGTTCCCATAAGAGCAGCATGATCAAATTTTGTTCAGGGGCAATGTTCAGCGCGTCCAATTTACTCTTAATATGGCCTGTCAGGGCCAAATCCGTTTGGTGAATGATGATACTTATGTAGTCATTAAACTTCATTGTTTTTCACCTGCGACTTCCTTTGGTTTGCTTTCGCTTAATCTAATGGTAATACTCGCGCTTCTCTATTCCTATCTGACCCTGCCATCCTATTTACATAGAAACATTCTGATTAAGGCTTTCGTCCTTGAACTTAAAATACGGAAAAAGAATGCCCGCTATAGACACCGTACAAATGAACATGCCAATCAGTATAATAACGGCCTTACTCCCCATGCTTCCTCAACAACCCGCCTGTTAAAACACCAAGAGGCATCGATCCCTAATGATAAATAAACGGACAGAAAGAACCTTCCCCATTAAGTCATCTGGAACCATTTTCGAAGTATTAAATTTTCCATGGAAAAAAACATCCAAAGTTGAGCGGTTTTTCCTATAATCCATTATGCTGCAGCAAGTCAAATCGATTGCCATACAAGTCCTCAAAAACGACCTCAATCCCCCAGGGCACTTCTTTAGGTTCCCCGTAAAATTGGACTCCCTTTGATTTCATATTCTGATAATCACGCCGGCAATCATTTGTTTCAATTACCAAAAATACATGATCCGCGGCCTGGCTCCCCACCCGTTCCGCTTTTTCATCTGTATCTGCCTGGACGAATACGATTGCGGTGGCGCTATCTTTTGAAGGAGCTACTGAAACCCATCTCATACCATTTCCAAAATTATTGTCGGACAGTAACGCAAAACCAAGGTTTTCTGTGTAATACTTGATTGCTTCGTCATAGTCCCGGACTAAGATTGTGATATGTCCAATTTTTTTCGCCATAAGATAAATTCCCTTCTATATGAAAAATAAATCGAGCACTGTGAATTGCTCTAGGTGTTTTCAATTTGATAGTTGTTCTTAAAAGAATTCTTCAAGTCGACGGAGAAACCTTCAAAGAGACAATTATCTTCACATAATTTCTCGTTTGTTTTGAGCAGCTCCATCCGGTTCGAAATACTCAACCGCCATTTAATAAGGGCCGACAACCCGATATGCGTTTACACCCGTTTTTGATAACTGTTTAATTTATTGAGCCGGTGATTCCCCGTGGTTAGGGGAGAACTTTAAAGGCTACATCCCGTGCCGCTGCTAATAAGATTTACGCTTATTTTCTCAGTCTCTCTCATTATGTTAAGTGAGGCTGAGCATACCTTAAATGCCATCTTTTATCTTATCATTAATTCTTACACTGCAAAAATATGGCCCCCGAGTTTCAGAGTGTTATCATAGGCTTTCGCCGTGCCAGATAGCCTTTGCCCACATACCTTATTAGGGACTTATCAAGACTTTAAAATGAAAGAGGAGCGTTGACCCATATGAATCCTTATATGTTTCACCCTGGATTTGCCCCGCATCAAAATGGCCACATTATTCCGGAGGATGATTACATCCCTTATATCCCGGAAGGAAATCCATTTAATTCCTATCGACAGTCACAACAACAATTTAATCCGTATCTACAATTTGATCCTTCTATACAACTTGAACAACAATTTAATCCGTATGTGCAATTTGATCCTTCTTCACAATTTGAAGAACAATTTAATCCTTATTTTCAAAACGAAGAAGAATTCAACCCATATTTACAAAACCAAGAAGAGTTCGATCCAGGCAGACAACAGCCTCAGTTTCAAGGAATAATCAGGAGGTTGAACGCCCTTGAAGCACAAAATGAAAGACAAACTCAAGAATTGACCCGACTTAGCCAAGAAATTACGAGGATCAATAGAGAAATCAATCGCATCCAACAGGAAATCAACCGCTTGAATCAAAATGATGAACGCCACACCCGCCGCCTGCAACGCTTAAACCAAAGACTGCGTGTCGTGGAAAACAGGCTCAATATACCATTTTCCCAAGCGGAAGGTGAATTTTAATTATATATAAAAGATAAGAAGCAGGAATCGTTGATTCCTGCTCCTTATGTATTAGCCCCAATATAGTAATCAAGCGCAACCCGGCACCAATTAAGGAAAAAACAGGCAATTAATCCAAACAACATCTATTCAACCGAATGGCTTTTTTACTGCAGTTGCTGCTCCTGGTAGTACTGCCCTAAAGCTACAATCGCGCTTCCCATCCGTTCGTTTTCAGGAACGACTAACCGCTCAATTCCTTCTTCCCTTAATGCCTGGGCCGTCACTTTTCCTACGGCAACTGCTACTACAGTAGTAGAGAATGCTTCCAGGATTTGTTCTTCGACACCCTTTTCCCTGGCGAAGCTCATTAAAAAACGCGCCTGCGGCGTGCTTGTGAAATTGACCGCATCAATCTCCCCATTTAGCAATTCAAAGATTAATTGCTCCATTACCTCCGCTTGTGGCGGGATATGTTTATACGGAAGGATTTCGCGATAATCACAGCCTTGTTCATCGAGGAACCCGATCAGTCTGGGGGCTGGATCTCCATGCAGTTGAAGGGCCACTCTGCTTCCTTTCAGGTCATGGGCAGAAAGCTCCCTCACCAACCCGGCAGTGCTTCCGTCATCATCCCGGACCACAGGTGTAATTCCGAGCTTTTTAAGGACATTGACAGTTTTATAACCCCTGGCCGCCACCTTCGCATTACGCAAAGCTTCGATAAATTCACGGTCCAATCCCATTTTCCCGGCGATATTATACAGGGTATCAGCACCTACACCTGTTGTAAAAATGTACCAGTTAAAATCACCTTCCACTAATGCTTTAATGTCTGACTGGATGTTGGTTTCATCAAGAAATACTGTTCCCTGTGCAGGGCGGACAAGCGGGGTGCCCCCCATGTTTTCAACAAGCCTGCTTAACTCATCATTTTTGCGCTGTCCTGCCAGTGCGATTCGTTTTCCTGCTAACTTTTTCAAATGCATCTCCCGTCCCTTCGATAGGCTGGTTACAACCATTGTACCATCTATCCCGGTTGGGATGCCTAATTATCAAAGCAGTTTCATTTTTGTTTGTCCTTCTGTTTTTAAAGGGTTCATGCTCCTGTTTCCAAATGAGTCCACTGCAAACACTTCGATCGTATAGTTTGTTCCAGGCTGTAATCCTTTGATTGAAAAAACCAATTGATCCGGAACGGGATTATTGTAGAACTCCGAAAAAGCGTCAATTTCTTTCGCTACTTTCCCTGATTTATTCTTTGCCATAATTTTATAGGAATGAACCAACAGGTTATTTTCTGCCTGTGGAACCAAAATATCTATCTCCGTATCGGTAGAATGCAGAACCATCAAGTTAGATCCTTTCGGAAATTGAGGTTTTCTTTGGTCTCTTGTTTCGGTATATTTGAATGTTCTTTTTTCCGAAGGGCGGTCAATTATCCATGGTTGCCCTACAGGATTTTTTTCACGGAAATCCCGGCGATGGATGACTACTTTTTCACCATGCACTTCCACAATCAAGCCCTGGCTGAATGTTTCAGAGCCAGGCGGCATTTCACCTTGGATGTATCCAGCCTCCACCCACATATCTTTTAAAGATGCTGTTTCTACTGAAGTAAAATCCTTTTGGTGGATGGCCCTCGGCTCATCCAAAGGATAATGGGTGTGGCCTGAAAAACTGATCACTTGGGGATATTTTTTGAACGTGTTGTACAGCAAATCCCTGTTCTCTTGAAATCCCCACTCGCTGCCATACATTGTGTTTTTCATAGGCTGGTGGTGAAAAACAAAGATTGGCTTCTTGGGATGATCATCGTTTGCCTGTTTCAATTTTTCATCGAGCCAGGCAATCTGTTGTTTCGAGTAATAGCCCTCCGTTAGGCCATTTTCGGTACCAAGGATAATGAAATGGTATCCCTTGATGATTTTGTGGTAGTAAATCGAATCCATCCCCGTTTTTTGCAAAAAACGTTTCTGGGCATCAGGTATTGATAGCCCGTTCCAATAATCGTGATTTCCAATTGCAAACAACGAAATCGCCTTCTGCTGCTTTTTCTCCTTAATAAGGGTCATGAAGCGATCGTATTCCTCCGCTAATCCGTTTTCAGTCAAATCGCCGACTACAACAAAAGCATCCTGTTTAGGAACAAGCTCATTCAATTGATGCAGGGCATTCCCGAATTTTTGCAGATCGTTCGTACCGTTTTTATGAATATGTACATCACTAATGACCGGAAAAACCAAATCCGGGTTGCCATTTGAAAGGCCGAATTTCTCTGCCAGTTTTGTCGATGCTGCCTCGACATCAAGTCCGCCTAGCGGATTTGCAAAGGATAAACCAACAGCAAGCCCGGCGATTTTAGTGCTTCCCTGTAAAAAGCTCCGTCGGTCCATTCCTTTCTTTTCCATGTTTACAGATTCTTCTATATTATGTGCCTGCTTTTCCTTCATTATCTATAATCCTCCTAAACAATCATTTCGGGTTCTAATTATAAATCGCTTTTGTTAAAGGACGATTGAGGTTTGTAAAGGAAAAATAGAATATTCCTCGCGAATGGGATTCAGTTTATAGGACTTTTTTAACTAGAGAAAAGGAAGAATGTCAGTTACTTATTTAATAACCAGGGAAACAGGAGCCAATTGGTGAGTTCCAAGAAAACATTTCATGATCGCGGGTTCCTTTGACCTATTTTTGTTCATATTTTTTTAAAAGAAACGTAACAAAGATAATTTTTTTACAGATGTTTCGGGAGATGATTCACTTCTAATGCAACCCTGATGCCGGATTCAATTGCCCCCTGTAATTTCATAGAACCTCATGTTTTGATCAAAAAGATAAAGGAGTTCTCGTATATGCTCAGGAAGGAGTGTTCTGGGAATCCTTCCAACGCCAAAAGTAATTTCATCATATCCAGTGCTCCGGGAGATAAAGACGGCCCAACCGGATTATGCCTCAAAAAATGCTCCACAGAGTCTTTATCTAACATGTTCACGGCTGTACGCCAAATCTGGCTTGGATTTTGATTTATAAAATCCAGGATTGGCTTCGTCGCAATTTTAAGCAACTCCACGGGCGTTTTTCCTTTTTCCCAATCATTGAGCGGAAATCTAAATATATCGGGATTTTTCAAAAAAGGTTTTAATCGAGTTTTGATTCCGTCTATATACACTAAATCATATGGTGTACTGTTAATGAATTCGTTAAACGGCAAATTGAAATTTCTAATGTATTCAAACGTTAATTCATGACCAGATCCTCATTGCTCCCGCTTCCAAATACTCCCCGTGATAAAAAGGCGATCTAAGTGTAAGGACTCTACCGCCCACCCTGTCGCTGCCTTCCAAAATCGTGACATGAAATGTCCTGCTTTTTTCAATAAAGAACCCGCAACCAACCCGGACATCCCTGCACCTGCAATGATGATTTTTTTTGGTGATTGGGTTTTTGGATTCCCCTCCCGGATTGCTGAAATCATTTGATCATGGGGTAAGGGTTCAACTTTGTACATGACCATCCTCCTTCAAAACAACTATTTATATGATGGTATTAAAAAGGAAATTTTGTATGTTTATGTTTAAAGGTCAAAGCCTTGTTAGAAGTATGTTTAAAATGATTAAAACCAAGGAATTCCTTTCAAGCTAATCTGTCCAGATCTATAGCTAATTTGTGCAAAATCCATGGGAATATGGTCAAAACACTTTTAATTTTATCCAAAATCACTGGGATTTATCCAAACCTCCAGCCAGCTAGTTTCATAACCCCATCGGCATTGCATCTGTCTGTTATTGAAGGATTCTTCCCACCGACTATCGAATAAGGTATGGAAGAAAAGATGTTGTTTAGGAGGGTGTGCTCGATGGAAAAAGTGCTAGTTTTTGGCGGGACCCGATTTTTCGGAAACAAATTGGTCGAACGCCTCATAAACAGCGGATGTGATGTAACGATTGCCACAAGGGGGAAAACGCAGGATTCCTTTGGCGGCAAAGTGAAGCGGGTTCAGTTGGACCGCAGTGTGGATGATTCACGTTGGGATGAAATAAGCTCAGTGCAGTGGGATGCTGTGTATGATAATATTTGCTATAACCAAAACGATGCAGAGATTGCCGTGACCAGATTGGGGAAAAATGTCGTAAAGTTTATTTTTACCTCTACGCTTTCTGTCTACGGCATTTCGGAGACAGCCCAAGTGGAAGACGATTTCTCTCCAATGCATTATACTCTTCCAGAAAAGGACAAAGAGCTTGATTACGGGGAAGGGAAAAGAGCGGCTGAAGCGTACTTCTTCCAAAAAAGCGGCTGGGATGTTTCGGCCGTGCGCTTTCCAATCGTGCTTGGGTTGGACGATTATACGAAACGTCTGCATTTTCATATTGAAAAAGTCTCAAAGGAACAAGATATTGGTTTTCCTAACATCGAAGCAAGCATGGGGTTTGTCTCTTCAGATGAGGCCGCTGACGCCCTGTTCTTTTTGAAAGACCAACCGGGTTTAGGCCCCATCAATATTTGTTCAGAGGGCCATCTAACTCTTAAGCAATTGATGAACCACATTGAGAACGCCACTAACAAAACGGCCAAAATAACTTCGGATGTAACTGAAGAGAATCACTCTCCGTTTGGAGTATCAGGATCCTGGTATATGGATCCTTCGAAGGCAAAAGCAGCCGGCTTTCATTTGCGTAAACTGGAATCGTGGCTTTTTCCGTTAATAGATCAATTGGCTGGCCAATATTCCAAGGCTCACTAATAAAGCTATGGGAGCCCTTTTGGACGGGCTCCCATAGCTTGAAGACCGAGTCTGAATCCCATTGGAAGCACTTTCATATCCGATACTAAGCCACAGGCAAAGCCCCCTCCTCCCTAATGAGCCGTTTCCGATAAACAATAGTAGATAGTTGTACACTAACCTCATATAGGACAAGCAGCGGCACAATTACCAGAATATCAGAAATCAAATCCGGGGGCGTTATCAGGATGGAGACGACCACCAAGGCAAAATAGGAAACCTTCCGTGCCTTAGCCAGCCGCGCTGGGATCAGGATTCCCAACCGTGTTAAAAACATAACCACGAGCGGCATTTCGAATAAAAAACCAAACGGCAATATGAGATTGATCATGAACCTGAAATATTTTTCCGCTGTAAACATTGTTTCGAATTGCCCGGCGGAAAGGGAAGTAAGGAAGCCTAACACGATTGGAAAAAGCACGAAATATCCAAACGAGATTCCTGCGATAAATAATAAAAACAATCCCGGGATAAAGCGGAATGTTACCTTTCTTTCTTCCGGTTTCAATGCGGGTGCCACAAACCGCCATACCTGGTATGCTGCGAGAGGTATCGTCGCGGCGATGGCACAAACAGCAGCAAGGATCATATACACCCACAAAATTTCACTGGGCCCAAGAACCGCCAATTTGCCATCGAGATCCTTAACGAGCAATCTGTAAATATCCTCCACAAATATAAAACTTACAATAAAAAACGCAACAAAGCCGGCCAGTGTTTTAATGATTCTGTTCCGGAGTTCCTCCAAATGCCCTACAACGTGTAATTCCTTGCCTTCCATTATCGTTCCTCCTTTTGTATAAAAGGTCATAATCAATAGCAACTGGTTTTTGGACCAAAAAAATCTTTGTTCGGGTTCCTATTTTAATGATCAGGCATATCTTGCATCCCGGCCAAAAACCCGATTATCGAGAATGAAGAAAATTTCGAGCATAAAATCCTTTAAATCGCTCCCAATAAATTTAAATGGCGGCCACATCGCCAACTCAGCGTTACAAAAAGAAGCAGACGAGTTTCCCCGTCCACTCTATCTTGTCAAAACACTAATTTATCCCTCTTTTTTTACAGCTGCCAACGCAGGCTTTTTCTCTTTTTCTTCTTCATGATCTGAATCGGATACTAAGCCTTTTGTAGCGCCTTTAAATTCTGATAACGTGCGACCGAAAGCCCGTCCGATTTCCGGAAGCTTCGACGGACCGAAAATGATCAGAGCAATCACCAGCATAAGAATCAGCCCTGGAATCCCAATGTTAGAAAGCACGTAAGCCAGCTCCTATCTTTTTTAATAAATTTATCATTCTTACACATCATTAATTAGTGACTTTTTCCCGCTTTTTCTGCTTCTGTTTTTCATGGGCGCGATTATGGGCGCGGGTACGGTCTTCTTCCACTTCATTTGTTTTTTGCACACCTTCCGGAACGCTGGCGGCAGAAACCTTCCGAAGCCCTGCTTGGTCCTTATCATAAACAAAGGATGCTCTTGTAGAAATATCCGCCCCCTGTTCTGTCACAAATGGAACCACACGGTAATCAGCACGCCATTGTTCCGGTGTTACACTGCAGCGTACATAGCCGCGGTAATCATTAAAGAATTTAATATGCGGGTTCTGGGTTAAAATCTTGTCTGTATCTGCACGCTTGTCTCCGCCATTACCACCTGACGTGATGGATGTGCCGACAAACTCCACACCGAATGTTTTTGAATCTGGATCGTTGAAATCAAACTTTAAGTTCGAAGCCCAGCTAGCATGGACATCTCCGGTCAATACGACCAGATTATCAATGCCCTTGGTTTTTACTGTCTCAATAAATCGTTCACGTGCGGCTGGATAGCCATCCCAGGAGTCCATGCTATATTTAGGGGCAGTAGGAGTTCCATAATTCCTCTGGGAATAGAAAATTTGCTGTGGCAGCACATTCCATATTGTATTGGAATTTGAAAGGTTTTCACTCACCCACTGCTCTTGTTCCGGTCCAAGCAGGGTCCGTTTCGGATCAAGGGACTCAGGCGTTTGAGCTGAACTTATGTCCCCGTTTGCCTGGTCATCCCGGTATTGGCGGGAATCAAGGACAAAGAAAGAGGCAAGGTTCCCATATGTGAAATTCCGGTATAAACGCATATCCGCGCCCTTCGGCAACGATGACTTCCGGAGCGGCATGTGTTCATAATAAGCCTGATAAGCAGCTGCCCGGCGTTTTACGAATGCTTCAACGGACTGGCCCTTCTCAGGAGTCATATTCGCGTAGTTATTTTCTACTTCATGGTCATCCCATGTCACGACCCATGGGAACGCAGCATGTGCCGCCTTAAGATTTACATCGGATTTGTAGAGGCCATACCTATTGCGGTAGTCTTCAAGTGTGATGATTTCCGGGCTGTTGTGAACGCGGACATTGCCGGTCGATACAATATATTCATTTGGGCCATGTTCATATATGTAATCGCCAAGGTGGAAGACAAGATCAAGGTCTTCTTTTGCCATATGTTTGTATGCTGTGTAATATCCATGTTCATATTGCTGGCAGGAAGCAAAAGCAAATTTCAGACTAGAAACACTTGAACCTGGCAATGGGAGTGTTTTCGTTCTTCCCGTCTGGCTCACTTCCCCGCCGCATTTAAAACGGTAAAAATAAACGCGGCTCGGTTTTAATCCTGTTACTTCGACATGGACACTATGTCCCAGTTCAGGCCTAGCAAGCTCTTTACCCCGCTGTACGATTTTGCGGAAATTCTCATCCTTTGCGATTTCCCATCTAACCGGAACAGCTTCAGCAGGCATACCGCCTCCATTTAACGGGTCCGGTGCAAGCCTTGTCCATAAAACAACACTATCTGAAAACGGGTCACCGGAAGCAACACCAAGTGTAAACGGATAATCACTGAATTTCGGGGCTGCATTTGCGTCAATACTTCCCACTGTTTGAGCAATCGCAAGTCCCAGCGATAGGCCGGCAAGTTTACTCGCTCCCTGGATAAAGTTCCTGCGGTCCATATTTCTGCCTAAGCTTTCCTCGCTCCATTTCTTGATCATCTCATCCATAGATCGCTCGTTATTCATTGATTTTTCCCTCCTGAATAAATCTTTGAATCGGCTTTAGTATAAATGGGCTTTTTAAAAGTAGTGTTAAGAAGTGTAAAGCGGCTTATTTGGCGATAGGCATTTCAATGCAGGACCAGAGGTTCTAAAAAATGAAGAAATTACTTTTTTTGCAATTCTGCTTGTTTTTTCCTATCAATTTCCTCATATTCCGACAGACCTTTTTCCTTCTTTTTCTTCACGATTCCTTTAATATAATCGAACAATTTTCTTGAAGCAGAGATGTTTCTTTGAAAAACGAAATTAATGCCATGGCTTAAAAGACCTGCAATGAATGGCTGATAGCTAAATAGGTTACCTTAAAAAAGGGCAGCCATATTGCCCAAATTACTTCGTCGGGAGTGATGTATCATGGCCAGAAACAAACTGTTGGTTCCAGGGGCTGGAAATGCGCTTGATCAGATGAAGCAAGAAATCGCCAATGAGTTTGGAGTTCAACTTGGTGCAGAAACAACCGCGCGAGCAAACGGTTCTGTCGGGGGAGAAATGACAAAGCGCATGATTGCTTTGGCAGAACAGCAGCTTAGAAATCAACAAGGCTTGTAATGTTATTTCTAAGTAAAAGAGACCCTTTTGGGGTCTCTTGTTTGTTTTTTAATGCTTTGTCTTTCTATTTACAATTAATTGCATGACTATCTGGCCAGGCATCACATAACAAAGCGAAATCCCCTTTATTGCAAATTAAATACATCATTAATCTGGGTTTGCAGTCTCTTGAGCTTATTTTCCTTTTTTAAGTTGGCAAGCATGCCTTCAATTACAGGTATCCTTGGTTCTTCTTTCTTTATTTCCTCTTCCAGTACCTCTATTGTTATCAATAGATCTTTTGATTTGGAATATTTCTC
The DNA here is from genome assembly GCF_003429105.1 of Peribacillus glennii. Classification (GTDB taxonomy): domain Bacteria; phylum Bacillota; class Bacilli; order Bacillales; family DSM-1321; genus Peribacillus; species Peribacillus glennii. Next base: position 15,245 of record NZ_QVTD01000026.1, read on the forward strand.
CTTAGCTTCTTGTATCGCAGCCAGTAAATCCCCTTTATCTATTGTTACTTTATGAAAAGGCAGTTCCATATCCATCACAATATCCTCAGTCAAAAGTGGGCTGCTTTCCGAATTTATAAATCCTTCTGCAAGCTGGTCCGTCTGTTGTAAAATGTATTTTCCCAAGTCAAACAGATCCATTTCAATCTTATCAAAAATAAGCAGTTCCAAATATGGATGCATCATTCCCTGGACAAGCATAGTGAGGTCCCAAACATAAGGTTCAATCTGAGCCCCATAAACAGCACTCAAACTTTGTTTATGAGATTGAGTAATTACGTTTCTCATCTTGTTAAGCATTTGGCCTATTGATTCATTAAAAACCCTTTCCCTGGCCTGCATAATCAGGAATTCCTTTTGGCCCAGAATAAATCTGTATTGGGTTTCAATTTGCTTGATGAAAAGTTGCCTTGGCGGTAGATCTTGTCCCTTCAAATCTTCGAATTCAGTTATGAACCCGTCATAGTAGTATTGGAAAATGGCAAGCAGCAATGCTTGCTTCGATTTATAATAAAGATAAAAGGCCCCCTTTGAAATGCCCGCTTCATTTACAATCTCCTGAACAGATGTTGCGTCATATCCTTTTTTTCCGAAAAGTTTGATCGCTGCTTCCATAATCACTTTTTCTTTTTCTTTCAAAAAGTTCACCACCAAAATAAATTGCTTACTGCGTAAATCTTAATCAATTCTATATGTAATGATTTATTATTGACTTTGACTAACCGGTCAGATATATTATTAACTATTGTGACCGATTGGTCAATAAATAGAAAAAAATACACCGGAGGATAAAAATGAATAAAATTATCAATTTCACCTTGAAGAATAAGCTGGCTGTTTGGCTTATTACCATCATCGTGGTCGTGGCGGGGTTATATTCAGGTTTAAGAATGAAACTTGAAAGTATACCTGATATTAACATTCCTATGCTTAGCATTACAACCGTTTACCCGGGCGCTACACCGGATGAAGTAAACGAGAAGGTATCAAAGCCTATTGAACAGGCGGTATCAAACTTGAACCTTGTCAAGGTTGTTAGCACCACTTCTTATCAAAATGCCTCTTCCGTCCAGATTGAATATAAATATGAAAAAGACATGGATGAAGCAAAAAATGAAGTGGAGGAAGCCCTTTCCAACCTTGATTTACCTGAAAATGTCCAGGATTCAGACATTCAAAAAATCAATATTAATGCCTTCCCAATCTTGGCTCTCAGTGTAGCAAATGATAAAGAATCATCAGCAGCGCTCACAAAGACTGTTGAAGATGAAATCGCACCTGCTTTGGAAGGAATTGAGGGAGTCTCAAACGTTCAAATCTCTGGACAGCAAATCGAAGAAGTCCAGTTAATCTTTAATGAGAAAAAAATGAAGGACCAGGGACTAAGTGAAGAGACCGTTAAAGGAATCATTCAAGGTTCCGATGTAACTGTTCCTCTTGGTTTGTTCACTTTTAAAGATACTGAAAAATCAGTTCAAATCGATGGCAATGTGACAACGATTAAAGACCTGAAGAACCTGGAAATTCCGGTCATACCTTCTGCAGGAGCCCCAAATGCACAAGCACCTGCCGCAGGAACTGGAAGCCAGGCACCTGTCGGAAATCCTGGTATGCAAAGTCAAGGTCAATCAGGGCAAACGCAATCTGCTGGTCAGGGTGAAGCACAGGCTGGAGCACCTGCACAAGGCCAGACACAGACTGGAGCACCTGCACAGGACCAGGCACAGGCTGGAGCACCAGCACAGGGCCAGGCACAGGCTGGAGCACCAGCACAGGGCCAGGCACCTGCGAATATTCAAATTCCAACAATTAAATTAAGTGAAATTGCAAGCATTAAAGAAGTCGGCAAAGCAGAATCAGTATCCAGAACAAACGGAAAAGAATCAATCGGGCTTTCCGTAGTAAAAGCTTCGGATGCTAATACTGTTGATGTGGCTGAAAGAGTAAATGAAGCAGTTAAAGATTTTGAAAAGGATATTGATGGATTGGAAGTAGTTACTTCCTTCGACCAGGCGACACCCATCAAAGATTCAGTTAACACAATGCTTAGTAAAGCGGTAATTGGTGCAGTTTTTGCCATGATCATTATCCTGTTATTCCTGAGGGATATTAAGTCGACTCTTATTTCCGTTATATCAATCCCGCTATCTTTGTTAATAGCGATTCTTTTGTTAAACCAGATGGACATTACCTTAAACATGATGACACTGGGGGCCATGACTGTAGCTATCGGCCGTGTTATTGACGACTCGATCGTTGTCATCGAAAATATTTACCGGCGGATGACATTGAAAGATGAAACATTAAAAGGCGGAGACTTAATCCGTGAAGCGACTAAGGAAATGTTTATTCCAATCCTGTCTTCTACCGTTGTTACGGTTGCTGTGTTCTTGCCGCTGGGCCTTGTAGGCGGTATGGTCGGTGAATTGTTCATGCCTTTTGCGTTGACAATTGTTTTCGCATTAGCTGCGTCACTGCTTGTGGCTATCACAATCGTTCCAATGCTGGCCCACTCCATGTTTAAAAAAGGTGTTAACCTGAAAAGCCATGAAAAAGGCCCTGGGAGACTGGCGCTCGGCTATAAGCGTATTCTAAACTGGACGCTAAATCATAAAATCATTACTTCCGGAATAGCGGTGCTAATGTTGGTTGGAAGCTTAGCGCTTATCCCGGTCATCGGAGTAAGCTTCCTTCCTGAAGAAGAACAGAAAATGATGATTGCGACATTTAGTCCTGAACCAGGCGTTACCGAAGAACAGGCTGATGGTGTTGTATCAAAAGCAGAAAAATTCTATTTAGACCGTGAAAACGTAAAAACTGTCCAGCTCTCACTTGGAGCAGAGAACCCAATGATGCCTGGTGATACAAACAGTGCAATGTTCTTTGTTGAATATGATAGCGATACAGAAAACTTTGAAAAAGAAAAAGAAAATGTAATAAAAGAACTGCAGTCTTTCACAGATAACGGAGAATGGAAATCCCAAGACTTTAGCCAAAGCGGAGCCAGCAATCAAATTCAAGTGCAGGTTTTCGGTGAAAACATGAAAGATATTGAACCGGTGGCTAAAGATCTGGAGGATATTTTAAAGGATAATAAAAACCTGACCAAGGTTGATTCCAGTATTGCTGAGAGCTACGATGAATACACATTTGTCGCTGACCAGGAAAAACTTAGCCACCTAGGGTTGACAGCAGGCCAAGTTGCAATGGCTCTCGCACCTGAAAGAGAACGCCCAGTTCTGACAACAGTCGAAAAAGACGGAGAAGACTTGAATGTTTATGTCCAAGTCGAGAAAGAATCAATTGATTCAGTAAATGATTTAACAAATGAAACCGTCCAGTCACCTCTTGGCTCTTCCATCAAAATTAAAGATGTAGTAGATGTCAAGGAAGGTACCACGTCTGATACTGTTACCAGACGTGACGGCAAAATATTCGTTTCTGTAAGCGGCGAGCTCAAAACAGATGATGTAGCAAAAATTTCTGCTGATCTGCAGAAAAAGATTGATAAAATGGATACTCCATCTGGCGTAGATGTCAGCATGGGCGGTGTCACGGAAGATATTCAAGAGTCCTTTACACAGCTTGGGCTGGCCATGTTAGCTGCAATTGCAATTGTGTATCTCGTACTCGTAATTACATTTGGAGGAGGCCTTGCTCCATTTGCGATCTTGTTCTCCCTTCCGTTTACAGTAATCGGAGCACTGTTAGGATTATTGATTTCCGGCGAGACATTAAGCTTATCGGCAATGATCGGAGCATTGATGCTTATCGGAATTGTAGTTACCAACGCTATCGTATTGATTGACCGTGTCATTCACAAAGAAAATGAAGGCCTGAGTACGCGCGAAGCCTTGCTTGACGCTGGTGTAACCCGCCTTCGTCCAATCCTTATGACAGCAATCGCAACCATTGGAGCATTAATTCCGTTAGCTTTAGGTTTGGAAGGAAGCGGGATCATCTCCAAAGGGCTTGGCGTTACAGTTATCGGAGGATTGGCGAGCTCAACCCTTCTTACATTGGTAATGGTACCGATTGTATATGAAGCTGTAGGCAAACTAAGAAGAAAATCCAGAAAATAAGCCAAAGAATCATAACAGTGATGCGTTAAAGCAGTGGGGGTCTGTCCCCCGATGCAGTGAAGCATTAAAGCAAAAACCCGAGGAGCAGGACTGAAATATGAGTCCCCTTTTCGGGTTTTTATTTGTCCCTAAAATATAAATCACGACACTGAGTCATATCTGTTCATCCTTGAAGACTGGTATATAAATACAGGTGCCGGTCTTCCATTCATTGATTGTTATTAAATTTATCTCTTTGAATATCGTTTTTCGGAACCAGTCTCCGAATCATTCGCAGTTTGCGAAAAAGGCTCCGAAGGGTTCGGAAGTATATTCTGAAAGTTGTGAGGGTCTGTCCCCCGGCACAGTAACGCGTTAAACCAGTGGGGGACTGACCCCCTATACGGTAATGTGATAAAGTATGAAGTTTTATTGAAAAGTTAAAATAATGTTAGGACTTGTCTCATATCCTTTAGAAGGATTGTTTTGGAAGGGAGTGAGACAAGATTAATTCGTTTTTCAAGGGAACCATTTTGCTGGTGGTCGTGGCTTTTTTTAGTGAGTGTGTGGAGTTGTTTGTGAATATGATACTTGCCAGGGAGCTGGGTGAAGAAGGCATGGGGCGTTACATGTCCATTTTGCCAATCATCTTTCTGGTCTTTATTATTGCAAGCCTAGAGCTGCCTATATCTATTTCCAAGTTTGTTGCAGAGAATAAACAGGAGCTTCATTATCATTTGCTGAAGCATGCCTTAAGATTGGCTACATCCGTGATGCTGATTATTTTCATACCAACATTTATCGTACTATCTTTTCCTGCCATTCTAAGTGGATTTCATCCATATGTTAAATGGTTAATGCTTGTGATAATACCGATTTCTGCCTTTTCATCGATTGCCAAAGGATACTTTATGGGCGTTCAACAGATGGGAAAAATCGCATTTTCCAATTTTCTTAGAAAAATCATTCAATTTGGATGCCTAATAGCAATTTTTCATTATTTCCAATTTGACCGGGACACTTCGCTGCTTATTGCACTCAGTGCGCTAACAGCGAGTGAATTCGTTGTATTTGTCTATTTAATCAGCATGTTTATCATTCAAATGCAAACCATGAAACGGAATTCGAATGCCATGATGACGCGGCATTATGCACACGAAAAGCTGCTTGCCGTCTCACTGCCGACCACCGGACTGCGTATTTTCAATGCGATCACAAATGCCATTCAGCCTTTTTTAATCCAGTCTGCCCTCATCGCAGCTGGGTTTGGAGCTGTTGCAGCGACTGAGCATTTTGGCATGTTAACGGGCGTGGCAATGTCAATCGGCTTTTTCCCTGCATTTATCGCCCATTCACTGATGGTCATGTTAATTCCGAACGTCTCGGATGCTTATGCAAATAAAAATTATGAACAATTGAGACATCTGTTGCAACAATCGATGTCATTTACATTAATTTATGGAATTCCGTCTGTTTTGGTCATTTATATTTTTGCAGAACCATTAACTGCCACCTTTTTTTCTTCAACGGGTGCAGCGTTCTATTTGAAATTATTATGGCCGTATTTCCTGTTCCATTTCTTTGTGATCCCTATGCAAGCCTATTTAATCGGCTTAGGATTAGTCAAAGACACGTTTATACATTCGGTGTGGGCCCATGTCGTGTCGTTTGTAATGATGTATATTCTTGGCTCCCAGTCACATTTAAATATGGCGGGTATTATAATGGGCATGAACATGGGAATCGTGTTACTCACGTTGATGCATTATTTTACAATTTGCAAAAAAATCGGGATAACCGTTTGGCTGACCAAACCAAGGCAGAATGTTTATTAATGCTCAAGATTAATGACATTTCCAACTGAAACTGGCCCTTGCTTCTTTACCTTTGTTTCCCATATATTATAGGAAGTATCTAAACAGCAGGGTGATGAATTTGAAAAAGGCCGTTAAAGTGGTAGCAGCTGTCATTGAAAATGAGCAAAATGAAATACTATGTGCATTAAGATCTCCTAGCATGACGATGCCAAATATGTGGGAATTTCCGGGCGGAAAAGTGGAAAAAGATGAAGATATCTTTTCAGCCTTGAGAAGGGAAATCGATGAAGAGTTGGGTTGTAAGGTCATTACGAATGAATTATTTAACGAACATATCCATGAATATGAAACCTTCATTATTACCTTATTGGCAATCAAGTGCAAAATTGCCGACGGAACACCAGCAGCAAGGGAACATTCCACACTAATCTGGCTACAGAGGGAAAATCTAAACTCGTTAAAATGGGCTCCTGCTGATATCCCGGCTGTTGAAAAGTTGATGGATGAAATAACTGGCACTTGAATGACAGGTGCCAGTTTATTTTAGTTATGGTCTGGTGAATAGCGGGAAATACAGATATACGAATACATCAGCCCTCTGATACAATTTAGTTTCCGTCGCCTCAAATAATTTCCGGTATTTTTCTCCAGTAGTATAGTAATCCCTCACCCCCCCCCTTTAGAAAATCACTAGTAATTTTTCTTCAACATAATTAGCTTCAGAAGATCTTATTTTGATACCCTCCATTTCAAGCCAATATTTAGTGAGAAAAATAGAGACCTGCTATACTCTAGATATAGAAAAAAATGTAAGGCGGGATTTCGAAAATGATTAGGATTATCACAGACAGTTCGGCTGATCTGCCAAAGAATTTGCTAGAAGGATATAACATTTCTGTCGTACCATTAAGGGTAAAAATAGAAGATGAGGAATATTTAGAAGGCATTGACCTGACACCAAGGGAGTTTTTTGAAAAAATGTTCTCCACTACAGAACTTCCCAAGACGTCACAGCCCTCCCCTGCCGCATTTGCTGAAGCCTTCGACGAATGTGCTGAGAATGATGAAGTACTCTGCCTCACGATCTCTTCAGGCTTAAGCGGAACTTTTCAATCAGCATGCCTCGGCAAAGAACTATCCAGCAGAAATGTGACAGTTTTTGATACGCTGGCCGGTTCTCTTGCCCATGGCCTGCAAATCATCCGTGCAGCAGAACTAGCCCAAAAAGGACATACCATGGAAGAAATTATTGAAAACTTGATGGGGTACAGGAAAAACATGAATATCCTTATCCTGCTGGATACGTTAGAGAACATTGTCAAAGGCGGCCGTTTAAGTAAATTCCAAGGATCCCTTGCCAAAATCCTGAATATCAAAGTGATTTTGGAAGGTGTTAAAGGCCAAGTAGAAATGCTGGAGAAAATCCGCGGCAAGAAAAAGTTCCAGAAAAGGACGCTTGAGATCATTCGCGAAAGAAAAACCGATTTTTCCGATACCATTTTTGGCATCACCCACACAGGCAACGAAGAGGAAGCCGAAAGGCTGAAACAAGAAATCATTGACCTATTTAATCCTAAACAGGTGATTGTCCATTATATGGGAGCAACAATGGGTACATATGCGGGGAAGGATGGGATGATTGTTTCTTTTTAGCTGAGTGAATATATAGGAATTAAATCCCGATATCGAAGGAAATTAATAGCATTGTTGGCTTACATACCAAACGATACGTTCTTCAGTGATTCTGTTTTTAAAAGAACTAACGAGAAATGAAGTCTGCCGAAATATCAATCGACAGGCTTACAGTTAAATAGCATTTTGAAAGCTAAACTACTTCCCTCCATTTTATGCCGGAATCAAAATGAGAAAGAAGTATTAAGAGGGGATTTTTCGGGATTAATACTATAAATAAAACGGTGTTTTTCGAACAAACCGGTGCGTTCCTGAAAACTTTCAATTTCTGCAGCCGCTCAGTTTTTCATGCGATATCCGGATCCTAAATTAAGCAGGTACGGAATTGTTATTATGTTAAAATACACGGAGAAGGAGCGATTTTACATATGTATGAATTGAAGACCAAAGAAACTGACAATAGTGTCATTGAGTTTATTGAAAATGTCGACAGCCCTAAAAAACGGGAAGACGCATTTAGATTGCTGGATATCTTCACTGAAACGACAGGTTATCAAGCGAAAATGTGGGGTCCGAGTATCATCGGCTTTGGTTCCTATCATTACAAATATCAATCCGGCCACGAAGGCGATGCACCGCTGGTTGGCTTTTCCCCCCGCAAAGCTAAAATCAGTTTATATTTTGCCCCGGATGAATCAAAACGGGAAGAATTATTAAAGAACTTTGGAAAACATTCGACTGGAAAAGCATGTGTTTACATCAATAAAGTAGCAGATATTGATGTGGATGTTTTAAAAGAATTAATCAAACAATCTATAACCTTTTTGAGACAAATCTACCCGAATAATTAATTTTCGTTATTCGTTTTCTATAGACTTAATAAACCATTAAAAACATGACCATATCCGGTCATGTTTGTTTCGCTACTAATACTAATTGACAAGGAAAAATTATGTTACTCCATCACCTTTATAGTATATGTCATTGCAGTAGCTTTACTGATTTTGCTTGGGGTGTTTTTCATCAATAAGGACTTATTACAGAAAATCAAAAATACTTAAAAAGAATCTGTATCGGCTTTAACATCAATTTTTGTAGTAGAACGATTGCCTTTTATGGTGTAATAAAAACTGAGGTGAAAAATATGAATAAAGCTGAAGTAGAATACAAGATACAAGATGTAAAAGCTGATTACGTACGTTTGCAGAATGATTTGGAAAAACTGGAATCAGTGGGCGGGAACATTTCCCCGTTGCTAAAACAGCTTGATGAGTTAGAATTTGAGTTAAAGAAGCTGAATGCACAATTGGAAGATTTAAAGAAACAAGATAGATAAGAGATTTGTTTTTAAGGGGGATCATGATGATACATATTCGAGACGCCGTAATAGATGATCTGCCGGCAATGCTTGCCATCTATAACTACGCGATCCGTAACCTGACAGCAACTTTTGATCTGGAAGAACAGACCCTTGAACAGCGGAAGGCCTGGTTTGAAAAGTATGGCGCCAACTACCCGCTCATTGTCGCAGAAATCGACGGTGAAGTGGCAGGGTACTCCTGTATATCGCCATACAATGCCAAAGCCGCATATGCTGGAACTGTGGAATTATCGGTCTATCTTTCAGAGAAACATCAAGGTAGAGGCACGGGCACAGCTCTGGTAATAGAAATTCTGCGAAAGGCCAGAGAGCTTGGGTACCATACTGTATTAAGCTTAATTACCGTTGGAAACGGGTCCAGCATTAAACTCCATGAAAAATTCGGCTTTCAGTTTGCAGGATGCGTCAAGGAAGTCGGTTTTAAGTTCGGTGAATGGCAGGACGTCAGTTATTATCAATTGATGCTGTGAAACAGTGTCTACTAATTGAAAGATTAAAATAAAATTGTCCAGAGCTTTCAGTTAGCCTATCTGACATGAAGCTCTGGACAAATTTTTATGTGATGGAATATCCCCATAATTCTTTTCCTCTTCTTTATAAGACTCGTTCCCAGCCCTTTGATGTTAAGGCAAGAAACCTTGCTTTGTCCCTTTCGTCCAGCGCTTTGTCAATTTCCATGTATCTCTTATTTTCTAGATATTGCTTCTGCACTTTTTGGATGACCCGATTGGCCCCTGCCGTATATTCTGTATGTTCCTTAGCGAGGATTTTTTTCGTTTTCAAGTCTTCCTTATCAAACAATTCTGATGTTGACTTAATATACTGGTCTTTGCGGTAGTTTCCCGATTTGTATTCTGGATTCATATGTTTTCCCTGCTTTCTTTTATTTTATTTTATTTATTATCTACTTACCCGAATTTGCAAAAAGATAACAACTGTTATCGATTTTCATTTTCTAAAAAGTGGAAACAATGGATTTTATATCGTCATACAAGAATTAAATGAAAGCTTTACAAGGAAATTAAATTCCTTTTTTTATGGTGCATGTCCGTTCCTTATGTTATTAATAAGGAATATAGTTCTCCGAAATAACTGGTAAGCAGGTGTAAAGGCATTGGATATCAAGCATTTACAATATTTTATTGAGGTAACGAATTTTAATAGTTTTTCGCGCGCAGCGGAACATTTATATATCACCCAGCCAACGATTAGCAAAATGATTAAAAATCTTGAGACAGAGCTTGGAGTTTCACTTTTTGACCGCTCAGGGAAAAAATTGGTCTTAACCGATGCAGGCCGTATCATTTTGGAGCAGGCCAAATTAATTGATAAAGCTTTCAATAATCTGGAAACTGAACTGGATAACCTTCTCGGCTTAAAGAAAGGGCATATAAGCATTGGATTGCCGCCCATTTTCGATGCCCAATCATTTCTCAAAATTGTTGGAACATTCCACGAAAAGTATCCAGGCATCACTTTTGAAATCATCGAGCACGGGTCGAAAAGAGTAGAAGAATATGTCGGCAATAATCTCCTGGATCTGGGAGTCGTCGTTCTTCCTACCAACAATGACATCTTTGACCATTTTTCCTTTAAGGAAGAAGACTTCAATCTTATTCTTCATGCGTCGCATCGATTAGCAAGCCGAAAGGAAGTCGATTTAGAGGAACTGGCAGATGAATCGTTTGTTTTGTTTAATAAGGACTTTGTTTTGCACGATAGGATTATCGAATCCTGCAATCGCGCAGGCTTTGATCCCCATATTATCTCTGAAACCTCCCAATGGTCGTTTATTACAGATATGGTAGCCGCAAAGCTTGGAGTATCACTTTTACCGGAAAGCATTTGCCGCCATCTCACCGATGAAGTAAAAGCGGTTAAAATCGTAAATCCTTCCATTAGCTGGAATCTGGCTCTTATTTGGGGCAAAGACCAATATCTATCTTATGCTGCCAGGGAATGGCTGCAATTCACTAAAGAAAAATTGAGTAATGAACATCCTTTCATGTAATGAATATCAAATTTTACAAGACAGTCCTTTTTAGCGGGGACCGTCTTTTTTTCGCGCAAGCTCCTATAACTAAATGGAAGCATTTACATAGATAATATCTATGAAAAGCATAATTTTTAACCATTTTACTGACATAAACCAGGGGCGTACACTAGAAACAGGGTTTCATTATTTACATCATGATATTCATACAAAGGGGAGCTCTAAAAATGGAAGCCAAGAAAGCTAAAGACAGCCGCATCGTTAATACCGCTCAAGTACTATCTGTGGATTTGAATAACTACAATACTCTCTTTGGTGGAGTATTAATGAAGAAACTTGATGACGCCGCTACTTTATCAGCAAGACGGCATTCCCGTGTTAAGGAATGTGTAACGGCTTCTACTGACTCAATAGATTTCTTATGTCCAATTCATCAAACTGATTCAGTGTGTGTGGAATCATTTGTAACATATACAGGAAGAACCTCAATGGAAATCTTCTGTAAAGTTATTGCGGAAGATATTTTAACAGGAGAACGGAGAATTGCCGCAACGGCATTTCTAACCTTTGTAGCGCTTGGCGAGGATAAACGCCCAGTCGAAGTTCCTGCGGTCGTACCGGAAACTGAGGAAGAGAAATTCCTTTACAATACTGGGAAAGAAAGAGCAGAAATTCGGAAATTCAGAAGAGAGAAAAGTAAAGAATTAGCCCGCTATATTACTCTTGAAAAACCTTGGGATAAATAAAAAGGAGGAGAAAAGATGATCACGTTAACCAGTCATAATGAGTTAAAAGAAACCAAGAACGCCATTGAAAATCTTAAAACATCATATCCCGTCCTTTTTGAAAAACTGGTGGATGTTGTTAACCTTACAAGGGCGCTGCAATTCAAGTATCAATATATGGGCTGTTTAATAATGGATGAGGACCCAAATTATTACGCCCCAAACTTCGTACAGGGCTCTGTTCTTCGCTTATATAAAAAAGAAGTGCAAAAGTTAAAGGAAGATCTTGATTCTCCTGTTTTGAAACAAACCTTCCATGATTTCAGAGATACGGGGTATGCCAATATCAGCCTATTAATTCTAGGGATGGCTCCTGAAGCCTTGGTAGGCGCCAATATTATTCAATGACCAAGAGAAATGTGTCATATGGGGTCAGTCCCCCGCCGCGTTAAAACTTTAACGCGCTGGGGGACTGACCCCATTTTGTGTGACTCCGTATGGCAAACAATGACAATGGCCCCCATATCGTGAGCCGCTTTTCAATCTCGCTAAGCAAGTCGGTTGCAAACGTGCTTGACAGTTTAGGAAATAATACTCAAATAGTATGTGTTCGCTATTCATGAGGCCTGTTGCCACAGCATTCGGATGATATTTCCGTTCCTTACTCACCTTTAGAGCTTTTCTTTTGTTTCTTCAAAAAATACTGTTTGATTATTGAGAATCCGCGAAACTGAGTCAATGAAACTTTGGTTTGATACGCAACATCCTTAATGGTATATGGCATCCCTGAACTGCTCCCTGGATAAATGATAAAAAACTTTTTTACAAAAACGTTTATGTAGTAAAAACACCATATATTGAGCCGTTTCAAACGGTGCTGGCTACCCATTTGAGCTGAAAATGGATAAAATAGCTTCACACGGAAAAGAATTCAAGGAATCATTTTCACCTATAAAACTAACATGTTGTCATAAATTCGCCTTCCAAAGATCAAGGATTCAGAAAAAAGACATATACTTTTTACATTCCCCTATTTTTGGGTAGAATATGAATAGAAACGGAGGAGATAAGTTGAGGCGGATATTTCTTTTACTTATATTTTCGCTTGTCATTTACGCTTCTTGGTCTTTATTTGGGAAACCTGCCAATAAAACAGGCCTTCAACAGTCCTTGGAAAATATAGAATCCAAGATTGCATCCGTTACCCAAAGCCAGGAATTCTCAGATGCGTTCGATACGTTACGGAGTGGTTTCCTTCATCTGGTGGAAGAAATAGATAGCGCAATCGACCAACTTCCTAAAGAGGAACAGGAAGTAGAGTCACAAAAACTTGAAAAGCCGAAGCTCTCCACGCCGTCAGAGGATATGTTCACGGTTTACAATTTTGGGCTTGGCGATGCAAAGGCAAAAGTGGAAAAGAAAGTCGGTGCACCTAAACGCTCGTCTGTCAATGAGTACGGGGTAAAGTGGCACACATACCATAAGGACTACCAGCACTTTTTCATGGCAGCCTATGATGAAAATAATAAGGTTGCAGGATTATATACAAACCAAGATCTGCTCGCATCAAAGAAAGGGATTAAAAGAGGAACACCTAAAGCAACGGTTCGGTCTAAGCTGGGCGAACCTCTAACGAAAATTCGCAAAGGGATGGCCTACTATCAATTTGAAGAAAACCGGGACTACGATGTATTTCGAATCGACGGCACTTATACTACTGTTTTTTACGATAAGCACCAAAAGAATACAGTAACCTCGATCCAAATCATTAGTGAAGGGCTTGAGAACAATAAGAAGGATTTTTATTCAAAGGGCAGCCCTGCGCTTACGAAAGGCTTTGAATTTCAATTATTCGACCTGACAAACGCTACAAGGGTCAACCACAATCTCAGCATCCTCTCCTGGGATGCCCATGTAAAAGAAACTGCGCGCAAACACAGTGCTGATATGGCAAAAAACCAATACTTCAGCCATACCAATCTTGAGGGAGAATCTCCCTTCGACCGGATGGAGGAGGATCGCGTCAGGTTTATCACTGCCGGCGAAAACCTTGCATCCGGCCAGTTCAGTTCGATCTTTGCCCACGAAGGGCTGATGAACTCGATGGGGCACAGGAAAAACATCCTCCAAAAAGATTTTGAATTATTAGGTGTCGGTGTCGCGTTCGATTCAAAATCACGCCCATATTATACAGAAAATTTTTATGCAAAATAGAGAGACATGGCTGTGTCCTTAAACTGAGGACACAGCTTTTTTATACATGTAACAATCACGAAATGAAATTTTTGATCAGTCTGGAAATTAAATTTTCTCGGTAAAAGAAAGAATTCCCTCCCTGTTTATCCGCTCTGACAATAAAATCCCACATGCATAACAATTTAACGTTATACTCTAATATGCAAATTCTCCACATTTAAAGGGTTCACAAACAGGGAGTTTCTTCTGGAATTGAACCGAGAAATCGGCCGGAATCACCAAAATTACGGCAAGGATAGACGAATTTCGGTCATTCTGGATATTCAAGCGGTAAGGTAGAACTGTGGTAGCTCACTGTTTGTATTCTCTGTATGAAAGACGAAACAGTTTACGTTCCACTCTGGCTTTGTCACCGACAAGCTTGTACCAGCTTTGCCCGACATAAAAGGAATTCGCAATCATCTTTTCTACAAAATAAGAAATCCGTGCATCAGTATCCCCGTCCTCCATTTTTGTTTTGCAAGACAGGGCCATAATAAAATAAGACTTTGTATCGTCAAGTTCCAGCAATTGGAGGTGGTATGCTTTTTTTTGTCTTTTATTGAATTCTCCCAAGACGGTTTCAATGCTTTTATTTATGTCTATTTCATGCTTAATTGCCTCACTCCAGCTTGATATGAGCGAATCATAAAGTGATAACGTAAGGATATAATATGAGTCGTAATCCCTTGGATCATATTCTTCTTTACTAACTTCATTATCATCAGGCAGTACAATAAATTTCTTATAGTCAGCAAAAAAATTCCCGTCCATACTATATTCCTTCCTTTTTTAGATTTGACAGTTTCTAAGCCATGAGGTTTATGATCATTCTAGTTCTTTAGCAAGATATGTATAGTTAAAATATAGTGAATTTTACGGAAAAGAAAAAGGACCTTTTACACTACTTTCTGCATTATCATCCGGAAAAAAAGCAGTGCGGCTCCTTCTATTTCGCACAGTTTGTGTATTTTTACTATACCGCTTCTTCTTTATGCAAATTATCCGAAATTCCGGCATTTTTCTTGATTCCCAGTACAAATGCGCCGCCGAGCAAGCAAAAAATACCTGCCATTAAAAAAGCCCACTGATACGAGTTCCATATCGTATAAATGAGCCCGCCGCCAAAAGCTGCCACTCCTGCCCCGGCCTGATGGGCTGCAAAGATCCAGCCGTAGACAATCCCGCTTTTCTCCGTTCCAAATGCCTGGGTAGCGAGGTTGATTGTCGGAGGCACGGTTGCAATCCAGTCCAATCCATAAAAAATTGCAAATACAATTAAAAAGAAAGTTGAATTTTCCGCTAAGGCAAATGGAAGCAAAAGCAAGGAAAATCCCCGGAAACCATAATACCAAAACAATAACCAGCGATTATCGTATCTGTCTGACAACCATCCCGACAATGTTGTCCCAATAAGGTCAAAAATCCCCATAAAAGCAATCAGACCGGCTGCTGTCACTTCAGGAATCCCGAAACTGATACAAAAAGGGATAAAATGCGTGCCAATCAAGCCGCTCGTTGACAAACCGCAAATAAAAAAACTGCCTGCAAGGAGCCAAAACTGTTTTACCCTGACAGCCTCTTTCAAGGTGGCGAAAGCGGTATGGATTGGGTTCTTTTTTTCAATTGTTGCTTCTTCCATTTCATCCGCTGTCTGGCCATAACGCATCAGCCCCAGCTCTTTCGGATTATTTTTCATGAAAAGCAAGATCAATGGCATCATTATCAGGCTTAAGACAAAGATCAGCCCCATAGCCCATCGCCAGGAAGATTTTTCGATGATCGCTGCCAGCACAGGCAGGAATATCAACTGGCCGGTAGCCGTACTCGCCGTTAGGATCCCCAATACTAGTCCCCTTCGTTTTTCGAACCAATGATTGGCTACATAGGTGCTGAGAACGGTTAAAAATACGCTGGAACCCAATCCGAAGATGATGCCCCAAATCAGCAGCAATTGCCAGGAGTATTGCATAAAAAAGGCCAGCCCGATGCCAAGCATTAACACAGACATCGCAAGCCACATCATTTTTTTAACTCCCACGCTTTCCAGCATTGCAGCCACGAATGGTCCGGAAAAACCGTAGATAACTAAACTTATAGCGAACGATAAAGAAATAAACGCACGATCCCAGCCAAACTCTTCTTCAAACGGGACGAGGAACACCCCGGACGAAGAACGGATAATTCCCGCGACAATGATTGAAAAAAAGGTTACCACAAGGATAACCCAGCCATAATGAATCCTTTTCAATGTGAGCTTCCACCTTTACAGATATTCCTTTCATTATAACCTGAATAAATGTTAAATAGTCTGACTTTTTTAACTATTTAATAAATTTATTATTATATTTATTCTAGGAAAAATAATTACAACAGCCATATACCGTGAAATAATTTCCAGATTCTAAAAAATAAAAAGCCTGAGTCAGTGTGAATAAATGACCCAGGCCGCTTAAGGTATCTTTTTTAATCCTGTATGCTTGGCAGCGATTACACCACCATATTTGGTTTTATAGCAGATTAATCAATAGTAGAATCGCACTTGTTATTGGGGATAAGAACATTCCATAACGCAGTACCGCTTGTGGGAGTTTTTTAGTCAATTTTGCTCCAATGTATGTACCAATGATGATCCCAGTTGCTACTTGGAAAAACAAAGGCGTCTCAAAGTAGCCATTTTGAATAAATCCAAAGGATGCAAACATTGCAATTGGCAGTATAATCAACATGGTCGTTCCCGCCGCTACCCGTAAAGGAAAGTTCAGCCATTTTATAACGAATAACTGAATAAATGGCGCGGCGCCTATTCCCAACGTACCTGATATTAAACCATTTCCCATCCCGATCGCCATATAGGTAAAAGCTTTGGGTTCAACTTTCACTTCTGGATTTATCACGGCAATTCTCGTTCTGGCCCAGAGAAGCAGCCCTGAAAGAGTTAAAGCCAGTACGGTAAAAAACATTAATGCATGAGGATCTATAAATGTTGTCAGCCGAGAACCAAAATAAGCCCCAATCCCACCAAATCCTCCTACAATGAGACCTTGCTTCACATATAAATTCCCTTCCCGGAAATGACTCAAACTGCCAGATAGCACACTTAAGAACATGACAGCTACTGCTGTACCCAATGCCATGTGAATCGGAATTTCAAAAATAGTTACAAGAATAGCGATGATAAAACCAGAGCCCCCAGCCCCTATAAATCCTAACAATAACCCTAAGAGTAACATCGTAATGATTAAACTCATCTTTTAACTAAACAATCTCAGGTGTTTTTAGATGCCAATCAGTTTCCTTTTGAAACAGGTATCCTGCATCGATTAGCTTCTGCTCTTCCATCGGTGCAGCGATCAGTTGAATCCCCATCGGCAAGTTTTTCGTTTTAGTATATCCAACAGGAATTGTGAGGGTTGGGACTCCTGCATTTGTAAAAGGCAGATTAAAGGCAGGTGATCCTGTAGCCAAGATTCCTTCAGGGGCAGGTGTTGGTGTCGCAGGTGTTAATAAAAGGTCAACCTCATTAAACATTTCACTCATCTCTTGTCTGAATAAAGTCCGAATTCGCTGTGCCTTCAAATAATCATTGGCTTTTATTTGTAGTCCCTCTCGAATAAACTCCTGTAAATAGACTCCAAACCGGGAAGCGTCTTTTATAAATTCATCAGTATGATAATGGGCCGTTTCAGATTTCATGACGATATGCTGGGCAGCATTCGCAGCCTCCAAACTTTTTGGCATATCAAGATATGTAATCTTAAATCCCATTCCTTCAAATTGTTTAATGGCATCCTCAACAGACCTTCTTATTTCACTATCCGTTGCTTGGAAATATTCATTAATGACTACGCCAATTGTATAGTCCCGCTTCTCTTGGGTATGAAGAACTTGCTTTGGCAGTGTCCAAGTGCATGGGTCTTCAGGATCCGGACCAGATATTTCATTATAAACAAGCACAGTATCCTCAACAGTTCTTGTAAAAGCACCTACATGATCCAAACTCCAACTGGCTGGTATCACACCGGTTTTGCTCACTCTTCCGTATGTCGCTTTCAAAACAGTCAAGCCATTATAAGCAGCTGGTCTTGAAAGCGAGCCTGCAGTCTGGGTTCCCAATGACATTAACGCCATACGTGCAGCGACCGCGGCAGCCGATCCAGAACTCGAGCCCCCTGGAGTATGGTTTAAATTCCAAGGATTTCTCGTTTCAGGAGGTCCTCCCCAGTTGGCAAATTCAGTTGTGGTTGTTTTTCCTAACAAGATGGCTCCAGAATCACACAATGTTTGAATCACTTTTGCATCCCGGTCAGGTACAAATCCTTTATTTACCTTCGAACCTCCCTCTGTGGGCATCCCTTTTGTATAAATAATATCCTTGGCAGCATAAGGAATCGCGAATAAAGGCGGCAGTTCATCTAATTGATGCATAGTATCTTCTAATTTTTTTGCCCTTTCCATCGCCTGTTCTTTTTCAACTCTGACCCAAGCCCTCACTTCCGGTTCTACTTTTTCAATTTGCTCGATATATAAGGATACAAGCTCTGTTGGAGATATTTGTTTCTCCCGCAGCAATCGATGAGAGTCTGTAATCGTTAAAGACGATGTTGAAGTCTTAATCAATGATAGCAACCCCTTTCGGCCCAAAAAGCGGCTCTGTTTCTTTTTCAATCTTAAACTCTCTTATTTTCTGAAGTTCATCTGAATAAGCAAAATATAAATCACCTTGTAGAAAATCTAAAAAGTTCAACCGGCTTCTGCATTCTTTTATTATTTCACGTTCAATCTCACAACTTATGAAATTCCAAGGCGTACTATCCAGAGACGGCTCAACCGCTGTTCCTCCAGGATCAAAGACACAGCTTAAACCAAAGAACCGGGAGGTAACCACTTGATCTTTATGCTTAAGAATCTCTT
Organism: Peribacillus glennii; assembly: GCF_003429105.1. GTDB lineage: Bacteria > Bacillota > Bacilli > Bacillales > DSM-1321 > Peribacillus > Peribacillus glennii. The sequence goes on from NZ_QVTD01000026.1 coordinate 34,042, forward strand.
CTCCCGCCTTATTCACTCCCATTACATAGACACCATTTTCTCTTGCCCGGGCCTGGCACTCACTAAGCCATGCGTTCTTCCTTTCTTCACCTCCAGCAGCAGTAGGCATGACGATTAATTCCGCTCCTTGTAAAGCTAACGCTCTCGCAGCCTCTGGAAAGGAACGGTCGAAGGAGATTAATATACCCACCTTAAACCCTTTAACATCAAAGATTGGATAATTCGAACCTCTTGCAAAATAAATAGATTCATCAGTGGTTAAAGTAGGCAAAGATAGTTTTGGAATATGCGTTTTCCGATAATATCCCACCATTTCACCGCTGTCTGAAATGATAATTGCCGTATTATAGTAGGTACTGTCGTTTTCCTTTTCAAAAATCGTTATAATTACATATACCCCTGCAACTTTAGCCTTTTGCGAGAAAAATTGAAAAGTTTCACCATTTAGAGGCTCTGCAAAGTCAAAAAAGCCAGGATCACTTATTTTGCAAAAATAAGGAATCGCCATTAATTCTGGAAAAACAATCAAGTCAGCATTTGGAACCTTTTCTAAAGCTCGGTCGAACTGGGCAGCTAACTGCCCAATCCGAGTTAGATAATCAACTTTATTACTATAAGGTCCGCTTTGTATTCCAACAACTTTTAACTTCATAGAATCAACCTCCTTTTTTACTTAGGAACAAATTCTGCATTTACAATATCTTTATATTTCATATCATTTTTTATATTGCCGACAAACTTCTGCATATCTATCGCATTTTTAAAAGCTTCTTCCGTAATTTCAACGTTTTCCCGATAAACCTTGCTGTCTATCATTCGTTGAACTGCTTGATCGACAACCGCTTCATCCAGTTCAGGAAATTCCTTTTTCGCAACCGCTTTTGCAATTTCGGGATGTTCGTGTATTAATGCAAAAGATTCATTCATTGACTTGACAAAGCGTCTCACTAGATGAGGATTTTCATTTATTATTTTTTGTGATGTATTAATTGTAGAAAAAGCATATTCCGGATAATCCTTGGTGAAGTCATGAAGGATTTTTAAACCTTCAGATAAGCCTTGCTCTACTTGCGGCTGGTAAGCGACTGCAATATCAGCTTCCCCTGCCAATACCGGCCCTAATTCAGAGCCATTTTGTACTTCTGTTACCTTTACATCTTTTTGATAATCAAGGCCATTATCCGCGAGTAAACGTTTTAACATTGTATTCGATGTACCTGGTGCTAAACCAACAACAATGCGTTTTCCTTTTAAATCGGCTGGTGAATCAAACTTCACATCTTTATTTCCCAGAACCCACACAGGAGCGCTATTTGCTACAGCACTAACCGCATTTGCCTCACCGCCTTTTTCTTTGGCAAATCCAACATGCTCGGGGCCATGTACGGAAAATTGTGCTTCACCCGATAGAACAGAAGTTAATGCTGTAGGCCCTGTCCCTGCAGAACGTATACTTGAGATTTCAATATCATTCTTTTTGAAGACCCCTTCATGGTAGCCGACATACAGAGGTAAATATAACAGGCTATGGAAAGCTTCTGTCACAAGGACAGTATCAGAACCACTTTCTTTTTTAGCAGAAGCAGAAGTTGTTGAAGTCGTAGACGGATTCCCTTCAGAGCAAGCTGTTAAAATTAACATAAATATTGATAGCAACGTGATAAACGAATATTTCTTCATGATCTATATCCCCCTTTTTAGTTCTCTTTTTGTCTTTTAGAATCCTCCCATGGAATTAACCGGTTTTCCATTTTGGATACAATGACATAAAGAATGATCGCTACTGCCATTAAAGATAAAACGCCTACCCAAACCACATTTAAATTAAATAGATTTCCGGCAACGAAGATCATCCTTCCGAGTCCTTTATCTGAAGAAATGAATTCCCCACCAATGACTGCAATCAAAGCAAATCCAATGTTTAAGCGAAAAGCTGAAATGATCCAAGGTAAAGAGGACGGAATAACAACCTTTTTAAAAATTTGGCCCTTCGATGAGCCAAGTGATTTCATTAGATTTACCAGATTTGAGTCTATTTGATGAGTTCCTTGGTATGCTGATAATAAAGCAACAATAAAAGTCGCAATACTGGCCAATATAATTTTCGAAAACATTCCAGAGCCGAACCAAATGATAATCATCGGTGCAAGGGCAATTTTCGGAAGGCCATTTAAAGCAACCACAAAAGGGTCAATTATGGTAGCTAATGTTTTTGAATACCATAAAAGCAAGCCAATTGCGGAACCTAAAAGGCTGCCAATGACAAAGCCAAGTATCGTTCCGTAAACGGTGGCGAACATATCAGTATACAATTGTCCACTTTGGATCAGCCGAACCGTCTCATCCCAAATTCCGCTTGGCGAACCCAGCAAGAATGGATTGATCCACTTAAGAAAAGCAGCTAGTTCCCATACAGCCAACAGTGTTATGATAATTCCTAAACGGGAGAGATTATGTATAATAAAGGGACTCAGTTTCTTCTTGGCTTTGTTGACACTGTCTTTCGATACTTTTTCAATTTGAACCATTTCCATCAGGAATCCCTCCCTATTTGAATATCTAAATCAGCCCAAATATTTTCGAAGAAATCATTATATCTGTGGTCGGCTCTAGCCTTCATTCCTGATCCCAATTCTACCGCGAGCCCTACATCGTATATTTTCTTGACACACGTCGGACGTTGTGTCATTACGGCAATGCGATCTGACATGGCGATGGCTTCACCGATGTCATGAGTAATCAATACAGCCGTTTTCCCAAAATCTCTTAGTATTCCCAGGATCTCTTCTTCCAGTACAAGCCGTGTTTGATAATCCAAGGCAGAAAAGGGTTCGTCCAAAAGAATAATTTCCGGATCCATCGCCAATGTTCTAATGAGCGCCACCCTTTGCCTCATTCCTCCTGAGAGTGTAGAGGGATAGGCATGTGCAAAATCAGCAAGTCCATATTTCGCCAAATAATCGAGAGCGATGTCTTCACGCTCTTTCTTTGTCATTCCTTTCACTTCAAGTCCGAGACTAACGTTCTCTATGATGGTGCGCCAAGGGAATAATAAATCCTTTTGCATCATATAACCTACATGGCCGGTAGAGCTTACGATATCTTCCCCCAGTACTTTTACCTTTCCTTCTGTCGGCTGCATCAGCCCTGCAATAATATTGAACATGGTACTCTTTCCACAACCACTCGGCCCTACAATACTGATAAATTCCTTATTTTTGATTTCGAGTGTAATGTCCTTAATAACTTGGATGATATTTTCATCCTTGTCATAGAAATGCTTCTTGATTCCTTGTAATTCAATGGCATTTCCAACTTCTTTGGTCACATCACTAACAGCTTGAGCAGAATTTAGCATCATAATGGAAGATCACCCCTCTTTTAATTTGTCACGATGTCTTTACAACCGATTAGACAAGTAGATATTTTTCACTTTAACAACATTACCGTGATACAGTTTATAACAGGATTAATCCCTTAATTGAATTATAGTAAATATATTTATATTGTGATTTTTTTTGTCAGATTATCTAACATGTTTTTTGTGGAAATATTTTTACAACAAAAAAAAATCTTCCTGCAATAAAAAAGTGCTGGAAGGTTGTCCATCAAAAAAAATCAATCATGCTTATTATTCTTTTATCCAATGAGTCCTTTCATTGTTGAATTGAGGTCTGAATGTTGTCTCGACTGTTCAATTTCAAAGCGAAAATGAGTGCCGAGATAAACCGCTTTTACTTTTTCCATAGGTTGGTCATTTTCAGCAAAAACCAAGCCCTCCCATAACATTAAAGGAGTTCCTTTCATAACTTTCAGTAACTCGGCCTGCTCTTTTTCAGCTGGAACAGCTTGAAAAGTTTGTTTCGACCTCACTGGATAAACTCCTTTTTGAGCCAATAAAGAATAAAGTTCTTCTAGATTCTCTTTTAATAAGCCAGGATGCAATTTAGCGGGAATAATCGATGTCCGAATTGCAAGTGGGTTCCCGTTTGCAAACCTTAGCCGAACGACTTCAAAGACTTCTTCTCCTTGGTTTATACACAATGTTTTAGATAATTCTTGAGATGCATGATATACCTTTTTAGAGATTAATTTCGCTCTATGGCTTAAACCGAATATCTCCATCTCTTCCGCGAATGTTCGAAATACAGTTGCATCACCCGTAAATAAAGGAGTCGATACAAAAGTACCCAATCCTCTTTTTTTCATTAAATATCCCTCTTTCACAAGCTCTGCCAAAGCTTGTCTAACAGTCGGCCGGCTTATATTATGCATTTTAGAAAGGCTGTGTTCAGTTGGTATTTTATTCCCACTTGTAAATAAACCGCTTTCAATTTGGTCAATAACCCATAATTTTAATTGAACATATAGTGGCAGCCTGTTATTATGATCCATTCATCTCTAACCCTCTTTTTTAGACTAATTTCTTGTTTACACATATTATAACTGCATCCCATACTTTGTTTCATCTTATCGCGTAACATTTCCTAACATACTTTTTTCTCAAAATCATTTATCAGCCGATCCAAACTAGATGGACTTAATTCAAAGTACTCAGAACGATCTATCACATCCGAACCATGCATCAAATGGGTCAGGAAATATCTGGAATAATTACGGACATTCACGCAATATTAACGAATAAAGATTATTTAAAAATGAAAATTATTTACTCTATCTTTACTTCTATTTTATCCATTGCGTTATACCCATAGCCTTTTCGATTCCAAAAAGCCGTGCCCGGCTGAGTTCTGCCAGCGGTATCCGTAGCACGTGACAAAATAATATACTCTCCTGTTTCCTGCACTTCCCATAGGTATTTCCATCGCACCCACGCATATTCGTCATTATGTTCCAGTTTAGCGGGGCTCCAAGTTTTTCCCTTGTCGATACTGATTTCAACCTTTGCGATCCTTCCTTGTCCAGTCATGGCAATACCGCTGATCATGTGATTGCCGGTGTTCAAAATGTCCATATTCAGCGGCTGTTGGATGGTGGAATTAACATTCATCAATGTCACGGGAAATTTCCCGGTATCCTCATCCTTGTTAGGATAATAGACATAATCAATGGCCTGGAAAGGACCTTCAAATTGCTTATCAATGACTGTTATTTGTTTGATCCATTTGACGGAAGCCATCCCATACCATTGAGGCACAATCAGCCTGAAAGGAAAGCCATTCTTAAATGGAATCGGCTTTTCGTTATATTCATAGGCAATCAGTGTATCTGGGTGCAATGCTTTTTGCAGAGGGAGACTTCTAGCATAGGGGACGGTTTGATCTATATCCTTTCGCTTTCCGTAATCCTGTGCTTCAAACACAACTTCTTTTGCGCCTTTGAGCAAACCTGTGTATTGGAGTAAATCTCTTAACGGTACACCGCTCCAGCATCCCTGGCTGATGGCCCCTTTTTCCCATTGCTCGCCATATACTTTAGGGACAAACAAATTTCTTTTATCTCCTGCACACTCCAGGACTGCCTTCACACGTTTAGACGGCATACTCTGGAATTGTTCCAGCGAGAACCTCAGGGGTTTTTGTACAAGCCCTGTAATTACGAAAGATGCAGATATATAATCCGGGTATGGAAAATGATTTCTCCTAAAAAGGCAGCTATGGGGATATGTTGTTTTATCAAAAAAATGGATGGGGGATTCCTGGTTTTCCGGATTTACTTTTCGGGTGGTTAGATAAGCTCTCACCTTGCTTTTTTCATGTTTACTCATGATTGCCTCCCTCTGTTTTGTCAATGTAATAATGCTTATGCGGCTTAGAAGGAATTCACGACAATAATTAATAAAGACGCAAGATGGCAGCCAGGTTTTCGCGTCAAAATTGGTAATCTTCTATCTCCTCGAATAACCCTCCAAGGGGTTGGTATATAATACCAAAACTTTTATGTATGTAATTGATTATAATTTAAAGAGTTATAGTTCCATTTGCTTATTACTTCATAACTAAATTACTGCATGAGGAGCGGAATATGCCTTATTCCCGTTACATTTCACAATTAGACCTAAACAATACCGGAATGATTTTCAAAGTTAAAAAAGTCGGGGATTCTTTTATCCATACAATGTGTGAAGGAGAATTGCTATATAGAGTTGGATTGACACCGAACGATGTGATAGGAAAAGAGGTTTACGACTTTTATCCGGAAGATATAGCAAAAACTAAAACACATTTTTTCGAGAAGGCATGGGCGGGAGAATTCCTTCAATATGAAACCTTCCTTAATGGCGTGTATTATTTAACCACCATTAGGCCCATGTTTGAACAAGGAAAAGTAGTGGAGCTTATTGCAACTTCCATCAATATATCGGACAAAAAGATCCAGGAGGAAGAAATCAGGCAAAGGGAAATCATGTACCGTTCTGTTGTAACGAACATGACCGAGGCAATCTTAATATTGGATAATAATAGAAAAATAACCATATTAAATGATAATGTAGAAAAATTAACAGGGCTTAAATCCGGATTGCTTGATGAAGCAACGGCTGCAAAATTTGGTATAACCTTTTTTACGGAAGACGGTTCCATGTTGGAATATTCAGATTGGCCGGGAGTCGTCACCATTAAAACCGGAAAGCCGGTTCTCAATGTGATTGCCTCAATTCGGCTAAATGGAAAACAGAGATGGTTCAGGTTGAATTCAAACCCTTTGAACATCACTGGTGAAATGACTGCGCTTGTTTCATTTTTTGAAATTACTACGGAGAAAGAACAGGAAATGGAATTGAGGGAATCCTATGCATTCCAGAAAACACTTCTTGATAATTTGGAAAGTGGTGTAGTCGCTACAGACCATCAGGGGAAGATTACGTTAATCAACAAAAAAATACACCGTATGCTTGGTCTCGAGAAAGAAATAGATTTTTATATTGGCAACTATGCTAAACAGTTTTATAAGCTGTGGAAAGAAAAAACGAATACAACCAGGATTGAGTTTGAAAGTCTTCCAATCAAAGATAGAGAGAAAATCACAAAGGAAATCGAAACCGGCAACGGACATACTTTTCAAACTAGTTATATTCCTTTTAATATGCAGGATAAATTTAGCGGCAATATATTTCAATTCATAGATATAACAGAAAGAAAGAAAATGGAAACAGCCCTTACCACCGCTAAAGAAGAAGCAGAAAGGGCAAATATGGCAAAATCCGATTTTCTTGCAAAAATGAGCCATGAACTGCGCACTCCGCTTAATGGGGTACTCGGATTTGCACAATTGTTGGAAATGGATGCATCCTTGACCGAAGAACAAGCGGATTTCATCCAAGAAATAATAAGTGGCGGAAGACATCTCCTGCACCTAATTGACGATGTTCTTGATTTATCCAGAATTGATTCAGGAAAATTTAAGCTGAAACTGGATATTATTGATTTTAATAGCGTGCTTAATGAATGCATAAAAAGTTTTCATCCATTAGCAATGAGTAAAAATATAACACTACGTAAAAAAATGGATGAGTGCAGCAAAGTTTTTGTTCAAGCAGACCCGATTCGATTGAAACAAGTAATTTTCAACCTTTTGACAAATGCTATCAAATACAATCGGACTGATGGCGAAGTGTCAGTATCTATGCAAACCTTATCTGATAAACTTGTTGTTCACATTACAGATACCGGCATTGGGATTCCTCATGAAGAATTTGAAAATATATTTCAACCTTTTCATAGAATTGATGGAACCGGAGAACAAGGAGCAGGAATCGGGTTGTCACTGGTGAAGCAACTGACAGGGTTAATGGGTGGCAATGTTGGTGTGTCAAGCGTTGTGGGAAAAGGAAGTGATTTCTGGTTTGAATTAAATATTAAGCCCCAGGGTGATTTCGATACTGAGAGGGCCCCTGTAAAAAATACAAAATCTGAACTCACTAACTCTGCCCATAAACAAATCTTATATATTGAGGACAATGAATCCAACATTCTCTTACTGGATCGCGTATTAGCATCCGATCCTTCCTTTTCATTAATAGTAGGGCGTTCCGGCCGGGAAGGATTAAAAATAGCAAGCGAGCAAAAAACAGATATAATCTTACTGGATCTCAATCTTCCTGATATGAATGGTGATGAAGTATTTGATTCACTGAAAAATAATAAAAAAATAGCAGGTGTACCCATTATTGCTTTAAGTGCAAACGCTATGCCTTACGATATTAAGAAAACAACACAAAAAGGATTTACAGATTACGTGACAAAACCTATTGATATTAACAAATTGCTAAATCTTTTAAAAAAGTTACACTCTTAAGAAAAGGGGAAAAAAAGGGGTCTGATTTTCCTAAGCCATTCTCTTTTGGAGTACCGCGCATAGGAAATAGCAAATATAAACAAGTATAGAAGCAGTGGATTTGAATACTGAAATCTACTGCTTCTAGCCTTATTATATGGTGAATTATTGAACTACCGGAGCAAGTTAGTTACATAAGAATGTAATAAGGAAATCGGTTTTAATGGTGGGATGTGTTAAAATTAGTGTAAAATTACATATAATGTGGGTGGTATTCAGATTGAGAAAAAAGTTATTAGCATCTTAATTATCTGTTTATACAGTTTTCCATTTGCTTATTACTCTATGTACCAAGACTATGCGAACCACACAATGATTGGCTATTTACTGATGATCGTAGCTACCTCGCTTCTTGCTAGCTTTAGCAAATTCTTTTGTAACTCCATTCCTCTAATCATCGGAAATGTAATATCTGGAATAGCCTCCTGTTATTTTCTTAATAATCTGGCAGGAAACGAACAATGGAGTGGCTATTTCAAGCCATTAACAGCTTCTCAATTATTAGTTTTAGTCAGTTTAATAAACATAATTCCACAGGTTATTGCATTTAAAATAGCTAAAAAAAAGTACTTGTTTAACTAACCATATAGGAACGTAATTCTTACATCCTCTCTGGTGAAGGTCTTGTTCATGGTTGTCTACGGGTGCTTAAGTTTATTTTCAGAGCAACTTATATAAGCGGTAGTGCTTATTGAACTATAGGGCAGGGTTCGTTGAATTGGGCTAAACTTCGTCTTTAGGTTTTTTAAAATTTAACAAAGCATCCAATTCCCAACAATTTCAACCAGCCACGCAGTTTGCACAACCTTCTTCTTCTCCCATCCAGACTATACTGTCGGCTTTGGAATTACACCAATCCTGCCTAGGGTCGGGAATCATAAATATCCATGCCTATCCATTTCTTTTTAATATAATTTGTGATAATCTTAATCTAAATATTAATGCTTAAACAGCTAAATTAGTAACCAGATATTATTACTTACGGGGTTGATATATTATGACATGGATTGTTGCTATTTCGATAGCGATTGGATGTATTATTAAATTTTCAATGAATCCACCAAGTGCAGTTGTGGCATGGATTTCAAGTAAATTTGCACTTCATGCACAACTTAATTCAAAAGATATCACTGTATCATATAACGGAACGCATTTAGAAGAGGAAGAAAAAATTAGATTTACTGACTATTTTAATGAAGCTATATTTTTAAAAAAATATTATATATTTCCAGGCAATGAAAAATTATTTCTACATCCAGAGACTAATGTTATTCCATATGTCATCAAGGTAAAAGGAAGAAAAAAAGATGTAGATATCTTTGTTTATAGTTACGATGATCACGTTGATGTAGTTAAGCAGTGCAAAAAGAAAGTTGTTTCTTACAGTCTTAGATCTGATTATCTACAAACAATTACTATATCAACTAAGGGATTTAGTGCGAAGACCGTCTAAGATATTAGATGGTCTTCCTTTATTACAAAGCTTTAGTTTTATCTTTTTGGTGTGCCATATATAATGCTATTAGTATATAAACCCCTTAAATCCCTAAAAATCAACCAATAAAAAAGCAGAGCGAATTCGTGTGCGAATTACTCTGCTTTTATATGTGTTTTTATAACTGCGGGTACACCAAAAGAGAACGGCTTATGATTTTCCAGACCTCTTTTTTCTGTTTTCTTGAAATTGCTCGTATATTTGGATTGCTTCCTATTTAATAAAAGTGCGAAGTGCAAATACTGTCCCAACTAAAATAAGGAACCAAATCAATATAATGATAGAACCAGCTATCCAATTTTTCGGCTTCCCATTTTTCATGAGCTCTGATGCTTTTTCTGAACAGTCCCTGATTACATTTTCTGGTATTAATCGTAATGCAATCATGATTCCAAGCGGCACAATAATGATATCGTCCACATAGCCCAGAACGGGAATAAAATCAGGAATTAAGTCAACTGGACTAAATGCATAAGCTACAACACAAGCCGTAAATAACTTTGTATACCAGGGAACCCTGCCATCTTTATAGGCAAAATAAAGGATATATAACTGTTTCTTTAGATTCCTTGCCCAAGCCTTGATTTTACTGATCATTTCGTTCTCCCATCAATTGCTTTTCATACATTATAGCAAAAAAGGAGGTCAGTCCCCCCTCGCTTTAAAGCGGTGGGGGACTGACCCTTTTTTTATTTTAGATCTTGTTCATAGTATAAATGTTTCGCTTTTGGTTGTTTTTGTTTTTTCGGCTTTGGCCCTTGATTATCGAAACGGGCAGTGTCATACATGGCTGTCCCGACGATTTCAGCGACATCCTGCAGTTTTTCTTTGCTGATTTTATCGATTGTATCCTCTGGAGTATGATACCATGGCTCTGCAGGATCATGGATAAATAACGCTGCCGGGATCCCTGCTTCCCCAAATGGGACATGGTCACTTCGGCCACCTTCTGCATATGGAGTCGGCGATCCGTTCAGTCGGGTACTGGACGCCTGGGCAAGCTCTGTTACAAGGTTAGGCTGTCCATCGTGAGTCATTAACACGAGGTCACCCGCATCCTTGCTTCCGACCATATCCAGGTTAAAGTTAGCGATGGTCCGGGAGATTTCATCATCAGAAAGATTCTGGACATAATGCTCTGATCCAAGAAGCCCTACTTCCTCAGCCCCAAACGTGATGAAGCGGATTTCCGTATCTGTAGGCAGTTCCTTAAACACCCGGGCAAGCTCAAGCGTCATTGCCGTTCCGGATGCATCATCATTAGCGCCGGGAGCCGCCTCCACAGAATCATGGTGAGAGCCTAAAACAATTATGTCATTATTTGCTTTCTTTTTATTTGTCGGTTTTTTGGTTGCGATTACGTTATGAGAAGTTTTATTCCCTACTTCGGCTCCCTGAATGTTTATGGTCGCAGTTACAGGTCCGCCACTGTTTACTTTGGCGGCAAGGCCTTCGCCTTCAGCCTTTGTTAATGCGACAGCTGGAACATATTTTTCATTATTCTCCCCAAGAGTGCCGTTCAGTTCGCCTTCTGCATTGTTATAAATAATAACGCCTGCCGCCCCTTTTTCAGCTGCATTTAATACTTTTTCAGCAAAAGTGATTTCGCCGCGCTGGATAAGGGCGATTTTCCCGGATAGATCCACATTTTCAAGTGCCCCTTTTGTGCCTAAACCGGCATTCACCAGTTCACCTGTACCATTGCCGTTTTTAGAGTAAGTGAATGATGTTGGATGAAGTTCTCCCTCATAACCCTGAACCCTCAGCTCAATCATGCTCGGAGGTGTATATGCCTCAAACGTGAATTCCTGAACTTCCGTTTTATATCCATAAGATTCAAATTGTTTCTTAATATATTGCACAGCATTATATTCAGACTCCGTACCTGCAACCCGCGGCGTTTTTGATAGATATTCTATTGTATTATAAATGTTGTAGACATTGATTTTATTAATGACTTTCCTATCCTGTGGATGGACAGACTGTTTCTGGCTTACTTCAGCCGGTTTTGCAAAAACGGCATGAGTCCCGACGGCCCCGAATGCAAATGTTGAAGCGAGCACTATTGAAATAAATGGCTTTTTCATAGAATTCCTCCTTGGAATTTACTAGATTCAACTAAAGATTTTATTATATTCAGAATTTATACAACAGGTAGAATACAACCAAATATTGGTAGTTACAATACTCTATTTCTATTAAAAAACCTGAATTTCAGGTTGAATGGCCCAGGATAAAAGGCAGAGATTGAAATTTTTTATGCAGAAAATGGGCACGCATGTTGGTCGAAGCCCTTGTCTTCACCTTCACCATGTCCATGATTGCCCGGGAACTTCACCTCGCATTTAGGTTGCCGTTCTGGCTTACATGGTTAACGACCGCAGCCGGAGAATTTGTGGTCATGATCGTCGATGCGCCGCTTAAGTTATGACATAAACAAACGTGTCAATTTGGGAAACTGGTGCAAGTAACTGTCAACCCCTTCCTAGCAGGATGTCTGAATTGAAGGGTTTTTTGATTCCTTTTTGAAGTTTTTACTTTCCATATATTTAATAGCTCCGGCTCTGATATAATATAATTTTGAGAGTTTCAGCTTTTTACATTGTCTTACCAGAGAAAAGATGGTGAAGGAGAAACATTATGATGTCTAAACGAAAGGGTTTGCTTTTATATATACTTTTTGGCGTTTTCTGGGTGTTTGCTACAGATTTTATTATTGATAAATACATAGCTGACAAAGATGTGTTTATGATGATCCAAAAGGCAAAGGGGCTATTTTTTATCCTTCTCACCGGGTTTCTGCTTTATTTCTTCTTATCAAAAAATGAAAAATACATAGAATTGAAGGAAGAGGAACGGCGCCTCCATACGTTGATCAATTCGATGGTGGATTTCGTGAATTTTAAAGATGGGGAAGGAAAATGGATTGAAGCCAATGATTTTGGATTGAATCTCTTCGAATTGAAAGGCGTTGATTATAAAGGGAAAAAGGATTCGGATCTTGCGGAATATTCCAGTTTTTACAAAGATGTACTTAAATACTGTGAAATTTCCGATGAAGAAGCCTGGAAAGCGAAAGTAGTCACCAGGTGTGAAGAAATGATCCCACTGCCAAGCGGCGATTTTAAAACGTTTGATACGATTAAAGTACCTTTGTTCCATCAAGATGGCTCACGAAAAAGCCTCGTAGTGATGGGGAGGGATATTACCGAGCGGATCAATGCCGAGAAAAAATTATCAAAAAACAGGCAGCAGTATAAATCATTATTTGATTATAACCCTGATCCTGTATATATGATGGATTTAAATGGTATCCTCACTGATGTGAATCCACAATTTGAATCTATTGTCGGCTTGTCCCATAATAAAGTAATAGGTGCTTCCATAAATGATTTTATCTTCCCTTTCGAAGAAGAGAAGAACAAACTGATGCAAGCATTCGCTTACGTTAAAAAGCATAAAACCGGAATGAACACCGGTGATATCAGGTTCTGTATCATGGACAGAATTGCTATTTTTTCTTGCACATTCGTTCCAATTCTAATTGATGATAGGCTGACAGGGATCATCAGTTATGCAAAGGATGTGACCCACATCCGGGAAACAGAGGAACGGCTTCGGAAAACCGAAAAGCTTTCCGTCGTCGGGGAACTAGCGGCAAGTGTTGCCCATGAGGTCAGGAATCCACTGACATCCCTAAAAGGATTTGTTCAATTGCTTAAAGATGGTGAAAGCCAATACCAGCATTACTATTCCATCATGTTAAATGAATTGGACCGGATCAACCAAATCGTAAGTGAACTGCTGGTCCTGGCGAAGCCCCAGCAAATGAAATTTGAAGAGTATAACCTGGTCCATTTAATGACAGATGTTAAGTCCCTTCTGGAACCACAGGCGAACCTGTATGGTACACACATGATATTCGATGTGAAACATAAGCTTCCTTCGATATCTTGTGAGGCCAATCAATTAAAGCAAGTTTTCATTAATATCATCAAGAACTCCATCGAGGCATCGTCAAAGAAGATACATATTGACTTACAGGCAGAAAAGGATTGGATGACAATCACCGTAAAAGATGATGGATGCGGCATTGAGAAAAACCGGATAAAACATTTGGGCGAACCTTTTTATTCATCCAAAGAAAAAGGTACAGGGCTTGGACTGACCGTTAGCTACAGGATCATTGAAGCCCATCGCGGGAAAATTTCAATCAAAAGTGAAGTCGATAACGGTACGGAAATAAAGATTGCTTTACCGGTCAGTTAAGGGCCGGTTTGATACTAAATGTAAGGAGATGTGGATATGAAAAACGAAATCATTGACCGATTTACCTCTTATGTCAAAGTAGATACACAATCAAATGAAGAAAGCGGGAGCTGCCCTTCAACGCCTGGACAGCTGACACTTGCCCGCATGCTGGTTGATGAATTAAAGGCGATCGGTATGGAAGAAGTTACAATTGATGAAAATGGATACGTGATGGCTACCTTGCCTGCGAACACGAATAAGGATGTGCCGACAATTGGATTTCTTGCCCATGTCGATACAGCCACAGATTTTACCGGAACGAACGTCAACCCGCAAATCGTAGAAAGCTATGACGGCCATGAGATCGTGTTAAATGAAGCTTTGCAAATCGTTCTTTCACCGAAAGAATTTCCGGAGCTTTCCAACTACAAAGGGCACACCTTAATCACAACAGACGGCACTACTCTGCTCGGGGCGGACAACAAAGCCGGCATTGCTGAAATCATGACTGCGATGCATTATTTGATTAAACACCCTGAAATCAGTCATGGAAAAATCAGGGTCGCCTTTACACCTGATGAGGAAATTGGAAGAGGCCCGCATAAATTTGACGTAGCGGCCTTCCATGCCCAATTCGCATACACAGTGGACGGCGGGCCGCTTGGGGAGCTTGAGTATGAGAGCTTTAACGCGGCTTCGGCAAAAATTACGATCAAAGGAACCAACGTTCACCCTGGTACAGCAAAAGGCAAAATGGTGAATTCCGCCAAAATCGCAATGGAACTGCAAAGGAGGCTCCCTGAACAAGATGCACCTGAATTCACAGAAGGATATGAAGGTTTTTACCATCTACTAAGCATAAATGGCGATGTGGAACAAACGAAACTCCATTACATCATCCGTGACTTTGACAGGGCCGCTTTCAATGATAGAAAAGCCACTATCGAAAACATTGTTAATCAGCTTAGGGAAGTTTACGGAAAAGACAGCCTCCTCCTCGAAATGAAAGACCAATATTATAATATGAAAGAAAAAATTGAACCAGTGAAGGAAATTGTCGACATTGCCCACCAAGCGATGGAGAACTTGGGCATCAGGCCAATCATTAAACCGATCAGGGGCGGCACGGACGGATCGCAGCTCTCCTATATGGGGCTTCCTACTCCAAATATTTTCACGGGCGGTGAAAACTTCCACGGCAAATTCGAATATATTTCAGTAAACAACATGGTAAAGGCAACCAGCGTCATCATTGAGATAGCCCGGTTATTTGAAGAAAAGGGCTAATTAATTCACTGGGGTCAGTCCCCCAACACTGTAAAGCGGTACCGCATTGGGGGACTGACCCCCAATACGGTAAAGTGGTAACGCAACGGTAGACTGACCTCCGGAATAGACTAACCTGTTTAGTGCATATATTGCTTTGAATTTAATTCAAAGGGGATGATCATGTGTCTCATCATGAAATTCGTGCTGCTTTGACAGGTTTGGATCCGAATTATGCAAGAAGGCTTTCTGATGCCCTTAATGTATATGTGGCCAATCTTCATGTAGTTTCAGCGAAAATACGCAATTTTCATTGGAATGTGGTGGGTGTCGATTTCTTTGATTTTCATGAGGTATTACAAAAGATTTATGAACATGTTGCACTTGAAACCGATTTATATGCTGAACGGATAAAGATGTTGGGGTTTTACCCGCTGGCCTCCATGCAGGAATTCATTCGTTATGCCACACTGGACGAAGCGCCCAGTGCGCCTTATAATACATCCACCATTGCTTAGGCTGTCGCCAAAGACTTTGCGGCAACAGCACGCTATTTACGTGAAGTAGACGAGTTTGTAAGAGAAACGACAGATGAATATACAATCACTCTTCTTGGAGATTCATTGGGTTTCCTGGAGAAACATGTCTGGTTCTTCACAGCATACTTAGAAAGAATGCGTGAGAGCGCCCCAGAATATTCCATTTGAAAAGACCGCTCCTTAGCAGAGCGGTTTCTTTATTGTTCATACCAATAAAAATCCGACTTCCCCCACATTTATTGGAAATCGGTTTCATTATGTCTAGATTTAGGAAATGTTCGCTTCCTTTTTATGAATGCGTAGATTCTCCACCGTCCACGTGCAGGACTTGGCCGGTGACAAAGCGTGAATCATCGGATGCCAAATATACATATGTTGGAGCTAATTCAAATGGATGGGCCACACGCTTCATAGGATTAAAGGCTCCGTATACCGCCACTTGGTCTGATGAGAAGCTCGCAGCGATAAGCGGCGTCCAGATCCGACCCGGCGCTACTGCGTTGACACGGATACCTTGATTGACGACATTATTCGCAAGGGCGCGTGTCCAGCCTACGATAGCACCTTTGGTAGCCGTGTAATCAATCATTTGTTTCTCACCGACATATGTCACAACAGAAGTAGTGCCAATAATAGAACTTCCCGGCTTCATATATGGAAGCGCTGCCCTTGTGGTGTAGAAGTGGGAATAAATATTCACCTTAAAGGTGTCATCGAATTGCTGGTCCGTAATGTCAGTCAAGCTCTTCTGCTGGAACTGGATCCCTACATGGTTACAAAGGATATCAAGACGGCCAAACGTCCTTACGGTTTGCTCTACAATCGCAACACACTGCCGTTTTTCCCGCAAGTCACCAGGCATCAATATACAACGCCGGCCAAGTTGTTCAATCCTCATTCTGGTCCGGTTTGCATCCTCATGTTCATTTAAATAAGCGATGGCAACGTCCGCGCCTTCTTTGGCAAACGCAATGGCCGTCGCCGCCCCAATTCCGCTGTCACCGCCTGTAATCAGCGCAACTTTTCCTCTTAACTTACCGCTTCCTTTATAATTTGGATTTTCAATAATCGGGCGGGGCACCATTAACCCTTCCACACCAGGATGAAAAAGCTGGCGTTGTTCAGGTAAATTTAATGGGATTTCCTCATATCGGGTTATTTTTCCATAGTTGGGATACATCGGGTAGGGATGTTCCACTTTTTTTGCGTCAAATGCTTGTTGCAGCTGTTGGATCTGCCGCAACTTCATTTGATCCATCTGGCCCATCACATTAGCTTCATGCTGGCCCATCACGTTACCTTTTTGATATTGACCCATCATATCTCCGTCTTGATATTGACCCATCACATTACCTGCATGCTGGCCCATTTGCGGCATAACATATTGTGGCATCTGATTGGCTTGTTTCATTTGAGGCATGTGATACTGCGGCATCTGATTGGCTGGTTGCATCTGATACATTTGCGGTTGGTACATATGCGATTGGTTCATTTCCGGCATTTGATCCATCATACCCATTTGGTCCATGGAATCCATTTGATCCATGGAATCGATATCTTGCATTTGATCCATTTGAGGCATATCGCGATCTTGATTTTCTTGACTCATGGGAAACCTCCTGGTTATAAACTTTCTGTTTAACGTATGTTGGGCGACCGACCGAAGTGCCTGTTTCCCAATAAAGTAAATCCCTCTATCTATCGATTTAGGGTTAGGTTCATGACCCGTTTTAGGCAAGTGGTACTTGCTCCATATCCATTTAGTATGAATAAGGTAAAACGTAAGAAAAAATGTTAAGGAGGCAGCCCTTTGAGATTCGAGTTTAGTCCTGAAGTAAAACTATTGCTGGTCAACCATTCAGATCAAAAAGTAAGGATGGATTATATCAATCATTCCTGGCCAATGTCGGAAATAGGTTGGAGACCGCCTTATTACACCAACCCGCGGTATGGTTTCAACTACCCTATTATCTAATTTTTATAAAATCGGGTCGTCATAACAATACGTATAAAAGAAAAAGCCTGTATTTTTGATTAGAATCATGAATACAGGCTTTATTTTCAAAAGCTAATTTATTTTCTTTTTTCTTTACTGTAAACGGCCATTTTTTCGGTCCAATGTTTCAAAGAGTGAAAAAGATCTATGCAACGATATTAAAGTTCTGTTGAATAGACCATATTTGACAGAATGATTGACTGCTATTTATAGTAGAACAGGCAACATTTTTAGAATTTTTTATAAATTCCAATAAATAAATCTATAGGGATTCTGAACACAAGTACATTTTACCTGAGGAGTGTTTTTGCGTGAAATATAGTTATCTTTCTCATCTCGAATGCCCAAAATGTTCTTCAATATATTCGGCAGAAGAAGTTCAGCAGCTTTGTCAATGTGGTTCGCCTCTATTGGCAAAATACCGGTTAGATGAGGTCAAAACAAACATCAAAAGGGAAGATTTACAGCGCAGGGAAAAAAGCCTATGGAGATACCATGAATTGCTGCCTGTACATACCATTGAAAATGTCATAACTCTTGGGGAAGGTTACACTCCTTTGGTCACAGTTCCAAAAATCGGGGCCAAGTATGGAATTGATGACTTATACATTAAGGACGAGGGAATCATTCCTACAGGTTCCTTTAAGGCACGCGGAGCTGCTGTGGGAGTTTCCAAAGCAAAAGAGCTGGGTGTGAAAACTCTTGCCATGCCTACAAATGGTAATGCAGGCGGCGCTTGGTCCCTTTATTCAGCAAAAGCAGGAATCGAGTCCTTCATCGTCATGCCAAAAGAAGCCCCGGCGATTACCCGGGTCGAGGTGCATATTTCCGGCTCACATTTATATTTAATTAATGGATTGATAAGCGATGCTGGAAAAGTGGTTGCGCATCTAGTCAAAGAAAAAGGGTTTTACGATGTCTCCACCCTGAAAGAACCATACAGGATTGAAGGCAAAAAAACAATGGGCTACGAAATTGCCGAACAAATGGACTGGAAGCTTCCAGATGTCATCCTTTACCCTACCGGAGGCGGAGTAGGAATTATCGGCATTTACAAAGCCCTGCTTGAACTGAAAGAACTAGGCTGGATAAATGAAGAGAAACTGCCACGCCTTGTTGCTGTACAGGCAGAAGGCTGTGCCCCAATTGTAAAAGCATGGGAAGAAGGCAAGATGGAATCGGAGTTCTGGGAGAATTCAGAAACAAACGCATTCGGCATCAATGTTCCAAAAGCTATTGGGGATTTCCTTGTGTTGCAGGCTATCCGGGAAACCGGGGGTTGTGCGATTTCCGTGTCCGAAGAAAGCATCAAAAACAGCCAGCAGGAAGTAGCCAGCCTGGAAGGAAACTTTATCTGCCCTGAAGGAGCAGCAACCTTTGCAGCGGCTAAAATCTTAAGGGAAAATAACTGGATCAAGCCAAATGAAACGGTAGTATGCTTGAATACCGGGCAGGGAATCAAATATCCTGAATCGTTTGAAGTTGAGTCAGCGGTCCTGGAAAAAGGCGAGGCTATTATTTTATAAAAGCAGACCAGCATTGCGTTTGGCTGATTTTTTTTGGATTTGGCCGGATAATCTCCGGTGTTGGTCGAGTTATGGTGAGCTTTGATTGAATTATAGAATGCCAGCTGGATTTCCACCGAATTTGGCTGAATTATTGTTGGTCAGCGTTGTTAGTCGAATCATGTTGTACTTTGGTTGAATTATGGAATATCGGCCGGCTTGCCATCTATTTTGGTTCATTTAGCCCTAAAATTTGGTTAAAATCTTTATAGGCTTAGGCTAGATTGTACAGTGAGGAGATTCATTTTACATGAATCTTCCACATTCCAATCATAAAACTGAACAATAAGCCCCCATAGAATTTCATCTCTATGGGGGTTTCTTTTATTTTTTCAATTGATAAACCACTGATTCATATGGCCGGAGGGTGAAATTAGAAAGATCTGACACAATATGATCTTCATAGTTGCTGATCAAAAGCTCCCCTGATCTGAATTGGATAGAAGAAGGCAATTCAAACTCGGTTTCTTTTTCATAAAAATTATTGATCACAAGAAGCATTTCATCCCCTAACTGCCTTGTATAAGCAAAAATGGAGTCATGGGTTTCAAGAATTAAATCGTATCTTCCGTACACTATGATTTCATGCTTTTTACGAAGTTCGATCAGTTTCTTATAATGATAAAAAATGGAGTGCTTGTTTTCTAAGTCACTTTCAACATTGATCTCCGGATAATTCGGGTTGACCTTCAGCCATGGAGTTCCTTTTGTGAAACCTGCGTGTTCCGAAACATCCCACTGCATAGGTGTCCTCGCATTATCGCGCCCTTTGGCGTAGATCGATTCCATTACTTCCTCAGCATCGTAACCAAGTTCATGAACCCTTTCCTGATACATATTTTCCGATTCAATATCCTGATAATCCTCAATGCCCGGGAACCGGACGTTGGTCATTCCAATTTCCTCTCCTTGATAAATATAAGGAGTGCCCTTCATAAAATGAAGCAACGTTGCTAGCATCTTGGCAGATTCAACCCGGTATTTCCCTTCATTCCCGAAACGGGAAACAATGCGGGGCTGATCGTGGTTGTTCCAATACAGACTATTCCATCCGCGGTTTTCCAGCTGTTTTTGCCACTTCGACAGGTTCTGTTTCAGGTCCTCCAGGTCTAGCGGCTTCAGGTCCCATTTTTGTTTGCCTTTTTGTTTATCAAGGCTCATATGTTCAAATTGGAAGACCATATTAAGTTCGTTTCGTTCTTCTGCAGTATAAAGCTCAGCTTGATCCGGCGTGACCTTTGGGCACTCGCCTACTGTCATGATATCGTATTTTGATAACACTTCACGATTCATTTCCTGCAGATAGTCGTGTACGCTTGCCCCATTAAACTGATAAGGCAGGGGAGTTGGATTTCCTTCCTTGTACTCTTCGTAGGTTGGAAGGAATTCCTTTTTGGAAATCATATTGATCACATCCATGCGGAAACCGTCAATTCCTTTATCCAGCCAGAATTTCATCATGGAATAGATGTCGTTCCGGAGTGAAGGGTTTTCCCAATTGAGATCAGGCTGTTTTTTCGAAAACATGTGAAGATAATACTCTTCTGTTTCCGGGCTGTATTCCCAAGCGGATCCCCCAAAAGAGCCAACCCAGTCTGTAGGAGGCAAGTCCCGTGTACCCGGACGCCAAATATAATAATCTCTGTATGTATTATCTTTAGATTTTCTGGCTTCCATAAACCAGGCATGTTCATCGGAGCTATGGTTCACCACCAGGTCCATGACCAGTTTGATCCCTCTTTTATGCATTTCATCAAGAAGACGGTCCCAATCTTCCATGGTGCCGAATTCTCCCATGATTTCCTGGTAATCGCTGATATCATATCCATTATCATCGTTCGGAGATTGGTAAACTGGTGAAAGCCAGACCACATCGACCCCGAGCTTATTCAGATAGTCAATCTTGGAAATTATTCCCGGTATATCACCGATTCCATCCCCGTTGCTATCCATAAAACTCCTGGGATAAATTTGATATACCACACTTTCTTTCCACCATTTTTTATTTTGAGACACAGAGAATTCTCCTTCTTATTTTGCTTTTTCTAATAGCTGCGTAATTTGCTCTAAAGTAGGAATGGAACTGATTGCACCTTTACCGGTGGCTGTGAGGGCGCCGCTTGCATTCGAAAATGCCAGGAATTCTTGATGGTGTGCATGGCAAATCTCTTCAAGGGTAGCTTGAGTGGCTTGCTTGCTTAAGAGCTTGAATAGAAATCCGCCGATGAATGCATCTCCGGCTCCCGTGGTGTCCTGCACCTCCACACTATAGCCTTTGGATTCATATTTATTTGTTTTTAAATATAAGTCCGCACCGTGGGCGCCTTTTGTATAGATGATTGCCTTTACCTCACCTGTAAACAAGGACTGGATGGCTTCCTCCTGGTTCGTCATGTTTGTAATGAACGGCAATTCTTCATCTGAAATTTTAACAATATGGGCTTTCGGCACAAATTCAAGAATGGTTCGCCTGCAATCCTCAGCACTATCCCAAAGCGGAAGCCGGACATTGGGGTCAAAACTGATCAAACTACCCTTTGATTTTGCTTGCTGGATCGCTTTTATATGGGCATGCTTCATCGGGCTCTCAACCAAATCAACCGACCCGAAATGTAAAATATCCCCTTCCCCAAACCAATCTTCTTTAATCTCACTCGCGGTCAGCAGGAGATCGGCTGAGGGCTTGCGGTAAAAGGAGAAATCCCTTTCGCCATCCTCTCGTAATGAGACAAAAGCAAGCGCAGTATTCGCTTCGTTTGTCCGTAAAACTTGTTCGGTTTGAACACCCGCTTTTTCCAGTGTTTCTATAAGGAAATCACCAAAGGCGTCATTGCCCAATTTCGTGACCATGGAGGACGCCCCACCAAATATAGCCACTGCGGCTGCTACATTCGCCGGGGCCCCGCCGGGAGCACGTTCAAACGTTGTGACATCCTTAAGCGCCTTGCCCTTTTGAAGAGGGATAAAATCGATCAACACTTCCCCTATTGAATAAAGCCTTCCCATTCTATTCCGCCTCCAATATGAATCTAAAAATACGTGCGTTTTTGTATTAGACCCCGATATAATCTGGGATTTGTTCAGATGTTTGGGATATAAGCACAATAATTGGGAATTATCACACTTCAGCGCGGCACAGTGCCGGGGGACTGACCCCCGATGCTTTACAGTGTTAAAGTTCCCATTTTTTTGCGTTGAAAGCTGCTCTGCCATTTTTGGCATAAAAGTGGATTTGGTCGCATCCGGCATCAGGGAAAATTCGTGAAGTGAAGACTTCTTCGCCTTCATTCAAAAATATTTCGACGGACGATGTGTCCACGAACATATGGAACACGACTTTGTCTGCATTAAGGTTGCATGACCTGGTTGTTCCATACTCCACACCAACTTCCGCACCTGAATCGCTTCGGTCCAGAGTCACTTTTTTCTCGACAGCATCGTATTTGATGACTGTCTTAAACCCGCCGCAGGCACGAAATTCTATGCCGAATTCATCGGCGCTGAAATCAGACACTTCACATAAAAGTTCATAGTTTGTTCCGGTAAAGCCGTCGATGCGTTGCAATTCGTTATCTAGCACAACTTTTGCCGTTGATTCTTGTTTCCGCAATAATTCTAACTCTTTCACCGGCTTTTGCACAAGCCTGCCATTTTTGGCTGATAATTCACGGGGCAGGGTCAAGCAATGTGCCCAGCCATTTTTATCTGTCGGATAGTCAATTTCCGGCAGTCCCATCCAACCGACAAGAATCCTCCTACCATCGGGGCTTGCCATCGTTTGAGGGGCATAAAAGTCAAAACCTCTATCCAGTTCGCGGAAATCACCATGGTCAAAATTTCGATCAGGGAGGTTAATTGAACCTCCCATCAAATAACCGGACTGATAGATATTTTGGTATTCATCGCCCAGCGGTTGAAGCCCTTGCGGGGAAAAGATCAAAACACCTTGGCCATCCATTTCAAAATAATCCGGGCATTCCCACATATATCCGAAGTTTTCCAGCTTTGTTTCCAGCTCTCCTTCAAATTCCCAATCTGTTAAATTTGAAGAACCATATACCACGATACAACCGGTTTCATTTTCACGCTGAGCACCGATTACGGCATAAAACAATTCACCTTGTTTCCAAATTTTCGGATCACGAAAATGGTCTGTATAGCCTGATGGCACAGTGCTGATCACTGCTTCCTCAAGTTTCTTGATACATCCTGTTTTATCCATGACAGCCAGGCATTGGTAAGGATGCCTGATCCAATTTTCATCACGCGTATTTCCAGTATAAAATAAAAACAGCTTATCTTCATATTCTATTGCGCTTCCAGAATATGCCCCATGCCTGTCATAATACCGGTCGGGTTCGATGCCAATTCCGGCATCCTCCCAATTTACCAGATCCTTTGATTTCATGTGGTACCAATATTTCAAACCATGCACCGGTCCCAATGGAAACCACTGATAAAATAAATGGTAATACCCATTATAATAGGAAAAACCGTTTGGATCATTCAGCAGCCCTGTACGCGGCTGGATATGAAAAGTTTGGCGCCAAGGACATGCATCCACTTGACGCCCCAATTGCTGCATCTCTTCCGGGCTTGCTTCATCAAGCCGCCGGTATCTTTTTTCCCTAGTCCATTCCATGATTTTGCTCTCCTTACGAAATTGCTTAATGATAGAAAATGTTTTGATATAACCTTGCTAAGCTAAAATTAAAGGAGGGAAACCAGTTATGATTTCCCTTTCTTTTTTTATTTATTAGTTTGTTTTTTGTTTTTTAGCATCACGTTTTCCAAGTACGATCGTCACAAGGAATGCGACCGCAAATGTAATCGCCATACCAACAATATAGAAGGTGATTGTTCCCGGTTTAATGGAGATGATACCTGGAAGGCCAGCAGCACCCAAAGCGATCGCTTTTACTTTGAATAAAGCAACGAATGCGGAACCAACCGCCGCTCCTGAAATTGCTCCAATAAACGGATACTTCAATTTCAGGTTCACCCCGAACATTGCCGGTTCAGTGATGCCTAGAAGCGCTGATATCCCTGCTGCAGAAGCGGTGCCTTTTACTTTCGCGTCACGTGCGAGAAGGAGTACTGCAAGCGTTGCTGCTCCTTGTGCGACATTGGACATTGCAGCAATTGGAAAGATGAAGGATCCACCCGTTTTTGCCATATCAGCAAGCAGCTGGGTTTCTACCGCTATGAAGCTATGATGCATACCTGTAATAACAATCGGCGCGTATAAAAGACCGAAGATGGCACCACCAACAAAGCCTGTTGTATCATATAGCCACACGAGCCCATCAGTGAGCAGGTTCCCCGCACTTCGTGTGAAAGGTCCCACTAGTGTAAACGTTAGAACTCCGGTAATAAAAATGGATAATAACGGCGTTACTAAGTTATCTAGGAAAGAAGGAACTCTTCTTCTTAAGAATGTTTCAATTTTAGCTAAAATAAAGGAAGAAACCAATACAGGAAGCACACTGCCCTGATAACCAACCTTTTCAATTTCGAATCCTAAAATTTTCCAGAACGGCACTTCGCCTTTTGCAACGGCATCAGCGTAGCCATAGCCATTTAGCAAGTCCGGGTGAACCATGAGCATACCAAGCGCCGCCCCCAAATATGGGTTGCCCCCGAAACGTTGTGTTGCGGAAAAACCAATTAAAATCGGCAAGAAAACAAAGGCCGCGTTGGCAAATGTATTAATCAAGGCTGCCAAATCCGCCATTTCAGGATAGGCTTCAATCAAAGACTTCCCTTCAATGAAAAAGTCCTGGGCTGTCAAAAGATTATTTAATCCCATTAACAAACCGCCGGCCACGATCGCCGGAATGATTGGCACGAAGATATCGGAAAGCATCTTAACGAATCGCTGGAGCGGATTCATTTTCTTCGCCCCGGCTTTGCTGACATCCTTTGTCGACATTTCAGATTGGCCGGACAGCTTGGCAAATTCTTTATAAACTTCATTTACAGTACCTGATCCCAGAATGATCTGATACTGCCCTCCAGTAGAGAAAGTTCCTTTTACTACATCCATTCCATCCAGTTTTGTTTGATCAACGATTTCTTCATTATTTAACACCAAACGTAATCTGGTGGCACAATGTGCTGCTGCGTCGACGTTTTCTTTTCCGCCTATGGCCGATAAAATTTCCTTTGCTATGCTGGTATAATTCATCTGCTTCTCACCCTTACATTTATGTTTCGGAACCGGTTCCAATTGGTTCTGCAAAATTTTCTTATCGAACGGAACCGGTTCCATTTTTCTTCAAAAAAATTAATAGCATTGTTTTCGGAACCGGTTCCAATATTACCGAAAATTATGGAACCGGTTTCAAATAGATTATATGATGATCATAAAAGATTGTCAACGCTTTCTCTTTCAATAATTTCATATTTTGTAAAGGAAATTTTGCCCAGTTCTTCCCCATTTACAAGCTTCGTGATATCCTTTGCCGCCATTCTGCCGGCTTCTTTATAATAAAACTTGGCCGTTGTAATGCCAGGATACGTGATTTCCGTGATATCATACCCGCCGAAACCTGTAAGCGAAAGATCCTCCGGTACTCTCAACCCCTTCATATAGGCCGCCTTCAGCGCACCTAGGGCAATATTATCCGTCGCACAAACAATAATCGAAGGCTGGTACTCTTCAATGATTTCAGGCACCCTTTCCATCGCTCCTTTGATGTTAAAGCTCGTTTCGAAATAATGTACGAGTGTATCTGGTTGCCCCTCCACCGCTTTTTTAAAGCCTTCTTTCCGTTTGATGCCTACAGCGATGTCTTTTTCTGTTACGCCAAGATATGCGATGTTCCGATGGCCTTTCTGGAGAACATATTTACCCAGCTCGTAGCCTGATTCGTAATCTTTATGAATAATACTGTGAAGCTGATCATGCTGCTGTCCGACCAGGATAACCGGGATTTGGGCCTGTCTGAATGCTTCCAAATGACCGTCCGTGATTTCAGTGGCCAGCAAAATAATTCCGGCAACCTTTTGTTTGGCGAGACTGTATATATTCTCTATTTCCCGGTTTAAATCCTGGCTTGAATTGGATATGACCAATTGACAGTCTAGTTCACGGAGCTGTTCATCGATTCCGATCAAGGTTTGTGAAGTCGCATACGAATCGAGGCGTGGTACTATCGTGCCGATGATATTTGTTTTTTTTGCTTTAAGGCTCTGGGCAAATTTGTTCGGGGAATAGCTGTTTGCATCGATCACACGTTCAATTTTTTTCCGGGTGGCATCACTGATGGATCCCCCATTCAGGTACCGCGAAACTGTGCTCTTGGAAACGCCGGCGATTTTGGCTATATCAGCAATGGTTACCATATCTTCAACTCCAACAAACAACCGTTAATTATCATCATTATACATGAAGTTTCCGATATTTATAAGGGCTGGGATGACAATAATAGTTTGCTTAAACTGAGACCATTTTTACGGTAATTTCATACGAATATAGATAAGGGACGATTGCACAAGAAGGAAAGGATTGATGATATGAAGCCGGTTTTTCTCGTCCTGGGTGGCACCCAAAACTCCCTGCCTGTCATCAGGAAAGCGCAGGAGTTAGGTCTCAGGGTTTTAGTGATTGATCCTGACAAAAACGCAATCGCTGCAAGGCGGGCCAATTATTTTGAAGTCGAAGATCCAAACTGTCTGGAATGTGTGGAAAAGATCGCAAGAAAATATAACGTTGTCGGCAGCATGACAAGGAACGAGCTGTATGTGGCAACTGTTTGCTTTTTGAATGAGGTTCTTAACCTCCCAAAACAGGGCGAGGACATAGGTGATTCCGTAAGAGATAAATACGTAATGAAACAGGCCTTTAAGCGCGATGGAATTACAATGCCGGATCCGTTCTATAAAATTGAAAACAAAGGGGAACTGGAAACGGTGAGGGCCAAGCTCAAAAAAGACCTTCTGGATTCTCCCTTCATCGTCAAGCCCTCCGACCAAAGAGGCAGCATTGGAATAACAAAAATTGAAAAACTCAGGGGATTCGATAAAGCAGTGGCAAAGGCGCTAAAACGCGCGAACAACCAAAGGGTTATCGTTGAGAAATTCATTGACGGCGAGCAGCTTGGGGCACAAGGATTCAGCATAGATGGCGAATTGGTGAAATGCTTTATTTCCCGAAAAACTTCCTCTCCAACATTTGTGTCGCTTGGCCATTCCTTTCCCATTGACCTTTCACCTGAAGTGATATGGGATATTGAGGAGGAATGTGCAAAGGCTCTCAGAAGCCTGGGAATTATAAATGGACCCAGTACGATTGACATCAACCTCGATAAACAAGGAAAGCCGCATATTATTGAGATTGGCGCCCGGGCAGGCGGTACCGTGCTTCCGGAAACGATATTGGCACACACCGGCATCGATCTTATTAAAGCTTCTGTTGCGCTCGCCAGTGGCAGAAAGGTGGAATTCCCCATGCCTAAAAATGTCCCGGTGGCAGCACACAAGCTATGTTTTCCAAAGTCAGGGAAAATTAAGAACATACGAAACTATCGCAAACTAATCCAGCACTACAAACCGGCCGACTTCAAACTAAACATAAACCGCAACATGAACGTCATCGCAAACAGGGAATACGGCTACGTAATCATCACCGGAAACACAGGAATCGCCGAAAAAAAATGCTCAGAATTCATCTTGGAACTAAGGAATCTAATAGAATTATATTAAGGGGGTCTTGATGGGGAAACTGACCCCCATCGTCCACATTTGCTTTAGCACTTCACAGCATCGGGGGTCTGACCCCGTTCGACACATTTGCTTTAGCACTTTACCGCATTGGGGGTCTGACCCCTCTTACGACAGTTCCCGAACACACTAAAGGCAGGGTGGTTATTCTCCCTGCCTTTGTTATGTTTCTTCCACATTATCGTTTTTATTTGTTTGGGCATGAATTTTTTTGAAGCCGGATTTGTGTTGGGCGTATTCGATGATTCGTTTTAGGGATAGTTTTCGGATGTGGGGTTCGTCGAATTTTTCCGGCTTTGAGTTGGCTTCGATAAACCACATTTTCCCTTGCTTGTCGATACCGATGTCCATCGAGCATTCCGCAAGTGCGGGCCACTCATTTTCAAGCACTCCTGCAATCATAAGTACCGTGTTATGGACAGATGCGATCATGCGATCGCTATCAGAATCGGGAAATACGGCTGACAGTACGTTTTTCGGTTCCCCGATGGAGCCGCCGCGCGGAACATGAGTGGTGATCCCGCCAGCTCCCGCAATCCGGATGCCCATGCCTGTGATCCCCCATTCACCGTGGCCATCCTTTTGTGCAAGTGCCCGAATGTCAAAAATCCTATCCTGATAAGTTGCCAGGGAGATTCCTTGCTGGATTACATATGGCTCCTTCACCATCCGGACGAGGACATAATATAACCCGTATAAAGTTTGAAAAAATTTTTTTATATTCTTTTTCTTCAATTGATATTGAAGGACATAACGGTCATCTTTTCTCTGCAATTGATAAATGCCCCGGCCAGCTTTCCCATTCGTTGGTTTCATATATAAAATTGGGTGCTTGCCAGCCATATTCACTAAGTTCTCTCTCGAAAAAGGAACGGTCTCCGGAAGGAAAGCCGAAACTTTGCGCTCTTTTTGCAATATATGATACATATGGGACTTCTCAAAGAAGCGGGGATTATATAGAGTAGTAGTTTCCGAAGCTGAAAGCTTTTCCAGTGCAGATATCACGTGCGGCCTGTTCTCCGCAGCCCTGTTAGGAATACGGTTGTAGATGATATGGGGAATCGGCAATGATTCCTTGACCCATATTTTTCTGCCATGATCAAATATCGATCCGACTGCTGTTTCCAATTCCCAATTGATGTCCTCTACTGTGATGACATAGGCAAGTGCACCCTGCTTTCGGCCTGTCTCGAGAATATCAGTAAAATTAGTTCTGTTTCCAAGGAAGGAATCCTCTCCCGCAACAGTAAGAATGCCGATGAACGGGCCAATTTCATATGAACCCGACAGCTTGCGAATTTGAATTTGTGTCCGAAATGCGGTTTCGGACGGCTCCTTATCCGTCACCACTACGGTTTTCTTCCATTTTCCTATTTTAATAGTCAATTCTTTCCTATCAATCTCGTTCTTCCAAGCACCCTCACGAGGCAAGTGAAGGCTCCAGATTCCATCCAAAGGTTGAATTGCCAGCGTTCCATGATAAATCATGGCACTTGCCCATCCGCTTTTTGTTTTTTTTCCAAAAGGTAGTGGGCATATTTGATGGGAGATGATAAGGCGGTTTTGTACTTGGTACCGTTTTCAATTCTTTTGAAGGAATTTCTCCCTGGCCTTGAGTTCACTTCGATGATCCACACTTTCCCTTTCCTGTCCACACCGATATCAAGGCCCAGCTCAACCATCCGGCCATGCTTGCTTTCAATGTAAGAAGGTAACTTTTCGCCAATCGCGCTTATTTGCCGCTCGATTTCCATCCTTTGTTCCTCGTTAAACATACTTTCCAAAAAAGGAGCAACAGTGGTTGCACGCCCGCCCCCGCACAGGTTCGAGGTTAGCCCGCTCGTTGTCCCTGAACGCAACGCTCTCCCCGTCTCCACCCATTCTCCTTTGCTATCCTTTTGAACAAGCACGCGAATATCAAAGGGAGAACCCTCCGGAGATGACAGGTCAAGATACGGCTGCACAAGCCTTTTTACTCTTGGTAAATTGCCGATCCATTTCAATAGTGCTTCTTTATTTTCGAACCGTTTCCGGAAGATATTATTTTTCAGGTCCCTGCCTTCTGCCTGATGAGTAGTTTGATTTGAGGTGATTTTCATGACACCCTTGCCGCTGGTGCTCTGTATTGGTTTAATAACAACCTCCCCATGTACTTGAAGCATTTCCTTTATTACGTTCATAGAGGTGACCTGCTTGGTGGGAGGCAAAAATGAAGCCAAAACCTCATCCTGAACAAGAGATTTGTACGTGGTGATTTTGTTTCGCAGAAAATGATTTAGAAACGTGACATTGGCCTGCGCTTTAAGCCACTTAAGCTGTGTCCGATACTTCCTGCGGCCCCAAAGGCAATCATAAACAATCGATGGGAGGGGAAACTTTTTCAATTCCCATGACCCTTGCTGCGGAAGGTACCTATAGCCGGTTACCGTTTTTTTTTGTATGTCCACACCTTCAGGAAGAAATACATAGACAGGCAATCCGGTTTTCATGCCTTCTTTTGATAAAAATCTATAGAATGCTTCCCTGGAAAAAGGCGGATTTGATTGTTTCGGCGTCGCCAGTATCCCCAGGTAGCCCAATGATTTCTCCATTTTCCTTACATCCTCCTAACACTCCAGCGGTGGCCTCAAGTTTTTGATGGCTTTTTCCTGGTTTGCTGCCGGAAGCCGCTTTGGTAAAAGCAGAAATCTATCAATCGTTTCACTGATGGACGCGTACCTTTAACCTGGTTGCCAACAGAGTGTCCAGCCTTGGAGGGCTTTGAATTGATTTCCAGCACCCACACCCTTCCCGTTCGGTCTACTGCAAAATCAATGCCAAGCTCCGCATAATTGCCTGCAGCTCCATTTTCAAATAGTTCGGCAAATTTCAGGGCTTTGTTTTTCATGACACTTACAATGCGATCAACCGGCAGCCAGGGCGCATCGGAGGATTCAAGAGCCGCCCGCAGGCCCAATATAGTCCCTCCAGTCGAAACATTGGACACTATGCTTTGTTCAGGCCCCCTCCTGCCTACGATTGAAGTAATGGTCCACTTCCCATACATGTTTTTTTGTACCAGGGCCCGAAAATCTATGATGCTTCCATTATGTTTAATAAGCTCGATACCCTGTTGAATAACATATGTCCTACTTCCGATACGTGCATGGAGCATTCGTCCAAGCTGGATGATAGACTCATACTTCTTCGTAATGGTTTCGCCATTTTTTTGGAATTGGCAAATATAGCTGTTACCGTAGCGCTTGATCCGCATAATTCCTTTTCCAAGGCTACCTCCCGTAGGCTTTACATATAATTCTGGATACCTGCCAGCCATTTCGTAAAGGGAATCCGGTCCTTTATAAAGCCGGGTGTACGGAAAAAAAACCGTTTCATTTTGCATGTTTTTCAATTGCTGGACAATCTCCCATTTATCCAGGAATTTGTCATTATAAAAGAAGACCCCTCGTTGTTTTAATAGATTTATTTTCATCTGGGTTGCTACTTTTGATTCCTGCCTTCGTGAGCTAATCCGGTTATGGACACAATATGGAGTCGGAAAAACGCTTTGGCTCCATTTTTGGTTATTATAAATCCAGCCCTCTATATTGTCGGATTCTTCATTAATCTGCTCAAGGGTAAAAAAAACGGCCCGCCCGCCCCTGCTTCTGCTCTTCTCGGCAACCTCTTTACAGAAATCAGTCATTTCCCCAAAGATTTGCTCACTTGTCTTGGAAAGAGAGGACATGAGGATTCCTACAAGCGGCCCAATAATCAACCGCCGCGCCCTGCCGTCATAGTGGAACCCGAACACTTCCCCATCAGCAGCCAGGGCAAGAAACTGTGCAGCCGATTCTTTTACCATAAACGACTTCCCGGGCTTGAAATCAAGCGTTATTTTCTTCAGTCCATAGCAAAGTTCAATAGGCTGGTAATTGTTAATCATGTGTTTGTTTACGAGCTGTTGTGGAAGGATCAGACCGCCCTCCGCTGGAAATTCATGATCAGGCAATATTTGAATTTCGGTGTAATTACGAAGAGACACTGTATGCCTCCTTTCTATCACGCCCGTTATCCTTATATCCTATGGAAAGCCGTTCGGGTCTGTATAGGCATAACTCTCGGTTTGGGGAAAAAGTACAGGTATGGCGCCTTGATATATATACAATTTCTTATGCTGGCCATCGACGGGGAACAAATTGAACAAGCGTGCATCAAAGCTGAAAATCCACAAATCTTTTACATTCTTTTAACTTGGCGGCAGGAAAAGGTTTAGACGGCTTTCATAAAATGAAGTAAAGCGAACTCTATTGGCTGGGGATAAAGGTGAATAATACGGTTGCGCCTACAGGATATGAAGGATTGGTTACGGGTGGGTGGTTTAGCTGAGGTGTTAGCAATATATCAGCAATATTGTTAAATCAATAAAATCCATGTGATAAGAACAAAATTCAGTTTATATCAAGAATTGACGTTTTTTCATTAGTTCCAGCTTATAAGCAATTTCTGACTTATATCAAAGAATTCCCGATTATTTCAGCTTGGTCCAGCTTTCAATTTTTTAATGCGGCGCCATATTACGTTTCGTCACCAGGCTTGTATATGCAGCCATTTTTTGAACTGGACCTTGAATTTTTGTAATCAAAATACGTTTTACGGTTAATTTTGTTTTTGCCGCACAATTCCAGCGTTTATTACCAATTTTCAGCATTTGTCCCCGTTGGATGGATGGGCAAGCTTCTGCTTTTTTAAAATATCATTGTTGAGATCTAAAAATAAATGAACCCGTGCCAAACATATTTGAATCATATAACAAATAAATTATAGTATTGAAACCTGATAAAAGGGGGTGACCCATGCGAAATCAACCAGTGCCTGGTCACGTAAGCACAGACCAGTTTAATCAAATGCTGATTCCTCCCGAGTCATTTGCTGCAAAACCTGAATCAATGACCGAACAATTATTTATTGAACGTTCGCTAACTGAAAATAGATTTTGGCTAAGGATTATGAAAGAACACGCATTATTCCTTGGCGAAGGATTTAATCGAAAAGACACACAGCTAATCCAGCAAACAGATCGTTTTTTTCTGTACTTTGAACAGCAGGAAAAGCGGGCATATCAAGTACCTGCCAATGTCACTTTAGTCAGAAGACTTAACGAAGAAAGCATAGAATTGGTGACAGGGTTTCGGAATTTCAAAAGAAACCTGCTTATACTGATTATCAATTGCAAAATAAGCGGATTCAATTTCCCGTTGCTGGTGGACCATATTGCCAGGGAAGCGGAATACTTTATGAGAACCCTCAAAAAATTCAATAAAGGCATTTTAGAGCCTATCCAGGATGCCATTATCAATGAGAATGTCTTTTGGTTGAGAATCATGATGGAACACTCACGATTTATCGGTTCTCTACTTGATCAGTCAGAAAGAAATCTGGTAAAGACAGCACTTAAGTTTGGAGATGATTTTGAAACCCTTCTGAATCAGGCAAGAGATGTCGAGTCAATGTTGTACCATAAGCAGCCTACATATCCAATCATCGGGAGATTGAATAAAGACAGTGAAAATGCAACCTCAGAACTCCGAGCTTTTAAAAAAGCAGGGCTGGACCTGATTAAATCATGCCAAATGCGCAGCGTGATTAATCCGCTTCTGGCCGACCATGTTGTACGTGAAGCTGATCATTTTCTTTATATGATCCATGTGCTGGAAGAGCGTTTAAATATGAAGAAAATAAGTGAACAGCAATAATGCCGGGATAAGGGACTGAATGGGATGAAAAGAGCAGGAAAAGATGATTTTGTACCGGGATTTGTCCCAAACCATAATCATGGTTCAGTCGACTATACTTCAGTTGATGCTGGTCATGTACACCAGTGTTTGGATGTGAATTCTCCGCCAATCCAAACACAGGATGGGGGACATATTCATTATACGGAGGGATATGTAGTTTATGAAGATGGGCACACCCATCATTACAAGGCATATTCCGGACCCGCTATACCCGTCGGGAACGGTATGCACGTACATCACTACGACTTTTACACCACCGAAAACAATGGACATAGACATCGGGTAAGAGGCGTTGACCAGCCTGCCCCGGGAAGTAAATAAAGTGCCAGGTGCCATCGGATTGCAGGATGGTGCCTGGCACTTTGTCATAGTTTTATGGTGTATTGTTGGTCCTTCATGCTTTCATTACTGTAGACTCGTTCCTGGAAAAAAACTTCTTCATCTGTTATCAATAAAACTGTCGAGCTTCTTGTGCCATAACCGTCACTTTGGATGAACAGCGGCGAGAGAATTCTTTCCCACTCTAAGGAAACGCCTGTATTGGGAAGAATGTCATCCGGAAACGGGTCCGCGTTTTGAAGAACAGTGAAAAGTCCATCAACCAAAAGGTCTTTTTGTTCGATGATTATTTTCGACAGGTCTTCCTTGCCCCGTTTCACCTTTGGCCAGGCGGTATCCAAAACATGATTGCTAACGCCATAAATCCCTGGCTTTAACCTTCGAAGCTTATTCTCTATATTCGAATAGTAATAAAGCTCCTTAGTGTCCCCCGCCAATAAATTATAGCCAGGATAGAGGGTGCGGTTCATTTCCAATTTCCGCATATAATCAAGAGGGTTGTGAGAGTTTTTCAAGAAATCCGCCACCAGCTCTCCTCGCGTACGCTTTCCATCTATTATCTCCTTAGGGTTACGATAATTGGTCAACGCTGCGAAACGTCCGTTTTTTGTGACACCCATCCAGGTTCCCATTTTTTCTAAATCCCGGCCTGCGAGGATTTGGGGATGATCTTCCCAATAATGCACAGGAGCGGTGGGCCTTTTGTAAAACTCATCCCGATTTGCCGCAACTATAAGCTTGTATGTTGGATGCACCCTATAAGCAAATAAAATTAGACACACATTGATCACAGCTTTCTTTAAAGATATCGTGGAACTATTTTATCACGGAACCATAATCCTCCAAAATTCTGGGTACTGCTTCCTCAAACCTTCTAGGAAGAAAGGATGGAATTGTTTTTTATCCTTAAAGAACGGACATAAAACCTCAAATGTTTTAGAATTCTCTCAAGTAGGGGGAACACCGAACTTCATCGAAAGGAGGTGAAATGATGCACTTCCGTCAGTATATCCTAAACAGCTTAATTTTTGGAGCAGTCTTATTTTCACCTCTTGTTGCACATGCAGAGAAAGCAGATGTTGTAAAGAAGCTGCCTGTACAAGTCGAAAAAGCTGTTGCAGAGACGGTTACACATGCTGAGAAAAAGCAGCAAGAATCAAAGCTCGTTGCTAACATACAAAAAGTTACACCAGCTAAGAAAGATAAGTTTGCCGCAAAACCCACTAATGTCAAACAAGACAAACTGGTAAAAGCAAAGAAACCTTTGCCTGACCAGGCAGACCAGTCTGTAAAACATAAAAGACAAGCTGGCGGCACAAAGATTAACCATAACAATAAGCAAACTGTTCCTGCAAGGACAGCAAGTAAACCGGAGACTGTTCCTGCAAGGACATTAAGTAAACCGGAGACTGTTCCTGCAAGGACAACAAGTAAACCGGAGAATAAAACTGGACTGGGCTGGACCGGAAAAAAACCGACTGCTGTCCAAAGTAACCAGACAAGTAAAGGTGCAGCTGTTGAACAGACTATAAAAAGGCCGAAAACCGTACATCCTCCTAAGTTAGACGTAAGAAAGCCGAAAATCTTACATACAGTTAAAACCGAAGAGAAAAAAGTGTCTGCACCTAACAATGCCGCTGAAATTGTTCATAAAAAAACCAACCAAAAGCCGAAACTAAAAATTGCATACCTGAATAAACAGGGTTCAATTGATACCGGATCTGAGCGATCCAAAAGTGAAAGCATGCCGCTCCCTGATAAAGGTGATTCAATCGATATGCTTGTGATTGTAACAGCACCAGCAAATGATCATTCGGGCGGGGTTTCAAAGGATCGGCCAAAATTTGGACATAGTACAGCCAGCGCAAATGATAAATGGTTTGAATGCGAAAATCAATGGATACCGGGAATTGGCCAGTCATTTGTTTCCATATCCAATGTATTTTCCAGCCAATGGACGAATGCACCCCCTTTGCAGCCGCCAATCATTGTTCCTTTTTCTTAGCATAGTAGATACTTCATTCATAACAACTAAAAAGAAAAAGGAGCAATTTTAAAATGAAAAACAATACACGAAATACAGTTATCAAAACGGCCGCATTAGCAGGAGTTTTATCAGTAGGCGTACTTGCCGGGGGACAGGTCAGTGAAGCTGCAGGCAATGGAAAAGACGTAAAAGCAGAAGTTAAAGCGAAACAAACAATTTCTCTTAAAGCGACACCAGTTGCGGGCAAAAATTCTAAGGCTGCGGCGCATGCTTCAAAAACCGCTAAATCCCATGCTGCCAAAAATTCTGCCGTTCACGGAAAAGCAGTAATAAAGCCAGAAAACGTGAAAAAGGTTAAAAAGGTTAAACCTGCAGCAGAAGTAACAACTGATGACACAGCTGTTTCAAAAACAGAAGAAGCAGTAAACACTGAAACAGTGAAAGTAGATAAATCAGCAGTAAACAAGGCAAAATCTCAGGCTGCAAACGAAAGTGCAATTGCAAAAAAGAAGGCAGCTGCTAACTCCGCAGTCCGTCTAACCGCAGCTAATGAAGTTACAAAAGAGGCTGCCAGCGAAGTGGCAAAAGAAACTGCAACAAAAGAAACAGACGCAGTAACTGAATCAGCAACCGAACAAAAAGATGCTTCTGTCACAACAGTTGCTAAAGCGAAAGAAGATGCTAAATTGGCTGTTGTTAAAGCTAAGGAAGACGCTAAACTTGCTGTCGCTAAAGCGAAAGAAGACGCTAAATTAGCTGTTGCTAAAGCTAAGGAAGATGCTAAACTTGCCGTCTCCAAAGCGAGAGAAGAAGTGAAACTTGCTGATTCTAAAGCAGCGAAGGAAGATGCTAAACTTGCTGTTGCTAAAGCTAAAGAAGATGCTAAACTGGCTGTCGCTGAAGCGAAAGCAGACGCTAAATTAGCTGTTGCTAAAGCTAGAAAAGAAGCTAAATTGGCTGTCGCTAAAGCTAGAGAAGAAGCTAAATTGGCTGTTGTTAAAGCTAAAAAAGATGCTAAATCTACTGCTGCTAAAACTGAATCAGAAGCTGAATCTGCTGCTAAAACTGAAGAAGAAGCTGAATCTGCTGTTGCTAAAGCAAAAGAAGACGCTAAATTAGCTGTTGCTAAAGCAAAAGAAGACGCTAAACTGGCTGTTGCTAAAGCAAAGGAAGACGCTAAACTGGCTGGACCTGAAGAAAAAGAAGCTGCCAAGGCTGCAGTTGCTAAAGCAAAGGTAGATGCTAAACTGGCTGTTGCTAAAGCAAAGGAAGATGCTAAACTGGCTGTCGCTAAAGCTAAAGAAGAAGCTGAACTGGCTGTTGCTAAAGCAAAGGAAGATGCTAAACCGGCTGTCGCTAAAGCTAAAGAAGAAGCTGAACTGGCTTTAACTGAAGCAAAGGAAGAAACTGCTGTTGTGGAAGCTGCTGAAAATAACGTAAGTGTTTCTGTTAGCTTATAAAGTTAATTCTCAAGCTGTCGGACATGCAAGCCAAAATGCAGTATTAATGCATTACTGAACGCTACTGACACTCCAACAACTGTGACAGCTTTAATAGCAGAAAAAATCGCTAATGTGTAAGTAGACTGAAAGCTCTGCTTAATAGTAAAAGATACAAAAAAAAGTCCTCTTATAGTTCTATGCTATAAGGGGACTTTCTATTTTATATCCGGCTTGAAGCCTTCTTTTGAAATCCCTATTTCACCCAGTTCTTCCTGCAGCATTTTCAATACAACCTTATAAGCAGTCGGATTAAACCATTTTTCCATTCCCATCTGTTGATAAATCTCATAGACTCCCATTCTTTCTGTTCGTCTTCCTCCGCTTCCATCACCCATCCAAAAATCATCCAATACGACGCGGCTGGCCAGATTCTTAAGTTTTTTTGGAAACTCTCTGGAACACGGCAGCAGCGGAGCAATCGTTGCCTGCGTGGGAATTCCCGCTTCCGTTATTTCTCTTAATGCCGCCATCCTGGCTTGTATTGGCGGAGCGGAAGGTGAAAATGCCTTTCTTATTTCC
This sequence comes from Peribacillus glennii, assembly GCF_003429105.1. GTDB lineage: Bacteria > Bacillota > Bacilli > Bacillales > DSM-1321 > Peribacillus > Peribacillus glennii. Next base: position 72,297 of record NZ_QVTD01000026.1, read on the forward strand.
TCTTTATCGGTTTCAATCGTCATTGAAATACGGATTTTGCCCCCAAATTTTTTAAACAAATCAATATCCCGCTTCACCAGGGGAGAACGGGTCTGGACAAATAAGAAATCCGGTGTCTCTTCAAGCATTGTTTCCAATAAGCTTCGTGTTAACTGTGTTTTTGCCTCTAAAGGCTGGTACGGATCTGTGGAAGATGACATAAAAATATATACGGGCCCTTTCTTCCTGGCTTTTATCAAATCCTTTTTCAGAATTTGGGCGGCATTTGTTTTAATATCGACCCAGGTGCCCCACTCTTCCTCACGATAAAGTGAAACCGGCAGCTGCCGAACATAGCAATATTTACAGCCGAACGCACAGCCGGCATATGGATTCAGGGAATGGGTATAGTCATCCAATTGGCCTTTGGCGGACGTCAATATAGTTTTTGAAACGATATCCTTCACCTGTAATTTCAGGATTTTCCACCTCACAAAATAGCACGGGGCTGTCCGAATAGCAAAAGGGTCAGATCCCACAACGCTATATCTAGAACTGAACCAAGCTCCACATATATTGTTTGTGTGGGTTCAGACCCCTAATGAGACAGCCTCTGGCCCAATCATGGATTTTCATCTTCTTTTACTGGAACATTTACTTTGACTTTCATAATTCGTTTATCATTCATTTCCGCCACTGTAAACCTGATATTTTCGTATTCAATCGAAGGTTGTTCATCCACTGCCGGTATATATCCAAGCTGACCGATCACAAAGCCGCTCAGGGTATCGTAATCATCGGTTGGGAAAACTATATTGAGGGCATCCCTGACCTCATACAGATTGGCTCGGCCTCCAATTAAATAGGTGTTTTGGTCAACCTGAATGATTTCTTCATCATCCATCTCCTCTTCGGGTTCATCATATTCATCGAAGATATTGCCAACGATTTCTTCGATCAAATCCTCTATGGTGATTATTCCATCCGTACCGCCATATTCATCGATGACAATGGCCATTTGAACATTGTTCTTTTGCATTTCTCTAAATAAGTGGTCCGTCTTTATGGATTCAAGGACAAAAAATGGATCACGGATAAGCTCTTTTAGATTGAATGAATCTTCCTCACAATTTTCAACAAACTGGATCAAATCTTTGGTGTGCAACATCCCGATGACATGATCGATATCTTCTTTGTAAACCGGGAATCTTGTGTATTTTTCCGTAGTGGCGAGACGTACCGTTTCTTGTAAGCTTATATCAATCGGAATGGCTACAATGCTTGTCCGGTGTGTCATTATATCAGATACTGTCTTATTATCAAATTCAAAAATATTGTTGATCATTATTTTTTCCGAGTCTTGAATGGTTCCTCTTTCTTTACCTACGTCGACCATCATCCGTATTTCTTCTTCCGTTACATTCTCATCTTCCGCATTAGGGTCCACGCCGAAAAGCCTTACGATTATGTTTGTTGAAAGGGTTAATAATTTTACAAACGGAGCGGAGACTTTTGAAAGAATTGTTAATGGGGATACCGCAAAAAAGGCAATGGCTTCAGCCTTCTGCAAAGCCAGCCGTTTCGGGACAAGCTCACCCAGAACCAGAGTAAAGTACGACAAGACCAAAGTAATAACTATGACTGAAATGGTTTCAAGAAGATCTTCAGCAATCGGGACTCCCATGTCAACAAGCCATTGTGCCAGCACGCCGGCAAAGCTTCCGGCCGCAAATGCACTCGCCAAAAACCCGGCAAGTGTTATCCCAATCTGTATTGTTGCCAAAAACCGGCTCGGTTCCGAGAGGAGATTTTGAAGCTGCTTCGCTTTTTTGTTTCCTTCCTCCGCCATGATCCTTATTTTATTATCGTTTAACGAAATCAGCGCGATTTCCGAAGCGGCGAAAAACGCGTTTAAAATAATCAGTACCAACAGTACCAATATTTCAATAGCCAACAGACCTACCTCCAGGTGGGATTAATAATTAAAATAATGGCTCGCACATTCGAGAAGTCTCCAAAAACTTTGAAAGACCCTTCTCTGTATTTTCCATTAAGCGAGCCAATTTATTCATAAGAAATACTTTTTAAAGGATGTGGGTTACAAGCGTGGCATATTTTAATTTTCCATACTTTCCCCGAAAGGCTGTTCTTCTTTTTCCTTCGAAAGGAACCAGCCAGCGAGTGCAATGATAATGAGAACGGTATAGAACGTAACTTTCCATGCTGTCGAGCTGGCAAATCCTTCGGGCAATACCCCGAGTTCCGGGTGTGATAACGTATAAACCGATAGCTTAACGCCTACCCAGCCCACGATGACAAACGCGGCAATTTCCAGGCCTGGCCTTGTTTGAAGCAGTTTCACAAAAAAATTGGCCGCAAATCGCATAATAATCAGGCCAATAATTCCGCCAGCAAATATAACAAGGAATTTTCCGCCGTCAAGCCCGCCGATATTAGGGAGATTTGTGTTCGGCAAAGCCACTGCCAATGCAACGGCTGCAAGAATGGAGTCAACCGCAAATGCGATATCAGCCAATTCCACCTTGAAGACAGTCGCCCAGAAGCCGGATTTTTTCCCTTCCTTGTCCTCAGTGCTCTTTTCCTTTCCTTTACCTATAACCACTTTCCTAAAGATATGGTTGAACGCTATAAACAATAAGTAAAGGGCACCTATTGCTTGTACCTGCCATACATCGACAAGGAACGAAATCGCAAACAATGATGCAAACCGGAATACAAAGGCCCCTGCCAGCCCGTAAAATAAGGCTTTCCTTCTTTCCTCTTCCGGCAAATGCTTAACCATAATCGCCAACACAAGCGCGTTATCCGCTGCCAAAAGCCCTTCTATTGCAATTAAAAGTAATAATACCCAACCGTATTCCAATAAAATCGAAAGTTCCATTTAATCCTCCCACTAATTTTCTATTTTTATTTAGGTAAGCCCGTGTTTTCTTTTCAAGGAATCAGGAGCCAATTTGACCATTCGCTCTAATACAAATCCCGCAATGACAACATCATCGACAACCCCAATCAGTGAAAGGAAGTCTGGAATTAAATCAAAGGGGAAGAAGGCATATGTGAAAATCAGCAGAATCCCAAGCACTTTTTTATGAAGTTCCACATCTTCCGATTGAAAAAAATCTTTTAGAAACGGAATGAACTTCCAAAATTTCAAGATGAATTTGATCCTCTTCAGGAATTTAAACAAGAGGGCCACCTCCTTTTTTTATCTGGTTGTACTCTTGTGTTTACCCTAAAAATTCATCAATTAATGATTTGTATAGCATCCTCGTCCCTGCTGCTTGCACCTTCATTAAAGGCCAACTTTGTATGGAATCGATATGTTAGCCCATCTGTTGAAGCCGGCACCGAATCCGGCAGCTGAAACGCGAATGAAATCTGGTTCATTTCTTCCGATATGATTCTTGCCGATGACAGGATCGTTTTTGAATTAATGACTTTTTCGGAGCCATTGTTGTCAATGGCAATTAAATCACAGTCGATTCTTTTAAGCTGTTGGTCGATCGTACCGCCTTTTATCAAGAAATGACCATGGACTGGTTCACCAGGTGCATAGGTTTCCTTGTTAAGAACTAGATCTATTTTTGCTGAACCGATTCCTAAAAGAGACATATATTTCCTTAGTATCAATCAAGACCCTCCAGGGGATAATTTTTTTATTCATAAAGTGTTTGTTCATTTACCTTGCATTTACATATTTTTCGTCAACTCGCTTTTCAATTTTCTCAAGCTGTTCCTTATCTTTCAGAAGCTCTTCTTTATTTATCTTCATAAGCTCTGAAAAGGACAATTTTCTTTTTTTCATTTGTTTATCCTCCATTCCTTTATTGAATTAGTAGTCTGTCTCCCGTGCTGCCTAAAGGAATTGAAAAAACAAAAAACCTTTACCACAATATGGTAAAGGTTAGAAATAGAAATAAAGACCTTCACCAATAGGCAAAGGTCTTGCTAACAACGAACGAATGGTTGCCAACAAAGCCGGGAGCGGTTACCCTCCGAAATGACGACTTTGTTGTAAAAGCTACTCCCCTTTAGGAGAACTATTCAACTGATTACAATCATCATAATATAAACAATATAGAAATGTCAAAATATTTTTTTCAAAACTTAAGCAATTTTTTTATTCCCTCTCCTGGCTAAGCAGTGCTGCTACATTCCTTGCGGTTCTCTCTACATTGTTAAAAGCACTGCCCAAAATATCTTCCAGTGGCAGCAAAGCGGGAATGGAAGGGAAAATTGCGTCAAAACCATGATCATAAAGGACTTCATATCCCTTGCCCACACTGCCGCAAATGGCAATTACTTTTGCCTGTGGCGGAGCACATGCCGCCACACCTGCGGGAGCTTTACCAAATATGGTTTGTCCGTCAATTTTGCCTTCGCCGACAATCACGAAGTCAGCATCCCTGCATATTTCCTTTATTCTTAATTGCTCAAGAACAAGCTCTATGCCCTTTTTCAATTGGGCACCTGCAAATAAAAGGAGGGCGGCACCCATTCCTCCACCTGCACCGCTGCCCGGAACATGGGCTACCTCTTTTCCTAAATGGCTGCAAGCGATTTGATAAAATTTCCCCATCGCTTCATCCATATCGGCTAAACGGCCGTCAGGCAGCCCTTTTTGCGGGCCATAAACATACGTTGCACCGTTTTTTCCTGTTAGAGGATTTTCCACATCTGCCGCAATGGTAATTTTTATTTCATCTAAACGTTTGTCATGGTTTGTACCTGACATGGAATCCACGCAGAATAAATCTCTGCCGCGACCATTCAACAATTCTCCTGAATCATCGAAAAATTGGTAACCGAGTGCAGAAGCCATTCCCATTCCACCATCATTTGTGGCACTTCCGCCCACACCGACAATCAGTTCGGAAGCCCCCTGTTCCATTGCGTGCAGAATAAGCTCTCCCACACCATAAGAAGTTGTTTGCAATGGGCTGCGCAGATTACCGGGAACAAGATGCAGCCCACATGCTTCTGCCATTTCAATAAAAGCTTTTTTGCCATCATTGGAAAAAGCGATTTTTGCCTTTACCGGTTCACCTAACGGCCCGGTTACAGAAATGGTTTCAATTCTCCCACCACTTGAAGCAGCCAATGCCTGTACGGTCCCTTCACCGCCGTCCGCTATTGGGAGCAAACGATATTCCGCTTCCGGGAAAACCGCCATAAACCCGGATTGAATAGCTTTTGCCACTTGATCTGCGGTTAAACTTTCTTTAAAGGAATCTGGTGCAATAACAATCTTCATTTTATCCTCCTATTGTCTGCTAGGCTTTTTGGGGACTTTGCAGGAACCCGCGGCTTTTTATTTGTTCCTGCAGGGCTGCGCTGCATTCTTGTTATAGTAACTCTTGTTTTTAGGTACCACGTACCTTAAAAAAAGAAAAATATCCCGCATTCCCACAGTTGGCGCTCCTACAACAAAAATAGTAATATAGTAAGCGCTTCCAGTCAACGAAACCTATTATGAGATTTTAAGATAAAAAACATGATTGCACTGTGAAAGAAAAAACCTATCTAAATGATTAAGAGACTGTGCCATAAGGGCTCAGTCCCCCTATGGCACAATCTCTTCCTTCAAATTATTTTTGCTTATTTTTCTTGTATTCAATTTCATAAGTAAAATCGACAGGATTCTTCTTGTTGGCAGGCGCCGCGTATGTGGTGATCATATAATTTTCGCCTTTTTTAAAGGCTTTACGGAGCTGGAGCGCCTTTTCCTCTGTCACATTGAAGGGCTCCACGTGGGTGACTTTGTACTCGGTTTTGGCTTTTGTTCCCTCGCCCACTGTTTTTTCATTAATAAACGTCACGGTGTATTCGACATACTTTCCAAATATCTCATCAAGTGATTTAAAGCTGTCAGTGGAAGACCCTTCATGTGAATAACCAATTTCAGGTATTGTGATATTGTCAATGAACCAGCCATCTTCCGTTGTTCCCCAGTCAGTCATGTAACGGAATGAAACCAGGATTTTTCGGCCTGCATATTCTGTTAAATCAAAGGATTCCTTCTCCCAGCCATTACTTTGCCCAGTGAAGCCGGGAAGGTTTTCCTTGATCGTAGGATATCCTTCTTCCACAACATCTGACCTGGTATTTTCATTGCTTAGACTCTTCCACGATTTCCCGCCATCCGTAGAAACCTGGACGGCCGCGAAATCCCATTGTTCCTCAATTTTATAATAGTTATCGAAGTTCAATGTAGCATTCTTGACATTCGTTAAATCAGCTTCAAGGATTATAGAGTTATCCGCTTCATCACCTTTATTGCCCCATAAAACATTATTCGCTTCATCGGTAGGACTAGTAATAGATTCCCATGGAACCGGCAAGAAATCAATCCCGTCAAAAGATATGTTGCGGATTTTTTCTGTATTGTCCAGCTGCTTGAAATCGCCGCCCCATGCAGGCACACCTTCTTTTTCAAACGGCATCACCGTTTCATAATTTATGGTAGAGCCACGTTTGGTACCATTATTATCAACGGCCAAATCCCTTAAGTTAATGCTGTCAAAATTATAAATCCCGTTTCCAGGTTTTTCACTATCGATTGCCAGGGCCGTGATAAAACGGTTATAAACATCTTTGAAATCCAGCTCTTGGCCGCTTGCGTTTAAAGTTTCGTTAACACTATCCAAGCCATTTGTTTCGTTTAGTGCCAGATTTCGGATGAACTCTTTTCCGAACTTGTCGTTCATGTAAAGGGTGAACAGATACACCTGCCCATAATCTGCAATGGTTTCCGGACCGGTTGCCGCACCCTGATGCTCATCCCAGTTAACGAGGGAGTTTTCCGGATGGTCCAAATAAAAGTTGATTGACCTGTCATCATGGCCGTAGCCTCCAAGATACTCTGAGAAAGTAGACATCCCTTCATTTAACCATGACTCTTCATCCCCATCATTATCTGCATGGATTAAATGCTGCAGCTCATGAATTGTCGTACCATAGAATGTATTTTCAAGGCGCGTGTCCCAATCCCTAGCATCGATTGTAATTATATTTCTATCAATATAGTTTTCTAGTGTTTGCCAGTAAAATCCAGCCACAAAGAATGGATAAGACGGATCATTATAATTGTCGTCGATAATATTATCCACAAGCATGATCACCTTGTCGCTTCCTTCGTAGTACCCTTTCGGAACATTCCCCCATTCTGCCAGAGGAGAATGCGAACCATCATGCACATCCGGTGTCCCGAAAAAGTCGGTAGCTTTAGGATAAATGTTAGCATCAAATTCATCTTTCAACTTATCAACCTGTGCTTGTGTGACGACTTGAGCCGGGCGAGGATCCCCTGCAGGGAAAGAAAGATCATTGGCTACCCATATTTCGACGTTTTCACCAACGCTTCTTAAGGTATAGTCTTTGAACTTTAGATTCCTATTTAGGAATTTCTTTGTCCCGCCGTCATATGTAAAATGACTTTTACCAGCCGTATTCCCGCTCCCTGTATCTTCGTTGAAATTGATGTTTTCGGCCTGTTCCTTAATTTTTTCATCTGCCTTTTCCATGTAGGATTCATCTTTTGATAGGTTATTTAAATAACTATCAATATCAACTTTGTCGCCATATCGTTCTGTATTCCAATTAGATGTTGCCGCTTTTGCATCCGGTGCCAGCAATCCTGCCGGTGCAAAAAGAGATAATGTTAAAGCTCCTGTTGATAGAACTGAAAGAAGTTTTTTCTTCAATCAAATATCCCCCTTTTTAATAGTGATTTGTCAAATCTTAACATACTGAATTTTCCGAAAAAAGTATCTATTGTACTAGTTATCAGCCCTATTTTTCAAGAAAAATGTACTAGACAGGGTAAAAAAGCTTAAGTATGGGGATTGTATAGGTTCATTATTTTAATTAGGAAAGGCTCGTTCCGACTGAACGAGCCTTACATTTACTAATAATCAGGGATTATAAAACTAGCTACTTCTCTTATCCATTAATAGTAAGCAAATGAGTTTAAGCAAAAGATCATCTATGTCGTCGTGCTGATGGTCATCTTTGTTGCAATGATCCCAATCGTTTTTCTTGAAATCGTGATGGTCCTCGTCATACCAATGATGCTTTTTGCAGTCATGCTTTTCCTTTTTATCTTGCTCCCGATCATAGTCGTCTTTTTTGTGGGATTCATAGTCATGTTTCTTGCAAGGGTCCCAATCATGTTTCTTACAGCAATCATTGTAGTCCTTGTTATGCCAGTAGTGCTTCTTGCAGTCATACTTTTCCTTTTTATCTTGCTCC
>NZ_QVTD01000027.1 GCF_003429105.1 Peribacillus glennii
AGGTTCTCCGTCAAATGTTGGGGTGATGACTGATTGTCGTCACCCTTATCCAATGTGAATCCCAATTTCTTTATACTGATGTGACAATAAGATTTTTGCCAGAAAGCGATTAAAGCCCCTAAAGCCAAAAGCATTTCGTTTCATAACTTTAGTTAAATTATTAATCCCTTCTAAAAAACCGTTCGAATAGCCATAAACAAAACTATTCAGAATTTCGGTTTGCCAGTTCTGGAAGGTTTTTATGGCTCTACACATCTCCGGAATCCCAGCTGCTTCAACCATTTTATAAAATTCCCTTAATCCCTCTTTGACAACATCAATTTTTTCTTGACCAATTTCTTTAGCCCCGATTAAACCAGTTCCGATACGCTTCCTTCAATTCATAGGCCTGTTTCAGTTCCCCGGACAGTCCCAAATAACGATCCAGATACCAACGTTCATCGTCAGTGAGCCGTTCTTGGGCTTTATGCAGGACATGCTTCATTCGTTTGCACTTCTTGCGATCATACTCATGAAATGCCTGTTGCACCCTCCTTCTGACCGCATCCAGTGCCCAGTAAATATACCGGCAAAAGTGGAAGCGGTCTGCCACAATCACTGGACGGCCAAGGGCCATTTTTACGGCTGCCTTAAAAGATTGGCTCATATCCATAATCACTACTTCAACCTGGGCGCCATGCTTTTGCAGGTAGTGCTTGATCGTAGTTTTATAGCGGTTAGGGAGAATATCCAGCGGCTGCTTTGTGATCCCATCGGCAATGATTAATTGATATTTACCTTCCCTTGTGTCCCCTTTGTATTCGTCGATGGCAATAACCGATGGCAATTGCTGCACCGTATGTATGTCACTTTTCGACAGTCGGTCGAACCGACGCACAACGGTCGACGCAGAGGTGCCGTAATTCTGTGCTGTTTCCTTAAACGTCTTTCCTTTTATGGCACGGATGGACACGGCCTGATTCCACTCTACGGACGTTCTCTGATAGCGCTCGACAATAGGTGTTTTCTCTGAAAATCGTTTCCCGCACTCACACGCATAACGGCGGCGTCTATAAAAAATCTGGGTAGTTCTCTCAAACCATTTTAAATGATGAATCTTTTGGATCCGATAGTCATGAATTTTACTAGTTCTTGTGTGGCACCGAGGGCACCGGTGCCTCCTCCGTTCCATCTCCGCATAAATGTGTATCACGCCTTCTGTTTCTTTCACCTGTGTCACGATAGCTTCTTTTAATCCTGGAATATCTATGGTAATATTCATTTACACGCAACCCCAATCTTTTACTTGTTTCTCGACAATTCAAGTATAAAGAAATTGGGTGTTTGCGTGTTTTTTCATGCACTCCCGA